>CAWESO010000014.1:0-162062 GCA_963811775.1 uncultured Acidimicrobiales bacterium | reverse complement strand
CGACTCTCGCCTTTGAGTCCGGCCTAGTCGGGAACGGCAATCTACGACCGGGTCCCACCAACCCATGGCGGAATGGCACGCCGCCCACCATCTATCCCTGTGCAACTAGCCGCCGAGAGCCGCGCCTGTGGTGGTTCCTGACTTTTCGGGCCTTCATCGCCGTAGGGTTTGGGTCGGCCCTTGGGTTCCTCTTTAGACCGCTCGACGACGCTGGCAGGTATTGCGGTCACGCTGTCCCTTATCGCTTTGACGACCATCGTGCTCACGTCGGCTCGACAGAACCTGAGGAGACAAAAGAGCGCTTGCAGTTTCAGACCCAAGGACACGGCACGTATCGCCCGGGCCAGAGGTCCACGACCGTCAGCTGCGGTAGAAGGGGGCCAGGGTCCGCCGCAAGTAGCTGATAGCCCAGGAGCAGATGTAGTCGCTCGGGTCGCCGAGATGAGCGATGGTGCTGAGGACCTCTCGCAAGTACAGGAGCGGAGCGCGTTCCGTCCAGCCGGGCGGGGAGGGGTTCAGTTCTTGGTAGCGGCTGAAGAAGTGCTCCGATTCGGGCGGCCGTAGTTCGTCGCACCAGAGCATGGAGATGTCGACCTCGGCCCAGGTGTAGGAAACGGCGGGGTCGATGAGCACGAGGCGACCGTCGGGCCCACCGAGCATGTTGGCTGGGTGCAGGTCACCGTGGGTCAGGACCGGCGGCATCTCAGGGATGATCTCGGGCAGTTCGTCGCACAAGTGTTCGATGGCGCGTCGGTCCGCCGGTTCTAGAGCCTGTTCGGTGAGCGGTTCCGACAGATAGCGCAGAAGGCGGTGCTCGGCGAAGAAGGCATGGCCGTCCTCGGTCCAGGTGTTGTACTGGGGGAGCCAGCCGAGGTAGCCGTCGCGGTGCCAACCGAAGCGGTCGTGGATCGTGCCACCGTGGAGGCAGGCGAGATCGTGGGCGAAGGCTTCCCAGGCGGTTCGGCTGTCGTCACGGGGGCCGAGCGCCTCCAGCACGAGCATCCATTGCGTGACGGCGAGCACCTCTACTGTTTGGACGTACCCGCTGGCTCTAAGGGTGTCGAGGCCATCGGCTTCGACTGCGAAGAGGTCCTCCGCCACGTCGAAGGACGTCTTCACGACGATCCGGGAACCGTCGTGATATGTGACGAGCCAAACGTCGCCGACGACCCCAAAGGAGAGACTCTGGATCGAGACGATGCCCTCCCCGCGGCCGAGCCGACTCAACTCGTGCCTGATGCTGCTCATGGGCGGCACCTGTAATGCGGCGGCGTTGGCGAGTGCACCCCAAGCCTGTTCGTCGCCACAACACGGACAATACAAGTCCGCAGATTCTGCAGCGGACCTCACGGAGATTGAGCGACAAGCTCCTGAGTTGGCTTCACGACTCCCATCTAGATCATTCCTTGAGCTGATCGGTCCCTGCTGGTTCTGTGCCTCCTGGCAGGACCCAGCCGACCACCCTCAGGCCGATCGGGAACACCCGGCTCAGGTCGGCAGATCCACTGCCTCACGCTCCCGTCTCAGCTGGCGAGGCGAGGCCACCACTCCCCCGTTCAGCCAGCTAGGTCGGACGAGCACCCCGAAGGCCGACGCGACTACACAGCGGGCAAGGACGCGACCGTTCAGCGCCTGTTCGCGGGAGATCAACATCTGGCTACCGTTCTTGAATGGTTCCGAGTACCCCAGATACGTACCGGCGATGAGACCAAAAGCGGGCGTCGCGTCAAGGGTCATTTGTCCACTCGACGGCAAGTCACATAGATCCGTTCGGTATTGTGCTCGTGAGGCAGTGGGTCGCGATAGTGGACTTCTTCGATCACGAACGACTGGCTGTCTAGCGCCGCGAGTAACTCATCGTCACGGTAGAGAGTGCCTCCCACGGTGTCAATGTTGTGACCCAAGAACTCGTTGCTGTACACCTCTCCTTCGCCCAAATGGGTGGTGACGACGAAAGTGCCCGATGACTTGAGGATTCGGTGGATCTCGGCCAATGTGGTTCCAAGCACCGGGCGTGGAAGGTGGTGGACGGAGTAGAGCGCGAGAACGCCCGAGAACGACCCCGATCAAAAGGGGGTCGCACGCATGTCGCCACACGCGAAGCGGCGGTTGCCGGTGCGCTGGCACGCCACCAGGAGCATCTGCTGCGCCAGGTCCATTCCAACGACACGGAGTCCGCGTGCCGCGAGGTATTGACCAACCTGGCCGGGACCGCAACCCAGGTCGAGCACGGACCCTCCAGCAGCAATCCGCTCGACGAAGGTATCAAGGACCTGGCGATCCAGCGGCAGCTGAAGGAGATCATCAGCGAATGCTTCTGCGTAATCCTGGGCGACGGTGTCAAAGGCGGCGCGCACGGCAGAGGCTTCGAAGGGATCCATTGCCAGAAGTCTGACCCTTCGTGTCTGCCTTGCCAATGTCCGACCAAGCCCAGGCCGCTCGGGAGGTCAAGTCCGGTCCCGGTCGGCGGACCCGCTGCCTCACACTCCTGTCTCCGCTGGCAAGGGGAGGCAACCACTCCCCGGCACACGTCTGTGGGGACACTTTCCTGGAGAGTGCTCCGACTATTCCA
This sequence comes from uncultured Acidimicrobiales bacterium, assembly GCA_963811775.1. Taxonomy (GTDB): domain Bacteria; phylum Actinomycetota; class Acidimicrobiia; order Acidimicrobiales; family UBA8190; genus Chersky-840. Next base: position 159,490 of record CAWESO010000014.1, on the reverse strand, counting down.
ACTGTTCCGACTGGGAGTGCAGTCAGGACAGTGGGAACAGTCACCCCGGTCGGTCCACCATGGTTGCGAATGACCTACGAGGACACGACTGGAGCGGGAAAATCGCGAGTCATGTGGGCATCCGAGGGATGGGTGAGGCTAGCTCCCTGGCCCTCAGTGACAAGGCGCTCGTAGCTCGCTTGCCAATCAGGTAGCTCCGTACCTGCCTCGTCCCAGTCGACGAAGGTCGCCTCGTCGCACCACTCGGCGATGTGACCCATCGTCCCCAAGTGGGGCTCCGCGCCAACGAAGGCGTTCATCAAATCACGCTCTCGCCAGGCCGTGCGTGTCCAATACGTGTCGTTGGCGTCGGCGATTACGTCGGCGGCGAGATTTCCCTCCGAGTTGCTCGCCTGCTCGACAACCGCAACTGCGCTTGCAAAGAACTCGTCCGAGAATGCCGAGTCCTTCAGTCGAAGCCGGGTAACCACGATGACCGGCATCGTTCACCTCCTAGAGAAGCATGCTTCGCCCAACGATCCCGAGGCTACCCGGCGTGAACGCTCGACGGCGTGCGGCTTGCGGCGTGCGGCTTGCGGCTTGCGCGCTTGCGGCTTGCCAAGGTACCTGGCCCTCGACTACTTGGCATCCGAGCCCTGTCGGTGGAGGCTTCCTCCGGTGCCCGCGGCGTAGCCGGCCACCGACCGATGCAGTTTGCGGGTTCGGTGCTGTAGGGCTCGGACCCTTCAATCCATGATCGCCGATCCGAGCGCCTCAACGAGAACGCTGTTTGAGTGCCCGGGCCCCTCTCTCAGTGTCGGGTTGAACGCTGCAGCCGTCCGAGGTTCAAGACAAGTGCCGAACGGCCCTGTTCGACCATGAACACCTGCGCGACGGTGAAGTGGGTGCGTTGTTTCAATGTCACATCTTGGGTGGCGGGGGCATCGCAATGGGGCGTCGACCCAGCGTCAAATTAGAGGAGGAACTATGCATATGCGTCGCAAGATCCTGATGGGGGTGCTGGCACTCGCCTTACCGACGACAAGCGTGGCAATCCTCCAATCCCCGGCTCTGGCCAAGACTCCGAAGCCACCCCCGTTCGTTGGGGCGGCGACGGGTGTGGTGAAGTGCACTGGCGTTGCCGTCAAGATCTCGTTCTTGCCGGCGTTGACGCTGAATACTGGCGGAACCACGATCAGCGTCAAGGGCAAGGTGACGGGTTGCACCGTGACCGGCTCTACGGACACGATCACCAAGGGCAAGATCACCGGAAGCTTCGGCGGTGGCGGTACCGGAGTCAATGGTTTGCTCCAAGGAATCACTACCCCGGTGCACCTCAGCATCGCCTGGAAGGGAATGCACGGCTTGGCAAAAGCCACGTTCACCAACAGCACGATCACGCTCGCTGGAGCCGCCTCGGCCTTCGATCCCAACGTGGGCTTTGAGCTCCCCAACCCCGCAGCGATGGGGCCGAGCACGGTCACGGGCTCGTTTGCGGGCACTGTTGTCGACCATAGTTTCGCCTACAGTGCGCAAAGCCCACTCGTGGTCGCTGGTCTAGCGGCCGGCAAGCATGGGCTCAAGAAGCTGGCGGCGACCCACGGGGTCATCAAGCTTCCGTAGGCGACGTCCGAGGACGTTGGTAAATGGTCCTGGGGTGAGGCGCAAGCCTCACCCCAGGACTTTCCATACACTTCAGTGCCGTCCGTACAAGACCTCGGGAACCTGTTCATGAAGATCGGGGCAGACTTTGACGGCACCTTCGTCATTCATCCCAAGGACTTCTACGATGCAGGCGACACGGTCGTCGTCGAAGGACGCTACACGGGGACCTTCAAGATGACCGGCAAGAGTTTGGACGCGCAGGTCTGCCACGTATTCAAGGTTCGTGACGACAAAGTGACGAGCTTCCAGCAGTTCGTGGACACGGCGCAGTCGCAAGATGTGATGGGTGCCCGATAGCGCCAAGGGCGGAGCCGCAACTTCTGGGACTATCCCCGATCGCCGGCGAAGGCCCATGACAGAGTGTCCCAACGGCGCGACCACGCCGGATCGGGTCGATCAGTAACACGCCATTTTCTTGGAGTCCGGCATCCGTCTGAATCGCTCGAACATGCCATTCTGCGCTACCGGGACTGTCGGAACTACCAGGCTGAGCGCTAGGAGTTCTTCTCCCTGGACGGTGGTAGCGATTGATGGGTAGTAGTTGTAGCTACTGGAGCGCTTTGGGGTCCACCCCAACACCGCCACTGGCGCTACTGGCGTAGGCGGCCAGGGCGAATCGCAGCACATCGACAGCTTCGGCACCGCTCCACAGCATGGCCCCATCGCCGGTGTGGAGCCAGCGGAGCCAGTGGCGCCCGGAGTCTCGGAAGCTGCTGGCCCAGTCGTCATCGAGGGCGTGGTAGAAGCGCATCTCCCCATCGGCGTAAGCCTCGAGGCTCGGCTGCTGGATACCTCGGCCTGTGCACCGGTTCACCCGGGCGAAGCCGCGCCGCCCGGTCACTTCCCAACGCTCGTCGTTGGTGTAGTAGTCGGACCGCAGGTATATATCGATCGCCAGTGTGATGTCCCACACCCCGCGCACCCCGTCGTCGTGCTCCCACACAATGGTGCTGGGAGCATCCATCTCGACGCCAGGCACAATCTCAGTGGCTCCCACCCATGCCCTCACCTCACGGATTGGGCCGAAGAGCCAGATGGCCGTGGCCAGCTTGTGCCACCCGTCGTCGAAAACAAGGATGCCACGGCCCGACCGCATCTGCTGAAATTGCCACTCGTAACTGCTGGTGGGGACGTCCCAGCCCCCGCGCCCGCTACCCACCATCTTCATGTGGTATCCGGTAACTTCGCCCAGGGCGCCCGAGGCCACGACGTCCTTCAGCCTCACCAGTGGCTCGTAGAAGATGTAGTTCCCCATGACCCTCAAAAGTCGGTCATTGGCACTGGCGGCGGCGAGCATCCTCTCTGCATCAGCCAGGTCGTTGCACATCGGCTTCTGCAAGTTGACGTGCCATCCATGACGCAGAAGCTCGATCACCCCTTCTGCGTGCAGCGGGATCGGTAGCAACGCCTCGACGGCGTCAACCTCGACATCGCTCGCGGCCAGCTCGCCCACCGAGGCGAAGGTTTGCGCACCGGACCAGTCCGCCTGGCGCTGGGTCCGACGTTCCTCGCTCGGGTCGACCAGGGCCACTACTACCTCGACGTCGGGATTGTCGACATAGGCGGGCATATTCAGGTCGTAGATGCGGCCGAGTCCCACGAAAGCGGCTCGGACGGGCCGGTCGTACGGCGTGAAGCTCACCCCAACCCATCTCCTCTTCGCTTCGACAGTGTTGCCAGCTGGGTTTCTGATCCAGTTCTGCACCGTACCCGCGCCCCGCGCCCCGGAGTCCACCCTGGGAAGAACGGGGGCGGCCCGTGAGCTCACCACCCTGCCAGCAGATTGGTGGCTCGCTCCTTCGTTGGTGACTCCTGCACGAGGCCGGGTCGCGTCTGATCAGGCAGTTTTGTGACCACCCCAAGGATGGGTGTTCACGAAGGTCAGCGATCTGCCCCCGACATCCAAACGACCACGGGGTTGCACCGCCGTCCCCGCCGAGGAACATCGCGTACCCGTAGTGGCTGCCGCCAACGACTCTGGGCGTTTTGGTCTCTCGCTCCGCTACGGCGCTGCGAGAGATCGGGCCAGAACCCCGAGGGCCTCAAGGTCCTCCCGGAGTTGGCGGGATGAGCGAAAGAGAGTGGTCTGGATACCCAACTTGCTGGCCGTCTCGAGGTTCTCCTCGGTGTCGTCAATCATCAGCGTCGTGTTCGGCGTCAGGCCGAAACGGTCGAGCAGTCGTCTGAAGATCGCGGGCTCCGGCTTAGCAACCCCCTCCCGACCCGAGACGACGGTACCGTCGAACCAACCGAGAAACGGCAATCGCTTGAGCCGAAGCGGATACGTTTCCGCCTCCATATTGGTGAGCGCATAGCAGGGCAGCCCGGTTTCGCTCACTGCCCGGAGGACCTCTACCGATCCGGCGTCGACGCCACCGATCATCTCCTCGCTGCGAGTCGACCAGGCCCAGATGAGCTCGGAGAGCTCGGGATGCCTGGAGGCGAGCTCGGCGCACGATGCCGCGGTCGAGACACCCCGGTCGTGGGGCGCATGCCACGCCGGCGAACAGACCTCGGCGAGGAACCATTCCATCTCCGCCTGGTTCGCGAACAGCTTGCGGTAGAGGTGCCGGGGGTCCCAGTCGAGCAGGACGCCGCCCACATCGAACACCACTGCCCGGACCGGAGGGCGTCCCGCGCCCGTGTGAGAATGCACATAAACTATGTTAGTTTAACCATTATGGATGTGCACACGCGCCATCAGATGATCCTGCAGGCGCTCCGCCAACGCAGTCCAGTGCTGGTCGGGGAGCTCGCTCATGCGCTGGATTGCTCTGAGATGACCGTGCGTCGTGATCTCGAGTCGCTGGAGCGCAGTGGGGGCCTCCGACGTGTGCACGGCGGGGCCGCGAGTGTCTTTCTCAGCGCCGAGGAGACCCCGTACGGCATCCGGGCCCTCGAATTCAGCAACGTCAAGGCGACGATAGGTGCTGCTGCGGCCAGCCTCTTGGCCGACGGGGAGACGGTCATTCTCGACGGTGGTACCACCGCCATGGAGGTGGCACGGGCACTCCGCAGCCGGCGGTTGACCGTCATGCCGCTCGCCCTTAGGCCAGTTTTCGAGCTGCATGAGTGCCCGGGCATCAAGCTCCTCCTCCCGGGTGGCGAGGTCCGTCCGGGAGAGCTGTCGTTGACGGGGAGTCTCACCGAACCTTCTCTCGCTCAGCTCCGATTCGACACGTGCGTGATGGGCCCATGTGGCATCGACGCCAGGGCGGGCATTACTACCCACTTTCTCGCCGAGACGGCGGTCAAGCGGGCCGCCGTCAGATCCTCGCAGCGGGTCATCGCGGTGGCCGACTCCTCGAAGGTCGGGCGAGTGGCGTTCGGACATGTCTGTGATCTCGACGAGATCGACATCATCCTGACTGATGCCGGAGCCGACCAGCAGAGGGTGGAGGAGCTGCGGGCGATGGGAGTAGATATCCGCTGCGTCTGACGCTGAGTCCGGGCTTCAACCGACGAACGGCACCGGCGTCGGTGGACCGCTGGCCGCGCGTGGCCGTCATCGCCGTGTTCTTCGTGCACGGCTTCCTATTCGCCTCGTGGACGGCCCACATACCGCAGCTGAAACAGCATCTCAGCCTCAGCGACGGCCGGCTCGGACTTGCCTTGCTCGGGGCACCCATCGGCTCGGTCCTGGCCATGGTGGTGTCTGCCCGCATCCTGCCGCGAATTGGCAGCAGGCCGACGGTCCGCCTGGCCCTCCTCGGCTATTGCGTCTCGGGGCCATTCATCGGGCTCACTGGTTCGTTCGGAACCTTCTTCGTCGCGTTCCTGCTCTGGGGCTTCTTCCAGGGGATGCTCGACGTGTCGATGAACACCCAAGCGATCGCGGTCGAGCTTTTCTCCGGCCGGGTGCTGATGCCAGGTTTCCATGGCTCGTGGAGCAGTGGCGCCCTCGTCGGTGCGGTCATCGGAGCGTCTGCGGCGGGACTGGGCGTCTCGCTGAGCGAGCAGCTGCTGATCCTGGCGGTACCGTGCCTACTGGTCGTTGGCTGGCTCACGACCCGGATGATCCCCGACCAGCGGATGGGCGATGACCCAGGGTCTTCGACAGGCGGTCGGGAGGGGCGCCACGGCGTGCTGCAAGGCCAGCTGATTGTCCTTGGGGGCATTGCCTTCGCCGACATGCTTTGCGAGGGTGCCGCAGCCGATTGGGCCGCCGTCTATCTCCACAACTCGATGCACACCGTACCTCTTGTCGCCGGCATGGGCTTTGCGATCTATGCATTCGCCATGCTGGCCGTTCGGCTCTCGGGCAATCGGCTCTTTACCAGGTTCCCCGCCCACCGTTTGCTCCCTTTGCTCGCCGCCATCGCCACGCTCGGATTCGCTGGCGGTCTCGTCATCGCACGTCCCGTGAGCGTGCTCGTTGGATTCGCCTTGCTCGGAGCCGGACTCGGAAGCGTCATCCCGATGACCCTCAGGGCGGCCGGAGCGGTGGGCAACGTGAACACCGGAAGAGCGGTCGCCTCGGTGGCCGGTTGTGGCTGGGCCGGCTTCGTCGTGGGACCGGTCGTGATCGGCGCAATCGCATCATCGACTACATTGCGCACCGCCCTCTTTCTGATCCCAGTGCTCACCGCCACCGTGGCGATGGGTACAGCGACGGCGAAGGTGTTGCGGTACTCGGCGCTACCCGCTGGCGCGGTGCCGAGCGCACACACAAGCGAACCTGCGAGCAGCGTCACGAACCGAACCTGAAGTCAACTGAGTTCATCGAGCGTTCAGCTCCCAAATGGGGGGCAGACGACACCGCGTCATGAGGTTCGGAATCATTCTCGAGCTATTTCTTCACGAGATGCCCGAGCCCGAAGGACCGCCCGCGTCGGTTGCACCCGGCGTGAGCTCCTGGGAAAGGCACCCGAGCGGTATCGCTCTCGGGCGCGAATCCCGCGCCGTTGCGCCCCACGCGGCGGCGAGCGATGGCGGCACTTGGCGCGCACTGGGCGGGCCTCACTCGGTGCGCAACACGACCGCCGGTCGGGACCGCACAACGCTGCGCGCCGGCCAGAGCGCCACCACCGCCCGGTCCACCGTGCCCAGCCACCTGCCGTCGTCGGACCCGAAAAGGATGACGGGCTGCCCATTGGACATCCCGAACATGAGGTCCCAGGGCGCCAGCTCAGCCACTTCGGGTTGGCGTTCCAGAGAGGTCCAGTTGGGGTGGTAGTCGCCGCTCTGGCTGGCGAATACCACCGCTTCCATGGCGTTGGTGGTCGTCTCCAGGCGAGCGAGCGCCGTGTCCGTGCGCCGGGCACCGGGCACCGGCGGCCGCGGCAATGGCCAGGGCCGAGGTGAGCCCGGCCAGCAGGGCGAGAACGAGGAGCGACCGCCACCGCCGCCGGATGTAGCTGCCGGCCCAGACGACTGCGTCGCGCATACTGCCCACGGAGCTAACGTATGGGGCGAAGGCCTGGTTACAACGGTGCCGTCACCTGCGGGCCAGGGGTATCGTCGCCGGCTTGACGGCACAGTGGCGTAAGCCGACCACCTCCTCACCGTCGTGCTCGTCGTCGGACTCCTCTGGACCTTCCTCGGGCGAGGTTGCCGGTCGCCCAACTGTGGCGCGCGTCGTGGTGCTTGCCGCCCAGCTAACCGATCGGGATTGCCCTTGACTCGGGCAGAGGGTCAGTGACCGGGCGGAGCCCGGAACCGCTCCTTTTGGCCCGAAACGACCGTCTCCGTAGAGACGGGTGCTCCGCGTCCCACACTTACGAGGCTCTGTCGCCGATGGCCAGGGTGTAGAGGTTCCGAACGTCCCCATCCACACGCGCCTCCTTCAGGAAGGCGAACCCAAGCTTCCTGCAGACATTTTCGGAGGAATGATTGGCCGGGTCGATTATCGCGAGCAACTCGCCTGAGAACGCCTCACGAGCGCGGGCAAGCAGAGCTTGGCTCGCCTCGGTCGCGTACCCCAATCCTCGCGCCTCAGGCACCAGCCGGTACCCCCATTCCAGACGTTCCTCATCCTCGAACGTGAAGTAGTCAACGCCGGTGTAGCCGACGACGATGCCGGACGCCTGCTCCACGATCGGCTGCTTCGAGAACGGAATGTTCTCGCACATTGCGAGCATGTGATCAAAACGCCTACCGGCCGCTTCCTCGGTCAGTGCTTGGGACGAGAAGATCATGAACGCGTCGTTGCGGAAGAGTTCGGTGAAACGGACACGGTCCGCCTCGCGGGGCGGCCGCACCTCTAGGCGTGTCGTGACGAGCGACTGCGTGAAGCCCAGTGCTGAGTCGTCAGATCCCAATGGAGCTCACCCACCGATTCCGATCGACCCGAAGACGTTGTAGACGTTGCGAGCGACAGCATTACCAGCCGCATGGGTGATCTGATCAGCGAACGCGTCGGCGATCTTCTCACTGGCAAGAAGGCTCTCCTCGTCATCCCAGATCGTGAGGGCGATGACGTGGCTCCGGTCGCCCGGCTTCTCAAGAACGAGCAACGCCTTGAACCCAGGGATCGGTTCATAGATGGGAGGTAGTTCAGATCGCAACGATTCGGCCAGGTCAGCCAGGTCACTGCCCGTCGCGTAAAAGGTCATGACCCTCGCCAGCACGGATTCACTCTACGCCTCCAATGGCGGCAGACGTCTGGCTGAACCGGGAGTCTCCCGAGCGGCTCTCAATCCCCCTTGTGTTGGTCGAGGAACTCTCGTCCCGAACGCAACTCTTCGGCTAGCTGTCGCCGGGCTGTTGCGGTACGCCGACCGACCGTCAGGTCGAGGATTGCGCTTGCCTGAACGCCGTCGTAACCGAGGCGGGCAAGAGCCTCGACTGCTTCCGCCCGGTCGTCGCATTCGTCGACCATCGCGTTGATCGTGTCGATCTGCTCAAGCGCAGAGACAAGACCCTCCAGCACTGTCACTCGTTGACGAAGTCGGTCCAGGACATCTTCAGGAGGAGGATCGGCGGTGGTCACTGAGGCATTCTGACGCGCATCGGCGCATCGGTCACCACTCGAGCGCGGGAAACACCACCGGGCGGATCACGACCTCGAGAGCGGTGATGTTCGGAGGTCGGGACCAGGCTCCACCGGGCCATCATCCGAGAGAACTCGATCCATTTTCATACCCAAGGGACGCAACAAACGCCCTATGGCGATCGGAGGATCGGTCCCCTAGATTCTGACCGAGCACGGATTGGGAACATGGGGGAGGATTGTCGATGACCCTGGCAAATGAGACGGCCGCCTCGTTGAAGCATGCTGACCGGTTCTTCATCGGTGGCACCTGGGTGCAACCGTCTTCGGACGCGACCATTCAGGTGATCGATTCCACCAATGAGGAGGTCTTCCTCACGGTGGCTGAGGCCCAGCACATGGATATGGCCAGCGCCGTCGCGGCCGCCCGGGAGGCATTCGACGAGGGGCCCTGGCCCCGGATGTCCCACGCCCAGCGGGCCGACTATCTGCGGGCGATGGCCGAAGGGCTGAAGGAACGCACTGCCGACCTCGGCCAGGTGTGGCCACGCGAGGCGGGCGTGCTGCACTCCATCGCCCAGTACGCGGGCATCGGTGGTGCCTCGACGTTCGAGTATTACGCCGGCTTGGCCGAGACCTTCGCCTTCGAGGAGCCGGTCACCCCGTCCGGAGGCGAGTTCGGCCTGCTCGTGCGCGAGCCGGTGGGTGTCGTCGGTGCCATCATCCCGTGGAACGCTCCGATGACCCTGATCAGCTACAAGGTCGCACCGGCTCTCCTGGCCGGCTGCACGGTCATCCTCAAGTCCTCACCTGAGGCCCCGGCCGAGGGGTACGTGGTGGCCGAGGTCGCCGAATCGGTCGGGCTCCCGCCAGGCGTCCTTAATGTCGTTACCGCCGACCGGGAAGTCTCCGAGCTGCTGGTCCGCGATCCGGGCGTCGACAAGATCACCTTCACCGGCTCCACTGCCGCGGGCCGGCGCATCGCGTCAATTTGTGGCGAGCGGATCGCCCGGTGCACCCTCGAGCTCGGCGGGAAGTCGGCTGCCGTCATTCTCGATGACGTGGACATCTCGACGGCGGCGGCCACGCTGGCCCGTGCCGAGTGCATGATGACCGGCCAGGTCTGCTCCTCGTTGACCCGCATCGTGGTCAGCCGGAACCGGCACGACGAGATGGTCGAGGCTCTGGCCAGCGCCTTCTCCCAGGTCCGCGTGGGTGACCCCTTCGACGCCAGTACGCAGATGGGACCCCTCGTCGCAGAACGCCAGCGCGACCGCGTCGAGGGATACATCGCCCAGGGAAAGGCGGCAGGGGCCACCCTCGCCACCGGTGGCGGCCGCCCAGCACACCTCGATCGGGGCTATTACGTCGAGCCCACCGTGTTCGGCAACGTTGACAACTCCTCGGCCATCGCCCAAGAGGAGATCTTCGGCCCGGTCCTCAGCGTCATCCCCGCCGCCGACGAGGAGCAGGCGGTAGCGATCGCCAACGACACCATCTACGGACTCAACGCCTCGGTTTTCACCAATGACGTCGACCGGGCGCGCGAGGTAGCGCGCCGACTCCGCTCCGGGACCGTAGGCCACAACGCCTTCCGCACCGACTTCAGTGTCTCGTTCGGCGGATTCAAGCAGTCCGGGATCGGGCGTGAGGGCGGCACCGAAGGACTGCTCCCCTTCCTCGAGACCAAGACTGTGATCCTCGATGGCCGGCCGGCTCGTTATAGGGAGTAGGTCAAAAAATCGAGGTCGGCGACACCGCCAGTTCGAACCGAATTGCCCCGTCGTCTCCTGATGTCGAGTGGGTCGCTCGCCACGCCTGCCATAGTGGGATGCCATGGACACCGTGGTGCGAGCGACCGGGCTCGTGAAACGATTTCGAGGCGAGGTCGCCGTCGCGGGTGTGGACTTGGAGGTGGGCTCGGGCGGGCACGTTGCCCTCCTTGGCCCCAACGGTGCGGGGAAGACCACGACCCTGTTCATGCTGCTCGGGGTGGTGACCCCCGACGCCGGTTCAGTCGATCTGGTCGGCCACCGGCTACCCGCGGGGAGGACCGCCGCCCTCGCCCAAGTGGGTTTCGCCGCGGGTTACCTGCCCCTAGCCGAGCGAATGCGGGTTCGGGAGTTCCTGCGCATGTATGCCGACCTCTACGGGGTAGCCCACCCAACTGCCGCCATCGACGACGCCCTGGAGCGCTTTGGAATCGGCCACCTGGCGTCGTCGCTCGGTACCGAGCTGTCCTCAGGACAGAGGACCCTGGTGGGCATTGTGAAGGCCACCCTCCACCGGCCCCGACTTCTCGTGCTTGACGAGCCCACGGCCTCGTTGGACCCCGAGGTGGCGATGCGGGTTCGCCAGGGACTGCTCGATCTGGCTCGCACGGATGGCTCGACGCTTCTGATTACCAGCCACGACATGTCCGAGGTCGAGAAGCTATGTGAACGTGTCGTGTTCCTGGCGCACGGGAGGGTGGTGGCTGACGGGTCCCCGGCCCGCGTGACGGCGTCGTTCGGCCGCAGTGGATTGGAGGACGTGTTCCTCCATCTGGCCGCGGCCCAACCTCCGAGTGCCGATACTGATGCCCCGGAGAGAGCGGACCGCTTCCCATGAGCCAGAACCAGCTCGTTACGCACCGTCAATGGCGGGGAGACTGGGCGAAGTCCAGGAGGCGGATTCTCGCTATCGCTCGACGCCACGCCTATGTCCTCAAGCGAAGTCCCCATCGACTGTTCGATGTCACCGTCTGGCCCCTGGTCGACGTCTTGTTGTTCGGTTCACTGGGCGTGTTCGTCTCACGGCACAGCGGGAACGGTTCGATCGCCTTCGCCTATCTCTTATCGGGGATCGTGCTTTGGCACGTCGTTTACCAGTCCCAGATCGCCTTGTCGACCGGACTCCTGGAAGAGACCTGGTCCCGGAACCTCCTCAATCTGATGGCGACCCCGATGACCGAACTGGAGTACGTGCTCGGCGTGATGCTCTTCGGCATGGTGAAGCTCGCGATGGGCGTCGGCGTGGCGGCCCTCACCGCCTTTGGCTTTTACGCCTTCAATGTCACAAATGTGGGGTGGCAGATCATTCCGGTCGTCGCAGTCCTCCTCACCGTCGGGTGGGTCATCGCCTTGTTCGTCATCGGGATCGTCCTCCGCTTCGGTTCTGGGGCAGAGGCGCTCGCCTGGGGCATCCTGTTCATCGTGATGCCGCTGTCAGGGATCTTCTATCCGATCCAGGCTCTACCCTGGATTCTTCGCCCCATTGCCATCGCCTTGCCGACCACGCATGCCTTTGCGGCTGGCCGGGCCCTCCTGGTTCATCGAAGCCTCGAGTGGGGTCAGGTCGGGATCGCCGCCGTCGGAACGCTGGCTCTGCTGGTAGCAGCCGTCGTCTTCGTCGTCGCCATGTTGTCGCTGTTCCGCAAACGCGGATACATCACGCGCTATTCGTAGACGACTCCCTCCCGCTAGGGAGCCTGTTGCTTCAGCCCACCCAGTCGAACTGATCTGCCAGCGCAGCTTGCCGGGGTAATCCCCACCGCTCAGCCTCGCCAAAGCGGAGACGGGTCGGCGATCTTCGCCTGGCATGCATTGCGTCTCAACCCGAGTCCCGTATCGTCCCAAGGTCGTACGGGCGCGGCGTTACGCCAACTGGACACACCCATTGATGTGCAAGCCACGTGACCATCAACGACGGCACGAGCGTGCCAGTGGTCGGCCACACGACCTCTGCGCTTCAAACAAGAGTGCAGGTCTGGTTCGAGATGCCTGATACTCCATTCCATTAACGTCTTGTTACAAATTGGGTCATGATTGCCGCCGATATCTTTAGGCCTGGGCAGTGGACTGATTTCTTTCTTCTGGTCGGAACAGGCGCAGTCACGCTCACCGGCTTGGTTTTTGTGGCGATGTCACTCAACGTCAAAGTGATCGCTATCGACGCAACACATCGTTATCGAGCCATAAACACACTGACAGGTCTGGCACTGGTTTTCATGCGCTGTGCGCTTGTACTCATGGGAGCGCAAAACCATCGGTCAATAGGCGCAGAACTGTTCGTGGTCTCTGGCATTTCCGCAGCCGTCTTTTTCAAGGGCTACACGAGTGCCATTAGGATGAGCGATGGTCTAAGACTCTCTCGCATTGTTGGCGGAAGCCTGATACACGTGGTCGAGATGATCGGCGCGGCGCTATTTTTTCTCGGGTACCTGCCCGGTCTGTATATTGCAGCGGTAGGTATGGTAACCAATACTTGTTACATGATTACGGCGGCTTGGTTACTGGTCATCGGCGTTTTCGATCAAAAGACGGCATCCTAGAAACCAACTGACCGGCCACCGGCGACTGGGCACCCGCCGTGAGTCCGACACCAGTCGGGAAGGGTATCTATAAGGCGACGTCTGATGGACCGACGCTGTACCGCTGCAGACGCCGCGGGTGTGCGTCGATCAGACTGTCAGGTTGGGCACGAGTTCCCGTACCTCCTGCGCACAGCGGCACGCCAAAGCGATCTTGGCGGCCCACTCCAGCTCCTCCTCGCGTGAGGACACGTCGACGATTGCGAACCCACCGAGGACGGCCTTGTTCTCCGGGTACGGGCGGTCGGTGACCGTCCCGTCGGTGGCCACGACGCTCGCTTTCTGGCTTTCCACTCCGCCGCCGAAGACCCACACGCCGGCGTCCGTGGCCTCCTGGACTACCTCGTGCGCAGCCTTGGCCACCTAGGGCAGATCCGGGACGAGTCGAGCACAATGGTCAGGCTGAACCGCCATCTGGAACCGACATCTCGGCCAATAATGACCACTCTACCCCCGGAATCTCCGCGTACAGGATCTCTGGGGTGTTGACCAGCATCGATGGCGCTTGCCGGATGGCTTCTTTGAAGTGTTCAGAGTTGACATGCTCAGCGCCGGCATCAGCATCCCGGAAACCTTCGATGAGAACGAACTGATGTGGATTCTCAACGTTGCGGGACCAATCGAACCACAGATTGCCTGGTTCCTGGCGAGTGGCCTGAGTGAAGGCGCTTATGCGATCGATCCACTCGTCACTGCATTCTGGGCGAACGTTGAACTTCACAACGATTGAGATCATGGGCTTCCTCATGAGATAGGGAGACGGTGTGCACGTACCCCGGGAACTTTCCGCCAACGATACCCAGGACGCGACCAGAACTCCCCGTCACCAGTCGACGAAGGCTGCGAACGCCTGAGCTGTTTGCCGGGGATCCCTGAACGCCCGGTTGCGGGTCACGCCCGCTTGCGGCCGCCTCGGTGTTCGACGCCAGATGCATACTGTGAAGCGCCGACCGATAACCCGGACGGCAATGGACGCAAGAACGAACGTCAACCGCACGGGGATGCCGGCTGCCCCAGTCGAGCTCAAATGACAACCAATCACTCAGTCAGGCTTCGCGTAGTTGGCCATTCCGGCGAAGTCCAGCACTACGCATTGCTCGTCACCGTTAGTCCAGCCATCAGGGCCAGCCGGGATGGAGACGACGTCGCCGGCGCCGATCTCAAGTTGGGTGCCGTCGTCCATGACGATCACCTGGCGACCGGACAGGACGTACCCGACGTGCGCCGCCTGGCAGCTCTTCGTCCCGGCGATCGGCTTCACGTGGTCCGACCACTTCCAGCCTGGCTCGAAAGTGGCAAGGCCCACGACACCGTCACCGATATTGACGATCTTTACGTGACCCTTGTCCCGAAACGGTCGAGTCTCATCGGGGGTGTCGAACCGCTTGCGCTCCAGTCCTGTCATGCCCAGCCCGCCTTCTCGTGCCCTGACTTCGGAGATCTCATTTACCGCAATCGACCCTCAAGATCAACTGCGACGGATCGGTCGGGAGAATCTCGATTTTCCCCTGTCAGGAATTTCGAGCGGTGCACTGGAGGGAGCCGGCTCATCGGCAAGGCACGCCGAGCACTGCGGTGCCTGATACGTGATCGCCGAGGCTGTTGGTGGCCTGCAGCTCGACCTCGACGGTCCCTTCATCACCGGACTTCGACGTGGCTGTCACCGTGCCGGTATAGGTGAGGGTCGAGCCTGGGAATACCGGCACCCCGAGACGAATGGCGAGCTTCTTGACCATCGCCTCCGGTCCGGCCCAGTCCGTCAGGAAGCGGCTGCAATATGCGGTGTCGGAAAGGATGTTCATAAAGATGTCCGGCGCACCCTGGGCGTTGGCATAGTCGCGATCATGGTGGACCGGCATGAAGTCCCGGGTGGCGATGGCTCCGGCGACGATCACCGAAGCCGTCACATTGATCACGAGCGCCGGGAGCCTGTCACCGACCCGAATGGCATCCCAGTCGAGGGTCTGCGGAGGAGAAGATCTGGTCATCGCCAAGGCACAAGGAACGCTCTCATGCAGCAGTATCCTCGGGTCTGAACTTCAGAATGCGGAATCGCTGCCGAGCCACAACCGCCTCGTCCCCGTCGACATAGGTCGTCACCCATGTCACGAAGTAGCCCCGGCCGAGACGGGTTTGCTTGATATCGGAGATTGACTCGATCACTGTCGATGCTGAGATCACCTCGCCGAGGTGGAGATACCGTTCGATCTCGAACTCTGAGTTCGATGCCAAGGTTCCCACGAAACCCGCCTCATCGAAGATCGACATCGGGCTTGAATCCTCCAGCTCCACGGGTGAACCATTCCGCTCGGCAATGCCCGTGATCTTCGGAGTAGCCATCGTCCAGGTCTGGAGCATGAGTGGTGGAGCGACGATACGGCCGAAGCGCGTGCCCGCCGCGAAGTCGGAGTCTGTGTACACCGGGTTGTGATCCTCGAAAGCGGCGACCCAGTGGCGAATCATCGGTTGGTTCACAGGATCAGGAGCTAGCGAGCCGTTTCTCGAGCCCATTGGCTTGCCAACGAGTGCGCGGACTTGTTCTCGGAATGCCGTCGCCTCGCCGTCCATGGGGTCAGTTTCTAGCGTGGGGAGACCCGGGTCCGAAAATCGCAGCCGGCACGTCGCGATCAGGGTCAGGAGTGACCAAACCAGCCGAGGATGGCGTTCAGTGCGCTGCCTCGCGGCAAGGGGGCCCGCCCGTCGATCTGCAGCGCTGGATTGCTCCGGCTGTCGTCACGGTGCCAAGGCTTCGAGTTCCGTAACGAGATCCGTGGTCAATTCGTTGTCGGCGATAGCGGAAGCGATACGTTTGGCGGCGGCGCGGATGCTGTCGTCATCGAGCACCTGACTCACCGTCTCGCGGATCTTGGCCACCGATGCCCTCGGTGGCAGACGCAGGCCGGCCCCGTGAAATACCACACGTGCAGCAGTGTCGTTTTGGTCTCGCCCCATCGGGATGCAGACGATGGGCACTCCCGCCGCCAGAGTCTTCATGGTCGTGCCATGTCCACAGTGGGAGACCGCAAGCGATGCGAGAGCCAGGATTTGGCGGTGGGGGGCGGAGCCGACGACGACGACATTGTCGGTTGCGGGGACCTCGTTGGGGTCGAGCATCTGACCCACGGTCACGATTGCACGCACGGGAAGGGTGGACAGTGCCTCGATCACTCGCCGCAGAAGCGGTCCCTGGTTCTGGAAGGTGGAACTGAACCCGACGAGAACCAACGGGCGATCGTCGGCGGCGGACCACGGAGGCGACCACGGTTGCACCCAGTCCGGGTCGTCCAGGACCGGGCCGACGTACCGCACGTTGGCCGGCACCTCCTTTGACGCATAGTCGAACGCGGGGCTGGTCAACACCAGGATGCGGTCGGCGCTCAGCGCCTGGTCGTAGAACGAGGTCAACGGCGCCAGGCCGTTGGCGGAGCGGGCTGCGTTGACGGCAGGAAGGCCTCTCCCGAACAAACGGTTGGCTACGGCAAGCATCACAGCGTCACGAGAACGACCGAGAGCCGTCTTCGCCGGGGCGAACCCAGGCCCGATCGGCGGTGTGCCTGGAGTCGGCATGATCCAGATGTTGGGCACGAGGAGCGCTACGGGCAGCGAAGCGGCCTGCGCGGCGATTATCGAACCGAAAAGGAAGGAGTCGGGCACGACGACATCGGGCTGGAAGGCGTCAACGACTTCGGTGGTGTCAGCGGCATGGTCGGCCGCGGGCCCGGCGATCAAGCGATCCCGTGCTCGCTGCAACATAACCAGCGGGTTCTTCGTCTCCCAATCCTTGAGGAGGTCGTCGGAGGGCTCGAACGACGTGCGGTGTGGCCCGCGCCGCCACGGCGAGAACGTGCAACCTGCGGCCTCCGCCCCGACCTGGATGGTCGGATCGGCGAGCACGTGCACCTGGTGGCCTCGAGCGACCAGGCGCCGGGCTACACCGAGCTCAGGTGGGATATTGCCGCCGCCCTCCCACATGGGCATGAGGAACCGACGTGGCTCGATGTCCATCATGTCTCCACCAGTGTCTTGCCCCGTCCCCCGAACAGTGTGCCTCACGCCCAGGACATGGACCAAGGTTGTCAACCTGTGTGCCGCCCTCGTGGCAGCACCACAGGCCCCGGAGCGGATCCGGTGTGGTCTATCAACGGGCGGGGTGCATTCCTGGCGTCCCGGATGGCCGGTCTGCGCTTCCGGGACTGTCAGAACCACCGGCGCCGCCGCCCCGGTATCGCCGATTCCATCGGACCTGGATGACCGGCCCTTGTCGTTTATCCAGGTCAAGTGGGATAGGCAGCCGCCCCAGAGCAACCCGGCACCTCGTCGGGCATCACGGCAGCACGATGATCTTCGTCCGCCCGACGATCGGAGGAGTCCCGGGCCAAATCAGCGGACGGACCCTGAAACGCCGCGTTGACCGATTCGACCACCTGCCGGCGATCCATCGAGACGCGAAATACGCTCCCGAACGGAATCTTCCGTGTGAGCGGAGGCTCGACCGGTGGAGCCGAAAGGGTTCCCCTGCAACAACGGGAGATGCTCTCCCCCACATCGACAAGTGGTGCCGGAAGGGAACAGACGCGATGTGGGGATGGCCACGGCTCGCTTGGCCCGGGAGGGTGCGAGCGTGTTGCGGATCACGGCGGAGAACGTCTGGACCAGGATGACGATGTCGCTCCACAACGTCCAGTTCTCGATGTACTGATTGTCGAGCCGGGCACGCTCGTCGATCGATGTGTCGCCTCGCAATCCATGAATTTGCGCCAACCCAGTGAGGCCGGCGGGCACTCGATGCCGATCCTCGTAACGAGGGACTCCCGCCCTGAACTGCTCGACGAAGTAGGGCCGCTCAGGGCGCGGACCCACGAAAGACATGTCTCCCTTCACGATGTTCCAGAGCTGCGGGAGCTCGTCCAAACCCGTGACCCGCAAGACACGGCCGATCGTCGTCACGCCATCGTCGAGGGGATTCCATTCCACGTCGGAACGAGCATTGACCCGCATCGACCGGAACTTGAGGACATTGACGATGACATCGTGCTCACCGACTCGCTCTTGGCGAAAGTGAATCGGGCCCGGGCTGCTGAGTTTCACGGCCGCGGCGATCGCCGCGTAGAGCGGCAGGACCAGCAAGAGGGCCAAGGCGGCGAGCGACGCGTCAAAGACCCGCTTTATGAAACGGGCGTTGCGGCGCATCAGCGACCGGCGCAGGCGAAGCAGTGGATAGCCCCACACGTCGTCCACATTGCCGCGGTTCACCACCATGGCCAGCTCGAACAGGCGCGGCAGGACGTGGATCTCGATCGAGGCATCCTCGCAGGCGCGAAAGACGTTGATCATGTCTGCCTCGCGAGTGACACCGAACCCCACCACGACACGGTCGATGCGCTCCTGCCGCAGCACCATGCGAAGCGCATCTACCCCACCGAAGAGCGGAAGGGCGAGTCCTTCGCTTTCGACCTCGTCAAGGAAACCGATGGGGCGCAAGCCGTACTCGGGGTGCTTGTCGAGAGTCGACGCCATCTGAGCACTCACCTTGCCGGCGCCGATGAATAGCGTGCGTTCGCCGAACCAACCTCGCGTACGCATCACGCGCATGAGCCAATACTGCCCGCACCGGGCGATGACAAGGGACGTGGCGGCGATCGCCGCTGTTGTGATCAACCTGACCGTCGAGGGCCCAGGCACCCTGGCGAGTGCGAGGACGAGAAACGGTGCCGCCGCGCAACTGGCCAACGAACCCGCCTCCCGGGCGACGTTGAGTGTGATACGTCGGCGATAATGTCCCGTGAGCACCAGAGAGCCCTCGGCGCCGACGAGTGCAGCCCACAGCCACCACTGCGCCAACGAAAGGCCCATCGCGGCAACCACGACGATGAGGAGCGCGCCGTCGAAGACCGACAACACGGTCATGGCGGCGCGCATGGTGGCACGAGCCCGCAGCGGAGTAACTTGCGCGGCCGCTGCTGGGACGGGGCTGGTGTCGACCCAGGACTGGTAGTTCAGTCCAATTGACGCCGCGCCCATGACCATTCGCCTACCGGTTGAACGTCGATGGGCGACCGATAGGGGTCCGGTCTCGACGGCGATTGCGGCGAAGCATGAGCGCCCCGACCAGGCACGCCCCGGCACCGATGATCGCCATACCCTCGATGTCCGCACCCGTCAGGACCAGACCGCCGGAATTCGTCGCCGTCTTGGGTTGGACCGGCGCCACGACCGTGGCCACGGGCGACGTGCTGCCCGTTGTCTGTGTCGTGCACCCCGTGTAGCAAGTTGCATCTCCATACGCCGCGCTCGTGACAGCACCCACACTCAACGTGGCGAGAGCCAGAACTACAAGGCCCACACCCAGAACCTGCTTCCTCATTTCGTCCTCCCTCCCTCCCCCGGCACCGATCACGCTGTGACCTCTCACTGAGACGATTGGTATCACCACTTAGTGTGCTCGCTGCAGCCCAGCCTGCCCAGAGCAGAAGGTCCCAAGATCGAGCCTCTGCCCACCGAGCACGGCACTGGGGCAGCGTTCTTTGCCCCCTTGACCACCTGGCGCGTCAGGGGTCTTGGGGCACGATTTTCGGACCCGGACTCCGAATTCGTCGACGATCGCCCGGTTTGCGGGGGCCGACACCAGCATCGACATCTCGAGAGAGTTCTCCAAGCCCTGGACCTGCGAGTTCGGGTGGGCGGTCGACGTCGCGGTGACGATGGAGTGTGGGGAGGCCTGTCCACTCCTGCCTGACAAGCACGACGAGGACTAGGAGTTCGAGGACCCCACGGTGAAAGTCATTGGCAGCCGTACTGCATCTGCGGCTGCCGCGATCGTGGCACGGTGAGCGTCACACCAGTGCTGCGCACGGCAACGGTCGTCACGGGCTACAGAGACACCTCGCGCGACGACCGCCTAGTCGTCACCCAGGAGTGGATCGCCGAGGCGATGACATCGGATGCCCGGTTCCGAGCCGGACCTATCTCTTGAACGACTCTCGGGCGTCGTCGATTCGGCATGCTCGCCGGTGGGCATCCAACCACTCCTCGGAACGAGCTAAGCGCCGCTCGCTCGGGACGTGCCGGCGGCCTCCCGGGCTTTCCGTCTGCGCTCCGCAACGTCGGCACACTGCCATCCGCCCGTTGGTTTCGGGGAGATGATTCTCATCGAGCCGAGCGCCGATGATCGATGCTTCAGATGAGACCAATGGTGACTCCTCGCCGCCCGTGTGATTCCAGCCTGGCCGGTCGCTCGAGCATCACTTTCATCAACACCCCAAGGGA
Organism: uncultured Acidimicrobiales bacterium; assembly: GCA_963811775.1. GTDB lineage: Bacteria > Actinomycetota > Acidimicrobiia > Acidimicrobiales > UBA8190 > Chersky-840. The sequence goes on along the minus strand of CAWESO010000014.1, from coordinate 139,298 downwards.
GCCCAGGCAGACCTTGAGGATCCTTGGCGCTGCTGCTGAGATCCACGGAGCCGTCGTAGATCGACCGTCCCCAGGTTATGCCGTCGCTCACTCGAATGCCTGACGGCCGTGAGGGCGTCCGCATTTCGAGGTCCTCAAGGCGGTTGTCGTCTCCGATGCCGTTGGCGTGGTGGGCGGTTTCACCCTCCACGAGGAGCCTTCCGAGTAGCTGAGCGTCCGCCGTTAGGCCGCGTCGCGGGTCCTCTCCAGGCCGTCGAGGATCAGGTCCGAGCCCGAATTCGAACTCGTCGCCGTAGTCGTAGTCGGGCTGGAGGATGTGTTCGGTGGTGAACTCGGTGAGGTGGGGGGTACTCGTCTGCGGGGACCTGCGCCAACATGGTCTGCGCGACCTCGACCGTCTCCTCCTCATTCGGACCGCAACAACCCCGCCGCCGGAGTACGGGCCGCGTTGCGCCCGGGGAACGCAGCCACGAGGTTGGCGAAGATTAGGGCGCCGAGGCCGACGAGCAGCACCGAGATGGCGGACACGGCGGGATGTGGCACCGCATCCAGACTTCGGGCGAACAGGATCCACAGCGTGCGTCCGAGGATGATCCCGGCCGGTACGCCCACGACGACGCCGACCACCGCAGCCACCGTCGCCTGCCAGGATATTGCGGCAGTCAGTTGGCGCGGGGTGAAGCCGAGGGCCTTCAACAGGGCCAGGTCCCTCCGCCGTTGCCGTACAGACGACGTCAGACTGAGAGCGAGACCGACCACCGCCCCCAGGGCGAGGCCCACGGCAAGGGTGACGGGTGTGAGGCCGATGCTGCGGTAGTTGACGATCTGCGCCGGACGCTGCGCCCCCAGCACGGTCATGATCTGCCCCTGGGTGTTGGGATCGGAGGCGAAGGTCGCGTCGGCCGCCTTCGTGATGCGCTGCATGTCCGCTCGTGCTGCTCTGGCCCCGACGCCGGCCTTGATGCGAACGAAGGCGATCTCCGGTCCGTCTTGGTTCGGATCGCCGCTCCCGATCGCATGGCGGAACGCGGGTGGGAAGATGCCCTCGGAGAACAGCGCCCCGGTCCCCATGGATGTGTGGTCGGCGACGAGCGACTCGTACCCGACGGCGGGGAACGTGGCCGTGCCCACGATCCGCAGACGGGTGGGAGCGATGTAGATCGGGGCGTCGTCGGGGCTCTGGTAGCTGACGAGCACCCTGTCGCCCACGTGCTTGTGCAGGACGCCCAGCGTTGCCGCCCCCAGGACGATGTCGTGGTCGGACTCCAGGCCGTGCCCGGAGAGGATCGGAGGGGAAAGAGACTCGGGAAGTGAGCGCGCCATGATGACGGGGACGCTCTGACCGTCGATCGTGACGTCGTTGTAGTCGATGCCGGTCCAGGCGGCGACGTCGTGGTCGTGGTCGAGGAGCGTCTCGGCGCTCGGTGGAATGTCGTTGCTCGGGTTGAGCGCGTACGTCCAGTTCCAACCGTAGAGGGCCGGATGCGACACCAAGGTGCGCAGACTGGTGGCGAACGTCAGGGTGGCAACGACCAAGGCCACGGCGATGACCGTTCCGACGAGCGCCGAGCGCACGGGCACCGCCGTGCGACCCCGTCCAGGCTCCAGCGCGAACCGGAGCCCCATCACCCCGGCCACCGGCATGCCCGCTGACTCCGCTCGTCGGGCGGTGACCGAGCTCCGGATTCCCTCCGACGTGATCCCCACTGTGCGATGGGGTGCCCACCGGTAGGAATGGAGCAACGCGGCGGACACGAGAACGACGATCGTCACCACGAAACCCAGGCCGAGCACCGTCCAATCGAAGGCGATGCCGCCGTCGGGATAGACGGGGCGCACCGGCCCGAGGGGGGACAACGGGGACAACCCCACCGCCACCACCACCGCCAGGAGGGAGCCGAGGACCACCGCGCCGACCACCCCGATCAATCCGTCGAGGGCCGTCGCGCCCGGGCCCGCCCCCAGTGCCCGCAGCACCTGTCGCTCATCGTCTTCCGCCCGCAACTGGCGCGACACCGCCTGGACCCCGAGGACCAGGCAGACCAGCGCAGCGATCGCTCCGAACGCGCCCAGGGCGACCGATTCCGGCTTCAGCGCCAATTCGACCTCGGCCACCACGCGTGCGGTCACGTGGACATTGCTTGTCGCTCGGGGCGGGATCAGGGCGACGATCTTGGGCTCGACGGCAGCAACAGCACCACTGCCGTGATCGAGCTGCACCTCGTAACCGATGGGGGCGCCCGCCCCCGGCGCGGCGGCGACGGCTTGACGGACGGTGGCCGGCGTCAAGAACACGAATCCATAGGCCCGGTCGACGTCGTCTTGGACCACGGCGTTGTCGAACACAGCGATCCCGACCAACCGGACGGCCACCCGAAGGCGCGGTTCGACCTGGGGGGAACCGAAGTCCGGCAGATTCTCCTGCGCCTCGGTGTACAGACCCATGGGCACGACTTGCCCGATGTGAACGTCGAGGAGCCGGGCCGCGGTGGGGGTCATGACCATCTCGTCGGCCCGGGCGGGATCGGCGCTGCGGCCCTGGATGATGGCGGGACGATCCTGGTCGAGGAGATCACCGTCCAGGCTGCCGATGATCGTCACTGCACCTTCGGTGGCCAGCCGCGGGGCGCCGTCGGGGTCGAGCGGTATGAACGTGGGTGCCGCCACGGTCCGGACGTGCTTCACGCCGGGTACACGTTTGATCTTGGCCGTCAATGGCGCCACCGCCCCACCTGAGTTCGGGACGTACACCGATACCGACATGTCCGACGGGTTGGTGCTGGCCAAGAAGGTCGGATACGAAGACTGGGTGCGGCGCCCTGCGGCTATCGACGCCATGGCGATCCCACCGACGACCCCGATGAGGATCACCACGGCCAGATAGCCACGCCAACGACGATCGAGGGTGACACGGAACCGGAACCAGCCGACGCGAAAGAATTGGCCCTTCACGGCGACTACTCGTCCTGTCCTGGCCGACTCATCCCGGGCATCTCTCCGATGACGCGCGCCGTCACGCGCTGTCGTGACCAGTCTGACCTGCCCCTTCTCGCTGTCCAAGGTGGGCAGCCGGTGACACGCGTACCGTGCCAGCACCCCCCGATTCCCAGGGTGATGTGACACACTTTTCTCCGAGCGGTGATCTATAGGGTGTGCGGCCAATCTCAGAGGACCTCTCCGACGCCGAGCTTCTGCGTTTGGACGACCCGGACGCCTTTGCTGAGGTCTACGACCGCCACGCCGCCAAAGTGTTCGCCTGGGCCACCTCGAGGGTCGGGGACTACGCCACCGACCTGACCGCCGAGGTCTTCGCCCAGGCCTGGCGCAGCCGGAAACGATTCAAAGACCAGGTCAATGGGTCAGCCCTGCCGTGGTTGCTGGGTATCGCCCAGAACGTCCTCCGAGCATCGGTGCGCAGGCGCCAGGTCGAGCACTCGGCCCGGGCGCGCCTCGGACTGGCCAGCACCGTCGCGGTGGAGTCCGGGTACGAGGCCATCGAAGAGCGCCTGTCGTTCCCCTCTGCGGTGCTCTGCGCCTTCGCCAACCTCCCCGAGGCCGAACGCCAACTCCTGGTGCTTCGGCTCGTCGAGGACCGCCCGTACCGGGAGATCGCGCGCCGGCTCAACTGCACGCCGGTGGCGGCTCGGCTTCGTGTTTCACGTTCGATCCGTCGTCTCCAGCTGGCACTAGGAGGTCAGATACCATGAGCACGCTTCATCCTGATCTGCAGCACTACCGCGCTGACCTTCGAGACGCCATCGAGAACGACCTGGGACGACAGATGTCCCGTCGTCGAAGCCGGACCCGGGTGATTCGGGTCGGTGTTCCGGGGTTCGCCGTGGCGCTCGGTCTCTCTCTGACCCTCGTGCTCGGCGGCTCCCAAGCTGCCTTTGCCGGCTGGAGCCCGTCTCCGACCGGGCCGTCCGCCCAGCAGACGTCGACGGCCGAGGCCGGCTGCCAGGCGCAGCGCGCCTTGACCCCACCATTGCCTGGAGCGGCCCCGGGACAGGGATGGAGCGTGGTAGCCACCGACGTGCGGGGACCGTTCACCCTCGTCGTCTATCAGGACGGCGCTAGCGACGCGACGTGCCTGACAGGGCCGTCGACCACCGTCATCTCGCAGAACACCGCGGGTGGACGCTCCGGGTCAGTCTCGGGATCTGTCTCGCGAGGCGGGAAGGCCTCGGGGAAAGGGGGCAGGGGGGTCACGATCGGCACGTCGTCCGTGCTCAGCAGTACCAGCTCCGGAAGCATCAACCATGTGACTCTCACGCATTTGGAATCCGACGACCAGGGTCCCTTCACCTTCGTCGAGGGCCAGGTCGACGAGGGTGTGACGGGCGTGACGCTCGTGCTCAGCGACGGCGAGCACGTCCAGACCACGACCGGGAACGGATGGTTCCTGGCCTGGTGGCCTGGAGGTCTGGATGCCACCTCTGCTGAGATCACCTCCGCCCGTGGAACGTCTTCACAGACGCTCAGTGGTGGTCGAGCAGGCCAAGGGCGGATCGGAAGCCCGACGACCGTTTTCAACGGCACCGGCAACTCCTAGCCGGAGAGGCCCGCCGACATCGGCGGTCGGGCAGGTGCCGAGATCACGGGCCGCTCGGGCAGTGCATTCTGACGGCCCGCGAACTGCGTCTCTTGCAGTGCACGATAGCAACCGGTATCTTGTGGTGCATGGGACATGCGGAGGGTAGGCGGAGCCAGCTGCTTCGGGGCGTCCTCGATCTGTGCCTTCTGGCGGTCATGGGAGACGGCCCGGCCTACGGCTACGAGATGACCAAACGGCTCCGGGCGCGCGGCCTGTCCACCGTCGGGGAGGGGTCGATCTATCCCGTCCTGGGCAGGCTGGAGCGCGACGGCCTCGTCGAGACCCATCGGGCCGCGAGCAACGGGGGGCCGCCTCGGAAGTACTACAGCCTCTCGCCCGAGGGTGAGCTGGCGCTGGAGGCCGGGGTCGGCGAATGGCAGGCGGCGCGCGACGCCGTCGATGGTGCACTCGGTCTGGTCAAAGCGGAGGTAGTGCCGTGAGTGAGTTCGTCGAAGAGTGCCGTCGGGAGTGGCGACGACTCGGAGTTCCGGATCCGGTCGCCAACGAGATGGCCGCCGACCTGACCGCCGACCTCGAAGAGGCCGAGGCCGAGGGGGGATCGCCGGAAGACGTGCTCGGCAACAGCGCGTTCGACCCTCGACGATTCGCGGCGGCCTGGGCCGCCGCCCGAGGGGTGACGAGCCCTCCGACCCTCGGGCGTCGTTCGCTGTGGCGACCACCCATAGCGATCGCCCTGGCAGTCATCCTGGGCGTGCTGACCTTTGGCGCCGCACTGGCGCTCCTGGTCGGTCGCAGCAGCAGCTCCATCGCCTTCGCCACTCGCGGGATCGTCGCCGGACCCGGACGGATCCGTCTCTTGCTCCCTGGGCCGAGTCGGGTCGTGGTCCCCGGTCCGTTGGGCAGGCCATTCGGCGGACCGGAGATCGCCGGCGTCGACATCTTGCCCCTTGCCTTGATGCTGTTCATCGTCGGCCTGGTGGGCCTCGGGCTCTGTGCCTTCCTGTACTGGACGTATTGGGCCGGGCCCCGCCGGTACCGCCGACGCGAGCGTCGACAGGACCCCGGCTGGAACTGACGAACCAGCCCGTCCGTCCGTTGTCGCGCGGCCCGGTCGCGCACGGACGGGTCACATCGGGCGGCACGGTGGAGCACCACGACCGGTGATGGGATACAACTCAGCTGGGTCGTGCAACCCAGGTGGATCCGCCGTTGACGGTCGTCCAAATGTCCGAGGGAGAACCGATCCAGCGCCCGACGCTCGAGGACTCGAAGCCCAGGAAACCTGCCGTCGGCGCGACATACAGACCAGGTTGTCCGGCGTCGGTCGCGACCTGCGTCCAGTGATTCCCGCCGTCGAAGCTGGCTTCCAGAACCTGTTGGCCGCCACCGTTGGGACCGGTGGAAACGAAGACATCATCGGCATTCGTTGTCGCGATCAGTTGAAAGCCCACGCTGCCCGGCAGCGGAGCCGTCGATCGAAAGGTCTTCCCACCGTCGGACGAAATCTCCACGAAGTCCCGTCCACCAGTCCGCGCGAGACACAGAGCAGTGACCACGCCACCCGGAGCTGCTGCAATCGCCTCCGTGTCGTTCTCTGTAGAGCCCCCGTAACCGCAGGGATCGGCACGCTCGCTCCAGATGAGTCCGCCGTTACGAGAGATGAACAGGGTGGTCTGCTCGTCCTGCGCACCCCCCGCTGGATTCTGAAACACCGCCACGTAGACCTCGTCCGGTCCTTGGCGAACGAGTTGCACGCGGGAAGCGGACGGTAACGGGATCGCGTAGAGCTGTCGCCATGACGATGACCCGACGGGAGCCTCTTCCACGCGAAGGGCGCATGGTCCCGGGCATCCCGCATGGGTAGACGAGACGCGGACGACGGTCGATCCGACGACTTCGAGCGCCACCACGTTGGGGCCTTGCACCGGGACCCACGTCCGGCCACCGTCCGTGGTCACGTAGAGGCCGGGACCGAAGACATACCCGTCGTTGTCGTTCCCGAATCGGATGTTGAAGGCTTGAGGCCCGCAGCCCGTCACGCAATTCCCCGTGGATGGAAGCATGCCGACCGGACTCCACGAGATTCCGCCATTGACCGTCGTGAGCACTTTCGAAGTACAAAGGCGCTCGCATCCAGATGGACTCACCAGTGCCCAGCCGTGGGTATCGCTGACCCAGGTGAGGTCATCAACAATCCCTGAATTCGGTGGGCTCGGTGAACTCGACGGCGTGAACGGAGTAGAGGTGGTGGGAAGTGCCGTCGAGGTCGAAAGGGGCCCCGCCACAGTGTGGGCAGCGCTACACGCTGTGAGCAAGACCAAGGGCAGGATCGCCGTGGCGGCGAGGATGAGTCGACGTCGTTCCACGACGGTTCCACGCCCTAGCGCGCCAATCCGTTTACACAAGCCGACATCAGCGCGCGCCGACACCGGAACACGTTCTCTTCTCAGGCAAACGGGCATGAAAGGGCGGGCTTGAGGGTTTGCATTGGTAGATCCGGAAAGATTAGTGGCGTAACTGGCCGGGATTAGGGGGTTGGGGGTCGGGCCCACGCGGGCTCGGCCCCCGTCTTGTTGCAACGTGCCTCACGGCAAACACGTACGTACGAATGGATCTGGTCAAGCGCCACAACGATGGGACGTGGAATAGATGCAAGTCCGCACGGAAACCGGCCCTATCATCGGTGTCAGGTTGCTCCACGATCACGCCCGGCCCCCACGACGATTTCCCACCGGAAGACTGTGCGCGGAATGCGAGTGTGACACTCGTCTTTCGGTCTACAACGACAGCGAATACTGCTCTTTGCATCGGCAACCATCGTCACCTCGCATGCGGGGCAAGACCTCCTAAGGCGACCAGATGCGAAGGGTGCCCAGCTCACCGGGCGGTGCGGACACGAAGCTGTAGGCCGGTGTCGTCGGAGAGTTCTGTGTATCCCGGCGTCCCGAGCGAGGCAGGCTTCTGGCGCCGGGCAACTGCCGACCGCGAGAGAGGGCTGCCCGCGAGGCGTTGAGTGCTCCTGAGGCTCGCTCTGGGATCCCTGCCACGCGTCACTCGGCGGATCAATACTGAAGCTGTGCGCATCGGTCGCCACCATGTGGTGCACGGCTTTGTGGTCGCCGTCGTCCTGATTCAACTCGGCTTCGCCATCGCCTTCCTGGTTGACGCGGCCGAGACCAACACGGCCTACGATGCCTTGGCGAATCATCGCGTCGCCGTGCAGGGACACTCCGTCGGTTGTGTGGTGGTCACATCGGGTGGACGCAACCTGAATTACAGCCCGCGGATCTGTCGGATCGACTATCAGTATTCAGGGCATTCGTATACGGCGGTCATCCCTTACGGCCAGACCGAGACGTTCTTCGTCGATCCGTTGAACACCTCGGATCGGATGAACGCGGTCAACTTCGAGAAAGGGCCCGACGCGACGGTCGGCGACCTGGTCTTCGCGTCGGTGTCGTTGTTCGGTGCCCTGGCGGTGACCGCCGTGCATCTCGAGCATCTGCGGCAGAAGCGCTCCTCTCGAAGAGGCGCCGCTGCACATTGAACCGCAGTGGCGTGACCTCTACCCTGGCAACGCCCGTCGATGGCGAGGAGTGACATGCAGGTCGTGATCCTGGGAAGCGGCGGGCCCCTTCCCGACGCCAACCGAGCCGGGCCGTCCACCCTCGTCCGCACCGCGGCCGGAGATCTGCTCTTCGACTGCGGCCGAGGCGTGCTCATGCGTGCCGCGGCGGTGGGGACCGGCGCGGTCACCTTCCGAGCCGTGCTCCTGACCCACCTCCATAGCGATCACATCACCGACCTCAATGACATCTTCACGATGCGATGGGTCATGTCCTTCGTGCCGAGCCCCTTGACGGTCCTGGGTCCGGTCGGCACGTCGACGCTCCTGCGCGACACCGAGGCCATGCTCGAGCCGGACATCGGGTACCGCCTCGCCCACCACGATGATCTGTCGTGGCGACCGGTCGCAGTGGTGACCGAGGTCGAGCGCGGCGTGGTGTTCGAGGAAGCCGGCGTGCAGGTCAGCTCGGCCCCGACCGATCACGCCCCGGTACGCCCCACGGTCGGGTACAGGGTCACAGAAGGTGGCCGATCGGTGGTGATCGCCGGCGACACAGTCCCTTGTGCCGGCCTCGACGAGTTGTGCCAGGGGGCCGATGTGCTCGTCCATACCGTCGTGCGACGCGACCTCATCGAGCAGTTCGGCCTCCCCCGTCTGATGGACGTGCTCGACTACCACTCCAGCGTCGCCGACGCCGCCCGGACGGCGGCGCGCAATGGGGTCGGCACGCTCGTCCTCACCCATCCCGTTCCCTCCCCCGCGCCGGGGACCGAGCAGGAATGGCTCGACCAGGCTGCCGCCCACTTCGATGGCGACGTGGTCCTCGCTCACGACCTGTCCACCATCGACCTCGGAGGCTGAGACCTCCCGAGCCGATGGCACGGCGCGACCTGACGGTCGCGCCGTGGAGCGGGAAGACGCTCTACCCCCGGGCCCGGTCGAACCACCTCCGGACGCGGGTGGTGCCGAAGTCGTCCTTGTCACCTGCAATCTCACGCGAAGGGCCCTCGAGCTGTCCGACCGGTGCCTGGCCGCTCAAGAACGTCACGCCGACCCTGGCCACCTGGTCCTGGCCGAACTCGAGGTAGCAGATCCCCTGGCCGTCGTAGGTGACGTGGGTCTGGCTGTCCCGCAGCCGCGACACGATGTGGGCGGCCACCACCGAGGCCTGTCCCTCGGCGAACACCCCGGCTTTCGGGGTCCCCACACTCGTCACGTCACCGACGGCGTAGACGTCGGGATACGACGTCTCCAAGGTGAGCGGGTTGACCGGCACCCACCCGTCGACCGCCAGCCCTGACTCCTCGATCACCGCGGGCGCCTTGTGCACGGGAACGCCGAGAAACAGGTCATAGGGCATCTCGGAGCCGTCACTGAGCAGGGCGACCTTCCGCTGCGGATCGAGGCCAGCGACCAGACGACCGGGATGCCAGCTGATGCCGCGCTCGGCGAAGGCGACGAGCAAGGCTTCCGATGCGGCCGGCGACGGAGGGATGGGAACGCCCAGGGGCATCACGAGCGAAATGGACGAAACGTCGCGGATCTTCTTCTTGGTCAAGAAGTCGTGCAAGAGCAGGGCCGTCTCGCTCGGTGCCGGAGGGCACTTGAAGGGCAGCGACGTCACACCGACGATCACGTGACCGCCACCGAAGCTCGCCAGCACGTCGCGCAGCGCGAACGCGCCCGCCACCGTATAGAACTCGTGTCCCCCCTCGGTGAGCCCCGGGGTGTCGGAAGGGTGAAGGTCGGCTCCCAGGGCGACCACCAGGATGTCGGCTTCGAAGGGACCAGCGTCGGTGTCGACACGCTTCGACACCGGATCGATCGACCGGACGGTGGCCGGGACGAACCGAAGCCCCGGCTTGTCGATGTCGGCGTAGGGGTGAAAGACGTCGGACGACGACTTCTTCCCGAACATGACGTCGAGCTTCGAGAACCCGAAGACGAAGCCTTCGCTCTTGTCGATCAGGACGACGTCGAGTTCGTCACCAAACTCGTCCGACAGCCTCGTGGCCAACTCGAGGCCACCGAATCCCGCTCCCAGGATCAGTACCCGCACCCCACGACGCTACCGAGTCGAACCCACCGCGTCACCTCCCGCGCCACCCACGTGCAGCGGCCTCGTCGCTCAGCGCGGCGGGAGGCAGAAGTGCACGCCGACGGGCACGAGCACCCCCGATCCGGGGGTGCTCGGGGGCGACGTCGCCTTCAGGCAATGCCGCGTCACCCACACGACTCTCGGGTCGGTGCTCGTGGCGGCCGTGAGCACCAGGTGGAAGTCGCCCCGATCCACCATCGCCGCCAGGGTATGCACGGTGGGCGCCGGGGCGTCGCCGGTGAACCCGCCGATGGGGAGCACCTCGAGGCCGGTGGCGAAGATGAAGGTGGCCGCCAGGACCGATGTCTGGGTCGCCATCAGGTCGGGGGCGCCGTTGCGGACCGCCTCGAGCCGAGGCAGCACGGACAGCACCTTCATCGGCGCGCTGAAGAACGACCTCGTGAAGGCCGTCGTCTGCACGGACTGGAAGGGCGTGTCGAAGGGACCCAGGGTGTTGAGCACCAGCGACGCGGCCGCAACGGCCGGGACCAGGACGGTGGCGCCGAGAACCGCACCGGCCGTCACGGCGCTGAGCAGGACGCGCTCGGCGAGGAGCCGCCCGACGGCGACGACCCCGGCGGCGGCGATGCCGAGCCCGAGCACGGCGGGCCTGAGCCACCCCGGCAGTCCGGTCCCGGCCCCGGGCAGCAGCCAGGCGGCGTAGCCCGCGCTGAGAAGCACGGCGCCGATCACGGCGATGCGGGCGCCGGCCGTGCGGCGGCCGTCCCAGGCCAGCGTGCTCCCGATCCCGATCAATCCGGCCACGGGTGGCCCCAGCGCGGCCAGGTAGTAACCGTTGATGGTGCCGCTGGCGCTGAAGACCACGCCGAGGACGAGGAGCCAGGCGCCCCACAAGACGATTCCGGCCCGGAGGCGATCCGTCCGGGGCCGGCGTCGGCGCGCCACGAGCCCGGCCACGACGATGAAGGCCGAGGTCGGCAGGAGCCAGCCGCCGTCTCGACCGTAGGCGGCTGTGAGCAGCCGGTTCCACGCCGGTTTGGGCCCGCCGGCGGTGAAGAACGGAAGGTCGAGTGTCCGGCCCAACTGCTGGTTGGGTGACGGTTGCCCGACCCGGCCCAAACCGTTGTAGTCGAACACCTGCTCGAAGACGGAGTCATGCTGGCTCCCGTCGACATACGGCCGATGCGACGTGGGCTGGAGCGAGACGAACGCCATCCAACTGAACGAGACGCCGACGACGATGACGACCATGGTGCCCAGCCGAAGCAGGCGGGACCGAAACGCAGTGCCCGACGCGACGAGATAGGTGAGAGCCAAGGCCGGGACGACGAGCCACGCCTCGATCATCTTGGCCTGGAAGGCGAGCCCGACCCACACCCCGGCCATGACCATGCTGCGAGGGCGACCGCTCACGACAGCTGCCACCACGCAGTCGGCGGCCAGCACGAGCAGCAGGACCAGCAGCGTGTCGGAGATATTGCCCCGGTCCAGAGAGACCACCGCCGGGCTCAGGGCCAGGACGGCGGCGGCAACGATGCCGGCGCGCGCTCCTGCCAGGCGCCGGACGGCGCGATAGAGGACGAGAACGGTGAGCGCACCCTCGAGCACCTGAGGCAGGTCCACGGCCCAGGAGTGCGCCCCGAACAGACGGACGGACAGGGCCTGGACCCACAGCGCGCCGGGCAATTTGTCGACTGACACCGTGCCGGCCGGGTCGAATGCGCCATAGACGAAGTCGTGCCAGCTCATGGACATGCTGCGCACGGCGGCGGCGTAGTAGATCTCGATGCTCGAGCCCATGTGCCAGCCGTACGCCACCGCGGCGATGACGGTGATGGCCAGGAGCACGGGCCGCGCCCACGGGGGTTGATCGGCCGGTGACCGCCACACCATGGCGCGGCGCCACCAAGGGTGGGCACCGGCCACCGTGACACCGGCGCCGTCGGTGGAGGTGGCGCTCGTGGCGTCCACCACTCAGCCGTCGCCGGCGTGCTCGATCAGAGACGCCAACGTCTGTCGGGTGTGGCCCACCGCCGCCGAACCGACGTGATCGACGAGGTCGCGGTCGATCCGCTCGACCGCGGACCGGATGGCGGCGGCCGCGCCATGGCCCCGGTCGGTCAACGACACCGTCAGCCGCCGGCGGTCGTCGGGGTCCACCGTGCGCTCGAGATACCCCCGCACGACCAGGCTGTCCACGAGTTGCCCCGCGCTCTGCTTGGACACGCCGAGGCCCGTGATGACGTCGCTCAGCGGGGCGCCGGACCTGGCGATGCCGCTGATCACATAGGAGCCGTCCCGAGGCACGTCGTCGAATCCCGCCTCGGCCAAGCCAGCGCGCACCGCCGCGACGTAGGTACGCCACGCCGCCCGCAGGAGCGCGGGCATCCCCAGCAGGGCGAACGGGTCCGATTCGGCGTCCATCGCGGTCGAGCATATGGCCGCGACCGTTGACAGTCTATTTTATGGACTATTGCCTGGTGCGGGACCGGACACAGCCGCCCGGGGTCGTGGAGGGCCGGGCGGCTGCGTCACGCCGTCACGGTGCGGCGCAGCTCGTGGCCCAGGCGCAATCGTCGAAGCGATTGCCGGAGACGGGTGCGGACGGAGTGGCGATGGGGTCGCCGCTGGCGTTGATGAGCTGCACGGCCTGGTCGGGCACGAGCCCGGCGCTGGCGCCGTTCACGGTGGCCTGCGTGAAGTGCACGGTCGTCAGGTTGGGCAACGCGGCCAGGCCCGTCCCGGTGGTCCCGATCTCGGTCGGGGTCTCCTCGATCCACTCGGCGGTGGACTCGTCCGAGGTGTAAGGCACGGTCTGAGAGAAGCTCTGCCCGTCGGTGACGTCTTTGAGGGAGATGGTCCACACCCCGGGAAGGGCTGCGCTGATCGAGCAGTCGATGACGTCACCGGGGTGCACGACGATGCTCGACTCGATCTCGGGCACCGGGATGATCTCGTACCAGGCGTCGTATGTCGCCTGACCCGAAGCCGAGACGTCCTGCTCGGTACCCGCCTGGATCAGCGTGCTGTCGCTGGCGCTGCAACTCGACTGCAGGCAACCACCGCCGATTCCGACCCAGGTCGCCGAGTCTTCAGCCTCGCCCTTCGTGTGCTGCGTCGCAGTGGGCACGACCCACGACCCGCTGATCGAGCTGGTGAGGGTATCGGTGTCCAGAACGCCCTGGTTGTACCCGGACCAGTTCGAGGACTGGCTTTCCGCGAAACGCGTGCCGAGCCCGGTGACCGAGATCGGACGGTGGTACTTCTGTGTGACCTGGAAGGTCGGCCGCGAAAGAGCCCCAGGGGTTGCCGACGAGGCCACCCCGGCCGTGAACAGCACGACACATCCGGCCGCGAGCACGGTCGTCACGAGCGTCGCAACAACACGACGTCGTTGTTCTTTCGGTGCAAGCATTCATCGCTCCTTGCTCGATCCTCAATGTCGTGCCGACACCCGTCCGGGGTGATCCGGGCGCGTTCGAAGGGATGCTCCGGGATCAACGAGCGGCGCGAACCACGCCGGGCGAAAAGTCAGTCAACACAGACATAGCAGGTCACTCCGTGTGTTTGGGAGGGTGATTCCACCCATGACGGTTTGGGGGGACGCGCACGTGCTTTCACCTGTCGACGCATCGGTGACCGCCCCGTCGTTGTTGTTTCACCCAGGGTTCACCGAGACGTCGCGCCCGCTTTACATCCCTATGCATGAATCGTTGCGCGTGGCGATCGCCACCTACGGACCACCCGATACGAAGGGATGAGACAGGTGGAACACCACCGCCCCGGCGCGCGCGCCACCACCGTCCGAACCGCTCCGCGGCTGAACCGCCGTCGATTCCTGCAGGCCGGAATGACCGCCGGGATCGCCAGTGTCGGATTGTCGTCGCGACAAGGTTCACTCCTCGATTCGACGCTGGCCCACCACCGGCCGCGTCACGCCACACTGAAAGACGTCGAGCACGTGGTCGTCTTGATGCAGGAGAACCGCTCGTTCGACCACTACTTCGGCACCCTGTCCCATGTCCGGGGATTCTCGAAAGGCCCGGTGCTGGCGCGGACCATCGATCATCGCACGGTCACGGTGTTCGACCAACCTGTCCTCCTGGCGACGATCGGTCACCGGCGATCTCACCGAGGCACTGGCACTGCACGACCGACCCGACGTGTCGGTCCCGCACCTGCCGGCGACCTCGTTGGGTGACACCAGCGTCGCCGAGCAGGCGGTGGTGAATGCGCTGGCGGGGACGGCCGATCTCGGGATGCCGTACCCCATCCCGAAGAGGAACTCCATGCCTGTCCAGGAGAGAGCCCCGAAACGCCGGCCCGTGCCCCGCTGAGGGACCTCTCGGCCGCGGGGCCATCAGGACGACCGGGGCCGCCACGCCGGGGTCCTCGTCGGGTGAATCGGCTGAGCGGTACGGTCGCGGCGTGGACGGCCACCGGGCATGACCGGCACCGATCGAACGACGGGGAAGCCGCCGTTGCTGGCGGTGGTGTTCAGCGCCCGGTCCCGGCCGTGGTCGGAGATCGTCGAAGCCGGGTCGGACGTGTGCCGGTTCCTCTGGATCGTCGACTCCCGGGAGCCGGGCGTCATGATGAGGGTGCTGCGCAAGTTCGGGCACGTCATCGACAGCGCCGATCGGTCAGCCGAGGATCTGATCCGACTCGTCCACGACGAGCATCCGGCCGGCATCACGTCGTTCTTCGACACCGACCTCCACCGTCATGCCTGGCTGGCGGCGGCGTTGGGACTGCCCGGCCCCTCGGTGCGCACGACGGCGCGCCTGACCGACAAGCTGCTCCAGCGCGACGCGCTGACTGCGGCGGGCGTGCCCGGCCCGAGGTTCAGCGCCGTGCGAGAGCCGATCGACGAAGACGAGTTGGCCAGGCTGTGCGACGGGATGACCTTTCCTCTGGTGCTCAAACCCAGGAGCGGGACGGCGTGTCGCGACGTCATCCCGGTCCGCGACGCCGATGAGCTGGCTCGCCTCCTCGACAAGTCCGCGCACCCGTCGCAGCTGATCCTCGAAGAGCAGATGGAGGACCTGGGTCCCGACTCTGCGCCCTATGCCGACCGCGTGAGCGTCGACAGCATCGTCAGCCGGGGCGTCGTCAGCCACATGGGAGTCTCCGGGCTGTTCCCCGTGATGCCGCCGTTCCGCTCCTCGGGAGGGTTCTTCCCTGCTGACATCCCTCCGGGCGAGGTCGAGCAGCTGTTCGGGTTGACGACCGCGTCCCTGCGTGCCCTGCACGCCGACTTCGGGTGCTATCGAACCGAGATCAAATTCACGCCGCAGGGCTACAAGATCATCGAGGTGAACGGGCGCCCCTCGGGGATCACACCCGTCAACGTCAAGCTCGCGTCAGGGCTCCCGATCCTCGAGATGTGCATGCGCCTGGCCCTGGGTGAACACATCGCGGTCGAAGGACCGGTCGCGTGCGACCGGGTCGCGTACCGCTACTACTGCGAACCGCCCATGTCAGCCGAGAAGTACGTCGGATCCGCAGGGCTCGACAAGCTCGGTGAGATGCCGGGGGTCGTCGCCATCGACGTGCACAAGATGGTGGGCGACCCTGTCGACTGGCACAACGGCTCTCTGGACAAGGTCTTCCAGGTCACGGGAGTGGTCGCCGATCACCGTGAGCTGGCCGAGCACTACCGTGCGTGCACCTCGGACGTGGTCGTCACCTACGAACACCGCCGCGACTCGACGCACCCATCGGTTCCCGTGTCGGGCTCGACGAGCTCGTAGAACGACGGCGGGGTCAACGCCCGGAGCGCTCGTCGGGGGCTGGGTCTTGATCCGAGAGGCAGCGCTGCGTCCACAGGCGCGCCTGGGACTCGAGCCACCCGCTCTCCCAGAAATTGACGACACCCCCGGCATCGAGCAACCGCCGGTGGGCCTCGACCATCACCCGTGCCGCGCCGGGATGGTCCCCGGCCACGTCCACGACCGCTTCGGCCAGGAGGATCGCCACGACCGCCTCGTCCCGGTCCAGGGCTCGGCGGGCGTGGTCGAGAGCCCCCTCGACCCCCACCGCCCCGACCATCAGGGCCAACGCCTCGGTGTGTTGGTCGGGGTAGAGCTCCGTGCTCGACTCGAGCTTGAACCAGCCGACGTAGGTCTCCCAGATGGTGCGAACCGCCCACGACACCTTGCCGTATCCCTGCCCGACGCGGAGATGCGCCGGCAGGGTCACGTCCCGCATCAATGACCACAGGTCCGTCCCGGCGTTCATCCCTTCGAGTGTGGTGCGGTGCACCCATTCCACCGCGTCGTGAAGTCGTCGGAGCGAGGCGTCGATGAGCTCGGAGCCGACGATCGGCTCGTGGCGCCCTGTCACGAGCACCTCCGGGTGCAGCTCGCGCAGTCGGCGCACGCTCCTCAGGTAGGGCTCCACGAGTCGGTAACGATCACCTCGCAACGTGTTGAGATTGGGGAAGTGGGGGAACAATGGGCCCAACAGATTGCTGATGAGGGCCATACGGTGCTCAGGGAGCCACACGATCATGCTGTCGGTCGTCTCGCCCACGGCCGCGATGAGCTCCAACCGCACCCCGTCGGCGTCGAGGTCGAGTCGATCCTCGAAGGTGAGGTCGGGCACCGGGGCATCCTGGTGCATCGACACACCGGGGTTCTCCGCCGCGATGCGGATGGCGTCGCTACCGGTCATGTCGAACCAGATTCCCGCCGTGCGGTAGCGCAACTGCCGGATGCGAGCGTCGTCGTGCTGACAGGAAGGGTTGTTCGCCTGGGCCACGTACACGGTCCCCGGCTCACGGAACAGGGCGACCCCACCGACGTGATCGACGTGGGCCTGTGTGCTCATGACATACGGGGTGGGGCCGGGGCGCACGGCGTCGAACACCCGCCTGTGGTGCGGGGCCTCGTACCCCATGCCCGTGTTGATGATCACCCGGGATCGGTCCGTGAGCAGGCAGTACGACGCGGTCGTGCCGCCCGACCGGAAGAGGAAGTCGGTGACGGGGTGGGCGGGATTGTCGTAGCGGGGGACGAGGAGCTCCTTGCCGGGGCGCTCGTCGATCAACCGGTCGACGTCGTCGTCGATGCTCACTGGTCCACCTCCACCTCGACGGGGAACCGGTCGAAGTAGAAACCGAACGGGTGCCGGACGTCGGCAGGGGTCGTGTCGAAATCGCCGCGCAGGTCGTAGACCACCCGGCCGACGCTCCCCCGCCGGTGCGCGTCACGGTAGGCGGTGATCTGCCGGCGAGCGTCGTCGGTCATGGTCAGTCCGGCGACCTCGTAGATGTTCGCCACCGTCCCCAGGTCGTCGCGGATGAACTGGTGGAACAAGACGTCATGGGTCTTCGCCTCGCTGAGCAGAGGCCGGTCACGAACGGAAGCCTCGAGCAGCCGTCGGATCCGATCGGCCCAGTACTCCAGATAGAAGTGCGGCATGGGATGGCGGTAGCTCATGCGGGCGGCGTACGCCATCATGGTGGCTGCCGATTGCACCACCGAGACCGGATCGCGATGCGTCACCACGACCGTCGCGTCGGGAAACGTCGCCAGCAGGGGGCCGAGCTGTTCCAGGTGCTGCGGTGACTTCAGGACCCAGCGCTCACCTGGCCGGAACCACTGCAGGATCTGCAGCACGGTGCGCAGGTACCGGTAATGCGGGGTTTGGTCGTGCGACAGGTAGAAGTCGCGCCACTGCGGGCACCGGGCCACCCACTCCGGGGTGTAGCTGGAGAAGTCCGGAAGCTCCAGCTCGAGCTCCTCGTGCACGTGGTCGGGGTGCATGGGGTGCATGGCCGAGAGGTGCGGCAGCGTCAACTCCATCGCCTCCCAGGCCTGATGGCATCGTTGCCAGCGTGGGTCGACGCCGTCGGGACCGTGACGCTCGCGGCGATCGGGCACCGGCTCGTAGCTCTCCCACAGGGGCATCGACCGTAGGCGTTCGTCGGCGGCGATGAGGTTGACCAGGTGCGTGGTGCCCGAACGGGGCAACCCCACCACCACGATGGGCCGATCGATGCGGATGTGGAGAATCTCGGGATGGCGCTGGAGCAGGTCGCGGATCCGAAGACGGTTGGCGGCATACCGAACACAGTCGTTGAAGAACCCGAGTCGACCCAGCGCCGTCCGGTCCCCGTCGCCGTCCATCTCCGACAGCCACAGCCCGAGGCGACGAGCGAAGTCGCCGTCCCCGAAGTCGTCGAGCGCCGTGCGCGCCATCGCCGCCTCGAGGACCGTGTCGACCCGGAGGTCGACGCCATGGTGTTCGCCGTACTCGAGAGCGGCTCTCTGGACGTCGCTGTAGCGGGGTGCCGACAGGTCGTCGATGCGGATGTCATGGCCCACCGCTCAGCCCTGCACCGAGAAGCCGCCGTCCACCGGCAGTGTCTGGCCCGTGACGTAACGCGCCGCCGGGCTGGCCAGGAACAGGACGACCGGGGCCACGTCGGCGGGGGTGCCGAACCGTCGCATCGGGGTACGGCCCCGCAGCGGCGCAGTGAGCTCGTCGAAGGCGAGCATGGGTGCGGTCATGTTGGACTCGATGACCCCCGGGGCGACCGCATTGACCCGGACCCCGTCCCTCGCCCACGCCACGGCCAATCCTTTGGTCAGCTGGACTACCGCCGCTTTCGCCGCTCCGTAGGCGGGAACGATCTCGAGTCCGAAGAAGCTCGTCATCGAGCCGACGTTGACGACGCTCGCCCCACCGTCGATGGCGCTGGCTACCAGAAAGGCCTTGCACGCCGTCGTGAGGCGAAACGCCCCGAAGAGGTTGGTGGCGACGACCTCCTCGAACACGTCGGGGTGCCATTCATCGCGGCCGCCGGGCAGGTTCTGGCCTGCGTTGTTGACGAGGATGTCGAGCCGGTCCAGGTGCTGCACGAGTCGGTCGATGCCCGCTGCATCGCTCAACACCAGTGGCTGGTAGCTGAAGGGCGACAGGTCGTGGTCGTAGTCGCGGGCCGAGGCCCGGGTGCCGGTGATCGTCACATGGGCCCCGGCGGCGGCGAAGGCGTTCGCCACGCCGAGACCGATGCCGTTGGACCCGCCGGTGACCAACACGGCTGCCCCCGAGAAGTCGAAGCGTGCGGCTACCACACCGGCTCCCAACGCCCGGATTGCACCGAGCGGTACATGGCGAGGGCGGCCCGGAGTTCCCCGACGGCGAATGCGGCCGAGGCCGCCGGGGCAACCCCGTCGAGCACCGCCGCCTCGAAGTCCGCGATCTGGCGCTCGTAGCTCATGAAGTAATTGCCGTCCCCCACGACCTCGCCACGAGCCTCTTTGCCGTCGTAGAGGAGGACTCGACCGTGTTCGACCACGATCTCCCCCCCGGTGCCCGTGAGCTGGAAGGGGGCAACTGGAGCGGCAGCTCCGGGGACGAGAACGGCGTCGAAGCTCGCCACCACACCGCCGTCGAAGCGGCACAGGGCTCGGCACAGCGATTCGCCTTCCATCTCCTTCATGACATGCCCGGTGGAGGCGACCACCTCGATGATCTCACCGAGCCACATGCGCAGGGGACGTAACCAGTGCGACCCGGCGTCGATGGCGATGCCGCCCCCGGTGGCGGCGGTCGACAGTCGCCACGGGTCGTCGCCCCGGTAGAACTCCTCCATGGGCGGGGCGCAGTGCCACGATCGGGCCGTGATGAGATCTCCGATGGCGCCGTCGTCGACGAGCGCCTTCGCCGTCACGACCTCGGGCCAGTACTGGGCGTTCTCGGCCACCATGAAGACCGTGCCGGCGTGCTCCGCGGCCTCCAGGATCCGCTGGCATGCCTCGAGCGTCGGCGCCATCGGCTTCTCGAGGAGCAGGTGCCTTCCGGCCCCGAGGACGCCGAGGGCAACTTCCTCGTGCCGATCGTGCGGCACCATGACCAGAGCGGCATCGAACGCGTCGGCTCGCAGCGCCTCGGAAAGGTCCGAGTACGGCGCCGCGCCGGTCACCGAGGCGAGAGCATCGGCGTTCCCGGGGACGACGTCAATGACCGCGGTCACCTCGGTGCGCGGGGCGGCGCGCTCGATGGCCGCCCAGTGCCATCGGGCGATGGCGCCGCATCCGACCATCCCCAGCCGAAGGCGGCGCTCCCGAGTCACGACCGGCGACGGTAACCGAGGGCCGAACGCCGCTCAACAGCGACGGCGGACCGTTCGACGCGCCCCGTCCGGACGAGGCTCAACCGAGGCTCCGCACCGGATCACGTCCGTCCCAATCCCGTGCCGCCTCGCGCACCATTGTGGTCATCCACGTCGTGACCTCGTTGAGCTCCATGATCTCGACGACCGTGCTCGTGAACCCACCGGCATCGAGATACGCGAACTTGGCGATCCCTCCGCCCGTGCCGTGATGCACCACCGGCCAGCCCGCGGCCACAGCGCCCGCGACCGTGCCATCGAAGTCCTCGCTCCAGAACGCGACGTGATGGAAGCCGTGGTGACCGTTGTCGGTGAATTCCCGATAGATGCTCGGCGAATCGTCTTCTTGTTCTATGAGCTCGATCTGCAGGTCACCCGAATTGGCGAAGGCGATCGACACAACCGGCGCCGTCTTCTCGCCCCGGTACTCGCTGTCGGTCTGCGTCAAGGACCGCAGCACGAACCACGGCCCGATTCCCGCACGCAGCCACGGGCGCACGGCGGCCTGAAGGTCGTCCACGAGGTAGGCGTTCTGACGAATCGGGCCTGGAAACACTCGCTCAAGGGTTCCCACGACACTCCGCTCCTCCCCGGCCGAGATCGGAGTGATCGACCGGGGGCCATCATCGCGCCACCGATGCCCGCCCCCCGGGCAGCCGGAGGCCGAAGGGGCGGGTCCGAGGTCGCCTAGTCTCCGGTTATGAAGATCTCCGGCAAGGTGGCCGTCATCACGGGCGCCGGCTCGGGTATAGGCAGGGCATGCAGTCTCTCCCTGGCCCGTCTTGGCGCGTCGGTCCTCGTGGCGGACGTCGACGTGGACGGCGGGCAACGCACTGTTGCCTCCATCGCCGAAAACGGTGGCAGCGCCGAGTTCATACGAGTCGACGTCAGCCATCTCGAGCAGATGGAGAAGATGTTCGAGACCGCCGCCCAGCGCTTCGGCGGGTTCGACATCCTGTGCAACAACGCCGGCATCGTCTGTGGTGAACCCCTGTGGCCCGACACCGATCCCCAGAAGTTGATCACCCAGACCATGGTGAATCTGGGCGCCGTGATGATCGGGACTCGTCTTGCCGTCGAACCGCTCAGGAGCCGGGGCGGTGGCGCGATCGTCAATATCGCCTCCCTCGGGGCTCTGCTCCCCTTGGAGGACGAGCCCGGCTATTCGGCCACCAAGGCCGGAGTGGTCATGTTCACCCGCGCTTGTGCCGCACTGAAAAGGACCCACAACATCCGAGTCAATGCCGTGTTGCCGGGCCTCGTCGACACTCCATTGCTCGCCAAGTCGGGCAACGGGTCAACCGAAGCCCCGTGGGCTCAGCAGGCTCGTCAGCTCCTGCCCCTCCTCCCTCCCGACGACGTCGCCAGTGCCATCATCGAAATGATCGAAGACGAGAGCCGAGCCGGTGAGGACCGCATCGTCGGCCAGTTGCCCGACTTCGTGATCGAGATGCTCCCCGGACGAAGCCACTGACCATCGACCCACACGGCGTCGTCCCGCAATTGTCCGGTCGACCCCCGGTCGATCAACGCGTCGAAAGCGGAGGTGCCCATGGACTGGAAACTCGAATTGGTCGTCATCCCGGTCTCGGACGTCGACCGGACCAAAGACTTCTACGCCGAGAGGCTGGCCTTCGAGCTCACCGTCGATCACCGTGCCGGTGAAGACTTTCGCGTCGTGCAGCTCACGCCCCCGGGTTCCGCCTGCGCGATCGCCCTCATGAAGAACACGGAGTCGCCAGGCTCGCTGCAGGGCCTCCACCTCGTGGTGTCGGACATCGATGTCGCACAGGCCGCGCTCGCCTCGAATGGCGTGGAGATCGAGGGTCCCTTCCATTTCGATGCTGGGAGCCAGGTACCGGGCCCAGACCCGCAGCGGGCCGACTACGGCACCTTTCTCTCCTTCAGCGACCCTGACGGCAACAGCTGGCTGGTGCAGGAAGTCAGAGGGCGCACGTCATCCTGAGCAGTTGCAAGTGCGCACGGACGCGACCGTCGACGACGGACTGGTGCGTCTGCACCAAGGTTCGGCGACCCTCCCTCCCCGTCGACAACGGCTGACGCGCGAGAGACCGACGGTGCCGAACGCTTCTCAGGACAGCCACGATGGTCGCGCCCCAAAGGGTCTCTACCCGCGTAGAACCACCTAAGCCTGTGAGGGCGAGCGACCCTCGTGGTGCTCGTGAAGGCCACAACCTCGGCTAACGACAGGAATCCATCTCGGTGTCGCCCTTTGCTGCGGCATCACACCGACGGTATTCATCAATTTTGGTGATGGGTTCGACGGGTTGAAACAGGTAGGCAAGGGGGAGAAGTCTTCCCATCTTCTGGTTTGATTTTTGCCGGGGGGCGAATCGATGAGCGAAAGAGGGCCAGCAGTGACGACACGAAACCCGCGGATGGCACGCCGACCGCGACTGGTTCCGATGATCATGGCGGTGGGCGCCCTGATGTTGGGAATGGGCGGCACACTCGTGGCAGTGAGCATGGCGTCGATCGCGTCTGCCGCCGCCACGCAGACGCTCAGTCTGACGTCGACGGCCGCGGGCGTGACGTGCAACGACACCAGCCCCACCGCTCCGATTTGCTCCGGTTTGGCGGGCGGCGATGTCGTCACCGTGAGCGGCGCGAACTTCACAGCCGCCTCATTGGCCTCGATCGAGCAGTGCAACTCCGACCCGACGCAGCCCCAGATCCTCTTCCTCGGCAACGACATCCCGGTCAGCTGCTCCGCGCTGGCGCTCACGAGCATCTCGTCCACAGGGAAGCTGTCAGGAACGAAGACGGTGGCGACCGGGACGGTCGGGCCGCCCGCCGTGGGCACCCCGACATGCACCCAGACCGTGGCCAGCACGACTGCCTCGACTGGACCCATCAAGGGCTGCACCACGTCAGGCAACGGCAAGACCGACGCCGCGAACTTCCCCTGTCCGCCGACTCCGGCTCAGGTGACCGCGGGGGACTTCTGCGTACTCGCCATCGGTGACCAAGCCGGCGACCGCGCCATCGGCACGGTCCTGTTCGGGACCGAGACCCTCCCCACCACGACACTGGCGGGCCAAACCACCACCACCGGGGCGGGCGCTACCACGACAACTGCCGGAGCGACGACCACCACCGAAGGGGCGACGACCACCACCGAAGGCGCCACCACGACGACCGAAGGGGCGACGACCACCACCGAAGGCGCCACCACGACGACCGAAGGGGCGACCACCACCACCGAAGGCGCCACCACGACGACCGAAGGGGCGACCACCACCACCGAAGGCGCCACCACGACGACCGAGGGCGCCACCACGACGACGAGCGGACCCGGTACGGGCCTCACCGGCGCCTACGAGCTGTACTGCCCGGGCACCCCGGTGGGCAACGTCGTGCTCAACGACGTCGTGACCTCGGCCACGCTGTCGCCGGCGAGCCCGACCTCGGGCCAGTCCTTCAGCGTGACGGGCTACTCGACCACCGCCAACCTGCCCGCCGCCTTGGCGAGCGCGGCGGCGGCCATCTCACCGACGCTGAGCGGGTCGGCCAACACCAAGATCGACGCCAGCGGGGCCACCCCGGCGTCGACACCCGAGGGCCCGCTCGACTTCAGCGTGACCATCCCGTCCCCGGTGCCCGCCGACGGGGTGGCGTTGACCCTGCCGTCGACGCCGGCGACGGTGAGCGGCTTCAGCGCCACGGGAGGGCCCATCACCATCACCGAGGACTCCTCGGCCAGCCTGACGCTGAACGTGGCCGGCAGTGCGCTGGACCTCACCTGCACGGCGTATCCCAATGACACGGTCACCCCCTCGGGCATCACCACCTCGACCCCGAGTGCGAGCTCCATCGCCCCGGTGATCGCCACCTCGGGGGGAACCTCCCCGACCACCACGACCACCACCGGGACGGGGAACCAGGTGCCCACCACCCTGAGCGGCATCCTGAGCGGCGGCGGGAGCACCGGGGCCACCATCTCCGTGCCGAGCGGCACGGCGGTCACCGACCAGGCCACGCTGAGCGGGACCAACGCCTCGAGCGCGGGGGGCACGGTCAAGTACCGGGTGTTCTCGCTCAGCTTCAACTCCTTCCAGTTCTCCCACTTCTCCTCGTCGTGGCTGGGCTGGGGGTGGAACCCCATGTCCAAGGCCGGGACGGTCCAGGTCACCAACGGGACGGTCCCACCCTCGAACCCCGTGACCTTGGGGGCCGGGGTCTACTTCTGGCAGGTGTCGTACTCCGGGGACCCGAACAACGCCCCGTCGCACACCGACCTCGGATCGCAGACCGAGGTCGTCATTCCCCAGTTCAACTGCCCCACCGACTTGGAATGGCTGTCGGTCCAGTGCTTCATGCACTTCGGCCACCAAGGCCAGGGCAACGGGAACGGGAACGGGAACGGGAACGGGAACGGGAACGGGAACGGGAACGGGAACGGGAACGGGAACGGGAACGGGAACGGGAACGGGCAGGGCAACGGGAACGGCCAGGGCCGTGACCACGGCCAGGGCAATGGCAACGGCGGCTCGGGCAATGGCTACGGGAGCGGAAACGGCCAGGGTTCCGGCAACGGCAACGGCCAGGGTTCCGGGAACGGCTACGGGAGCGGAAACGGCCAGGGTTCCGGCAACGGCAACGGGAACGGGAACGGCGGTTCCGGGGGCGGTTACTGGAGCGGCTACTGGAACTCCCACGGGAACGGCAACGGCAACGGTCGCGGCGGGAACTGGGCCTAGCCATAACCAAGGCGACGATCACGAGACCGTCGGCCAACGGCATAGCGACGCGAGGTCGACCGGCCACAGGGTCAGGTATTCCCGTCCCCGGCGCGTAGTGGCTCCGCGCAGTCGCTGAGCCGTGTCACCCGCGGGCCGTGATGCCCGCGCTCGGCGACCCCATGCCCTTGGCTGTTCGACCCCGTCGGTAGTATCTCGAGCGATGCCGGGGGCCTCGGGCAACGTCGCGGACGACCGCAATGGTTGCCCTCATACGCCCGCCGGTGATTGAGCCACAGGTAGCGCTGCGTGAGCGCAGCTGCCCCCCAGCTCGAGATCGACACGAAGGCGCTGGTCGTCGACGACCTCAGTGTGGGGTTCGGAGGGGTGATCGCCCTCGACGGGGTCTCGATGTCGGCGAACCAGGGAGAGATCGTCGGCGTCATCGGGCCCAACGGCGCGGGTAAGACGACGCTGTTCAACGTCATCTGCGGCTTTGTCCGCGCCCACTCAGGGGTGATCTCCTACGACGGGGTTCGGCTGGCTGAGCACCACCGCCCCCACGGCCTGGCCAAGCTCGGAATCGCCAGGACCCTGCAGGGAGTCGGACTGTGCGGGGGGCTGACCCTTCTCGAGAACGTGATGATGGGTGCCCAGAGCACGCTTCACAGCGATATCGGGTCGGCCTTCCTCGGCCTGTGGCGCTCGAGCCGGGAGGAGCGACGCGTCGCCGATCGTGCTCGACTGTTGCTCGGGGAGCTCGGCGTCCTCGCCTTCGAGGGTCGCCTCCCCTCCTCGCTCCCGTACTCCATTCAGAAGCGGGCCGCCCTCGCGCGCGCCTTGATCGCGGAGCCCAGCCTGTTGCTGCTCGACGAACCGGCCAGCGGCCTCTCGAACGACGAGATGGACGATCTCGCCACGTTGATCCACAGTCTGAGCCCCCGCATGGGTGTCCTTCTGGTCGAGCACCACATGGACCTGGTCATGTCGGTGTGCGACCGGTTGGTCGTGCTCAATTTCGGCCAGGTGATCGCCGACGGGACGCCGGACACCGTTCGATCGAACCCCGAAGTGGCGACCGCGTACCTGGGGGACGCGGTGACAGGGTCCGAGGCACCGCGAGCGCCAGATCATGCTTGAGATCAACGACCTTTCCGTGTCCTACGGAGCCGTGGACGCACTCAGGTCCGTGACACTGTCGGCCCGGCCCGGGGCGATCACCGCCATTCTCGGCGCCAACGGGGCGGGCAAGACCACGCTGCTGCGCACCATCAGTGGCCTGGTGAAACCGCGGTCCGGGACGGTGCGATTCGACCGCGATGAGCTGCTGGGCCGAGCCGTGGAGGACATTGCTCGCCTCGGCGTGGCGCATGTTCCCGAGGGCCGAGGCATCATCGCCGAGCTGACCGTGGAGGAGAACCTCCGTCTGGCCACCTTGTGGTGCATGGGTCGGCGCGCCCGCCCAGCAGCGATCGATTCGATGCTGGAGCTCTTCCCCCGCCTGCGGGGACTGCGCCGCAACCATGCGTCGACGCTCTCGGGTGGTGAGCGGCAGATGCTGGTGATCGGGCGGGCCCTGATCTCGCGCCCCCGGCTGCTCCTGCTCGACGAGCCGTCACTGGGCCTGGCTCCGCTCGTCACCGCCCAACTCATGGCGCTTCTCCGGGACCACACCGTCGGGACCGACCTGACCGTGGTCCTGGTGGAACAGAACGCTCGGAGCGCCCTGTCGGTG
The DNA here is from genome assembly GCA_963811775.1 of uncultured Acidimicrobiales bacterium. Lineage (GTDB taxonomy): Bacteria > Actinomycetota > Acidimicrobiia > Acidimicrobiales > UBA8190 > Chersky-840. Next base: position 112,558 of record CAWESO010000014.1, on the reverse strand, counting down.
TCACACAATGCCGTTGTGCTCAACCTCGGAGAGGTCGTGCTATCAGACGACGCCGCGGTGATCGCCGCCGACAGCGACCTGCGGCATCACTACCTCGGTTTCTAGGCGGTCAGGATGGAGCTGTTCATCAACATCACGCTCGACGGCCTTGCCAACGGGATGATCTTCGCGGCACTGGCGCTGGCGCTGGTCCTGATCTTCCGAGCCACGCGGATCGTCAACTTCGCCCAAGGGGCAATGGGGATGATCACGACGTTCATCGCCTCGAGCCTCCTGGGCCGGGGAGTGGGCTACTGGTGGGCGTTCCTGGCCGTCCTGGCCATCGGCTTCGTGCTCGGGGCGCTGGTCGAGCGCGTTCTGATCCGCCCGTTGCAGGGGAAGTCCGAGCTCAATCCGGTCATCGTGACCATCGGCTTGCTCGTCGTGCTCGAAGGGCTCGCCGGCACGATCTACGGCAACTCCAGCCGGGGGTTCCCCGCCGCCTACTCCCAGAGCGGACTGTCGGTGGGCCACACCAAGATCGCCTTCTCGCATTTCGACGTCTTCATCCTCGTCGCCGTGCTCGCCCTCATGACCGGTACGTGGTTCTTGTTCCGAGCCACCACCCTCGGCCTTCGCATGCGGGCCTCCGCCTTCGCCGGAGAGATCTCCCGGCTGCTCGGTGTGCGCGTCGGGCTGCTGCTCACCTTGGGTTGGGCCCTGGCCGGCGTGGCCGGGTCGCTGGCCGGGCTCCTGGTGGCGCCGACGAGCTCGTTCGGTCCCTACTTCATGGACCTCGTTCTAGTCTACGCCTTCACCGCGGCGGTCATCGGCGGCCTGGAGAGCCCCGTGGGCGCGCTGATCGGAGGGCTCATCACCGGCCTGTGTATCTCCTACGTCGGCGGCTACCTGGGATCGGGGCTGCAACCGCTCGGGGCGCTGGCCCTGCTCATGGTGGCCCTCATGGCCCGGCCCGAGGGGATCTTCTCCCGGCCACCGGCCCGGAGGGTGTGACGTGGCCACGGCGGCCCACCGACGTCGTTCGTCTCCCGGTGTGTGGCTCCGCCGGCTGCGGCTCCCCTCCCAGCCACTGCTCCGGCACCTGATCCTCGCCCTGTGCGGAGCCGCCGTGCTGTACGTCATCACCTCGTCGCTCAGTCCCTACAACGACTTCGAAGTCGGGGAGATCGCGCTGTACGTCGTCGCCCTGGCCGGGCTGAGCCTTCTGACGGGAGTGAACGGACAGATCTCGCTCGGCCACGGCGCCTTCATGGCCGTGGGTGCGTACACCACCGCGCTGCTCATGACCCACACCCATCTCAACTTCGTCATCGAGCTGCTGGCGGCCGTCGGCGGCGCGGCCGTGCTGGGGTTGCTCATCGGGATCCCCGCGACGCGGTTGAAAGGCCCGTACCTGGCCGGCATGACGTTGCTCTTGGCGCTGGCGCTCCCTCCCATCGCCGACAAGTGGAGCACGACCTTCGGAGGGGACCAGGGCCTGTCCACGACGGTTCCGACGGCACCGGGCACGCTGAACCCCGAAGAGTGGCTGGCGTGGATCCAGATCGCTGGGGCGCTGGTCGTCCTCGTGCTGCTGGCCAACCTGCTCACGAGCCGCTACGGGCGGTCGTTCCGGGCCGTCCGTGACGACGAGATCGCCGCATCTCTGGCCGGGATCCACGTGGCGCGCACGAAGGTCATGGCCTTCGTCGTGAGCGCCGCCTGCGCCGGGCTGGCCGGCGCTTTTCTCGGGCTGTCGACGGGGGTCGTCAACACCGGAGAATTCCCGCTGACGCTCTCCATCCAGTTGCTGGCCGCCATGGTGCTCGGGGGCACCGGCACCCTGATGGGAATGTGGTGGGGTGCGGTTCTCCTCGTCTACCTCCCGCAGTGGTCGACGTCGTTGTCCGGCGATTTCAGCCTCGGAAGCGGTGCCAGTGCCTACTTGGCCACCATCATCTTCGGCCTCGTCCTCATCGTGGCCATGATCGCAGCCCCCACCGGCATCCAAGGGGGCCTACGGTGGGCGTGGGGCCGGATCGCGAGCATCGGCGCCGGGCCGGGTGGCGGTGCTCCCCCGATGCCAGAAACCGTGGGCCAAACGGGGCAGACTTCCCCGATCGGTTGACAGACAGAGATGCAACACGCAACGAGAAAGGGAGAAGCGATGAGACGGAGCAGACAGACCTCCATCGGCAGGTGCATGCGTGTCCTCGTAACCGGTGCCCTGGGAGTCGCGCTGGGGGCGACCCTGTTGGCAGCGTGCAGCTCGTCTCCGAAGACCCCCTCCCCGGCGGCGTCGACCGCGCCGGGTGTCACGGCCACCAGCATCAACATCGGTGCGACCGTTCCTCTCACCGGCCCGGCCGCCCCCGGGTACGACGAAATCGCCCCTGCGATGGACGCCGTCTTCGCCTGGGTCAACAAGCACGGCGGCGTCGACGGCCGCAAGATCCACTACACCTACCTCGATGACGGGTACAACCCGGCGAACACGGCCACGCTGACCCGCAGGCTCGTGCTCCAGGACAACATCTTCGCCGACGTCGGATCGCTCGGGACCCCGACGCAGGCCGCGGTCCAGCAGTTCCTCAACAGCCAGAAGGTGCCCCAGCTCTTCATCGAGTCAGGGTGCAACTGCTGGAGCGACCCGAGCTACCCCTACAGCTCCGGGTGGCAGCCCCCGTACACCGTGGAAGGCAAGATCCTCGGCAACTACGTGAAGACCGCCTTCGCCGGGAAGAAGATCGGCTACCTCTACCAGGGTGACGAGTTCGGCCAGGACCTCGTGAAGGGCCTGGACATGGAGATCCCCTCGAAGTCGGTGGTGTCGCGCCAGACCTACGACGCCGCCACCCTGGCCGGCCCGCTGTCGAACCAGATCGCGGCGCTGAAGGCGGCCGGGGCACAGGTGGTCGTGATGGCCACGATCCCGGCGGCCACGGCCCTGGCCGTGCTCCCCGGCGCGGCCATCGGCTACATACCCCAGTACGTCCTCTCCAACGTGGGCGCCGACAGCCCCACGGTCGGGCCGCTGCTGTCGTCGTTCACCCAGAAAGGCGGCGGCTCGGCCGCCGAAGCGAAGGCGGCCACCGGCCTGTTGAACGGGGCCATCACCGACGCCTACTTCGCACCCGAGTCGAACGTGTCCAATCCCTGGGTCCAGGTCGAGAAGAAACTCCTGAAGGACTACGCGCCCAGCCTGTACGCGAAGTCGGGGCTCGACGGCAACACCCAGTACGGTGTGGCGCTGGCCTACACGTTCGTCCAGGCCCTCCAGGCGGCCGGCAAGAACCTGACCCGCGCCGGGCTCATCGCCGCCATCGCCAAGTCCGGGAGCAGCTTCGTCACCCCCGGGTACGTGCCCTTGTCGTACTCGAGCAGCGTGCACTACGGCTTCCAGGGCGCGCAGGTGATCAAGATCAGCAGCTCGGCGCCACCGGCGGTCACCCCCACGGGGAGCTGGATCGGGAGCACCCCGGTCTCCCCCGTCGAGGTCACGAACACCGGGACCGGCCCGGTGACCACGTACACGGGCAAGGCCCCGACGCCACCGAGGAGCCTGGTGTCCACCTCCTAGCCGGATCGCTCAGCGGTCGACGGGATCGACCGTGCCGAAGGCGGAGGCCGTGGGACCTCTGCCTTCGGCACGTCCCGACCCGGGACCCGTCGTCGACGGCCTCGCCAGTCGCGCCGCCTCCCCGGCGAGCTCGGCCGGAGACGTCGTCGAGCGGTGGCTCAGCACGCCGAGCATGAGTGAGCCCACCGCGGCGACGAGCCAGCACGTCACGGCCCGGTACACGATCGTGGCCAGGATGGCCCCGCTCAGCCCGGCGCCGGCCAGAGCGAAGGCGCCGATCATGCCACCCTCGACGAAACCGACGCCGCCGGGCACCGGGGCCAGGCTCCCCGCCACCTGGGCCGTGGCGTAGGCGAAGAGGACGGCTCGCCAGGGAACGGGCAGGCCGAGAAGACCGAAGGCCCCGATGAGGACGAACACGTCCATCGCCCAGTTGGCCACGCTGAAGGCGAGGACGAAGGCCCCGCCCGGGATCGTGGTCCGGAAGCGCACCACGCCGGCCGTCGCGTCCGCCGCTTTCTGGACCAGCCGGAGACCCCGGCGCAGGTCACGTCGCTCCAGCCACCGGGTGAACGTCGGCAGGTTGTGCACACCGGCGACGACCGCCGCTCCTCCTCCGACGAGCGCGATCGCGCACGCCACGATCACCCACGAACCCACGAGCTGCGCGATACCCGCCCCCACGAGCAGCAGCAGGAGGATCGACAGCGTGGCGGCGAACCCCCCGGCCAACACCGCCCACAGCGCCAGCGGCATGGGGATCTCGCGGCGGCGGTACTGCCGCACCAACCACCCGCTGGCGGGAGCCGTGCCCCCGGGCACGAGGTTCGTGAGGCCCGTCGCTGCCACGGCCAAGGCCACCATCGTCCGCCGGGTGAGCCGGGCACCACCGGCGAGAAGCAGGGACCGCTGCACCAGCGCGTAACAGACGAACGAGACCGACTCCGCCCCGAGCGCCAGCGCGAGCCAGGGAAAGCGACGCCAGCTGAAGTGCTCGTAGGCGGCGAGCACGTCGTGCCCCGCTCCGTGCAGCCGGCTGACCACGAACACGAGCACCACGACGACGAGCGCCACGAGGAGCAGGGGGCTTCGAGCCCAGGCCGCCCGGCGCCGGGCCCGCCCTCCCCCGCCGTCGGGCGCGACGGGGCCCGCCCCCGTGGCGACGTCCGGGTCCTGCGCGGGACTGGGATCCGACAGCAGACGGATCGGTGCGATCGGGGTGTGCTCGCGCATCGACGGGCTCTCGCTCCCTCCCTGCCCCAAGATGGAGTCGATACCCAGATCCGCCGTCGGCCAACCTCGACCTCCGCCACCGGGGGGCCGCCACGGACCCACCGTTCATGGTCAGGGTGTCGATGCCACCTGCAGACGGTCGGCGAAGAAGGCCAGCACCTGGTCCAGCGCGGCCCGGGTCGGTGTCCCGTCGCGGTCGTCGAGGTGCTCGGTCAGCACCGAGTGCGCGTTCTTGGTGTGCCCGTGCGGGTTGCCAGCTGACGAATCGAGCTCCACCGCGATGAACCCGTTCCCGAGCTCGCGCCGCAGGGTCTCGAAGCGGGCCGCCGTGCAGAACGGGTCTCCACTGAAGCGCAGCCCTATCACGCACGCCCCGCTCGCCACCCGGGCCTTCACCTTGGCCAGGTCCTCGTCGGAGATCCCGATGTCCGCCTTGTGGTTCTTCGTGATGGGGAACGGCAGCGAGGGTTGGCTCAGGACCGGCGCCACCACCGTGTCGTCGACCATCATGGCCAGCGCGAATCCTCCCGTGAAGCACATGCCCACCGCCCCCACCCCGGGACCCCCGCATCGTTCGTGCTCGTGGGCCGCGAGCGAACGCAGCCAGCGCGTGACGGGGCTGGTCCGCTTGAGCGCCCACGTGGCGAACTCCCGTGAGACACAGGCCGGGCCCATCGACTTGAGCACGGTCGACACCGACGTCCCCGCCCCCGGCTCGCCGAAGAGGTGGGGCAAGACGGCGGTGCACCCGATGGCGGCCACCTTGCGGGCGAAGGCAACCACGTTAGGCGTGATGCCCGGCATCTCGGCGATCACGATCACCGCCGGACCCGAGCCCAGGCGGTAGAGGTCGCGCGTCTTGCCTTGGGCGGTGAACTGCTCCTTGCTGAAGTCGTGCAGGACATCCACCATGGGCCGCTCCGATCCGGGCCGTGTCGCGCAAGGGTCTCGGGGCCAGGAGCCTAATGGCGGTGGCGCGCGCCCGTGGTGGGGGTGATCCCCGTGGTCCCCGTCGTCGGCCCCCGGCCCGGGGGCGAGACGTCAGGGGCGCGGCGTCCGGTACGGCTCCATGTCCATGCCCGGGTAGCGCAAGGCGGTGTCGGCCAGCGTCTGGTCGTTCCAGTACGGGTCGCCCGGCCTCGGGAAGCCGAAGAGGTCGCGTTCGCGCACGGTGCACCGCGGCATGAGCTTGGCCCACCGCTGCGGGGCCTGCTTGGGCCATGCCATCTTCCCGCCCCACGTGGTCCCCCGCGCCTGGTAGTCGACGAGGAGCGAGAACCGTGAGCGTCCGGGACCGGTCAGGTCCGAGCCCCGGTGCAGGATGTCGGTGCGGTAGATGAGCAGAGTCCCCGCCGGTCCCACGGCGGAGATCTCGGCGTCGGCCAGCGCGCCGAACTCGATGTAGAGCGGCGAGAACGGCACGTCCTTGCCCTTGTCGTACGGGACGATCCGGGTGGGCCCGTCCGCGGCGGTGACATCGGAGAGGAAGATGAAGGTGGTCAGCTGCTGATACTGACCGTCGTCGCGGGGCACGACCAGGCTGTGGCTGCCGTAGTCGCGGTGCAGGGGCTGGTCGTAGTTGCTCGCACCCGCGTACTTCGCCCACAGCTCGACCTTGTAGAGGTGCAGCTCCGACGTGGCGAGGTAACGCTCGGCCGCGTCGACGAGGTCGGGGTGGAAGGCCAGGCGGTTGAGGTCCCAGGACCGGTAGGGGTACTCCTCCACCCCGGCGAACTGGCCCGTGGCGTACTCGGGGTACTTGGCCGGTTGGGCGAAGTAGTCGTCGGGGGTCGGGAAGTGCAGCCCCAGGGCCTGCTGGGCCTTCGCCAACTCGTCGGGCGTGAGGAACCCCTCGACAAGGGCGTAGCCCCGCTGCCGGACCTCGTCGAGAGTGGCGTCTGTCACCCGCACGAACCCGAACCCTATGCCAGTGGGCGCTGGACTGTCCCTGCGGTCCACGTGGCGTCGAGCGCGTACGCTGCCCGGGTGCTCGCCGTGCAATTCGACATGGTCGACCCCGCCTTCCCGGCGTCATTGATCGACGTCCCCGAGCCCGACCTGCCCGGGCCGCAGTGGGCCCGGGTGGCGGTGGCCACCGGCGGGATCTGCGGGAGCGACCTCCATCTCTTCGCGCACAACACGGGACCGTCGCCCACCTTGTTCTCGATGGGGTCGTTCCCTTTCCTCCTGGGACACGAGATCGCGGGGTCGGTGATCGAGACCGGACCACGCTGCCCGTTCCCGGTGGGGACGCGCGTGGCCCTGGACCCGTGCCTGCCGTGCGCGGCCCGCGGCATCGACCCGCCCTGTGCCAACTGCGCGCGGGGTTGGACCTCGTCGTGCCTCAACCTCGACAGCGGGATCGTGAGCAGTGGCCGGTCGCTCGGGTTCACCCAGGGCCTGGGGGGTGGATGGGCCGAGCAGGTACTGGCCCACGCCTCGATGCTGCACCCGCTCCCCGACGCGGTCCCCGACCGCGGCGCCACCCTGTACGAGCCGGTCTCCATCGCCTGTCACGGCCTGTTGCGCGCCGCGCCGCGCGACGGCGACCCCGTGCTCGTGGTGGGGGCCGGGGTCCTGGGCCTCGCCGCCGTGGCCGCGGTCAAGGGGCTGTTCCCCCGCTCTGCGATCACGGTCCTCGCCCGGCACCCCCATCAGGCCGCCGCCGCGGCGGCGTGTGGCGCCCATCACGTGGTGCGCACCGACGCCACCAACGGGCACTTCGAAGACCTGGCGCACATCTCCGGGGCGCGGGTCGTGGGCTTCAAGTCCGACGTCATGCTCATGGGCGGGTTCCCCTTGGTCGTCGAGGCCGTGGGCGCGCCGCGATCGGTCACCGAGGCGCTGCGCGCCGTCGCTCATCGGGGCACCGTCTTGTTGCTCGGGGCGGCCGGCGTGAGCGAGGTCGACCTCACGCCGATCTGGTACAAGGAGGCCGCGCTCGTGGGCTCGATCGACCACACCGTCGACACGGGGTCGGCGCCCGGTATCGCCGGCGTGGCCGACCGGCATTCGGTGGACCGGGCCCTCGACATCCTGGCGGCGGGGCTGTTGCCCTACGACGTCGTCGTCACGCACGAGTTCGCCCTCGAGGACTACCGCAGCGCCGTCGCCACCGCCATCGACCGGTCCAACTCCCAGGCCATCAAGGTCGTGTTCCGCCCGTAGTTCGAGGCGGTACGGTCGACGACCGTGGACCGTGGCGACCGATCCGAGCGTTCCCAGTCCTTCGGCGCCGCCGCCGCGGCCTACGACCGCTTCCGGCCCGAACCTCCCCCCGAGGCGCTCGAGTGGGTGCTCGGCGCCAACCGCGACACTGCGGTCGACATCGGGGCCGGGACCGGCGCGCTCACCCGGCAACTGGTGCGGCTCGTTCGCCACGTCGTGGCCGTCGAGCCCGACCCCCGGATGAGCGATGCGCTTCGAGCCCGCCTCCCCGACGTGACGGTGCTGTCGGGCCGGGCCGAGGCCATCCCCCTGCCCGACGCCAGCGTCGACGCCGTCATCGGGTCGTCGATGTGGCACTGGGTCGACGAGGAGCGCGCCACGGCCGAGGTGGCCCGGGTCCTACGCCCGGGCGGGGTGCTCGGACTGCTGTGGAACGGGCCCGACCGCTCCCACCGGTGGCTGGCCGAGCTGCTCGCCGAGTCCAGGGGAAAGCCCCCCGAGCGCACCGACGGCGGCGCCGACGGCGGCGGCGAGGACGAGGCGACTCGACGGCGCCACGACGTGCACCTGCCCGACGGCGCACCGTTCTCGTCGCCCGAGACGCGCACCGTGCACTGGTCCGTGCCCATGAGCCCCGACCAGCTCGTCGGCCTGGCCGGTACCTACAGCCGTCTCCTCGTGCTCCCCGACGACGAGCGCACGCGCCTACTCAAGCGGCTGACGACCGCCATCGGGCAGATCCCCGAGCTGGCCGGCCGAGACGAGATCGAGCTGCCCATGCGCTGCGCCTGCTGGCGCGCCCGTGCGCCGACCGTGAGCGGCGCCCGCTACGCGGCCGGTCCGCTCCCGTAGGGTCGGGTCAGGATCTCGAGCAGGTGGCCGTCGGGATCGGCGAAGTACACACCCCGGCCGCCGTCGCCATGGTTGATCTCGCCGGCCCGGCTCCGCCCCGGATCAGCCCAGTAGTCGATCCCCCGGCTCGTGATGCGGGCGAAGATCTCGTCGAACTCGTCTTCGCCGACGAGAAAGGCATAGTGCTGGGATGCGACCGGACCGTCGACCTCGTGAAAGTCGAGCGACACGTCGTTGGCCGCCTCGACCACGAGGAAGGGCCCGAACCGGCTGGGCGGCGCCAACCCCATGACGGCGGCCAGGAACGACGACGAGACCTGTTGGTCCCGACACCAGACGATGGTGTGGTTCAAGCGGACGCTCATGCGTCACCATCCCTCCGCTCGCCCGGTCAGCCAGCTGCAAGCTGCTCGGCGCGGGCCCGCATCTCGTCGGCGGACACGTCCTCGATGTGCGTGGCGACGTTCCAGCGGTGCCCGAAGGGGTCCTCGAAGATCCCGGACCGGTGGCCGTAGAACGGGTCCGCAACGGCTCGGACCTCGGTCGCACCGGCGCCCAGGGCACGGGCGAACACGTCGTCCACGTCCTCGACGTAGGCGGTCAGCGTCACCGGCGTCCCCGCCCAGGGTCTTGGGGCTGCGTCCCCCCATCTCGGGGAACTCGTCGGCGAGCATGATCACCGAGTCCCCGATCTCCAGCTCGGCGTGGCCCAGCTTGCCGTCGGGCCCGACCAGGCGCATCCGCTCCGTGGCCCCGAACACGGCGCAGTAGAACTCGATGGCGTCGGTGGCTCCGATGACCGACAGATACGGGCTGATCCGGGGGTAGCCGCCGGGGATGGGGTTCACCACGGGCATGGTCTCTGATCCTCCTTGGCAAACGTATGTTCGCTTGAGCGCCGACGTCAGCCGACTCGCCGCCCCTCGGGTCCGGGTGGGACCGGGCCGGGCCGGCGTCTCAGGCCCCCCGAGCCTCGTCCACGGTCAGCTCGGCGGCGGGATCGGCCTCGAGCCGATCGTCGGGAATGGGGCGACCGCTGCGGATCGAGGTGCCGAACGTGCCGTCCTCGAGCCGGCGCTCCGCCCGCTCGATGGCGGCCAGGCGGTCCCGCAGGCCGGCGGCGACGGCGTCATCACCCTGTTCGGCTGTCAACCGCTCGGCCGGATCGGTGAGATCGCCGGGCTCGTTGGCGGCGGCGCGGTCTTGCGCACCGGCGCCGGCCGTCTCGGCCAGCAGCGCCTCGACCCGGCTCCGCTCGGATCGCAACAACGAACGGGCGCGCGCTTCTTCCATCATCGCCTCCTCGGGGTGACACGGCCGGCCCGGCGCATCACGCCGGTCCCGGTTCCCGGAACACGGGCTCGGCCGGGTCCGTCCGGGCCTCTGCGGACTCCTCCTGGACTCCGGGGCGGAGCCCCACAAAGGCGACGACGGCGGCCACGATCATGATCACCGCCATCACGTGGAGCACGTCGCGCGTAGCGTAGGCGAAGTCGAGCCGCACGAAGTGCGGTATCGACGCCACGCTCCCACTGCCGCTCCCGCTTCCGCCATTCGCCGCCTGGGAGATCTTCGTCGCTTCGCGGGCCGCCTCGCCCCTGGGCGCCCCTTGTGCGACGAGCGACGAGACGAGGCGTGAGCGCAGCGACGACACCAAGATGGTGCCGAGGATGGCGAGCCCAAGACTGGCGGCGAAGTTCCTGACCGTCTGGGTGATGCCCGTCGCCTCGCCGTAGGACAGCGCCGAGGCGCGGTTGACGGCGTCGGTGCTGGCCGGGGTGAGCATGAGCCCCATACCGGCGCCGGCCATGATGACGAACCACACCTGCGTGCCGAAGCTCAGCTGCGTCACCTTCCCGGCCCACAGGTCGAAGCCGACGGCCGCCAACGCGCAACCCACCACCACGGGGCGTTTGGCGCCGCGCCGGTCGAGGACGCGTCCGCCGATCTGGGAGGCGACCACGAACCCGATGAAGAAGTAGAGGAGATACAGGCCGGCCTGCGAGGCGGTCTTTCCCAGCGCGATCTGCGCGTACTCGCTGGCGAAGAAGAACACGGGGACGAAGACGAGCATGGCGATGCCCAGGACGAGGTTCTCGACCAGGAAGGCACGGATCCGGAAGATGCTCATCTGGATGACCGGTGACGGGGTGCGCAGCTCGGCCATGTAGAAGGCCACCAGGAAGGCGACCCCGGCGGCGATGACCAGTCCCGTCCCGGGATTGCTCCAGCTCCAGATGGCCGACTGCTGGAAGCCGAACACGCTGAGGGCGACGCCGGGGACGATCAGGCTCAGACCCCGGTAGTCGACGGGGGCGGGGCGGTGCACGGTCTCGGGCTTCGAGATGGCGATCAACACGAGGGCGACGATGGCGACGGGGATGTTGACCCAGAAGATGGCCCGCCACGTCCACTCGGTGAGGAAACCCCCGAGGATGGGGCCGATCGAAGTGAGGCCGCCGGCGATCCCGAAGAACAGCGCCAGCGCCCGGCCCCGCTCACGCAGTGCGAAGGTCTGCACCACGATGGCCAGGGCGGCGGGGAACATGATGGCCCCACCGGCCCCCTGGACCACGCGAAAGGCCACTATCCAGGCCTCGGCCACGCTCCCTTTCGGGGTCAGTCCGCACATGGCCGACGCCCCGGCGAACACGATGACACCGAGGGTCACCATCCGTCGGTGCCCGATCGTGTCCGCCAGACGACCGCCGAAGGCGAAGAGCGCGGCCAAGGACAGGAGGTACGCGTTGATGGCCCACTGCACGCCCGTGCTCGACAAGCCGAGCTCTCGCTGGATCTGCGGTGCGGCGATGGAGACGATGGTCTGGTCGATGAATGTCATCGCCACCGCGAAGATCATCGCGGCCAGCACCAGGTTCCTCGACCGGCCGCCCGTGGCGTCTCCGACGGTCATGGGACGTTCCCTCCTGGTTCCTGGCACCGTGGGTCGCGAACCCACGGGGATGTCGCCTACCGGGCGACCACAGCGTCCGTCAGGGCGTCAATTCCTGCAAGTCTTTCCGCCAGATCGTCATCGAGGCCGTAGCGAGCGGCGAGGGTGCTCGGAGCGGTGTAACTCACCTTCGACCCGGCGCCGTCGGCCCACACCAGCACTTTGAGCGGGAGATCGAGTGCGGCGAGCGGCGCCGCAGCCATGACCGGCGTGCCGGCATCGGGGCTGCCGAAGATGACGACCTTGGTGTCCCGGAGTTCGAGGCCCCGGGCCGTGGCCTCGCCGCTGTGGTCGATCACCGCGAACAGCGTGAGCCCCTTGGCCGCCACGAGGTCGACGAGCCGTCTCACGGTGTCGGGCACGGGCCACGGGCTGTCTTTGGTGGTGATCCCCTCGACGCTCCCCCGATCCCGATCACCCACTCGTCACCCCCTGGTCGCCAGGTCCCCCAGAGTGTCTCCGCCCGAGTCGGGTGCGGTCAATGGAGAAGGGCCGACCCGAGGAGGACGGGTCGAGCTCCGTACCGCCCGTGGAGGTCACGTCGGGATCACGGCGAGGGCCGTCGGCGATGGACCAGGGGAAAGGCAAACCACAGACCGCCGAAGCAGACGACGGTGGCGGCGGTGATGATCGGGACCGGGGCACCGTGCTCGACGAAACTGGTGACGAGCAGCACGGCCGCCGAGACGGCAAGTCCGACCGTCCCCAGGCCCAGCAGGGCCATGACGTTGGCGACGCGCAGCAGACGGCCCTTCTCGTGCCGTCGGAAGACGAGCCGGTGATAGGCGAGGCCCGCACAACAGCGCCGTCGACAGCGCGGCCAGGAGCACGCTGGTGACATAGATGTCGCGTTGCGCGTGACCGAGCTTCACGAAGCGGACGCTGAACGGCAGAGACAGCAGGAAGCCGAACAGGACCTGCACCCCGAGCCCCGCCACCCGTAGCTCCTGGAGCAGCTCGGCCAGGTTGCGGTCGTCGCGTTGCGCCTCGGATTCGGTGCGACCCGGGTCGTCGGGAGCGAGCACGTCCGGGCTCACCGGCATTCAGGTCACCGGGACCGGCGTCTGGCCGAGGGCCCACTCGACATGGGGTCGTGGGGGGAGAGATCAGCCATCGACAGCCTTCTCGAGCTCGGATTTGGACATCTTCGAGCGGCCCTTGATGCCCCGGCGTCTCGCCTCCTCGTAGAGCTGGTCACGCGTGCGCCCGCCCGCTCCACGATCCGAGCGCAAGCCACGTCGTCTTCCCGAGGAGATGTCGCGGGTGGACGTGGCACCCGGGTGCTTCGCCTCGCCCGATCGCGCTCGCTCCTTGTTGACCGTACGGGCCGCGATCTCCTCCGCGAGCTCCTCGGAATCGCCCCGGTCGAGAAGCCCACTCTTTATGTGGTCGTACTGGCGCTCGCGTCGGGCGCTCCATCCTCGCTGAGGCATCCTGACCTCCTGTGACCGACCAGACCCGTGGTCCGCGGCCCTCGACCCGGTGGGACGGGAATGGCGGTACCCCGTCCGGGCCCATTCGGAACATGAGCCCGTTCGGAACATGAGGACGTGTCACCGTGGGCCGCCGATGGGTAAAACGGGGTGATGAACCCCCTGGAGCCCGTTGTCCGTCGATTCGATGGCTTCCAACAACGGCACCTCGTGCCGTCGTTCGTAGTCGGCGTCGTGAAGAAGTTCGGCGACGATTCGGCCGGCACCCTGGCCGCGCTCCTCGCCTATTACGGCTTTCTCTCCATCTTCCCGCTGCTGCTCGTCCTCACGACCGTGCTCGGGCTGTTCTTCGCACACGACGTCTCCCTGCAACAGCGCATCCTCAACTCGGCCATCGGCCAATTTCCCATCGTGGGCAAGGAGCTCGCCGGGCCCCACGGCGTGCGCTCGCTGCACTCGGGGAGCGTGCTGGGCCTGGCGGTGGGACTGATCGGCCTGGTGTGGGGCTCGCTGGGCGTCAGCCAGGCGGCCCAACGGGCCATGGCCGAGGTGTGGAACATCCCCGGCGTGAGTCGACCGGGTTTCCTTCCCCGTCTGGGCCGGAGCCTCGAATTCCTCGCACTGCTCGCCCTCGACCTCGCGCTCACGACGTTCCTGGTCGGGTCGGCCACGCTGGGCACTGGGCCGGTGTGGAGTCATGCGCTCAAGATCGCCCTGGGGCTGGCGGTCAACGTGATCATCTACGTGCTCAGCTTCCGCATTCTCACACCGGCGTCCATCAAGACCAACTGCCTTGTCCCGGGCGCTGCCCTCGCCGGGGCGGGGTGGACGATCCTCCAGTACGCCGGCACGCTTCTCGTCGGGCACACGCTGCGCCATGCCAACCAGACCTACGGGTACTTCGGCAGCGTCCTGGGCTTGCTCTCGTTCCTCTACCTGGCGGCACAGGTCACCGTCTACGCCGCCGAGGTCAACGTGGTCCGCATGAGAAGGCTGTACCCGCGCACCGTCGCCCCGCCGCCTCTGACCGATGCAGACCGCGCCGTGCTGCGCGCCGTGGCCGAGCAGGGCGAGCGCCGCCCCGAGCAACGGGTCCAGGTGGAGTTCCCGGCGCTCGGCGGCGACGAGGACGGGCCCGGCCGGGCCTGATCCGGTGGCGCTCGACCCTGCGGTTCCGACCTCGTGTCCGGGTGATGTCCGTTGCGCACAGACAGCCGTCTGCCCCCATCGGCCGTGGCGGGACGGCGGACGGGGGCAGACGAGTGGTAACCCCTCGAGTGGGTCGATCTGTGGTGACTACTGGTAGGTGTCCTCGCGGCGCACGACGTTGCCGTTGCCGTCGTCGATCACGGTCCGGTGCCGACGCGGCCCGGATCCCCATCCGAACATGGCGATGGACGCGATGGCCCCGACGATGCCGACGATCAACAGGATCACACCGACGGTGTTCACGTTGAACCCATGCTGATTAGGACTGAGGTGACGGCGAAATCCAGAATCGCCCCGACCGCGATGACAATGAGGCTGGCGACGAGTCCGCTGGCCACGAGGCACCTCCGATACGTTCTTCCCGATACGTTCTTCCCGATACGTTCTTCCCGATACGTTCTTCCCGATACGTTCTTCCCGATACGTTCTTCCCGATACGTTCTTCCCGATACGTTCTTCCCGATACGTTCTTCCCGATACGTTCTTCCTTCTTCGCTCCACGCTGGAGTCAGGGGGAGTCCTACCCACCCGGTCGTGGCTCGAAACGTGCGCCCTGACCTGACCGCGAGCATGGGGCACCGACATACCGTGGACCTCCGGCCGACCTGACCGTTCGCGGTGCAGACACGGCGGCCCGAAATCGGGCCCGGTTTGGTCGGCGACGCGATGGGTAGAGCCAACGCCGAACGCAACACAACACACACACACACACACACACACACGTTCCCATCGTGTCCAACGAAACGGGGGTCGAGATGGGCATCATCCTGTTGGTTCTGCTGCTCGCACTGCTCTTCGGCGGCCTCGGGTTCGCCATCCATGCATTGTGGGTCGTCGCCGTCGTGGTCTTCCTGGCATGGCTGATCGGGTTTGGCGTGGCTCGGGGCACAAGCGCGGGCGGAGGGGCCCGCTGGTACCGCTGGTAATGCGACCGGCTGCGTTTCGGCTCTCTGGGCCGGGCGCGTCCATGCACCGTTCGAACAGGAACCGGAGGAGCAAGAGATGAAGAACGTCTGGAAGGGCCTCGTGGTCGGAGGGTTCACGGGAGCGGCAGCGGGTGTCGTGCTCGACTCGATCGCTCGTGCGTCACGGAAAGCGGCCGAGATCGGTGGTCAGGTTCGAGAGCATGCACCTGACGCCGGCCGCTGGGTCCAGTCCCTGTCCGACAAGGCGGGTGACTGGATCCATGATGCCGATGTCCCCGAGCACCTTCGGGGTGCTGCGCAACGCGTGAAGGAATCCGACGCCGCCCACAAGGCGGCGGATCTGAGTGCGGACGCGGTGGCCGCGGCCAAGGATGCGACAACCTCTCGCGCCCGCTGACTGGGTGAGCGACCGACCGGGCGTCGACCTCGATGCTCGGCCCGGGGGTCAGCCGAACGGGTGACGGCCCCGGAGGGCCAGGGCGATCAGGGCGATATCGTCGTCGTGGTGGCGTTCGTCCTCCACCATCGAGGCCAGGACCCGGTCACAGAGCTCGTCCGGGTCGCGCCCTCCACGGGCGGCCGCGACGAGCTGGCCCGCCCCATCCTCGAATGTCCGGTGCCGGTCCTCGATGAGGCCGTCGGTGTAGAAGAGCAGCGTGTCGTCGGCGGCCAGGGATCCCCGCCATTCGTGAATCGCAGAGCGGGGGGCGCCGAGCGGCGTGGTCGGCTTCACCGCCAGAAATGTCGCGCCGCGTTCCCCGATGAGCAGGGGGGGCGGGTGACCGGCCGACACGATGCGCAGGGTGCCGGTACCGGTGTCGACGTGCGCGACGAGCAGCGTGACGATCCGCTCCAGCTCGAGGTTCTCCCAACCGTGGCACAGCATCTCGAGGAAATGTCCAGGGCCGGTGGCCTGGTTGGACAGCACACGAACGGCGGTCCGGACCTTTCCCATGACCGCGGCCGCCTGCATGTCGTGGCCGGCGACGTCACCGATCACGACCGTCGCCCCGCCCGTCGGGCTCGTAATGACGTCATAGAAGTCACCGCCGACGTCGTTGTCCAAGGTGGCGGGGAGATACCGGACCGCGAAGGAGAGCCCGGGTACCTCCGGCAGGTGCTCGGGGAGGAGGCTGGCCTGCAGGGTCTGCGCGGCGTGACGAGCGGCGTCGTTGCGGTGGGTCGCCGCCACCACCTGCGCCACGCAGGAGGTGAAGTCGTCCGCCAACGTGAGGTCGTCGGGGCCGAACCGTCGGCCCGAACCCGCCGAGACGAGCGTGATCGAGCCGAGGATCCGGTTGTCGGCCACCAGCGGCAGGACCATGTAGCTCGTGAATTCCAGTTGCTTGAGGAGTGCGAAATGGTGGTCGTCACGTGAGGTCCGACGCAGGAATTCGTCGGACATCGTCGCCGACCACCGCACCCGCCCGGTGTGCATCACCTCGATGCTGGGATGGTCGCCCTCGGGGTCGGGTGCGTACTTGGACCCGAGCTCGTCGACGAGGGCTTGCCGGGTGGCGTCGGCGTGCTTGGCCGCCATGCGGACGATGCGCCCGTCCCACGTGAGCGTGTCGACCAGGCACAGGTCCCCCAGTGTCGGGACCGCCACCGCGGCCAGCCGCTCCAGGGTCTCGACGTACCCGTCGGCCTGTGAGACGACCTCAGCCGCTTGCAGAAGGAACGCTTGATGCTCGTGGCTGACCTGCAGCTGCTGAATCGAATGGCGCTGGCGCGCCTCCCGGGCACGCTGCTGGGTTTCGTCCCGGATGTACCACACCTGGCCGAGGGCGACGTTGTGCCGATCCACGATGGGCGACGACGTCCACGCCAGCACCTTGCCATTCACGAGCTCGAAGTCGAACGCCGACTGGTCGAAGACCTGCACCCGACTGGCCGCGAGGTGCTGCGCGACGGCGGCCGGGTCGGCGGCGAGCGTCAGGCACTGGGCGAGCAGCGCGCTCGCGTCCGCGCCCACCTCGACCGCGTCGTCGGCCAGACCCATGAGCTCGGAGAAGCGGCGGTTGCAGGTGAGGATCCGATTGGCCGCGGACGCCGCGATCACGCCCTCGTCGGAGCTCTCCACGATGAACCTCGTCACCTCGACCAGGAATTCCATGCCGCGCCGGGCATCGCGCTCCGCGTCGAGGATCCGGGCCTGCTCGAGAGCGAGTGCGCACTGCCGGGCCACGGCGTGCAGCAGGGACGAGTCGGCGGCGCTGAACTCGCGGTCGAGACGCCAGGCAAAGGCGGCGACCCCGATGACCCGCTCGTGGATCTCCATCGGCACGAAGGCCCACGCCTGGTGGTCGGCGGAGCGGCCCGCGAGCTCGGGGTAGCGGGCGTCGCGCTCGGCTCGGGATCGCCACAGGGTCAACGTGCGCGATCGCAACGTGTCGCAGTGCGGGAGTGGCGCGTCGAACGCCACCGGTGCTTGGAGACACGCCAGGGTCCCGTCGGTCAGGCCCACCGCCGCCAATGCCACCACCACGTCGCCTCCGGTGGCGCGCTCGACGAGCACACCGGCAGAGGCGCCCAGGACGTGGGCCGCACCCTCCAACGTGGCGCGGGTCACGTCAGCCTGATCGACGCCTCCCGACAGCGCGGCGGTGATTCGCTGCAAGAGGTCCAGTTGGGCGCCGGCCGAGGCAGCGGCCGCTGCCGCACTGCGCAGGTCGGTCATCTCCGTGATGAGGACCACCACGCCCACCGCCTCCCCCGACGCGGCGGCGAGGCGGTAGAAGGAGAAGGTGAACGAGCGCGCCGCGCCGGGATCGTCGAACGTGCCCCAGGTCTCGGCGTCGACCACGGGCACACCCGACTCGAGGACCTGGCGCAGCCGGCTGGCGACCTGGTCGGCGAGGGGGGCGGGCAGCACCTCGTCCACCCGACGCCCCACCGTCTGTGCCGCCTCTTGACCGTGGAGGAGGGCGAGGCCCCGGCTCACGAGCAGGAGGCGCAGATCCGTGTCGACGACGGCCACCCCGAAGGGGCCCTGGTCGACGAAGGCCGAGATCGCCGCCACGGCATCGGGCTGGGGCCAGGCCAGGGCCTCCCCGAGTCGGGGTTCCACGTGGTCGGGCAACTCCATCTGACTCATCGCCGTGGCCTCCGTTTGCGCGGGGGTCAACCGAACCCAGGTCCGGGACACCATGGTACCGGCGTGAATGCCCAGGCCCAAGGGCGATCCTGTCGGACGACCGGCCGGGGCGGCAGACTGCGACGATGGACGCCGACGAGCCGACAGGCGGCACGAGCGGGACCGACCACATCGACCTGTCGATCCCCGCCCGGGCCGAATTCCTCTCCCTGGCCCGCCTGGCCGCCGGGGTCGTGGGCGCCCGGGCGGATCTGGGGCTCGACGACGTCGAGGACCTGCGGCTCGGGGTCGAGGAGCTGTGCCTCTTTCTCGTCGGTCCGAGCGGGAACGCCCCGGGCCGACTGGCGCTGCGCTACGGCTGGGACGGCGAGCGCATCGAGATCACCTGCAGCCTGGGGAGCGACGCCCCCGGCGGCGCGGCTTCCGACGAGGGCAACGCCCCGATCAACGCGTTGCACCCCGGGGACAGCGACGACCGAGGCGTGCAACAGGAGCTCTCCACACAGATCCTCGACGCCCTCGTCGACGAGCACGGCGCGTCGCACGAAGGAGACGTCCACCGAGCCTGGCTCACGATGCGCCGGAACCGGTCCCACGCCCATTGAGCGGCGCGATCGTGGGCGCCCTCGTCAGCGGCCCGTGGTCATGGGCCCACCGAGCTCGCGCCGACGCCCGGCGACCTCGGTGGTATCGATCTCGAACCACACGGTCTTGCCGCGGCCATCGTCGATGTCAGCACCCCACTCGGTCGAGAGCGAGTCGACGAGCGCCAAGCCCCAACCTCCCGCGTCGAGGCCACGTCGACTCGTGGGCCGGGGAGGCCGGGGATCCCCGTCCACCACGGCGATCCGCAGGCAGCTGCCGTCGTAGGACAAGATGAGCTCGAGCGCCGTCTTGGCGTGCCGGACGCCGTTGCTGACGAGCTCGGTCACCAAGAGGCTGACCGTGTCAGCGAGGTGTGTGAGTCCCCATTCGGCCAGCGCGGCCATCGACAGACGACGAGCTTCCGACGCGCTGGAGGCAACGGCCGGGAGGTGCGCTCGGGATTCGATATGCATCACGTACCCAGAACCCGCGGCCACATCACCAAGCGGTCGAGCCCGCCCGAATCACCGCCATGACCTCGGCAAAGAGCCCGTCGGCGTGCCGCCGCCCCGAGGCACGTACCGCCCGATTCGGTGTGAACTGGAATGATGGGCCGAAGGGCAGTCCTGACTGGGAACGGTACGAAGGCCACCGCCTGCCGGTGCGGCAGGCCAGACAAGGGGGTCAACGAGGTGGTCGAGCCCGAACTGAGCGTCACGGTGGACTCCGGGCCGGGGTCGGGCCGGGCCGGACCGGTGGTCAGGGTGTCGGGAGAGGTGGACATCCAGACCTCGCCCGTCTTGGACGGGCATCTGCAGCGGATCCTCGACGAGGGCCACGCCTCGATGGTCGTCGACCTGAGCCAGGTGACGTTCCTCGACTCGACCGGGCTGAGCGTGCTCATCAACGCGCTCAAGCGGTGTCAGGGTGCGGGGGGACAGATGCGCCTGGACTCCCCGCAGCCCCACGTGCGGCGGGTGTTCGAGGTCACGGGGTTGAGCGACGTATTCGACGTGGCCGATCCCGGTGGCACGGCACCGGCCGGTTAGCCCTCCACCGTTCGGGGTACGGCGCGGGCAGCGGGGTGCCCCGGCGGGGCCTCAGATCGTGAGCAGAGGGACGAGCCTATGAGCGATGAACGCACCCGGGTCTCCGATGCCACCCGGCAAGCCGAAGCAGAGGAGTCCGACGCCGCCCACCGCGCCGATCGGTCGGCCACACCCGAGGAATCAGCCGCGGTCGAGGGCCGCGAGGTCGATCCCGATATGCGCGCCCACTACCGGGAGATGACCGAGCTCGGCGCGGACGAGGCGGGGGAAGGGCGCATCCCCTAGCACGGCGCGTCACCCGGTCCGGCGGCCCCGAGGTTTTGCCCGCCGCGCTCGGGGGCAGAGTCCGGGTGAAGACGGGTCGATCGATCCGCCCTCGGCCTCTCACAAGGCTTGGTGACATCGATTCCCCGCTCGGGGGACCTCGGGGCGGGCGGGAAAGAAACAGAGACTCTGACCTGGGGCGATAAGATTTTTGCCGGGCGAGCGCGGGGTAGGGTCGATTGAGAGCACCCGAAAGACGACGGCGGACGGGCGGCGCAGCGGGCCATGGGTAATGCCATGGTGGCCCACGCCCCGTCGGCGGGCGGAGCCTTCCGCCATGAGGCGTTCTTCTACGGCGACGTCGACGAATTCCTGAACGGGACCTGCGCCTTCATCGAGGCCGGGTCGGCGGCGCGCGAGCCGGTGCTCGTGGTGGTGAGTGCCAGGAAGATCGACTTGCTCAAGGACCGGCTC
Organism: uncultured Acidimicrobiales bacterium; assembly: GCA_963811775.1. Classification (GTDB taxonomy): domain Bacteria; phylum Actinomycetota; class Acidimicrobiia; order Acidimicrobiales; family UBA8190; genus Chersky-840. The sequence goes on along the minus strand of CAWESO010000014.1, from coordinate 91,756 downwards.
AGGTCCGACGCGAACCGTGTGCGGTTCGCCGACATGGACGACGTCGGCGACAATCCGGCCCGGATCATCCCGGCCTGGTCCGACTTCGTGGAAGAGCACGAGGGTCGCCCGATGCGCGGCGTCGGAGAGCCCATCTGGGCCCAACGGAGCCCGGACGAGCTCGTCGAGTGCCAGCGTCACGAGTCCTTGCTCAACGTGACCTTCGCCGGGGCCAGGGACTTCACCTTGATGTGCCCCTACGACACCGCCTCGCTCGGCCCGGACGTCCTCGCCGAGGCCCGCCACAGCCATCCCTTCATCCGCCGGGACGGCGTCGATTCCCCGAGCGCCGAGTACCGCGGGACGACCTCGCTGGCGGGCCCCTTCACCGCCCTCCTGACCGAACCGCCCGAGCGTGCCATCAGCCTCGACTTCGAGGCCGGGTCGTTGCCGAGCGTGCGGTCGCTCGTGTCGCGCGAAGCCCTGCGCGGCGGCCTCGGGCGCGCCCAGGCCGGGGACATGGTGATCGCGGTGAACGAGGTGGCCTCGAACACCGTGCGCCACGCCGGTGGCCGCGGCGTGCTCCGCATCTGGTCCGCTGCCGACGCGCTCATCTTCGAGGTGAGCGACGACGGCCACATCGAGGATCCGCTCGTGGGCCGGGCCCGGCCCGACCCCGGTGCCGAGAACGGCCGGGGGTTGTGGATCGCCAACCAATTGTGCGACCTCGTCCAGGTCCGCTCCAGCCCGACGGGTACCACGGTGCGCATGCATTTCAGGCGGCGTCAGCCCAGTTGACCTGGGTCGCGGGGGATCGGAGACCCCGTGGCGACGGCGAGGCGGACGGGCCGACCCCGGGCCGATCGTCGCAGGGGACAGGATTGGTCCCGGGACCTTCCGGGCATACCCCACCAGACCGTCGAAACGAGGCGCCTGGCGATGACCCACAGCACGGACTTCGAAGTCAGCCACTCCGACGAGGCTGGGGTCCCCCACCTCACCGTTCGGGGCGAGGTGGACGTGGCGACGTCTCCCGCGCTCCAACGGAGCCTGGCCGAGTTGGTTGAGCGCAGGCCCGAACTCGTGGTGGCCGACCTGACCGAGGTGTCGTTCATCGACTCGACCGGGCTCGGGGTCCTCGTCGACGCCGTGCAGAGCATCCGGGCCGGTGGTGGGGACCTGCGGCTGGTGGTGACGCAACCCCAGATCATCAAGCTCCTCGAGCTGACCGGGCTCGACGAGGTGTTCAGTGTCGCCTCGAGTGCGCGCGACGCGGTGACGTCATGATGGGGTCCATGGCCGCACCGGGCGCGATCGGAGCCAACGAGTTGCACCACGTCGAGCTGTCGCTCCCGGCCGATGCGCGGATGCTGTTCTTGGCCCGGTTGACCGCGGCGGCGGTGGCGACACGGGCCGAGCTGAACTACGAGCAGATCGAGGACCTGCGCCTGGCCATCGACGAGCTGTGCATTTCGCTGCTCGGGTCGTGCACCGGAGGAGGACAGATCGCGTTGCTCTTCCAGTGGGACGCGGAAGGGACGCTCGACGTCGTGGGGACGCTGATACCCGAAGATGATCCGTCGAGCAACGGTCACGACCCTGCGCCGGCGGCGCCGCTGCTCTCGTTCGAGTTGTCGCAGCGGATCCTCGACGCCCTGGTCGACCACCACGGCGCAGATGCCATCGGCGGTGTGCACCGCGGATGGCTGCGGGTGAAGCGCCGAGAATCCCCGGTGTGATGCCCACGATCGACGCGGTCCCGCGCCAAGCGCTCAGGGAGAAGTTCTCGGAATTCAGCCGCAGCCGTGACGCCGGGCTGCGGGCCCAGCTCGTGGAGGCGCACATCGGGCTCGCCCATCACTTGGCCCGGCGCTTCGTGTACCGGGGCGAGCCCTATGACGACCTGGTCCAGGTCGGTTCCCTCGCCCTCATCAAGGCCGTCGACCGCTTCGACCCCGAACGCGGCGTGGAGTTCACCACGTTCGCCAGCAAGACGATCCTCGGTGAGCTCAAGCGCCACTTCCGGGACAAGGGGTGGGCCATCCGGGCCCCCCGGCGCCTGCAGGAGCTCTACCTCCAGCTCAACCACTCCGTGGCGTCGCTGTCGCAGGAGCTCGGCCGGTCACCGACGATCGCCGAGATCGCGGCTGACACCGACGCCCCCGAGGAGCGGGTGCTCGAAGCGCTCGAAGCCGGGCAGTCGTACCGCTCGACGTCGCTCGACAGCGCCGGCCCCGATGACGAGGGCCTCGGGTCGCGCCTCGGCGCCGATGCCCCTGAGATGGGCTCGGTCGAATGGCGCGCCACGCTCGAGCCTCACGTCCAGGCCCTCCCCGAGCGCGAGCAAGCCATCTTGCGACTCCGGTTCATCGTGGGCCTCACGCAGTCGGAGATCGCCACGCGCATGGGCATCAGCCAGATGCACGTGTCGCGCCTGCTCGCCCACAGCCTGACCACGTTGCGCGAGCGCTGTGGAGACGTCGTAGACGCGCTCTGAGCGTGGCCCTGGGCTCTGACGCCCACATCGCTGCCATACGGGATCGCTGCCATGCGGGATCGCTGCCATACGGGATCGCTGCCATACACAGGAACTCTGCCGGGCGGGATCTCTGTCACACGGGCGGCAGGCCTGATCCCACCCCGGCACGGCCGCTCTACTATGCGGGAGTGCCAACGCCGCCTCGAGGGGAACCGGACTACGCGGCTCCTTCGATCGAGGAGATCGAGGACGCCGTCGTCGACGGAGACCGGCCTCTGGCGACGGGGACCGCCGTCTCCGCCCTGCGGCACCGCACCTTCCGCATCGTCTTCTTCGGTGCCTTCGCCTCGAATATCGGCACCTGGATGCAGAACGTCGTCCTCGGGGCCTACGCCTACGACATCACCCGTTCGAGCACCTTCGTCGGTGTGATCATCTTCGCCCAGCTCGGTCCGGCTCTGCTTTTGGCCATGGTCGGCGGTCTGATCGCCGACAAGGTCGACCGCAAGAAATTCCTGATCGTCCTGTCCGTCGAACAACTGGTGTTCTCGGTCGCCTTGGCCTGGGTGGTACGGACACCGTCGCCGTCGCATCTCGTCCTGGTGCTCATGGTGGTCATGGTGGGGGTGGGAAGCGCGATGTTCGGGCCGGCCTATTCGGCCATCCTCCCCGCCCTCGTCAACCACGCCGACCTGCCCGGCGCCATCTCGCTCAACTCGGCCCAGATGAACGCGTCACGCGTCATCGGACCCATCATCGGGGGGGTGGCCTATCACTACGTCGGCCCGTCCTGGGTCTTCGTCGGGAACGCGGCCACCTACCTCTTCGTCGTGGCGGCCCTGATGGTGGTCACGTTGCCGGTGGTGCCCCAGGCCACGCAACACGCCAGCCGGTGGCGCGAGCTCACGGCCGGCATCACCACGGCTCGCCAGGACCGGGTCGTGGGACGCTGCCTGGTGACGGTGTTCGTGTTCTCGCTGCTGGCCCTGGCCTTCATCGGCCAGATGCCGGTGGTGGCGGCCCACAACCTCGGGATCGACCCCAAGTCGGCCAACTACGGGCTGCTCTACGCCTGCTTCGGCACGGGCGCGTTGATCGGGGCCATCTCGATCGGGACCGTGTTCGCGCACAGCTCCAAGGCCATGATCGTGCGGGTGTGCCTGCTCTGCTATGCCGTGGCCCTGACCGCGTTCGCGCTGTTGCGCTCCGCGCTGCCCGCCTACTTCGTGGTGGCGGTGGTGGGCGCCTTCTACTTCGCCTTCATCACCGCTCTCAACACGACCCTGCAGACGCGCCTCAGCGACGCCGTGCGCGGCCGGGTCATGGCGTTGTGGATCATGGGCTTCGGGGGAACCGTGGCACTCGGCAACCTCCTCATCGGCCCCGTGGTGTCCGACATCGGCATCACCGACGTGCTCCTCTTCGGGGCCGGTGTCGGCCTCGTGCTGGCGTGGTACGCGGACGTGCGGGTGCGAGGCGACCGGCCCGGCGGCGTCGAGGCCGCCCTGACCCGGTAGTCATTGCACCGAGGGCAGCGACCCGGCTCAGGCCACCGACTCGGACATGAGCACGGGCTCGAGGGCCGTGACCGACCCGAGCGCCGCGTCCGGCTCGACGGCGACATCGGCGTCGGGCTCGGCGACGTGGTGGCGCGACGCCCGGACGAGCACGCCCGCCACCACGGCCGCGCCGGCGAGCAACACGGCGCCGACGGTGAATGCCGTCGTGTATCCGTGCACCGCCGCGGCCCGCACCGCGCTCGACGGTGTGGGCATGGCCGGCAACATAGGTGGCGGCCGCCGTGGCGGCCACGGTGTTGAGCAGGGCCGTGCCGAGCGAGCCCCCCACCTGTTGCGTCGTGTTCACCAGCGCGCTCGCCACCCCGGCGTCGTTGGCTGCGACGCCGACCAGGGCCGTGCTGCTCATGGGCACGAACGCCATCCCCATGCCCAGGCTGACCAGGATCTCGGGCGGCAGCACGTGGGCCAGGTAGGAGCTGGCGACCGTCAGCCCCGTGAACCACACCAGCCCGCCTGCGGCCAGGGCCAGCCCGGCGATCATGAGGGCCCGCGGCCCGACCCGGGGCAGGAAGCGGCTGGCCAGGCCGGCGCCGATGATTATCCCTCCCGAGAAGGGCAGGAAGGCGAACCCGGTCTTGATGGCCGAGTAGTGCAGCGTCGCCTGGAAGAAGTACGTCAGGAACAAGAAGGTGCCGAGCATGCCGGCCCCCACGAGCAGTGACGCCAGGTACGAACCGCCGCGGTTGCGATCGAGGATCACGCGCAGGGGCAGGAGCGGGTGCGCGGTGCGCAGTTCGATGGCCGCGAACGCGCTCATCAGCACCGCCGCCCCGGCCAGGAGGGTCATGGTGAACGTCGACCCCCACCCGTGCGTGCCGGCCACGGTGAAGCCGTACACGAGGAGGAACAGCGCGCCGGTCACGGTCACGGCGCCGGGAAGGTCGTAGCCGCCCCTCGACTGGCCGCGGCTCTCGCGCACGACCCGGCTCGCCGCCACGGCGGCGACCAGTGCGATGGGGGCGTTGATGAGCAGCGTCCAGCGCCACGACGCCAGCTGGGTCAGGGTCCCACCCAGTACCAACCCGATGGCCGCCCCGCCGCCGGCGATGGCGCCGTACACGCCGAAGGCCCGGGCCCGCTCACGGGGCTCGGTGAAGGTCACGGTGAGCAGAGACAGCGCCGCGGGCGCCATGACGGCCGCGAACGCGCCCTGCAGCGCCCGGGCCCCGAAGAGCATGGCCTGGTCCTGGGCCAGGCCACCGAGGGCCGACGCCACCCCGAAGCCGATGAGCCCGACGACGAACATGCGGCGACGTCCGAGGTAGTCGGCGATCCGGCCGCCCAGGAGCAGGAGGCTGCCGAAGGCGAGGGTGTAGGCACCGATGACCCACTGCCGGTTCGCCATCGAGATGTGCAGCGCACGCTGGGCCGAGGGGAGCGCCACGATCACCACCGACGCATCGAGCACGATCATGAGCTGGGCCACGGCGATGACGGCCAGGGACCAGTAGCGCTTGGGGTCGAGGGAGTCAGCCGGGGGGGAGGCCGTGGACGCGGTGGGGGTGGTTGGCACTGGGCACCTCTCAACAGATGGTGGGTCTACAGATGGTCGGGGCGAACCGGTCCCCCCGCCGCTGTTTTCCTGGCCTCGGGAGCCCGGATCATCTACAATCGGAGCGAAGGTTCCGTTTCAAGCGGTACTATACGGAACGTGCGTTCCGCTTGTCAACCAGATGTTGGGGGCCCAACGTCATGACGACCAAGGCACAGATGGCGCCGGTACCCGGGCCCGGGTCGCCCGACGAGGAGGCCCTCGCCCCCGAGCCGGGGCGGTCGAGCCCGCGCCCCATGCGTTCCGACGCCCTCAAGAACCGCCAGCGAATCCTCGAGGCGGCCGAGGAGGTCTTCGCCACGGAGGGCCTGTCGGTTCCCATCGACACGGTGGCCGAGCGCGCCGGGGTGGGGGTGGGAACGCTCTACCGCCACTTCCCCACCAAAGAGGCCCTGTTCGAAGCCATCGTGATGGCCCGCCTCGACAATCTCCTCGAGATCGCCAAGTCGTACGCGGGTGCCGACGATCCCGGCGATGCGCTGTTCTCGTTCCTGGGTGAATTCGCCCAGCAGGCCTCGGCCAAGCACGACTTGTTCGACGCCCTGTCGTCGGCCGGCATCGACATCAAGTCCAACTGCGCGGAAATGGTCGACGAGATGAAGCAGAGCATCGACCTCCTCCTGCGCCGCGCCGTCTGTGCGTCGTGCGTTCGCCCCGACATCACGACCGACGAGATGATCGGACTGGTGGTCGGGGTCTGCCAGGGCGGGGGGCACTCCGGCTACGACGACGCCACCGTGGCACGCATGATGACCATCGTGTGCGACGGGCTGCGGCCTCCCGCCCCCCGCTAGGCGAGCGAGGCCCGGCGCCCGGGCGCCGGGCGCGGGCGGGCGGCGTGAGCGATGATGCTGCGATGCCGCACGTCGAGCTTCCCGGTGTGACCATCGCCTACGACGAGTTCGGGCCGGCCGACGGAGAGCCGGTGGTGCTCGTGTGCGGGCTCAGCCAGCCCGCCGTCGGCTGGCACTTCGCCATGGTGCCGGCGTTGACCGGGGCGGGCTATCGCGTCGTCACCTTCGACAACCGTGGCGTGGCGCCGTCGTCATCGCCGCCTTCCCCCTACACGATCGACGACATGGTCGGCGACACGGTGGGCCTGCTCGACCACCTCGGCCTGGAGGCGGTGCACGTCGCCGGGTACTCCATGGGCGGATGGGTGGCCGAAACGCTTCTCTACCGTCATCCCGACCGGGTGCGGTCCGCCGTGTTCATGGGGAGCTGCAACGTCGGGACGTCGTGGGAGAAGGCCATCACGACCGTCGAGCGCGACCTGGCCCGTCTCGACCGCGAGCTCCCCCCGCTGTTCAACGCGGTCGAGACCCTGCGGTACCTGCCCAATCACGAGCTGCAGCAGGACGACGTCGTCGACCTGTGGCTCTCGCTCATCGGCGATCTCGATCCGTGGCCCAACCCCGGCCGACTCGGCCAGTACGAGGCCGCCCTGGACTGGTCGACCGACCTCGACCGGACCCGGCGCTGGCCCGAGCTGTCGAAACCGTGCCTGGTGCTGTCGTTCGAGCACGACGTCGACTCCCCGCCGGACCGCGCCCGCCAGGCCGCCGACGTCATCCCCGGCGCCCGCTTCGTCGAGCTGACGGGGGCGAGCCATCTCGGCGTGTTCACCCACGCCGCGGTGGTATCGGACGCGATCCTGGGATTCCTGTCCGACGCGACCGGGCGCGGCCCGGGCGCGTGAGCGTCGCGACGGCGCGTCAGCCGAGCGGTGGCCCGACCTCGGCCACGAGGTTCTTGTAGGCCTGCTCCCCCATCGACGTCCACATCTCCACGGCGGGTGGCGGCATGTGGGCCAGCATGAGGTCGCGCTGGGCCGGCGTCATGTTCTTCCGGATCAGCCCGAGGATGAGCCAGACCTTGTCGCCGTCGAAGCTCCCCAGGGCATGGCCCGGGAGCGCCCCCCACTCCTCGAGCGAGAGGTTGTCCGCGCACAGAGGGAGCAACCGGCGCTCCTCCTCGCCCAGGTGCTGCTCGAGGCTGGCGCCGAGGTCCCCGAGGGCCGTGGCGGTGGCATCCTGTGCGGCGCCGTCGCCGCCCGACCACGCCGCCAGCCCGGCCTCGGAGCGTCCGATGAGCTCGACGACCTCGGCGTGCTGACCCGCCATCTCGAGCACGAGGTCGACCTGGTCGGGGCAGCGCTCGCGCAGCAACGGGAAGATCAGCGCTTCCTCCCCCTCGTGGTGCACGTGGAGGAAGGAGAGCACGTTGTCGTAGAAGTTGGCGATCATCTCCAGCCGGGCCCGGTCCGAGGGGTCGACGCCCCGGACCAGTTGCGGGGCGCAGCCCAGCGTGTCGCGCAACGCCTGGTGCACGGCGAACATGTCCGAGACATCGGGGGCGGGGGCGTTCGGGGTAGCAGACATGGCAGCTCCAATTCGGTCGGCCGGATCTCGACGGTCGCCCCCGACTGTAGGAAATTGCCGCGCCCCGTGCTCCAGGACGGCGGGCCGCGTCCCTGACCCCCCACCGGCCTCGGTTACTGTCCGGGCCGGGACAGCTGGCCCCAGGACCGACGAGAACAGGCACAAGGTCGATGGATCTGCTCGGACTCTCCGTTCGTTGGCCGATCGTGGGCGCACCCATGGCCGGAGGCCCGTCCACGCCGGCACTGGCCGCGACGGTGAGCGGCGCCGGGGGCCTGGGAATGCTGGCCGGTGGCTACCTCGACGCCGTCACCCTGGCGCAGCAGATCGCCGAGGTCCGTCGGTCGGGCACCTCGGCCTTCGGGGTGAACCTCTTCGTGCCGAGCCCCCGCGCCGTCGACGGGGCCGCGGTGCACGCCTATCTCGACAGCGTGCGCCCCGAGGCCGAGGCATCGGGCGTCGACCTCGTGCCCTCGTGGGACGACGACCACTGGTCGGAAAAGGCCGACCTGCTCACCCGCGACCCCGTCCCCGTGGTGAGCTTCACCTTCGGGACTCCCCCGCCGGAGCTCGTCACCGCCCTGCACCGGGCCGGGTCGCGCGTCGTGGTGACGGTCACGACGCCGCACGAGGCCGTCGTGGCCGCGGCGTGCGGGGCCGACGCCCTGTGCGCGCAGGGCATCGAAGCCGGCGGCCACCAGAGCTCCTTCGACGACGACGTCGCCCCCGACACGGGTTGGGGACTTCTCGCACTGGTGAGCGCGATCCGCACGGAGGTGTCCATCCCGGTCGTCGCGGCGGGCGGCTCATGACGGGAGCGGCCGTGGCCGCGGTCGTCCGCGCCGGCGCGGTGGCGGCCCAGGTGGGCACGGCCCTGCTGCGCTGCCCCGAGAGCGGCGCACCTCCGGTGCACAAGGACGCGCTCGGCGACCCCGCCTTCACCGGGACGGCGGTCACCCGGGCCTTCAGCGGCCGGCGGGCGCGCGGGCTCGTCAACGGCTTCATGCGCGCCCACCCCGACGCGCCCAGCGCCTATCCGCAGATCAACAACGCCACGCGCGACCTGCGGCGCGCCGCCGTCGCCCGCGGCGACCCCCACGGCACCAACCTCTGGTCCGGTCAGGGCTTCGCGCTGGCCCGCGCCGTCCCGGCCCGCGACGTGATCACGGCCATGGGCGCGGCCCTCGAGGCGCTCGGAGCCTGACCCCGGTTGGGTGGGGCCGCGCTCATCGAGGACACGGGCCGCGGCGCACGGGCGGTCTCCCTCGACCTGCTCGACCCGAGGGGGCCGGGCCGGCATCGAGGAGATGCTCCCGCGCAAGACGGTGCAGGTCGCGCCCTGAGCCTCGCCGGTGACGCCCCTGGGTCACCCGACCCACCGGGCGACAGCCCCTTCGAACCAGGCCCCGCCCGAGCCCCCGAAAAAGCGGTGGCGCGCCGGGGCGCGATCACCCGTCTGACCTGCACCGATATACCCCCAGTCAAGGACGGGGTCTGGGCTGTCGAGAACATTGCGGAGCCCATGGAAACGACACGTCCCACCCAGAGCGGCGGCGGCACCTTGTCAGCCGGGAACAACGCGGGCCCGCACGCGGCTCCCGACGACCCACCGCACGCCCCCACGTCGAGGGTCCGACGGCATCTCGGGGTCCGCCTGCTCCTCACCCTGGTGGTCCTGTTGCCCATGCTCGCCACCGCCATCGTGATCGTGGCGTCGGCCAACACGGCGTGGAAGTTCAAGCAGAACGCGCAGATCGTCGCCAAAGACGCCACCGCGTTGGCGGTCGTCGCCTCGGCCCGGGCCCAGATGAACTCGCTGGAGGTGCCCCTCTCGGCGGTGTCCTACGCCGCGCAGATCGGCATCAGCGAGCCCGTCCTCGACACACTGCTGCACCCCACCATCCCCTTCAGCCGGCAACTGGCGCAGGGCACGGCCACGATCGCGGGATATCCCACCTTCTCTTCCACATCGACGCTGCGCGCCGATGTGGCCCACCTCCAGGCCATGATTCCCGAGGTCGAGGCCAAGTCGGTGTCGTTCGACGACGTCCACGCCTTTCTCAGCAAGATGGCGACCGACATCGACAACATCTGGTTCGGCGACTACGGCCGGCTCCAGCGTGACGTGGCGGCATGGCAGCCCGCGGGGTCCTTCGAGGTGCACGTCTCGGCGCTGCGCCAGACCTACGAGGCCTTCCTGGCCGGCGGGCACGAGATCGAAGGGGCCATCTTCGTCCTCGAGGGCATCGGGCCCGCCGACTCCAAGCAGGAGCTGATCCAGGCGGCCGGCGACTACCAGACCGCCACCGGGGAGTTCACCGGGGAGCTGAGCCCGAAGGCCCAAGCGGCCTGGCGTTACCTGCAGACCGATCCGTCGGACCAGCACTTCGCGGCCACGATCCAGCAGGGGCTCACCGTGGCCCTGACCGGAGCCAAGCCCCCGTTCCTCGACAACACGACCTTCGCCGGGACGTCGATGACGCCGGGGATCCACTACCTCTTCGACATCAACAAGCTCGTCACCTCGGCGTCGCAAGATCTCCACGACACCGCGCTGGCCCAGGCGGCCTCGGCGTCGGACCGGCTCAGCGGCGAGGTCGTCTTCCTGGCCCTGCTCGCCCTGGTGTGCTTCGGCGGGGTGGCCGTGGGTGGCCGCGTGCTGACCCGACCGCTCAAGAAGCTGTCGGCCGCGGCCCTGCAGGTCCACAGCGGTGAGTTCGATCTGGAACGCCTGCCCGACTCCGGGCCCCGGGAGGTGGTGACCACCACCGAGGCCTTCAACGACATGGCGCTGACCCTGAAGGCGGTCGAGGCCAAGGCCGTGGCCCTGGCGGCCGAGGACCTGTCCGACCCCGAATTGCTCATCCCCCTGCCGGGCCGGACGGGAAGCGCCCTGCAGGCGTCGGTCGACACCCTGGCCGTGCGGATCCGCGAGCGCGAGCTGCAGCGCCAGCTCCTGCACGAGGCGGCCACCCACGACTCGCTCACGGGGCTGCTGAACCGTGCCGCGGTGTTCGAGTTCCTCACCCACGACGTGAGCCGCCGGCGCGATCAGGGCGAGACCGTGGCGGTGCTGTTCATCGACCTCGACGGCCTCAAGCCCCTGAACGACACCTACGGGCACGAGGTGGGCGACACCGCCATCCTGGCCACGGGCATGGCGCTCATGCAGGCCACCGACGACTGCGACGTCGTCGGACGCCTGGGTGGCGACGAGTTCCTGGTGGTGCTGTGCCACGAGCACAGCTGCGACGGCGACACGGTGGTGGCCCGGATCCGCGACAGCGTGGCCCAGTGCCGCATCCCGGTGCAGGACGTGCTGGTGCCGCTGGAGGCGAGCGTGGGCGTGGCCCTGACCCAGTGCGACTCCGACACCGATCCGATGCGCCTCGTCCGCCAGGCCGACGAGGCCATGTACGAAGCGAAGAAGACGGCCCGGGCCATCCGGGACCGCTTCACCTCCGCCCCGAGCTGAGCGGCCCCGCCCCTCAGGGGTGCCAGCACACGCCGCTGCCCCCGGCGTCGGGCGCGACCTCCACCCCTTCGAAGTCGGCCAGCGTGCTGATGCGGAACTGGGCGTCGCGCGCCGTGGCCTGCGCCATCTCCTCGGTGCGGGCCCGGTAGTAGCGCTCCCGGTCGTAGCGGTCCGCGACCGGCGCGTAGCTCGCCACCAGGACGCGGCGCGGGACCGGGCTCGTGTTGGCCCCGCTGTAGTGCGGTGTGAGGCCGCCGATGCACAGCGCGTCGCCTGGCGCGAGGTCGGCCGGCGACCACGACAGTCCCGACACCACCTCGGGCACGACCACGCCCCGGTCGTCGCTGTCCAGGAGCTCGTCGACCCCGGTCGCGAACCACACACACCCCGACGCCTCGCTGCACTCGTCGATGGCGACGAGGATCGACACCACCTCGGTGGCGCCGGGATAGGCGGCCAGGTCCTGATGGGGGCTGAACCCGGCCCCGCCGGGCTGCTTGTAGTTGATCTTGTCCTTGAAGCACACCACCTCGACACCGAGCACGGACCGGGCCACGCCGGCCAGGGTGCCGCCGGCCAGCGTGGCGAAGCCGGCGTGGCAGGCCGACACGTTCTCGGTCCGGCACACGGCGTCGCCCGTCTCGGTGCGCTCGGCGTACTGGCCCCAGCGGTGGCTCCCGACCGGCCACGCCTCGACTTCGGCCGTCCACGTGCGCAGCGCGTCGAGCTCGGCGCCGGCGACGACCGAGCGCCGGATCGGCGACGCCCCGGTCATGGCGGCGACCCGGCGGGGCCCGCCGCGTGCTGCCGGGCGGCGGTGGCCCGCAGTACCGGGACCCACCGGTCCAGCGCGCCCACGGCGCGGCCCGGCACCTTGGCGGCGTCGTCGGCGCGCCGCAGGTGCACGGCATCCTCGGCGTAGGGAGACGACGCGAAGACGGCCACCTCGTCGGGGGTGAGCAGCCCTCCCTGGACCTCCAGGGTGCGCACGCTCTCGCCGGACAGGCGCGCCCGGTACGAGGCGTCGGTCGTGACGAGGTAGCGCTTGGCGGGGACGTGCGCCTCGACGAGGCCCGCCACCCGGGCGCCGAAGAGGGGCCGGACCTGCGCCGCGCCGAGCGTGCCGTGGCTCTCGTCGGGCCCGAACCGATGGCCGATGTCGTGCACCAGCCCGGCCACGTGCAACTCCGTGTCGGCGGGACGCACCCGGGCGAGCTCGAAGGCGCACTGCAGCCCGTGGTCGAGCTCGCTCAGGCCGTCGGTCTCCTCCGACGGGTCCGACGCCATGGCGGCCAGCAGGTCGAGAAGCTCGGGGAGCGTCACGAGGCGCGACCGGGCACGGCGCCGGGCATCCGCCCGACGCCCCCGTCGTAGAGCAACATGTCGCTGAGGGTGCGGTCGGCGTGCCGGGACCGCCACGTCAACATGGCCTGCGTGAGCCCGAGCACGTCGGCGGGATCCGTCGTCTCGGTGCCCCACCCCGGGTCGGCGGCGAGGTCGAAGCAGCGCCAGTCGCCGTCGCCGTACTGCACGTAGGCGGCGCCGTCGGTGCGCAGCACGGCCAGGTGCTTGGTCTCGAGGCGGCGGTCCCAGGGCCACTGGTGCGGACCCCGGAAGACGTACTCCCACCGCCAGTCGTATTCCCAGTGGGCGCCGTCGCGCCACCACGGGGGTCGCCCGCCCTGGAGGAACGGGGTGAGGGGCATGCCGTCGCACTGCGACGGCACCTCGACCCCGATGGCGTCGCACACCGTGGGGAACAGGTCGACGTTCTCGGTGAAGTCGGTGACGACCGTCCCGTGCGCCTCGGGATGGCGCGGGTCGCGCACGATGCCCACGATGTGGTAGCTCGACTCGAACGGGCCGCCCTTGCCGAGGGTCCCCTGGTCCCCGAGCTGCTCGCCGTGGTCGGAGGTGACGATGACCATGGTGTCGTCCCACATCCCGAGGGCCCGCAGCGTGTCGAGGACCCGCCCGAGCTGCTCGTCGACGGCGGACACCATGCCGAAGTACTGCGCCTGCAGCGCCGCGAGCCCGCCGGCGGAGCGGGGCGCGGGCTGCGCCGCCAGGCGTCCGCAGAACGGCATGGGGCGCGCCGGGGACCCCGGTGGCGGCGCCATGGCCTCGGGGTCGTAGGCCGTCGACCAGTGCCCCGCCGCGGCGTAGGGCGGGTGCGGGCGCCAGTAGCTGGCGTGCGCGAACCACGGGCCGTCCTGGCGCTGCAGCCAGGCGATGACGGCGTCGCTCAGAAAGGCGGACACCCCGTGCTCGGCCGGGCGGTCGGGCTCGGTGGCGAGGGCCTCGTCGCCGCCGGCGGGGACGTCGTAGCCGAGACCCTCGAGCCACGCCCGCCAGGCGTCCTGCTCGTCGGGGAGGTCGAGCCCGACGTCGAACCCCGGGGGGAACCCCTGGTACGTGGAAAGCCGGGGGTCGTCGGGCCCGGTCGCCGTCCTCGGGTCGATCCCCTGGTCGGCGTAGCCGAACACCGTCGGGGCGTAGCCGGCGCGGCGCGCGGCGCGGGCCACGTTGTCGAAGCGGAAGTCGAGCGGCGTCCCGTTGCCGACCACGCGGTTGTTGAGCTGGTACGTCCCGGTGTACAGACAGGCCCGACCCGGGCCACACGGCGCGGCCTGGCTGTAGTGGCGGGCCAGGCGCACGCCCTCGGTGGCCAGGCCGTCGAGGTTGGGGGTGCGCACCACGGGATGCCCGGCGGCGGACAGGCAGTCGCCGCGGAACTGGTCGAGCGTGACGAGGAGGACGTTCATGGCACGGTCCCGAGCGCTCTCACGCGCTGACGGGGACCTCGACGTCGGGTGTCGAGGGTGGACCGGCGCCCGCGCCGCGCCGCGCCGCCTGCTCGGCGCGATGCGCGTTGGCCCACCCCGGCCCGCGCACCACGTAGGACAGGCGCTCGCGCCAGCTGGTGGATGCCGCCACGTCGCGCAGCATCTGGGCGTACTCGTGGGTGGCGATGCGGCCCGGATTGAAGGTGTTGATGTTCTTGGTCAACCCGTACACGACGCGCTCGCCCTCGGGCTCGAACGTCCCGAACAGCCGGTCCCACAAGATGAGGATGCTGCCGTGGTTGCGGTCGAGGTACTGGCGGTTCGACCCGTGGTGCACGCGGTGGTGCGACGGCGTGTTCAGGACCTCTTCGGCCGGCCCCAGCGCCCCCACCGTCTCGGTGTGGATCCAGTACTGGTAGAGCAGGTTCACGCCCCTCGCCGTCTCGACCAGCCCCGGCCGGATGCCGAACAGGCACAGGGACCCGAAGGGGACGAAGGTCCCGAACCCCTCGGCCACGGGCTGGCGCAGCGCCGTCGACAGGTTGTAGTGCTCGCTCGAATGGTGCACGACGTGGATCGCCCACATGTAGCGGCTGCTGTGCATGAAGCGGTGGTCCCAGTAGTAGAGGAAGTCCCACGCCGCGACGGCCGCGGCCACGGCCAGCGCCCCCGTGCCGAGGTCGGGGAGCAGTCGCCGGCGCCACAGCCGCTCCGGCGTGGTGTGCGACGCCCACGTCGTGGTGAGCGCCACCCCGCCGGCGACGACGGCGCTGACCCCTCCCACCGCCGCCACCCGGGCGGCCACGGTGGCGGCCGGGCCGTCGGGGTCGACGTCGAGCCCGTCGTCGCGGGCCCGGCGCAGCACCGCGTCGGCCACCGTCGTCGCCGCCGCCGCTCCGAGCGCGCCGACCACCAGGGCCCGTCCGTAGCGGCCCCGGCCCGGCGTGAACGGCGCCAGGAGCTTGGGGCCGACGAGGGGGGCCACGAGGCTCGCCACCCCCATGGTGAGGCTGGCGATGGTGTCGTTTCGCTCGTAGTCGCCCGCCGACGGGCCCCGGCGCGCCGCACGGCGCCGCAGCCAGAGGTACTCCCCCGCCATGGTGGCGAAGTAGATCGGGACGGCGATGACCGTGAGGTCCTTGCCCTTCTCGGCGCCGACGGGGGGACCGCCGGGGACGCTCGAGGCGGTGCGACGACGCATGCCGACCATTGTGCGTGGCCCGGCCTGCACCCGTCGACCCCGGCGCGGCCCCCGAGGGCCGTCCTCAGCTCGGAGGAGCGCTCCCGGCCTCGGCCGCTGGGCCGGACCGGCCAGGCCGTAGAGGAGGAAGGTGCACAGCTCGTCGGCGACCTCGTGGCGCGGGGCGGGATCGGGGTCGCCGGCTCGCACCGACATGGCCCCGTACAGCTGTTGTCCCACGAAGGTGGTGGCCTTGTCGGGGTCGAGGAGCCGGAAGTCCCCCGAGCGTGTGCCCTGCTCGATGACGTCGCGGATGAGCCCGGCGATGTCGAGCCCGATGACGTCGAGCTCGGCACCGACGGTGGAGGCGACCTGGCTCGCCGCGCCCTGGGTGGCCAGGGTCAGCCGGAAGAAGGCCGGATTGTCGTCGATGCGCTCGAGCATCCCGAGCACCAGGGTGCGGAGCCGTTCGACCGGCGACCCGTCGCGTTCCCACGACGCCACCACGGCGTCGAGCAGAAGCGTGTGCATCCGCTGCAGGCAGGCGCGCAGGAGCTCGTCACGGTTGGCGAAGTAGACATACAGCGTCGATCGGGCCACCCCGGCTTCGGTGGCGATCTCGTCCATGGGAACCTCGGTGGTGCCCCGTTCACCGAAGAGCCGGCGGGCCACGTCGATGATCTGGTCACGGCGGAAGTCGCGGATCAGGGCTTTGAGCGCCGCCGGCGAGGACCGCGGCACTCAGCGGGCCCCGACCGGCTCTCCGGGCGAGAACGCCACGGGCAGGTGCTTCACGCCGTTGATGAAGTTCGACTGCAGGCGTTCCACCGGCCCGCACACCTCGATGTCGGGGAGACGGTCGAGCAGGTGCTCGAACATCACGATGATCTCCATGCGGGCGAGGTTGGCCCCCAGGCAGAAGTGCGGGCCCCCACCGCCGAATGCCATATGGGGATTGGGTTTCCGGGCCACGTCGAAGCGGTCGGGATCCTCGAACACGGTCTCGTCCCGATTGGCCGACACGTGGAAGAAGACGACCTTCTCCCCCTCCTTGATGGTCTGCCCCCCGATCTCGACGGCCTCGGTGGTCTGGCGGCGGAAGTTCATGACCGGTGTCACGAAGCGCAGCATCTCCTCCACCGCCGAGGGCAGCAGCGACCGGTCGGCGCGCAGCCGTTGCCACTGGTCGGGGAATTGCGAGAACGCCACCATCGCCCCCGACATGAGATTGCGGGTGGTCTCGTTCCCGGCCACGGCGAGCAGCATGAAGAAGAGGTCGAGCTCGAGCTCCGACAGCTGCTCCCCGTCCAGCTCGACCTGGGTCAGCACGCTCATCAGGTCCTCACCGGGCCGGGCCCGCTTCTGCTCGTAGAGCTCGGCCGCATACCCGAAGAGCTCGGTCGCGGCCAACCCCGCGTTCTCCTCCGCGGTGACCTGGTTCCCCTGGTACTCGACGTCCTCGCGCCCGATCATGCGGTTCGACCAGTCGAACATCTTCGACCGGTCCTGCGGCGGCACGCCCAGGAGCTCGGCCAGCACGACGAGCGGGAGCTCGGCGGCCACGTCGATGACGAAGTCGGCGGTGCCCGACTCACAGATGCCGTCGATGATGTCGTCGGCGACGCTGTGGATGCTCTGCTGCAGCTCCCCGATCATGCGGGGGGTGAAGCCCTTGTTGACGAGGCGGCGGTAGCGGGTGTGCAGGGGCGGGTCCATCGTCACCATCATCAGCCGCTGCTGCTCGAGCTGGTCCTCGGGGGTCTCCCACAAGAACGTGCCCTTGCGGTAGGAGGAGAAGCGCTGCGCGTCCCGGTTCACCGTGACGCAGTCCTCGTGGCGGGTGATGGCCCAGAAACCGGGCCCGTCGACTTCCTCGTGCCAGTAGGCGGGGGCGGTCCGCCGGAGATGGGCGAACCACTCGTAGGGGACGCCGGAGACGAAGTTGCGGGAGTCGGTGAGGTCGATCGGGGCAGGGTCCATCCGGACGGCACCTCCAGTGAATCAGACATAGTGTCCGATTCACTGGATGATACGTCCCGGAGCCCGGTGCGTCAACGCCCGGCCGCCCGCGGTCCGCCACTCTCGCCCCGCCTGACGCCCCCGCCACTTGGGCCCCGTGAGGCTCGTCCTCAGCTGGACAACCATGACCACTCCGGGTGACAGTGGCAACGTCATGGTGGGGGCCGGATCTGTTGTCATGTTCGAGCGGGCCACGATCGAGCCGCGGTGACCGGGCACATCCTCCGCGCTCTGGCCCTGCTCGCCGTGGTCGGTGCGGGCGGGACGGTCTGGCTGCTGGTCCGGGACGAGCGCGGCCGGAGCCGGCGCTCGAGTGCCCGGGTGTTGCGCATCACGACCACGGTGAGCGCGCTCGTCGTGCTCGGCACATTGGCCTTCCTGCACCCCTGGTACTGGGACCTCGCCATCGCCGTCGGCGTCGTGGTGGCGTCGCTCTCTTTCGACGTGGTGCTGCGCCGCCTCGAGAACCGGGGCTCCCCCGCCAGCTGGGGTGCGATCGGCTCCGCCCTGGTCTCGGTGGTGCTCGGCTCCGCCCTGGTCATGGTGGGCGCCACCGCGGCGGTGATCGACGGGGCCTCGCTCCTGGGCAGCGACGCCATCCCCGTGGTCCACGACCACCAGGTCCTCGCCCATCCCGTGCTCTACCAGGTGTTCTGGGGGCCCGCCTGGGACGACCACGGCCCCACGCCCG
The DNA here is from genome assembly GCA_963811775.1 of uncultured Acidimicrobiales bacterium. Taxonomy (GTDB): domain Bacteria; phylum Actinomycetota; class Acidimicrobiia; order Acidimicrobiales; family UBA8190; genus Chersky-840. The sequence continues at coordinate 73,634 of CAWESO010000014.1, read as the reverse complement.
CGCTGGCCGCAAGCCGCCTCCTTCCAGCGGGCCCTGCCCAGCTCGCAATGGGCGTCGGCGATGGTGAGGTCGGGGTTCGGCGTCGGGTCGTTGCGCTCGGGCGGTTGTTGGGTCGACCCGAGCACGCCCCGCTCCGCCGCGCCGGCGTCGAGCACGGCATCGGGACCCTTCCCTGACGAGCTGCGCCGAGTCCTCACCGGCCACGCCCCCGTGGTGCCGTGCCCGGGCTTCAGCGCCGCCGAGGTCCCACGGACCCTGCCCGCCGATGCCGTCGTGGCCCTGTGGCTCGACCCCGGTGTCCCCTACCAGCTCGGCGGCGTCTCCACCCACAGCTCGATCCCGTGGCCGGGGCGCCCCGGGGGGCTGGTCACCGCCGGCCTGACCGGGGGGTTCTCGTCCTGGGGGACGGCGTCGTGCGCCCGCAGTGCCGCGTGTGCCTCGGTGCCGGGCTTCGCCTCGCCCACGTATGCGCTGTCCCACGAGTTCGTAGAGGCGACGACCAACCCCTTCGGCCACGGGTGGTTCGCCGACGTCCCGCTGCGATGGGCGGCGCGCTATTTCCTCTCCCACGGCCCGACGTCGTTGCTCAGCGCGGCCCCGGCCTTCGAGGGCGAGGTCGCCGACCTGTGCGAGCCCGGGCAGCCCGACATGCCCCGGGGCAGACCGGTCGCCACCCTCGGGCCGGCGCACGTGCCGGTGGCCGACTTCTACCGTCCCGGAACGGGCTGCGTTTCCTGACCCTGGCGCACCGGGGCACAGGTCCAACGGCGCGGGCCCCGGGCCGGTGAGAATGGCCTGATGGCGATGCTCCGACGGGTGGCGACGAACGTCCGCACGACGCTCGTCGAGCAGTGGCGCCCGGTGGTGATGCCGACGCTGGCGCTGTGGGTCATGGCCGCCGCGGTGTCGGCCACGCTCCTGCACCCGTACGACGTCCTCGAGTACAAGAAGTACGCCCACGCTGCGCTGCACACTCCCCTCTTCCACCGACTCCCGCTCGAGTACCCGGCACCGGCGCTCGTGGTGTTCCTCCTCCCGTTGCTGCTCCCCTTCTCGTACCCGTGGGCCTTCGCCGTGCTGGTGGGCGTCGCCCTCGTCGCCCTCATGACCAGCTACGAACGAAGCGGCCTGCCGGGATGGAACGCCCGCGCCGTGGGACGCCTGGTCATCTATCTGGCCCTCGGCGCCGTCATGGTCGTCGCCGGCCGCTACGACATCTTCGCCACGCTGGCCGCCTTCCTGTCGCTGCGCGCCGCCAAGCGCGATCGCTGGTCGGCGGCGTGGACGTGGAGCGGGATCGGGTTCGTGCTCAAGCTCTTCCCCGCCGCGTTCTGGCCCGTCTTCCTCATCGCCGAGTGGCGGCGGAACGGGCGCATCCCCATCCGCCGGCTGTGTGTGGATGGCGGGCTCGGTGTTCGTCATGGCGGGACTGCCCGCCCTGGCCGATCACGCCGCCGCGCTCAACGTGCTGCACTACTACCAGCACCGTCCGACCGAGGAGGGGAGCCTCTCCGCCGGGCTGTCGGTCCTCCTCGACTGGCACGGCACCATGTGGGTCTCCACCTTCCACAGCGTCAACGTCGTGAGCGGGGTCACGCGGACGCTGGCGCTCGGGTTCGAGCTGGCCGGCGTGGCCGCCTGCCTGTGGGTGTGGTGGGAGCAGCTCCGGGGCCGTCTCTCCCTCGAGGCGGCGTGCCTGGCGACACTGACGTTCGTGATGCTCGGGTCCAAGGTCGTCTCGGCGCAGTACCTCATGTGGCTGATGCCGCTGTGGGCCCTGTATCGGCTGCGGGTCAGCTGGCTGCTCGCCGCGGGGGCGAACCTGATCGTCTTCCCCTACATGGCGTCGTCACAGGGCCTCGGGTACCTGCCCGGCCACAGCTTCTCGATCGTCCTCACGCTCACGTTCTTCGTCCGCGACGTCCTCATCGCCGCGGGCACCGTCGCATGGCTCGGGTCCACGCCGGCGCAGGCCCCAGCCGACCCCCGAGCCGAGGAACATGGTGCTGACGGTCTGAGCGGAGCGCACCGCCGGTCAGGGGCTGGGGTCAGGGGCTGACGACCGGATCCTGGCTCGTGGCGGTCATGTTGTAGGTGAGGCCGAAGGGCGCCGCAATGCCCTTGGCGTCGAAGGCCAGGGACACGGTGGTCGAGGTCGGAGCGGCACACGACCCCCCGCAGGTGACGGTGATGTTGACCTTGCCGTCGACGTTCGGGTTCTGGGTCAGCACGGTGGCGGTGGAGCTCGACGCGCACAGGGGCGCCTGGTTGACCGAGACGAGCGGCGCCGCGCCGGACACCGCCTTTTCGATCGACTGCGGCGTCCCCGATTCGCAGTACAGGTTGGGGCCGTCCTGGGCGACCAGGTTCGACTCGATCGACGCCATTCGGGACCCGGCGGTGGCGCCGTCGTGCAGGGACGCGTTCTGAAAGGCCAGGAACGAGCCCGCGATCAACCCGAAGATCAGGAGGAACACGAGCGGGGCCACCAGCGCGAATTCGACGAGGGTCGCCCCCGCCTCGTCGCGACTCCTGGCAGGGAGGCTCGGGCGCACCGGCGTCATCCGATGAGCGACAGGCTGTCGCTGCCGGGCACCTGGTAGGGCTGACCGAGGATGGTGATGTCGGTCTCCCCGTCGGTGTTGAAGTCGTCGACGATGGCGGTGCCGTTGAGGTTCACCGAGCCCGACGACTGCAGCGGGCCCGTTGGACCAGCCCGCCCCGAACCCGGTCTGGAGGGTCCCCCCGGCGTAGAAGGGGATGCCGCCGCCTTCGCCGTCCCAGTAGTCCTGCGGGGCGTTGGCCCCGTAGTTCGCCAACGAGGCGTTGTAGATCGACGCCGGTGAGCGAGACCGCCGCGGCGTCACCCGCCTCGGCGTCGAACCCGTAGTTGGCCTGGGTGCCGGCGTCCTGGTAGAAGACGATGCCGGGCGAGCCGTCGACGCCGGCGTAGGGCCCCGTGGTCGGTCCGCTCAGGTTCACGGTGGCCCCAGAGGCCCCCCCGACCATGAGCGAGAAGTTGTTGCCGGTCCCGGTCATCGAGGAGTCCGGCGTGTCCGTCACCGGCGTGTCGTTGTACGCCAGGACCCCGTAGGTCGTCGGGCTGGTGCCGCCGCACGGCGTCGACGACGTCTCGTTCTCAGGCGACTTGTTGGCCCCGCTGGCCGCGCTGGTCAACGTGCCCGACGTCAGGCACGGGGCCCCGTTGCCCGCACCGCTGGCCACGAAGGCCGGACCCGTGCCGGATCCCGGCACGTTGCCGGCCACCGGGTAGGGGCTCTGGGTGGCGAGCACGACGTCGTTCCCCGTGACGCTGGCGCCTGCGCCGGGGTTGATCCACAGGCCCTGGTCGAAGCGGTAGATGCCCGGATAGGCGCCCTCTCCCCCGCCGTACCCCGAGCAGTCCTGGAAATTGGCGGATCCGGTGAGCTCCACCGGCTTCGTGTACTCACCGGGGAGCAGCTCGGTGACCCCGCCCACCACCTGCGTCGGCGGGTTGGTCTGCGCGGTGAGGCCCGGGCAGGCGATGCTCGTGTTCCAGGGACTGGCCGGAGCGTTGGTGGCCTGCAACGGGTCGGAGATCTGCGGGAACGTGTTGTCGATGCTGTTGTAGTCGACGGTCACCGTCCCGACCGTCACCGACCCGTTCTTCACCGTGCACGACAGCTGGGCGTTCGGTAGCGCCCCCCCGGGCGCGGTCGGGCCCGCCGCGTTGCCGGGCTGGAGCCCGTCGGCCTCGAAGCAGTTGTCCAGGGGCCACAGGGCCTCGCCCAGGTAGGTGCTGTTGACCGTGTCGATCGTGCCGTAGACGTACAGGTTGCTGTCGGTCTTGGCGTCGATGCCGTCGTCCCACTCGTCCCCGCCCGACGAGTTCGTCCAGGGTTCCCGAAGTGATGCGGGAAGGGTCTCATTGTCGACGTCGGTGTTGAGGAAGATCGTCCCCGACACAATGAAGGTCCCCGTCCCCCCGCCCAAGATGGCGTGCGGCCCGACCTTGTTGAGCGACACGATGCCGATCGGCGGGCCCTTGGAGACGTTGCCGACCGTGCCCGAGGCGTTGCCCTGGAGCTTGTGGATGCCGAAGATCCCGGCGAAGAACGGCTTCCACTGCGGCGTGGCACTGACGCTCACCCCGCAGGAGCCGGGGGGCGGGTTGGCCGGCCCGCTGTTGGCAGTGAAGGTCCCGATGACCTGGTGCTGGGAGTTCAGGAATTCGGCCTTCCACCCCGTCCCGATGCCCGACCCGTTGGCGTCCACGAGGTTCTGGACGATCATGGCGATCTGCTGGGTCGTCGGCGACGCCGTCCCGCTGCAGTAGGTGGAGCTGTTGAGCTGCTGGGCCGCCGCGAACGCGGCGAAGTCAGCGGCGTTCTGGGCCCGGCGGTTCTGGACGAACCCGTAGCCGCCGTCGATGGCGATGGCGATCATCCCCAGGAGGATCACCATGGCGAGGGCGAAGATGATCAGCACCACACCGCTCTCGCTGTCCTGGCGCGCCCGGCTGATCGACCTCATGCGTACCTCGCAGTTGCGTGGGTGGTGACAGGTATTCCGCCGACGAAGGGAACGAAGCTGTTCGAGGAGTGCGAGACCGTGATCGTCACGGTACTGATCGTCACGTTCCCCGAGATGGTGATGTTCGGTGCGGTGGAGAGGCTGACGTAGTCGTTCGCCCCCGAATCGATGTCCTGGTAGACGTTGGTCCCTTCCTCCGCATTGATCGCCGTGGTGGCGTCGTCGTCGGCCTGCTTCTGGCTCGGGTTCGAGGACAGGTCGTTGGCCGCCACGAGGGCCCCGGCGCGTGCCGCGCTCGTCAGGCGGATGGACTGCTGCATGCCGTTCCAGCCGTTGAAGGCGACACCGAGGAGCAGGATCACCAACGGGAGGACGAGGGCGAGCTCCACCAACGCCGTCCCTGATTCGTCATGACGCCCGCCCCGGCGGCCCGAGCTGTCAAGGCGTGTTTGCATTCACTTCCCCGCCCTTCGGGCTGGTGGAGCTGGACTTCGAGCCCGTCACGGTCGTCGTGGTGGTCGTGGTCGGCGTGGCACCCGGCGTCGGCGTCACCGTCACACCCGTGGTGTTGGCGGGGATGAGGTTGGCGCTGGTGATGGTGGTGGGCGCGGCGGCCGGGTTGCCGGCGGCCTCGAGAGCCAGGTAGATGCCCCCGGTCACACCACCGCCGTCGCTGTCGGCCAGTGCGATGCGGGCCGCGGCGGCGGGGGTGACGGCGAAGGTGATCACGTTGCTCGTCGTCGTGGCGGTGGTCTGGGTCCCGCTCGGCGCGCTGCCCGGAGCGGGCACGAGCGTGGTGCCCACGGCCAGGACCGGCACCTGCTGGTACAAGGTGGTCTCCTGGTTGCCGTTGATGTCGAGCAGGATGTCGACCTTGTCACCGGGCTGGATCAGGCCGGCCACGGCGTGGACCTGGTCGACCGACACCGAGATGGCGACATCGCCCTGGGGCACGGTCTCCGCGGCCACGCTGGCGATGGTGTCGGGGGACGAGAACATCCCGCTGACGGCGATCTCGCCCACGGGCAGGTTGGCGTTGGCCTCCTCGTCACGGATCGACGCCAGGCGCGTCACCGCCGAGGAGGGCCGGAACTCGGCTGGCACCTTCTTCTGCTGGAGGTATCCGCCGTTCACCGCGTCGGAACCCGACAGGGTCCGGGGAATCGGCTTGGCGATCACGTACGCGTCCACCAGCTTGGCGTTGTGGTAGGCGTTGTTCTGAGCGTTGTTCAGAAAGACGTAGCTCAGCACCGAGGCCACCACCCCGACCGCGACGGCGACGGCAACCACAACCGTCCGCTTGGAAGTCATCCGTGTCCCCCTCTTGGCGAGCCAGTACCGATCCGGCGCTCGACGTTCGTGTTCGGAGCTGTATATATCGGCGCCACGCGGCGTCAACCGAAGTGTTCGATGAAGCCCAGTGTGCGCGACCCCCAGGGCCTTGACAATGACCTGGGAGACAAATGAGTCGCAGGTCCTACCAGCTGTTTCAGGTTCCTGACCTGGGCCGCGCTGTCGTCGAGTCGGGCCTTTCTCCGTCGCCGGCCCGGCGGTCGCGCCACCGGTGGGGAAATGTGTCGCGAGTCCTATTGCGAGGGACCGCTTCGTCTGCATCGGTGACAGGCCGGGGCGGGACCGATGGCGAGCGCGTCGGTCCTACCGGTTGGTCACGACCTCAGACCACGTCCCGGTGGTGAACAGATGCGGCGAGCCGTGTCCGTCGGCGGGCACGCTCCAGGTGTTGGTGACGAGTGGTGCGCCGTTGGCGAGGCTCGGCGTGGTCGGGCTCAGCGGGTTGAGCGCGGCGATCGCCGGGTCGGCCAGGACGCCGTAGAGGATCGTGGTGTTGTTCAGCCACTCGACCTGATCGTCCACGCTGCGGGTCTCCGCCAGGTGATGGACGGCCAGGGTGGCCAGGTCGAGGACCGACAGACGCCAGGTGACGCCCGGGCCCGCAACCCGCTGCTTGAACGCGATCTCGGTGTTGTCCGGCGACAACGAAGGGCACTCGACGTTGGACGCGATCACCGTCGCCCGGCGGGTGACGATATCCGCTCTGATGAGATAGGTCTTCCCGCCTGTCCCCAGGGTCGCATAGAAGTGACGGCCGTCGTTGGCGAAGGTCACCCCCCAGAAATTGAAGTCGGTGGCCGCGAAGGGCCTCCCGTCGCGGGTAACCGCCAATTGCGCGAGGTCGAACAGGACGGTCCCGGTCCGCATGTCGAGGATGTCGGTTCGGGTGGAGTACGAGCCGGCGGTCGCGTACGAGTCACCGGTGACGAAGGTCGTGACCGACCCGTAGCGACCGTCGGGCGAGACCCGGGCTCGACTGGGAAGGCCGGTGAGCGCCACGTGGTGGAGCTCGTTGAAGCGCGCATCGAACACGATCGCACTGGTCGAGACGACCAGGCCGCTCGTCGGGCGGGTCAGGCAGAGGCCGCGCTGTCCCTCGAAGTCGACCCGGTCGCACGTCAACGACGTCATGGCCCGTGGACCGGTCGGGTCATCCGCGGCCACCAGGCCGACGCGCCCGTACTCGTCGCCGGGCGCGGTGGAGCGGAACAAGAGGAACGAGCCGTCGCTCAGGCCCTGGGAGGGCAACGGCATCGACGATGCCGCCGACGCCGCGTCGGTGGCCGCCGACACCGAGCTGAGCCGGAGGAACAGGACCGAGCTCGTCGCCACCACGATGGCGAGCGCATAGGAGGAGGCGATGATCGTCAGCCGACGTCGCTTGGCTCGTGCCTCGGGCGAGCTCGTCGCCGCGGCGCGGCGGGGCCAGACGACGACGAGGAGCATGGGGATCAGGTAAGCCAGCCACACCATGACGTCGAGCGGCACCGGGTAGGGCTGGATGCCGAACATGCCCGTCGTGATCGAGGAGAGCACCGTTCCGGGCGGGGCATAGCGCGACCAGTCGAATTGCGGCGTCTGGGCGAAGACCACCCAGCCCGCGGCGTTGGCCGCATGGATGGCGGTCATGGCCAGGCCCGCCGCGCCGAGGACGAGGATGAAGGCGGTGACCCGGAAGAACCGGGCGATGTCGAAATGCAGGCCGCCTCGCACCACGCCGACCCCGACGATGATCGCCACCAGCACACCGGCGGACGCGCCCACGGTCCCGAGCAGCGGGTTGCTCGTCTTGGCCCCGACGAGGGCGAGCACGAACACCGCCACCTCGAAGCCTTCTCGGAGGACGGCGAAGAACGCCATGGCGGCCAGCGCCCCACCCGAGCCCGTGCGCAGACGACTGGCCGCGCTGGCGCTGGCGTCGCGCATGAGGTCCTTCGGGAAGCGGCGCATCCAGATGACCATGTAGGTCACGGTGAGGACCGCAACCGCACCGACGACGGCCTCGAATCGCTGCTCGGCGAGAGTCGAGAGGTTCACCTCGACGAGCCGCAGGGTGATGGCGACGACCACGCACAGAGCCGCCGCCGCCCCCGAGGCGATCCACACCGACCGGAGCTGGTCGCGCTGGCCCTGGTGGGTCAAGAAGAGCGCGATGGCACCCAGGATGACGACGGTCTCGAGCCCTTCGCGCAGGCCGATCACAAATGCCGGGAGCACGTGCCGTCCTAGGGGTGCGAGATGCGCTCGTCGAGCCCGCCGGCGGCCGGGGCGGACATCGGTTCACCGCGCCCGTCGCGAACCCTCGGGCCGGGCCGGGCCGCGACCGGGTGGGGGCGGTCCGGCCTCCCGTCCCCTGCCTGGCACCGGCCAGGCCCCTGTACTCCTGCGCGCACGACAAACCGCCTTCTCCGGACCTCTGAGTCCATCGGCACCGCGGCGAGGGGGCCTTAGAGGACCCGGCACCCCCGCAGAGCGAACACCAGCGCCGAGCCCCGGCCCGGGGGCCGCCCTCTTCCGGTCGGGCGTCGGGTCGGGCGTCGGGTCGGGTCCCCGCGGCGCCCTCGACGACGGGCGGCGACGGGCCGGATCTGAATAGGACTTTCGACACAATTTCGGTCCGGCCGGAACCTGAAACAGCTGGTAGGACCTGCGACTCATTTGTCTGCCAGGTCATTGTCAAGGCCCCGGGGCTCGCGCACACTGGGCTTCATCGAACACTTCGGTTGACGCCGCGGGGCGCCGATATATACAGCTCCGAACACGAACGTCGAGCGCCGGATCGGTACTGGCTCGCCAAGAGGGGGACACGGATGACTTCCAAGCGGACGGTTGTGGTTGCCGTCGCCGTCGCGGTCGGGGTGGTGGCCTCGGTGCTGAGCTACGTCTTTCTGAACAACGCTCAGAACAACGCCTACCACAACGCCAAGCTGGTGGACGCGTACGTGATCGCCAAGCCGATTCCCCGGACCCTGTCGGGCTCCGACGCGGTGAACGGCGGATACCTCCAGCAGAAGAAGGTGCCAGCCGAGTTCCGGCCCTCCTCGGCGGTGACGCGCCTGGCGTCGATCCGTGACGAGGAGGCCAACGCCAACCTGCCCGTGGGCGAGATCGCCGTCAGCGGGATGTTCTCGTCCCCCGACACCATCGCCAGCGTGGCCGCGGAGACCGTGCCCCAGGGCGATGTCGCCATCTCGGTGTCGGTCGACCAGGTCCACGCCGTGGCCGGCCTGATCCAGCCCGGTGACAAGGTCGACATCCTGCTCGACATCAACGGCAACCAGGAGACCACCTTGTACCAGCAGGTGCCGGTCCTGGCCGTGGGCACCACGCTCGTGCCCGCTCCGGGCAGCGCGCCGAGCGGGACCCAGACCACCGCCACGACGACGAGCAACGTGATCACCTTCGCCGTCACCCCCGCCGCCGCGGCCCGCATCGCACTGGCCGACAGCGACGGCGGTGGTGTGACCGGGGGCATCTACCTGGCTCTCGAGGCCGCCGGCAACCCGGCCGCCGCGCCCACCACCATCACCAGCGCCAACCTCATCCCCGCCAACACCACGGGAAGCTGACATGACCCACGTATCGATCAATGAAGAGGTCACCATCGGTGTCGTGGACCCCGACGAGGTCGTCCGGGGCGTCCTGACCGAGCACGTCCGTGACCTCGACAGCAGTGTCGTCGGGTTCGAGAACCTGGCCTCGTTCACCGAGACCATCGACGCATCTCGTCCGGGTGTGGTGGTCTTCGGACCATCGGAGTCGCCCGACGCGGTGATCACGCAGGTCGCCGGGCTCATGGCCTTCCGGCCCGCGTGCAGCGCCATCATGGTCGTCTACGAGTTGACCACCGAGGTGATGCAGCAGGCGCTGCGGACCGGCGTCGACGACGTCGTGGCCGTCTCGGCCGAGGATGCCGAGCTCCTCGACGCCATTTCACGCGCCTCGGCGCGCGTCGTGGCCCGAGGGCCGAGCTCGAGCGCCGCGACCTCGCCGTCCACGGCCCCCACGCCGGGCCGGGTGGTGTCGGTCTTCTGCACCAAGGGGGGCACCGGAAAGTCGGTCGTCGCCATCAACCTGGCGGTGGCGCTGGCCAAGCGCACCATCCAGCCCGTGGTCCTCGTCGACGCCGATCTCCAATTCGGTGACGTCGCGCTCATGCTCCAGCTCCAGCCGTCCCACACCATCGCCGAAGCCGTCCAGGCCGGTGACCGCCTCGACGGGACGATGCTCGAGAACCTTCTCCTGCGCCACCCCCCGAGCGGCCTCCTGGTCCTCGCCGCGCCGACCGAGCCCAGCTCGGCCGACCACATCTCGCGTGCGGACCTGACCCGGATCCTCGACATCCTGCGCGAACGGTGCGCCTATGTCGTGGTGGACACCTCGGCCAACTTCGCCGAGGTCACGCTGGCCGCCATCGAGTCGTCGGACGACATCCTCGTCATGGCGGGCCTCGACGTCATGAGCCTCAAGAGCGCCCGCATCGGGCTCCAGACCATGCGCGTGCTCGGCATCCCGTTCTCGCGCGGTGAAGTTCGTGCTCAACCGGGCCAACACCCGGGTCGGGCTCACCGAGGCCGACGCCGAGCGCGCCCTGCAGCTCAAGGTCGACGCCGCGCTGCCCAGCGACATCCTGGTGGCAGAGTCGGTCAACCGCGGCGTCCCCGTGGTGACCAGCGCCCCCCGTTCGAAGTTCGCCAAGAGCATCGATGGCCTGGCGGACTCTCTCATGATCGCTGCGTCGACTCCGGCGCAGTCCCGACAATCCGTGTGAGGGGAATGTCATGACCCTTTCCGACCACCTGCGCCAAGCCGGCAACTTCCTCACCACCGAGGAGGCGCGGTCCCGGCTGCTCGCCGAGGTCCACCTGCGCGTCCACCAGCGCCTCATCGAGGAGCTGGGTCCCGAGCTGTCCCAGGGCCGGCTCACGGCCAAGGACCTGCGGCCCCGGGTCAACGCGCATCTCCAGGCGGCCCTGGCCGACGAGACCACGCCGTTGAGCCTGGCCGACAAGGCCCGCCTGGGCGAGGACATCGCCAACGACATCCTCGGGTACGGGCCCATCCAGGCCTATCTCGAAGACCCCGAGGTGTCCGAGGTCATGGTCAACGGGCCCGACAAGGTCTACATCGAGCGCAAGGGCAAGATCGAGCGCACGCCGACCAGCTTCATCGACGAGACCCACCTGCGCCGGGTCATCGACAAGATCGTGGGAGAGGTCAGCCGGCGCGTGGACGAGTCCTCGCCCATGGTCGACGCCCGCCTTCCCGACGGCTCACGTGTCAACGCCGTCATCCACCCCCTGGCCTACGGGGGGCCGTTCCTCACCATCCGGAAGTTCTCCAAGGACCCCCTGCAGGTCGAGGACCTCATTCAGAACCTGACCATCACCTCGGCCCTGGCCCGGTTCATCGAGGCGTGCGTGGTGGGCAAGCTCAACATCATCGTGTCGGGAGGTACCGACACCGGCAAGACGACCCTGCTCAACGTCCTGTCGGGGTTCGTCCCCGACAACGAGCGCATCGTCACTATCGAGGACTCCAAGGAGCTCCAGCTCCGCCAGGAGCACGTGGCATCGCTGGAGTCGCGCCCTCCCAACATCGAGGGACGGGGCGAGATCACGATCCGCGACCTCATGCGCAACTCCCTGCGTATGCGGCCGGACCGGATCATCGTCGGGGAGTGTCGTGGCGGCGAAGCCCTCGACATGCTCCAGGCCATGAACACCGGTCACGACGGCTCGCTCACCACCATCCACTCCAACAGCCCGCGCGACACGTTGTCCCGTGTCGAGACCATGACGCTCATGGCGGGCTTCGACCTGCCTGTCAGGGTCATCCGCGAGCAGATGGCCTCGGCCATCGACCTCATCGTGCACCTCACCCGCATGCGGGACGGGACCCGTCGCGTCACCCATGTCGCCGAGGTCCAGCACATGGAGGGCGAGGTCGTCATCACCCAGGACCTGTTCATGTTCGACTACTCCATGGGGGTCGACGAGGACGGGAAGTACCGGGGCACGCTCAAGTCGATGGGGATCCGCCCCCAATTCGCCGACAAGCTCGAGGACGCCGGCGTGAAGCTCGACACCGACCTGTTCCAGGTCGAGGAGTTCGCCCGCATGCGGGTGGCAGGGCGATGAAGTTCCTCATCGCCATCCTGGTCCTCCCCGCCGCCGCCTTTTTGACGTGGGGCATCATCAGCCTCGTGGCGCGTGAGCGGCAACGGCACCTGCACGAGGCTCTGGCCCCGTACTCGGTGGGGACGCTGCGCGAGGCGCGCGCCGTCACCGCCACCACCGGTGGAGGCACGCCCGAGCTCATGGAGACCCCGGTCCTGCAGCGGGCCGTGGCCTGGGTCGCCGACGTGGCGACGCGCCGGGGCGTACTCCAGTACCTGAAGCGACTGCTCGACCAGGCCGACCTCCCCGTGCGTCCCGCCGAGGCACTGTTCGTCTACCTGGTGGGCGCGGTCGTGGGCGGCGCCCTCGGGTTGCTGCTCGGGAACGCCGTGTGGGGCCTCGTGGCCCTGGTCGCCGTGGGCGTGGTCCCGTGGATGGTGCTCATGTCGGTGGCCAAGCGGCGCACCGCGACGTTCACGGCCCAGCTCCCCGACATGCTGCAGCTGCTCGGCACCACGCTGCGCTCGGGGTTCTCGATCCTCCAGGGCCTCACCACGGTCTCGCAGCAGCTGTCGGACCCCATCGGCAAGGACATGCGCCACGTGGTGGCCGAGGCCCGGCTGGGTCGCTCGCTCGTCGACGCCATGGGGGAGGTCGCCCAGCGGGTGCGCAGCGGCGACTTCGAATGGGTCGTCACCGCCATCGGCATCCAGCGCGAGGTCGGCGGCAACCTGGCCGAGCTCCTCGACATCGTGGCCGACACCATGATCGCCCGGGCCCGGATCCGGGGCGAGGCCAAGACCCTGACCGCCGAGGGGCGCATCGGTGCGGCGGTCATCTCGATCCTTCCCATCTGCATCGGATTCTTCGTCTACGCCGTCAACCCGAGTTACATCAGCCCGCTTTTCCACCAGGCCTTCGGGGAGATCCTCTTCTACGGGTCCATCGGGCTCGGCGTGATCGGCATCTTCTGGACCCGCAAGCTCGTCGACATCGAGGTCTGACATGCTGCCCTTGGCCGTCATCGCCATCTTCATCACCGCCACCGCGCTCGCCTACGCCGTGGCCATCAAGGCCGACGCCCGCCTGAGCGTGCGCACGGCGCGTGCCCGGCTCGGTGACTACGACTCGGTCCTGAAGCGGGAAGAGGACCTGAAGGACCCCTTCGTCGAGCGGGTCATCGCCCCCGCTGCGGCGTCGATGGTCGCGCTCCTGAAGCGGTTCCTCCCCACCGACTACCTCGACAAGCTGCGGCACAAGCTGGTCGTCGCCGGACGCGGCTCGGCCGACCAGATCGACCAATTCCTCGTCATCCGGCTGCTGTCGCTCGTGGCCGTGCCCGTGCTGTGGCTGGTCGTGGGGACCATGACGAGCCTGTCGGGCAAGACCCTGCTCGCCGTCATCGTGTTCATCGGCGTCGCCGGGGTGCTCGGCCCCGACGCCTGGCTCAACCGCGTGGTGGCCGAGCGCCAGTTGACGATGCGGCGGAAGCTGCCGGACATCCTCGACCTGCTCACCATCAGCGTCGAGGCCGGGCTGGGGTTCGAGCAGGCCCTGTCCCGCACCGTGACCATGGTGCCGGGGCCCCTGTCCGAGGAGTTCAGCCGCATGCTGGGCGAGATGCGGGCCGGTTCGAGTCGCGCCGACGCCCTGTACGCCCTCGATGCCCGGGTGGAGCTCCCCGAGCTGCGGTCGTTCATCCTGGCGCTCATCCAGGCCGACACCTTCGGCGTCTCGGTCGGCTCCATCCTGCGCAGCCAAGCCGCCGAGATGCGCGTCAAGCGCCACCAGCTGGCCCAGGAGCTGGCCCAGAAGGCACCGGTGAAGATGCTCTTCCCGATGGTGTTCTGCATCATGCCGGCCCTGTTCGTCATCATCGCCGGGCCCGCCGTCCTCGGGATCTTCCAGGCCTTCCGCGGTCACTGACGGCCGCTCTCCGGGCCGTGCGCACGCCACGGGCCTCGACCGTTGCCGGCGGCGCCTTCGTCATCTGGGGGACGGTCGTCGGGCTCGAGCGCCTTCACGACAACTCGTTCCTCACCCATGTCGCCACGGGCCGGTTGATCCTGGCCCACGGCGTCCCCACCCGGGACCCCTACACCTTCACCGCCCTCGGTCGCCCCTGGGTGGTCGAATCGTGGTTGGCGTCGGTCCTGTACCGGGGGCTCGAGAACCTGGCGGGCGGCCACGGCCTCCAGGTCATGCACGCCGTGCTGTGCGCGCTGTTGGCGGGCCTGGGGTGGGTGCTGACGCGCCCGGCGCGGCAGCTGGGGGGGCGGATCCTCGCCAGCGGCGCCTTGTTGGCGGTGGGGACCGGCTACTGGTCGCCCCGGCCGCTGCTCATCGCGCTGGTGCTGTTCGCCGTTCTCGTCGTCATGGTGGAGACGGGCACGGGCCCCCCGTGGGCGCTCGTGCCGCTCATGTGGGTGTGGCTCAACGTGCACGGGAGCTGGCCCCTCGGGCTCGGCTACCTGGTCGTGCGGATGATCGGGCGCAGGATCGACGGTGTCGAACAGGGCCGCCTGCCGCGTCTGGCCGCCTTCGCGGCCGTCGGGGCCGTGCTCGGTGCCGCCAACCCCATCGGGTTGCGCCTGGTGGCGTATCCCCTGAGCGTCATCACGCACCACTCCGCCTTCGCCCATATCGTCGAGTGGCAGTCCCCGAGCTTCTCGAACCCCGTCAACCTCGCCTTCCTCGTCGCCGCCCTCGTCGCCGTCGTCTTGCTCGTGGCCCGGCGCGGGTCGGTCGAGGACGTGCTCGTCGTGGCCGTGTTCAGCGCCGCCGCGCTGTCGGCGTCGCGCAACGTCCCCGTCGCCGCCCTCCTCGTCACGCCCGTCCTGGCGCGCGGGCTGGCGGGTCTCGGGACCATCGAGGGCGACCGACGCGGCGTCGTCCCCGCCCTCGGCCTGGTGGCGCTGGTGGCGCTGGGCCTGGCGCTGACGGCGGGGGCGATGCGGCGCCCCGCCTACAACCTGTCGCTGTATCCCGTGGCCGAGGTGTCCTGGCTCGCGCAGCACCACCTGGTGCCGGGGCGGGTGGCCACCACCGACTACGTCGGCAACTACCTCGAGTTCCGCTACGGCACCCGGGCCGACGCCTTCATCGACGACCGGGCCGACGTCTTCCCCGCCGCGGTCGAGAGGGACTACGGCGTCTTGCTCACCGGGTCCGAGGGGTGGCAGGCCGTGCTCCGGCGCTACCGGTTCGACGTCGTGCTGTGGCCCCGGTCCCAAGCCCTGGCGTCGCTCATCGCCGAGGACCCGGGTTGGAAGGTGCGTCTCAGCGATCGGAAGTGGGTGGTCGCCGTCCGCACGTGACCCCCTGGGACCAAAGCCAGGTCACAGGCACTTTTTCCTGCCCCGCCCACCCGTGGGGGGCGCTCGGGGCCGGGCCCGGCGCGGGCAAATTTCGAGGGGAAATTGTTGGCTTCCCCTCAGGATCGGGGGTGGAAATCACGATACGTGAGTTGAACTCCGCGTCGCCCAGACGGTGCCGTCCGGAACAAGGGGAGAACAGCCACCGTGGTGCTCGAGCCGCTTACCGACAAGATGGCGCCCTCCCGGGCGCGACCTTGGCGTACCCGGTCCGAGTGGCGCAGCCTGCGTCAGACCCCGGGCGATCACCCCGCTGCGGCCGACCACCTCGCCCCGGCCGATCACATGGCCCAGTTCGGCCCCCTGCTCAGCGCGTTGCGCTGGGTGTCGCTCTCCCTGGCGCTGGGCCTCGGGCTGATCCAGCACCTCGGGCCACGTGTGGCGATCGCCGGCGGCGTGCTCGTGCTCTACACGCTGTGCCGGACGGTGTGGCCCATCCGGGGCGAGCAGGGCCGGTGGCAGACGAGCGTGGCGCTGCTCCTCGAGGTGGCGCTGGGGGTGGCCGTCGTCGAGGCCACCGGGTTCGCCCGCTCCCCCTTCCTCATCACCTTGGGAGTGGCCACCATCATCGCCGGGTTCGCCGGAGGCCTCCGGGTCGTGTCGGGGTTGGCCATCTTGGCCGGGCTGGCCGTGGCCTTGCCGAGCGTGCTCCTGGCCTCGCATCCCGGTGACGCCAACGAAAGCGTGCAGTTCGCCATCGAGCTCGCCCTCGTGGGCGTGGCGGGCGGCTTCAGCCGCTACCTGCTCGAGGACTCCCGCCAGGCCCGACAGGGCCTCACCGCCCGGGTCGAGCACCTGTCCGAGGTCAACGAGCTGCTGCTCGACCTGCACCGGGCGACCGAGCGCGAGGTCACGCCCCTGCACGTCGAGGGGGCGGCTCGCTGGGCCCTCGAACGGCTCGACGAGATGTTCTCCCCCGACATCGCCGCGGTGGTGCTCCTCGACCCCACCACCCGTTCCTGGCACGTGGCCGCGGCCGACGGTGTGCGCACCGGGACGCCCGAGAGCCCCGTCGAGCTCCCCCGCGCCCTGTACGGAGCGGCGCACGGGACCGACCCGGTGGTCCTCGAGGACCTGACCCAGGGTCTGCACTACCGGTCCCGCTGGGGCTTGTACTGCCCCATGCACGCCCGTGACGAGATCGTCGGCGTGCTGGCGGTCGAGGGGGGCGCCACGTTGCCCCCGGGGTCGACCGAACGACGCCGGATCAGCGACCTGGCGCGCGCCGCGGGGTTGGCCATCGACAACGCGCGCTGGTTGGAGCGGATCCACACCCTGGGCATGGAGCAGGAGCGGACGCGCCTGGCCCGGGAGCTCCACGACCACATCGGCCAGTCGGTGGTGTACCTGGGCTTCGAGATCGACCGCCTGGTCGAACTGAACCACGGGCGCGCCGTGCAGGCCGATCTCCTCCACCTGCGTGGTGACCTGCGCGAGCTCGTCGAGGAGCTGCGCGACATGCTCGTCGATCTGCGCACCGACGTCACCGAGGCCATGGACGTCGAAGGCGTCCTCCGGTCGTTCCTCGACCGGGTCAACAAGCGTCACCGCGTCGCGGTCACCCTCGTGGCCGACACCGAGATCCGGATGCCCCTGCCCGTCGAGCGCGAGGTCTGGCGCGTGGCGCGCGAGGCCGTCATGAACGCCGAGCGCCATGCCCGGGCGTCACACGTCTCGATCCTGTGGCTGTGCAACGACGAGGGAGCCCTGCTCGAGGTGGCCGACGACGGCGTGGGCCTCCCGGCGGGCAAGACCTCGGGCGAATCGGGCTACGGCCTGGTGGGCATGCGAGAGCGCGCCGACTCGATCGGCGCCCAACTGGAGATCACCTCAGGGCCCGGCAAGGGCACGTTGATCCGAATGCGAATGAAGGCGGCGTAATGGTACGAGTACTGATTGCAGACGACCACACCATGGTGCGCGAGGGCCTGCGCTGGGCGCTCGAGCACGCCGGGCTCGACGTGGTGGGCGAGGCGGCCGACGGCGAGGAGGCCGTCGACATGGCCGAGCAGCACCACCCCGACGTCGTGCTCATGGACCTGTCGCTCCCCGTGCTGTCCGGGGCGGCCGCCACCAAGCGGATCCGGAGGCTCGTGCCGGGCACCTCGGTCCTCGTGCTGTCGATGCTCTCCGACGACACCGCGGTGTCCTCGGCGCTCGATGCCGGCGCCGGTGGGTACCTGGTGAAGGAATGCACCACCTCGGAGATCGTCGATGCCGTCAACCGGGTCGCCCAGGGCGAGCGCGTCATGGCCTCGTCGGTGTCGAGTGCGATGAGAGCGGCGGGGCAACAGGCCACGGCGCCGGCGCGTGCTCCCGCCCCGTCCACGCGCCCGCTCATCTCCAAGCGCGAAGAGGAGGTCCTGCGCCTCATGGCCACGGGGGTGTCGATCCCCGAGGCGGCCCGACGGCTCTTCATCAGCGTCAAGACCGTCAAGAACCACCTGTCGTCGATCTACCAGAAGCTCGACTCCCACGACCGGGCCCAGGCCGTCCTGAAGGCCATGCGCATGGGCCTCATCCGCATGGACTGACCCCGAGCCTCACAGGGTCGTCGGCACCGCCCCCACGACGTCTTCGATGTGGATGCCGAGCCCGGGCAGCGACCCCACGAAGGGCGCGTCCCCGAAGGCGAACACCCCACCGTCCCCGCCGATCAACCAGTACCCACCGTCATCGGCCGTCGGCACCAGCCCGATCACCGAGCGGAAGGGCGTCACCCCGTCGGCGGGGAGGGACCCGAAGGACCGGGCGTCGCCGAAGGTGTAGACCCCGCCGGCCTCGGTCACGATCCAGTACCCGCCCCCGTCCGGCGTCGAGGAGATCCCTGAGACCGGAGAGGGCGTGCCCAGGGCCGAGCCCAGCTGGGACGCGTCACCGAAGGCATAGACCTGGCCGTTGGCGGCCACCAGCCAGTAGCCGAGGTCGGTGGGCGTGGCCGCGATGCCGATGATGTCGTTGACGCGCACCCCGCGTCCGGGCAGCGATCCCAGGAAGGGCGCATCGCCGAAGGCGAACACCCCGCCGTCCTGGCCCACGAGGAAGTAGCCGCGGTCGTCACTGGTGGGGACGATGCCCCTGATGTCGTGCACCGAGACGCCCAGTCCCGGCAGCGACCCCAGGAACGGCGCGTCCCCGAAGGCGAACACCCCGCCGTCCCGGCCTACGAGGAAGTAGCCCCGGTCGTCGTGCGACGGCACCATGCCCACGATGTCGTGCACGGTGACGCCCAGCCCCGGCAGCGACCCGAAGAAGCCCCCCGACTGGTTGGTGGGGAACACGAACACCCCGCCGTCCTCGCCCACGAGGTCGTAGCCCGACGCCGCGGCCGGCGCCGATGGTGGCGGGATGAGCGGCGGGACGGCCAGGCACAGCACCGACTGGAAGATGAACCCGATGGGGCAGGTGGGCACGGGGGAGAGGACCAGCTCCTGCTCCGAGCCCAGGGCCGTCTGCGAGGCGGCGTTGGCGGCGTCACCGGAGTACTGCGCCTGCCAGAAGTAGGTGCCCGCGCCCAGGGTCACGGGGTTCGACGCCGGCACCGAGCCGCCGGTGACGGCGACCGTGCCGCCGCTCGCCGCCGGGAGCCACCCCCACGACCCGAAGCCGCTGACCACGCCCGAGAAGAACGGGGACACGATGAAGGCCAGGGTGTCCACGGAGTAGGTGACCGTCCCGCCCGCCGAGGCGGCGTTGAGCCCGCTGAGCGAAGCCTGGTCGACGACGGGGGTCTCCGCGGGCACCGACAAGCTCGCTCCCGACTGCCCGCCGCCCGACAGCGAGCTCGTCAACACGGTCGGGGCCAGCGCGGGCGGAGGCGACGGCGGCGTGGCCGAGGCCTCGTTGGACGGAGCCGAGGACCCCGCCGCGTTGACCGCCTCGACCTCGTAGTAGTACGTCGTGCCGTTGGTGAGCCCGGTGTCGGTGAAGGTGGTGCCCGACACGTCCGTGGCCACGGGCACAGAGGACTCACCCTGCGCCGTGGTGCCCCGCAGGACGTCGTAGCCGGTCACCGGGGCGCTCCCCGCGCTGGTGGGCGCGGCCCAGCCCAAGGTGACCTGCGCGCTGGCGGCGGTGGCGGTCAGGGCCGTGGGGGCGCCGGGCACCGCCCCGCTCGTGGGCGGGGTGGCCGACGCCTCGTTGGAGGGAGCCGAGGCTCCCACCGAGTTGGCCGCCTCGACCTCGTAGTAGTACGTCGTGCCGTTGGTGAGCCCGGTGTCGGTGAAGGTGGTGCCCGACACATCCGTGGCCACCGGCGCCGGGGCCTCGCCCTGCGATGTGGTGCCCCGCAGGACGTCGTAGCCGGTGATCGAGGCGCTCCCCGCGCTGGTGGGCGCGGCCCAGCTCAGGCTGACCTGCCCGCTGGCGGCGGTGGCGGTCAAGGCCGTGGGGGCGCCGGGCACGGTCAGCGGTGGCGTTGGGGTGGCCGACGACTCGTTGGAGGGAGCCGAGAGCCCCACCGCGTTGACCGCCTCGACCTCGTAGTAGTAGGTCGTGCCGCTCGTGACGCCGGTGTCGGTGTAGGTGTAGGTGGTGCCCGACACCGCCGACGCCACGGGCATGGGGGCTTCCTGCTGGGGGGCGGTGCCCCGCAGGATGTCGTAGCCGGTGATCGGCGATCCGCCCGAGCTCGTGGGCGCGGCCCAGCTCAGGGTCACCTGGGCACTGCTGGCCGTGGCCACCAGGGCCATGGGCGCGCCCGGCACCGTCGCCGACGACGTGGCCGCCACCTCGCGCACGCGGTTGTTGGCGGTGTCGGCGATGTCGATGTTGCCCTGGCCGTCGAGAGCCACGCTGTTGGGAAGCGACAGCGCGGCGGTGACGGCCGGGATCCCGTCGCCGTTGTAGGCGGCGGCCCCGGTGCCGGCCACGGTGTAGATGTCCCCCGCCGTCATGGGCTGGTTGTCGAAGGTGCCGGTGCTGCTGGCCACCACCCGGATGCGGTTGTTGGCGGTGTCGGCGATGACCAGGTTGCCCTGGGCGTCGGAAGTCACCCCTCCGGGGCTCTGGAGCTCGGCCGAGGTGGCCGCGATCCCGTCGCCGTTGTAGCTGGGCACCCCGTCCCCGGCCACGGTGTAGATGTCCCCCGCCGTCATGAACTGGCCGTAGAAGGTGCCGGTGGTGTCGGCCGCCACCCGGACGCGGTCGTTGCTGGTGTCGGCGATGAGGACATTGCCCTGGGCGTCGAGCGAGACGCCCCCCGGGGCGAAGAGCTCGGACGTGGGCGCCGGGATCGCGTCAGCGGTGTACCCCGCGGTGCCGTCGCCGGCCACGGTGTAGATGTTGCCCGCCGTCATGGACTGCCCGTAGAAGGTGCCGGTGGTGTCGGCCACGACGCGAATGCGCTCGTTGCCGGTGTCGGCGATCACGACGTTGCCCTGGTGGTCGACGGCCACGTCCCCCGGGGAGTCGAGCTCGGCCGAGACGGCCTGGATCCCGTCGCCCTGGTTGAAGCCGCTCGATCCGTCCCCGGCCACGGTGTAGATGTCCCCGGTCGTCATGGTCTGGCCGTAGAAGGTGCCGGTGGTCTCGGCCACCACCCGGACGCGCTCGTTGCCGGTGTCGGCGATCACCAGGTCGCCGTGGGCGTCGAGGGCCACGCCGCTGGGCGCGTCGAGCTCGGCGGTGACCGCCGTCCGGTCGTCGCCGTTGTACCCGCCGGTGGCGTCGCCGGCGACGGTGTAGATGTCCCCCGCCGTCATCAACTGCCCGTAGAAGGTGCCCGTGCTCTGCGCCACCACCCGGATGCGGTTGTTGGCGGTGTCGACGATCAGCAGGTTCCCCTCGGGATCGAGGGCAACCTGGGCCGGCTTGTCGAGCTGGGCCGAGGTCGTGGCCGAGACGCGGTCACCGAGCTGGTCCCCCGCCGTCCCCGTGCCCGCCACGGTGTAGATGTCCCACGCCGTCATGGCCAGGCCGTAGAACGAGCCGGAGCTCTGGGCCACCACTCGGATCCGGGCGTTGCCGGTGTCGGCGATGACGAGGTTGCCATGCGCGTCGAGGACGGCGTCGCTCGGAGCGTCGAGGCCCGCCGCCTGGGCGGAGATCCCGTCGCCGTTGTAGGCAGCCGCCCCGTCCCCGGCCACGGTGTAGATGTCCTCGTCGGTCATGGCCTGGCCGTAGAACGTGGCCGAGCTCTCCGCCACCACACGGACGCGGTTGTCGGCGGAGTCGGCGATCACCAGGTTGCCCTGGGAGTCGAGGGCCACGCTCTTGGGCGCGTCGAGATTCGCCATGACGGCCTCGATGTTGTCCCCGTTGTATCCCGCCGCGGCGTCACCGGCCACGGTGTAGAAGAGCTGGGCCTGCATGGACTGGCCGTAGAAGGTGTTGTTGCTCTGGGGTGCCACCTCGATGCGGTTGTTGGCGGTGTCGGCGATGAGCAGGTTGCCGTGGGAGTCGACGGCCACCCCCGCCGGCGCGTGGAGCTCGGCCGCGACGGCCTTGGGAGGCATGACCAACGAGCCATTGAACCCCGGGACGCCGTTGCCCACCACGGTGTAGATGTCACCGGCGATCATGGGCACGCCGTAGAACGTGCCGTTGCTCTGCGCCACCACCGCGATCAGGTTGGCGCCGGTGTCGGCGATCACCACGTTGCCGTGGGCGTCGAGGGCCACGCCCCCGGGCGCGTTGAGCGCGGCCAAGGCGGCCGGGCCGCTCGGAACGGCTCCCGCGGTCCCGGTCCCGGCGATCCTGTAGATGTCCCCGTCGATCATGGACTGGCCGTAGAAGTTGCCCGTGCTCTGCGCCACCACCGCGACGGTGTTGGCGCCGGTGTCGGCGATCACCACGTTGCCGTGAGCGTCGAGGGCCACGCCCCCGGGCGCGTCGAGCGGGGCCGAGACGGCCGGGACCGGGGTGCTCGGAAGGGCGCCGGCGGTGCCGGTGCCGGCGATCGTGTAGGTGAATCCGTCGGTCATCGACTGGCCGTAGAAGGCGCCTGTGCTCTGCGCCACCACGCGGATGCGATTGTTGGTGGTGTCGGCGATAAGGACGTTGCCGTGGGGATCGAGGGTCACGCCACCGGGCGCGTCGAGCTCGGCCGAAGTGGCCGGGACCCCGTCGGCGGTGAAGCCCGGGGTGCCGTTGCCGGCGATCGTGTAGATGTCGGCAGCTGTCAACGGTGCACTGGCGCCGCCGGGCAGCGAGACGACGGTGACGAGGCCGGCCGCGAGGCACAGGAGCGCCCCCACTCCCATTGCCGTATGGCGTGCCCGTGCCGTCCGGCTTGCACGCGTCCATGAACGAGATGTCGGGTCCACGGCCCGCTCCTTCCGCCTCATCCAAGACGCAGGTCAATCGCCGTGAACGTCGACGGCCGCTCGCTCACGAGTTGCAGCGAAGAAGCTGCAATCGAACAAGAGCTCCAAAGCAACGCGAACCCAATTGGCCCGCCAGGATTTGGTGAGTTGCCGTCGCTGTTCTCTTATGGCTGTTGGCCTGCGTCGCAGGGTGACTGCGCGCATCCTAAACTTTCACTCAGCGCGGTCGCAATTGCATTGTGACTCCATGGCAACCCTTGAGGCGAGACGACCTCGGCCACGCAGTGCGGGCGCGTGCAAATGGACGTATGGGATGCCGATCCCATATTGCACTCCCGAAACGTTGATTGACTGAGACCACAGCACCCTCAGCTCGAGATCCTCAAAACGCGTTCGATCGACCAAAATTGGTGAGGCCCGCGCCGGCGGTGGCCCGGAGCCGGTTCGGGGGTCGTCGACCTTCCCTCCCGGTCCATCCCGGAGGAGTTCGGGTCGCCACCGGGCCCGAAGGCCTCCGGCCCGCCTCGCCCGCGAACTGGGTGCGCGGTGCCTTCGACCGGTCGGCTCGGTCGCTTGGTCCGGGCCGTCCCCACGGGCGCCGATAGGCCCTCGGACCCACGTTTTGGCTGCACAGCGTGACTTTTGGGCCGTCTGACCTATGGCGATCCAGGGGTAATTCCCCGATAGTGGGACGAAGGTCGGAAACGAACGAGGGGGAGCACATGAACATCTTCACTCTGGTGATGCGCGCGATCGACCCGATCCGCGCCACGTGGAACCGCCGGGACGAGCTGGGCGCCAGCCTGGTCGAGTACGCGCTGCTCCTGGCCCTCATCGCCGTGGTCGCACTCGTGGCCCTGCACTTCCTGGGTGGATCTGTCGCCAACACGCTCAACAGCGTGGGCAGCTCCGTCAACGCCCCGAACGGCTGAGCGCCGCACCGGGACACAAGGTCTGTCAATCGCACTAGACACCACGAAAGGAGGGAAACCGTGAACATCGTCTCTCTCGTGATGCACGTGATCAACCCGATCCGCGCCACGTGGAACCGCAGGGATGAGTTGGGAGCCAGCCTGGTTGAGTACGCGCTGCTCCTGGCCCTCATCGCCGTGGTCGCACTCGTGGCTCTGCACTTCCTGGGTGGATCTGTCGCCAACACGCTCAACAGCGTGGGCAGCTCCGTCAACGCCCCGAACGGCTGAGCGCCGCACCGGGACACAGACTCACCAGCAACGGCTCAGCTCGAAGTTCCGGGCTGAGCCGTTTGCGCGCCCGCAGCGCGGAATACCACCGCCTGGCTCGAGTGCCACACCTCGTGCCAGTGGGCGTCGTGGGCCAAGAACAGTGCCAGGGGCGTGCCCGGCTGCCACAGCACGTACTCCACGTCGTGGGCGCGCAAGAGCGGATCAGGGTCGGTCGTGAGATCGGCGATCTCCAGGTACTGCGACAGCACGCCGTTGTCGGTGTAGAGCTCGGTGCGGCCGTCGACGAAGACCGGTCTCCCCACCCAGTCGAGATAGTCGTTCCAGAGATAGGTGGAGAAGATCCGGCCGGGGTGGCCGTCGAGATACGCCACCGCCTTGACGGGGACGCTCGTGGCCGGCCGCGCGGCAGGGTAGAACGGGCCGTGGACGAGCGACACCCCGAGCACCACCACCAGAGGCCAGACGATCAGGCTCGGGCGCAGGCTCTCGTGTTCGATCGGGGAGCAGGTCGCCGCCAGGGCGCACCACGCGATGGCGAAGTACGGGATGAACCGCACCGCATCGAGGCTCGACACCAAGAGGAACGACGCCAGTGCCAATTCCACCGCCGGCACGTCGCGCTTGGAGAAGGCCAGGTACGCCACGGTGATGGCCACCGGAAGGATGAAGACCGCCAACGTCGCCGGGTCGTGGAAGTCCGGTGACTGCCACTCGGCGATCAGGCGACGCACGTCCTGGTTGAAGGTGACGCCGAGCGCGCTCGAATAGACGTCGAGCCCGAACGGGTTGACCACGGTGGCGAGCCACGAGACCACGAACGTGGCCACGATCGCCACCGGGGCGAGCGGGTCGCGCACCGTGACACGGCCGACGCCCCGGCGCACCAGGGCGGCGATCACCTCGAGGAGGAGGATGGCGAGGCCCAGAGGGAAGCTCCCGTGGAGGTTGGCCCACAGCACGAACAGCACCGGGATCGCGACCAACCACGCCCGCCGGCGTCGGGCCAGGGTCAAGAGCAACAGGAGCAGGGCCAAGAAGAAGTAACTGACCATCTGGGGACGGTCGTCCAGGAAGAGCGTGACCGCGGCCCCCGTCTCGAGGCACAGCAGCCCGGTCCAGGTCCATCCGGCTCCGACGAGCCGGCACCGGATGGCCACGGCGAGGACGGTGAGCGTCGCCAACCCCGCCGACAACAGCCAGAACGCGACCGGGCCGATGCTGCGGACCGCCTGGGCCAGCAAGACGTCATAGCCCCATTCCGGCGTGATCCACCGATCGCCGAGCACCGTGTAGGAGAACACGTCGGTGCGCATGACGCTGTGGTGATCGAGCATCCACACCCCGGCGGCGCGGTGCCAGAAGGTGTCGTCGAACACCCCGCGGTGCAGGGCGTCGCGCCACGGAATGAGACATCCCACGACGATGCCGACGACACCGATGGGAAGGGACACGCGTCGCCACGGGCTGGCCCGCACCCGGCGGTGCCGGGCGGGGCGGGCACCGCCCTCGGACGGGACCGGCGTCGCGCCGGACGGGATGCCGACCGGTCCGTGGCCCGGGGGGCTTCCTGCCGAGAGGTCCGGGGACGACGTCACCTCGGCCACGGTGCCCATGATCGCGTGCCGGGCGCGGCGAACCGCGCATGGACGGGCTGATCAGTCGGTGCACACCGTGCCCGGGGCCGGGAGCGTGCCCGCCACGAAATAGGCCTGGTCGATCGCCCGGATACAGCCGCTGTAGTAGTAGGCGACGTGGTTCTCGCCCTGCCACGTGACGAGCTCGCCGTGCTGGAGCTCGGCCGCCAGGCGTTGGGCCCAGACGTACGGCGTGGCCGGGTCCTTGGTGGCGCCGACGACCAAGATGGGCGGCGACCCCACGGCCGTGGTCGGCGCCGGGGTCCGGGTGGCCGCGACGGGCCACACCGCGCACGTGGCCTCGCCCCAGGCGAGCAGGGGGCCGAAGAACGGCGCGCTGACCGCAGCCTCGGCGGCCAGGGCGGGGATGCTCGACGAGCCCTTGGCGAGGGGGTGGTCGAGGCAGTCGATCGCCGTCTCGGCGTCGACGGCGTTGGCCGATCCCGACGGCGCGACGTAGCCGTCGGCCATGGACAGGGCGTCGGCCCCGTCCCCGGCCGCGGCCGCGGCCAGGGCCCGGCCCAGGACGGGCCACGACGACGTCGTGTACAGCGCGGACAGCACGGCGTAGTACAGCGCGCCGGGGCCCGCACTGCGCCCGGCGCCGGCCGGGATGGACTTGGTGCGGCTCTGGGCGATGAGCGCCAACAGGGCCGCGGCCGAGTCGCCCCCCGGTGGCTGCCACGGACACCGGGTCGACGTGCACCACGACAGGAAGTTGTCGAGCACCGACTCGAACCCCTCGCTCTGTTCGACCACCATCTGCTCGGTGCTCATGGCGGGGTCGATGGCCCCGTCGAGGACCATGGCGCGCACGTGGGTGGGGAACAGCTCGGCGTAGAGCGCGCCGAGCAACGTGCCGTAGGAGTGCCCGAAGTAGGTGAGCGCCTGGTCGCCGAGGGCTTGGCGGATGCGGTCGAGGTCGCGGGCCGCGTCGACGGTCCCGACGAAGGGCAACAGGGTGCCGCTGTGCGCCTCGCACTGTGACGCGTAGGACTCGTCGCCGGCGATGAGCGTCAACTGGGCCGCGGGCGTGCTCGGGACCGGGTCGGGCAACGGCCCCGGTGCCGATGCGCTCGAAGAAGCCGCACTGGGCGCGCTGCAGAGCACGGGGCTGCTGCGCCCGACTCCCCGGGGGTCGAACTCCACGATGTCGAAACGGGCGAGGAGCTCGGGGGTGAGCACGCCCAGCTCGGCGGGGAGGTCGCTGACCCCGGACACCCCCGGACCGCCGGGGTCGATGACGAGGGACCCGATGCGCGCCGCGGGGTCCGTGGCCCGGTGCATGGTCAACGCAATGGAGATCGCGCCCGACTGGGGATGGTCGTAGTCGATGGGGACCGCCACCGAACCGCATAGCAAGGCGCCGCACGCCGCCCACTGCACGGGGGTGACGGGGGGTTCGGGAACGGTCGTGGTGGTGGTCGGCGCGCTCGTGCTCGAGGAGGTGGGCGACGGCGCGCTCGTTCTCGAGGACCGCGATCCTCGCTGCGCCGTGTCGGCTCGACCGCCGGGAGCGCACGCCCCGAGCACCAGGGCCGAGCACACGACCGCGGCCCACACCCCCTGGCGGCGGCGTCGCCTTCCCCCCCCGGCCGCGCCCACCTCTTCACTGTGGCACGACGGGTCCCCGTTCCGGAGCGCACCCCGGGCGTGGGAGGATCGAGGCGTGCCCGAGTTGCCCGAAGTGGAGGCCCTGACCCGGTTCCTCTCCGAGCGGATCTCGGGGCGGCGCGTCGAGCGCTGCGAGCTGGCGGCGATCGCCGCGCTCAAGACCTTCGACCCTCCGCTGTCTTCGGTGGTGGGCCGCCGGGTCGCCACGGTGACGCGGCGGGGCAAATACCTGTGCATGGACCTCGAGGGGCAATGGTTGGTGCTGCACCTGGCCCGGGGGGGCTGGCTCAAGTGGAAGGACAAGCTGCCCACCGACCGGGCCCGCCCCAGCCGCGGCCCCCTGGCGCTGCGGATGGGCTTCGACGGCGGATCGGGGTTCGACGTCACCGAGATGGGGACCGAGAAGCGTCTGGCCCTGTGGGTCGTCGACGACCCCGACCAGGTCGAGCACGTCGCCACCCTGGGCGTGGACGCCCTCGACCCGTCGTTTGACGTCGACACCCTGGCCGGGCTGCTGGCGGGGGCGGCGGGCAACGTGAAGACCGTGCTGGCGGCGCAGTCGATCATCGCCGGGATCGGCAACGCCTACTCCGACGAGATCCTCCACGTCGCCCACCTGTCGCCGTTCAAGCCGGCTCGAAATCTCGACGGCGACGAGGTGGCGAGGCTCCACGCCGCCATCCGGGGCGTGCTCGGTGAAGCCGTCACCCGAGCCGTGGGCCAGGAGGCGTCGGAGCTCAAGGGGGACAAGAAGCGGACCATGCGTGTGCACGGGCGCACGGGCGAGGCCTGCCCTGAGTGCGGCGACGTGGTGCGCGAGGTGTCGTTCGCCACCAAGTCACTGCAGTACTGCGCCACGTGCCAGACGGGCGGCAGGCCCCTCGCCGATCGGCGCATGTCCAAGCTGTTGCGTTAACGACGTCGACGTTTCCGAACCGAGCAGAGGAGTGCACATGAACGACAACGAGATCGTGAGCGAGATCAACCGGCTGTCCGAGGAGGAGCACCGCCTCGAGGAGGCGCATGTGGGCGAGGGGCTCTCTCCCGAGGAATCCGAGAAGCTCCGCACCATCGAGGTGTCCCTGGACCAGTGCTGGGACCTGCTGCGCCAGCGCCGGGCCCGGCGCCACGCGGGCCAGGACCCCGACGAGGCTGCCCGCCGCCCCGCCCCGGTGGTCGAGAACTATCAGCAGTGACCACCGCGCCCCGGCGCCCGGGACCGGCCCGGGGACCGGCCACCGCCTCACCGTGGTCGATAACATGCGGCCGGCGCGCGGCCACGGTGCCGTCGTGATCGTCGACCGGCCGACCAGGGTCGTCGACCGGGAGGGGGGTCGGTGAACGACGAGCAGTTCAACCTCGGTGACGTGTTCGAGACGGTGGCCGCCACCATCCCCGAGCGCGAGGCCATCGTGTGGGGGGACCTTCGCCTGAGCTTCGCCGACCTGCGCGACCGGTCCCGGCGCCTCGCCTCGTTCCTGCACGCCAAGGGCCTCGGCGCCCGAGGCGAGCGCCACGGGCTGGCCGGGCACGAGTCCTCACAGGACCATCTCGGGCTCTACCTCTACAACGGCAACGAGTACGTCGAGGGGATGATCGGGTCCTACATGGCCCGGCTGGCGCCGTTCAACGTGAACTACCGGTACGTGGAAGAGGAGCTGCAGTACCTCCTCACCGACTCCGGGGCCCGGGCCCTCATCTACCACGCCACCTTCGCGCCGGTCCTGGCCCGGGTGTTGCCGTCTCTGCCCGAGCTCACCGTTCTCCTCCAGGTCGCCGACGAGTCGGGCCATGCGCTGCTGCCCGGGGCGGTCGACTACGAAGAGGCCCTGGCGTCGTCGATGCCGGAGCTCCCCCCGGTGGCACGCACTCCCGACGACCTCTACATCCTCTACACCGGCGGCACCACGGGCATGCCCAAGGGCGTGCTGTGGCGCCAGCACGACATCTTCCGGGCCGCCATGGGGGGCCGCACCTACGGCACGTGGGAGCTGATCCAGAGCTACGAGCACCTGGCGGCCCGGGTGCTCCCCACCCCCGACATCAGAGTGATGTCGATCCCGCCCCTCATGCACGGCGCGGCCCAGTGGGCGTGCTTTTACTACATGACCATGGGGGCCACCATGGTGTTCCCCACCAACACCCGGACCGTCGACCCTGTCGACGTGTGGGACACCGTGGCCCGCGAGCGGGTGATCGGCATCTCCGTGGTGGGCGACGCCATGGCCCGACCGGTGGTCGAGGAGCTCGAGCGCGGCGGCCACGACGCGTCCTCGCTCATGGCCTTCGGCAGCGGGGGTGCGACCCTGAGCGTCGGCCTCAAGGAGCGCCTCCTGGCCGTGCTCCCCACCGTCATGATCTCCGACGTCGCCGGTGCGTCGGAGACGGGCGTGCAGATGGGGGTGGCGTCGAGCCCGGGAACGGTGTCGACGGGGACCTTCGTGCCCGGGCCCGGCACCGTGGTGGTGAGCGCGGACATGGCGCGCGTGCTCGAGGCCGGCGACGACGAGGTGGGCTGGCTGGCCCAGCGCGGGTCGGTGCCGCTCGGGTACCTCGGCGACCCCGAAAAGTCGGCGCGCACCTTCCCGGTGATCGACGGTCAGAGCTACTCGGTCCCCGGTGACCGGGCCCGCGTCCTGCCCAACGGCGAGATCGAGCTCCTCGGCCGCGACTCGGTGACGATCAACTCCGGGGGCGAGAAGATCTTCGCCGAAGAGGTCGAGCAGGCCATCATCGCCCACCCCGCCGTCGCCGACGTCGTGGTGGCGGGGCGCCCGAGCGAACGGTGGGGACAGGAAGTGGTGGCCATCGTGCAGGTGGCCGACGGGCACACCGTGACCGCGGCCGAGATCCTCGAGGAAGCCGGCAAGCACGTGGCGCGCTTCAAGCTCCCGAAGGCCGTCGCCTTCCTCCCCCACATCGTCCGCTCCCCCGCGGGCAAGGCCGACTATCGCTGGGCCAGGGAGCGCGCCCTCGAGGCCTGAGTGGAAGACCGCATCACCACCGGCCTGTACCTCGAGCTCGGCGACGTCGACCCTGACCGTTTCGCGTCGACACGCGCCCCCGAGCTGCTCGCCCGCGCCGGCGTCGACCGGGTGACGTGGTGGGCCAACAACGTCCCGGGCCGGACCGAGCTTCCCATGGCCGTCGACGACGGCACGCTGCTGGCGGTGGCCGAGGTCGACGACACCTTCGAGGCACCGGCGCCGCCCCCGGGCACCACGGCCCGCCATTTCCGGCACTACCGCCGCCCCAGCCAGGGCGTGCTCACCGGCCGGCCGACGACCGGCCTGCTCCTGGTGTGGATCAGCCCTCAGGCGCCCGAGCACGCCCAGGCCATGCGGGACTGGGCGGACTTCGTCCACATCCGGCACATCGCGGCCGCCTCGGTCCCCGGCTTCACCCACATCACCGCCTACGAGAACGTCGCGCCGGGCGACCCGGCCTTCATGCACTTCTACGAGCTCGACGCCGACGACCCCGAGGCCGCCTACCTCGGGATGGCACGGCACATGGCCCGGTACTTCGGGGGCGCCCGCACCGAGGCGTTCGAGCGCTGGGCCGACTGGAAGGCGGCGCACGGCCAGGTCGTCTACTGCAATACCTTTCGTCTCGTGGGCCAGGCCCGGTCCCCCGGCGCCACGGGGACTGGCCGGCCGGGGGCAGGGAGCTGAGCCCGATGCCCTTCGTCCTCGTCGACAAGCCGCGCCCCCACGTGACGCTCGTCACGCTCAACCGGCCCGAGCGCATGAACGCCATGGCCTTCGACGTCATGATCCCGTTGCGCGAGGCGCTCGAGGCGGCCAGTGCCGACAACGACACCCGGGTGGTCGTCCTGACCGGGGCGGGCGGGGCCTTCTGTTCCGGCGCCGACCTCGAGGACGCCGGCATCATCCCCAACATCGCCGGGCTGACCCGCACGACTATCGCGCAGCGCTCCATGGAGCTGCTCGACGACGTCATCCGTGCCGTCCGCAAGATGCACCAACCGGTCATCGGCGCCATCAGCGGCCCGGCGATCGGTGGTGGCTTCTGCCTGAGCGTCGCCACCGACATCCGCGTCGCCTCCGACTCGGCCTACTTCCGCGCCGCGGGCATCAACAACGGTCTCACCTCCAGCGAGCTGGGCCTGAGCTACCTGCTGCCCCGGGCCGTGGGCTCGTCACGCGCCTTCGACATCATGCTCACGGGCCGCGACGTCGACGCCCTCGAGGCACAGCGCATCGGGCTCGTGTCTTCCGTGGTGCCGGCCGGCCAGCTCCTCGACACCGCCTACGACCTCGCCGAGCGCATCATCGGCTTCTCGCGGGTGGGCGTCGAGCTCACCAAGCGGATGCTGTGGTCGAGCCTCGAGGCCACCAGCCTGCAGGGCCACATGGACCACGAGGGGACCACCCAGCTCTACGTCCGGCTCACCACCGAGAACTTCGAAGAAGCCGTCCGGGCCCGACGCGAACGACGGGCGCCGGAGTTCCGCGACTGACCTCAGGGCGACACCCAGAGACAGTGGTTCGGCCGGCACTCGCCCGATGCGTGGCCGTCGTTGTCGGGCCGGGCGTCCGCCCACGGGTGCTGGTACGAAGAGCCTTGGCTTGCTGACACCCTTGGCTGTGCGAAGACCGGTGGGAAATGCTGGTCGGGTGCGGGCGCGGGACAAAACGGCTCCCCGGCCGGCGCGAAGTCGCTCCGGGCCATTTGTCTCTCAGGACTGGAGATAGGCGACGATGAGGCAGGTGCTCGCTCCGGCGTGGTACCGGTTCCGGGCCACCTTCCGCCGGAGACGCGGGGGGTACCTGGCCATCGTGCTCCTGTTGGGACTGGTGGGCGGCCTCGCCCTCGGGGCCATCGCCGGTGCGCGTCGTACCCAGTCCTCGTACCCCGTCTACCTGGCCAGCACCAACCCCAGCGACCTTCAGGTGTTCGCCGCCTTCTTGAACCCGGCCCTCGGGCCAGCGGAGAACCGCGGCTACCGCTCCTCCACCGCGAGCCGAATTGCGGCCTTGCCCTACGTCGAGAGCCAGCAGAGCGTGGTCGGCTTCGACGCCAACATCGACCAGATCCTCGGCGCCCACCTCCGGGTGGGCCCCGGGGCCAAGCCTCCCTCCCTCGAGGGGTCTGTGGGGACCGAGTACTTCGCCCAGGACCGGGTGACGCTCGTCTCGGGCCGCCTTCCCGACCTGGCCGACCCGGGCCAGGCGGTGATGAACGCCCAAGCCGGGAAGGAGCTCGGCATCCACGTCGGGTCGACGTTCACCGTCACCCTGAATTCCGACGCACAGCTTCTCTCGGGAGCCGACAACCCGCCTGCGGTGGCACGGGCGCGGCTGCGCATCGTCGGTCTGGTGGTGTTCCCCCAGGACGTGGTCAACGACGACTACGACACGGCGGGGACGGCCTCGGTCCTCGTCACCCCGGCCCTGACCCGCCGTCTCGACACGTGCTGCGCGACCTACTCGTACAGCTCGCTGCGGATCGCCCCGGGCCACCGGGCGGCGGTCGAGTCTGAGTTGTCGCGGATGCTCCCGAGCAAGCTGCTGGGCGCGACGGGATTCAGCGCCGGTGCGCCCGCGGTCGGGCTGGCGGAGCAGGCCATCGGGCCCGAGTCGATCGCGTTGGCGGTGTTCGGCGCCCTGGCCGCCCTGGCCGCACTCGTGATCGTGAGCCAGGTCATGGGGCGTCAGCGACGCGCCGAGGCGCTCGATCTCGAGACGCTCCGGGCGCTCGGGGCCGGCCCCGCCACCACCGCGGCCGATGCCACCCTCGGCACGGTCGTCGCCGTCGTGGCCGGGGCGATGCTCGCCTCGGTGGTGGCGTTCTTCTTCTCCCCGCTCTTCCCCCTCGGGCCGGTGCGCCCCGTCTACCCCTATGTCTTCGGGTGGGACTGGACCGTCCTCGGCCTCGGGTTCCTCGCTCTCGTGGTGATCATGTCGACGGTGGCGTTGGGACTGGCGCTGCGCATGGCCCCCGAACGAGTGCGACGTCGTAGCCAGCGGGCGGAACGGCCCTCTCGGCTGGCGCGCGCGGTGGGCTCGTCGGGGTTGCCCGCGCCGGCGATGACCGGGTTGCGCTTCGCACTCGAGCCCGGGAATGCACGCGAAGCCGTGCCGGTTCGCTCTGCCATCCTGGGCGCCGTGCTGGCCATCGTGGTCGTCGTCGCCACCGTGACATTCGGGTCCAGCCTCAACTCCCTCATCGGTCATCCTCCTCGGTACGGGTGGAACTGGAACTACGCCCTGTTCTCGGCGTTCTCGGGCGACGAGGACCTCCCCGCCCACATCACCGACGAGCTGCTCGCCCGCGACCCCTCGGTCATCCAGTTCTCCGGGGCCTACTTCTCCTCGACGGTTATCGACGGTTCCCGCGACATCCCGACGATCGGCATGCGCCCCGGGGCCCCGGTGCAGCCGCCGGTGCTCAAAGGAACCGACCTGCGTTCGTCCGACCAGATCGTGCTCGGGGTGAGCACCATGGCCGCCCTGCACACCCACCTCGGGGCGACCCTTGAGGTGGCGACCGGGCGGGGTCAGACGACCCGTCTGGTCGTCGCCGGGAAGGCGACGATGCCGGCCATCATGGGCCCCGGCATGGGGACCGGTGCCCTGATCGACGACCAGCTCATCCCTGCGGCCATCCGCAACACCCAGGGGAACACCATCCCCGGGCCCCAGGTGTTCTTCGTCCGCACCAAGGGCGGCGATTCATCGGCGGCCCAGCGGTCCCTGGCCGGGGTCGCCCGTGCGGTCAACCGCGCCGACTCGGACCAGCCCGCCAGTGGCCCCACCGGGGTGCTGCGACCCGAGGTGATCGTCAGCTCCGGCTCCATCGAGACCGTCCCGACGGTCCTCGGGGCAGGAGTTGCGGCCGGCGCGGTGGTGGCGCTCGGTATCACCCTGGTGACCTCGGTGCGCCGCCGCCGGCGCGACTTCGCCATCATGAGGACGCTCGGATTGTCGGGTCGTCAGCTCGCCACCGTCGTCGCCTGGCAGTCCACAGTGGCCGTGCTCATCGGGACGGTGGTGGGCGTGCCCCTCGGCATCGTGTTAGGGCGCGAGCTGTGGGATCTGTTCGCCCAGGGCATCCGGGCCATCCCGGTTCCGGTCGTCCCCACCCTCCTGGTGACGGCGATCGGGCTGGGGGCGATCGTGCTCGGCAATCTGGTCGCGGTCATTCCTGGTCGGATCGCGGCGCGCACGCCCACCGCCTTGCTCCTCCGGGTCGAATGACTGCCCTCACATGGAGGATGTCGTGCTCGGTTCGTCGGCCGTCGAGAACACGGCGCAGAGCCCTCAGCAGCTCACCGGGGCAGGAAGTCGAGCAGCAGCTCGTTGACGGCGTCGGGCGCCTCGAGCTGCATCCAGTGCCCGGGCCCTTCGATCCGTTCGTAGCGCCACGGACCTGAGACCTGGGCTTGGGACCCGGTCATCTGCGCCTCGGTGAGGGCGAAGTCGCCACTGCTCCACACCCCCATGGTGGGTGCGGCCACGGCCGGGAGCTCCATGGGTGGCTGCACGAACGACTCGGGCGGCACGTTGGCGCGGTACCAGTTGAGGGCGGGCGTGAGCGACTTGGTGGCCTCGAGGTCGGCGATGACGCCGTCGATGTCGGGGTGGCCTCCCCAGGCGCGGAGATTGGCCCAGTCGTCGTTGGACAACCACTGCTCGGCCACGCCCTCGAATTGGAACAGCAGCATGTACCACGACTTCTCGCGCTGGGCGTAGCCGGCGGAGACGAACGAGGTGGGATGGCCCACCGACAGCGCCACGAGGTGGTCGACGCGGTCGGGCAGCAGCGAGCCGAACGCCCACGCCAGCGCTGCTCCCCAGTCGTGGCCCACGATGTGGGCGCGCTCGATGCCCAGCGCGTCGAGGATGGCCACGACGTCTCCGGCCAGAAAGGGAATGGAGTAGGCCTCCACCTCCGAGGGCTGGTCCGAGGCACCGTATCCCCGCAGGTCGGGGACCACGGTGGAGAACCCGGCGTCGACGAGGGCAGAGACCTGGTTCCGCCACAGGCGACCGCTGTCGGGGAAGCCGTGGAGGAGCACGACGGGCGGCCCCTCCCCCGACACCTCGTACTCGATGCCCACACCGTTCACGTCGACGCGCATCATCTCTCTCTTTTCGCCGCGGCCCCGAAGGGCTCGAATCGTCTCAAGCCGTCACGATGGACACGATCTCAGCCCGGTCCGGCCCGAAGGCCGGCGCATCCTGCCAGCCGGCGCCCAACGTCAGCACCTTGTCGAACAGAGAGGCGTCGGCGAACACCTCGCCGGGACCGCGTACGAGACCCTGGATCGAGATCGCGGCCCGGAGGCAGTCGGGGTCCTGGCCGGCGGCGAAGAACAGGCTCTGGACGATGGCCCAGTCGTCGCCGTCGGGCCGGTACACCTCGCCGGCGATCTCCGCGTCGATCTCGGCCAGACGGTGCCGGTCGAACGACAGCGTGGCCCGGTACCACGGCTCGACCGTGGTGGCGGTGGCCTGTGCCCACGCGGCGCTGAAGGCAGCGGGGTCGTCGGCCCCAGACAAGCGCAGCGTGTCGCGCAGGGCCAGACAGTGCATCATCCCGATCGACGCACCGCGCCCCAGCGACGGGTTGGTGCACGCCCACGAGTCCGCCACCGCGGCGATCCCGGTGGCCACCGGCGCCCCGTCCACGGTGAAGCTGCGGCATCGGTCCTCGATCTTGGCCATGACGTCGACACCCTCGCCGAGGGGCTGGCCGTCGAGCCAGTGTGCGACCAGGGGGAGGCTGGCGACGAGGGCGGTCCACCGCTCGGTGTCGCGCAGGCCCCGCATGGCCTTGTCGGCGGCGCTGGCGATCACGCCGATCCCCCAGGTGCCGTTGTCGGCGGGGAGGGTGAGGATCGAGATGCTGCCGTAGCCCTGCAGCAGTGGACCCATGATCGGCGGCGTGGTGCCGTCGGGCGAGCGGAAATGGCGGCCGTAGTACACGAAGCCCGAGTCCTCGAGCTCTTCGACGGGGCGGCGCGCCCCGGCCGCATCGAGCCAGTTGGGCAGGGCCGACCGTCGTCCGGTGGCGTCGACGACGAGATCGGCGGCGATGTCCTCCCCCGCGGCGGTCCGCACGCCGGTGACATGGGGAATGCCCGGCACGGCCTGGGCGCCGACGACGAGACCCCCGACGGCGACACCCCGGCGCACCGTCACGCCCGGGGTCGACGCGGCGGCGGTGCCCATGACGGCTTCGACCACGGGCCGGCGGCCCGTCAGGGCCTCAAAATCGTCGTCCCCGGGACGCGCGCCGCCGGTCAGCTCGTCCGGCACGACCTCGATCAGGTTGAGCCGGAGGGCGCCGGCGGACTCGAGCGCCTTGGCTACGTCGGGCAGCTCGTGCGCGAGAGCGAGGCGGAACCGGGGCTGGAAGAAGTGCAGCAGCCTGAATTGGTTGACGCCACGGCGCTCCCAGGTGTCCCACGCCTCGGCCGGGGACGGGGGCTCGGCCGCGTCGCGCTCGAGCAACGTGACGTCGTGTCCGTCTCGGGCGAGGAGCATCGCCGCCGAGAGTCCCGCCACTCCCCCTCCGGCGACCACGATCTGTGCCATATGCATCTCCGTTCGATGCCACTGCCGGTCTTGGACCTCTCCGACAGTCGCAAGCTACCAGCGGCACCCCGACGACCGCTCTCGGCGGAGCCCGGGCCCATCTGAGATGATCGGACGGGAGTCCCGGACCCGACGACGCCGGGACCGAAGGAGCGACCATGCACGTCCCGCTCACGATCGGTGACTTCCTCGAACGTGCCGCGCTCGTGCACGGCGCGGACCGGGTGGCGGTGGTCGACGAGCCGGGTGTGGCGGGGTCCCTCGGGGCCATCACCTACGCGGACATGCACGACCGGGCCCGGGGCATGGCGCTCGCCTTCGACGCCATGGGGATCGGCCATGGCGAGCGGGTGGCCATCGTGAGCCCGAATTCGGCCCGGTTCCTCATCTCGTACTTCGGGGTGAGCGGGTTCGGGCGCGTGCTCGTCCCCATCAACTTCCGACTCAACGCCGACGAGGTCGCCTACATCGTCGAGCACTCGGGAGCCTCGGTGCTGCTCGTCGACCCCGAGATCGAGCAACCCCTGGGCGGGGTGTCGGCCAAGGTGCGGATGGTGCTCGACGGGAGCGAGGACGCCGAGCTGTTCGCACCCGCTCCCCCCGGTGCCCAACCGGCGCGCTGGCACGGTGACGAAGCAGCGACGTGCTCCATCAACTACACCTCGGGAACGACGGCGCGCCCGAAGGGGGTCCAGCTCACCCACCGGAACTGCTGGCTCAACGCCGCCGTGTTCGGATGGCACACCACCGTGAGCGAGCGCGACACGCTGCTGCACACCCTGCCCATGTTCCACTGCAACGGGTGGGGGATGCCCTACGCCGTGACGGCCATGGGCGGCCGCCACGTGGTCGTGCGCAAGATCGACGGCGAGGAGATCCTGGCCCGCATCGAGACCGAAGGGGTCACCATGCTGTGCGGGGCACCGGCGGTGGTGGCCGCCATCCTCGGTGCCGCCTCCGCCCGGCGGGAGCGGGGCCAGGACGTCCCCGGGCGCGGCACCGTGCGCGTGGTCGTCGCCGGCGCACCGCCGCCCTCGAAGGCCATCGAGGCGGTCGAGGCCGAGCTCGGGTGGGAGTTCATCCAGATCTACGGGCTCACCGAGACCACCCCGCTGCTCACCATCAACCGGGCCCCGTCGGAGTGGGACGACCTCGACCGCGCCGTGCGGGCCGCCAAGCTGGCCCGGGCGGGGGTTCCCGCCGTCGGGGTGCGCATGCGCGTGGACGAGGACGGGGAGATCCTGGCCCGGACCAACCACGTGTTCGACGGCTACTGGAAACAGCCCGAGGCCACGGCCGCCGCCCTCGAAGGAGGCTGGTTCCACACCGGGGACGGCGGGTATCTCGACGGGCCCTACACCGTGATCGCGGACCGCAAGAAGGACGTCATCATCACCGGCGGCGAGAACGTGTCCTCGATCGAGGTGGAGGACTGCCTCTACCGACACGCCGCGGTGGCCGAGGCGGCGGTCATCGGCGTCCCCGACGACAAGTGGGGGGAGACGGTGAAGGCCCTGGTCGTGCTGCGCCCCGGCGCCGTCGCCACCGAGGAGGAGCTCATCGAGTTCTGTCGCGCCCGGTTGGCCCACTTCAAAGCACCGACGTCGGTGGAGCTGCGCGACGGGCTGACCCGCACCGCCACGGGCAAGCTCCAGAAGTACAAGCTGCGCCAGCCCTACTGGGAAGGCCACGAACGTCAGGTCAACTGACAGCCGGCCCCGCCCGGGAGGGGGGCCTCCTCGGTGGCGGGCCCACGGTGACGACCCAATAAGGTGCGCCTGATGGACGCACGTCATTTCCTCGGGATGGAGTCGACCGACGATCCGCTGCGCTGGCGCCTCCCGGTCACTCCGGCCGTGTCCACCCCCGGGCGCTTCCTCTACGGGGGATGCGGGCTGGCGGCGGGGATCGTCGCCCTCGAGGAGGCCTCGGGCCGACCCACGGTGTGGGCCACTGCCCAGTACCTCGCCTACGCGCCGACGGGGACGGTGCTCGACTGGGAGGTCGTGCTGCCCGCGGCGGGGCGCAACACGACCCAGGGGCGGGCCATCGGGAGGCTCGGGGCGGAGGAGGTCCTCACCGTCAACGGCGCGCTGGGCAGCTACGACCTCGACCTGTCCGGCACATGGGTGGCGTTCCCCGACGTGCCGGGCCCCGAGGCGTGTCCGGCCCAGCAGATCCCCCCCATGTTCTCCGACACGGTCCTCATGCGCGTCGAGCATCGAGTGGCGCGTGGACGGCTCATGCTCGAGCTCGACGGCAGGCCGGGGGACGCGAACTCGGCCTTCTGGATCCGGGTGCCCGGCCATCTCGAGCCCTCGGCGGCGACTCTGGCCGTGATCGGCGACTTCGTGTCGGGCGGGGTGTCGCAGCCTCTGGGGGTTCGCACCATGGGCCGGAGCCTCGACAATACCGTGCGCGTGGCCCAACTCGTGCCGACCGAATGGGTGCTGTGCGACATCCACATCCACGCGCTGGCCCATGGCTTCGCGCAGGGCCTCGCCCATCTGTGGGCACAGGACGGTACCCTGCTGGCAACAGCCAGCCAGTCCATCAGCGTGCGGCGGTGGCCGGGCGACAGGGCCGTTGTCGCCGGTGCCGCGCTGTCGAAGACGGTCGCCAACGGAGAAGGACGATGATGCGGACTCGCACGATTGGCTCACTGGAGGTCTCGATCGTCGGGCTGGGCTGCAACAACTTCGGCGGCCGGCTCGACTACGACGGCACCGCGGCGGTGGTGCGCGGGGCGATCGACGCCGGCATCACCCTCTTCGACACCGCCGATATCTACGGTGGCACGAAGAGCGAGGAGTTCCTCGGGCGCGCGTTCGGCGCGCGCCGAGATGAGATCATCCTGGCCACCAAGTTCGGGATGCAGGTCGACGCCGAGCGCAAGGGAGCCAAGCCCGACTACGTCCATCGGGCGCTCGAGGACAGCCTGCGTCGCCTGCAGACCGATCACATCGATCTCTACCAGCTGCACGCTCCTGACGCCGACACGCCCATTGCCGGCACCTTGCGAGCCCTGGACGAGTGCGTCCGGGCCGGCAAGGTCCGGGAGATCGGGTGCTCCAACTTCACGGTTGCACAACTCCAGGAGGCCGAGACTGCGGCACCGCCAGGCTCCGCCCATTTCGTCAGCGTGCAGAACCAGTACAGCCTGCTGCACCGCGACGTCGAGCAAGAGGTCCTCCCCGAGTGCGAACGGGCCGGGCTGTCGTTTCTCCCCTACTTCCCCTTGGCATCCGGGGTGCTCACGGGGAAGTACCGGCGTGGTGAGCCACCTCCGGCCGGCGCCCGGCTGTCGGGGGTCAAGCAGAACGAAGGCCCATTGGCCGACGACAAACTCGCCGTCGTGGAGCGCTTGGCCGCCTTCGCCGAGAGCCGAGGCCGGAGCATGGTGGAGCTCGCCATCGCCTGGATCGCAGCGCACCCGCCGGTGGCATCGGTCATCGCTGGGGCGACCTCGCCGGATCAGGTCCGCGCCAACGTCGCCGCGGCGGACTGGGCTCTCGGAGACGATGACCTGGCCCAGATCGACACCTTGCTGAGACCGCCGACTGCAGGAGCCTGACCAGCGATCATTCGGAACCCGCTTGGGGTTTCCGCGCGGGACGGCTGTCCAGGGAGAGCACGCTGGCCTGCGGCGGCGGGATCTTGCCCGACCGGGAGCGACCCTACGAGGGCCGGGGCCGCTTCCTATGCCAGCATGTCGGGGTCCGGGCTTCCGGGCCTCGATCGGAAAGGTATCCATGACAGTCCTAAAACAGCATCACGCGCCCGGTATGCCCGCCGATGCATACGACCAAGTCGCCGCGGGAGCCCTGCCCTCTCAGAGTAAGGCCGACGGCTTCGTGGCTCACTACGCCATCGTGGAAGACGGCGGTATCACGGTGATCGAGATTTGGGACTCGATCGCTCAGCACGACGCCTGGTTCAATGAGGTCGTCAAGCCGCACCTCCCTCCCGACACGCCTGAACCCAGGTTCGCCGAGGTGCACAACAGCAACACCAAGTAGTAGAGCGACTCGACGAACCCGGCGGCTTGGGCGTCTGACCCCCCTGTCTGTCAGGCTGACGTGAGACACCTCCTGTAGCACACCATCCCACCAGGGCGAGTCAGGAACCCGTAGACCAAATGACCATGACCAATGCATCCTTGGTCGGGCGCGCCCAAAATGGCGAGGTGCGCGACGACCCCGCGGCGAAGCCGGCGAGACGCCGGTTCACGACCGAGTACAAGCACGCCATCGTGGAGGAGTACGACGCCGCCGCCGAGACCGGGGCCAAGGGGGCGATCCTGCGCCGGGAGGGCCTGTACACGAGCCACATCGTGGAGTGGCGCCGCGCTAAGGAGGCCGGCGCCCTTGTCGGGCTCGCCCCCAAGCACCGCAAGA
The DNA here is from genome assembly GCA_963811775.1 of uncultured Acidimicrobiales bacterium. Classification (GTDB taxonomy): domain Bacteria; phylum Actinomycetota; class Acidimicrobiia; order Acidimicrobiales; family UBA8190; genus Chersky-840. The sequence continues at coordinate 32,592 of CAWESO010000014.1, read as the reverse complement.
AGCGGACCGACGCCGAGCGCGAGGTCGAGCGCCTCCGCAAGCGCAACGCTCGCCTCGAGGACCAGCTGGCCAAGCACAAGATCGTCCTGGAGGCCCAGGGAAAAGCATCGGAGCTCTTGGCGCGGCTGCTGGCCGAGAGTGCGGACACCGAGACCGAGCAGCAGCCGTGATCGACGAGTGCTTCTGCGTGGTCGAGACTCTGTTCGGCACACAGACCGCCTGCGCGGCGGTCGGGCGGCCGAGGGCGACGCACTACCGACACCTGAAGCCCGGGCGCGTCACGGAGCGAAAGCCCCGTCCGGCTCCGCCCAACAAGCTCGCCGACGCCGAGGTCGATGACATCCTGGCCGTGCTGCGCTCGCCCCGGTTCGTCGACTGTTCGCCCGCCCAGGTGTACTTCACCCTCCTCGACGAGGGCATCTACCTCGCCAGCGAATCGAGCTTCTACCGGATCCTCCGGTCCCACGACGAGGTCCGCGAGCGACGCCGCCAGGCCACGCACCCGGCCAAGGTGAAACCCGAACTCGTGGCCGGCAAGCCGCTCGTGGTGTGGAGCTGGGACATCACCAAGTTGAAGGGCCCCCAGCGCGGCGTCTACTACGACCTCTACGTGGTGATCGACATTTTCAGCCGCTACGTGGTGGCCTGGTGCGTGGCGCCGAGCGAGTCCGGCGAGCTGGCCAAAGAGCTCATCGCCGACGCCGTGGCCCGCCACAACATCGCACCTGGTCAGCTCACCATCCACGCCGACCGGGGCTCGTCGATGACGTCGAACCCGGTGACGGAGCTGCTCACCTTCCTGGGCATCGGACGTAGCCACAGCCGCCCGCACGTGAGCAACGACAATCCCTACAGTGAGGCGAATTTCAAGACCCTCAAGTACTGCCCGACGTTCCCCGAACGCTTCGGCTGCATCGAGGATGCCCGGGCGTTCGGAGAGGCGTTTTTCGGGTACTACAACCACGAGCACCGCCACTCGGGCATCGGCTACCACACGCCGGCCTCGGTTCACTACGGGACGGCCACCGAGGTGCGCGCTCAGCGTTCCGAGACCCTCGATGCCGCCTACGCGGCGAACCCGGCCCGATTCCGCCACCGCCGGCCGCAACCGCCGAAGCTGCCGACCCTGGCGTGGATCAACGAACCAGTTCCGATCGAGGAGGTTGCACAGAAGGCTTCATAAGAACGTGTCTCAAATCGCTTGACAGGTTCCGAAACGCTGCGCCCCTGGTGATGGGCACGCGTTCCGTTCGCACCCTCGACGGACACCCCAAGATCATGCGGTTCTTACCCCAGGGCCAATGCCGACGGACCCGATTCCCCTCCGGGGCGTAGGCTTGCCAACCGTGCGCTACCTTTTGCACTACCTCGGCAGCTGGCGTGGGTTGCTGGCGTGGGCCGGCCTCGGCTTGGCCGCCTTCGTGGCCGTGACCCTTGCCATCCGGGCCGAGGCCAAGAACCTCCGGGCTTGGACTCGTGGGCGAAAGACGGCGACTGGGCCTTCTGGCAACGTCGGCCAGTAGCATTCCCTCGAACCGTGGGGACCTGAGCGAAGGGCAGGACAGACCATGGGACTCGTAGCCGCGTTTCACACCTCGAGTGACGAAGACGGCGACAAGCTCGGCTACCACAACCAAAGCGAATGCGGCTACGGCAAGGAGATCATTGCGAACGGCAACAAGGTCGACAACGACACCGCTGGAAGGCGTCTTTGCGACCGCTGCGCCGATATCGCTGCGGGCAAATAAGGCCGCCGTCACAGGAGCTTCTGCCAGAAGGTGACGATCCAATCCGGACCCACCGAGTGGCCCTCTTGAAACGACCACATCTGCCCCACCCTTCTCAGGGGCAACCCGAACGTCCCGCTCGCCAGCGAAATTGACGGTTGGCTCTGGGTAAGCGTGGCCCGGGCCGCCCTCGCACGACTCAATGGTCGAGATTCCACCGTCCTTCAGGATCCACATATCGGACTCAACTACCCGACACACCGAAATCCACCTCAGAGTCCCAACGCTGAGCAACCCTTGTCGAGTTGGGCCATAAAGCGGCCGGGGTCGTTACCCAGCTGATACTTTGCTGCGCTTTCAAAGAAGTGGTCGTGGGACCGCTTGAGTTCCTCAGTGAAGCTTGTCTTCACGAATAGGACGCTCGATGGCGGCACCGAGGATAGCCCGAGTGCCCTCGCCTCGGACGCAGCAAACGCTGGTGCGGCCGACGCAGTGGGGACTGCTCGAGGCGCCGTCTCGAACTGTGTCCGCAGGGTCTTGCAGGTCAGTCGCTCGAAACTCGATCGCGAAGACGTGGATGCCCCCGAACAACCGGCGAGGATCACTCCGATCACTAGCCCAGCGATCACCTTCCGAAGGACGGGCCCCACAACTTTTGGAGCCTAGCTTCTAGGCTCGCTTCGTTACCCGACTCCACTTGGTGCGAGAACATCTGTTGAGAGCCACGTCCGGGATTGCAGATCCCTGACTAGGGTCCTCTCGCTTCTAGAGACATTCCCACACGCTGGCGTGAGGTCGTGGCCGATCGCTGGCCGTGAGCGGCGCATGCTGGATGGTCAGGTTTGATCGTGGGCAGGGCTCGCCGGCATATTCGCCAAACCGTCGGCCGTTCCTGCTGCGTCCAACGCAGCGGCCAGGGCACAGCCTGAACGATGGCCGCTACCAAGAGGGGGGACGCCTCCTGCGCATTCGGGGCAACACCCCAGAGAGCCTGCTGGCGTCAGTCCAGACCATTGGTGCTTCTCAAGAAGACGACGAAGCTCGGCGTTCTCACTTCGAACTTGATCCTCTGCCATGCTCACCTAACTCTGCCTTAAGCTTCCAGGCGAATCAACCGCACTGTATTGCCGATCAGGCGCCATGCCTCGCCTCTAGAGCCTTTGCCGCACACGGGCCTGTGCAGGGCCCTGTCGTCTTGCTGGAGAACCCCGATTCCGGCGACCCGACCTACCTATGGCCCTCATCCGTCGGTCTGCCGAATCTCTGCTGGCCTGCATGTCTCCAATCCCTTTTGGGTGACATTGGTCCACACCGGCGTGCGCCTCCGACACCGGCCCTAACGGCGCTGACCCGCCGTCCTAACGGCAGCGCCCCCCACTGTCGACCTGCCAGGTCTTGTCCGGGCCCTCGACCGCATGGACCTGATCCCCGTCTGATCGCAGGGATGCCTCGCCGCCCTCCCTGCTGACTACCTGCCAACCACTCTTCGGAAGAGCGAACCCAGGTACTCGAGCACGAGCGGCGGCGTCCTCGGGTGTCGCTTGGCCACCTGTCTCCGAACGCAGGTCCAGTTCGAAAGAACGACCTTGCCGACACGGTCCCAACGCATGCCTGGGAGCAGCAGTCGAACAGCCGGCCAGAATCGTCGATGCCAGGACAATCGCCCAGGCGCCGGCAACCCTCCTCATGGCAACGACGCTATCTGAGGGTGACCTCGTCGCCGGGCCTCGTGCGGGTCTCGGCCTTTGGCATTTCGAGCGACATTCCCGCACGCTGGCCTGAGCCGGTGGCGCCTGCCTTGGGAGGAGCGGAACTATCGGACGATTCAAGTCGAGTTGAATGCTTTTCCGAGATGTCCAAATTGGATCTCGAGAACCTTACGCCTTGGAGTTGTCGACGATCTGCGCGATTTCCACAAAATCGATCCTCGGGCTGACGCCGTAGAGGCCGGTGACTCGCTCACGCAGCTCTTCCGAGAAGAACGCGTCGGCAGCGTCTCTTGACTCCCAGACGTAGAAGTTCGTCGCACGCTGCTGCTTCTCGTCGAAGGTGAAGAACTTGAAAGACAGACCGGGCATTCCCTCGAACATGGCTCGAGCCTTGTCGGCCACATTGATGACCCGATCACGGTCAAGGTCACCCTCGAAGTCGAATGTCACGATTACTCCGATCACAGCCGCTCCGTTCGTTCTCGGGCATGACCATTCAAACCGGAATCCCGTGGTCAGCCTCTCCCTGTCAGACGCAGGGTCTACCAGCTCTCGAGCACGCTTGCTCAGGAATCGCTGGCGTTCGTTCGAGTCGACACAACCGGGCTGGGTGGCCTCCGGCGATCCCGAGAGCCCTCGATGCTCCAGGACGTCGAGCTCCCGGGTGCTGGCCTACGACTCCCACAGGATGGTCGGCGAGGTGCCGGCGGCCGAGACTCGCACGATTGCGCTCACGGTCGTGAATGTGTTCCCGGTGTTGGTGTCGACGTAGATGGACCCTTCAGACCCGACCGCCAGCCCGTCGCCACCGATGAATACATTCGGGTGCCCTTCGCCACTACCGAGCACCCCGGCGAGGGTCGTCATGGGGGTCGTGGTCCCGTCTGCGTTCAACCGGACGACACCACCTCGGTAGGACATGACGACGCTGCCATCAGGTGCTTCGGACAGTGCAGCCGGCGCGCCGTCGCCTCGGAACGTCCCCACATACCTGAGTGACTGACCCGCTGCACCAGGAGGCTCGGCCGCGACCTCGTAGACGGCATTGCCCGGACCCCCGGAACAGAAGAGGTCGTCAGATGCGTCGAAGGCGAGGGAGTCGCAACCGGCGAAATCGGACTCTCCGGCCGGATTGCAGTAGGCCCCGCATGGCGGAAGGAGCTGTGGTGTGACGCTCCCCGCGGCCCAGAGGATCGTCCCCTGCTCGGTCAGGTGGACGATGCCCTTTTGGGCTGCCGCGTAGAGGTCACCCTCGGGGCCGATGGAGAGGCCTTCGATTTGCCCGACCGAGGCCGTCAGGGCGCCTGGGGAGGTGGGCGGGCCACCACTTCTGCCATCCCCGAGCACCGTGGTGATCCGCCCATCAGGAGCCACCGCACGGACGCGGTCGTTGCCCGAATCGCCGATATAGAGGCTGCCGTCGGTGCCCACGGCGAGCCCGGAGAATGCAGTGAGTCGCAGCTCTGCCTCGGTGGCAGGTCCGCCATCACCGGAGAATCCCCGTTGGCCGTCGCCGGCCACCAAACTGAAGGTGCCGTTCGCCATGTACTGGAGGACCTCGTCCCGCCCCACGTCCGCCACGTAGAGCACGCCCGACGGGCTCACGGCCAAACCGTAGGGGTGCAGCGGCGTGCCAGTGACGCTGGCCGGAGGGGCCGCGTGGAACACGGCGTGGAGGTTTTTCGTGATGGTCGCCCCCGCCTTGACCACCACGACGCTCTCGATGACGCCACCAGCGGGCGGAGAGCCGCCTACCTCCAACGCGACGCGACCGGGGGCCAGCGTGAGGCGGTACGTCCCGACCGCCGATTGGCGGCCAGGGGCGAAGGACACCCAGGCCCGGCCCCGGTTCAAACTGGACTGGGCCACCCGATGTTCACCGCGCCAGGCAACCACATTTGCATCTCGCTCGAGAACCGCCCGGGTGACGTGACCGCTGAAGTAGACGGTGCCGGTGACGGTGCCGGTGGGGGCGGAGCCGCTGCACCCGGTCAATGTGACGGACGTGATGACCAGCGCGAGTACGCAGGCCTGCCAGACCCTCGACATGCGCGGCGCAAGATCCATGCGGCTCCGGGGGGCAGAAGGACGGCCAATCTTCCAATGTGGCTTGGCGCGCCGTCAAGGTCTACCCGTCGTGCCGAGCTGAAGCGCGACGCGGGGCGCCGCCGGGCTTGACAGACTGCCGGGGTGGTCATCACCGTGCCGGCGCGACTGCGGCAGATCCATGGCGACAACCAACTCGGACAGGAATGGCTCGACTCCCTTCCGAAGCGCGTGGCCCGCGCCGTTGACCGCTGGGACCTCGTGCTGGGTGAACCCTTCGAGGAGGGCATGGCCGCATGGACGGCGCCCGCCGAGACGGCCGCCGGGCTGGACGTGGTCGTCAAGGTCTCCTACCCGTGCCCGGAGACCCGCGACGAGGCCGCCGCCCTCGCCGCCTGGCACGGTGCGGGGGCGGTCGAGCTACTGGCCGCCGACGCGGAGAACTCCGCACTGCTGCTGCGCCGACTGCGTCCCGGGTCGACTCTGCGTGACGAGCGATTGCCGACGGTGGAGCACCTGGCGGTCGGCGCCGAGCTGCTGCGCCGGATGGCGGCGGTTCCGGTCCCTGCTGGTGAACCGTTCCCGGATCTCGTCGAGCTGGCGGGCAACCTGGCGGGGACGGCCGGGGAACGGGTCGAGCGCCTGCTGCCGAGCGCGCCGATCCCGATCGACGTCGGACTGTGCCGCCACGCCATTGACCTGCTTCGGACCCTGCCGGGCGAGTCCACCCGCCTCGGGCTCGCACACGGGGACTTCAATCCGGGCAACATCCTCCGCCACTTCGAGGCGGAGGCAGAGACCGCAGTGCGAGGCGGATGGGTCGCCATCGACCCGGAACCGGTCCACGGCGACGTCGCCTGGGACCCCTGGCCGTTGCTGACCCAGGTTGGCGACGACTGGACGGTCGTCGTGCCGAAACCGTCGGACCTCGCCCATCGGGCCCGGCTCGTCGCCGACGCGGCCGGGCTCGACGCCGCGAGGAGCGCGGCGTGGTGTGTGGCCCGCGGGGTCGAGCACGGGCTCTGGGCCGCCGACCGCGGCTGGTGGTCTGGCTTCCTGGGGGCGGACGGCGATCTGGCTCGGTCAGCCGCCTGGGCGAAAGCGGCGACCCTGCTGGGCGGCTGAGTACCGAGCGGGCGGCGGCACAACAAAGGGCGACGCCGGCGCCAGCCCAGGTGGCCGGAGCCGGCGTCGCCCATACGCCAGATGTCGGGTGCAGCCCGATGGATCAGGACGAGCTCCGCCCGACCTCGCACTCCTTGGGGTCGATGTGACCCAGGTTCTTCACCACCTTGAACGTGCCGCCCTCCGACCGGGCGATGTACATGTTCATCCGCACGTGATGTTGGCCCGGCACCATCTCGGCGGGGCCTCCCGGACCCTGTGCGATCTGGGCGTGGTCCAGCGCGTCGACGACGTCGTCCTGGTTCAGCGACCCGGCTTCGTTGACGGCGGCTTCCCAGAGCTTGAGGGCACGGTAGGTGCCCGTGCACGCGCTGCCTGCGGTGAACATCGCACTCCCCGGGTAGAGCTGCTCGTAGCGATTGAGGAGCTCGATGCTGAACGGGTCGTCGACCTCCCGGTAGTAGTCCAGGCACCCGTAGAGGCCCTCGACATGGTCGGCGGGGACGAGATTCAAGAAGTTCTCGTCGAAGTAGGTGCAGACGATGTGCCCGCCCCGACGCGTGAAGCCGGCCCGGTGCAGCTGCTCGAGGAAGGGCGTGAGCCCCGGAGGGACGATCGTGTTGAACACCACCTCGGCACCCGTCGACATGATGTCGTCGACGATGTGTTCGTAGTCGGTGTGATCGAGCGGAAAGTACTCCTCCCCCACGATCTCGCCGCCCTCGGCGGTGACGACCTCGCGCACCTTCTTGTTCAGCGTGTGCGGCCATATGTAATCGGCCGACGGCATGTAGAACCGCTTCGCCCCCGTCTGCTGCATCAACCAGGGGAAGAAGGGCTCGACCTGCTGCGCAGGCACCGGCCCGGTGCAGAAGATCAGGGGGTGACACTCCTGACCTTCGTACTGCTCCGGGTAGATGTACAGCGTCTCGGCTTGGTCGACCACGGGCCGCTTGATGACTTGGCGCGTGGAGCTGTAGATGCCCCCCACGACGACGTCGACGGCCGCCCGCTCGACGAGCCGCGTGGCGGCAGCTTCCGCCACGCTGTCGTCGGTGGCACTGTCCTCGACGAACAGCTCGACAGGGCGACCGAGAAGGCCACCGCGGTCGTTGACGTCATCGATCACCATCTTGGCAATGTTGACGTTGGCGATTCCCATGAACGACAGGGCGCCGGTCTGGTCGGTGATGACGCCGACCCGTGCGGAACGGTTGATGGAGCTCATTGTTCCGCCGCCTCACGCCTGGTAGGAGCCGAGGAGCAGCGCGGCATCGGGCTTGCTCAGATGCCCGGCTTCCTTCAGGATCGGCGGGACCTCGGGGTCGGAGACGAAGTTCGCCCAGCCCGCCTCGTCCCAGTCGAACAGCGCCCAGATTCGGTTCTCCTCGGTCGGATCGCGGAACACCGTCGAACCCTTGGAGCCGTGGAGGGCACGCTTGTCAGCGCCCTTCGTGCCGAACACATCCAGGAATCGGTCGACGTTCTCGACGGTCGTTGTGGCCAGAATCATGACGGTTCTCCCTTCAGACGGGATCCTTCGGATCTCGTTTCCCGCCGGTCGGTTCCGGCCGGCGCAGGGGTCATTCTCCGCTCGGGCCCCGGGCGGCGCATCGGTAGACCTACCCATTTCCGGCTCTCCGAGCGTCCCGTGGCCGACGGCGTCGGGCGGTCAGAGGGTCCCTCTCGGCGTGGCGACGGCGTGGCACCCGGCGCCGGGGGCGCGGACCGATCCGGTCCGTCAGCTGGCGACGGTGTCGTCGACGACCTTGTGCTTGAGCGCCCAGCGAGTCGCCGCGGCCCGGCCCGAGACACCGATCTTCGTGTAGACGTTCTGGATGTGGTGCTCGGCTGTCCTCGAGGAGATGAACAGCTGCGTTGCGATCTCGCCGGCGGTTCGGCCGTCGGCTACAAGGCGGAGGACTTCGATCTCCCGTCGGCTCAGCCCACCGGGCCGCGCCTGGCGCGCCCGGGGGCTCGGGTGGCGCAGCGCTGTGTCGATCTGCTGGCGTGCGTAGACAGCGGCGTCACTGAGGTCGAGAGCGGCCCCCGCCGACAGCAACTCGGCGGCGCGAGTCTTGCCGAGCAGGCCGCTGACCCGCTCGGCAAGATCGCCGAGGTCGGGAACGTGGTGCGAGCTCGACGGCTCACGAGACAGGGCGCCGAGGAGCATGGCGGCGGGGGCGGGACGGTCGAGCCGCTCGAACAACGCCGGCACGCTGGCGAGGGTGATGATCAGCTGGGGCACGTTGCCGGCCCGATGGAACGCGGCGATGGCCTCTGCGAACAGCACCAGCGCCGTCTGCGCCTCGCCGTCGGAGGTGTGCAGGCGAGCCGCATCGCGTGCGAGGAAGCCCTCGAAAAACTGCACGCGGTGCTCACGCACGAAGGCGACGCCCTCGTCCCAGGCGGCAAAAGCACGGCGCACGTCAGCCCTGGAGAATGCCAGTCCTGCGATCCACAGCGCATAGGAGATCCAGTAGGGGTTGCCCAGCGATTGGGCGGCGGTGACGGATTCCTCGGTGAGCGCGAGTGCCTCCTCGATCCGGCCACACGACTGGAGGCCATCGACGTACGAGGCCAGTCCGTAGCCCCGATCGCTTCCGTAGGTGTGGGCCACGGCACCGGTGAGCTCGACATAGCGATCGAGGTCGCCGCAGTACACGGCGCACAGGGCCTCGACGAACCAGGCATACCCGGGCTCGCACGCGTCGTAGCGGGAGTCGTCCTCCAGCTCGCCCGCCCGGTGCGCGTTCGCCCGCGCCGCCTCCGCCCTCCCCGCGAAGCAGGCAAGACGAGCCGCCGTATACAGCCGGGGAAGACGTCGGACGTCGGCGGCAGCTGCGGGCTCGAGCAGCTCCTCGGCCCACGCGAGCGTTTCGAACAGCTGCACCGAGAAACCCATGAGCGCGGCATGCGCGGCGATATCCGTCGCGGTTTCCATCTCACCCCGCCCCATGCTCCACTGATATCCGGACCGTAGGTTGCCGAGCTCCGCCTCCACCCAGTTGACCGCGTCGCGCCACCCGGGTCCGTTCCAATGCTCCCACCGAGCGGCGGACACCTGTGCGAAGTACTCGGCGTGCCGGTCACGCGTCCGCTCGAGCGCTCCCACCTCAGCCAACCGGTCCTCGGCGAACTGGCGGATGGTCTCGAACAGGCTGTAGCGAGTGCGGGCGGCGGCGTGGTCGGCGACGAGGAGCGACTTTCGGACCAACGAATCGAGATGCCTGAGCACTTCCACGTCGTCGGGCCCGTCGACCACGGCGCAGACGCTCGTCAGGTCGAAGCCGCCGGCGAAGACCGACGCCAAGCGGAGCAGTCCCCGCTCGTCGTCGGTCAAGAGGTCATAGGACCACTCGACCGCATGGCGGAGTGTGAGCTGGCGTTCCGGTCCCGGGATCGACCCCTGGAGCAGCCGGAACCGATCGGCCAGCCGGTCCCTGACCTCGACCGCGCTCATGGCTGCCATCCGGGCAGCAGCCAGCTCGATACCCAGCGGCAGCCCATCCAGGGTCTCGCAGATCTCGGTCACCGCGGCGGCCGTCTCGGGATCGGAGAGCCCGAAATCTGGCCGGACGGATCGGCCACGTTCCACGAACAGCGTCACCGCGTCGGAGGTCACGCCCCCGGTCAGAGCCAACGGTGCGACGGTGAGCACCTTCTCCCCGTCGAGCGAAAGGGTCTCGCGCGACGTCGCGACGATCTTCACACCTCGGGACCGAGCGAGGATCGTTTCGATGGCCGACCCCGCTGCGACCAGGACGTGCTCGCAGTTGTCCACCACCAGAAGGAGCCGCCGGCCTCCCAACGCATCGGCCACCGTATCGATGAGTGCCGCCTCGCCCTGGGGCGTGATGCCGAGCACGGTGGCGATCGTCGGCGGGGACAGAAGCCGGGTCTCCGACCGACGCCAGCTCGACCATCCACACGCCGTCGGGGCACTCGCCGGCCAGTTCGGCCCCCACTTCGATGGCCAGCCTGGTCTTGCCCACGCCGCCGACGCCGTTCAGGGTGACCAGCCGATTGGCGCGTGCGAGCTCGGCCACCTCGGTCACCAGGTTCTCGCGGCCCACCAATGAGCTCAGCTGTTGGGGGAGGTTCCCCTCGAAGGAGTCGACGCTTCGCAACAGGGGGAACTCGGTCCGGAGCCCGTCGGCAACGACCTGGTAGACCGACATCCGTCCACGCAGGCCGCGCAGCCGATGGTCGCCGAGGGGCCGCAGTGGTACACGGTTGCGCAGCAGCACCTCGGTCGCGTCCGAGACGAGCACCTGACCTCCGTGCGCGAGCGACATCAGCCGCGCCGCTCGGTTCACCTCGCTGCCGAAGTAGCTCCGGTCGCGTTCGATCGCCTCACCGGTGTGCAGGCCCATACGAACCTTGACGTACTCGAGACCGGCCACGGCCTGCTGCGCCTCTTCGGCCGCCGCCACGGCGTCGGCAGCCCGGCTGAAGGCAGCGGCGAAGCCATCGCCACCGGTGGCGAAGACGTATCCGTGATGGCCCTCGATGGCCCCCCGGAGGATCTCGTCGTGGGCCGCCACGAGACCAGGCATCTCGTCGGGGCGCTCCTCCCACAACACCGTCGAGCCCTCGATATCGGTGAACAGAAACGTCACGGTCCCCGATGGCGCGCCCATGCCCACGCAGGCAGCCTGCCATAGAGCGTCGAGCTGGCGCCCAGGTCAGGACACAGAACCACGGTCGAGAGGCTGGGAGCCCCGGACCATGGGGACCGTCGGGACGAGCGCGTTTCGCGCCCGCCCTTTGGATACACGGCGCGGCCGGGACCAACGTCCTGACCCGCTACCGTGACCTCCGTGAGCAGCCCGCGAGTGCCCGGTGGGGTCGTGCACAAGCTTCCGGCCGACCTGCGCACGGCGCTGCTGGCCAACTCCACTGCACTCGATGCCTGGCAGGACATCACGCCTCTGGCCCGCAATGAGTTCATCTGCTGGGTCGAGGACGCCAAGCAGGAGATGACCCGAGAACGCCGTATCCGCCGGACCCAGGAAGAGCTCGAGGAAGGCCAGCGTCGGCCCTGCTGCTGGCCCGGGTGCGCACACCGCGAGCGCACCGGCAGATAGTCCGGCGACCCACCCGTACGCCGCTAGAGCATCTGCGCACGCCGGCGTGCACGGCGGCGCCTTCCCTGACCGAGACCTGCCCAGATGGTGGTCCCGGGCCAGGGCCCCGTCAGCATTACGACGAGGGACGCACGATGGGCTTGTAGTCCCGCGCCTTTAGGAACCCGGCGCTCCCGCAATAGAACCCGGTGGGCGGGGTCGGGGCCACCCGCCTGATCACACCGTGCTGGACCTGGGCCAGGAGAAAGCAGCCCGAGGGCACGCCGGCGGCGGGGTCGCTCGGTGGGATCAATCCCCCGGCGTTGAACAAGGTCACCTTGTTCAACGCCCGTACGAGGCCGGCCCGGGTCGGAGGATTGCCGGCCTGAGCGAGGGCCTGGACGAAGAGCTCCCCCGCTGTCCAGCCGAAGACCGACTCGATCTCGAAGTTGGGCTGGGAGGAGACCTTGTTCATCCACTTGTCGAACAGCGCCACGGCGGGGATGGTCTTGGCATCCTGCCCGAGGTAGAGGGCGTCGCCCTGCTCGATGTACATGTTGTTGGCGGAGGTTCCGGCCAGCTTCAGGAGCTGAGCCGAGTACGCGGCGGACTCGATGTTGATCGCCTTGAAATTCTGCTGCTGGAACTGCTTGGCCAGGGTCGCCGCGTAGTTGTCGGGCAGCTCCGTCGAGAAGAAGATCTTCACACCCTTGGCCTTCATGGAGATGATGTCGGGCAGGAAGTTCGTGTCGAAGGGCCCCACGCCGTGGTCGTAGACGATCTTCCAGCCCGCCGCCTCCATGCCCGATTCCGCGGCGTCTTCGTTGGCCTTGGTGGACGCGGTGGCGTTCTCCCAGATGATGCCGACCTTCTTCACCGCCTGTGGGTACTTGTGGGCGAAGTACTTGAAGAAGTTCAGGGGGTAGTCGCCGATCGAGTTGGGAATCGGGCTGTAGAGGTTGGGGTCGCTGACCAGCCCGGGGTTGAGCGAGATGCCCACATCGGGCATGTGGGCCAGATCGATGATCGGCTGCTCGGCCTCGTCCAGCAAGGAGAACCCACCCACCAGAGCGAAATCACTCTTGGTCTGGGCGGCCGTCGCCGTCGCCACCTGACCGCCCTGGAAGGTGCTGTCCTGGGCGTCGAGGTGGATCTTCCTCCCGTTCACACCGCCTTTGGAGTTGATGTAGGCAAAGTACGCCTCGGTCCCGTCCTCGGCTCCCTTGAACAACCCCGGGATGGGAGACGACAGATCGTCAACCTGGCCGACGGTGATCGAGTTGGCCTTGACCCCGGGCGAGGGTCCGGTGCCGCCCGAACCATCATTCGGGGCCGAGGTGGCCGGAGCGACCCCGGAGTTGTCCGACGACGTCGATGTCGAGCTCGGATTGGAGGAGCAGGAAGCCAGCCCTACTGCGAGCACGCACAGCGCGGCCAGGAATGCACCCCGTCGCGTTCCACCCCCGACCCGCGTACGGGCGGCGCGCGAGCGGACGAGCCCTCGGTTCAGATCCACCCTGCCCCCTCAGCTTCCCCGTCCGCAGAGGGAAACCACTCCCCTCTGGGCACTTCCAGCTTGCCATGTCGGCCTCTCGTGTTCGATGCCACCATCGACCGATCCACGCGCCTCTCGGGACTTCGACGACGGCGGGCGTGAGCCGGTGGGTTCGTAGCCCGATCGGTGGCAGCACCGCGTGGGTGGTGCCGTCACCTGTCCCACGACTGGCCGCCTAGCTCGGCCACGGATCGTCGAGGACCCCCAGCTGAATGAACAGGCCGAGCTTGTCGGCTCCGATCCATTCCCTGACGACCTTGTCACCCTCGAAGTGCATGATGGTGACCGCCCATTCCTCCACGGCCCGTCCCGTCGGGGCCCGTCCCACGTATCCCCCCGAGTCGGTGCCGCGAAAGGTCACCCTGAGAACGACCGTGTCGCCGGCCACGATCAGTTCCTCCACGTCCAGGTGGAGATCAGGAAACGCCTGGTGGTAGCGGCGAATCGGCTCGACTCGGGCCGAGGGACCAGCTCCGAACGGGTTCAGGTACTTCTCGCCGTAGAGGTCAGCGGCCGCTTCGTAGTTCCTCGCATTCCAGACCTCGTCGACGAACCTCCGCACTTGCCTGTCGCGCTCGGCGACGTCCACGGCTCACCCGTTCTTTCCCTGTAGAGATTGCTGAGATCGTCAGGAGCTTAGGCAACGAAGCCCGCGGCCACTCACCCGCGACACGTGAATACGCGGGCGACCGGGGTTCCATCATGTGCGTGTCGACCCGTCCCGCCGCCGCCGGGACGCGCACGCCGAACCGGTGTCGGGACGTCTTGGCGCCGACGGCCCAGACTCGTGGCATGGGTGGCGTGACGTGGGTTCCGGTTGGGCTGCACGCGTAAGCTGTGGCGGTGCCCGACATCCAAGACACGTACCGGCAGGTGGCGAGCGGCTTCGACGCCGCCGTGAGGGCGGTGACGCCTGACAAGTGGGAGGCCCAGTCCCCCTGCGAGCAGTGGCGGGCCCGCGACGTGGTGGCCCACGTAGTCGCGGGCCATCGGAGTGTGATCGCCGGCGTCAGGGGTGGGGAGTCGATGCCCGTGGACGCCGACGAGGACGCGCGGCGAGCCTGGGAGGACTGCTCCCGGGCGATCGATGAGATCACCGGAGACCCCGAGGCCCTGGCCAAGGAGATCGACGGGCCTGTCGGCAGGATGCCCACCGGCCAGATCATCGGCCAGTTCGTGACCATGGACCTGCTCGTGCACACGTGGGACCTGGCACGGGCCGTCGGTGCCGACGAACGTCTGGACGAGGACTCGGTCCGCCGCGCCTATGAGGGTCTCAAGCCGATGGACGCCATGATCCGCCAACCCACTGTCTTCGGGCCCAAGCTGGAACCACCCCCCGGAGCGGACCTGCAGACGGAGTTCCTCTACTTCCTCGGCCGCCAGGCTTAGGTAGGGCATCGGCCCCGCCCGCCTCACGCATGCGGCAGGCCCACCGCTCAGCAATGGCCAACATCGTGGACGGAGTGTCGGTCAGGGAGATGCCATTATCCGAAGTCGGAATTCGGATCAGCTACTTCCACGAGGCGTCGGACGACCACCTGCTCGCCATGGGCGTGGACCGGGCTCTGCTGCCAACACCCGACGCCTGGCAATCCTTTCATGAGCGAGACTACGGGCGGCCCCTGACCGAGCGCGAGAACTACGCGCTCGTTTGGGAGCTCGACGGTCAGGTGGTTGGCTTCAGCGCGCTCGACCACATCGTGTTTGGCGAAGAAGCGTTCATGCACCTTCACATCGTCGAGCCGTCGTGGCGGCGCCGAGGCCTCGGCGCGGAATTCGTCACCCTGTCGGCCTCGAGGTACTTCGAGGTATTCGAGCTGAAGCATCTCTACTGCGAGCCAAACGCGCTGAACGTGGCACCGAATCGAACGCTCCAGCGAGCTGGTTTTCGCTACTTGTTCAGCCACGAGACCATCCCCGGCCCGATCAACTTCCGTCAGGTGACAACCCGCTGGGTGTTGGAGCGGCGGCCCTCTGAGTCGGTTCGACCCTGACCGGTCGGGATCGCCGGGGAGCGTTGCAGTGACGAGAACGGTAATGCCCCGGCCGGGATCTTGATCGCATCGTTCGCACCCCACCGGGAGAACGTGATCGTGCTCGACCACGACTGCCCGCCGTCGGACCCGTGGGCGGAGTAGGCCGCGGGCAGCTTGGAGCGCGACGACAAGTCGAGCCGCGCCCAGCCCGTGACGACTCGGCCGTGAGGGATCCGGCCCGTGATCCGGGTCAGGAGTATCCCGTGCGTCCGGGGCGCGGGCGCAATGGCAAGCGGAGCGATCAAGACCTGCGCCAACGCGGCCGAAGTGGTCACTCCTCCTTCCACCGAAGGGAACGGCCCATCGGACTGCTGGAGCGAGATCCACTTGCCGGCGTCCGCCGACGCCGTCGTTGGCGGGAGTCCCAGTTGATCGCGCAACGCGGCGGCAGCGCCCTCGAAGTAGGCCTCCTGGCCCGTGTAGACCACGGTGAACCGGTCACTGCCCACAGAGACTGACTCCGAGCCCGAGGAAGGCCGGGCGTCACCCACCACGATCTGCGACACGCCGTCGGCGCGCCACACGTCCCGATAGTGGAAGGCGTCCGATCTCCCCGCGGCGGTAAAGGTCTCGTGCAAGAGCTGAGCCGGGCCTGGGGCTCGCACCCTCGGGGACTGGCTCGCCGCCAGCCCGATCTCGGTGCCGAGGACAGCAACGACCGCGAGTGCGAACCAGGTTGCGATCCTGGTCGTCCGCGTCCGCACGCCGGGGGTCCTCGCCACGGGTGCAGCGTACGGCCCGGCCTCGGCCCGTTGACTTCGGGCTGCGAGGGAGCCGATGCGCCCCGAGGCCTAGTCGCCGTGCCCGGGCGGGGATGAACCTTGCCCACGACGAGCACCGCCGTCGTAGTCCGGTGCGTACGGACCCAATCGGTGGACCTCACGACGCCATCGCCACCATCGCACGGGATGGGCAATCCGGCGAATGGCGAACGCGGGAGAGCCGGGCTTTCGGCGAGTGACCTCGAACCAGCTTCGCGAGAGCCCGAGCACGCGGGGTTGGTCGGTCTGGCGTTCTTGGCGCCCGTCGATCTGCCGCGGCATTGGAATTGCCGGCGGGCACGACAGGGAGATCCTCGCTGTTCAGGTCACCGCACTTGCCCACTCGACCCTGATGTTGTCGCGCCGCATCATGGCGATGAATCGAGTGATCGAGAAGAAGATCGCCACGGCCGTGAGCCCGTAGGTGACAAGTGAGCGTTCGATCACGAACGACCGCAGAGACGTCGACATCAGCAACCACAGCACGAGCCCTGCGTTCAACATCAAGACCGTTGCCCACAACACGGAGATCCGAATGAAGAATTGGCGCACCAGGGGGCGCTTCATGATCTCAGGGTCGATCGGGCAGAAATCGTGCGCAAAGCGCTGCGTGAAAGGCCGGCGGATGATCGCAGAGCCAAAGAGTACGAGCGAGATGACGAATGTGCCGGCGGTAGGTTGGGCGAAATACGCAAATGCGCTGCCCGTGATCAGAGCGATCGTCGTCCGCAAGGTAATCAGGATGATCCCGAAGCACAGGAGCATCGAGACCCGCTCACCCTTGTACAGGCGGCGACCGAGGGCTACGTACGACCAACCGAGGGCCGCAATCAGCGCGCCGCGAAAGCCGGCCAGGACCAGGAGCAGATAGAAGAGCGCCAGGGGACCGAGGACACCTTCGATGACAATCGGAATCGCGTGGCGGACCGCGGCACGCGGGTGGGGCATCCGGAGCATCGAGCCGTCTTGTTCATCGCTGTGAAAGGTAATCGCGACCGGAGACCCATGCTTGGTCTCAGCGCCGACATTCTTCGATTTCGGCCCCATGCGTCACCGTTCTTGCGCCCGCAAGCGGTTCCGCGCTCACTCAGCTGTTATCTCCGAACCTTACACCTACGCGCCGCCAAGGATTGAGCGGTCGGCGGGAAGGTCACGCAAACGTAACCGCCCACAGCTTTTTTCCGAGCTTGGATCGTCCGAACCGACGCGAGCATGGACCGTCCCGTCAGCGTCTTCTGCAAGGAACGCTCCTACTTTGACCGCTTTTCGGTCGCGGGGGCCGCTTTGGCCCGGGCTCCCTTGGTCACGGTCGTGCTGCTGGCCCCCCGTACTGGGCGATTCTGCATATAGCGGGCCAGTTTCTCGGTCACCTGGTGCTCCAGGGCCTTCTGACCGAGACCGGCGTCCTCCAGGATGTCCGCGGCCAGGCCATCGCCGCGGACCAGTCCGAGGAGCAAGTGCTCGGTGCCGATGTAGTTGTGGCCCATCTCGAGGGCCGAGGCGAGTGCTCCGGAGAAAACGGCAACGGCCCTGGGAGCAAACGGCAGCTTTTCCTCCACGGCTCCGGGACCGCGCTCGGCGCGGGCGTCCACGGCCGCCTCTGCTTTGTCCATCGAGAGGTTCGCTTCGTCGAGGATCTGGGCAGCCACGCCTTCGGGCTCCAGGTAGAGCGCCAGAAGAAGGTGCTCGGTGTCTATGTGACCGCGACCGAACTCGCGGGCGATGGGCTCAGCCGCGCTCAGGACGTTGCGCGCTCGAGGGGTGAAGCGTTCGAAGGTCGGAGCATTGAGGCCGAGCGAAAGTCGCACGGTGTGCTTCTGCTGGGCTGCCTGCTTGGACACCCCCAGCGCCTCGCCGATCTCCGACCACGAATGGCCAGCGTGGCGCGCTTGGTCGACGAAGTACCCGAGCGCAGCATCGCCCACCTCGGCCAGGTTCTGGACCACGACCGACGCCGTGCCCAGGCGGCTCAGCGGCTGCTCGTCGTGGGTATCGGCCTCGACCAGTTGGATGACTTCTTGGAGGGACGGGGTCGGCGCCATCCGTCAATCGTATCTTGACGATCCCCCATCGTCAATCCCTAGTTGACGATTCCCCGGACCACCGGGGTCCTCGACCCGCGACGGGGAGCTCCGAGGCTCGAACCACGAGCCGACGTTTCGTCGAGACGTGACCAAGAGTGGTCTGTCTGGAAGGTGTTTGATGGAACCGTCACCAACCCACTCAGCACGACCCCGTGAAGCGTCGGTAATCAGTTCACCTATTTCAACAGGTTCCTGATGAGACAACACCGGATTTCGTATTTCATGCTCACCGCCGCACTCATCGTCGGAGGGGTTCTCGGCGGCTGCTCAGAGAGTCCGAGCATGTCGGCGAAGGTCTCGGAACCGACCAACGGTGCGATGGTCTCGGACGTTCACTGTATGAGTCAGAACGGCGTCGTGACCGTCACCGGAACCGTGACGAGAAATACCTTGGACAGGCAAGCAAACCTGAATACGTACGGGGGACTGCAGGTCTCGGTCTACGACTCAGTCGGGCGCCAGATCGGATCGACGCCGCCACGACTTGGGTCCGTGGATATTGACGTCGACGGTCAGGTGCAACGCTTCCACCTCGCGGTGCCCGTGCGAGGGACGCCTTCGATGTGTGACGTGGACTGGAACGCCGGATTCCCCCCGGGGCTCAGGGGCAGCCAGGCCTAACCACCGACCGATTCCGCCCGTCGCCTATCCTGGTGGCCTCCGGGCGGGAGGGTCATCCTTGACACCGATAGCAGGCGTTCCTTTGTACCCGACATGGTCGGCCCGACGGAACTGTCGCAACATCCGTCCGTCGAAAGCGCGGCTGTGATCGGTGCCCGAGAGCTGCCTGGGGGACGCGGCAAGCGAGGCCGGGGGCTCGTGCGATGAAACGATTGCTCATGGTTGGGCTGATCCTTGTCTTCACTGCCTTCGTCGTACTCGTGGTTGTCTTCTGGACTGACTCAGCGCACTGGTTCCTGCGTTACACCGGAGCCGATGGCGAGTCGGGTACGTGGTACGGCTTCTGGTCCGGGTTCGGTGGGTCGATCCCCGACTTCCTCATCCTCGGCAGCATCGTCACCGTCTACCGGCACCACAATTGCCACGTCAAAGGCTGTCTGCGCCTCGGGAAGCCGGTCGAAGGCACGCCGTATCTCGCCTGCCCGATTCACCACCCTGCTCACGAAGGCAACAAACGCTCGGTGTCTGAGGAGGTCATCAAGCTCGCCCATAAGGCGCACCTCGAGCGTGAGGCCTCGTAAACGGTGGGCACCCGGGAACGCTGATCTGCCAGCGGCTTCTCGCTCGGGTGATGCTCACGAAGGAGAGGCTCGCTGATCTGGTTCGACGGGCCCCTCGGTCGCGGCCTCGGCGGCAGCGGCGGCGTCGAGGGCAGCCATTTCGGGCGGCGTAGCGCCCAGCCGACGCTCGACGTCGGAAAGCCGGTCGCTGATGACCGCCAGCTGCTGGCCCAGGTCGGCATGACCCTTCTTGAACTCCTCTTTGGTGGCGTCGGTGTGCTCCTTGATGAACACAGACGCCACTGTGGCGGTGAGCACGCCGATCAGGCCGATCCCGAGGAGCATGAGGATCACAGCCACGGTCCGGCCGCCCGCGGTGACAGGGAACCGGTCCCCGTAACCCACGGTCGTCACCGTCACGATGGCCCACCACAGGGCGTCGGGATAGCTGTGAATGTTGCTTCCCTTGGCCTTTTCCTCGAACAGCAGCACCATCCAGGCCCCGAGGAAGAGGGTGACGGCAGCGGCGATCAGCACGCGGAACAGGCTGTGGTGCCTGAGGACGGCCTCGACGCGTAGCTCCCCCTCGTGGAGAAGGAGGCCCATTTTCTCGATGCCGACGAAGTGCCAGCCCTGCAGAGGGGGAACCACCACGGTCACCGGCTCGACCCACCGTCGCCTGAGATAGCCGCGACGATCGGGGGTGACCACCAGGCGCACGAGATACTCGACGAACACCGTGGCCCACAGCACGAAGAGTGAACCGACCAGGAATGTGGAGGCCGAGCCGTTCACTTCGGTCGTGAGGATCGTTATGGCGATGATCAGCCAGGCGATCCCCACAACGGCCAAGGGGAATTTCGTGATCTGTTCGATGCGGTCAACGAGATCGTGGCGTCCGCCTGACGGCTTCACCCCGGCAATCGTCTGGCGCCTCTCCTCCTCCTTGCGCTCCTTCTCCTTGAGGCGCTCCTCTTCCAGCCTCTCCAGGCGTTGGATTCGCTCGATGGAGGACGGCTTCTTGTTCACCGTGCTGCTGCTCTGAACGGCGGTGGTATCGGTGGAGTCCTCCACAACGATTCGAAGTTAGTAGGTGAGGCGCCAGATGACAGAGCATTGGTAGAGGTACGTCTGCGCGCCAGGAAGTTCGAACTCCAGGTCGTCGGACTCATCTGGCGTGCTGTCGTCTGCTCGCAGAATCCAAGATTGCATCCGCAGGAATGCGACCCGCCTCGTCAGGCGTCCCTGTTCACCATCCGCCACGCCCCGAGGGCCGTCCACACCACCAGCCATGCGACGATCACGCATACCGACACCGTTATCGACTCCGGGACCAGCCGGGACGTCCCCTGCCCTCCATTGGGTCCCCCACCACCGCCGAACACGAAACCCAGTCCGCTCGGCTCCAGATGGGCCACGGCCAGCCCCACCACCCCCCGCTGGAGATTGATGAAGTGCGGGATGTGCGCCCGGGAGAGGATCGGCGTGAGGATGATCTCGAGCACGATCATGAGGACCACGGCGACCGTTCGTTGCCCGATGAGCGACGACAGGCCGAGTCCCACGATGAAGCCGACAGCCGCTTCGAGCTCGATCCACAGCCCGGTCTGGATCATCAAAAGATTGGACGGGTACAGGAAGATCCGGTGGTAGTCGGCATAGTCCTGCCCGGCGATCTGGACCGCCTCGGCCTTGAGCATGGCCGGCGTGGCCGCGGCCGGGACCGGGGCCTGGACCGCCGACCCGGGAGAGCCCTTGATGATGACGCCGCCGGGACCGGGACCGCCACCCGGACCGTTGTTGCAGGGGACGTTCGACGGTGTCGGTGCGGGGTACGGGAAGTCGCACAGGACCGTGTCGATGTGATCGCCCGCCCACGTCGCGAGGGCGGCGCGTGACAGACCGCCGGGAACGGTCGCCCCGTCGTAACCGACCTTGGTCGGCGCGGCGAAGACGCACACGACGCACACGATGGCGAACCCGATTCCCACGAATGCCCAGATGATGGCCAGGCCCGCAGGGAGCCGAGCCAGGTACAGCGCCAAGCGGGACCGGCCCGTCACCACCAGATGTCGGAACATGCCCTCGGTCAGGTCGATCGACCCCGCCGTGGCGCCCAGGGTGGCGGCGACGATGAAACCGAAGACGTACAGGACCAGGGCCACCAGCCCGGTGAAGACGTCGTACCCTCCCGCCGGCCCGTAGGAGTGCGGTGCGAACGCGTGGAGCAGCAGGCGGATAAGGAGGAACACGAAGGGGATGCCCACCGTCACGATGATCAGGGCGATCATGAGCCCGCGTCGTTTGCGGAGCTCCATCATCCTGGTGGTGATCATGGCGCCCGTCGGGATCCACGATCCCCGCCGGTCACGCCGTCGGGTCACCGGCGACGGCGCGGGAGCGGCCGCTTGGGACATCGTCGTCACTCCGGAGCCCCCAGTCGGCTCGTGACCTGGAGGAACCACGACTCGAGCGAGGCCTGGATCTCCTGGAGCCGGTACACCGAGATCCCGCCGGACACGAGCACGCGGTTGATCTCTGCGATGACGTCGCGTGCCGTCCCCGTCGGCAGGGCGATCGCCAACCCCGTCGGAGTGACCTCGACCTGGGCCCCGATGATCGTCCCCTCGAGCAGGACGCGGGCCCGGTCGGGCTCGGAGCACTCGACCTGCAAGGCCAGCGACGCTCCGGCCAGCAGGTCGGCGATCGGTCCCTGGCGGATGACGTTGCCGCGGTCCACGATGGCCACGGCGTCACAGGTCCGTTCGACCTCGTCGAGGAGGTGGGAGGACAGGACCACGGTCCGGCCCTCCGCCACCAGGGAGAGGATCATGTCCCGCATCTCGTGCATGCCGGCGGGATCGAGCCCGTTCATCGGCTCGTCCAGGATCAGCAGCTGGGGATCCCCGAGGAGGCAGGCCGCCACCCCCAGGCGCTGGCGCATGCCCATCGAGTACTTCGACACCCGGTCGTCGCCACGGTGGAGTATGCCGACGCGCCGCAGCGAGGGCTCGATCCGGTCGCGCGCCGCGGGCTCGCGTGCCGCCGCGAGGATCTGGAGGTTCTGCCGCCCGGTGAGGTGACCGTGGAAGCGGGGCTCGTCCACGATGGCCCCGACCCGGGCCAGCGCCACATCACGGTGCTTCGGGACGGGGTGCCCGAGCAGCGACATCGTGCCCGAGTCGGCGCGGGTCAGGCCCAGCAACACCCGGATGAGCGTGGTCTTGCCGGCGCCGTTCGGGCCGAGGTAGCCGAATGCACATCCCCGGGGGATGAGGAGCTCGACCCCGTTCACCGCCACGGTGTTCCCGAAGCGCTTCGTCAACCCGTGCGTCTCGACGGCCCACCCTTCGGGTGATCCCGCACTGGGGCCGAAGGGGCGAGACACGGACCCTCGGTCGGGGATCGTCGAAGGTGAGGCGACAGAGCCGGTGGACCCGAGCACGTCATCTCCCGTCTTCATCGCGTCGGCGCCGGTCGCACCCCAGGGAATCGGGTCGTCGATCGGAGCGGGCTTCCGTCGGCTTTCGACGAGGCGAAAGACCGCAAAGCCCGCGGCAGCCACGACGATCGCGATGAGCAGAACGATCTCACCACGTTACCGGGCTGCCGAAGGGAGCCGGGGTATGGCGGGCCCCGGTCAGCGGGCCACGGTGAACAGCCTCCAGGGGTCCGAGACACCCTTCAGGTGGTGGAAAGCGACTCGCTCATTCCTGAAGACTCTGTCCGCTTCGGACGTCCGCCGCGTGATCGAGCCAGGGTGCGACGGCGCACGCCGTCATCGGACGGGACTCGGCCTTCCGGTCCGGACGCGCACGCGCTCGAAGCCCTAGCATCGGTGCCACGTATGGTCACGGTCATCGGTCTTCGGTCGTGGTCCGGGAACGTCCGCTCGTGAGCATCGACTCGCCGGCGCCGCTCATTCTCTCGGTGACGCCGTACGTCGAAGACCACCCGATCGGACGGGTGTGGACGCTGGTGGCCATCGCCACCGGCGTGAACGAGCTCGTCGGCGCGTTTCGAGTGCGGTCGGAGGCGACCAAGAGGGACCGGGGCAGTCAGATCGTGCTCCGGCTGTGCACGGTGCCAGCGGTCATCTTCCTCGTAACGGCGCCGAGAATCGTCCCCGGCGCCATTATCCACCCGGCCTTCGCCTCCGTGGTCGCCGGGATCGTCATCTTCTCGGCCGGAGAGGCGATGCGGATCTGGGCGAAACGGACGTTGGGCCGATACTTCACCTACTCCGTCATGACCAGCCGCGATCAGCCCGTCATCTCCAGTGGCCCGTACCGCTTCGTGCGGCATCCCTCGTACACCGGAGTACTGCTCCTCGCCGTCGGCGCGGGAGCCGCGCTGGGAAATTGGCTCGGGCTCGCCGTGTTGACGGTCATGACACTGATCGGCCTGTCCTACCGGATCCACGTCGAGGAGACAGCGCTGCTCGAGGACCTCGACGACCGGTATCGGACCTATGCCGAGCATCACAAGCGGCTGATCCCCTACGTCTGGTAGTCCGGGTCCGGCGGTCTGCGGAACACCGGGGTGTCAGACAGCGAGACGCGTGCGGGCCGGCGGACGGCTGCCCAGGTCCAGGGTCCGGCGTTGACAACGGTTTTGTCCTCCCCAAGACTTGCGCGGGGATCGCAGGACGTCCGATGGGCTGGGGGGAGCATGATCAAGCGGTTGGTCGTCATCATCGTCTCGGTACTCGTGGTCGCCAGTGTGACCATGCTCAGCGGGGGCGTCGACCCCGTCGCCTCGGCGTCAGGGGCGACGTGCGGAACGATGCCGCTTTCTTCCACCCACTACCAACATGTCATCTGGATCTGGATGGAGAACCACAGCGCCTCGTCGGTGATCGGTGCCGGCGGAGCCCCGTACATCAACGGCCTGGCCGACTCGTGCGGGCTCGCCACGAATTATCACAACATCAGCCACCCCAGCCTGCCGAACTACATCGCAGCCACGTCCGGCCTGAGTCTGAGCAGCTTGAGCACCTTCTCGGGAGACTGCACCCCGTCGCGGCGGTGCTCCACGACGGCGCCGAGCATCTTCGGGCAGGGTGAGAGCTGGAGGGCGTACGAGGAGTCCATGCCGTCTGACTGCGCCCGTCGTGATTCCGGCGAATACGCGGTTCGCCACAACCCACCGCCCTACTACCGACACCTCAACTTCTGTAAGCCGAAGCGGGCCGTCCGACACGGCGCCAAGATCAGCTTCGACGTGCCCTACGGCCAGCTGGCCACGAACCTCGCCACCAACACCCTTCCTGCCTTCTCGTTCATCACCCCCAACCTCATCGACGACATGCACGACGGGACGCTCCAGGACGGCGACACGTGGTTGAGCGAGCACCTGCCCGCCATCTTCGACAGCGCGCCAGTACCGGGCGGGCCAGGTCGTCGTGTTCGTGACGTGGGACGAAGGCGAAGGTGGGACGAGCAACAACTGCGCCACCAACACGACCGACGTGGGATGCAGCGTCGCCGCCATCGTGGCCAGCCCCAGTACGCATGTGGGAACGGTGTCGGGGACCCTGTTCAACCACTACTCGCTGCTGCTCACCACCGAGGAGCTCCTGCGGCTGCCCGCCCTGGGCCAGGCCGCCCACGCCAACAGCATGCTCTCCGCCTTCAACCTGTAGCGGCGGTCGTCACCGAGCGGCTGTCCCCGGCGCCAGAGCGCGGTTGACCCCGGTGTCAGGGAATGCGGATGTCCCGGTGCGCGGCGGCGGCGCGCCTCTGGTCGTCGGTGAGGTCCGCGTCCTTGACGGGCGTGACGAGGGACCAGTGCTTGCCCACGGGACAGCGCTGGAGACGGGCCCACCCCAGACGGATCGACTTGAGCGACGCACCGGGAACCCAGATCGTCGTGAAGAGATGTCCCTGGCGACAGCGGACGACGACGTTGCCCCCCACCTTGTAGCCCATGCACCTGGCCACCAGCGTCCCGCCCGCGAGCGCGGCGCCGATGACGAGCAGGGGGCGACGACGGGCGGGCGACACGCCCTCCACTATCGCGCGCCCGACCAGCCGGTGGCGCTCACAGACCGGGGGTGGCCGTGATCCGCCCCGAGCGCACGGCGTCGACGAGGAGCGCGAAGTCCCGCTCGGTCTGATCGGCGTAGGAGAGCGCAAAGGCGGTGATGGCGTCGTCGAGCACGCCGCCGTTCCCGGCGTACCCGGCGATCTGTGCGGCCGCCCCCGACCGGGCGTGGGCCCGGGCCAGCGCCCAGCCGCACAGCTTGGCGTAGCCGACGAGACCGCGGGCCCCGAGGGCGGTGGTGTCGACCGTGCCCTTCATGTCCCTGAGCTGGCGGACGTAGAAGTCGGTGCCTCCCGCCGCGGCCCAGCCCAGGAAGATGTCGCTGGCCGCCTGCATGAGGCGCTGGCCCCCCACCACGCGACGTCCCCCGGTGCGAGGCGGTTCGGAGGCCGCCGGGCCGCGTGCGCGGGCCGCGGCGGTGCGCGCCGGCCGACGCGGGATCGACGCGGCCAGGAGCGAGTGCCCCGCTTCTTTCACCTGGAGGAACAGCGGGTCGCCCACGTCGCTCATGAGCAGGGCCACGAAGCACCGGGTGCCGACGCTTCCCACCCCCACCACCTTGGCGGCGATGTCGAGGACCTCGAATCGTTCCAACAGCGCCCGGCGGTCGCTCTCGAGCGAGGCCGGGTACGTGGCCAGCACCTGCTGCACGTTCTGCACATGCTCGTCGACGCCCTCGTGGGTCACGAGGGGCGGGTGGTCGGCGATACGCCTCTCTCCCCCGTCGCTGCGCACGGTCAGCTCGGGCAGCGCGGCGCGCGACGTCTGGTGGTGGGCGCCGGCGATGGCGGAGCGCAGCGGGGCCGGCGCCTTGCGACCGATGAACCGCAGCGCCGCCTTGGCGTCGACGCGCTCGTACCAGATCTCGAGCTCCCCCATCCCCGCCAGCCGCACCATGCTGCGGCGATAGGCGCGCGCCGCGGCGCGAGCCGCGGCGGCCTGGTCCGGGGCCGCGGTCCCCGCCACCCGGCCGATGACCACCGCGCTCGCCGCCAGGCGCTTCAGGTCCCACTCCCACGGACCGGGGATGGTCTCGTCGAAGTCGTTCACGTCGAACAGCAACCGACGCTCGGGGGAGGCGAAGACACCGAAGTTCGCCATGTGGGCGTCCCCGCACAGCTGGACGTGCAGCCCGGTGGACGGCGTGCGGGCCAGGTCGGCCGCCATGAGCCCCGCCGCGCCGCGCATGAAGGCGAACGGGGACTCGAGCATCCGGCCCCAGCGCACGGGCACCAGGGCGGGCAGCCGCCCGGCGCTCTCGGCCTCGAGGAGGGCGATGGGATCGGGCCGGTCCGGCGCCGGCTCCCACGTCCCATGGCTCGTGCGGGGCACCACCGTCCGCCGACGACGGCCCGTCCGACGCTCCCGGTCCCGGCGGTTCTCAGCCATCGGCGTCGGCCCCCCACCCGTGCGGCTCACGCAAAACGCTACCGGGCGCCGCTCCCCCAAGGGAACGGCGCCCGAATCACGGTTTCTGGTGTCATGGTCGGGCCGCGGTCGCGGCCCGAGACGTCTCGAGGCGAGGGCCTCAGGCGGCGCCGTGCACGTCGTCGGCGCTCTCCTGGCGCAGGACGGCCTCCACGTTGAGCTCGATGCGCACCTTCTTCCCCACGACCACGCCGCCGGTCTCGAGGGTCTGGTTGTAGGTCAGGCCCCATTCCTCGCGGTCGATCTCGGTCGCGGCCGAGAAGGCCACGGCCTGGGTGCCCCACGGCGTGGTGTTGGCGCCGTCGAACTCCACCGTCAGCACCACCGGACGGGTGACGTCGCGCACGGTCAGGTCGCCGGTCACCTTCCAGTCGTCGCCGTCGAGCGCGACCGAGGTGCTCTTGAAGGTGAGGTGCGGGTAGGTGTCGGTGTCGAAGAAGTCGGCGCTGCGCAGGTGGGCGTCACGCTGGTCCTGGCTGGTGTTGATGCTCGCGGCGTCGATGGTCACTTCCACCGACGACTCCTCGGGTACCTCGGCCACGTTGATGGATCCCGAGAAGGTGGCGAAGCGGCCCCGCACCTTGGTGATCATGAGGTGGCGGGCGATGAACTCGACCGTGGTGTGGGCCTGGTCCAGGTCGTAGACGCCGGCAGCAGGGACCACGCCACCCCGGTACGGGCGGGTCGAGGTGAGCGCCGGGTTGGTGATGGATGTGGTCATGGTGGCCTCCTGAGATCTTTGCTCTACGTACTTTTGACTACGCAATCACTTTACTCCTAGATAGTTGCGACGTCAAGTAGTTTTCCCGAGGAGCCGGCCGGGGCCGGTCCAAGGGCCTGGCCAGGACGTCCGGGCCAGGTCGGGGGCCGCGGAGGGCGCGGGCCGAGCCTGCGGCGGGTCGGCTCAGGAGCCGGGGAGCTGAGGATGGGCTCGGGCCGCGGTGGGCCCGGGCCCGGGGATCAGGCGCCGAGAGGGAGCGGGAATTTCTCCACGAGCTTGTGGGCGGGCACGGGCCGGGAGAACAGGTAGCCCTGGGCGAAGTCGCAGTCCAGTCGCAGCAGGGCGTCGAGCTGGCGCTCGGTCTCGACGCCCTCGGCGATGACCTGCAACCCGAGGGCGTGGGCCAGCTTCACCACGGCGGCGACGATCTCGGTCCCACCCTGGTCCACGCCGAGGGCGTCGACGAAGCTCTTGTCGATCTTCAAGATGTCCAACGGGAAGCGCTGGAGGTGGCTGAGCGAGGAGTACCCCGTGCCGAAGTCGTCGATGGCGAGGGTCACCCCCAGGTCCTTGAGTGCCTGCAGGACCCGCAGCGCCGAGGCGGCGTCGTTCATGAGGGCGCTCTCGGTGATCTCGAGGGTCAAGCTGTCGGGAGGCAGGCCCGTGTCCTCGAGGATCCGCTCCACGGTCGTGATGATCTCGGGGTGGTCGATCTGCCGGGCCGACAGGTTCACCTCCATCGCGCCGCGCGGCCCACCCAGACGGTCGGCCCGCCACATGCACAGCTGGCGACACGCCTCGTGCAGCACCCACGCCCCGATGGGGATGATGAGCCCGCTCTCCTCGGCCACGGGGATGAACTTGTTGGGAGCCACGAGCCCCTGCTCGGGGTGCTCCCAGCGCAGCAGGGCCTCGACCCCGACCGCCCGCGACCCGTTGATCTCGACCACGGGCTGGTAGAAGAGCCGGAGCTCCTGGCGCTCGAGGGCCCGGTGCAGGGAGTGCTCGGTGTGCATGCGGTCGAGGACCCGCATGCGCATGACCTCGCCGAAGACCTCGACGGTGCCGCCGCCGCGCCGCTTGGCCTGGTACATGGCCGCATCGGCGTTGGAGAGCAAGGGCGTGGCCTCGTTCACCCGTTGGCTCGTGCAGGCCACTCCGATGCTGGCCGTGATGAACACCTCGCGATCGCCCGCCGTGATGGGTGTCGACAGCGCGTGCAGCGCCCGCTCGGCGAACGCCATCGCCTCCCCCTCGGCGTCGTCCCCGACAAAGAGGACGAGGAACTCGTCACCGCCCAGTCGGGCGATGACCTCGGAGGCGCCGTCGGCCGCCTCGAGTCGGCTCGACACCGACACCAGGACCTCGTCGCCCACCTCGTGCCCGAGCCCGTCGTTGATGGCCTTGAAGCGGTCGAGGTCGAGGACGAGCACGGCGATCGATCCCGGCTCGCTCTTCCCCTTGGCCAGCGCGTAGGCCAGGCGGTAGGTGAACAGCGTGCGGTTGGGCAGACCCGTGAGCGAGTCGTGCAGGTAGGCGTGGGCCAGGGCCTCTTCGGCGGCCCGGTCCTCGTTCTGGTCGTAGAGGAACCCGCCGATGCGCAGGTCGGCACCGGACCCCACGATGTAGGCCGAGCCCAGGACCTCGACCTCGTAGCCCTCGCGGTGCAACAGGCGCAGCTGGCGCGACCGCGTCCGCCCCATGGTGCGCAGCGTCGTGGCGAGCGACTCGAGCTCGCGCCGAGCCGTGGGGCGGTACCGGTCGGGGACGAGGAACTCGATGACGGGCCGACCGAGGACCTCGTCGCGCGACCAACCGAAGAGGACCTCGGACTGACGGTTCCACTCGGTGAGCACACCCCGGGCGTCGGTCTCGAGAAAGGCGTCACGCGCCATGTCGAGGACGTGCTCGATCCTCGAGCGCAGGCCGCTCACCAAGAGCTCGCGGTCACGACCGCCACCGGTGTCAGCGGAGCTGTGCGCTAGCCGTTCTTGCACCTGGACCCCCGTGATGTCGTGCGTCGTGCGGACCGGTGCGCGGTCGCGCGCGCGGGAGCGGTTGGCGGACGGGCACCGGGCTTGCGTCGAGGAAGCAGGGCCGAGCGCGTCATGGTATTGATCCGTGCTTCCTGTGGTCAATGGAGTGAAAGTGAAAATAGTGAACAGGCAGGAGCCATGGCCGGATCCCCCGTCAGGATCTCACTCTCCGTCGCACCGTCACCCGTCTTAGGGGCGGCCGAGCACCGTCGGCCCGGCCCCGTCGGGTTTGGAGACGGGTTGGTCGGCGCCGGTGTTCCCGCCTACGGTGCCGACGATGGTCGTCGTCACCGGGGTGCTCCAGAAAGAGGCGTGGGACCGCGACGTCATGCCGCCCGTGGAGCGGGTGCGGCCCGGGCTGTGGTCCATTCCCGTGCCGATCCCCGACAACCCCCTGCGCTACGTCCTCGTCTACGCCTTCGAGCTCGACAACGGGGTCGCCATCGTCGACGCCGGGTGGAACACCGAGGACGCCTGGACGGCCCTCAACAACGGGCTCATCGAAGCGGGCGGATCCATCAAGGACGTCCAGGCCGTGCTCGTCACCCACATCCACCCCGACCACTACGGCCTGGCCGGTCGGGTGCGGGAGGAGTCCGGGGCGTGGATCGGACTGCACCCCGACGACGCCGAGATGCTCGAGGCGCGCTACATCGAGACCGACGACCTCCTGGCCCGTATGCGCGACTTCCTGGCCGACGCGGGCGTCCCGGCCACGAAGCTCCCCGACCTCAACTTCGCCTCGATGATGATCCGCGGCCAGGTGACGATGGCGGTGCCCGACGTGCTGTTCGAAGACGGAAAGCGCGTCGACGTCCCGGGCTGGGACCTGAAGACGGTGTGGACACCGGGCCACTCCCCCGGGCACGTGTGCTTCTACAGCGAGGAGCACCGGCTCCTGCTGTCCGGTGACCACGTCCTCCCCCGCATCACGCCCAACATCGGCGTCCACACCCAGCAGTTCCCCAACCCGCTCGGGGAGTACCTGGAGTCGCTGCTCAAGTGCCAGAACCTCGGAGTCGACGAGGTGCTCCCCGCCCACGAGTACCGCTTCTCCGACCTGGCCGGCCGGCTCGACGACATCATCACGCACCACGCCGATCGCCTGGCCGAGATCGAGGGTCTCATCGCCGAGCACCCCGGCGCGACGGCGTGGGACATCTCCGTCGCCTTGAAGTGGTCGCGCCCGTGGCATGAGATCGCCGACTTCATGCAGCGCGCCGCGGTGGGCGAGACGTTGGCCCACATCGTCCTGCTCGAGAACCACGGGCGGGTGCACCGCGAGGGCGGGCCCCCGAGCACGTTCTACCTGCCCGACCAGCGTTGAGCACGCCCGCTCACGCCGCGTCGTCGCTCGGCGGCGCCGGGCCGGCCCACTTGCGGTGGTCGCGGCGCCGGCGGATGACGACGGCGACCACGACCGCCACCACCACGACGGCGAGGATGGCGAGCGAGTAGACCCCGACGGTCTTCGCCACCGCGGCGTACGAGGTGCCCGCCCCGTAGCCGATGAGGACGAACGTGGTCCCCCACACGATGCCGCCCGCGGCGTTGTAGGCGAGGAAGGTCCGGTAGCGCATGCCGCTCATGCCGGCCAGGCCCGGCACCAGGGCGCGGGCCAGCGCCAGCCACCGCCCCAGGAACACCGCCGGCCCCCCTCGCCGGGCGAGGAGGTCCTGCCCGCGCCGGACGCCGGGATGGCCCCGCAACGGCCGGTGCTCCACGAGCCACGGGCCGAGCAGCTTGCCGACCTCATAGCCCACCGAGTCCCCCACGATGGCGCACACGACGATCACCACCAGGATGAGGACGAGGTCCACGTGGTGCAGCGAGGCGAGGACGCCGCCGATGAGCGCGGCCGTCTCGCCGGGGATGACGAAGCCGAGCAGGACAGCGGCCTCACCGAAGACGAGGAGACCGCACACCACATAGGCGAGGGGCCCGTGGAAGTGCTCCAACCATGACCCCACCGATGCGATCAGGGTTGTCCCCCCCGACCGGGACCCGCTGTGGTCAGCGGGCCCAGGGAGCCCACGAGGCGCTCACCCAGGTTCGCCGCCGGCAGGCCGGACAGGTCATGAAACGGGTGTAGCCGCGGCCGGGTCGCCACAACCACACGGGCAGGTGGAGCATCAGGAATTCGGTGACGTGGATCTCGGAGCGCCCACCGCACGTCGAGCACTCCACCGTGATGGAGCTCAGGAACCCCCGCCTGGCGCCGGGCCGCATGTCGCGGGCCGGCCGCGGGTGCTGCGTCGGGGGGAGCGAGCGGTGGCGCCACGGCGCCGGCACTGGCGCGCGCCTCGGCCGAGAACAACGCGTGCTTGCCCGGCACGTCGCGCTCCGCGGCGCCCGGGCCCACCCTCGTCGCGCTCGGCCGGGGCCCAGTACAGGGCCCGCTTGCCCAGGGGGTCAGGTGCGTCGGTCACCGCCGGACCGGTTCTCTCTAGGCCGGATCGCTCAGCGTGCCGGACGCCGGTCGGCGTCGAGCTCGCGGGCGATGGCGCGGTAGGCCTCGGCCCCCGGCGAGGTGGGCGCGTGCTGCAGGATGCAGCGCCCCTGCGCGGGTGCCTCGGCGAACCGGATCGACTTGCGCACCGGGGGCTCGATCACGCTCAGGCCGTAGCGCGTCCGCACGTCGTCGAGCACCGACTTGCCGTGCCGGGTGCGCTCGTCGTACATGGTGGCGATGACCCCCCGCACCTCGAGATCCGCGTTGGCGAACATGCGCACGTCGTCGATCTTCTCGAGCAGCTGCCCGACACCGCGGGCTGAGCGCCTCGCACTGCACCGGAATGAGCACCTCCTTCGCGGCGGTCAGGCCGTTGACGGCGAGCACCCCCAGCGACGGCGGGCAGTCGATGAGGATCACGTCGTACTCGTCCACCACCGGGAGAGCGCATGGGCGAAGACGTGTTCCCGGCCGGTGCGCGGTGAGAAGGTGCACCTCGGAGCCGGCGAGGTCGATGGGCGGGCAGGATGTCGAGCCAGTCGACGCCGGCCACGACACGCCGGGCGTCGGCGGCCTTCATCTTGCGCACGAAGACGTCGTGGAGCGACTGGTGG
>CAWESO010000013.1:0-20127 GCA_963811775.1 uncultured Acidimicrobiales bacterium | reverse complement strand
AGCGCGGTCCGGTCGGGCCGACCGGGCAGGGTTGCCGACCGACCTCGGGTGAGACACAGCGGAGGCCACATGCGGAGCCAGCAGGAGTACGTGCTCAGAACGGTCGAAGAGCGCGCCGTGCGCTTCGTGCAGCTGTGGTTCACCGACGTGCTCGGGACCCCCAAGACCTTCGCCATCACACCGGCCGAGCTCGAGAACGCCCTCGAGGAGGGCATGACCTTCGACGGGTCGGCCATCGACGGCTTCTCCCGGGTCCAGGAGAGCGATGTGCTCGCCCGGCCCGACGCCAAGACGTTCCAGATCCTGCCGTGGCATCCCGACGAGGCTCCCGTGGCCCGGGTCTTCTGCGACATCTTCAACCTGGACGGCACCCCGTTCGAGGGATGCCCACGCCACGTGCTGCGCCGCAACCTCGACCGCGCCCGGGAGCAGGGTTTCACGTTCTTCGCCTCCCCGGAGATCGAGTACTTCTACTTCGCCAACTCCGATCCCACCGCGCCACCGGTCACGCTCGACACGGGCTCGTACTTCGAGCTCACCGCCACCGACATGGCCAGCGATCTGCGCAAGCGCAGCGTGCTGACCCTCGAGGAGATGGGCATCCCCGTCGAGCACGCCCAGCACGAGGACGCGCCCAGCCAGCACGAGATCGACCTCCGCTACACCGACGCGCTCACCATGGCCGACACGGTGATGACGGTGCGCCTCGTCGTCAAAGAGACAGCCCAACGCCAGGGCGTGCACGCCAGCTTCATGCCCAAGCCCTTGACCGGCGTGCAGGGATCGGGCATGCACACCCACCTCTCGTTGTTCGAGGGCGACACCAACGCCTTCTACGACGCGGCGGACCCGTTCGGGATGTCCGAGGTGGCCAAGCGCTTCACCGCCGGCCTCCTGCGCCACGCCCACGAGATCACCGCCGTCACCAACCAGTGGGTCAACTCCTACAAACGCCTCGTCGTGGGCTACGAGGCGCCCATCCACGTGTCGTGGGCCCGCAACAACCGCTCGGCGCTCATCCGGGTGCCGGTGATCAAGCGCAACAAGCACGAGTCGACCCGGGTCGAGTACCGGGCACCCGACACGGCGTGCAACCCGTATCTGGCCTTCGCCGTCATCCTGGCGGCGGGGCTCAAGGGGGTGGAGGAGAACTACGAGCTCCCCCGCGAAGCCGCCACCAACCTCTTCGCCATGACGCCCGAGGAGCTCGCCGCCGACGACATCCGGCCCCTGCCCGGGAGCCTCAACGAGGCGGTCGACGAGATGGAGCACTCCGAGCTCGTGGCCGAAGCCCTGGGGGAGCACGTCTTCGAATGGTTCATCCGCAACAAGCGGGCCGAGTGGGGCGCGTACAAGACCCACATCAGCCAGTTCGAGCTCGACCGCTACTTCCCGCTCCTCTAGCGGTCCGGCGCGCACGTGGTGCTGGTGCAAAGGAGACACGACAGCTGATGGAACCGCTGCTGTGCTATCCCGAGCCGTTCCCCGCCGAGCTGGCCCTCGTCATCGAACGGGCCGGCTATCCCTGGAAGGCGGTGGCCCGGCCCGAGCACGCCGAGACCGACGAGCCCGACGACGGCTGGGCCGGGGCGGTGGTGTGTGCGGAGCCCGATGCGTCGGGAGCCTTCGCCCTGTGCCGGCTGGTGCGGGCCCGGGACGTGCCCCTGCGCCCCCTGCTCCTGGTCGTCGCCCCCAGCCAGCTCGCCGACCTGCGCC
Source organism: uncultured Acidimicrobiales bacterium (assembly GCA_963811775.1). GTDB lineage: Bacteria > Actinomycetota > Acidimicrobiia > Acidimicrobiales > UBA8190 > Chersky-840. Next base: position 18,411 of record CAWESO010000013.1, on the reverse strand, counting down.
TGCGCGAGGACCACTTCGACGACTTCTGCGTGCTGCCGGCGCGCGCCGAGGAGGTGGGGGCCCGTCTCGCCCACCTGTTCTGGCGCACGGGTCGGGGGCTGCGCCCTGAGCTCATCGAGCACGGGCCGCTCGTGCTCAACCTCGAGACGTACCAGGCCGCGGTGGCGGGCCGCGCCCTCGACCTCACGTACATGGAGTACGAGCTCCTGCGCTTCCTGGCGGCGCGCCCGGGGAAGGTGTTCACGCGCGAGACCTTGCTCAGCAGGGTGTGGGGATACGAGTACTACGGCGGGGCCCGCACCGTCGACGTCCACGTCCGTCGCCTCCGGGCCAAGTTGGGCGAGGAGCATGCGCACCTCATCGAGACGGTGCGGTCGGTGGGATACCGCTTCGGTCAGGGCACCTGGGCCCCGTGACCGAGCGAGGCGGTCAGACGGGCGTGGCCTCCGGGGCGTAGGCCCACGCCTCGATCTCGACCAGGGCCCCCATGGGCAGGCCCTGGACGGCGACTACGGAGCGGGCCGGCCGGTGATCGCCCAGCACCTCGGTGTAGATGGCGTTGAAGGCAGCGTAGTGGGCCATGTCGGTGAGAAAGACCGTGGTCTTCACCACGTGGGACCAACCGACCTGCCGGTCCCACAACAGTGACGACAGGTTCGCCAGCGCCTTGCGCGCCTGGGCCTCGAAGCCGCCCGTTACCAACGCGGGGCCGTCGGGGCGCTGCTCGATGCCGATCTGCCCCGAGCACACGAGCCAGGGGCCGGCCCGCAGGGCCGGTGAGTAGGGCCCGACCGGAGTGCTCATGCGCCACCTCCTCGGTCCACGGGCCACGCCGGGGGAAGCCCGGCCGCCAGCCACGCCGCGGCGGCGACGGCAGCGAAGACGGTATCGCCAACCGCCAGGGCGGGCCGGGGATCGTCCTCCACCACGACCTCCACCGCGGGCATGGCGCGCGCCGCGATGATCCCGAACGACCGGATGGTGAGGTCGAGCACCGTGCCGTCCTCGTCCACGGCCACACCCTCGCTGCGCACCCATCCGAGCGCCTGGTGGGCCGCGCCGACCACGTACGAACGGAGCACGACGTCGTCGAGGGCCTCGCCCGCCGCCACCGAGACCGACACCGCCCCGTCGCTGCCGAGCGTCGCGGTGGCGCGCGCCCCGGCCGCAGATCGCACCGTGACGGGGCGATCGGGGCCGACCCCGTGCGTGCCTCGCGCCTCGAGCGCGGCCAGGAGCACGGCGGCCTCGGCCCAACCGGCGGCGCGGGGGTCGGCCGAGACCGGCGGGCCCGGCACCGCCACTTCTTCGATCGCCAGTCCTGGCGCCACCGATGCCACGGCCTGCGCCCACCGGGCGAGGGGGCCCGAGCCCGGCGTCCGGGCCACCCGGAGCACGCCGGTGCCGTCGGCCCGCACTCCGGCCGCCACGGGGGGACGCTTGGGCCCGTAGCGCACCACGTCCTCGCGTGAGTACACGACGCGCACCGTCCGCCCGTGCGCGTCGGCCAGGCGCCGTGCCGCCACGGCCACCGGGGAATGCACCTTGCCGCCGAAGGCCCCCCCGTTGGCGAGCGGCGTGACGGGCTCGCCGCCGGGCTCGCACCACGACGCGTCGGGCTCGAGGTAGGCGGGCTCGACGAACGTCGTCTGCAGGATGAGGTCCCACGCGCCGGGGGGGAGCTCGACGGGGTGGCGCAGGCCCACGGTGGAATTGCGACCCGGCACCTGTTCGGCCCGGGCCCGGGCCGCGGGGAGGCTGTCCCCGACGGCCCAGCCGCCGCGCCCGTCGGGCACGGCCACCAGGGCGTCGGGAGGGGCCGTGTCTTCGGCGAAGCCGCCCCCGCCGCACGCCACGTCCGGTCCCACGCGCTGCGGGCCGTTCCCCTCGAGAGCGGCCCGGCGCGCCGCGGCCTCGAGGTCGCGGCGGACACCGGATCGCGGCGGCGACCCGGGCGCGCTATCGGAGTGGTCGGAGCGATCGGAGTCGTCGGAGTCGTGGACCCGGCGGGCGGCGTCGACGATGGTGCGCCACCCCGTGCAGCGACACAGGTGCGCCAGCAGGGCGCGCCCGACGGCCTCGTCGTCGGTGGCTCCCTTGCGGTCGCCGAGGGCGGCCAGGCGCATGATGATCCCCGGGGTGCAGAACCCGCACTGGCTGGCGCCGGCGTCGGTGAAGGCGTCGGCCCAGCGCCGGCGCGCACCGGGATCGAGCCCGTCGAGCGTTGTCACCTCACGGCCCGCGACGCGGCGGGCGGGGGTGACACACGCCACGCGGGGAGACCCGTCGACCCACACGGTGCAACACCCGCACTGGCCCTGGGGGCTGCACCCGTCCTTGGGAGAACGCAGGCCGAGGCGTTGGCGCAGGACCTCGAGCAGCGACGTGCCGTCGTCGGGAACCGCGACGTCGACGCCGTCGACGCGGAACGAGACCGTCGGCGCCGGTCCCGGCGCGCCGGGATGGGTCAGCTGAAGGACGAGCCGCACCCGCAGGTGCGGGTGGCGTTGGGGTTCGAGATGTTGAATCCCGCACCCTGCAGGCCGTCGCTGTACTCCAGGCTGGCGCCCTTGAGCAGCTCGGCACTGGCGGAGTCCACGACGACCTTGACAGGACCCTGCGAGGTGACGACGTCGTCGTCGGAGAGCTCGGAGTCGAAGAACATCTCGTAGCTGTAGCCCGAGCACCCACCGGGACGTACCGCCACGCGCAGCGCCAGGGCGTCGTTCCCCTCCTGGGCCAGCAGATCGGAGACCTTGGCGATGGCACTGTCCGTCAGCGTGATCACATTCGGCTTCTTGCCGATGTTGACCGAGCTCATCGTCGTCACCGTGCTGCCTCCTCCGGTCGGGGCCCCGGGGCCAACCCACGAGGGCTCACGACCCATGCGTCGTACAGACACTGTACCGGAGGCAGGGCGCGAACGGACCCCGACGCCGGCGCGACGGGGCCGTTCAGACCGTTTCCGACCAGGTGAACGGTAGGATCGGGAGAGTGCCCGCGCCTTCCTCGCCCCCAGCCGAGGAGACGGTGCGCGCCGCGTTGCTGGGCGTGATCGACCCCGAGCTCGGCGACAACATCGTCGATCTCGGCATGGTGCGGTCCGTGGCCGTGGGCCCTGACGGCCGGGTCACGGTGGAGGTGGCCCTGACCATCGCCGGCTGCCCCTTACGCACCCAGCTGCGGTCCGACGTCGAGACCCGGGTGGGGAGCCTCCCCGGCGTCGCCGCCGTCGAGGTCGTCATGGGCGAGATGGACGCGGCCCAGCGCAGCGCGCTCATGGACCGCGCCCGGCGCAAGGCCCAGGAGGACCGGGCGCTGGCCACCGACATCCCCCCCACCACCCGGATCCTGGCCGTGTCGTCGGGCAAGGGCGGGGTCGGCAAGTCGTCGGTCACGGTCAACCTGGCCGTGGCCCTGGCCCGGCGGGGGCTGGTGGTCGGGCTCCTCGACGCCGACATCTGGGGCTTCTCGGTCCCGCGCCTGCTCGGGATGCAGGGTGCGCTCACCGCCGAGGGGAAGAAGATCGTCCCCCTGGAGAAGCCCGTGGGCCCGGGCCTGCTCAAGGTGGTGTCGATGGGGTTCCTGGCCGACGAGGAGTCCGCCATCATGTGGCGGGGCCTCATCTTGAACCGGGCCGTCCAGCAATTCCTCGAGGACGTCCGCTGGGGGGCGCTCGACTACCTGCTCATCGACATGCCGCCGGGCACGGGGGACATCCAGATGGGCCTGGCTCGCATGCTGCCCCGCACCGAGGTGCTCGTGGTCACCACGCCGCCCATCGCGGCGCAGAAGGTGGCGGCGCGCGCCGCGGACATGGCGCGCAAGGGGCACCTGCGGGTGGCGGGCGTCATCGAGAACATGTCGGCGTTCACCTGTGACCACGGCACCGCCTACGCGCTGTTCGGGGCCGGCGGCGGGGAGCGTCTGGCCGCCGAGATCGGCGTGCCCCTGGTGGGCGAGGTGCCCCTGCACCCCGACATGACCGCGGCCGGCGACGCGGGCACGCCCGTGGCGCTCGACGACGGGGTCCTCGGTGTGGCCTTCGACGCCCTCGCCACCCGCATCGTCGAGCAGATCGCACCGGTGGTCGAGCTGTCGGGCTGCACCGCCCGGCTCCTCGACCGGGTCGAGGCGGCGTTGGACGACGCCGGCTAACGGACGCGGCGCGCCCGGCACACGCCGCCTCGGCCTGTCACGCCGTCGAGACCCAGCGCGCCTCGATGTCCTCCGGATCGGCGCTGCGGGCCGCGCCCTCGGCCGCGAGCCGGCGGAGATGCGCCCACAGCGACTTCCTGGCCACCGGCAACAGCTCGTCGCGGACGTCGCCGTAGACGACGGGGAGGAGCTCGTCCACCGTGGCCTCGTGCCGCCGCGCCAGGGCCCGCGCCACCGCCACTTCCCGGGCCAGGCGGTGGTCGACGATGGCCCCCAGCGCGGCGGCGGGGTCGGTGATCAACGAGCCGTGCCCCGGGGCGATGGTGGCCAGGGGCGGCTCCTGGCCCAGGAGCCGGCGCAGGCTGGCCAGGTACTGCGTCATGTCGCCGTCGGGCGGTGCGATCACCACCGTCGAGCCCTGCATCACGTGGTCCCCCGAGAAGAGCATGACCTCCTCGACGAGCAGCCAGCACAGGTGGTTCGAGGCGTGGCCCGGGGTGTGCAGCGCCCGGAGCGTGGCGCCGGCCGGGTGCAGCTCGAAGCCCTCACCCACCGAGGCGTCGGGCTCGAAGCCGTCACGGGCGTCGAAGCCGAAGACCTGGGCGCCGGTGCGGGCGGCGAGCCCCGCCGCGCCGGGCGAGTGGTCGCGATGGGTGTGGGTGACGACGATCCAGCGGATGCGGCCTGCACCGAGCTCGGCCACCTCGTCCAGATGCGCCTCGTCGTCGGGGCCGGGGTCCACCACCACCAGCTCGTGGACGCCCACCAGGTAGGTGTTGGTCCCGGGGCCGGTCATCATGCCCGGGTTGGGGGCCGTGACCCGCACCACCGACCCCGACAGGGCCGCGGGCCGGCCCGGCTCGGGCCCGGCGGCCGGCTCGAGCGGCGGTGCCGCGCTCATCGAGGCCGTTCGGACCGCCCGTCGGCACCGATGGTCCGCACGATCGCCCCCACCTCGGTCGGGGTCATCGACCGCCCCCGCGCCGCGTCGGCACCGGGGCCGACCGCCTCGTCGTAGCCCGGGTCCCCCGGCAGCAGGATGCGAAAGCCGCGCTCGTCCGAGACCACCCGGGGGAGCACGGTGGGGACGCGCTCGATGGCCGCCGCCGCGGCCAGCAGCTCGCCGCTGGTGGCGAAGCGGCTGATGGCCTCGAGGTTCTTCATCGTCGGGAAGATCAGGTCGAACTCGCCCGCTTTGGCTCGGGCCAGGGCGTCGTCGGGTCGCACCCACACGGTGTCCACCGTTTCGTGGTCGTCGTGGATGGGGACCTGGCCCGGGGGGACCGCGGCCACGAAGAAGCGCGTGTCGTAGCGCTTGGGCGCGGGCTCGGGCGTGATCCAGTGGCTGAAATAGTGGACCCGGTCGGTGGCCAGGCGCAGCCCTTCGGCCCGGCAGGCGTCGAGGAAGCGCACCTCGCCAGCATTGAGGGCCACCCGCAGCGCGGCCAGACGCTGCCGCGTCGACGCGTCGTGGGCGTGGAGGATGGCGTCGTCGCCACCGGAACCGTCACCGCGGTAGGCGAGCAGGACACCGGCCTCCTCGAAGCACTCGCGCAGCGCCGCCACCCAGAAGGCCAACCCCCCGGACTCGACGCCCAACATGGCGCTGGCCTCGGCGTCGCTGCGCAGCGCACAGGCGTCCTCGGCCGCCGGCGTGCGGTCCTCGTCGTCGACCTTCCCCCCGGGAAAGACGTACGCCCCCCGACGAAGTCCGAGTTCAGGTGGCGCTGGAGCATGCACACCTCGAGAGCGGGGTGGCCCTCGAACTGGGCGTCGCGCACCAGCATGATGGTGGCGGCGTCGCGCGCCGGCACCGACTCGGGGACGTGGTCGGCGGGCTCGGCGGGAGTGGGCACCGCTCCCAGGCTACCGACGCCGCCTCACCCGCAGCCGAAGGCGGCCTCGAGCAGGCCGTGGGTAGGCTGGCCCCTCCTCGGTCCGGACGCGTTGTCGACGCCCCCACTCGACCGCAACGGCGGGGCTCCTTCACGATGGCGACGACCCAGGTCCACGGCACCCCCGATCAGACTCCCGCCGGCCCGGCACGTCGTCGGGTGCCCATGGCCCTCGTCACGTGGGTGTTCGTGATCCTGATCCTGTCGATCGTGGTGGTCCTCCTCGTGGTGAAGATCACCCGGGGGACGACGACGGTCCAGCCCCCGCCGGTGGCGCCGGCCGCGACCGGCGTCGTGCGCGCCGTCGCCAGCCTGCCGAGCACAGTCTTCGACGCCGTGGGGGCGCCACCGGCGGTCGACCCGGGCCAGGCGCTGCTGACCGGGCAGCCGGCGTTGTCGATCGGGGGGCGGCCCGCCGTGGTCTACGTCGGAGCGGAGTTCTGCCCTTACTGCGCGGCCGAGCGGTGGGCCCTCGTGGCCGCGCTCGACCGGTTCGGCACGTTCGCCCATCTCGGCGCCACGTCGTCGTCGAGCGACGAGGTCTTCCCGTCCACGCCGACGTTCTCGTTCGACGGGACCACCTACCGGAGCCGCTACGTCACCTTCGCGGCCGTCGAGGAATACGGGGACCGACCCTCCGACACCGCCCCGGCCGGGTTCCCCAAGCTGCACGACCCCACGCCCCTGGAGTGGGCCCTCGTGCGGCGCTACGACACCTCGCCGTTCGTCCCCGGCACCGGGACCCTTCCGTTCGTCGACGTGGACAACCGCCTGGTGCTGTCGGGGTCGGGCATCGGCTTCTCGCCCGGGGTGCTCCAGGGCAAGTCGATGGGGCAGATCGCCGACGACCTGGCCAAGGCGTCCAACGGCGACACCCAGGCCATCCTCGGCTCGGCCAACCTCCTGTCGGCCGCCATCTGCGCGGCCACGGGGGCGAGGCCGGCGCCGGTGTGCACGTCGGCGGGGGTCAGAGCAGGGGCGAGCCGGCTCGGCCTGCGCTGACCGGCGTTTCGACGCCGAGGCCCGGCGCCCGCTTCAGCCGGCTCGGCGCTGCAGGACCTGCTTGCGCTCGTTCTCGTTCAGGCCACCCCAGATGCCATGCGGCTCACGGATGCGGATGGCGTATTCGAGGCAGTCCTGACGAACGACGCAGCTCGCGCAAATACCCTTGGCGCGGTTCTCCCGCTCGATCTTGTCTTCTTTGCGCTCGGCGTGCGTGGGCGGGAAGAAGACCGCCGACTGCGGTCCCCTGCAGGCCGCCCGAGCCTGCCAAGCTTCCCCCAACGTCTGTGTCTGCACTCCCCCTCCTTATCGTGACGCTAGTCCCGTCCCTGTGAACCCGACAAGGGGTCTGAGCAGGAAGTTCTCTTGATTTAGCGGCCCAGAGGCCACCCCCGGACGAGGGGCCGCCCTGCGTCTCGGGCGGCGCGCCCCGAGTCGCCGAAACCCGGGAAACCCCTTCGCGGTGACCGGGAGGAGACCGGTACGCTCGCCCGCGCATGGACGTCGCCACCTTCTGCTCGAAGAGCCGGGTCCTGGTGGTCGCAGGCAAGGGCGGCGTGGGCAAGACCACGATCACCGCCGCCCTGGCCCGTATGGCGGCCCATGCCGGGCTGTCGGTCCTCGTGGTGGAGCTCGAGGGCAAGCCCGGGGTGCCGGCCGCGTTCGGAGGATCCGGCGCCCTGGCCTACGACGAGTCCCAGCTGGGGGACGTGCAGAAGCTGACGGGCGGCGGCACGGTGCGGGCCCGCTGCATCACGCCCGACGACGCCCTGCTCGAGTACCTCGCCGACCACGGGATGAAGAGGATCTCCAAGCGCCTGGTGTCCTCGGGGGCGCTCGACGTGGTGTCGACCGCCATCCCCGGCATCCGCGACATCCTCGTCCTGGGCAAGGTCAAGAGCCTCGAGCGCCAGGGCGCGGCCGACCTCATCCTGGTGGACGCCCCGGCCACGGGCCATGCCATGACCTTCTTGTCTTCGGCCCAGGGCCTGTTGGACGCGGCCCGCTCCGGGCCGGTGCGGACCCAGGCCGCCGACGTCGTGGACCTGCTGTCGGACCCGGACCGGTGCCAAGTGGCCCTGGTCACGCTGCCCGAGGAGATGCCGGTCAACGAGGTCGTCGAGGCCGCCTACGCACTGGAGGACCGCATCGGCATCTCACTCGGGCCGGTCATCGTCAACGCCTGCCTCGCCGGTGAACCGGCCCTGGAGGTCGATCCGGACGCGGCCGCGGCCGACGTAGGCGTGACCCTCGAGCCCGACCAGGCCGCGGCGTTGCGGGCCGCGGCGAGCTTCCGGTCTCACCGGTTCGGTCTCCAAGAGGAGCAACGGGCACGACTGGCGGCGGAGCTGCCCCTGCCGCAGCTGCAGGCGCCGTTCCTCTTCAGCGACGGGATCGGGCCCGACGAGCTCGACGTGCTGGCCGCCGAGCTGGCCCTGGCGGTGGGCCGGCTGCCCGACGGTGACGGCCCCTCGACCCTGCCTCGACCCGGGCCGCCCCCCGGACCCGGCCACGAACCGGCCGGCGACACGCCCGACCACGAGGACGCGTCGTGAGCACGGTCCCCGGGCCGGCCGGGCACGCCGCAGTGGTGGGGCTGTCGGAGCTGGTGGGCGAGCGCGCCATCGTGGTGTGCTGCGGGTCGGGTGGGGTCGGCAAGACCACGGTGTCGGCCGCCTTCGCCCTGGAGGCCGCCCGCCGCGGCCGCCGCGCCTGCGTGGTCACCATCGACCCCGCCAAGCGGCTCGCCGACGCGCTGGGCGTCGACACCTTGGCCAACACCCCCCGCCAGATCGAAGGACCGTGGCCGGGCGAGCTCTGGGCCCTGATGCTCGACCCCAAGGGCACCTTCGACGAGCTCATCGCCCGCTACGCGTCGTCACCCGAGCAGGCCGAAGGCATCCTCGCCAACCGGATCTACCGCAACCTCACCGGCGCGCTGTCGGGAACCCAGGAGTACATGGCCATGGAGAAGCTCTACGAGCTCTCCGAGGAGGGGCGCTTCGACCTGATCGTGGTGGACACGCCGCCGTCGCGCAACGCCCTCGACTTCCTCGACGCGCCCCGGCGCCTGACCCGGTTCCTGGGCCATCGCCTCTTCCAGTTGCTGCTCATGCCGACGCGCGCCTACCTGCGGGCCGTGTCGGTCGCCACCCAGGCCCTGCTCCGCACCATCTCCAAGGTCGCCGGAGCCGAGATCGTGCACGACGCCGTGGCGTTCTTCCAGGCGTTCGAGGGCATGGAGGAGGGGTTCCGGACCCGGGCCGAGCACATGCGCCGCCTGCTGGCCCGGCGCACCACTGCGTTCGTGCTCGTGACCTCCCCCCGCTCCGACACCGTGGAAGAGGCGGGATGGTTCGCCGACAAGCTCAACGAGTCGGGGTTGGCGGTGGAGGGCCTCGTCGTCAACCGGGTGCACCCGGCCTTCACCGTCTCCGAGGCGCTCCCCGTCGCGCCCCCCGGAAGCGCCCTCGCGGCGCTCATCGACAACCTCCTGGGCTACCAGGCGGTGAACCGGCGCGAGGAGGAGGCCTTCGCCGCGCTCGTGACGCAGGTGGCGCCGTCGCCCGTGTCGCTGGTCCCCCTGCTCGACGTGGACGTCCACGACGTGGTCGGCCTCGGCCTCGTGGCCGACCACGTCTTTTCCGACCAGCTCGGCAACCGTTAGCCTGAGCCCGTGCGCACGATCGTGGTGGCCAGCGACGCCCCTTCGGTTCGGGCCGATGTCATCGCCGTGGTCAGTGACCCCGAGACCGACATCATCGAGGTCGACACCGGCCAAGCCGTCGCCCCCGCCGTCGACGAGCACGAGCCTGATCTCGTGATCGTCGACCTCCAGATGGGCAGCATGGGCGGCATGGCCGTCTGCCTCGACCTGCGCCTCGAGGAGTCCTACGACAATCTCCCGCACGTACCGGTCCTCATGCTGCTCGACCGTCGCCCCGACGTGTTCCTGGCCAAGCGCTCCGGAGCCGAGGGCTGGATCGTGAAGCCCCTGGACCCGATCCGACTCCGCAAAGCCACGACGGCGCTGATCGAGGGTCGCACCTTCCACGACGACTCCTTCCAGCCCGTGCCCCTCCTGGCCGGCGCCGGCACCGAGCCCGCCGCCGGCGCCACGGGCTGATCCACTCGTTGCTCGACGTGTTCCGACGACGCGAAGCCTCACCCGAAGACCGCCCTCCAGGATCTCGCCCCGGTCGCGGCACGCAGCGCGAGGAGGCGGGTGAGGACCAGGAGCGCCTGATCCGGGCGGCACTGCACGACCTGCGCGACACGACCGTGCGCGAGGTGATGACACCCCGGGTCGACGTGGTGGGCCTGCCCATCCCGGTGCAGGCCGCGGATGTGGCCCGGGCCGTGCGCCAGACCGGGCACAGCAGCTTCCCGGTCTACGACGACGACCTCGACCATCTGATCGGGATCCTCTTCGTGAACGACCTCTTCCGGTCCGGATGGGAGCTCGACACCCGCAACGGCAACGGCGCCCCCGCCGACGGCGAGGGCGGCCCCGGGAGGGACGGTGAGGCGGCCAAACCCACGCCGCTCGACATCTCGCGCCGTCTGCGCCAGCCCTACCCGATCCCCGAGAGCCGGTTCGTCCTCGACGTGCTGGCCGACATGCGCCGCGACCGCAGGGCCTTCGCCGTCGTCGTCGACGAGTACGGCGGGGTCGCCGGGGTCGTGACCGTCAAGGATCTTCTCTCCGCGCTGGTGGGTGACCTGCGCGACGAGTTCGACCCCGGCGGCGAGCCCGAGATCATCCGGGTCGATCGCACGCGGTGGCTCGTCGACGGAGGGACCAGCATCGACGACGTCCGGGACCAGATCGGGGTGGACGTCCCCGAGGGCGAGTACGTCACCCTGGGAGGCTTCCTCTTCGACGCGTTCGGCCACATCCCCGAAGAGGGAGAGCGCCTGACCCACGACGGCTGGGAGTTCCGGGTGGCCGAGATGGACAAGCGGCGAGTGGCGAAAGTGGTCGTCCAGGGCATCGACGCCACTGCGACCGACGAGCCGTCGGCGACGGTTTGAGCACCGGCGGGTCACGCCGGGTTTTCGCACTACCATCGATGCGGTTGCCGGTCGTGAACATGTCCCGGCGACAGCCGGGAGACCGGCACCACGGGCTGTAGCGCAGCTTGGTTAGCGCGCCACGTTCGGGACGTGGAGGTCCCGGGTTCAAATCCCGGCAGCCCGACTGCTTCCCACCCAGGTCAGAGGGCGCTTTTTCACCGCCGGCCGAGCCAGGAGGCCCCCGAAATCCCACGATTATCCCACGGCTCCGGGAGCTTCCCCCCCAAAGAAGTGCTCGCCGAGGGTGTTCGCCGCAGCTCGGTCAGCCGCGCTCGAGGCTTGGGCGTAGGTCTGGAGCGTGAGCCTGATGTCGGAGTGCCCGATACGGGTCTGGGCCGTCTTGAGATCGACCCCTCCGAGAACAAGAGCGGTCACAGCGGTCCGGCGCAGATCGTGGAAGCCGATCCCCTCGAGTCCCACGGCAAGACACGCCGGCAACCACACCCGACGTCGCCAGTTCACATAGTCGAGAGGTCCGCCGGCCGAGCTCGTGAAGACGTAGTCGCCGTGCCCGAGCTGTCCCCGCCTCTTGAGGTGAGCCTTAAGGAGCGCCGTCAACGGTCCGGGCATTGAGAGGGTTCGCCGGCCGGCTTCGGACTTCGGGGGCCCGGTTACCTGATCGTGGTGAGCCGTCCGGACCCTCACCTCTCGGATGGCCACCGTCCCGCCATCGAGGTCTAGCGCACCCACCTTCAACCCGGCTACCTCTGACCAGCGCAACCCGAGCACAGCGGCGAGGTAGACGGCGCAGGCGTACTGCTCCCCCACTGCGCCGGCCAGGGTCGTCACTTCGTCGGCGCCGATCGATTGCCTTGTTCGGTCGATAACGCGGGGCAGGTTGATTCCGCGACACGGAGTTCGGACGATCAAATCATTCTCGACGGCGTAGGCCAGGATCGCTCGAAGAACGTCGTAGGTGCGGCGAACAGTCCTGGCGCCGAGCTGGTCTGACCACGAATTCACGGCTGCCTGTACTTCGGCTGGCTGGATCTTGCCGATCGGGAGCTTCTCGAACCTGGGGAGGATGTGAAAGCGAAGGGCATCGGCCTCCACGGCGAGGGTCGATGGGCGCTTCGTCGGGTTGGACGCCTGCCAGCGCTTCGCCACCACGCCGAACGTGAGCCGAGTTCTACCGGGGGCGATGACGACGCCTCGTGCCTTTTCGATCTCCTTCTCAGCTACCCAGATGTCGGCGTCCTTCCGGCGCTTGAAGGACTGGCTCATCTCCTCATCGCCGACCCTGACCCGAGCGTCGTAGGAGACGCGAACATCCTTGGTGTCGCAACCGCGGGTGAAGGCGTCCACCTCTGCTCGTGTCTTGAACTTCCGGGTGACGCGCCTTCCGTCGACCGGGATGCTCACTCGGTAACGGATCTGGGCCACGAGGCGACAGCGTAGGGAGAGGGACGCGGGTGATGCGAGATGCCCCCCTCGTTACGTGACGGGCCCTCCGAACAGGGGGTCGTCGTCGATCGATGGGGGTATCTCGAGCGGCGTGACAGCAACCCAGCGTTCCTGGTCACGAAGGGAACCCATGCTCGGCACCACAGACGTCGCACGTGTGGCGGTCGTTCATCAATTCCAGCCCTGCCTCGAACCCGCCGGGACAATCCCCCCTTGGCCCGATTGCGCGGCAACGCTCCCGTGGCACGTCAGGAAAGGTGCTCGCCTAGTTCGTCTCGCATCCGAATCCCTCCCCTGTCGGCGGCTCTAGGTGGGTGGTGTGAATCGGGCGATTCGTGCGTGGAAACAGCTCGACAGGCGTCGGGAGACGAGCGTCACGGGTCCGGGGAGTCGGCGGTTCCCGGCTGCGAGCGGTCGCAACGGCGCCAACGCTGGCTGCGGGTCGTGGAGGCGGCCCACGACAGTGCTCTCGGGCCGCTCAGCCGCCCGCCACCGTCCATCCCACGTTCGTGGAACGAACTCCGAGCACGCCGAGGGCGCGCCAGGTTGGTGCCAGCGGCCAGGAGTCGGAAGTCGGCGTCGACCTTCTGCGTGCCGCGCACGCGGGCCCGGCGCCCACCGTGCTTGCGCCGCATGAGGTGGGCGAGCTTGCGCTCCACTTTCGGACGTGTGGCCCGGTAGTCGTCGCGCCAGCGCGAGTCCGTCTGACGCGTGCGGGCCCGGGCCAGTGCTTCTTCGTGGGGGCTGATCGAGATGGTCCGCCCGTCGGCGGCGTTCGTGCATTGCGAACGCAGCGGGCATGTGGCGCAGGCGGCGGCGAAACGGGCCAATCCTCCGCCGCGGCGGAAGCGCTTGATCTTGACGGTCACCGCATTCGGGCAAGTGACGCAGTCGTCGGTCAGGTTGATCGTGAAGTGGTCCTTGGTGAACATCTCGCCGGCGGCGGTCGGACTCTGGGTCTTGCAGCGCGAGTCGATCCCGGCGTCCTCGAGGCGCTCATGGAACGGCCCCGTGCCGTAGGCGTTGTCGCCGTAGACGGTCGTGCGCTTCGCGACGTCCTTCTCAGCCGGTGCGGCGGGGCCGGCGTCGTGGAGGAGGTCGGCGATCAGGTCCTCGGCCACGCTGGCGTCCCCGACGTTGCCGGGGGTGACGGTGGTGGCGGTGATGATCTCGCTGTCGGGGTCCACCGCGGCGTGGCCCTTGTAGCCGTCAAAGCCCCGCGCCGCGGTCTTGTGGCCGTGGCGGGACTGCGGGTCGACGGTGGAGATCACCCGGTCCTTCGCCACCTTCCTGGCGATGGAAAAGATGCCGTCGGAGTCCATGTCGAGGTCTTGTCCCACGATCGTAACGAGCAGCTGGGCGGCCTCGAGGACCGGCGGGTCGAGCTCACGTCCGTCGAGAGCGGCGAGACAGCTCCAGGCGTCGTTCGCCCTGGAGTCGGTGAGTTGCTCTCGGGAATCTTCGTCGTCCCAGTCGATCTGGGGCTTGGCCGCGGAGGCGTAGTCGTCGCCGGAGCGAAACGAGGCGCGCAGCTCGGCCTGGAGTGCGTGGTCGGCCACCTTCAGCAGACCTCGGATAGCCGAGCGGATGAGGGTGACCGTGTCCATGGTGGCCACGGCGTCGTACAGCGGGGTGGAATCGAGCGCCCGCTTGCGCCCGATGAGGCCGGCCTCGCTGGCCGAGCCCAGAGCGACCTCGAAGATGCGGTTCGGGCGTTTCGAGGTCCGCAGGCGCTCACGCATGTCGACGAGCACGGTGTGGGCGAAGCTCGTCCACCCGCCGGCGTCGTAGCCGCCCACCCCCGCCGCGTAGCGCCAGCGGGCGTCGAAGCAGTAACGCTCGACCGCCTCGCGGTCAGACAGGCCCTCCAGGCGCTGCAGCACCATGACCACGGCCACCACCGACGGGGGCACCGAGCGCCGGCCACGCTCGTCGAAGAGGTCGGCGAACATCTCGTCAGGGAACAGCCGGTCGCGCTCACGGTGCAGGAACGAGTAGATGGAGTGCTCCGGAAGCGCCTCGCCGCAGAACCGCATCACGTCGTCGAGGAGGTAGCCTTGTCGTTCGGCCTGACCCAGGCTCATCGGTTACTCCCGATCGAGGATTACGGACGTGCAATTCTCGCCCATCCAGGACCAAATCGCGAGCATCTCTGCCCGCGAAAGACACCAGCCACCTAGGCCACTGTGACCAGCTTAGGTAGGGGGTGCGCTGATGATTTGGGGAAAGTGTTCCCGCCGATAAACCCTTGACGACCGTCCGGGCGGTCGGTAGCCTTGACAGATGGTCAAGGATTCTGGCAAAGTCGGGGGACCGGGAAATGACTCGCCCGGTCGGGAACTGCCCGGCGAGTTTCGAGAGATTGCGACGGAGCTCGTACAGAACCAGGGGTGGCGTTATGACAACGGCAAAAGCCGAGGTGGCCATCCGACGTTGTACCCGGCAGATCGGAGTCGTAAGCCCATCGCCGTGCCGACCACACCGAGCGACCACCGGTCGCTTCTGAACTTTCGGGCCGAAGTAAGACGAGCCGGCGGCCAATGGCCGGTACAGAGAGGGAGGTGAGGCCGATGGAGCCCACCGGATGGAGTGTTCTGGTTGAGGCAGAGGCGCCCGAAGGCGCTGAACCCATCGACGCGAACGATGGGCGGTTGGACAAGTTCAGTGATGTTCTCATGTCCGCACACTCGGGAGTGGTTGCCGCTTCCACGCATGGGTGGTCAGCGCGTATCAGCGTCCCTGCCGGGGACCCCGTTCATGCTGACTGGCAGGCCGCCGAAGCGGGGCGCAGACTCGTCCTCGGCGCCGCCGAAATGGTGAGTCTTCCCCAATGGCCTCTCGTTCGCCTTGAGGCAGTTAGGGATGACGTGCTCGAAGCCGAACTCGACCGTCCGACGTTCCCCGATGTCCTCGGCACTCAGGAAGTAACGAAAATACTCGGCGTTTCGCGTCAGCGTTTGCACGAACTGCGTCAGGCCGGACGCTTCCCTCAGCCGATGACTGAACTCGCAGCCGGCCCGATCTGGCTTCGCTCCGCCGTTGAAACCTTCCTTGCGAACTGGGACCGCAGTCCTGGACGGCCGCATGTTCGTGAACGTCTCGAGGCTATCGGTCGGGCCCGGATCAACTCCGGCACAGCGCGGCGTCGTAGGTAACCTCAATCACCCGGTTCGATGTCCACTGCGTGCTCGCTGCACCCCTCCACGGCCCACCGCTCTCCACGGGGGTTCACGAAGATGCCGTGCCAACAGGGGGGCTCGGGACAGCGTGTGGGATAGCCGTTATTCGCCGCTCTGGCCCAGGCAGCTGCAGGACTGTGGGACGCTATGAGCGACGAAGAGCGTAATGAAGCGCTCGAAACTGCCAACGCATCCCTCACCGATGAGGAACGCAACGGACGGGCATTGCCAGCCTGACTCCCGGCGAAAACACCGAACGACTCCCTGCTGAGTAGTCGTGGAGAACACTTTGCCTTCCTCCTGTGCGATGTCACTACCTCCCGCGGCCGTCCGGTTTTTCTTGCACGCGATGCCATTCGTGCTGCCCCGGTTGGGCGGACAATGATTGAAGAAGTCCGCACTCGACAATCGGACTGTCGTTGACATCAGTATGTGGCACGACGCACGAAACGGGCTACTCATCCGATATCTATGGACCTCATCAAACCTTGTTGCGCGATCCACTGGTAGCCGATGTAGATAAGTAGCAGCATGTGAGCGCCTGTCGAGCAAACCCCCGGGGAGGGTCACCTTGCCGGGCCCTCGCGGTCACCGTCATCGGTCCAACTTTTTTTCACCCGGCTTGTCGCGTTCCTCGCAAAGGTGCACGTCAGGTGTCAAAAAGTACTTTCGGAATCGCGGCTCGAGCGAGGTCGAGCAAACGAGCACTGTTCACGATGTTGGGAGGTGTCGATCCCGTCACATCGCATCGCCTCGACGACGCTCGGCACGAGGGTCCCGGCTCTGACCGCTGGACGCCAGCCGACTCGGTAGGACCACCGTCAGACCCCCCGGGGGGCGGTCTGCCTTGCGGGCAGATCACCGTGGACCGGGGTCACCACTACTTTCTCTCCCCGATGAAATCTGCCTCACCCAAACGGGACGAACGGGCAGTTCAGAGGGGGCAAATGTACTTCCCGAAAAGGCCAATTCCTACCCGAGTTAAGGCTACGTCGAAATGATTGTATATAGCAAGGGTATTGGTGGGCGGACACCCGGAATGAGCAGGTGAAGGGAGGCCTCCTCGGCTCAGCCGCACGATCATTGCGGCAATCAAGAACAAGTTGTTGGAGCTCGAGGAGGCCCCCGTGGGAATCGTAGGAGGATTGGACATTCATCGCCGGCAGATCACCTTCGACTACGTGGACACCGGCACCGAAGAGGTGAGCCGGGGCAAGATCGCCCCCGCCGACCGCGCCCAGATGCGGTCATGGCTGGGGCGCTTCGACGGGCGCGGCGACGTCGCCTTCGCCCACGGGATGGCGCTTCGTCGCCGAGGAGCTTCATCGGGTGGGGGCCCGTGCCCATCTGGCCGAACCGGCCGACACCGCCAAAGAGCGCGGCCGCAAGCAGCGGGCCAAGACCGACCGTACCGATGCCCGCCTGCAGCGAGAGCTGCTGGCGAGCGGTCGGCTGCCCGAGTCCTGGATCCCCCCGGATCACGTCCTCGAGGTCCGCGCCCGGGTCCGGCTGTACAAGGCCCTGGCCGACGAGCGCCGGGGCTGGATGCAGCGCATCCGGGCCACCCTGTTCCATCACGGCGTCCCCGCCCTCGCCTGCCACCTGCGCGACGGCGACGGCCAAGCCCATCTCGAGAAGGCCGATCTCAGCTCCTCGGGGCGAGAGTCGGTCGAGGTCGCCCTGCGCCAGATCGACCGTCTCGAGATCGAGCTCAGCGCGCTGCGCCGGGAACTGGTCGCCTTCGCTCACCACCAGATCGGCTGTCGGGCCCTCCAGGGCCACTTCGGGATCGGCGCTCTGCTGTCGGTGGCCATCTGGGAGGAGCTCGGTGACTGCCGGCGCTTTCGCTCCTCGTCCGACGCCGTGCGCCACAGCGGTCTGGACGTGACGGTGTGGGCCTCGGATTCCCAGCGCGCCCGGGGTCACCTGGCTCGCCAAGGCCCCGAGATCCTCCGGTGGGCGCTCTATGAGGCGGGCATGTCGGCGGCCAAACGCACCTCGCCCGACCACGGCTACTACCTCGGGGTCCGCGACCGCCTGGGCCCCAATCGGGCTGCCCTCTCGGTCGGTCGCAAACTGAGCCGGCGCTGCTACCACACGCTTCGGGACCTGGGCGACCACGCCCTGGCCCCGGTGACCTGACCACTCTCCCCGTATGGCCGCCTCGCCTGTCTTCGATGTTGTGACCGGCTCCCGAGGTGCTACTGCCGCCGGGGCTCAGGTCCCGGGCGGCCCGAAAACAATGAGCGGCCGCAACCCCCCTCTGCGGGGTACCCCCACCCATCATCATGTGACCGGAGCACCGTCTCCGTGCACCGAGATAAGTCTGGGCGCCCGGCGGCCACGCGGGAACGACGAGCGGCACGTCCGCTCCATCTGCCCGGAGGTGGTCGCCGTGGGCTGACGCGTCTCGACCCCGCGCCCAGGTGGCAACACCCAGGGAGGTGTATGCCGGACCACGCCCCCCTTGACCCGGATCCCTCATAGATAAGTAGCAGGGATACGGGGCGAGCTGAAGGAGATGCGCGTCCCCCAACCCATAACGTCCGCCATGAATCGCGACGGCGACGGTCGAGGAAGCTCGCAGGCGCGATATCGGACGGCTTCAGCCGTTGTGTCAGCGGATGCGAGGTGCGAATAACCGGCAGCAATCCCGGGCGATCCATCCGGAACCCACCGCGCACCGTTCGGCGACA
>CAWESO010000012.1:0-276393 GCA_963811775.1 uncultured Acidimicrobiales bacterium | reverse complement strand
TCAACCGGTGGACGCAACGAGCTCTGTGTACTTCTCCAATGGTGTCAGATAGCCAAGTGTCTTGCGCGGTCGACCGTTGAGGCTTCGTTGGATGCGGCGTAGGTCGGTAGCGGACTGCTTTGAGAGGTCGGTGCCCTTGGGTAAGTACTGGCGCAGGAGCCCGTTGGTGTTTTCGTTCGATCCGCGCTGCCAAGGAGCATGGGGATCGCAGAAGTAGATCGGGATGCCGGTCGACGTCGTGAAGCGGACATGGTTCGACATCTCTGCACCCTGGTCCCAAGTGATGGAGCGCCACAGCTCCTCGGGCAGCGTCGTGATGGCCTTGCGCATGGCCCTCTCGACGCTGTCTGCAGACCGGCCCTCTGTGAGGTGCAAAAGCAGCACGAGCCTGGTGGAGCGTTCGACCAGGGTCCCCACGGCGCTGCGCCCACCTTCGCCCAAGATGAGGTCGCCTTCCCAGTGGCCGGGGACGGCTCGGTCGACGGCTTCGGCCGGTCGCTCGGAGATCATGACCATGCCCGGAATCCGTCCCCGCTTCTCGACCCGGCCTCTGGGCTTGCGTGCCGTCCGTCCCGAGCGCAGGCATCGGGCCAGCTCACGGCGGAGTTCGCCTCGGCCTTGGACGAACAGGGACTGGTAGATCGTCTCGTGGCTCACCCGCATCTCCGGGTCGTCCGGGAAGTCCAACGCTAAGCGCGAGGCGATCTCCTGGGGCGACCAGAGCTGGCTCGAGTCGGCGGCGACCTTGGTCAGGAGCCGGCCTCGGCGGAGCTTGCAGGGCTTGGGACGCCGGGACTGCTCCCGGGCTCGTTCGTGGGCGTGCCAGGCCGATAGTGCTCCCGACCACCGTTGGCGTTGATCTCTCTGGTGATCGTCGACGGCGATCGCCCCAGCGCTCTGGCGATAGCGCTCAGGGTATCGCCCCGTCCGATACCAAAGAGGATCCGCTCACGCTCACGGATCGTGAGGCAACCTGGACGCGGCTGCCAGTCGAAATGTTTTGCCTGCCGGTGCCTTCCGTCGCGCACCATCTTCCCGACCATGGGCGCGGTGCACCCGATCTCCCGCGCAATATCGACCAGTCGCCAGCCTCGTGCTCGTAAGCGGAAGGCGAGCTGCTTCTGCTCGGTACTCAGGTGTCCATGTTGGCCCTGCATCAACGTCCTCCTGTGAATGGCTCTCGCTCATCTCACAGGGCCCGTTGCGCTGACCGGTGGATTCCGCCCATCTTGAAATCGGCGTCAGCTTTTTCGCGGCGGAGCTCGACCGCCCAGCCAAGTAGTCCGCTACATCGCGACACACCGCCAGGAGTTCGGGGTCGAGCCGATCTGCAGGGTCCTGCAGTTCGCCCCCTCTACCTATTACGCAGCGATCACCCGTCCTCTGTCTGAGCGCGCCGTCCGGGATGCCGAGCTCGAACCGGAGATCGTCCGGGTGCATCAGGAGAACTTTGACGTCTATGGCGTCGACAAGGTGTGGACCCAGCTGCAGCGTGAAGGTGTCGATGTCGGCCGGGACCGTGTCGGGAGGCTGATGGGCAACCTGGGGCTGGTCGGAGTGCGCCGGGGCAAGTTCAAGCGAACCACCATCACCGATGGCGACGCCGGGACTCGGCCCGCCGATCTCGTCGAGCGGCAGTTCACCGCCGTGGCTCCGAACCGGTTGTGGCTGGCGGACATCACCTACGTGTCGACGTGGTCCGGGTTCTGCTACGTGGCGTTCATCACCGACGCCTTCAGCCGGGCCATCGTCGGCTGGCGAGTTTCGAAGAGTCTCCGAGCCGACCTCGCTCTCGACGCCCTCGAGATGGCCATCTGGGCCCGCTCCGCAGGCGACCTCGGTGACTTGGTCCACCACAGCGATCGCGGCGTGCAATATCTGGCTATCCGCTACACCGAGCGCCTAGCCGAGGAGGGTGCGGTCACCTCGGTCGGTTCGAAAGGTGACTCCTACGATAACGCCCTGGCTGAGACCGTCAACGGCCTCTACAAGGCCGAGCTCATCTACCGCCGGGGTCCGTGGAAGACCATCGAACAGGTCGAGCTTGCGACGGCCGCCTGGGTCCACTGGTGGAACCAGCGCCGCCTCCACGGCGCCTGCGGGAAGATCCCGCCGGCCGAGTACGAAGCGAACCACTACTGTGCCAAGAGCGAGGACCCTCGGGTCGCGTAATCCCTAACAGAAAAGCCTCTACCGAACCCAGGGCGATTCATTATCCAGACCGACGCTGCGTCTTGGCACTGACCATTCCACCAAATCTCCAGATTGACCTTCGTGGGAACCGTCTTTGCTGAGGACTCTTTCAGAGCCGCGATCGGGGCTCCCGTTATTGCCCAGTTGCGACGGTCATTAGGCCAAGCGAAAATGCATAGGATTGCGTGCTCGTTCCCACCCGCGAGAATGCGTTGCTTTTAAGTGTCGTTTTGGGGTCGCCGGTCCCTGCCCAGGTTAGATCGAAGGGTAGGTCTTCCGCCGCACCAGGCGGTTCGACAGACATGACGCGAAAGCGTACATCTTCTGCATCAACTGACGCGTCGTTGTCAATGCCTAGCCGATATACACGTAGCTCCGATGGAGCGCCCCCAGTAGAAAGCATACTCATGGGCAATATGAGGATTAACCGGCACCCATCCAGGTTCGCCCATGTCTCCGAAATGCACATCTAAAGACCTTTCGTTAATAGAGTGACTACTCGGTCACAAAGAGAGGCCGGTGTGTGCAAGGAAGTTGAAACAGAGCTGGGTGTTGTTGCCCACCCGTAGGAGGGCGGTGTCGGCGGCCGCTTCCGCTTCGTCCATGGTGTCAGGACAAAGATTGGCCAGCTCCCGGCCTTTGACGTTTCCCCACAGCAACTCGACCGGATTGAGGTCGGGTGAGTAGCCAGGGAGCTGCTCGACGACGAGCCAGCGCCTCTGGGTTTGCAGCCAGGTCTTCATGGCTTTGGAGGTGTGAGAGGGGAGCCCGTCCCAGATGAGCGTCACCTTCTCACCGCTGAAGTGCGTGTGGAACTCCTCGAGGAACTCGATGAGGGACTCGGTGTTGTAGGAGCCGGCATGCATCTGGAAGACGAGAGCGGCCTCGCTGCCGTCGGCCCGGTAGGCGAGAGCCGCCGACATCGACAGCCGGGTCCAGTTGAAGTGGTGGTGCAACACTGGCGTCTGGCCTCGCGGTGCCCACGTGGACCTCACCGCGGGGAGGAGGCTGAACCCCGATTCGTCCTGGAAGACGATCCAGGCGCCCCGGCGCCTGGCGCTTTTTTTATGCGCGGCCACTCCTGTGACACCCAGGTGGCGACGGCGTCCTCGTTGCGCTCGAGCGCTCTGCGGGCCGGGCGCTGGCGGGTCCAGCCCAGACGCTGACGCAAGATGGTCCAGGTCTGGGTCGGTCCGTAGCGCACGCCGGTCACGCGCTCGATGACATCGGAGACGCGAGACAGAGTCCACAGATCGGTGGCGAACCCATTGGCGCGCGGTCCTCGCTGTAACTCGGCCACCACCTCCGCCAGCTGATCATCCGACAGACGGGGAAGACGACCGGCTCGTCCGGCGCCGACAAGAGCGTCTCGGCCCCCGTTGGACCACAACTGGTACCACTGCGATGCACTCTGGGCCGAGACGTCGAGAGCCTGGGCCACTTCTGCTTGGCTCTTGCCTCGACGGAACATGTCGGCCGCCCGTAGGCGCCGCTTCTTGAGCGCCTCGAAGTCACGCCGGGGGCGGACCCGCCCGTTTCCGACACTCTGCTTCGGCGCGCCGCGCGAACCGGACACACGACCAGTATGTCACAATGGCGTAGTTACGTCAAGGTATTAGCGAAAAGTCTTTAGACCAACGAAGTGGAGATCAGGTTCAGCAATCGCCTTAAGTTTCTCTAGTTCATTCCTTGCATCAATCAAGGCGCCGTTACGGTCGTCAGGCTGCTGACGCATATCGCGGAATGCTCGGTACTGAGCGAGCGCCAGGAGGCCAATCGCCACAACCCAAAAGACAGCAGCAGGGACATGAAGGCGGCGGTCCAAATCGGCGGCTAATCCAAGGGCACCCAAAACTGCACAGCCGCCCAGCAGACCCTCCCGTGGTCAATGACGGCCGCGATGTAGGAGCCGACCGGCCCTTGTGGCAGGTGAAGCTTCGCCATATCCGGGGACCTTGAAATGAGTCGCCCTGTCCATTGCGTTGAAGGAAATAGACCGGTACCACGGGCAGCGCGCCTGACCGGTTCCCCACCCATGACGTCATCGCACTTCTTCGTCGAGGAGCCCTCGACGAGGGGAGCGCGGTTCGGATTGAAGTCGATTGGGACTGCTCGTTGAGGTTGACCCCGTTTGGCGGTCTTCTCTGGCTCAGAATCCGATGTCAGGACCGATTTCGCGCTCGGTGTCTCTTCCCCGCTTCCGGTGATTACGGAGGCGCTGACTGGTCTGCAGCAGTATCGGAAGGTGAAGGATGTCCTTTGGTCTTCCGGCTGCTTCCTTGGACCTGATGACATCGTCGAGATCTGCAACGGGAACGAGCTGGCCGTACGACTCAAGCAGGTGCGCGTGACGAGCTAGATAGCAGGTGCGCGTGACGAGCTAGATCGTTGTAACCCTCTGTTCCGCTCGGGACAAATGAGAGATCGAACTCACCGAAGGGTGTGGTCAGATTCCAGATTCGAGCACGTGACAGGGACGCCCCGTCATGATCGAAGGGCAAACCCTCCGGGACGTCTGCGGTCCTGATCCGGGCGTTCAGTTCGTGCAGAGCCGCTGACAATCGCTGCAGATTGTCATCATCGGATGCCGGGGTGATGTCGATATCCCGTGTGCGCGGAATCGGTGCACCCTGCAGCTGAGCAGCGAGGGCGCCAATCACGACGTAGTGAACTCCGTGCCGATTGAGAGTGCCGATGATCGTTGCGGCGTCAAGATCCTCCGGATCCTCTGGATTGGTCACGATTCATCGAGGCGCTGCCTAGCGGCGTGCACGATGTCACGCTGAGAGGCGTGCCAGCGCTCTTGCTCTTCGCGTGGTCGTTGCCTCTCAAGGGACTCGAGAACCTCGTCATGGTCCTCGTGAGGGGCGAGGCTCAGGCGGAGATCGAAGCCGGCACCCGACACGATTCGCATCAAACTTGGAATGGTCGGCTGCCGGCGACCCGATTCGTAGGCAGCCACGACGGGCTGGGTGACACCGAGTCTGTCGGCCAGTTGCCGCTGCGTGAGTCCCGCCTTGAGTCGAGCCGCGAGTATGAGGCTGCCGGCGACGGTCGGGCTCTGCAGGAGATGTGGTGCCATGTTGCAGAGTATAACCGATTGTCTATCAGATAAACGATCGACTATACTCTGAGGAGTACCGGCGTGGATGGCGGAGCCCCGTTTGGCTCGCATCAGCGGTGGCCCGTTGGGGAGCTCACACTGATCACCGGCCCATCGACCAGGGGCGCGCGGTTCGGATTGAAGTCGGTTGGGACTGCTCGCGCTCGCATTCGTCCGTTTCTGACGCGTCCTTCAGCCCTGTCCTGAGTCGACTGTGCCGGGGGCTGAGGCTCCGAATCTGGTTGCTGACCAGCGGATTTACGCCTGTGGTGTCGATGGCGGCTGGTGCGGTCTGTCGAGCGTGCATGCTCCGGTGAGACCCCGCCCGACGCGGCATCTATGGCCGTCGTGCCCCCGCGTGTCCCTTCGTTGGCGAGACAGGTTCGAAGCGACCCTCAGACATGGCGGTGAGCGCTTCAGTAATGGCGGTCCTCCGGTCATGCGAAGTGTGCTGGTACCTCAGAGCTGCTGCCGAACTTCCGTGTCCGCCGGCGGCCATGATCTCAGCCAGCGTGACTCCGGTCATAGCCACCATCGTCAGCCCGCGATGCCTGATGTCATGAAAGCGAAGGTCCGGTCTCGCCGATGGCTTCCCTGGCTCGCGCTCGCACCCACTGTCGGTCGAGTGTTCGTGGAGTGATCACGGAGCCGCTATGTCCGGGAAAGAGCCATCCATCGGGTCCGCGACCGCCGAATCGCGTCAGATGATCGTCCAATGGGGTGATACGTTGGCTGGAATCTGGACGGTTCTCCGCCCCTTCTCAGTCTTCGGGGGGCCCAAGGTGCATTCTGCTCCAAGGAACTCACCCTCGTTGGCCGAGTGCAGCGATGCGGAACCGGCGGACGGTGTCCTGGGCTTATTGGGATGTGTGCGCGCAAGAACAAGCCCAGGCTGGGTAGTTGCCGTCGTAGACTTGCTCTGTGGCGCAGACCCATCCGGGAGTGCAGCACATTGACCTATTCGATGGGCCTTCCTGGGAGGCTCGGGGGTTCTGGGACGACCAGCCGAAGCCCCGCTCCCGGTTGGCCGTCGCCGTGCAACTGTTGACTGGCCTTTTGATGGGCCTGGCGATTCCGGTGTGCTTCGTGGCCTTCCCCGCTGCCCTCGCATGGGGCTTTGAGAGGATGATCGGCTTTCTGACGGTCGCCACGTCCAAAATCTCGTGTCGAGCAGCCTTGACCGTGGCAGGCTTGAGGTTTAGACGAGGCGAGGAGGTTCGGGATGGAAATGGACCCGACCATCGTGGCGTTGCGCCGATTCGAGGAGGCCGAGATGGCCTTCACGGCGTTCGCGGGGGACCTCTTTGAGAGCGGAGCCACAATCACTCCTGACCTTCGGGCACAAGCGAAGGCACTGAGGATGGCGCTGGACACTGCCCGAGCTGACTACCACGAAGCCCTTCGGGAGTCGGGCCGGATGGTCCCCTTCACGCATTAGGCATCGACGAGGTTACGGCGACGGGCCGGACGAGGCTGCCCGACATCAGAGTTCATCCGACCCCTAGGAGGGATCGGCGAAACTCGCCGGTCCAGGTAGGCGCGTCGTAATCACGGGTCCTCCAGGCGGACTACCCCAAGATCGGGGGATTCTTACCCCACGGGGGGTTCTGAGGGCGGTGGGGTTGGTGTGGCAGCGCCCAGAGCCAGCATTGGGGCATCAGCTATGGGTTCTTCTACCGGGATGCCGATCACATCGCCGTACTTCGTCAGGTCGCCGTCGTAGGTGTGGAACCGATTCGCATTCATCCGCCTCGCGGTCGCGAGGTGAATCGCGTCCATCGGTTTGAGCCCCCACTTCTCCGCCAATCCCACCCTAATCAGATCTCGGGCGTCTTCGGCGATCAACTCATAGAACTCGACTACGCCGATGGGCGAGCCAGGTTCCCACAACTGTTTGATCCGCTCCTCTTGTTCAGGGTCAAGAGCTTGAGCCTGTTGTTCTTGCGCCGCAAAAGCGACTTCAACGATTGATACGGCCGAAGTGATGATCTGAACATTCCCCTTACTGGCCGCATCCATGATGGCCGTGATGTGTGGAAGATGTTGCGCGTCACCATTGATCGCGTCGAGAAAGACGCAGGCATCCCAATAGACCCGCTCGGGATCAGGCATCACGCAGTCTTCGGATTGTGACTGCTGCGCTATCGGACCCGGGCGATATTGGCACTGCGCCCAAGGCTTCACGCCATCTTCCAATCTCCGGTTCTCGGAGTTCGGTGATAGCGGAGATATTGCGGATGGTCACAGGCCTGCCCTGGCTGTTCCGTCTTACCAAACCCTCAACAACAGCCAGCCGGTCCCACAGTCCGCGGATTAGCTCTCTCTGGTCATCTCTGAGGTAGCAGGCCACCGCCTTGTCATCGAGAGCATCGTACAGAACAAATCGCAAGCTGCCCCTGTTGGAGAGCGTCTGGATGCGTCCACGCACGGCGCCGTAGCTTTGCCGACTCGGCACCTCAACTGGAATGGCCAAATAACCCAAAGAACGGATCGTTGCATCTCGGTCGGGGGTTTCAAGGCGGACTTCTGTAACGCCTTCCCCAAGCAACTTCTCGAACTTCCGAGCCTGCGTCAGCACTGCTCGGGATCGCGTTATCCGTTCGCACGCTTCTAGCGCGTAAGCGACCTCTCCGAACGCGGCAACCGTAAGTTCGACCCCCTCGGTGTCAGCCGAAACGCCCTGGACTGTCGCGGTGGCGCTGCTTTTGTCGAGGCTCTGGATTACCCAATCGATGTCAATACCTCGCGCCACCTCGTTGGCGAGCGCGTTGGCCATGCGGAGCGTCGCTTGCAACGCAACCGTGAACTTCTCGAGGGAGATCGAGTCTCCCTCCAGCGCGACCGTCAGGGTGTCCTTCATGGCGCCCTCCAGTCTGCCTCAGCGGTGTCCAGAACTGTTAGTCCTGGTCAGAACAGTGATACAGCCTCAGATCCTGGTGCCCATGACGCCTGCATGTACGGCGGCAGTGGAGAAGGCACCTTGGGTTGCTCGCCCTCTAGAAGCTGGCCGACTGTGAGAAGTTGAATCTTCGGGTAGATCATCCCCGTCGCGTCGTGGATATAAGAACCGTGCTTTGCAGCTTCTTTGACCATGCCGTCGGTTGGCGTGACCCACGTCAAGAGAAGACCCATCTGGGAATCGCTGCCAGTCACGGTTCCAGCAAGATCGCGCACGGCGCTTGGATTGACGGTCGCCCCACCCTTGACGGACACCACGCAAACTCCAACGTCAAGTGGCTCCTTGTAAGTGCGGGCAAAGAAAATCTTGCCGTCGATACCCTCATCGCCCGAAGCCTTCGTGGGTTGTCCCTTCACCATCGAGACGGCCCATCTTTCAAAGTCAATCTTGTTCGCCGTTGCTAACGCGTCGGCTCCCTCAGCATCTTGCGGAATACCGTCAACACTGAAAGTGGCAGCGGCGCCGTAGCGATGTCGGATGCGCTTTGTGATGAGGTCGACCGCGATATACGTGATGTCAATGCCCATCCACGAACGCCCCAACTTCTGGGCGGCATCCACGGCGGTTCCACATCCACAAAAGGGATCAAGGACAACGCCGTCCGAGGGGCAACTGGATTTGATAATCCTCTCCAACAGAGCAAGGGGTTTCTGAGTCGGATAGCCGAGACGCTCCGGGTCCTTTTGTTGCAGATGACTAATGCCCAACCACACATCAGGCGAGATTGTGGGATCATCGTCGTAGTAGGAATAGACCTTCCCGGCCGACTTGATGGTTCGGTATACGCGCCCGTCTGAATCGACATGCTTCTTCAGATGGTTCCACTTGTCTTCAAGCCGATGACATTCCGGACAAACGTTACGAGGAATCGAGGCGCCCTCGGCGTCGAAATACCGATCCGGTGTTCGACAGTAGGAAAGGATTACATCGTGCTTCTTTGCAAAGTTTCCCTTTGGTATGCCGCCGCTGTGATAATGCCAAATGATTTCGTTTACAAAATGTTGCGCGCCGAAAATCGAATCCATCAGCAGTTTTAGGTAGTGACTGGCTGTAGGGTCGCAGTGCAAGAAAATATTGCCGCTCAGCTTCAACACGCGCCGCATTTCGACCAGTCGCGGGGCCATCATCACCAAGTAGGCCATAACATCCGACTTCCCCAGCACCTGGAACATCGCCCGCATGAAGATGCCGAGTTCGGGCGGCGTCGAGGGTGATGTCGAGGAGCGCGTGGTACTCGGCCTCCGCCTCAATGGACCACTTCCAGGTGTCATCAAACGCGTGGATCTGCGCCGAGGATGGGTCACCCTTCAGGCTCTTGAACAGGATGTTGTAGGTGGCGTTGGATTTGAAAGGTGGGTCCAGGTAGATCAGGTCCACCGATTCGGAGGAGATGCGCGGAAGGACATTGAGGTTGTCCCCGTAATACAGGGTGTTGCCGCCCGCCATGATGCCGAGCGTAGGGGTGGCCTGTTCGGCCCTGGTGGACGCCCGAAAAGAACCGATCTAGACCCGAACTACAATCCTGTAACTGTCACACCTACCAGGGAAAATGGTGTCTGACAGAGACAAGAAATGACCCCCAGAGGCGGCAACCTCCGGGGGTCATGACCACAGGAGATTCAGCCTCCAATGGCCAGGACCACCGTACCGCGACACCGTGACGCCGAGGCTCTTTCCAGCCTCCTGGACACCCCGGAGATCCGGGGCCTGATCGCGGACCTGGAAGCCACCCGCTGGACCGGACGCCCCGGCTACCCCATCCGGGCCATGGTGGGGATGGCCCTGGTGAAGTCCCTTCACGCCATCCCCACCTGGACCCGTGTCGTGGCGCTGGTGGCCGACCATGCCGCCCTCCGAGCCGTCTTCGGTTGCGCCCCGAGCCTGGACGCCTGCTACCGGTTCACGGGCAAGCTGCGCCAGAACCACGACCGCCTGACCGAGTGCATCGAGTCGGTCCTGGAATCCCTGCGAGCCGAGAACCCCGCCATGGGTGAGACCGTCGCCATCGACGGGTCCGACCTGCCCGCGTATGCCAACGGTCAGCGGTTCCTCTACAACCACGGACCGGAGCGCAAGACGCTACAGCGACCCCGATGCCACCTGGGGCCACCGCTCGGCCATCTCCACCCGGAAGGGTGGCGGGTACTACGGGTACAAGGTCCACGCGCTTGTCGGACGTGGCCACGGAGCTTCCTATCGCCTGGCAGGTCGAGTCGGCCCACACCGCTGAGTCGCCTCTGGTGCCCACCCTGCTCGATATGGCTGCCCTGTGTGGGTTCACAACGTCGGTCGCAATCCTCGATCGTGGCTACGACAACGCTCCTGTCTACGAGGCGTGCGAGGCCCGAGACATTCGCCCGATCATCCCCCTGCGCGAGACTGCCGTGGTGAAGGCCGGTCTGGCTGCGCCTCCGTTGTGCGAGCACGGCCCGTGGACCTTCGCCGGTTCCGACGCCAAGCGTGGTGCGTCGAAATGGCGTTGCCCGACCCGCGAGTGCAAGCCCGCATCCGTCTGGGTCGCGGCTGATCGCCTCCACACCCTGGTCCCTCGGACGACCGACCGCTGGAAGGCGCTCTACCGCCAGCGCGGTTGCGTAGAGCGTGGGTTCGGTCGCCTCAAGAATGAGTGGGCGCATGCTCCCGCTCCGGGTTCGCAGGATTGCGCAAGGTTCGGCTCCACGTCGACCTGACGATTCTCGCCCAACTGGCCACGGCACTTGCCAGGGCCAGAGCAGTACCCCTCGCGGCGTAGCGCCGCTTACTCCCTGGTACTGGACGTGAGGCTTTGACGCGCCCATGCTTCGGGCACAAGGGGTGATTGGGGGGCGTCTGACCCGCTTGGCGAAGATCGGGAGGGCTTCGGCCCTCCCGGCTCGCGTTCCAGGCCCCATCTACGATCCGGCCATGAGTTTCGCCGTTCGTATCGCTGAGCCCTCCTAGGGATTCGCCGCTCCCTTGGGCCAGCTTCTGTCCTTCACTGAGGCGAGACATAGGACACTCCCCTCGTCCGATGTCAGTTTCCCTGGGACATCTGTGCTCTGTCATGGGACACCTGGTGCCAACTCATCAAACCATTCCTTACCTTTCGTCTCCGCGCCCTTCACCACGGGTTCATGGCAAAGACCTTGGCGCCGGGTGCGGAAATGGAGTCGGCACACAGCGTCAGCGCCTGTAGCTTGCTGCGGCACGAAGGGTTCAGCTACAGACCCATCGCCCCTATCACCGGAGTCCCCTGTCTGTCAGGCTGACGTGAGACACCTCCTGTAGCACACCATCCCACCAGGGCGAGTCAGGAACCCGTAGACCAAATGACCATGACCAATGCATCCTTGGTCGGGCGCGCCCAAAATGGCGAGGTGCGCGACGACCCCGCGGCGAAGCCGGCGAGACGCCGGTTCACGACCGAGTACAAGCACGCCATCGTGGAGGAGTACGACGCCGCCGCCGAGACCGGGGCCAAGGGGGCGATCCTGCGCCGGGAGGGCCTGTACACGAGCCACATCGTGGAGTGGCGCCGCGCTAAGGAGGCCGGCGCCCTTGTCGGGCTCGCCCCCAAGCACCGCAAGAAGCGGACCGACGCCGAGCGCGAGGTCGAGCGCCTCCGCAAGCGCAACGCTCGCCTCGAGGACCAGCTGGCCAAGCACAAGATCGTCCTGGAGGCCCAGGGAAAAGCATCGGAGCTCTTGGCGCGGCTGCTGGCCGAGAGTGCGGACACCGAGACCGAGCAGCAGCCGTGATCGACGAGTGCTTCTGCGTGGTCGAGACTCTGTTCGGCACACAGACCGCCTGCGCGGCGGTCGGGCGGCCGAGGGCGACGCACTACCGACACCTGAAGCCCGGGCGCGTCACGGAGCGAAAGCCCCGTCCGGCTCCGCCCAACAAGCTCGCCGACGCCGAGGTCGATGACATCCTGGCCGTGCTGCGCTCGCCCCGGTTCGTCGACTGTTCGCCCGCCCAGGTGTACTTCACCCTCCTCGACGAGGGCATCTACCTCGCCAGCGAATCGAGCTTCTACCGGATCCTCCGGTCCCACGACGAGGTCCGCGAGCGACGCCGCCAGGCCACGCACCCGGCCAAGGTGAAACCCGAACTCGTGGCCGGCAAGCCGCTCGTGGTGTGGAGCTGGGACATCACCAAGTTGAAGGGCCCCCAGCGTGGCGTCTACTACGACCTCTACGTGGTGATCGACATTTTCAGCCGCTACGTGGTGGCCTGGTGCGTGGCGCCGAGCGAGTCCGGCGAGCTGGCCAAAGAGCTCATCGCCGACGCCGTGGCCCGCCACAACATCGCACCTGGTCAGCTCACCATCCACGCCGACCGGGGCTCGTCGATGACGTCGAACCCGGTGACGGAGCTGCTCACCTTCCTGGGCATCGGACGTAGCCACAGCCGCCCGCACGTGAGCAACGACAATCCCTACAGTGAGGCGAATTTCAAGACCCTCAAGTACTGCCCGACGTTCCCCGAACGCTTCGGCTGCATCGAGGATGCCCGGGCGTTCGGAGAGGCGTTTTTCGGGTACTACAACCACGAGCACCGCCACTCGGGCATCGGCTACCACACGCCGGCCTCGGTTCACTACGGGACGGCCACCGAGGTGCGCGCTCAGCGTTCCGAGACCCTCGATGCCGCCTACGCGGCGAACCCGGCCCGATTCCGCCACCGCCGGCCGCAACCGCCGAAGCTGCCGACCCTGGCGTGGATCAACGAACCAGTTCCGATCGAGGAGGTTGCACAGAAGGCTTCATAAGAACGTGTCTCAAATCGCTTGACAGGTTCCGGTCTCGAAGTCATCGGCCCAGCGGTATGACCCTGCACTCCCTCCGGCGATGATCGAGCGACCTTCGGCTCCTTCAGGGATGAACGGCTAGGGCAAGGTCAGCGGCAAGGGGATGTGGTCCTTGGTGTTGGAGCACCCGAGCGAGGACTGAGGCCAGTGCAATCCAGAATCAGGCCCTGACCCATTGAGAGCTGCGCATTGCCGGATGCCCCGTCCGAATCCAACCTAGCTGGGTGTAGTCGACGACAGAGGAGGAATACCCAGGGCTGAGGCCATACTGGTCAGCTGGATGGCCACTGCCGACGTGGCCGTGGTTATCGTCTGACTATCGGTGGAGAAGGATTTGCCGCTGGCAAGGTCAGCCGCAACCTGCACATACGTACTCCTCTCGTCGCCCAAAGCTTGCGTCACGTCTGACTCCACGGGTGGGACGGAGGACGGCCAAGTGATGCCGTCGAGCTGTTGCATGAAAGTTGTGATCGCAGTTTCGATCTGCCGGACGCTCCTGATTTGCTTGGTCACGTCTGCCTTCACCGTCCGCTTTGCAGCGTTCTCATCACCGAGAACACTCTGGGCAGTCTGTTGCTCGGCGGCCAAGCAGGAATCGAAGTCGCTTGGGTTTCCCGAACATCCGCTGCCAGACGCATTGTAGTTGTAGGCCTTCGCGTCATTCTGTATGCGCCCTTCCTGTGTTGTGATGTCGGTTGCGGTTGCGGCGATCACTGCGTTTGAAGAAACATGGGCCGCGTTGTATTCAGAGACGACGGCCTCATATGTACTTCGGATCTCCGAGAGTGCCATCGTGGTCGTGGTTGTGTTCTGGTCCTGACTCGGGCGTTTGCCAGTACCGAGTTCGCCAGGAAGTACAACGAATAAGATCACGAGGGTGACGACGGCCCCGATGATCATCCTGGCGACCTTCCGCCGGTCTTTGCTCCGGCGAGGTGGCGAAGAATAGGCCTTGGATCGCACTCTCGACCTCTATCCTGGGTCCCACCCCTGGGCGATGGTGACGATGCAGCGTCCACAGTCTGAAGCCATGATGACCACACGGAAAGTCTGACAGGGCCCAGGGCAATGTCACCGCCGCACCTGGGACGAGACCGGAGCCACAGACGGTGGCGGCGAAACGCAGCTCGCCATGTAAGAGAGCCGCAAACCTCGCGTTTATATTCCGAACTGGGACGACCGGTCGGAACAGGTTCTCGTTGGGCCCGTCCAGGCATAAGGAAGCGACGGTCCGGGCATCCCTCAAGTGCGCCCTGCCGGATCGGGCGTCGACGGCGTGGCGTTGGGGGCACCCCCCAGGGGCCGGGACTCCCGCCAGCGCCCGGCCCCACTATTTCTTGTGGGACGGCTGGGCCATTTGCTGCCAGCGGAGACGGAACGTCGATGGAAAGAGACACACAGAGCGTGCTCGGCACCACGTGGTCGCAGTCGCATGACCGGCCCCCTCGTCGGTTCCAGCCCGGTCGCGTGTGTGCGTTCCCCGACTGTGGCACGCGTCTTTCTATTTACAACGAAGACATGTACTGCACGCTCCACGTAAAGAATCATATTCGATTCCGGGGCAAGAAGGTGGTGCAAAGCGAGGGGAGTCGAGGTTTCAGAGCGCGAAAACCGAGGCGCCTGCGGCCCCCTATCACCAGACTGGGTGTCGCTGCCGGGCGTATTGCGACACCGATCTGGGATGTCTCTAGCTTTGGAGGTCAGCCGACTTTCAGAAAGCCGCAGCCAGTGTTCCTGGCACAACGCGCATCACTGGGATTGGAGACGAGGCCACATTGCTCACCCTCAGCGATGCACTGAATCGTTCCTACCAGGTGCAGTGGCGCAATAACAGCCAAGGAGGACTGATCTGGGCCATCGGTCCACCGATTGACAGACGCATCACGCCGGCATTGACCGAGGTACTGGCGCGTCGAGCAGAGACGAGATCGTAACGGTCAGACATTCAGAGCGTCTCCGTCGATATCAAGGCGGTCTTCGGCATTAATCGGGACCGGCGGGGTCAAGAAACCGCTCCCCGACTCCGAAGCATGCACTCTGTTACCTGGCTGCGCTACCCGTCGTTATCGTCCGCGATGTCCTTGTAAGCGGCCAACACCCTCGCGTCATTGGCAACCATCTCAGACGCGGTGACATAGACGCCCCATTCCCCGGGGCTAGTCGGTTGGGCCACCAAAACGTGGCCCGGACCCCGTGCGCGAAGCTGTCGTAACCCATCTTCGGGGATTTCGTACGGATACTCCTTCGAGTGTGGGCCCGTCATCGAACGCGTGAGTGTCCGTACGAAGAACCTGGGACCGAATCAGCCTGCATCTGCATCGAGAGGTAGGCGAACGACATCCGGCCGGGCAACGGCGTCAAGCACTCGCTCGCCAAGACGACTCCACAGGTCGAAAATCATGCCGAAGACAGACATCACAGCCCCTCTTCCGAAGTGTTAGGACATCGAATCAACCATCGGCTAACCCACCCACCCTCCACCTCCCACGCCCCACCTTCTATACGGGATTTCCCGTGAGTGGAATCTCGCTGTGGAGAAGTGTGGAAGTTGTGGACGCGAAGGAGCCGCCGCCGCCGTATGTGAGTGGGTGAGGGTACGCGGGGATGAGCCGGGCCCGTTGTTCTGCCCCGTCACCCAGAGGGGGGTGATGGTCATCAGACCCATGACCGAGCAGGCGGTGTACGCCATCGCAGACCCGGGCCGAGGAGGCGAAGGTGGCTGCGTTCTCACCCCATGACCTGCGGCGCTCCTGCGTGTCGGACCTCCTTGATGCTGGGGTCGATATCTCCGTGGTCCAGCGCTTCGTCTGGCACGCCAATGTCACTACCACGGCGCGATATGACCGCCGGGGTGAGCAAGCAAAGAAGAAGGCAGCCAAGTCTCTGCACGTGCCATTCGCGAGTCCCGACGGCGAGCGCGCCTAACGACCTTCTCCACGGGGAGTCGGGATAGGTAGTTTCCCCCTATCGCAGGCCACCGTGAAGATCAATAATGGGCCCGACCTCGCAGTGGTGTCATGGCCCAGTCCCCGCCTCGCATGCCGAGTCCGAAGGGGAGCCATGAGTGCGTTACCTCAATCCGCAAGCTATTCCCGGTCAGGCCTCGACGTGCTGGTGGTCGACGATGACGAAGCAGTGCGGTCCACATCGGCCGGACTCCTCCGAACCTCGGGCTACACCGTCGCCGTGGCGTCTGATGGAGACGTGGCCCTTCGTCTCTTGGAACAGCAGTCGGTGGGCGTCGTTCTCCTCGACCTGCAGATGCCCCGTCGAGATGGTTTCTCGGTGCTTGAGGCAATCAGTACAACTCAACTGGTGGTGATCGTGTCTGCTCATTGGCTGGACGAAGCCACCCGGGCTCGGGTCGGCGCCAAGGTCGTAACGTATCTGGAAAAGCCCGTTCCCCCCGAGCGGCTACTTCGTACTGTGGCCGCGACGCTCGGACGATCTCGCGTCACCGGCAACTAGAACCACCGCATCTATCAGATGGTCGGTGGGGTGCTAGGAAATGACCGAGCCCATCCCGTCAAGTCATCCGGTGAGCCGAGAAGTCGATTCTGATTCGATTCCTCCGCCCCCTGAAGGGAGGGGTCGGAATCAGAATCGGGACTCGGGGCGGGTCGTGTAGAGGTCGACCCGACATTCGATCTAGTTTTTGGACTAGAAGTCGGTCACAGTCTTTATGGGTTGGGCGCTGAGAGGGGACCGATGGCGCGAGTTCGCTTGACGAGCATCGTCACAGCAGTCGCCGCACTGGCTCTTGGAGTAACCGGATGCTCGAACGCTCCGGTCCAGAACAGTCCCGGCGGAGGCGCTCCTGGGGTGACGCCGACCCAGATCGACGTGGGAAGCATCGCTAACGTCACTGGCCCTCTGTCGTCGGACTTCGCTCCCGTCGTCAATGGCGTGCAGGCCTATTTCTCCATGGTCAACGCCGAGGGTGGGGTCGCCGGGCGCAAGCTCAAGCTCGCCTATCAAGAAGACGACCAGGGCAGCCCGACCGATGACCTCACCGTCGCCCAGAAACTGGTGGAGCAGGACCATGTCTTCGCCGTGGTGGGGGTGGGGACGCCGTTCTTCGGTGGGGCCGGCTACCTCGCCCAGCAGGCCACCCCTACGTTCGGGTACGTCGTTTCGACCGACTGGGCCAACAAGCCGACGTTGTTCGGGACGTACGGATCAGTCCTGGACTTCGCGACCGCCGGACCTGGTGACGCATATTCGGCCGAGCAGCTGGGAGCCAAGTCCATCGCCGTCGTCGCTTATGGGGTGCCCCAATCGGCAGCTGCCTGCCAGGCTGCGGTCACGGGCCTGCGCTCCTTCGGCCTGAACGTCGCGTTCAGCGACCTGAACCTCGTGTACGGCGCCGACCCCAGTCCTGCTGTTCTGCAAATGAAGAACGACAACGTGGACATGCTGTTCTCGTGCCTGGATGTCAACGGGAACGTGGCCTTCGCCCGCGCCATCAGTCAGAACGGACTCACCATCAAGCAGGTGTGGTTGAACGGCTATGACCGGAGCACCGTGCAGCAGTATGCGCCGATCATGCAGGGGGTGTACTTCGGGCTCCAGCATGTCCCCTTTGAAGCAGCTGCGGCATTTCCCGGCGCGTACCCGGGCCTTGAGACCTACATCCGGGAGATGCAGAAGTACGAGCCCTCGTCCACCTACGACGAGGTCGCCCTGGACGGCTGGGTCTCGGCCGCCCTGTTCGTGACGGGCCTCAAGGCCGTGGGCCGGAACCTCACCCAGAAGAAGCTGGTGGCGGCCATCAACTCAGAGACGTCATTCACGGGGGACGGACTGACCACGCCTGTCAACTGGAAGACGGCGCATACCAAGGCGACGCCCCCTTACTGCCATACAACCGTCAGGGTCATCAATAGCCAGTATGTCCCGATTGTCCAAGATACGAACCAGGTATATGTGTGCTTCGACTCGGGTAGCACCACTCCCGTTCCGCCGCCGCCCGGCACCCCAGGAACCTGAGGCGGTGACCGGCCGGGTGCTTCGTTGATTTGGATTCTTCTAACCCCCTAGAGGGGGTTTCAGATTCGGAATCTGGAACCGGCTCTGGGAAGCGTCAGAATCGGTTCGGAATAATGGAATCGTCCAGACGACGCCACTGATTTTGGCGGCATGGGCTCATCCCGACGGAGGTTACTGGAGAACCTGCGTCCATCCCGGTAGATCGTTGCCTCGAAGCCCCATTAGCTTCGCAGCTGGAGGGCAGCCGGTTGTTTTGGCGCGATACTTGTCATCGACCGAGGCCCTTGTGGAGCCCGTGGAGGTTGCGCGAATGTCGAACACTAAGCCCGTGGACGATTGGGAGACCGACTTCGACGTTCTCGATGACCGGTACATCCGCGACCCATTCGGAATCTGGGACGAGCTGCGGAAAACGTGCCCGATCGCGATGACCGACCGGCGCGGCCGCGCATGGCTACCCACAACCTACGAGGACATCGTCGCGATCGCGCACGACACCTCAACGTTCAGCTCACTCGACGTGAGCGTGATTGCCGCCGTCCCAGAGGAAGGCGATGAGGAAAAGCTCCCCTACGGAATGCCGCCCATCTCGGCCGACCCGCCGCTGCACTCGTGGACAAGGCGACTCCTTTTACCCTGGTTCTCGCACCACAGAGTCGACTCCTACGAGGAAATGACGAGGACACTGTGCCGCGCGCTGATCGACGCCTTCATCGAGGACGGGAGAGCCGACGCCGCTCGTGATTACGCCCAACAGATTCCTGTCCGTGTGATCGCCACCATCCTGGGTGTCCCCGAGAAAATGTCGGACACCTTTACCGGATGGGTTCGTGACTCCCTAGAGTTCGCCGACGATCCCGAACGGCGAAGACGCGGGAACTATGGGATCGGCTACTACCTGTGGGACCAGATGCAGGTGCGCCGTGAGACGCCAGGCGACGACCTGTTGAGTGAACTTCTGCATGCTGAGGTGGACGGTGACCCTATCGAACCCACGATTGTGCTCGGCATGGCGATGCTCACATTGATAGCGGGCATCGACACGACGTGGAGCGCCATCGGCTCCGCGCTGTGGCACCTCGCCACCCACGATGACGACCGAGAGAGGCTGGTGGCGGAGCCCGAGCTGATGTCCACGGCTGTCGAGGAGTTCCTCCGGGCGTACTCGCCGGTGACGATGGCACGCGTCGTGACCGAGGACGTGACGTTCCAGAGCTGTCCGATGCGCGAGGGCGACAAGGTCTTGATGAACTTCCCCGCTGCCAACCGAGACCCACTGACATTCGAGCGGGCCGACGAGGTTGTCCTCGACCGCGCCATGAACCGACACGTAGCGTTCGGATCGGGCATCCACAGATGTGCGGGCTCCAACTTGGCGCGCATGGAGCTGCGGGTCGCAATCGAGGAGTGGCTGGCCCGGATTCCCTCATTCCATCTCGACGAATCGGGTCAGCCGGTGCTGTGGGCTGGCGGGCAGGTGCGAGGGCCGCGCGAACTTCCAGTGGTGCTGCGTTGACAGTGGACACGGTCGGTCGCAGTGGGAGATTGCCGTGGGTCTGACGTGACTAGGTTTGGATCGTGCCTCCTCCGACCTATCTGAAGCGTCAGGCCACTCAGTTGGACGACGACTGGGGCAGCTATGGTGATGACTGTCCGCTCGGTGAACACCGGCACCTCATTTGCACAAACCTCGATTGTCTTTGGGGCTTCTCTGTGTCGACGGGACGGGGAAGCGCCTAGTGAAGCTCAAGCTGGACCTCCACGGCGTCTACAACCCGGGTGAGGACATCGACCGAGCACTCCGCGCCATCATCGACGACGCCGTGGAGAAAAGAGGCCCCCCTTGTCGAGATCATCCCCGGCAAAGCGAGCGGCCAGCTAAAGAAGCGAGTGTTGCGGTTCTACGACCAGAAGGAGATCACCGACGCCCGAGTCCGAGTGACAACGCGCCACCTCAGGGGAGTGGGGGACCCCACCCCGCCAGGGCATCCTGGTCCCGGCCATACGGCGAAGGGTCACCGAGTGGCCAAGATGGCGCTGTGATCACGTTGCATGCAGTTGGTGACCGGTTCGTGGCAAGCTTTGGGCTGTCACTCGAGGGATACAGACGGCTCAGTTCGGCGAGAACCTCCGTGGCCGTTAGCGGTCCCGGCGAAGCCCAATCCTCCCTCGAGTGCGGAGGACTCACGCTTATGCGCCTTGTGGGCGAGCGAACGGATACCGAGGGTCAATGTTCTGAACGAGACAGGTTGAGGCTCTCGCATTTGCTCCCACAGGAATGTTGATGGTCCAGAAGTATGTCCCCGCTGCACCCGGCATTTGCCAAGGGACACCTGCCGACACGATCTTCCCCGTCGAACTCGTGATCCACGCCTCGACCTGTCCAATGACGGCTCCCGGGTCAAGGAGACCTGGCACCACCGATTTACCCGTTACGACAACAGACGTGCCTACCAGTCGACATCCGACGGGTGAGGTCTTGAATCCTGCCCAGTCGATGTGTGAAGAGGTTGGGGTCTGCACTAGATGCACGGCCAGATGCGGTGTCGGCTTTACCGAGTCGCATCCAGCCATCACGATGAGCGCAAGAGTGCTAATAATAGCGAACGGCCCAATGGGGGTTCGCCGCCGCTGCCTCACGATTCGACGATACTCGAAGCCGTCTGAGTGTGAACAACCGATGCGGCAGAATCATTCTGTCCTCGGCTGACCACAAATCGCGCCGCGTGGCATTCTGAGCGCCCGCAGGGTGCGATGAGGGGCGAGCGCAGTTCTTCGTTGGCAGCGTAGAAGTCGGCGGTTCGAGTCCGCTCACCTCCACACCGTTGTCGTTTCGACAACATTGTTGCTGTACAGAGGCACATTCGCGTGTCCGATCGCTCGGGCGCCAAGGTAGTCCTTGAGAGCCTTACTCGAACCCCGCATCGCGGAATGCCCAGAGACTCCGGCGCCCGAGCGATATCGGGCGGGTTTTGTCCTGGCGAGCGCAAGGAGGATCGAGCGATAGCTGGCCCTTGCGCGTGGTCTAAACGCCTTCCCAACCCATTCCGGAACGGGTGATCTGCGCTCCCCGTTGCGCAACCGTGATGGCCTCTTGGGGGCGCACCCTGCACTCCGCAGTTGCGGACTTCCTCAGCTCAGGAAGGCAGACTGTAGAGGTGCGGAGAGGAGTATTGGGGCTTCAGGTGGCGGGGATGTCACTGGGCCTCATGGCCTGCGGCGAGACGGCACCGGGGAGCAATCGCAAATGAACCTCAATCGAGGCCCTCGACAACGAGAGTCAGATCTCGGTGTGGTGGCGTTGAACGAGAACCTCAGCCCAAGTCTCGCGTCCCGTGGCACGCAAGCGCTCGATGTAGGGGGCGAGGTGCTTGCGTACGTGGTAGGGGCCGCCCTCGCTGAGGACGATGTCCATGGGATCCTCTAGGCCTGTCCGCGCAAGCTGTGTTGCCGTCCAGTGCGCGAGACGTTCCCTACCCGTCGTCGCCGCTTCGGCGTCAGAGCTGCAAATGTCGAGCGTCTCGTGCGGATCGCGCTCCAGATCGAACAACATCTCGTCTGCCCAGTGCGGGTGATAGCCGTCGTGGCACGTGCGCAGGTAGAGGAAGTTGTCAAAACGCACGCCCCGCTGGCAGGACCACGCCCCCTGCGAAAGGACCAGGTGGTCTCGTCCGGCACCGCCGATGTCGACGACGCGTCCATCCCAGCTTGGCGGAATCCGAATGCCTGCGAGATCGAGCACCGTTGCCGCGACGTCGAAATGGTATTGCAACCCGTCATGGACACATGGCTCGATCCCGGGCCAACGCAGCACAGCGGGAATATGGCAGGTCGCCTCATCGGCGGCCTGGTGATCGGCGTAGACGCCCAACTCACCGAATGCCTCACCGTGATCGCTGCTGACGAGCACCGCCGTGTCATCGAGGACGCCTAGGTCGTCGAGTTTGTTCACCAGGGTGCCGAGCGCGGCATCGGCGTAGCGGATGCCCACGTCGTAGCCATCGAAGATGGCCTTGACCGCTTCCATAGAACCGGCGTCCCACGGCTGGCGTGGTGGGGGCGGTCCCCATTCGTCCGGCGTGAATCCCCACGGTTCTTGGGCGGAGTGCGGACCGGCGAGCTGCCAGTTGTGCATACGCACGTCCTCGGTGTGCCAGGCCGGTACCGGATCCGAGGCGAACGGGTTGCCGTAGTCGTCGGGCGCGTTGTAGGGCGTGTGTGGGTCCCACAGATGCACGTGGAGGAACCACTTGTCGGCCCGGCCACGGCGCTCCAGCCAATCGAGCGCCCCCGGAAGCACCTGATCGGCACGCTCGGCCCCCATGCCGCGCATGAGGTTCATCGCCTCCATGAATCCGTGGTTCCACCACGTCGCAGAGTGCCGGAATGGGAAACTCGACAGCGATGCCGTATGCCAGCCGTTCCAGTAGAACGCACCGGCCCACGAGTCGAAGGCGTAGCGGCTCACGAACTCCCTTCTGGCACCTTCATGGCGGAGATCTGCCGCGCTGCCACCATGGCTCACCACACCGTTGCGAATCCCGAAGGAGCCCGTCAACAGAGCTGCCCGGCTCGGAAGGCAAGGAACATCAGAGGCATAGGTGTTCGCAAACCTCACCCCATCAGCGGCGAGGGCGTCGATGTTCGGTGTCGTCGCGCGGTCATAGCCGTAGCAACCCAGGTGATCAGCACGCAGCGTGTCGATGTCCAGATAGAGCAGGCGCATGTGGCTCCGTCCTCAGCAACACCGTCGGGGTTAGCATCCTTCCACGCCTCGCCGTGGCGGCGGCAAGGGCTCGAACCCGCGAACAAGCCTAGATACCCTGTGTCGTGCTGGTCTGCCGACTCAACCCGGCCGTGGCTGGAAGCGTTTCGGTAGCTGGGCTTCCGGTCCGCTCGTCATCACCGCGGCTGGAGATCCCGGATGGGTCAACTGGCGATGCCACTGTGGAGCCGATCGCTCCGATGTCCGCAGCCAGGCAGCCCCAACCGGGTGTTCTGCGCTCCCCAAGGCCAACCGTGATCGCCCGCTGGGAGCGCCTCGTACGGGTCAAGACCAAGCGGTCACGTCAGAGCCCCGACGCCCTCGTAGGTTGTCACGTCAGCTCCAGAGTTGAACGCCTCGTGCCAGCGCTCGGCCCAGGCTGGCAGGGGCTCATGGGCGGGGTCGTGGCGGGGCATCTGACCCTTGGTCTCCCGCCACAGCATCGTCCCTAGCTCACGGCCAGGAACGTGGCCCAGCATCGAGGGATAGTTGCCGAGACCGCCTCTGAGCCCGATCCGGTTTCGCAGTTCCGATAGGTAGAGCCCACTCGGGGAGACGAGCTGCGTCGAGATGAGTCGGTCCTCGAGGGGCACGTGCTCCTCGAACCCAGCCAGAACGAGCTTGTAGATCCGAGAGACATGCTCGAGGACCTTGGGTGCCTTGCGGACCCGATACGACCGGTCCGGTGTCACATCGTGGTGAATCACCAGAGCCGAGCTGCGGTGCTCGATCTCCTCGACAAAGTGCCATAACAGCATCGTCCCCACCCGTTCATCGCTGCCCTCGAACAACTGTCTGCGATGGTCGAGGACCATCTTGAACAGCGGCGTGAACGTCGCTTCGAGGCAGGCCACGTAGGCGAGGTGGAATTCCACATCCTCCCGTTCAAGCAGCTCGTCGTAGGCGGCATTGGCGGCGGCGTAGGTTCCCTTCCAGGCCTGGGTACCCGGCGATCATCGCCTTGGCGTGGGCACGGTGGGCTCGGGCGTGCTGGGCCTCCTGGCGGACGAAGAGATCCGCCTCCTCAGCGACGACGGGATTAGTGAAGTGGGGCTCTGCCTGCCTCGTGGCCGACACGATGTAGTGCTCGAAGGCAATGGCGAGGAAGGTGAAGACGTTGCCGAACAGCCCGAAACTCGGGTTGGCCGGCTGCCACTGGAACGGCACCGTTTCATCGATGTGGAACTTGGGGCTCCGCACCGTCAGTTGGCTCATGCGGTCCTAGCGTTACACTTTTGTGGCAAAGTGTAAAGCGTGGTCCAGCTCGAAACGGCAACGACCAGGGAGCGCATCCTGGAGGCGACCGTCGAGGTCCTTGCCCGCTCGGGGACTCGGAGGCTCTCGCTTTCGGACGTTGCGGCCACCGCCGGGGTCTCTCGGCCAACTCTCTACCGGTGGTTCGTTTCGAAGGAGACACTCCTTGAGGCCTTCGGCGTCTATGAGCAGCAGAAGTACGACGCAGGGATCGCCCATGCTGTCGCCGGACTCGATGGCGAGGCCCGCCTGGACGCCATCCTCCGTTTCATCGTGGAGTTCCAACACACGTACTCGTTGCGCCGCATCGTGGACGTCGAGCCCGAGCACGTCGTGTACCAGATGAACCGGGTCATGCCGATCATGCGAGACCGGCTCCGCCCGCATTTCCGGGGTCCCGACGGCCTCATCGTCGCCAACGTCGTGACCCGGATCGCCCTGAGCCACGCCCTGATCCCCGACGACCACCCTGACCTCTTCTACGCCGAGCTGCGCCATGCCGCCGGTCTCGATCAGAAGCACGTAAGCAGCATCCGTCACCGGCGCGTCAAGGTGCCGACTAATCCGCGGGAGAAGTCTTCATGAACCCGAGTTGGCACCGCCGAATCACCAAGCTGTTCCTGGTCTCGAACTCGATGTTCTGGCTCCCCTGGGGTCTACTCAACCTCATCAAGCCCAAGTCGTGGTCCGGCGAGGTGATCCCCAACTTGGACGTCTACGACCTGTCAAGCCCAGTCGCCCGCACTGAGGTCCGCGCCATGTACGGCGGGCTGCAGATTGCGATAGGGACCGCCGCACTGATCGGAGCGGCGCGGGACAAGCACCGCGATTCTGCACTCGGCTTCTTTGTCCTCGCACTCAGTGGCCTCTCGATTTGCCGTTGGGGGGGCATGGTCGCCGAGGGAGAGTCCTCTTACCTGTCTTTCAGCACCAAGATCGAGCCCGGCAGGTACAACCAAGTCGGCTTGGCCATGTACGAGCTGCCCAACATGTTCTTGGCTTGGCTCCTCTTGCTGCTGCGGCCCCGCCAAGTCAAGGCTTGAACACCCAATCCGTGGCGCCGGATCTGTTTGGTCCTAGTCTCGATGGCCTGAGTGTCGACCTTGCGACCTGGCTAAACCGCACGGTACTCGGGGTTCTGCTCGCTTCTGAGCCTCCTCGGCGGTGTCGGACCCAGTGGCTCCCCAGTACGAGCCGCTCGGTGCGGACCCATCCCGTAATCCCGACGAGGACGTCGATCCCGGGCGGTCACCTGGGGCTGCCACCGGAGAGCCACGGGTTTCGGTGCTCTCGGCCTGACACCCGGCACCGGGTGATCTGCGCTACCCCGGATGCGCCGGATCGCCCCGAAGCAGGTGCCGCGCACCCGGCATTATCGGGCGGCCTTGGCGATTCGGTCGAGCCGCTCGTGAGCAGACGCTCGTCGCCCTCCACCTCATCAACCCGGGAGTGGGGTGCGGAGACCATCGAGGAGCATGGCGAAGGCGTCAGCGGTGCTTGCGCGGGCTCGGGCGGGGTCCTCGGAGGTCGCTACGAGAAGCGCTGCATCGGTCATCAACCCGAGCAGTAATGCGGCCAGCGGCTGGACGAGGTGCGCAGCGATCTGGTCGGTGTGGACGGCCGCTTCGAGCAGGT
This sequence comes from uncultured Acidimicrobiales bacterium, assembly GCA_963811775.1. Classification (GTDB taxonomy): domain Bacteria; phylum Actinomycetota; class Acidimicrobiia; order Acidimicrobiales; family UBA8190; genus Chersky-840. The sequence goes on along the minus strand of CAWESO010000012.1, from coordinate 250,706 downwards.
TCTCGATGGCGGCGAGACCGCGTTGGGATTCGAGCTCCCGCCACCGGCGCCAGCCGAACACCGCCGGCCCGTCGATCAACAAGGCCTGGGCGTCGGGTCGTTCGGCGACGAGGTCAAGGAACACAAGCAGCACCTTTCGGACCCGGGAGATCGGGTCGACTTCGTCGATCTTCGTCGGGATCAGCGACGTCGTGAGTTCCTCCTGTACGGCGTCGAATACGGCGAGGAACAGTTCCTCCCGATCGGCGAAGTGGTGGTAGAGCGCGCCCCTGGTCCCGGCCCCCGCGGCCTCGACGATCTCTGCCGTCGAGGTGGCGAAGAACCCCTTGTCTGCCCAAAGTCGCCGCGCCGCGTCGATGAGCGCCTCCCTGGTGGCAGTGGCCTGCTCGGCCCTGGTCGCCACCCCTTCTGCTCGACGTCGTGGCATTCCTGAACTACGGTACATCGACATGCGCACTGCATGTGAATGTACCAAAGATCCGTGACGACGCTCGATGCTCACGGCGGGGGGGCCGACGCCGCCGCCGTATTCGAGGAGTTCAACCAGTCGGTCGGGACGGGCCGGTACTCGCCGTACCCGATGTTCGCCGAACTGCGCGCCGCCGGGGCGGTGCATCCCGGCATCCCCGATCTCGGCATCACGGAGCAGGCCGAAGGCGCAGCGCCGACCTTCAGCGTCTATAGCTACGCCGCCGTCAGCGAGGTGCTGAGCGACCCGGCCACTTACAGCTCGATTGCCTACGCCGACGTGATCGGCCAGGTGATGGGGCGGTCGCTGATCGAGATGGATCCGCCCGAACACCGCGGCTATCGGCTCATCCTTCAGCACGCGTTCTCCCGCAGCGCCATGGAGGGGTGGAAGACACAGCTCGTCGAGCCCCTGCTTGAAGAGATGGTGGCCGAGCTGGCCGACGAGGGGCGCGCCGAGCTGGTCTCCCGGATCCTCTTCACGTTCCCCGTTCGGACGATTGCCGGGCTCATCGGGCTGCCGCCGGAGATGTTCCCGCTGTTTCATCGCCTGGCGATCGAGCTGATCGCCCTGAGCGTCGATTGGGAACGAGCCGAAAGGGCGGCCGCGACCCTGGCTGACGTGTTCGCCGAAGTGCTCGCCGAACGTCGGCGCGTCCCGACCGAGGACATGATGTCGATCCTCGCCTTCGCCGAGCACGACGGCGGGCGCCTCACCAACGAGGAGATCTTCTCGTTCCTGCGGTTGTTGCTCCCCGCCGGTGCAGAAACCACCTACCGCTCGTCGTCGTCATTGCTACTGGCGTTGCTCACGCAACGAGATCAGCTTGACATGCTTGTCGCCGATCCGAGCCTGTTCAGCGCCGCGGTCGACGAAGGCATCCGGTGGGAGACGCCACTTCTGATCGCGCCTCGCTCCACGACCCGCGACGTCGTGCTCGCCGGCACCGAGCTACCTGAGGGATCGAGCCTGTTGCTGAGCCTCGGATCCGCCAACCACGACGAGGGGCGATGGACCGATCCCGAGGTGTTCGACCTCACGCGGCGCCGCCAGACCCACGTCGGCTTCGGCCTCAAGGCCCACAACTGCCTGGGTCAGCACCTGGCCAAGATGGAGACTGAGGCACTGGTCCGGGCCTTGCTGCGCGAACTACCCGGACTGCGCCTCGACCCCGACGCCGAAGAGCCCTACATTGCCGGCACGCTCCTGCGCTCTCCGCCTCGCCTGGACGTGGTTTGGGACGCGTGAATCAGCCACAAGTCGCGCCCGAAGAGATCCTGTGACGGGGGCCCCGATCCGAGTCGTGCAGTGGACGACCGGCATCGTGGGCCGCTCCGCGTTGAGAGCCATCCTCGATGACTCCCGTCTCGAGCTGGTCGGAGTCTTCGGCCACAGCGCCGACAAGGTCGGACAGGACGCCGGCGTCATCGCTGGTCGCGACCCTGTCGGTGTCACAATCACCGACGACATCGACGCGCTGCTCGCCTTGGGTGCCGATTGCGTCGTCTACATGCCCCACTGGCCCGACATTGCCCAACTCGAACGGATCCTTGTTGCAGGCACCAACGTCGTCACCACCGCCCGTCTCGTCAACGGCGAGCACTACCCCGGCGACGCCGGCGAGCGCCTCCGCTCCGCCGCCATTGCCGGTGGCGCGACGCTTGTCGGCACCGGGATGAACCCGATGTTCGTGCCCACGCTCGCCCTCGCCGCCACTGCGATGTGCCGCAACGTCCGGCGCATCTCGATCCTCGAATCCCTGGACTGCGCCATGTACGGATCGGCGGGGACGTGGGAGGCCTACGGGTTCGGCGGCCCAGCCGATCCTGCCGCTGTGAAGAGCGCCCTCCTGCGCAGCGAGCCGGACTATCCAGAAACCCTCGACTCGATGGCTCGAGGCATCGGCGTCGAGCTCGACGCCATCGAGCTCGACGTGGCGCTCGCCGTGGCCGTCGGCGACCGCGACCTCGGGTTCATGGTCATCGCCGACGGCACCGTTGCCGCCCTCGACGCCAGGTGGCGCGGCACGGTCGATGGCCACTCCGTGGCCGAGCTTCGCATGGTGTGGAGGCTTGGCAGCATCTTCGGGCACATCGACGAACCCACATGGCCGATCCTGCATGCGTATCGCCTCCGGATCGACGGCGAACCCAACGTCAATCTCAAGTTGACCTTCGCCCCAGACGACTTCGAGACGTTCGACATCGGCACCACGACGGCCATGCCCGCCGTCAACGCCATCCCAGCCATCGTTGCCGCTGACCCGGGCGTGCTCGGCACGGCGGATCTCCCCATCGTCACCGCCCGTCACGTCGACGCTCAGCGCTTGTCCGCAAAGCGCGAAGGTTCAGGCCAATGACGACGGATGTCTACTACGACCCCTATGACTTCGACATCGACGCCGATCCGTACCCGGTCTGGAAGCGGATGCGCGACGATGCGCCCCTCTACTACAACGAGAAGTACGACTTCTTCGCCCTCAGCCGCTACGACGACGTCGAGCGCTGTTTCCTCGACTGGCCGTCCTACAGCTCCGCCAAGGGGTCGGTCCTCGAGATCATCAAGGCGGACATCCAGCTGCCCCCCGGCATGTTCATCTTCGAGGACCCCCCGGATCACAACCTGCACCGAGGGCTCCTGAGCCGCGTCTTCACGACCCGGCGAATGGCGGCCATCGAGCCCAGGGTCCGGGCGTACGCCCGTCGTTGTCTGGATGCACTCACCGAACGGGACGGTTTCGACTTCGTGGCCGATATCGGGGCGCAGGTGCCCATGCGCGCCATTGGGATGCTTCTTGGTATCCCCGAGGAGGACCAGCAGGCCCTGCGGGACCGCTTCGACGAAGGCCTGCGGCTCGAGGAGGGCGTCCCGCCCGACTTGTCGACGTTGATGAGTCAGGACACCGATTACGCCGAGTACATCGAGTGGCGTTCCCAGCATCCCTCGGACGACCTCATGACCGAGCTGCTCACGGCGACGTTCACGGATCGGGACGGGACGGTGCGTACGCTGACGAAGGAGGAGGTCCTCGGCTACGTCGGCCTGCTCGCCGGGGCAGGCAACGAGACCACGACCCGGCTCATCGGATGGGCCGGAAAGCTCCTGGCCGACCACCCCGACCAGCGGGCGAAACTGGCCCAAGACCCGAGCCGCATGCCCGGCGCCATAGAGGAGTTGCTTCGCTTCGAGCCGCCCTCGCCGGTGCAGGCCCGATCCGTCACCCACGACGTCGAGCACTTCGGCCAGGTGGTGCCCGCCGGGAGCGTCCTGCTCCTGCTAAATGCGTCTGCCAACCACGACGAACGGCACTTCACCGAGCCGGACCGATTCGACATCGACCGCGACGAGGGGCGACATCTGAGCTTCGGCCACGGTCTCCATCTCTGCCTCGGCGCGCACCTGGCCCGTCTCGAGGCCCGCGTCACCCTCGAGGAGCTGCTGACGCGCTTTCCGGAATGGGAGGTCGACACCCCGAACGCAGTACGGGCCCAGACGTCGACCGTCCGGGGATGGCAGAAGCTGCCGGTGATCCTGCCCAGGGGGCAGGGACGGAAGAGCTGACGGAGGCAGGCCGCCGTGCAGAGGCCGTTCTCGCCCTGCGTCCGAGCCCACTGCCCGCGCACCAAGGTCGGGACCTCCAGGGCCATCCTGTAAGTGTAGATATGCCGGTAATCCTCAATGCTTCCAGTGCTCTGTCACACCGACAGGCACGGAGGCTGAAAGGAACCCGGTTTGCCTACCTCATCTCACCTCGCTGGACACACGTCCGGAGTCAATCCATCCACGCGGTTGGGGCACCCCTTGGCTGACCGATATCTCGAGTTCGTCGAAGCGTGTGCTCGGCACAACACCCTGCTCGCCACCACCTCAGACCTCAGGGTGTTCTTCACCGAGATCGACAAGGAGCCCGCTGACGTCGAGGTAACCGACGTCTTGGAGTTCATCACGGCGCAGCGGCGGCCGCTGTTCGAGGGAAAGGTGGTGAGGATCTCTGACGGTGAGTCCGGGCTGTCGGCGAGCACCATCAAGCGGCGCCTGTCGTCGGTGTCGGGATTCTTCAACTATCTCGTGATGATCGGTGAGCGCGAGGCCAACCCGGTTCCGAAGGGACTCGCCACGAGGCGCTCGCGAAAGGGACGGGGCTCGCTTCTTCGTGGTGTTGAAGGGTCGGCGCCGGGGGCAACCGCTGTCAGAGGACGGTCTCGATGAGATCGTGCGCTACACGCGGGACCGGATCGGACTCTCTCACGGCACCTGCCACGAGTTGCGCCACACCTGTCTCACCAGACTGCGCGAAGCGGGCATGGCCTTAGAAGCCATCCAGGCCCAGGCCGGGCACCGCTCGATCGAGACGACGCGGATCTATCTGCACCTGTCCAACGAGTGGCTGGCTGATGAGTACGCCAGGGCCATCTCGCTTATTGACGTCCCGGTGCTCGAGGCGGTGGCCCGATGAGCGTGCTGGCGGAAAAGACCCGTCCCCTGTCATCCGACGAGCTCGAATGGGCCCAGGTCGCGGTCGCTGCACCGCGTGTGGCGGCAACGGCCCGGCGCTATCTGGCCCAGCTTGACGTGTCGCTGCGCCCGTCTTCGGTCAAACAGACGAGCACCTCGCTGCGGCGGTTTGCCCAGCACCTGGTCAAGACGCACCCCGAGGTCCAAGGCTTCAAAGACGTGGGTCGCACTCACATCGAGTCCTACAAGCTCGTCCTCAAAGCACATGTCACGAACAAGGGCACTCCGCTGGCTATCAACACATTGCGCATGCGCCTCGGGATGCTGCTCACGTTCTTCGACCGCATCATCGAGTGGGGCTACGAGGACGTCCCGGCGCGCTCGCCGGTGTTCATCAGCGACATCCCTCGGCCCGAAGAATTGCTCCCTAAGGCCCTCGATGACGCCGCCGCGGCGCGGTTCTTGCGAGAGGTGGCCCGAGAGTCCGATCCACTACGCCGGTTGGTGCTCGAGATCCTGGCCCGCACCGGACTTCGGGTGGGAGAGCTGTGTGCGCTCGAGCACGACGCTGTGTCACGTCGTGGCGGTGGCTATTGGTTGAAGGTCCCGGTCGGAAAACTCAGAAACGATCGAAGCGTGCCGCTTCTCCCACCGCTCATCGACCTCCTGGCGGAGTGGCAGACCACCCACCACGGCGGCAGGACGGGGTTGCTCCTCACCAACACCGACGGCCAACCCCTGAACCGCCATGTCGTTACCCGCATGGTGAACCGGGTGGCCAAGAGGGCGGGCATCGGACACGTCCACCCCCACCAGCTGCGCCACACCCTGGCCACCCAGGCGGTGAACCGGGGTATGCGACTGGAGTCGATCGCCGAGCTGCTCGGACACCGCACCTTGCGGATGACCATCCGCTACGCGCGCATCGCCAACAAGACCGTGGCCGACGAGTACCGAGCTGCGGCTGAGAAGGTCGATGCCCTCTATGTCGAGCCACCTGATCTACCCGAGACACCGGCGATGTGCCGGCTTCGCCTCGAGCATCGCCGCATGCTCGGCAACGGCTGGTGCACGCGGCCGGCCGAACTCGACTGCAGCTTTGAATCGCTGTGCGAAGGCTGCGGGTTCTTCGCCACCACCGTCGAGTTCAAAGACACGCTGACAGCGCAGCGCGACCATGCCGCTTCACACGGCCAGATCAAACGTCAGGTCCTGTTCGACAGTCTCGTCGAGGGGCTGAAGAACAGCACCGGAGCCGCCTATGGGCCCTGAGCGAACCCCATAGGCCGGACCGGCGGGCGTCCTCAGCAAATGGCTCGGAGACGCCCGCCGATTACCGGCATATCCCGCAAAGACTTGACACGATTACCGGCATAAGTGCCGTTCCCAACCGGGGTCTGAGAGGCATAGGCGAGGACGGTTGGGCGACCGCTAGTCGGGGGTATGCGTGGCCCGTGTCTTCCTCTGCGCCCGACAGGCTGCACCGGATTCGGGTGACCGGGCCGATTGGCGACCCCCTCGGTATCGCCACCGCCGAGCGATACCGCTTGGCTCACGTCGGAGGCGAGTCCGTCACCTTCGGACTGATTCGGCACTCACAGAAAGAGCAGCACCCGCCCGAGTCCGGGTGATCTCGACTGGCCCATCGGTCGGAACCCTGGCCCCGTCAGGGCGCACTGTACGGCAATCCCGAGCGATCTCGGTGGATTGTAGTCAGGCGAAATTGCGACTTCTGACGGTCAGGTAGCCGATGAACTTACGTGGCGACGAACCAGCATTCGCCGGAGTTCGTCGGCCCCCCAAACAATCACGGGAAAAGGCAGGGTGAAAAGAAGAAGGTGGGGGGGCAGGGCAGCGGTGGCGAGCAGATGCTGGCATGCCGGCACATAGATGAGTACAGCGGCGAGAGTGAGCGCGAATGCGATCCCCCATAGTAAGAGCCGGTTGGTCAGAATACCGACGGAGCGAAGAGAGGCCCGCTCGGTGCGGCAGGCGAACGCCGTGCCGACCTGACACATGACCATTGCCAGGAAGGTCATGGTGGTGGCCTGGAGATACGCATGGTGGAGCGGGCGTCCGGAGCCGACCGGATTCCCGGGGTGCCAGCCAGCGCTCGTAAGGACGTAGAAGAAAGCTCCCATCTGGAGTGCGGCAGCGATGAGGCCGAGGAAGAGCCAGGCCCGCAAGAGCATCGGTAGGCGGATGACCCCTTCGCTTCGCCGCCTCGGAGGACGCGCCATGATGTCAGGCTCGGCCGGCTCGCGTCCGAGTGCGAGCGCAGGCAGCGTCTCGGTGCCGACGTCGAAGGCGAGGAGCTGCAGCACAGTCAGAGGCAGCGGCACGCGGCCCCGAGCCAGCGCAAAGACGAGGTAAGGGGCGATCTCCGGCGTGGAGTGGGCGAAGATATAGACGATGAACTTGCGGATGTTGTCGTAGACGCGCCGCCCGGCTTGGACGGCAGCGACGATGGTGGCGAAGTTGTCGTCAGTAAGCACCATGGTGGACGCCTCGCGCGCGACATCGGTCCCCCCCCGGCCCATGGCCACCCCGATGTCGGCGCGGCGCAGCGCCGGGGCGTCATTCACCCCGTCGCCGGTCATGGCAACGATGTGGCCCTCGGCGCGCAGGGCGTCGAGAATACGCAACTTGGCCTCGGGAGAGGTCCGGGCGAAGATGACCTCCACTCCGCCACCCAATAGCTCGTCGAGCTGGCGGTCGCTCATCCGGTCCAACTCTTCGCCGGTGACAACCGGGGTCTGGTGGTCGCCGATGCCGACGATGCTGGCGATGGCTTTCGCCGTGAGGGGATGATCGCCGGTGACGACGATGATGCGGATGCCGGCGCTGTGACAGCGCGCCACGGCGTCAGCCACCTCGGGGCGGGGCGGGTCGAGCATGGCCGCCAGCCCCACAAGCGTAAGGTCGCGTTCGGCTTCATCGCGGTCGCTCGGGACGCCGTCGCCGTCGCGAACTGGGCGGACGGCGAAGGCCAGGACTCGTAGCCCCGCAGCGGCGTAGGCGTCCACTTGGTCCGTCACCGAACGGCGGGAATCGTCGTCCAATAGAACGGTCCCGCTCTGGGGCGTCATGACCGTCGTGCAGCGAGACAAGATGGCCTCGGGCGCGCCTTTGACATCCACCTGCAGCGTGCCATCGCGGCGGTCAAGGGTGGACATGAGCTTGCGGGCGGGATCGAAGTGGAACTGAGCGACCCGTTGAGCGGTGCGCTCCTCTTCCGTGAGCCGCACCCCCATGGCGTCGGCGGCCGAGAGCACGGCAAGCTCGGTGGGGTCCCCGATCCACTGCCCGGCGGCGTCCTGGTGCGCGTTGTTGCAGGTCACCATCACCGGTAGCAGTGCATCCACGGCTGGTGGGCGGCCCGTGACGGCCGGGGTGCCTGGCAGCGGGGCTGTGAGACTCAGCTCGCCCGCCAGGGTCCACAAGCTGGTCACCCGCATATGGTTCTCCGTGAGGGTGCCCGTCTTGTCCGTGCAGATGACATCGGTGGAGCCGAGGGTCTCCGCCGCGGAGAGGCGCTTGACCACCGCCCCGCGTTGGGCCAGGTCACGAACTCCGATGGCCAGCGCCAGCGTGATGACCGGAAGCAGGCCCTCGGGCACGTTGCCGGCGATGAGCCCCACAGCGAGCACCAGTGCTGCGCTCAACGTCAACCCGCCGCCCAAGGTGGCGATCGGCATGAACGCCGCCGCCATGACCACAGCGATCATTGCGATCAGCCAGGCGACGGTGCGGACCTGGCGTTCGAGAGGGCTCTGCTCCGGCTCCACTCTTTGGGACAGGGCCGCGATCCGGCCCAGTTCGCTGTGCATGCCCGTGGCCACGACCACCGCCGTGGCCTCTCCAGTGGTACACGTCGTCCCGCTGAAGACCAGATCGCGTGCCTGCAGGAGGGAGACGCCAGAGTTGGTCCAGTCGGAGGAGCGGGCCACCGGCATCGACTCGCCGGTCAGGGTGGACGCGTCGATCTCCACCGAACCGGATAGCAGCCGGCCGTCGGCGGAGATCCGCTCTCCCTCCTCGATCGCCATCACGTCGCCGGGGACGAGCTCGGCAGCGGGAACAGTGCAGACCGTGCCGTCGCGCAGCACCCGGGCATCCTGCGGGAGGTAGTCCTGCAGTGCTTCGACGGCTCGTTCGGCCTGCACCTCCTGCGCGAACGCAAACAGAGCGTTGAGAACGATGACGATGAGGATGGCGATGGCCACTTGGACGATGCCGCCCAACCATGCCAACCCGGCCGCTGCCCAGAGCAGCAATGCCAACGGGTGGGTGAACTGGCGGCCAAGCTCACGCCACAGCCGGTGTCCACCGCGCCGTTCCAGCTCATTGCGGCCATATACCTCCAGCCGTCGAGCGGCCTCCCGGGCAGACAACCCTTTACGCGATGTGCGCAAGTCGCGAAACAGCCGGGAGGCGGGCTCCTCTGCGTCGAGGTCTTGTAGCTGAGGCTCCGACTCTCTCACGGACGTCGTCAAACCTTCCCCGTCGGCAGTGCCAGCATCAGCGCGCAACCACACGTCGACTTCGGGTAGAGCGCGGCCTCTTCGATTGCCGCACTGTGTTCGGGTCGCCGCGACCACCTCCTGGTTGCGACTCCGACCAGGGTCGGCAAACGCGTCCGACAGCTGGCGGAGGAAGCAGTTCTCCGACGCGATTCCACTCCACAGTTGTTAGCAGGCATGTGGCATTACATGCCCTGTGGGTCAGACTCTCTCCCACAGGGACCGCGCAGGGGTTGACGATCTATCGGCGAGCAAAGGGCTGTGCTAGGGCTGTCTGCTGTTCCCGTGGGCCGCACTCAAGTGCCGGTCCCAGTCGGGCCACGAGCCCGGAGCCAAGAGATGCCTGGCCGCCCGGTACTCGGGGATCCCGTGCGCGTCGTGTACCGGTGTGGAGCCATCCTCGATGTGCCGTTTGCGAGCAATGGCTGGGGCCATGCGGGGGCCCGCAGGCCATCCGAAGCTCCTATGGTTGTCAAGAGGTTCTTGGGCTCGGTGGCATGGACAGCGGGCGGACCAATCAGGAGCCACTCGTCGGACGAGGGCAAGCTCTTACCAAGCCATGCGTCGATGCTCTCCGAGCAGGGTTCCGAGTGACGGGCCGGCAAATCGGACGAAGGCCAGTCCGAAGACGGCAGGTAACGTTGGAGCCAGACCCGCCGCTCGGAGATCTAGGCGCGAGGAAGGTGCTTGAAGACCTCGCGGGCGACATAGCGCTTGAGGACTCGGATCACCTCCCGCTTGGAGCGGCCCTCTTTCGTCCGGCGCTCGAGATAGGCGCGGGTGCGAGGGTCCTTCGCGATGCGCGTCATGACGATGCGCCACAGGGCGGCGTTGGCGCTGCGGTCGCCACCTCGGTTGAGACGGTGTCGGGTGACCTTCCCTGAGGATGCCTCAATGGGCGCCACGCCGCAGAGATGCGCCCAGGCGGCTTCGGAGCGCAGGCGCTCGGGGTTGTCGCCGGCGGCGACGAGCAAGACGGCGGCGGTGTCGATCCCCACGCCGAAGAGCTCGAGCAGGTTCGGCGCCGTCGCCTCCACGAGCTCGGCGAGTCGCTCGTCGAGGTGCGCGGCCTCCTCTTCGAGGGCGTGGACCCGGCGCCCCAAGCTGGCGAGGGCCATCTTCGTGGCCGAGACCACCGGGTCGCCCCCGACCCGGACCCGCAAGGCGGCGGCCTCGGCGACGAAGTCGCTCGTCGCCAGGCCTTTGAGGCGGCATCGAAGCTGGTCGGGGGCCGTGTAACTCAGCTGGCGCATCTGGTGGACGGCGCGGAGGCGACCCTCTCGAGCCGAACGCTTGGCGACGACCAGCGCCCGGATGGCCTCGACGTTGCCGTCCCTGGACTTCGGGGCCCCGGTGCAGCGGCCGCTCAGCACAGCCCGGGCCGCCTCGACAGCATCGGCGGGATCGGATTTGCCTTTGGCCCGGCGCACCTGGCGGTTGGGCCGGTCGACCTCGACCACCTCGATGCCGGCGCGAGCGAGGAACCGTCCGAGCCCGGCTCCATAGGCGCCGGTGCCCTCCACGCCCACCTTGGAGATCGTCCCGAAAGCGCTCATCCACTCGAGCATGGCCGTGTAGCCCTTGGGCGTGGTCACGAACGACTCCACTCCGAGCACGCCGCCGATGGCGTCCAAGGCCGCGGCCACATGGACATCGAGGTGGGTGTCGACACCACCGACAATGGTGCGGCCAGCTTCTACGATGGTCACTGCCATCCCTGTTCTCCTTTAGTCAAGGGGTGGCGCGGCCGTCCCGTGAAGGAGGTGACGGTGATCTCCGCCCTGCACGAACAGGGCGGTCCATCACCCCTCTGGAACGGGGCGCGCCGTTCATGGTCCGAGATGTCGGCCGACAGGACAACGTGATCCCGCTATCAGAAAGTCAGGCCAAGATCTCGGTGCCCTCGCACGGTAATGAGGTTCAACCGCTCAGCGGTGGATCTCCATCAGAGAGAGGGCTCTTTTATTCTGATTGGTAACGCTCATGGGGCATTCCGATCGGAGCGGACCGATGGGAGCGCAGCTCATCGGGTGGCCCACCACCCCGACCGTCCGTGCTTCTTGTCGTCGAAAATCGGCGATCTTTACCTATGTCCGGCGTTCTCGGCCCTGGGGATCCCGCATCGGAACACCTTGCGTAACGAGAATTCGACGAACGGTGCTCGGGTCAACCGACAAAGTCTCACCTACGGCAACCAGCGACCAGCCCGAACGATAGAGAGACGCCGCTTTGTCGATTGCTTCCAGACCGAGCTTCGGATACCGCCGTGGGACACCGGCTCGGCGCATGCACTCGACAACCGTTTGACGCGTGATCCCAAAACGTTGGGCGAGCTCTTTCACCCCGACCCCTGAGAGGTATCCGGACTTGAGTTGACTTAGTTCGCCGGGGCGGAGGCGGCGCTGATGTTGCCTCGGAGGGCGTTCTGAGGTCGGATCTGACGATTCGAGACAGGCGGTGCTCAGGAGTCTCTGCAGGTCAACAGGGGTGCGAGGGGGGTTGGAGTAACGTCCTATTACCTCCACAAAATCCCCGTATTCGAACATGACAAGAGAGTGCTGACTCTCGAACCATTCACCGAAAGGTCTTCGTGGCTTCGAGTTGGCTCGGGCGCCTCCAGCGATCGGTGACGTCCACGGAATCGGGGCAACTCCACCCCTCGACGTTGGCGGCATCAGTGGAGCTCTGCTTCACTTATGGGAGTGATCCGGGCGGATTTGTCCTAGGCCATCGCACTGCGACCGGCGGCTTTGGTGCGCACGGCGAGTGGAGCAGGACAGGGTGCTTATTTTCAAACCCTTCGCGCCGTGGCGCAGAGCTCTGATCAGGCATAGTTCATTCCTTCATCCGTTGCGCGTCGCGCCACGGCAGAGCAGGCGTCCCGTCGTCACACTGAGCTACCCTGATCTGGGGCGCAGGCCTAGCCGGCGGATGCCGGGTGGGGTTGCTCGAGCCGATTAGCACAGGACCACCCGAACCGCTCCCGGCAGCATTATCGAGCTGCCTAGGACTCGGTCTCAGTCACAAGCACGGTCCCACAAAGATGACGTTGGCTTGGTGACCCTGGGGTGGTTCCGAGTTTGGGGACCCCGAACCTGTCAGATAGGGTCGCCGGGGTGGCAGAACGCGTCACTTGTCAGGCAGGGGAACTGGCGGTCGCTGCCCTCGCCGGCTTCGGAATCGACACCATCTTCACCCTCAACGGCGGGCATATTTGGCCACTTTACGATGGTGCCCGCACGCACGGCATGCGCATCATCGACACCAGGCACGAGCAATCGGCGACCTGGGCTGCCGAGGCTTGGGCCAAGCTCACCCGTGGACCGGGCGTGGCGGTGCTTACCGCAGGCCCGGGAGTCACAAACGGCGTCAGCGCGATCACCTCCGCCTATTTCAACGGTGCACCACTGGTAGTGATCGGCGGGCGCGCCCCGCAAAGCCAGTGGGGTTCCGGATCGCTCCAGGAACTCGACCACGTCCCCATCATCGCCCCTGTCACCAAGACCGCCTCCACCGTCATTGACCCCGCTGATACCACCAAGGCGATCCAATCAGCGGTGCTCGCCGCCCTGGCACCCCATCGGGGCCCGGTGTTCGTGGATATTCCAGTAGACGTGCTCTTCGCCAGCGCTGATGCCGAGGTGCCCGACCCCGGTCACCCCCCTGATATCGATCCCGACCCCGAAGAGATTGCGCGGGCGGCGGCCATGATCGCAGACGCGTCACGTCCCGCTGTCATCGCCGGCAGCGACGTGTACTGGGCGGGCGCGTGGGATGCGCTGGCACGTGCCGTCGAGCACCTACGGGTTCCGTGCTTCGCGAACGGCATGGGGCGAGGGTGCTTATCTGCAGACCACGAGCTGTCGTTCAACCGCACACGAGGTTTGCTCAAGTCGGAGGCGGACGTTGTCGTGGTGGTAGGAACACCCCTCGACTTCCGGCTCGGCTTCGGCCGATACGGTGACGCCCGTGTGATTCACATCACCGATCACCCTCAGGGTCGCGCCATGCACGTCCCCGCGGCAGTTGCACCCTCCGGCAACCTCGGGCTGATTTTGGAAGGTCTGGCAGCATGGACAGGGGACCGGGTGGACCACGAGCCGTGGATCACCCGTCTCCGCGATTCCGAGCGCGCCGCGGCCTGGGCCGAGCGGGACCTGCTCGAAGCGGCCAACGAGCCCATCAAGCCCACGCGCGTCTTCGGAGAGCTGAAACGGAGGTTGGCCCGCGACGCGATCGTCATCTGCGACGGCGGAGACTTCGCCTCATACGCGGGCAAGCACATCGAGGCCTTCAACCCCGGGACCTGGCTGGATACTGGACCCTATGGGTGTCTGGGAAACGGCCCCGGATACGCCATCGCCGCCCGGCTGGCCCACCCCTCCGCCCAGGTCGTAACCGTCTTGGGCGATGGAGCGGCGGGGTTCTCGCTCATGGAGGTGGACACCATGGTCCGTCACCGGCTGCCCGCCGTACTGGTCGTCGGCAACAACGGGATCTGGGGACTCGAGAAGCATCCCATGCGCGCCATCTACGGCTGGGACGCAGCCTGCGACCTCCAACCACAGTGTCGCTATGACCGAGTAGTGGAGGCGCTCGGCGGCGCCGGCGAAATGGTTGTGGATCCCAAAGACATCGGCCCAGCCCTGGACCGTGCCTTTGCGGCCGATGTGCCCTACCTGGTCAACGTCGTGACCGATCCAGAGGACGCGTACCCACGCAGCTCCGACCTGGCCTAATCCCCGTTGCGTGCAACGCCAACCCCTTTAGGGCTGCGATCAGCTATGTGCCCGAAGGTCAGCGCGATGCCCTCGAAATGCGTGCTTGTCGACTCTGGTCGGCGCTGACGGACGGTCACCTCGACGCTCCGGGACGAGCTGCTGGCGGAGCGGTGGGATGCCCGGGAGGCGGCTCGCGATAAGCGGCACCGCCACCCGAGCGAGTATCCGCCGGCGGTCGCCGGGTCCAGCACCATGACGGCCATGGTGTGGAGCGGATAGCCGGGGGCTTCGAGCCCGAGAAATGCTGCGTCGAGGGGTCCTGTTCGTTGCATCCGAACCACCCTCGTGATCAGAATGCCACAATGTCACACCACCAGAGGGTATTGGGTGCCTCGGCCCATCTTCGACCGCGGGAAAGGGCCGAGTCAGGGCTGAACGGCCCGAAACGCGGGCCACGGGCCCCTTGGGAGGGTGAGCTCGAGCGAGTCCGGAGAGCAACTCTTGGGACTGTCGGCCCTGTCGTCTGACAGGCCGGATGGGTGAGGCTGACATGGTAGCGGAGGAGGTGAAGGCAGTGGCCCGTCACCGGAACCTCGGAGCCGACCTGCGCAGAGTCGTCGCCGATTCCACCGTGGTGGTGACCGGTGCCTCTTCGGGCATCGGTGAGGCAACCGCGAGGATGCTGGGAGCGGCCGGCGCTCAAACGGTCCTGGTGGCGCGGTCAAAGGAGCGCCTCGAGGCACTCCGGCTCGAGATCGAGGCCGCCGGGGGGCGGGCGTGCCCGCACCCAGCAGACCTGTCTGATGTCGCCGCCGTGGCGCACTTGGTCGAGAGTATTCGCTCATGCCACGGCGACGTCGACGTGCTCGTGAACAATGCGGGGCACTCCATCAGGCGCTCGATCGCTCTGTCGTACAACCGCTTCCACGACTTCGAGCGCACGATCGACGTCAACTACCTGGGACCTGTGCGGCTCGTACTGGGTGTCCTACCGGGCATGCGTGAACGGAGGCGTGGTCATATCCTCAACGTCTCGTCCCTCGGCGTGCTCTTTAGCGCACCGCGTTTCTCTGCCTACCTCGCGTCCAAGTCGGCCTTCGAGTCGTTCTTGCGATGCATCGCGCCCGAGGTGCGCGGAGATGGGGTAGTGGTCACGAACATCTACATGCCGCTAGTTCACACTCCGATGGTTGAGGCAACACGGGTATACCGGCTCCTGCCCGGACTCACCGCGGAGGAGGCAGGCGAGCGCATTTGCCGGGCGGTGGTGGAGCGCCCGAGCCGCGTCGCCCCCCCGTTGGGACTGATGGGTCGCCTGCTCGCCGACACCGCGCCTGCGCCGTTCGACGGCCTTCTCCGTCTCACCTATAGGTGGTCGGGTGACTCCTCGGCGGCGCGCGGCGAGGACAGCGACGAACTGGAGGCTCCTGCGTTCGCACAAGGTATTCTTCGGCGGCTCGAGAGGCTTACCTCGAGGAGGGAGGGATGAATATCCGACAGGCAGTATCTGCCGCTCACGCTCTTGGACGGACCGGAATCCTCCGGCCCATGAGGCCTCTTGAGTACCTGCGGATGGCCCAGCTGACTTTCCAGTGGGGAGCGGGCCTCGCCACCGCGTCGGCAATTGCCGCCCTCCGAGCGCCGCATCGGATGGCCGTTGTCGACGACTCGGGTTCGATGTCCTGGAAGGAGGTCGAGGGTGAGGCCAATGCCGTTGCGCACGCCTTGGCGCGTCTCGGAGTTGGTCCCGGGAGAACCGTAGGCCTCATGTGCCGCAACAATCGGTTCTTCCTCGAGGCGAGTTTGGCCGTATCGAAACTTGGCGCCGATCTCGTGCTCTTCAACACCGAGATTGGACCACACCAACTTGGAGAGGTTCTGAAACGCGAGGGAGTCGATGCGGCGGTCTTCGGCGATGAGTTTGCACCAACCTTCACCCTGGCCGGGTTCGAAGGATCTTCGGTCCCTGAGAACCAGATTCGAGAAGCTTCGATCATCGAAGACCGCAATCCGCCCGAGCCGCCACGGCGACCCGGGCGGATTGTCATTATGACGTCGGGAACGACCGGTTTACCAAAAGGCGCTCAGCGCGCCAGTCTTACCCCTCCTATCGACATGGTCGTGAGCGCGTTTTCCCAGATTCCGTTGCGGGCACAGGAGCCAGTTGTCGTTTCGCCACCACTCTTCCACTTGTTGGGATTCGGCTTCATGGGATTTGCCCTGGGCCTTCAGGGCACCCTCGTCGTGCGACACAGGTTCGATCCGGAGACGGTATTGGCCGATGTCGCCAATCACCGGGCAACGACCCTCATTGCCGTCCCCGTCATGCTCCAACGCATCCTGCAAATACCAGAGCAGACACGTCGGCGGTACGACACGTCCTCGCTTCGGGTGATCGTATGCAGCGGATCCAGGCTCGGCGCAGAATTGGCCAGATCGGTGATGGACGAGTTTGGCGACATCCTCTACAACTTCTATGGGTCCACCGAAACGGGCTGGGCCACGGTGGCCGGGCCGTCCGACTTGAGGTTGGCACCAGGAACGGTGGGACGACCACCGGGAGGAACGCAGGTAGTCATCCTCGACGATCAGGGCGTGCCGGTCGCCAAGGGAGAGATCGGCCGCATCTTCGTTGGAAGCGGGATGGCTTTTGAGGGGTACACAGGCGGTGGTGGGAAGGAGGTCATCGCCGGACTGATGAGCACGGGTGACACCGGTTATGTCGACGAAGCTGGTCGCCTGTTCGTCGAAGGCCGGGACGACGAGATGATTATCTCGGGGGGCGAGAATGTCTTCCCAGACGAGGTGGAAGAGCTCCTTCGGGCCCACGACGCGGTCGTTGATGCGGCCGTTGTCGGGGTCGATGACGAAGAAATGGGCCAACGGCTGGCTGCGTTTGTCCTCGCGAAGCCCGGATCGTCACTTTCCGCCGATGAGATCAAGGGGTACGTTCGCTCTCATCTCGCACGGTTCAAGATTCCGCGTGATGTCGAGTTTGTCGATGCCATACCCCGGAACTCAATGGGCAAAATCCTTCGTAGAAGTCTGCTAGACGGATCAATTTTCGGCTCGCAAGGCTGACGCCGACGAGGGTTCAGAGCTGGCTTGTCGCGTGACCGTGGAGGAGGTCGCTGGCGCCCACACGCCTTCCTCCGGCGTTCGTCGTGAGCCAATCGGTCACAACTGGCACTGTGCGCGGTGCAGAGCGCGCCTCGAGTGAGTTATTCGCTCCCTCTTGTCGCATCCGCCTACATCTCGCATCATGGAAGGGTCGACCCGAGGACAGAGCCCCAGGGCACTCCGGCGTCTCGGAGATCCAAAGGAGCAAGCATGGTCGAACCGATCATCGAGCATCGACCCGCGCGGTGTGAGCTGCTCAACGTCCGGACCGCGGTGGACGTGCGGAGCTGGCTTGTCGTGATCCTGCGACCATCGCACGGCGCCTCCTCTGGGCAGCGTCAGGGCGTCCAGCCGGGTCGCCAACCCACGATGTGAGGAGGGGATCCGCATGCGACGATTGGGTGGGCTGGACCCCATGTTCTTCTACCTTGACACGCCCACCACCCACATGCAGTCGGCATACGTCTGCATCTTCGATCCCTCGACGGCACCCGAGGACTACTCGTTCACCACGGTGCAGACGCTCCTGGAGCAGCGTCTGCATCTGCTGCCGCCGTTCCGCCGGCGTCTAGTCGAGGTCCCACTTGGCCTGGACCACCCGCGCTGGGTGGAGGACTCGGACTTCAACCTGGACCATCACTTGCACCCGGCGATCATTGCGTCGCCGGGTGGGGAGTCTGAGTTGGCCGAGTTCACCGCGGCCGTCCTGAGCCAGCCGCTGGATCGAAGCCGACCACCGTGGGAGATGTACGTGATCGAGGGTCTGCAGGGGGGTCTGGTCGCCTCGCTCACCAAGGTCCACCACGCCGCCATCGACGGGGTCTCTGGGGAAGAGCTCATCGTCAATCTGCTCGACCTCACACCGGAGCCAGTCGCGGTGGATCCTCCGGATCCGCCCTGGGAACCCGAGGGCCTCCCCTCTGACCTCAAGCTTGTGGGTGACGCACTCGTGGGGCTCTGCCGTCGCCCAGCGGTGACAACGCGGGCAGCATGGCGCACCGCGCGGGCCGGAGCAAACCTGCTGGGACATGCTCGCCGGGTTGGGTTCTCGAGGGTGTCGTTACCGATGGGCGCTCCCCGAACGTCGCTGGGCGCCCCAGTGGGACCAGAGCGGCGGGTTGCCTTCGCCCAGGTGAGCCTGGACGAAGCGAAGTTGGTCAAAGATGCGTTCGGTGTCACCGTGAACGACGTCGTACTCGCGATGTGCTCGGGGGCGCTGCGCTATCACCTTGCCGCGTTGGACGAGCAACCGAAGGCGTCGATGGTGGCCATCGTTCCGCTTTCGGTGCGGGCCGAGCAGGAGCGGGGGACGTTGGGAAACCGACTGTCTTTTATGTTCGTCTCTTTGGCGAGCACATTCGACGACCCGGTGCAGCGGTTGCGAGCCATCGCCCGCGCCACTCAAGCGGCCAAGGCCCAGGAGCACGCCATCCGCTTCGACGTCGTCGGCTCGGCATGGGTGGAGGCCACCGTGCCCGCGTTGGTTACACCCGCTGTTCGCTTCGCCTCGCGCATCGGAGTCGTGGATCGAGTGCGGCCAGGCAACTTGATCATCTCGAACATCGTCGGTCCACCCGTCGACCTCTACTTCGCGGGGGCCCGTCTGGTGGCGGCTTATCCGATGGGTCCAATCACCGACGGCATCGGCCTGAACATCACCGTGCAGAGCTATCTCGGGTCGCTCTACTTCGGGCTGATGGCGAGCCCGAACACGGTGCCCAATGTCTGGAACCTTGCCCATGGCCTGACCGATGCCCTTCACGAACTGGCCAAGGCCGCAGCGGTGAGCCCTGGCTGATTGCCGACGGTCGTCAAACCGACCAACCACAAGCCGCATCTCAAGGCCTTCGTGAATGATCTTGCGCATTTCCTGGTAGTTGGGCATAGCCACTCCACTGATTCCTGCATCAAGAATCCGTGAACGCGCGCGATCCGGTCGCTGCAGGTCTCCTGCTGACCATCCTAAAGTGCCGGGATTGTGGTGTGTCCTGAAAGGAGAGTGGTGGCGATGTAGGAGGTCGTCGGCACGAACCGTGCTGTGCCAGTGATGGAGGTGTGGCCCTCCGGGTTCGCCGTGTAGGCGGGGATCCCAAACCACCGCAAGCTGCGTCGGTTAAGAGCCGAGGTGGTGAGCGTTGCGGCAAAAGACCCGCTACCAGCGGGTTCAGGTGTGCGACGAGAAGACGAACATGTGTGAACCACTGCTGACGCATCGTGAGGCAAAACGATGGCACCAAAACCGGGGGAGCGCAGACCTCCCGGGACAAAGGCACACCCGTGGTGGCGTGCTCTCAGCCAGGGGGCGGCCTGCATGTTGCCCTGGCGGTGTCCGGTGTAGAGGTGGCGTGAGCTCGTCGCAGGCGCTGGCATGGAACGAGTTATAACCGGAAGTTGTGGATCCACGATCGCCTGAAGGGCGCGACGTACCCTCCAAGTTGACCAATCAACGGACCGCCGGTTGACGCCGGCAGGGAGGGATACGTCGATGTTGAAGCTACTGCAAGGTGACGCCGCGTGCGCGGCAAGGGACGTCGAGCCAGCTCCGCTGGGCCTCGACGAGTTCTGCCGGATCGCGGCCCAGGACATGATCGCCGTGGCGCTGCTGGCCGAGCGCCGGGCCTACCTGGAGGACCACGCCGACGTGCTCGACGCTGCCGGCCACCGCCTGGTCGTGGGCAACGGGTTCGCCCGGGCCCGGACGGTGACCACGGGGGCGGGCATGGTCGAGGTCAAGGCCCCGCGCGTCGACGACCGTCGCGAGGACGAGCGGTTCGCCTCGGCCATCCTGCCGGCCTACATGCGCAAGAGCCCGAAGGTCACCGAGGTGCTGCCGATCCTCTACCTGCGGGGGCTGTCCACCGGGGACTTCGCCCCGGCGCTCGGGGAGTTCTTCGGATCCGACGCCGGCCTGTCGCCGTCGACGGTCAACCGGCTCACCGAGGCATGGCAGGCCGAGCACCAGGAGTGGATGACGAGGGACCTCTCGGAGGTGGACTACGTCTACTGGTGGGTCGACGGGATCCACTTCAACGTACGACTCGAGGAGGACCGGCTGTGCTGCCTGGTGATCGTCGGGGTGCGCCCCGACGGCACGAAGGAGCTGGTGGCACTGGCGGACGGATATCGGGAGTCGACCGACTCGTGGGCCGAGCTGCTGCGCTCCCTGCGGGACCGGGGACTGCAGGCGCCGGTGCTCGCCGTCGGCGACGGGGCGCTCGGGTTCTGGGGGGCGCTCCGTGACGTGTTCCCGACGACCAAGGAGCAGAGATGCTGGGTGCACCGCTCGGTGAACGTGCTCGACGCGCTGCCCAAGCGCCTGCATCCCGAGGCCAAGGCGGCGATGGCGAAGATCTACGGAGCACCGTCGCGCACTGAGGCGCTGGAAGCCATCAAGGCCTTCGCGGCTGAGTTCCAGGCGTTCGACAAGGCGGTGAAGAAGATCACCGGCGAGCTCGACACGCTGCTCGCCTTCTACGACTTCCCCGTCGAGCACTGGGTCCACCTGCGCACCACCAACCCCATCGAGTCCACCTTCTCGACGGTCAGGCTCCGCACCAGGGTCACCCGAGGTGCAGGCTCGCGCCGGGCGGCCCTGGCTATGGCCTACAAGCTGCTCGACGCCGCCCAGGACCGGTGGCGCAAGATCGGCGGCGCCGAGCTCGTGCCGCTCGTGCGCGCCGGCGCCGTGTTCATCGACGGCAGGCTGCAGGAAAGGAGCGAACCAACAACTATCCGCAAGACGACACGGACACGAAAGTCAGGGTCCGTCGCGGCCTGACGGCGATTTCTCATCCACAACTCTTGACTATTGCTCCATGGAACAGGAGAACCAGTCGTCTCGATACCGGTCCGGTCGTGCAACTGGGCGCAGAGCCCCCCGACCGGCGAGAGGGAGGACCCCGAGGGGCGAACACCGTGAGGGGCAGAGTACCGATGCGAGGCACTGGGACGGGACGGCTCGTAGTAGTGATGAAGGTCCTGTAATGGGGCTGGAGCGAAGGGGCCGTGCAGACCAGGGTCAGTCCGAGGTCAACCCTGTTGGGGAGGAGCCGAGGGAGAGACCCGAGCCGAAGGTGAAGTCGTTTGAGATCCAAAAGCGCCTCGTCTACGGGGCGTGGGAGAAGGTCCGGGCCAACCAAGGGGCGCCGGGCGTGGACGCTGTCAGCATCGAGCTGTTCCAAGAGCGGTTGCGGGACAACCTCTACAAGCTGTGGAACAAGATGAGTTCAGGGAGCTACTTCTCTGGGCGATCTGCCCATGATGCCCTGGCCGTGACCCGTCGACGGTGTTGGGAACAGGACTGGGTGTTGGACATCGACGTCCGGGCCTTTTTCGACAGCGTTCCCCATGATCTGTTGCTCAAAGCGGTCGCTCACCACGCCGACGAGCGATGGCTCCTGCTCTACATCGAACGGTGGCTCAAAGCCCCCATGCAGATGCCGGACGGGACCGTCGTCGCACGGGAGAAGGGGACCCCACAGGGTTCTCCGATCTCGCCTGTTTTGGCCAACCTGTTCATGCACTATGCGTTCGACCGTTTCATGGACCGGGAGTTCCCGGACTGTGGCTTCGAGCGTTATGCAGACGACATCGTGGCCCACTGTGACACCGAGGAACAGGCCCGAACGCTTCGGGCCGCCATCGCCGAGCGACTCGGGGCCCTCGGCCTCGAGCTGCATCCCGAGAAGACGAAGATCGTGTATTGCAAAGACGCGAACCGCCGGGGAACCTTCGAGCACACCAGCTTCGACTTCCTCGGCTACACCTTCCGGGCTCGCCATGCTCTTGGCTGAAATGGTGCCTGGGGGAGTAGGGGATCTCCTGACCGCGAGCGGCATCGTCGGCGGGCTCCATTGCCATTCGGCCCCTGACCTGGGAGAATGTCTCTGGATCCGATGAGGTGAGCAGGCGACGGAAACCCCTGGTGGGGTTCGAACACATCGCGATCACCTCCACAGGCGCGGGTGACAGCGCCGACGTATGCGTTGTCACCTTCGCCCCGCCATGCCAGCCGCTCCCGACCTCGCCCTCATGGTGCGATCGGTCGAGGAACAGGGTGATCACCGGCCGGTGCCCGAGACGTCGATCCCTCCGGACCGAGGACTCCGGAGGCCCGTGAGGTTGCAGACGGTGCCAGGTGCCGGGGGCCGCCGGAAATGCGGAATCGATGAACGACGCCGACTCTACGGAACGCTCACGCGGCCGATCGAGTCGTTGAGGTGATCGATGAACCACATGGCGCCGTCGGACCCTGCTGTGATGCTCAGCGTCCCCAACTCGTCGATGGAGCTTCCATATGTCGTAATCTTCCCGGCAGTGGTGATCCTGCCGATCGGGGGTATCGGTTCGAAACCGCTATCGCCTGGAACGGTATAGTTCGTGAACCAGAGGGCTCTGTCTGGACCGGCGGTGATACTGAGGACCTGACCGACCTCACCGGGACCCGTGTACTCGGAGAACTTGCCCGACATCGTCACCCGACCGATCACGTCCTCCCCGTCGTTGCCGAACCAGATGGCACCGTCGGGCCCGGTGGTCAACACGGTGGGGTCAGCCTTAAAGGGGATGGCATACGTCGTCACAGCACCGCTCGGGGTCATGGTCCCGATGTACGTGAACTTTGTCTCGTTGGAGGCATATTCCATGGAGAACCACAGGTTCCCGTTGGGTCCATCCGTGATGCCCCACAGGAATCGGTGTGTGTTCGAGGCCCAGTTAGCAGTGCCGAGCTTCGGATTCGTGAACATCGTGATGTCGCCCGTCGTCGTGATCCGGCCGATGGCATTGTTGGCATTGCCCGTCGGTGCACTGACGTCGGTGAACCAGAGCGCCCCGTCAGGTCCCGAGGTCAGCGCGGTGGCGGAACCTGAAGGCAATGGGAACGTCGTGGTCGACCCCGATGTCGTCATGCGGCCAATGGCCCCCCCGTCGTCGGCGATGAACCACAGCGCGCCGTCCGGGCCGGTGACGATGCCGCCGTCCCCCCACGTGCCGGAAGCTCCGATGGGAGCTGGGAAGAACGTCGTCGTTCCCGAGGTCGTCCTGCGACCGATGAGCCCGGCCATGTAGGTGGTGAACCACAGCGCCCCGTCCGGTCCCGTCGTCATGCTCGTCGGCAGGTAGTCCTGGGCCCCGCAGATGGGAGGCACGAGCGGATAGAGGCTCAAGGTCTTGCCGACCACCCCACAGGCTGGGCCAATGGTGATGGTGCCCGACACGCTGTCACTGCTGACCGGCCCGCCTGTGCACCCGGCGGCGATGTCGGACGGCACCTGAAGGTTCACGACCGCAGCGCCGGAGAACCAGCCCGTAGCGACCGAGCCGTCCACGGTGGTCGGAGGAATCGAGCCCGACGGCCAGACAGTGGAGCCCTTCCAATTGATCCCAGCCGACAAGACCGCATTCGTCGGTGACGACGAAGAACACGTAAAGGGCCTCGAGGCGAACGTCCCCGTCAGCTGCGGCGTGCCGAAGCCCTCGACGACACCGGAGTTGGTCGTGCAATTCGACAACGAGGCCTTGATGGATGACTCGGCGCCACCGCCTGACCCGGTGAGCGGAGGGGTGAACGCCACAGTTCCCGACAGGGAACATGTCGCCGCGTCAGTCGAAGCCCCCAGAGAGATCGTGCCCGACACCGGGGCAGATTTCAGGCCTCTGTGCGCGCACGCGCTGTGGAGCGTCGAGGGGACCTGCAGTTGCAGCGCGGCCCCACCCGCGAACGATCCGCTCGCGAATCCCGCAGCAATTTTCGTGGGCTTCATCTTGCTGATCGGGAGGGCTTCGCCCACCCAATGGATCGTGGCCGACAGGGCCGCGCCCGTTTGCGACGAGGACGAGCAACTGAAGGGGCTCGAGCTGAACGAGCCCCGCAGGGAGGCGGAGGTGATCTTCTCGACGGTTGTCGAGTCGAATGTGCAACTTGACAGTTTTCCGGAGACGTGAGAGTTCGTGCCCCCACCCGACGTCGTGAGGGGTGGCGCGAAGTGCACGACACCGGAGAACGTGCAGCTCACCGAGCCGTTCACAGTCTGCTTCCGTGCGGCGGACGCTGCTTGCGATGTGGCTGTGAGTATCGCCACAACAACGATCGGTGCCAACAACATCTGAAGGATTAGACGTGCCCGTACTGGAGCGCGTCGGCGAACGATCCCCATGTCCCCACCTCCCGCACGAACCCAGCCACCCTCTGAAACCAAAAGGCGCCAGGACCCTCGGCGGAAGCCTAACTCGATTTCTTCGGCGCGTCTCCGTCCTTGCTGCGCCAAGGAACCGGCCACGCGGTCAGCAAGGTGACTCAGCAGTGGCCACGCTCTTCTTCACGAGCTTGGCCAACTCCTCGCTTCCCTTGGCGATGGGGTGGATGCCGGGGCCGGCCTGGAATTCGCCCGCTCGGTGTCCCCCACGCTTGGCCCGCTGCCGAGCTGCCCAGGCATCGTAATGGAGACTGGGCCTTTGGCTTTACCCGTCTAGAGCGGGTGATTCCGGTCACCGGCATAGCTTTCATCCGGGCCTCTGAGGCAGCCGTACCCGGCCGCTGCGAGTAGGTGACATGAAGCTGCAAGACCCAGACGGCGTCGCCTAAGGCGTTGAACCTTCCTGCATCGCCTGCATGTTCTTGATCATGACCGCCTCGGTCGTACGTCAGACCGGCTATGACAGGTCGCCCGAGTCCAGGTGGTACCGGGTCGGGGTCTCCTTTCACTGCGAGCAAATAAATCAGGAAGGCTTGGGATGGTGGATGAACAGCAAGGTTTTGAGGAACTGCTAGCGGAGGGCGCTTCGGTGCCGGTTGAAGGCTGGGACTTTTCGTGGTTCGAGGGTCGAGCTACTGAGGAACGTCCGTCATGGGGTTACGCCCGCATGCTGTCCTCCCGGTTGGCCGATTCCCGGGCGGCGCTGGACATTCAGACAGGTGGTGGGGAGGTTTTCGCTGAGGTTCTGGCGCAAGTACCCGATCCACCTGCTGTCCTCGCAGCTACCGAATCGTGGCCACCGAACGTAGGGCTTGCGAGACGTAACCTGCAGCGCTTTGGCGTCACGGTGGTTGAGGTCGACGACCACGCCGACCTGGTGTTCCCTGACAGAGCGTTCGACCTCGTGGTCAGTCGTCATCCGACGTACCTACTGTGGGACGAGATCGCAAGGGTGCTCACCCCTGGCGGGACATATCTCTCCCAGCAGGTCGGAGCGGGCTCCAATCAGGAACTCACCGATTTCATGATGGGACCACAGCCGATCAGTCCGCGTCGGAGCCCACAACTGGCCGTTGAGGAGGCGGAACGAGTTGGGCTGCGAGTTGTCGATCTGCGGCAAGAATCCGTTCGGACGGTCTTCTCCGACCTTGCCGCAGTTGTGTATTTCCTCCGCAAGGTCATTTGGACTGTCCCGGACTTCACAGTCGAGGGCTATCGGGAGCAGCTGGCGCAGATGCACCAGCACATTTCACGGGAAGGTTCGTTCGTTGCCCATGCCGAGCGCTTCCTGATCGAGGCGAGGAGGCCAGCATGACGGGCCGCTGGGAGGTGCGGGTGCGTGAGGGGGAAATGAGGATGAGGAAATTGAGGAAGGGGGCCGAGAACTCCGACCAACCAGGCGGTCGCTCAGGTGTCGAGATGAACGAGTGACATCCCACCGCCGGGAAGCGGATGGCTTTTTGCCTTCCCTTCGGTCGGGAACTTGGGCCGTCGGGAAGCACAGACCCGGTATCTGCGGCGGCCGAGCCGTCGGTCGGTCTCGCCTTGGGCTACCTTACGAACCATGGCTGACCAGGTGAGCGTGACCCGGGAGATCGGTGCGCCTGCGGAGAAGGTTTGGGCGATGGTCTCCGACTTGACGCGAATGGGCGAGTGGTCGCCCGAGAACGAGGGGTCCACATGGCTGCGGGGAGCGACGGGCCCGCAACAGGGTGCGAGGTTCCGTGGCACGAATCGCAACGGCAAGAAGGTGTGGAAGACCGTAGGAACGATCATCGACAATGAGCCAGGTCGCTTGCTCACCTTCCGCATCACTGCGGTGGGTTTCAAGGTCGCAGAATGGCGCTACGTCATCGAGACCATAGCAACCGGGTGCCGGATAACCGAAACCTGGATCGACCAGCGCGGCCGCATCGCGAAGGCGCTTGGCAAGCCCGTGAGCGGAGTCGAGGACCGAGCCTCGCACAACCGGAGCACGATGGAGCAGACCCTGGAACGTCTCAAATCGACAGCGGAGTCCCCTCCCGTCTCGACGAGTTGATCGCAGGGTGCTGGGACGGACCTTCCACTGCGAAATGTGAAACGCTGCGCCGGGGGCAACCCAGATGGCCTCTAGGCGAACTTGGTGTCATCAACCAACGGCAGGGATCTCGCTATGAAGCAGTTCTTTCCCTACTCGTTAGAAACGAAGTTCGCTGCGCTGTTGCTCCCCTTTGGTGTTCGGCCGTCGAAAGACGGTGTCACCATCACCGACCACAGTATGTTCCAGGCGACCTTCGGCTTCCTGCGGTTGGAGACTGCGCTCGGCAACGTAACTGGCGCTCACATCACTCGGGACTACCGGTGGTGGACCGCCATCGGAGCTCGAATGTCGTTCGTCGATGACGGACTGACTTTCGGGACGAATACCAAGGCAGGAGTCTGCATTCATTTCGCGGAGAAGGTCTCGTCTCGGGTGAGCCGCAAAGGACACTCGGCACTCACAGTCACGGTCGCCGACCTCGATGGGCTCGTCGAGGCGCTGAGCCACTGAAGGCCCGGAGGACGCTTCGCAGACATTGGGCGACTCGTCCTCAGGATCCCTCTCACGGTGGAGACATGGATAAAAAACCCGTATTAGGGCTGCTCACCGTGTTTCGTTTGTCACGCGTCCTTCAGCCCTGTGTTCTCAGTCGACTGTCCGGGCCATTGCTCCGACCTCACCGTTCGGGTCGCCCGCCGCCGTCTTCCATCTTCGAGCGTCCGCCCCTCGTCGGGCTCAGCGTTAACGACCCTGATCCGGCCGGGGCGGCTCTGGAGAAGTCCAGATCAGCGAACGCAGCGAATCCAATTGACGCCTCACGCACCGACGAATACAACTCTCGCTCGACGTCGTCGCTCTTCATATCGTCACCTTGCTCCGACTCTTCGTGACCCGAGCGTTCTTGGTTCATTGTCGCCCCTCTCCAACTCGAAAGTATGTGTATGTGTCACACAACACTTGCGACCACCGAGCCTTCCTTCCCGAACGGCCGGCACCTCACGCTTGTCGTGCAGCTTCTGCACCCTCCACCTCCTGGCCGGGCACCGTTCTGCGGTGACCAGAGGCGGCTCTGTGCCGATTGACTGGAGCTATGCATCACGCTAGGTGCATGGCGAGCAGGGTCGTGCCGTTACCGACGAGTAATGAGCGATAGCCCTGGATGATCCTGGGGAAATCGAAGATGACGACTCTGTCACGTGCTCAGCGACGCCGACCCACGCCGAGATTGGAGGAGCGTCGGCCATCAGCCAAGTCGAGTCGCCCGGACCGCCGGGTCGGTCCCACGGTTGCCGGAGTACCGGTATGGGCTGCGTAGGTCGCATCCGAGCGACGCTCCTATGTTTTGTCAAGAGGTTCTTGAGCTCGGGTGAGTAGACAGCGGGCAAATCAATCAAGAGCCACTCGAGGACGAGGGCAAGCTCTTATCAGGCCATGCGTCGATGCTCTCCGAGCGATGGTTCCGAGCGATGGTTCCGAGCGGCGGATCGGCGAGTCGAGCGAAAGCCAGTCCCGTGGGACGGCAGATAATCGCTGAGCCAGGTCCGCCGCTCGGAGATCTAGGCGCGAGGGAGATGCTTGAACACCTCACGGGCGACGTAGCGCTTCAAGATCCGGATCACCTCGCGTTTGGAGCGGCCCTCCTTCGTCCGACGTTCCATGTAGGCACGCGAGCGCGGGTCGGTCGAGATACGCGTCATGACGATGCGCCACAGGGCCTGGTTGGCGTGGCGGTCACCGCCGCGGTCGAGGCGGTGGCGGGTGACCTTGCCCGAGGAGGCTTCGATGGGCGCCACGCCGCACAGATGGGCCCAGGCCGCCTCCGAGCGCAGGCGCTCGGGGTTGTCGCCGGCAGCGACGAGCAGAGAGGCGGCGGTGTCGATCCCGACGCCGAAGAGCTCGAGCATGCTCGGCGCGGTGGCCGTCACGAGCTCGCCGAGCAGTTCGTCGATGCCAGCCGTCTCATCTTCAAGGGCGAGCACGCGGCGTCCCAGGCTGGCGAGCGAGACCTTGGTGGCATAGACGACGGGGTCGCCCCCCGCTCTGGGTCGCAGGGCGGCCGCCTCGGCCGTGAACGCCTTGATCGGCAGACCCTTCAAGCGGCATCGGAGCTGATCGGGGGCGGTGTAGCTCAGCTGGCGCATCTGGTGGAGGGCCCGCAGGCGCCCGTCGCGGGCCGAGCGCTTGGCCACGAGCAGCGCCCGGATGGCCTCCACGTTGCCGTCCCTGGACTTGGGTGCGCCTGTTGCTCGACCCGAGAGGACGGCTCGGGCCGCCTCCACGGCGTCGACCGGGTCCGACTTGCCCTGGGTCCGCCGGACCTGGCGGTTCGAGCGGTCGACCTCGATCACCTCGATGCCCGACCGGCGCAGGAAGCGCCCGAGGCCCGCGCCATAGGCGCCGGTACCTTCCACCCCCACCTGGGACACCGTGCCAAAAGCGCCCATCCACTCGAGCATGGCCTTATAGCCACGAGGGTTGGCGACGAACGACTCCACGCCAAGCACGCCGCCGATCGGGTCCAAAGCGGCCGCCACGTGGACATCGAGGTGGGTGTCGACACCACCGACGACAGTGCGGCCAGCTTCTACGATGGTCATGGCCATCCCTCTCTCTCTTTAGTTCAGGGGTGGCGCGGCCGTCCCGTGAAGGAGTGACGGTGATCTCCGCCCTGCGCTAACAGAGCGGTCCATCACCCCTCTGGAGCGGGGCGCGCCGTTTCTATGGTCCGAGACCCGGCCGACACACAACGTGTTCCCCGCTGTCGCAGAGTCAGGCCAAGATCTCGGTATGTTCGACGGTAGCGAGGTCCAACCGCTCAGCGGTGGATCTGCGTCAGACGAACATCTTCATACTGATTGATAATCGCCTAGGGGTGCTCTGTGGTGATCAAGGCGTCGGCTCCGATCCGGATCTGTGACAACGGCGGCTGGACCGACACGTGGTTTGGTGGCCCAGGCCGGGTCTTGAATGTCGCGGTGCATCCGGGAGTTGAGGTGGTGATCTGTGCGACGGAAGGTCCCGACCCGGTAGTGCTCGACGTCGAGACCTTCGGCGACCGGTACCCGATCGTCCCGGGGGCGCCCCGTCCTGCCCGCCACCCGCTCTTGGAGGCAGCCATCGACGCGCTTCCGCCCCCTGGGAACCTCGCCGTGGAGGTCAGCGTCCGATCCTCCGTCCCGCCTGGTTGCGGTACTGGGACGTCTGCGGCGGTCGCCGTTGCCCTCCTCGGCGGGTTGGCGACGCTGCGTTCCGAGCCCTGGTCACCGCGAGAGGCGGCCTACGGTGCGCATCGGCTCGAAGTCGACGTCCTCGGGCTCCAGAGCGGGATCCAAGACCAGTTGAGCGCAGCGTTTGGTGGCATCAACTACCTCGAGATCGAGCCGTACCCAGAAGCCACGGTGCACGCCCTCCCGGTCTGGGAGGAATTCGGCGCCGGGCTCACTCTGGTCTTTCTTGGCCGGCCACACGACTCTTCAGGCCTGCACGGCCGGGTTATCGACGCAGGGCAGCATCGCGGCTCGGCGGCGTTTTCGCGGCTACGAGATGCGGCGGTCGCGGCGCGTGACGCTGTCCTCGCCCGGAACCTCGGCGCCTTCGGCGAGGCCATGATTGCCAACACCGAGGCACAGAAGTACCTGCACTCCGAGCTCGTCGGCGTGGAGGCGAGTCGGGTGATCGAAGTTGCGGCGGCCCACGGGGCCATCGGGTGGAAGGTCAATGGGGCAGGGGGAGACGGTGGTTCGATCACCATCTTGAGCGCTACCAAGGAGCGGAAAGAGGCACTCGAACGTAGAGTGGCCGCGTTGGACACGCGCTTCCGGATACTCCCCATCCAGATAAGCACGGTCGGACTGGAAGTGCGGGGTGCTCTCTAGGGATATCGGCGAACGCACCGATATCACCGGTCGATAAAGGGGGATGTCCGACGAACCGTTGGGAGTCCGGTGGAACGAATCAGCCCACTTGGACTGTCAGCTCACCAGAACCTTATTCGGGTCGTATAGGACCACAGTCCCGGCAATGATGTCGTGGAGGCATCGACGGTCCTTGCTGGTCAGCATGAGGATGAACGAAATGAGCAGGCTGATGATGCTCAAGATGCCCTCGGCAAGACTCCCGATGACCTCGCGCAGTGCCATCCACCACCAAGTGGGGACCCGCCCCGTCTCCGGCCTCCAACACCGCATTCCCAGCACCTGCAACGCCGGGGTTTGGCCACGTCCCCAGACGATCAAGCCCCAGATGACATATCCGATACCGAGCGTGACGATCGCCAAAGGGATGGCAAGGAAATATGCACCGATGCGTCTCCCGACGCCGGCCAGTTGCACGCCGTTGGGGAGTGCGAGCCCGCTCGCTTGATCTAGATACATGCCGTGAGGGGTGACTTGGGGTGGCACGTAGTTGTACGCCGGCAGTGGCGCAGGAGCTGGTTGCGCAGGCGCTGGTTGCGCAGGAGTTGGCTGCCCAGGAACCGGCCCGACCGAGGGTGGTGGTTGTGACGGTTGAGGCGGCGACGCAGGCGGTGGAATGGGCGGTGGTGGTGGCGCAGGCGGTGGCGGCGGTACATAGTTGGGGTGTTGCTCAGGTGGATACCATTTGTTGTCGGACGCCACCCACCACCCAGGGCCCTGAGATACATCGCTCACGACTGAGCACCTCCGCCTTAGGCCCCTTGGTGCCTATGGCGGCGGAGTGTAGACGGACAGGCGCAAAAGCGCCACGGAAAGAGCGCCCGCTTTCGCCGGTCATCACCAGGAGGGGGCCACCCAACGCTCCGACGACGATCTCGACGAGGGCCACGGCGAAACCGAATGTTCCAGCCGAACACCCTTTTGTAAAAGACAGCCGACGCGTGAACATCAAGAGCCAGGATCTCCAGGTAGCAGAGCTTCCCGGAGCGCAACGTGGGCGGAAGTGGTGGAAGAGTCATGGTTGCGATTGTCCCGTCAGAATACAACCTGCAGGCAAACGCCTGTCGTCCGCCGGCCGTGTCGGGCACGTGGGGCACCGTGGTCGAAGGGCGGCCGCCGCTCGAGACGACCGGTGTCGGCCGCTTATGACGCTCTTCGGGGCTCGACGCCGAGTGCCGCCAACTTGTGCCAGGACCGTTCGACGATGAGGGGGTAGGTGTTCAGGTAGTACGGGAGCGCACCACATGCCTGGTGTATCGCTGCACCTCGACTGCGGGCGAGTGTCGCGTCGTCGACAGCAAGGGCATCGAGAAACACCTGACGGGATTTTCCGGTGAACAACGGCGACCATACGACCTGAATGTCGACAGCGGGATCGCCGGCGCACGCGGAGCCCCAGTCCACGATTGCCGACAGACGGCCCCTCCTCAGTAGACAGTTGCCCTCGATGTCGCCGTGCACCCAGACGGGAGCGCCGGCATGGGCAGGTGCGTGGAGCGCTTCGTCCCAAACCGCCCTGGCCCGCTCGGCGTCGATCAGGCCGCTTGCGTATTCGATGGCTCCCAGGGTCGCGTCGTTGTACTCCTGCAGTGGCCGGGCCCGGTTCATGGCCCCCGGGGCGCCCTCGGCGGGCACGGTGTGGAGTGCCCGGATGACGTCCGCGAGGTTCAGCGCGAACCTGACCGGGTCATCCATGAGCGAGAGCGTGGCGCCGTCGCCGGGCAGCCACCGGTGCACGGCCCACCGGTAGGGGTATCCGCCGTCTGGCTCACCGATGGCGACGGGCTCGGGCACGGCGACGGGGAGATACGAGGCAAGACGGGGTAGCCACGTCGCTTCCCGCTCGACCTGCCCCGTGGCCCAGTGAATGCGGGGCAGTCGAATCACGAGGTCGGCACCCAGGCGCCAGATGGCGTTGTCGGTGCCCCACGGATCGACTCTCGTGAGCGGCCTGTCGGCGAGTTCGGGGAACTGGGTAGCGACCAGGTGGCGGACGAGAGCTTCGTCCACCTCGATCTCCCCGTCGTGCATGCGCGCTGACACGACGAGCAGTCTTCATCGCATCTGGTGCGACGTCGAGTGAGGTCGATGGCCCGGGCTGCCGATAGCGCTCGCCGAAACGCTGGCACGGCGGATATCCTCCGCGCTATGAGCGCCTTGCCAGAGCCTTCGTCGGTGCGTTTCGAGGGGAAGGTCGCGAACATCGCGCGCGATTGGACAATTGCCATCGCGTCCACTGCGCCGGGCCCGCCACGACGGATCGATGGTTACACGATCGGGGTGATCCCGCACCTCGATGGAGACCCACCGCATCGTGGCGAGGTCCATCCCGACGGCGACGAGTTCCTGTACGTCGTGAGCGGCACGATCGAGTTGGTCCTCGACGACGGGGATGCGCACGCCATCGGCGTGGAGAGGAAACTGGTGCTGCGAGCAGGCGACGCCTTCGTCGTGCCGCGCGGCGTGTGGCACCAACTCGAAACGGTCGAGCCCACGTACCTCATTCATGTCACGCCCGGCCCGCACGGCGGGCATCGGCCACGCTCCTAGGACTCCCGAAGCTCCGATCCCATCCCCTGGGTGGCGAGAAACCGATGCTCGGACCATCAATGCGGTCGGCATCGTGTGGTCACGGTCAGAGAACGCTCCAGTTCGTGACCATGGCGATGAGCTCGGACGCGACCCAGAAGCGACGGGGTCGCCCCGCGCCGGTCGCCACCTTGTCGTAGGGCTCGAGGATGCCCCGGTCCGCCAGCGTGGTGAGCGCTGTCCGCGCCGCGCGTTCGGTGACCCCCACACGCTGCGCGACCAGGTCGGAGGAGACGACTGGGCGCTCGATCAAGGCGGGCAGGATCAGCCGGGCCGTGGCGTCGATGCGCAGGTCGTCGATGCGCCGGCTCCACTCCGCCAGGAGCCGTTCGGAGCGCACCATCAACGTCTGGGCCGCTTCGCCCGAGTGTTGGAGCTCAGCCGCCAGCCACTCGACCCAGGGGTCGAGTTCGCCCAGGCGGAACCTGGTCAGGCCGGCCAGATACCCGCCGGGGTCCCGAGCGATGAAGACGCTGACGGGGGGTGGGACAGTGATCCCGGTGCGGTGGGCGAGGATCCAGCCGATGAGGATCCGCCCGATTCGGCCATTGCCGTCCCCGTAGGGGTGGATCGTCTCGAACTGGGCATGGGCGACTGCGGCCTGGGTGACCGGGTCCACCCCATCGGCGTTGACGAAGCCGACGAGGTCGACCATGAGATCCTCGACCCGCTGCGGCGGGGGAGGGACGAAAGAGGCGTGGTGCGGTGAGGTGCCACCGATCCAGGACTGGGCGGTGCGAAAGGCGCCGACCATCTCCTCGGGCAGGCGACCGGTCGGTCCCATGAGGCGCCGATGCCACTCGTGGACGTCCTCGATGGTGAGGCTACGCCCAGCCCCGGCGAGGGCGTGGCGCACGGCGGTGAGGTTGTCGGATACCCAGGCGGCGGTGGCGTTCGAGGTGTCGCCGACCTCGGCCGCCGCGACGTCGGCGAGAGGCGTGCGCAGTCCCTCGATGTACGAGGATGCCACCCCCTCGGCCCGGAGCAACAACAACGCGAGCGGCTCGAATCGGACGGAGGCGCCGCCACTGGCCCGCACGGCCGCGAGGGCTTGTTCGGTGCGGCGGGCGGTGCGGATACCGACTTCGAGCTCCTGGCCGGCGAGCGGGTTCGGGACCCAGGCGCGGACGGGGGCCCCGTTCCACGTCACGGTCTCCTCGTGGCCCCGCTCGCTGTCTTCCGTAATGGGGGCCATAACGGAAGAATAGCAGTAGAAGGTTCCGTAATAGCCAGAATAACGGAAGGTTCGCCCTCGGAGCACACACCCCACGGGCCGCAGGCATCAGGAGCGGGGCCCGAGCCCCGACCCCGGCAGGCTATGACCGCAAGGGTCAATTCACAGGGTCACGTGAGTGCCCCGGGCCAACTGGAAGCCAGAGACACGGTCGGTGCTGATCCACCACCCGCACATCATCGGGATCGTCACCTTGGCGCCGACATTGGTTGAACCGGTGGTGTCGGCGGACACGACGCCCTTCTCGGTGCGGAATGCCCACCCGGTCGACGCGGGACATTTCTTGGTCGGGGCCACCGGCTTTCCCCGGCTCCGGCCGAACGCGATCGACGTCCGGGTCGAGTTCGCCCAGTAGATCGTGGTGGCCTTGCCGAGCACGATCCCTGAACCGCCGGTGTTGCCCGAACAACCCGTGAAGCTGCCCTGGGTGCCGAGAGACGTGACCTGCCCGCTGTATCCCGTGCAGGTGATGGCGGGGCCCTGGCTGATCGCCCTCGCAGAGCTCGTGGACATCCCGATCAGCTGCACGGAGGCGGCAATGACCGCAAGGAGCATCACCGAACGTCTCAAGCCTTCCCCCCCTCGCACCGTCCCCATCGGTGGGGCCCCCGGGGAAATCCTAGCGAGGACTCGCCATTTGTCCCAGGGAGAACGGTGGGAACCGGTCCCGTGGGGGACCAGGGCTCGGGGACAGCCGTGCCAGGGGCCGGGCACGGGCTCCTGGTTTTGGCCGACCGACCGACGAGACCAGCGAACCACCCCCGGGAGCTACAGCCCGGCGACGCTCCCGTGGGCCGGGTCCGCGGCGTCGTTGAGATAGCCGAGGCCGTAGACCTCTTCGATCGAATGGAGGATGCCGGCGTCGTCGACCGGCGACGTCTCAGCGGCGGCCCCGTAGAGCGCCTGGCTGATGACGATCGCCGCGATGTGCCCGCCGTCGCCACCGGCGATGCCCGAGGTATCGGCGTCCTGTCCCTCATCCCACAGCAGGATGATCGTGCCTCCGGCGCGGTACCAGCTCGTGCTCTGGATCGACGGGATCTGCTGCGAGAGCCAGGTGTCTCCCGTGGTGAGAGGCCCGTCGTGCATGTCGTCGAGCATGTTGGGCGACACCCACACGAACGATGGAGGCCGAGTGCCGTTGAGGTCGCTCATCATGCTCGTCAAGGGCTTGACATGCGTGGCGAGGTCCCCCGCCAGATCGGGGAAGTAGACGAAGGGGTTGTGGTGCTGGACGTAGAGCGCGTCGCCGTAGCCGTCGTTGCCCCCCGTGTCGCCCCCGGCGTAGCCGGCCACGGGCATGCTCTCCATGTAGCCGGCCCAGCTGATCCCGGCGGCGTCGAGTTGGGCGGGGAAGTTTGTACCTCCCTGGCACTGGGGGCCGGGTGCGCAGTCACTGCTCACGCCCCATGCCGAGCCGGACATGAGGTCCAAATAGTTCGGCAGGCTCGGGTGGCCCACTGCGTACGCCTGTTGGAGCACGAGGTAGTGGTCGGCGAGTGTGTCATTGAGATACGGGAGCGACGCGTTCCC
Organism: uncultured Acidimicrobiales bacterium; assembly: GCA_963811775.1. GTDB lineage: Bacteria > Actinomycetota > Acidimicrobiia > Acidimicrobiales > UBA8190 > Chersky-840. The sequence goes on along the minus strand of CAWESO010000012.1, from coordinate 214,929 downwards.
GATGACGCTGCTGAAGGTCTCGTTCTCCATCATGATCACCATGACGTGCGGCCTCACCGGGGATGGGGGGGGCGTCGCCGGTGAGGCCGCGCGGATGACGCGGCGCGGCGCCGGGGGGTGGGTCGTCCGGGGTCGCGACGGCGTCACCGGTGCCGCGGAGGCCGCGGTGCTGGGCATGGGAAGGGTCGGCGACGATGTCGTCGTCGGCGGCAATGTCGCCGCGGGCCCGGGGGTCGTTGTCGTCGCCGCTGTCGTCCCACCGGTTGAGACCGACCTGGGAGGGACGGTCGGCGCCAAGGCACGCTGATCAGAAGCAGAGGCCGCGCCATACAGCGATCCGACGATCGCCAGGAGCGTGACGACGGCGAGCTTGATGCGCAGGTGCCCTCGACGAGCGTGGCGAGGCCGGCGGCGGGTGGTGCGGTGTCGACCGGTCGGGGGAGACACGGACCCGCCGGCGCGGCGACGGCGAATGTGGCGCCCCCTCGTCCCCGTCACCGGCCTCACCATCGCACGTCTGCGAGCGCCGGCCAAACCCGCCGCTAGACGCCTATTTCGACGACCATGGACACCGCCGCCGGTGCGGGGATCGCGCCACCGACCGAAACAGACGTGGTCATGAACCGCGGTCCGCCGGTCCAAGCGAGTGCTTCTCATGCGGTCTCATCGTGACGACGGCCGACGGCGAGCTGGCGCTTCGTGCGCACATGCTCGGGCCCCACGCGCAGCCCCGAACAGCTTGCGTTCCGTTATGTCGCGGAGGAAACACCCCCAACCATGGGTCCGCCAACCACACACGATGTGCCGTCCGTTACGTACCGTCTCTTCCAGGTGGTTTCTCTCAGCCCGGACACGTGATCCCTCGCTAGTCGTCTCTGACGGGGGCGTCATACTCTGCGCCTTGAGGAGAATTGCCGAACTGTGGCTGTCCCCTCGTGTCCGAAAGGGCCCGCAGCCGGGTCTGCGTCGAAATAGAAGGGGGAAACATGCGTCGAGTGATGCTGGTTCTTGCAGTGATGGCCACCGTGGCCGTGCCGACATCGGTGGCCGTTATCGGGATGGCCCCGTCGGCCAGCGCGGCGGTGAGCGTGACCTGCGCCAAGCTCAAGGGCACCGAAACCGGCTCGGTTACGGCCAAGAAGTGCTCCGTCTCCAAGGCCGACAAGAAGCTGTACAAGAGCCTGACGGCCGCGCACGCCGCCCAGCTGGTCACGGGTGGCACGCTGACGTGGAGCTCGAGCGGCAAGACCACCGTCGTGGGCGCTCCCACGTTGACCTCGGCCCCCGCCGGAGCCTGTCCCAGCAAGGACACCGGGGAGATCGCTACGGGGCGAGTGACCGGAGGAACCTCCGCCATCACTCACGCCGGTGACACCTTCCGGGCGGAGGTCTGCCTCACCTCCAAGGGCAAGATCTCGGAGGCCAAGGGAGTCCCCGTCGACCTGTAATCGACCAGGCGCCGCTGGGCGCCGCCCAGTGCGCAACGGAAGTGCAAGTGCAGTGAGCCCCCACCCTCAAGGGTGGGGGCTCCACGCGTCGGGAATCAGATCACGGGGTGGGTTGGTTGCCGGGACCGCCGTCGACCGGGGGCGCGCCGGCAGATCTGAGGTTTTTCTCATGGTCGAGGATGCGTCGGAGTATTTCCTCGAGACCCGCGGGGTAGAGCGTGGACACCTTTGCGCTGTCGACGACGCCGGCGTCGGGTCTGTGGTCCACGGCGTCTTACTCGTCGGTGCCGGCCACGTGTCCGCAATGGGGACAGAGCGACCCGTCGACGAAGGCAGAGCCACCGGGACCGTCTGTGGCGCCCAAGCGGGGCAGCTCACACCTCGGGCAGATCCCGATGTGCGTGCGGCCCATCCCGTCGGTGATGCGTCGTCCCGCAGCGCGCAGCTCTTCGGCACTGAACCAGCGGCCGGCGACGTAGGCGCCACCGTCTTGTCCGGTCCGGCGTTCTGCGTCGTCCGTCACCGCTGCTCCTGTCGCCGACTTCCTCCCGTCTGGGCGCGCGGGTGAGCCGCTCAATGGGACGGTACCCCACGGAGCGTGATAGGCACAGCGTGATTCCACGCTTGACATCGGCGCCTTCACGCGACAATCGAACGTCGATGTGCCCCACGTTTTGCTTGGTACGGAGCGGTAGCAAGGCCTCGCGGTGATCGACCCTGCGCCGGTGACGACGGGACGCGAGGTGACCACCCCGGTCCCTCTCTGACGTCTCTCCTACGTCATCGCCCGGATCAAGAAGGCCATCACGGACTCGAGGAAGGGCTCGTCCACCGCGTCGGGATCGAGGTTCCGCATCATGCTGATGCCCCGCATGAGGGCGATGACGATCCGGGCCACGTGCGGGGCCGGGTCCTCGAGGTCGATCCCGTGCCGGTCGCGCTCACCCTCGATGATCTGGGCGACGGAGTCGACGTCGAGGGTGTCGAACGCGGCCAGCCTCTCTCGAACCGTCGGGTTGCGCATGGCGTAGAGGAAGAACTCCTCGTACAGCATCGCCCAGTTGTCCCCGGTCGCCCGCTGGAACTGGTCCCGCATCAGGGTGACGAAGCTCGACAGATGTGCCTCGGGGGGGCCGTCGGTTACTTCGAGCGTGGCGCGCACGGCGGCCATCTCCCGTTCGTAGTGGGACTCGAGGAGCGCCAGGAACAGGTCCTCTTTGTTCTTGAAGTTCGAGTACACCGCCCCTTTGGAGAAGCCGGCGACGGCGGCGACCTCGTCCAGGGAGGCGCCGTGGTACCCCCGTTCGGCGAATACCTGGGCGGCGGCCTGCAGGAGGTAGTCGCGCGTCTGCCGGCGCCGCCGTTCGGGAGTGAGGGGGTCGATGGCCATGGGGTTGTGCTACCTCTAAGAATAGTAGATACTGCCCGGTATGACAGATTTGGCCGAGTATTCAGCCCCCCGGAGCGACACGGGTACGAGACCCGGGCCCCAGGCTCATGCCGTGGTGACCTCGGGTCTGGTGCGGCGATACGGCTCGACGGTGGCCGTCGACGGGATCGACCTCGAGGTGGGCCGGGGCGAGATCTACGGCTTCCTCGGGCCCAACGGGGCGGGAAAGTCGACGCTCATCCGGATGTTGTGCACCCTCCTCCGTCCGAGCGCCGGCGTGGCGGTGGTGGCCGGTTTCGACGTCGTCACCGATCCGCAGGCGGTGCGGGTGCGCATCGGCGTAGCGCTCCAGGACGCCGCCCTCGACGTCCGGCAGACGGGCCGGGAGCTCCTGGCCCTTCAGGGCCGGCTGTACGGGCTCCGGCGGGCCGAGATCCGGACGCGCCTCGACGACGTCCTCGACCTCGTCGACATCGGGTCGGCCATCGATCGCCGCATCGGCACGTACTCGGGGGGGATGAAGCGCCGTCTCGACCTCGCGGCCGCCTTGGTCCACAATCCCGAGGTCGTGTTCCTGGACGAGCCGACCACGGGGCTGGACCCCGACAGCCGCGCCGCGGTGTGGGACGAAGTACGTCGATTGAACTCCGAGCTCGGGATCACGATCTTCCTCACGACGCAGTACCTGGAGGAGGCCGACGCGCTGGCGGATCGGGTCGGGATCATGTCGCAGGGGCGGCTCGTGGCCGAGGACACCCCCGATGCCCTGAAGCGGTCGATCGGGTCCGACGTGATCGTCGTCGACATCGAGGCCGGCGAGCCCGCCGCGCTCGACCACCTGCGCCGGCTCCCGATGGTCGATTCGGTCGCGACGGCGGAGGGGCAGGTGATCGTGAGTACCCCCGATGCTGCGACGGCCATGGGCCCGGTGACCATGGAGCTGACCCGTGCCGGCGTCCAGGTCCGCAGCGTCACGCTCAGGACGCCGACCCTCGACGACGTGTTCCGGCAGATGACGGGGTCGCCGATGGCGGTGGGGGGGTCGAAGCCATGACCACGACCGCGTCCTCGGCCATCCGAGGCAGTGAGGGGGGATTCCTCCGCGATGTCCGCGCCGTGGCGGGTCGGGCCTTGCGACAGATCCCCAGGGAGCCGACCTCGGTGCTGCCGGCGGTGTTCGTCCCCGCCTTCTTCTACACCGTGAACCTCGGGGCCCTCGAGAACCTGGCCAAAGGCGCAAACGGGTTCAGCTACAAGGCCTTTCTCCTCCCCATGGCCATCGCCTTCGCCGTGACGGGCATGTCGCGGGCTCCCACCCTGGTGAGCGACATCGAGGGGGGGTACTTCGACCGGCTGTGCATGACGCCGATCCGGCGTCTGGCCCTCCTGCTGGGGCTCATGGTGGCCGACGTGGTCGTGATCGTGGCGCTGTGCATCCCCGTGCTCGCCATCGGGTTCGGCCTCGGGGTGCGCTTCGCCACGGGCGCACCAGGGGTGCTCGCCTTCGTGGGCTTTTCCGCCCTGTGGGGGCTCGTGTTCACCGGGTTCCCCTACGCCGTGGCGTTGAAGACCGGTAGCCCCGCCGCCGTGAACGCCTCGTTCGTCTTGTTCTTCCCTCTCTTCTTCCTGAGCGACGCCGTGGTGCCGAAGGGGGTCGCCACCGGATGGTTCTCCACCATCGCCACCTACAACCCCGTGACGTACCTGCTGGGCGCGCTGCGGTCGCTCATCACCACGGGATGGCAGGCGAGGACCTTGTTCGAAGGGCTGGCGGCATTGGCCGGCATCGGGCTGGCCAGCATGTCACTGGCCCTGCTGGCCCTGCGGGGCAGGATCAACCGCGGCGCCTGACGGCGCCGCGCCCGACGACGGGCCCGGGTGAGCGGGACCGAATGGCGGTGTCGCGATCCCGGGTCGGGTCCCGTCCTCGTCAGACCCGGTCGAGCTCCAACATCCGGATGGCGTTGCCGCGCAGGATCTTGTAGGCCACGTCGTCATCGAGCCCGGCGCACAGCTTCTCCACGTAGGCCTCGGAATGCGGCCACGTCGTGTCGGTGTGCGGGTAGTCGGTCTCGAAACAGATGTTGTCCTCTCCCACCTCTTCCAACGAGCGCAACCCGTGGCGGTCGGCGGTGAAGCACCCGAAGATGCGGCCGTAGTACTGCGTCGACGGGGGGACCGGAATCTGGCCCTTGGCGCCCGTCCACGCGTCGTGCATCTCCCACACCGTGTCGGCCCGCTCGAGCACGTAGGGGATCCACCCGATCTGGCCCTCGGAGTACGCCAGCTTGAGCTTGGGGAACTGCAGCAGGTTGCCCGAGAAGAGCCAGTCCGCCAGCGAGGCCATGGCGTTGTTGAAGCCCAGTGTGACCCCCACCGCCTTGTTCGAGTCGGGTGAGGCCACGGGATTCGAGCTGCTGGAGCCGACGTGCATGCACACCGTGACGCCGTAGTCGTTGCAGACCTGCCACAGGGGGTCCCAGTAGTCCGTGTTGATGCTGGGCAGCTTGAGCCGGGTCGGTATCTCGCTGAAGGCGATGGCCCGGACCCCGCGCTCGGCGTTGCGCTTGGTCTCGGCCGCAGCGAGCTCGGCGTCCCACAGCGGGATGATGCACAGCGGGATGTTGACGCCCCCCGAGGGCTCGCACCACTCCTCGACCATCCAGTCGTTGTTGGCCTTGACGCACGCCAGGCCCAGCTCCTTGTCCTTGCCTTCGTGGAACGTCTGGCCGCAGAAGCGAGGGAAGGTGGGGAAGGGCAGCGACCCGTCGGTGTGATTGAGGGCCAGGTCCTTCACGCGCTCGTCGCGGTCCCAGCACCCTTTGCGCATCTCGTCGAACGTCGTCGCCGTCATGGTCATCTGGGTTCGGTCGAACACGATGTTCCCGTGGGCGTCGAGGGTGGTCGACGCCCGAGGGATCGCCACGAACTTCTTCTGCACGTAGATCAGCTCGCCGTCGTAGTACCAGGCGTCGCCCCAGTCGCCCTCGGGGTCCTCCACCATGTCGTACTTGGCACCGGACAGGTGCTTGAAGCTGCCCCACCGCTTGCGCTCGACGTGCGGTCCCCGCTCGCGGTACTTCTTGGGCAGCCACGTCTCCCAGACGTGCGGCGGTTCGACGACATGGTCATCGACACTGATGATCTTGGGCTGGGCCATGGTGCAAGGATACCGGCAGCCTGACGCTCGTGTCAGGGTCACCTTCCCGGGTCAGAGGCCACGGACCGGGGACACGGGTCGTGGCCACCCGGGGAGGAGCGGCGGCGGGCTGCTCGGAGTCGCCCTTGCCCCTGGCCGGCGGCCACATGGTCCCCGTGGTCGGGCACCCGCCGGGCCGACCGAGGGCGACCAGGCGCTGGGGGGCGCCGACGGCGGGGGTGACGTCCTGATCAACCCCAGGCATCGGGGTGAGGCACATCGCCACGACGGGGACCTCGGGGACGGCGCGCCGGCGCGAGACGTGGTTTCATTCGGCCCGTGGACTCGAGATCGGACACCGGAGGAGACCCATGAGGCTGTGGGACGACGAGATGGAGGCGGCACGAGAGCGGATTCGATCCGAGTCCCAGGCCTTCATCGACAGCTTCCCACCTGTCGAAGGTGACAGCGGCACGCCGCTCGAGCGAGCCGCGGCGCGACGCGCCGCCGAGTCGGCGTTGGTCCTGCGGTCAGAGAAAGGGATCGAGCGCCATATCCCGGGACCGGCCGGGCCGCTGCGGTTGAGAGAGTTCCGGCCGGAACGTGCCGACGGGGTGATGCTGCACATCCACGGCGGCGGGTGGATGACGGGAGAGCCCGAGCTGACCGACCTGCTGCACGAGGCTCTGTGCGAGCACCTCAACCTGGCCATCGTGAGCGTCGACTACCGGCTGTCCCCGGAACATCCGTATCCGGCCGGTCCCGACGACTGCGAGGCGGCCGCCGTGTGGCTGGTCGAGAACGCCGCCGCCGAGTTCGGGACTGAGCGCCTCGTCATCGGGGGCGAATCGGCGGGCGCCCACCTCTCCGCCCTCACCCTGCTGCGGATGCGAGACCGCCACGGCTGGGGTGACCGGTTCTCGGGAGCCAACCTCGTCTTCGGCGCATACGACCTCAGCACCACCCCCAGTGCCATGGGGATCGGCGTGACGACGGACACCGACATGCTCGATCCCGAGGACATGCGCTTCATGCTCGAGCAGTTCCTCCCCGGGATGTCGGTGGACGAGCGCCGGGACCCCGATGTCTCTCCGATGTACGCCGACCTGCGCGCCATGCCGCCGGCGCTGTTCACCGTGGGGACCGCCGACCATCTGGTGGACGACACGCTGTTCTTCGCCAACCGCTGGGTGCTGGCGGGCAACCAAGCCGAGTTGCTCGTGTATCCCGATGCTCCCCACGGGTGCATCGGGGTCGCCACGGTCCTGGCCCACTGGTGGCCGCGCCTCGAGCGCTTCCTGAGCGCCTGTCTCGAGCAAGGGCCAGTGCACGCCGTCACACAGCGCTGAGTCGGGCCCACCCACGTCTCACGCAAGGAGAGGTCTGTGACGTTCTCACTCGTGTTCTACGGCATTCTGGGCCTGGTGAGCATCGCCGTCGCCTTCTTCTACAACCGACGGCTCTTTGCCGCCGGAGGAGCCGGCTCTGTGTCGGTGCTCGAGGGCCTCTTCTACTTCTTCGGGCTGGCCTCATTGGTCCTGGGCTGGTACTTCAACGTCCGGTACGTCCACGCCGACCCGCACACGGCGAGCTACGTCAATTACGTCAAGGCGCTCTTCTCCAACTGGGCGTCGGACTCGGCCGCTCAGGACTACACCATGGTCAACATCGTCCTGCTGCCCCTGTGGACGATCGTGGACGGACGACGCCGCAAGCTCCAGGTGCCGTGGATCTTCTTCGTCATGAGCCTCTTCACGAGCCTCGCCTTCTCCATGGCCCTGTACCTGGCCTTCATGGAGCGCCAGATCCGCTACAACCGTGAGGCTTCGATGTCCTCCACCACGGCGTAGCCGCAGTTGTACCCGGGAATGAAGGTTACGCCCGGACCGCCGTGGCAGCCGGCCCCGCACAGGTAGAGACCGTCGACCGGCACGGGGTTGTCGGGCCAGCCCCGCGGACCGGGCCGGAAGGGGCCCATGAACTCCGGTTGGAGGAGCCCGTGGGTGAAGTCGCCGCCCGTGCATCCGAACATCAGCTCGTAGGTGTGGGCCGGGTAGTTGAACTGGCGCTCCACGAGGTCCGGGAAGTTCGGGGCCATCGTGGTGATCTTGGCCGCGATGCGCTCGGCCATCTCGTCGCGCAGTTGCGACTGATGTGCATGGGACGAGCCGATCGGGAAGTAGAAGGCGAAGGTGCTCGCCGCGTGCTTGCCCGGGGGCGCCATGCTCGGATCGCGCAGGGTCGGGATCTGCAGGTTGAACGACGGTGACGCCGGGACCACCCCCCGGACACATCCTTCGTAGTCGGCCTGCATCTGCTCGGCGGTGCCGAAGAACGTCACATTGTGGCGCAGGTCACCCTGGTTGAGGACCTCGTAGGGGCCGGTGTACTCGGGGAGGCCCGACAGCGCGAAATGGACCTGGAAGTACGCGGCTCGATGGTCGATGGCGTCGACCCGCTGCGCGAAGGCCTCGGGCAGCTCGGCGCGGTCGAGGAGCTGCGTGAACGTGGCCGTGGGGTCGAGGTTCGACACGACCACCGGTGCGGTCACGGTGTCCCCGTCGGTCAGGGTCACCCCCCGGACACGTCCATCGGACACGTCGACCTTCGTGACCTTCACGTGGCGCCGGAGCTCGCCACCATGTGCTTCGAACATCGCCCTGAGGTGGTCGGACATGGTGCCGATCCCGCCCCGCACCTTGGACATGGTGGCGTCGCCCGGCGATGCGAGCGCGAAGGCGAGGCACAGTGCGCTGCCGGCGGTGTAGGGGCCCCGGTAGGTGGAGTTGACCGCCAGGAAGCTCAGCATGCTGCGGATCTGGGCGTGCTTGACACGATCGGGGAGGTACCGGTCGACGACGTCCATGACGCTGCCGAACATGGCGGTGCGGATGGCCTCCCGTTCGGCTTCGTTGGTGGCACAGGCCCACATCTCGTCGAGTGACTTCGGGGGCGTGCGGACGTCGAACCGGCCGATGGCCCGGGCCGGCGCTTCGGCCCACGCCGCGATCTGGGCCATGCCCATCACGGCCTCGAGGCCGAGGTGCTCGCCCAGATGGTCGAGCAGGCGGGTGGGGTCGCTGTAGAGCAGGATCGGGGCCTCTCCGGACTCGCCGATGCTCGCGGACTGGACCTCGGGCTCGTAGATGGGGCACGAGGCGAAGCCCAGGTCGTCGAAGATCTCGTTCGGGATCGGGAACTGGATCGACCCCGCCAGCTCGAACCGGTAGCCGCGAATCAACTCCGTGGTGGACGCCATCCCTCCGATGAAGTGGTTCTTCTCGAGGCAGAGGACGCGTAGGCCGGCCCGGGCCATGACCGCCGCCGCCGTCAGGCCGTTGTGCCCTGCGCCTACGACGATGGCGTCGTAATCAGGCATCGCGGTGACGGTAGTGCGCGGCCGACGCCGATGGCGAGGCGAGACGGGTCTTTCAGACCGGTCGGCACGGTGGGACAATGCCGGCTGTGACTGGGCCTCGAGCCGGGTGGATCTCGTTCCCCGTCCTTCGCCTCGTCCGTGTCGTGGTCCTCGTCCTGGTCGTGTTCCTCGTGGCCGACTGCGCCGGACCGCTCCTGGGTCACCGCACGCACGCCGCCCGTGCCGCGCGCGTGGCCGTGGCGCCGTCAACGGTCCCTGGGGCCCCGCCGAACCCGCCGGCACCGGGGCCACTGGCCGTCGACGCCGCCGCCTGGCGGGGCCACGGCGACCTCGCCTTCGTCTCTCGGTCCCGGCTCTTCGTCCTCGACGACGCCGGCGCGGTGGTGACGATCAACGGACCGCCGGGGGGTGGGGTCGACAGCGCTCCGGCCTGGTCGGCCGACGGCACGTGGTTGGCGTTCGAGCACACGAGCGCGGCCCCCGGCCAAGGATCGGGGGTCAACTCCTCGTTGTGGTTGGTGCACGCCGGGTCGAAGGTGGCCACGGAAGTCGCCGCCGCCGAGGTCGCCCAATTCCAGTGGGCCCCGGTCGGGGCGCCGACGCTGGCGTTCGAGACCGACACCCCGACGGGCCTGGTGGACACGCTGTGGCTGGAGCGTCCCCTGACGCCGGCCGTGCCCGTGCGGGGGCTGCGTGTCGTGGACGGCGGTTTTGCGTGGTCACCCGATGGCCGCCACATCGCCGTCGTGACGGGTCATTACGGGCAGGCCGACGGGCCCGGACCGCTCTGGGTCCTGCAGGTCGTCCCCACGTCCGGGGGGTCACCCACCACCTGGTTCTCCTCGACGCAGAACAGCATCGACGTCGCGAGCTGGTGGCCGGACGGCGGGGGGCTCCTCTTCTGGATCGATCCGGGCGCCTCGGAGGCGGCCGACGGGCTCACGCTGGATGCACAAGCGGCCGGCGGGCAGCCCCATGCCCTGGCCGAGACGCTCCTGAACAGCTCGTGGCTGGCGTGGAGCCCCGACGGGCGCACCCTGGCTGTGGTGGCCGGCGGGAGCAGGTCGATCTGGGGCGGGGCCAAACACGTCGAGACGTGTGCGGTGGCCGTCGACACCTGCACCGACGTGGACACACCGCCGGGAACGGTCACACTCTCGCCGGCCTGGTCGCCGCACGGTGTCCTCGGTTTCATCGACGGAACGGCCACCGGCCCGTTCGCTTCTGACGGTCTCGCCTTCTACTCCGAAGGATGGATCGCACGGTGGACCGCCACGAACGAGCTGTGGACCCAGGCGCCCGGCCACCCGGCCCAACGCGCCTCGGCGACGCCAGGCATCGTGGCCGTGCAGTGGGACCGCAGCGGGTCCGACGTCCTCACCGTGCGGGATGACTCGTTGTGGTTGGGGCCGGTCGGCACGGCATCATCGGCGCGGGTCGCGGGCCCCTTGTTCGCCTCTGCCGCACCCAGCGGGTACTACGGACAGGTGGATTGGACGACGCAGTTCTCGTGGCACCCTTCCTGATAAGGGTTGGCGCTGGGAATGCGATACGAGCGTGACGGCATCTGATCGGCGGTGGTGGTTGTGTGCCAAGGCATACCCCCATTGCCCTCGTGGGAGCGCTGATAGGCGTGACACCGCCGACGGGTGGTCGTCAGGTGGCGTTTCCCAGTCACCGGCAACGGCTCAGAGGGCGTGAGCGATGGGCGTGGCCACGAGAACGATGACGGCTACGATGACGATGAGGGCGGAGCGGTATCGCCAAAGGACTGGCGACCAGTCACCTAGTGTGAGCCGTGAACAAAGGGATCATCGACCTAAGAACCAATTGGTCCCCCGAATGACCCCTCGATGTGCTGCCTTGGCAATCCATCGTATGCCAACAGTCCCATGACCCTTCCAACGTCCAGAACTCACGTAGGCGAGATGCCGCAGCATGCGGCGTGGAATGTCGGCGAGGATGAGGATCACAAGCCCGAGCAGCATCAAAGCGGTACCGAAGAGAGTCAGCATCTTGAGGCCGGCTCCCGGTCCCGTGAATGCGAGGGAGCTGGATGCCGCGGGTACCGCACCGCGTTTCGTGGTAGGAGCAATGGTCGTTGGTGCGGCCGCCGTCGTGGGGGAGCTGGATGCCGCGGGTACCACGCCGCTTTTCGGGGTAGGTGCAACGGTCGTTGGTGCGGCCGCCGTCGTGGTCGGCGCACGACTCGTCGTGGTCGTTGACGCAGGCATCGTCGCAAGAGCCTCGATGATGGTAAACGTGCGGGTGTTGATGTTGTGGTAGCCCACAGCTGCGCACGAGCCGGACGGAGCGCAGGACACACCCAAGAGCAGGTTAATGGCCCTCGTTGACCCATAGTTGGGGCTGGGCACGACCGACCAGCTGGTCCCGTTCCACGACTCGATGAGTGTGTGAGAGACCTTGGGCTTCTTTCCTTCATACTGTGAGCCAACTGCGACACATGACGCGGGAGACACACACGAGATGTCGAATAGGTTGTTGGACTCCGTTCCCTCGTTGGGACTCGGGACGATCGACCAGCTGGTCCCGTTCCACGACTCGATGAGATTCACTGCGTGAATGCCACCAGGGATCACCGGACTCGTCGGGACGTCGTACCCCACGGCGGTGCATGAGCTGGTCGACGTGCACGAGACTCCGAGCAGCGCGTTGCTTCCCGTCCCTCTGTTGGGGGTGGGGACGGTCGACCAGGTGGCTCCGTTCCAGGACTCCACGAGCGTCTGAGTGACTGCATTGCCGTTGTAGAAGTAGCCGGCGGCGACGCACCACGTGGTCGAGTCACACGACAGGTTGTCCAGGAAGTTCGAATGAGCTCCTTCGTCAGGTGTGGGGACGATCGACCAGGTGGCCCCGTTCCAGGACTCGACGAGACTTTGGGTGACGCCGCCTGTATTGACGAAGCCGCCTGCGGCGACACACCACCTAGTGGATATGCAAGTCACGTTGCCAAGGCTGTTGCTGCTCGCCCCCTGCTCCGGGCTGAGGACGATCGACCAGGTGGTTCCGTTCCATGATTCGATGAGGTTTTCAGTGGCGCCGCCACCGTTGTCGTAGTCACCGACAGCTTCACACCACGTAGGCGAGACGCACGACACACCGTTTAGTTCGTTGTTCTTGGTCCCTACGTTGGGACTCGGGACGATCGACCAGGTGGTGCCGTTCCAGGATTCGACGAGAGTCTGGCGGACGAGGTCATGGTTCTCGTAGTAGCCGACGGCGAGACAATCCGAGTTCGACAGGCACGACACCCCCGGAAGGAGATTGGCTCTATTCCCGCCGTTGGGACTGGTCACGATCGACCAGGCGGGGTTCGCCCCCGCCGAACCTGGGAGCGCGGCCAGCGGCACTCCCAGCAGAAAGGTGAGCAGAACAGCTCCTACGGCAACGTTTCGCCTCCAGATCTGCGACCTCATGGCACCAACCCCCAGAAGACACCACCGGGCTGAAACAGGTCCAACCATGGTTGACCCCTCGCGGTCACTCTCCTCGTCGTTCACGGCGCATGCTAGGGCCGGCGTAAGCGCCCGTCTATCGACACAACTGAAGTGTCCGATCCCGCGCCCGCGAGGCGTTCTCGGGCGAACTGCTTGCAATAGTCGACGCAGCCAACCATTCCTCCCAAAATGTCTGTGCGGAGCTTGGGTTCGCCTTCCTGAAGCAGGCGCTGTGGATGGGGACGTTCGGAACCTCTACACCCTGACCGTTGGCGGCACCGCTCGGCAAGCGTCGGAGCACGGTGTGCACCCAGCTCCGAGGAGACGGCCATTCCGGGCACCCACCTATCCAGGGATCCCGTGTACCACCGGAACGGCCGTTATCGACTAGTTCGAAAGCTCCGGTGACATCGGAGGCGTATACGCTTCGCGTTCGGAGGCGTCAGCGTCCGGCTTCTCCGGCCGCAGGCGAGCCATCTCGGCGTCCGCCGAGTCTGCCGCGAGTCGGAGCTCTTCCAGTTGTGCGGCGCGCTGCTCTTCCGACTCGTGCGGTGACAGCTGCCGCACCTTGGCCTCTTTGTATCTCCTCCGAGCGGAGACCTGCTGCCTGAGGGCGGCGCGCATCGTCTCGGCCGGGTCCATGACACACAGCGTAACGCCCTGGGGCGTCGGCGCCGCGTGCCGTCGGTGACCGATGCGTCGGTAGCGGCATATGGCCAGAGAGGTCGTCCCGGCCCGGGGCTACCGCTCGCCGCCCTGCCCCGAGGCGTGAGGGCTAGTCTCTTGGCGCAGGGCCTTCCTGGTGACGGGGGGTGACACCGTTTCGGTCCTGTCCGTACGTTCGGGGTGTGGTCGAGCGACGGGGCGGCGCGATGAGCACGACGGAGGCAGCGTGGCGAGGCGCAGGAGCCTGAGGAGTCAGCTGTACCGGGCGGCGCGTGATCTGGGGAACGTCGAAGCGGCGTCGAAGGGCCCCGGTGCCTACGGCAAGCGTGTCGTGCGCCGCAAGGTCTATGCGAAATCGAACGGGTTCCTGGGCAAGGCACTGCGAAGCTTGTTGAAGTGACCGGCTGACGAATTCCCAGGGCAGCAACGAGCCGGTTCCCGTCGGGGCTTCACCGGTCCCGCTCTCACGAATGCTGGTGGTACGAGTAGGTGATGGTCAACCCCGGGAACTGGCCCCGCGACGCCGGTCCGGGGGTGGGGGTGTCGTCGATGCCCAGTCCGTGGCGCAGCGCCGCCACCGTGTAGTCCTGCACGATTGGCCAGAACCGCGTCGGGGGCAGGTTCTTGGCGGTGCACCCGTTCACAGCGAGCTTGGCCAGCTCGGTGCTGATGAGGTGGAGGGAGATGGCGAAGCCGACCAGGCCGCCGTTTCCGGCGCGGATCGAGGTGCAGATGTCGGTGTAGGTGTTGTGGCCCTCGCCTGACACCTCGATGAAGGTCGTCGGGCCCGGGAACTTGTGGAACTCCCCGGTCAGTGTGGCCGGGGTCAGGGCGACGTCCTCTTGCTCGCCGATGATCATCACCGGCTTGTGCGACGGAGGCCCTGACGGTCCCACCGGAGCCCATCCAACCGCCATCGCCACCCGCTGATCGTTCAGCGCGTCGAACGCCGTCTGGCCCCCGGCGGAGTGGCCCACGGCGGCCACCTTGCTCGGATTGGCGACGTGGTACAGGGGGGACGACCGGCGCGCCGAGGCCGATTCGGTGGCGGTGAGCGACGAGAACATGATCCGCAGGTCGAGTGCCGGTGAGTCGGGGATCTTCGAGTTGGTGGCTTGGGCCAGAAGTCCGCGTTCGAGGTAGTCGGCGGCGACCACGACGAATCCCCAGGAGGCGATGCCGGTGAGGATGTGGGAGTAGTAGAGGCGCGACGCCCCGAACCCGTGGCTGAACAGCACGATCGGGAACGGTCCCGCGCCCGATCCCGGGGCATCGAGGTGCGCGTTGACGGTGACGGTGGCATTGAACTTGGTCGGGACGATGGCCACGATGGCCTGGGGGAGCGGGTCGGACAGCTTGTAGCTGAACTGCGGATGCGCGGCGGCCTTCGACGCGTCGGCGGGATAGAAGACCGTCGCCAGGCGCTCACCGAGCTTTCCCGCACTGCCCAAGTCGAGTGTCGTCACCCCGACGGCGTACGGGCCCGTGCCGGCGAACTTCGGACCGCCGCTCGACGTCGCGGGCGACGAGGAGCACCCCGCCACCACCACGGTGAGCGCTATGGCCAACAGGCAGGCTCGTCTCATCCCCGGTTCCCCCCGATCCCGGAAGGCCGCCCTCGGCCACCCTGCGATGCGCGACGGCTCGCATCTGCGCTCGGGGCGACATCGTAGAGGAATCGGTCGCGTCCCTGTCAGTCGACGATTCCGTCCTTCGCCAGGAGATCGATCTCGCTCTGGGTCACGCCCCACCGCAAGAGCTCGTCGATGGGGTGGACGCCCGGCGCCGGGGCGGGGGAGGGGACCGAGGGCGGCGTCCGGCTGAAGCGCGGCGCGGGTGCGGGCTCGATGATCCCCCCGACGTCGACGAACGTCGACCGTTGGCGGTTGTGGGGATGGTCCGGTGCCTCACCGAGGGACAGGACCGGCGTCACACACGCGTCGGTGCCGTCGAAGATGCTGAGCCACTCGGCGCGCGTCCTGGTGAGGAAGATCTCGGCTACGCGCCCTTTGAGGGTCTCCCACTGCGACTGGTCTTGCTGAGGTGGAATGGTCTCGTCGGAGAAGCCGAGGCCGGTCATGAATGCTCGATAGAAGCGGGCCTCCATGGCCCCGACCGACAGATACTCGCCGTCGGCGGTTTCGTAGACGTTGTAGTAGTGCGAACCGGTGTCCATCGAGTTGGTCCCGCGCTCGTCGTGCCAGAGCGACAAGCTGCGGATCTCGTGGAGCATGGTGGTGAGAAGAGCGGCGCCGTCGACCATGGCGGCGTCGACGACCTGTCCGTGGCCCGAGTGCGTCCTCTCGTGGAGCGCGGCGAGCACACCCATGGCCAGCAACATCCCCCCGCCCCCGAAGTCGGCGAGCAGGTTCAGGGGAGGGACCGGCGCCTCGCCCCGTCGGCCGATGGGGGCGAGCGAGCCGGCGACGGAGATGTAGTTGATGTCGTGACCCGCCTCGGCCGCCAGCGGCCCCTCCCGGCCGTACCCCGTGACGCGTCCGTAGATCAGCCGCGGATTGCACTGCAGGCATGGGTCGGGGCCGAGTCCCATCCGTTCGAGGACTCCGGGGCGGAAGCCCTCCAACAGGACATCGGCGTGTTGGACCATCCGCAGCGCCAGCTCGACCCCCCGCTCGTCCTTGAGGTCCACCCCGATCGCCGGGCGGCCCCGGGTCAGCACCACGCGCCGGTCGACGGCGCCGGCTCGGGGGGAGGGATCCCGACTCGCTCGACACGGATCACCTCGGCGCCCAGGTCGGCCAGGACCATGGCGCAGAAGGGCCCCGGACCGAGACCGGCCAGCTCGATCACGCGCAGCCCGACCAGAGGCCCCGACCGTGGCCGTCTCTCGGCGCCGTGCTCGCTCACCAGTCGGTCAGGTACCGGTCGATCATGCGGTGCATGTGCAGGACATTGCTCTCCTGACGACGGTTGAGGCGCAACCCCGGGCCTCCTCGCGACTTCATCCCGATCTGCACGTGCTCCATGTTGGCGTAGTCCTGATTCGTGATGATGCCCCAGTCGCGTGTGGTCCAGTCGGGGTAGAAGCGCCTCTGCACGCGTTTGGGGTCCTCACCGCGGCGGGGATACTCGAGGAACCAAGTGTCCTTGATGGCGCTGTCGGGGTCGAGGCCGTTGGGGCGGACCCGGAACAGAATGGCGCTACCCGGATAGATCGGGCCGACCATGTTGGGAAAGAAGAAGACGTCGTCCGCACTGGTGAGCTGGTCGTCGGCGAATTCGTCCACGGCTACGCCCCGCCCGGCCAACAGCTCGCGCCGACCCTTCTGGTACCGGCTCAGCAACGGCTCGCCGTCGGGCGGTGCCGACCGGACCTTGTCGATGAGGGCACGCTCGTCATCGTAGAAGAGCCCGCCCAGGCCTTCGACGAAGGCCGCCAGGATCTCGCCCTCGTCGTAGTCGCCGGGGGACAGCCCCAAGCGCGGGCTCGGCTGCAACGTCCGGCGCGCATTGGCCAGGCGGCCGTAATGCGAGTGGATGCCCAACGGCTCGTATTCGAGGTTGACGTCGTCGGTCCACGGCAGGATCTGCGGATGCGTCCCCTGGACGTGGTACCCCTCGTTGAAGGCGTCGACGACCACCTTCCAGTTGGCGGGGAGCACGGTGGCCCGATAGGACCGCATCCGCATCTGGTCGAGGTGGTACGGGCCCAGCAGCTTCGGCAGTGGGTCGAGGTATTCGAGCAACGGCATGGCGTCGGGGTCCAGGTTGACCCAGACGAAACCACCCCAGCGGTCGACGTGCACCGGCCCGAGGCCCAGGCCGCTCGGCATGGGCGCGAATTCCTCAGGATCGACGACTTCGGTCAGCGTCCCGTCCAGGTCGTAGCACCAGGCGTGATAGCGGCACCGGATGCAGGCATCGTCGAAATGCCCGTTGCCCTCGGCGAGTCGCGTGCCACGGTGGAGACACGTGTTGTGGAACGCCTGGACGACGTCGGGAGCGGAGCGTACGACGAGAATCGACTGGTCACCGATGAGGTACTCGGAGAAGTCGCCGACATCGGCTATCTCCTCTTCGCGGCACGCCACCTGCCAGACGCGTGGCCACAGGCGCTCGAACTCGAGTGCGGCGAAGTGCCCGCTCGTGTAGCGGGCGCGGCGCCACGACGTCATCGTCGCCGATCAGGACGCTCCTGAGCTCACCGTCGGTCATGGCCCCTGGGGGAGCGGGCCGCCTGCGGCTCGTCGCCCCCGCTGCTCTCCTTGTGTCGATCTCTTCCCGTTGCTTCTGTCGTTCCCCATGTTACGCCGCCGCTCGACACGACTACGGGGCGACCACGGGTGCCGATGTGCCCCGAGCGTGACCCGAAACGGCGTGCAGGTCGGAGCACGAGAGGGGAGGACGTGGGGACCTCGGTTCCTTCCCCACATTTGCCCGGGAAGCCGAATTTCGGGAACCTATACGCATCGAGGCTCGGCGTCGGCCATGCCGGAGGGATGAACATGACAACGCCAGTGATCATCGAAGCAGTGAGGAGCCCGTTCGGGAAGCGCAACGGGATGTTGTCGGGGCTTCACCCGGCCGAGCTCCTGGGTGCCGCGCAGGTCGAGTTGATCAAGCGCACCGGTGTCGACCCGTCGGAGGTCGAGCAGATCTTCGGAGGGTGTGTCACACAGGCCGGCGCGCAGTCCTTCAACATCGCCCGCACGGCGTGGCTCAGCCAGGGCCTGCCGCACGAGGTGGCGGCGACCACCATCGACTGTCAGTGCGGTTCGTCGCAGCAGGCCAATCACCTGGCCGCGGGCCTCATCGCCTCCGACGTCGTGGACGTGGCCATCGGATGCGGCGTCGAGGCGATGAGCCGTGTGGGGCTGGGGGACAACGTCAAGAACGGCCCGGGTCGGCCGTTCCCCCCCCAGTTCCCGTTGGAGATACCAGACCAATTCACGTCGGCGGAGCGCATTGCCGAGAAGTACGGCGTGAGTCGAGCCGACGCGGACGCCTTCGGCCTGGCGTCGCAACGCAAGGCGGCGCAGGCCTGGGCCGAGGGACGGTTCGAGCGCGAGGTGTTCGCCGTCGAGGCGCCGGTCATGGGAGCCGACGGTGCCACCGGTGAGGTCCAGGTCGTCGATCGCGATCAGGGTCTGCGCGAGACGACCGAAGCAGGCCTGGCCGCCCTGAAGCCCGTGCTCCCCCACGGCATCCACACCGCCGGCACCTCGTCGCAGATCTCCGACGGGGCCGCCGCCGTCCTGTGGATGTCGGCTGAGAAGGCCAAGGCGGTCGGTCTGCGCCCCCGGGCCCGGATCGTCGCGCAGGTCCTGATGGGGTCCGACCCCTACTACCAGCTCGACGGCCCCATTCCCGCTACGGCCAAGGTGCTGGCCAAGGCGGGCATGTCGGTGGGGGACATCGACATCTTCGAGGTCAACGAGGCCTTTGCCTCGGTGGTGTGCTCGTGGCAGCAGGCCCACGGTGTCGATCCGGACAAGGTGAACGTCAACGGTGGTGCGATCGCGCTCGGCCACCCCGTGGGCGCCACCGGGAGTCGCCTCATCACGACCGCCCTCCACGAGCTCGAGCGCCGGGACGGCAACCTGGCGCTCATCTCGATGTGTTGCGGTGGGGCCCTCGCCACCGGGACCATCCTGGAGCGGCTCTGAGCGGGCGGTCGAGGATCCCGGTGCGACACGGCGGGAGCGCACTCGACGATCGGGGACGGAGAACGCCGTACCGGGGTATCGGGGAAGGTCGTTGCCGACGTGGCTGACCGCGGCGTGCTGGCCCCACCCCTGGCCGAGGTCGATCTCCCCGCTCGAAACGTCGCCACCCTCCTGCGGCGAAACGGCACCGACCCCGACCGGGCGCCGCGTCCGGCGCTTCGCTTCGGCGACGCGGTGTGGACGCACGCCGAGCTCCTGTCTGAAGCCGGGCGGTTCGCCGCGCTCTTCGCCGATCGGCTCGAGCCCGGTCGCCCGCCGCACGTCGGTGTGTTCCTCGACAACACCCCCGACTACGTGTTCGCACTCTGCGGTGCGGGGCTCCTCGGGGCCACCGTCGTCGGGCTGAACCACACCCGGCGCGACGAGCACCTTGCCCGTGACATCGTCCACACCGACATCCAGATCCTGATCACCGAGCCGCGCCACCAGCAGGTCCTCGAGCCGGCCGTGGCCGGATTGGCGCTGCCCGGTGGGATCCTCGCCTCGGAGCGCTTCGCCGACGGCGACGACCCCCCAGCGTCGTTGGGCGAGTCGTTGGAAGACGCCCTGGGCACCGAAGGGGACGGCCGGGAGCGCCCCGCGGTGCAGCGCGGGTCGGAGTGCGAGGCCGATGTCCTGTGGGCCCTGCTGTTCACGTCGGGCACGTCGGCAGCACCGAAGGCCGTGCGCTGCACGCAGCGCAGGTTGCTCACCACCGGCCAGCGGATGACGACGATGCTCGGCATCGGGCCCGACGACATCGGGTACGCGGCCATGCCGCTGTTCCATGCCAACTCGCTGATGGCCGGTCTCGCTCCGGCACTGGTGAGCGGCGCATCGCTCGCCCTGGCGCGTCGCTTCAGCGCGTCGAGGTTCCTTCCCGATGTCCGGCACTACGGCGTGACCTGGTTCAACTACACGGGCAAATTGCTGGCATACCTGCTGGCGACGCCGCAACGCAGCGACGACGCCGACAACACCGTGCGCGTCGCCTTCGGGAACGAGGGATCGCCGCATGTCGTCGAGGCGGCGGCGCGGCGCTTCGGGATCCACATCGTCGATGTCTTCGGCTCCACGGAGGGGGCCATCGCCTTGGACCGTTCCGGCGGTCCCCCGCGCGGCTCGGTCGGACGCCTGCGGCAAGGGATCCTGGTGGTGAACGCCGAGGGGGATGAGGCCCCCCGGGCCCGCATGGACGCCGAAGGTCGCCTTCTCAACGTGGCGGAGTGTGTCGGCGAGATCGTGAACACCCTCGGGGTGGGCCCGTTCGAAGGGTATTACCGCAACGACGAGGCCATGCGTCGGACCACCCGCAACGGGTGGTACTGGAGCGGTGACCTCGGCTACGTCGACGAAGACGGATGGGTCTACTTCGCCGGGCGCACGGCCGACTGGCTGCGGGTGGACGGGGAGAACTTCCCGGCCACCCCGATCGAAGCCATCATCGCCCGTCACCCCGACGTCATGATGGCCGCCGTCTACGGAGTGCCCGACGCCGATTCGGGTGATCAGGTCATGGTGGCCCTGGTGCCACGGCCGGGAGCCGAGTTCGACGCCGGCGCGTTTGCGCACTGGTTGGACCGCCAACCCGACATGAGCCCGAAATGGCGGCCGCGCTTCGTGCGAGTGTCCGCTGCGCTCCCGACCACACCGACGAACAAGGTCCTGGCCCGGACCCTGGCGCTCGAGAAGTTCCGGTCTGACCTCGTGCACGGCGACCCGATCTATGTCCGCGAGCGTCAGTCCGACACGTATCGTCTCTTCGCCCCCGACGACGAGCGGGCCTTGCGCCGGTCCTTCGAGTCGAGCGGCCGCCTCCGGGCCTGGGACCTGTGAGGCATCCGGGCTGAGAGCCGTGCGCCGGCACGCGCCGCGGCCCAGTGGCGTGTCGTGCCGCCGTGGCATGATCGCACCATGTCTCTGGCGCTGGCCGGCCTTCGCACCGTCATCTACCCCACAACCGACCTCGGGGCCGCCCGCAACTGGTGGTCCGCGCTGCTCGGCGTCGAGCCCTATTTCGACCACGACTTCTACGTGGGCTTCGAGGTGGGCGGGTACGAGCTCGGCCTGCTGCCCGGCGCACCGGTGGCCGACGGGGTCCTGACCTACTGGGGTGTCGAGGACGTGCCCGCCGCGGTCGAGGTCGCGGTCGCGAGCGGCGCCACGATCCACGTGCCTGCGGCCGAGGTGGGTGACGACATCGTGACGGCGACGGTGCGCACACCGCAGGGCCCCATCGTCGGTTTCATCTACAACCCCCATTTCGGCGGGAGCTGAACCCGGCGCGAGAGGTGTGGTGCGTGGACGGCGAGCTCGACATCCGAGACGAACGGACAGCCGACGTCGACGACGTCGACCGGTTGGTGGCCGAGGCCTTCGTGGGCCGTCCCAACGAAGTCGCGCTGGTCCGGGGCCTTCGCGCCGCGGCTGATCCGACGATCTCGAGAGTGGCGGTCTCGGGGGCCACGATCGTGGGTCACGTGATGGTGAGCCCGCTGACGCTCGAGGGCTCCGATGCCCGCGTGGTGGGACTGGCTCCGCTGTCGGTGACCCCGTCGTGCCAGGGACGGGGAGTGGGGAGCACGTTGGCCACGGACATCCTCGAGGTGGCGCACAAGGCCGGTGCGTCGATGGTCGTCGTTCTCGGCGACTTCGCGTACTACGCCCGCTTCGGCTTCGAGCCGGCCGCGGATCACGGCGTCGACCCTCCGCCCGGCGTCTCCGCAGATGCCCTGTCGGTCGTGTGCTTTGCGACCTTCGACGCCGCACCGCGTCGCCAGGTCCTCTATCCCGACGTCTTTCGGGACACGGGCACGTTGTAGCTCCGCTCGCCGTAGCCCCGATCGACGGAACTCCGCTCGGGGCAGCACCCGTGCCGAGCCCCTGTCTCGGTCGAGCAAGATGTGGTCATGATCCTCGAACATGCCTGTCTCGACGTCATACCGGGCGAAGGCGAACGGTTCGAGGAGGCATTCGGGCGAGCCCAGACGATCATCGCCGCATCGCCGGGGTTCAGGTCGCTGCGGCTGCAGCGGTGTCTCGAGAGACCCTCGCGCTACCTGCTGCTGGTGGAGTGGGACCAGCTCGAGGACCACACCGAGGGGTTCCGGGGATCGCCGGCCTATCAAGAATGGCGGCAACTCCTGCACCACTTCTACGACCCGTTCCCGGTCGTCGAGCACTACGAGCCGTTGTTCGGGCGCTGATCCCGCCCGCGTGTCGTGTCGGAAGAAACGAAGGCGCCACGATCAGCGTGCCTCGTGGTGCACGGCGGTGACAACCAAACTCCCGGTGAATTGTCGACGACCGGCCCGTGAACTGCGTGATCCGGTGACGGTCCGTGCGGTGGTTCTCAACAACCCTGTCCACACCCTGGGGAATGCCGCACCCCAGACGGTGGCGAGGGATTGCTCAGCCCAGTTGGGACCGGTCGATCAGGTGCGCGACCACGCCGTCGATCTCGGCCACGCTCAGCGGCTTGGTGAGGTACGCGTCAGCCCCTGACCAGACAAAGCGCGCCCGGGCCAGGGCGCTCGAATCATGCGACAAGACGACGACCGGTGTGTCACCCGGGAGCACTCGCCGACGGAGGTGCTCGACCAGCGCCAACCCGTCGACGTCGGGAAGGTCGTCGTCGAGCACGACGAGGCGGGGCCGGCGCTTGATGGCGATGTGCACGCCGGTGCGCCCGTCGTCGGTGACGACCAGCCGGGTGTCGTCCCACCGGCGGGCGATGCGCGTGAAGATCGTCCGCCCCTCGGGGTCACCGCAGATGTACAGGATCGGCCTGTCGGCATTCGACCGGGACGCGGGGTGCCACCGTCGTCCGCGCGCCGTGAGGGAAGCCGATGGGCGGGCCGGTTCGACGAGCCGAAGGCAGGGCGTGTGGTCCTGGCTCACATCAGGCTGCACGTTTCCCCACCATATCGACGTCCGGTGAACACTCCGTGACGAAACGGTCGCGTCCAGGCAAAACCTTGGCGTAGAAGGGTGAATTGGCGGCACCGCGACCCCGTTTCTGCCCCGTCGCGCCTGTCACCGGGCACCCGTCGACGGCCCGTCGTCTCGGGGGTTCGGCCCATCGGGCTCGCCGGCGGGGGCTCAGGTGACGCCGAGGATCCAGCCCTCCTCGGCCACCTGGTCCCTGTCCTCGACGAGGGCCGGGGGCGACAGCCAGCCGGACATGGCGCCGGTGGCGTCGGCGTCGGCACACGATTCGACGGTCTGCAGGACCTGGGCCGCGTCACGAACCGGATGCCGGGAGAAGTCCGTAGGGAACATCGAGGGCCAGATCTCCGCCAGTGTCACCCCTCCGGGCGCGGGCACGTCACCGGCGGCAACCTCGAAGGGCCACACCCTGAGCTGCGGGCCGTAGCGGGCTCGCAAGCGCTGCAGAAAGGGGATCCCGAGCAGGGTCTGGCTGCCGACGCTGCCCGCGTAGGCGAGCTTCCACACCGTCTGGATGACCCCGCTCGCCTCCTGGGCCCGGCGCTCGGAGAGGCGCAACCGGCCGAGTCGGTCCGGTCGTTCGCGCAGGCCGGGAAGCTCCTTGTCCCTGGCGCCGAGAGACGGGTCGGCGTAGCCGGCGGGACAACCCCAGAAGAGGCGGTAGCCGGTGTCTCGGTTCAAGGACTTGGCCACGTCCCAACGATTGTTCGTGTTGTCGGGCTCGTCTCGAACTCGTTCGGACAGGGTCCGCCAGATGGCTTCCCACGGCGGCCCGGGCCCGAAGACCTCCGGAGCCAACGAGGCCAGTCCGGCGGGGTACGAAAACGGGAAGTCGAACCCGATCACGAGACGACGGCCCGCCGCGACGGCCTCGTCCACCGTCTGCTCCAGATGCGCCATGGCGGCATGGCGAGTGGGGACATTGAGCGCCTCGCTCGTGCGCAGGACGTCGTCATGCCACCAGCCCTGTGCGATCCAGATGCTGTCCTTTCCCATCCTCGCCGAGGAGCCGGCACTCCAGTCCACCATCACGTAGTCGTCGAAGAGGCGCGTCGCCACCGACGGTCGGGCCGCGGGTTCGACCGAGCCCGACGGCGATCGGGCGATGAAGACGTGCTCGGAGCGCCGTCGTGCGGCCTGCTCGATGTCCAGAAGGTGATGCTGGGCTTCATGCGCGTTGCGCCGGATGACGTCCGCGGTGCTGAGCGCTCCCAGTTCGGAGTGGGTGGCGCTGGCACCCGGCGGCGTGTTCTTGGCCGCTCCCACCCACGTCTCGACGGCACGCTCGTAGGCGATCATCCCCACCGATGCAGACAGGTCGCCGTACCGCCTGACCCGGGCGAGGTCGTTCTCGTCCCACGACGGGAGCCCGGCATCGGCGTCGACCTCCAACGTCCAGAGCCGCTCGGTCCCGATGCGAAGCACGTCGACCATGTGCCACAGGTACTGCGTGGGCGACCAGACGCCACTGGGGGAAGTGGTGGCGGCGTCGACCGAGGCCAGGGCCTGGGCGAACAGGAGCGGGGACTCACCCACCATGGCGATGGCGTCTTCGACGCCCGTGGACCAGGGGAAGCCGCACTCCGGGCACCGGGCGTGATCCGGAAGGGGCACGGGCCAATGGTACGCGTCGCCCTTCGCCATCTCACATTGCAGAGGCACCGCGTCGGCACAGGGCCGCCCCCGGGGCGCGTCGAGGTGCGCAGGAGCCCCGCTGCGCTACCGTGCCGACGCTGTGGGACGCGAGGAAGAAAAGATGCTGGCCGGCGCGCTCTATCGGCCCACTGACCCCGAGCTCGAGGCCAAGCGGGCCCGGGCCCGGATGCTCGCCCGGCGCCTGTCGGGCGGAGAAAGCGACGTGCTCGCCGAGCTGCTCGGGGGGATGGGGTCGGACGTGGAGATCGTCGCACCGTTCTTCTGCGATTACGGCTCCAACATCTTCATCGGCTCCAGGGTGTTCCTGAACACCAACTGCGTGATCCTCGACTGTGCCCGGGTGCAGATCGGCGACGACGTGCAGATCGGTCCCGGCGTCCACCTCTACGCCGCCACGCATCCGCTGGACCCCGAGGAGCGCCGGACCGGGCTCGAGCGCGCCGCCCCGGTCACCGTCGGGTCCGACGTGTGGCTCGGCGGGGGTGCGATCGTCTGCCCGGGGGTGACGATCGGGTCGGGGACGACCATCGGGGCCGGGAGCGTCGTGCTCGGCGACGTCCCGGCCGGCGTGCTGGCCGTGGGCAACCCGTGCCGCGTGGTCAGGTCCGTCCGGGCGGACGACCGGTCAACCTGACAGACCGGCCGCGATCGCACGTGACCTCAACCAATCGACGCAACCGGTGCGCAGCGGTCGGGGAGCGGTCACAGCGCCAGGAGCACCGGTGCGAGGTGGCGGTAGTCGTCGAGGGGGAACGACCCTCGGGCCGAGAGGACCTGGACGCAGACGTGGTCGGCTCCGGCCCGGTAGTGCGCATCCACGTGGGCGGCGATGGCGTCGAGGTCACCCCAGCCCACGATGGCGTCGACGAGGCGGTCGCTCCCGCCCTCGGCGAGATCGTCGTCGTCGAAGTCGAACCGGCGGAGATTGTTCGTGTAGTTGGGGAGGGTCAGGTAACCCGTCGTGAAGGTCCGCGCCAACTGCCGGGCCGCGACGGGATCCCGCTCGAGGGCCACCGTGACCTCCGGAGCCAGGAGCGGCCCGACGCCGAGCGCCTGGCGCGCCCACGCCGTGTGCGCGGCGGGGACGAAGTAGGGATGGGCGCCCAGGCAGCGGTCACGGGCCAGTTCGAGCATGCGGGGTCGGAGTGCCGCCAGGACACGCCGGTCCGGCGCGACGGGGTTCTCCTGCGCGTCCAGGGCGTCGAGGTAGGCGACCATGTGCGCGTAGGGGCGGCT
This sequence comes from uncultured Acidimicrobiales bacterium, assembly GCA_963811775.1. Taxonomy (GTDB): domain Bacteria; phylum Actinomycetota; class Acidimicrobiia; order Acidimicrobiales; family UBA8190; genus Chersky-840. Next base: position 188,943 of record CAWESO010000012.1, on the reverse strand, counting down.
GTAGTCCTCGGCCAGCGGTGCGTGGCTGGCCCCCAGGCCCAGGAGGAACCGGCCCGGAAACCGGGTATCGAGCGCCGCCACAGCCCAGGAGACGTCGGGCGGCTCACCCCGCCAGATGCTCACGATGCCGCTCGCCACGACCACCGACTTGGTGGCGGCCAACAACCGCTCGAATCGGGGCGAGAGCCCCGGGTCGTACCCGCCCGAGGACCACAGGGCGGTGTACCCGAGGTCCTCCAGTTCGGCGGGGACGTCGACGGAGTCGTCCGCATGGTGCCACGAGCCGCTCCACCACACCCCGAGTCTCCCGACGTTCACCGATCCGGAGCGTAGCGACGAGGAGAGGGGAGAGGAAGGCCCGTGACGGTCACCGGGTCCGGCCCCCGTCCGGACGGGCGATGCGAACGACGCCGCCTCGGCGCCACGGTCGATGGGCGACAATGGCCCGGTTCTCTTGTGCCCACGGTGGGCCGAGAAAGACGACGGAAACGGAAGGGTGGGCGGTGCGCCATGGTCACGGTGGAAGAACTCGCGGCGCAGGTCGCCGAGCTCAAACGGCGCGTGACGGTGAGCGAGAGCGTGCTCGCCATCCACGACCTCAAAGCGCGTTACGGGGCCCTGGTCGACCAGCGTTTCTCGGGCGGGGCGGTGGTGAGCGCCGACGCCCTCGGGCACATCGCGCAGCGCGCCGCCGCGCTGTTCACCGACGACGGTGTGTGGGACGGCGGGCCCGGGCTCGGTGTCGCCGCGGGTCGGCCGTCCATCGCCGCCCGGTTGCGCGAGCCCACGCTCGTCTTCTCGCGCCATTTCTTCGTGAACCCCCGCATCGACGTCGACGGCGACTCGGCCACGGGTCGATGGGACCTGCTGAGCCCGTGTCGCCGTGCCGACGGCACGTCCTACTGGATGAGCGGGTTCGAGGACGACCGGTACACGTTGGTGGACGGGGCCTGGCTGCACCGGTCCATGACGCTCACGACCGTCTTCATGTCCCCCGTGGCCGAGGGTTGGACGAAGGTGTTCGTCTGACTCGTTTGACCGGGGTGCCGATCACGGGGGTGTCGCCGTCGCCGACCACGGCTCGTCGCCCCCGTCGGCGGCGTCGGTCTTCTCCGCACCGGCGCGCTGCGCGTCAATGGCCTGGCGGAGGAGCATCTTCAACAGGTCGCCGGTGAGCTCCCCGATGTGGCGTGGGGTCTGATCGAAGTCGACCATGAGCGCTTGGGTGGTGAAGGCGGAGAAGTTGAGCGCGAACGCCAGGACCAGGTCCTGGGGGGGATCCCCCGTCCCTCCGGCGGTGCGCCAGGCGACCTGAGCGAGGTGGTGCACGCCCCGCGTCCGGTACTGGCGGCGGAAGGTGTCGAGCTCGGAGAGTGCCTCCGACGGGCTGTGGCGAGGGGCGTGGATGTCCCAGAACGCCTCACCCAGGATCTCGGCGTTCCGGGTGTGGATCGTGACGGCCAGTCCGTCGATCCAGCCGTCGAGGGCGTCTTCGGGACGAGGAAGGTCCTCGATCGGTCGCTGCCCACTGGCCTCGTACATGTCCCTGACCGTGGTGGCAATGAGCAGATCGTGATTGGCGTAGTGACGGAAGACGGTGCGAGGGCTCACGCCCGACACCTTGGCGATCTCGTCCACCGTGGCCCCGAACCCTCTCCGGGCAACCACTTCCATAGCGGCTCGTCTAATGCGGGACCGAGTGAGCTGCTGTTGGTCCTCGGCCAGCGATGGGGGAGCATTTGCGGTTGGTTCGTTCAACGCCTACCTGCTCTCGGGGTACCCAATCTGGTCCGCCGCATTCGAGTCCCGCCACCCGCCCGGCCGATGCATCCTCTCTCCAGTTGCGCCCTGGGTGGCTTCTCCGGCATGAAACGGTACAGCGATCCGTCCCCAATGACAGGACCGGTTGGCCTCCTGTCACGGTCGGGTGCCGTGACGACAGGCCGTCGTGCTCATCATTGTTGAGGATGGCAGCAGGGGGGTCGTCGGGCCATGATCAGCGACGTCAGGAAACTGCGCGGCGGATTCTGGAGCTGCACAGGCGACGCGGGAACCGCCAGGCCCTGCCCCCCAAGGTCACAGGCCTGGCGGTACCCACATCGCACAGCGTCGCTCCGGCCAGGTGGCGTGGCCGGGAGAGCGTTCCGACCTGGGGCGTTACCCCCGCCGGACGCGACGCCCCCGAAAAAACGCGACGGAGGCGCAGGGACCTTGGCGGGCGGTCCCTGCGCCCCGTCGCGAGGCTGCCCCCGCATCCCCCCACGTGCTCTGCCGTAGACGACAGGCATTGTGAAATAATGGCGGTGACCAGCGGCTTGTCAGTCTAGCATGCCGCGCTGGCACCTCGATCTGACATATCGCTCACACCATACTGACACTCGGGCCCGGCCCGGTGGGCGCGACCCCGTCGCCGACCCGGCGGGGCCGCCCCACCGAACCTCACGACCGGTCGAGGATCTCAGCTGCGGCGCGTTGGCCGGAGCGGACCGCCCCGTCGATCGCCCCGTGCGATCGCGTCGAGGTCTCGGTCCCGGCCCAGTGCACGAGGCCGAGGGGCTGGCGGAGCAAAGGCCCGTAGTCGGTCAGGACCCCGGGCGGGAAGTGCGCCATCGAGCAACCGCGCGTCCACTCCTCGGTCCACCACTGCGTCTCGATGAATTCGACGGGGGAGGCGCCACGGGGGCCGAACCGGGCCGCGAGGGCGTCGAGCACGGCGCGCCGTCGTGCCGCGGCGTCGAGTTTGCTGACGCGATCGGCCACGGGGCCGAACGTGAACGACGCCAGGACGCCCGGCGTCCCGGACGCGGGCGAGGCATCGAGCGTGACCTCGGCGGCCGAACCGGGCTCCGCGCTCTGGCCGCTGAATCCCGCCGCCCGCCAGAACGGTTCGTCGTAGACGACGATGGTCTTGGACTCGGGTCCCGCCACGGCGCGCCGGTAGAGGTTCGTGCGGTCATCGGGCAGGGTCGGGTCGAAGGCGATGTCGAGGGCGAGCGCCGGCGGCACACTGACCACCGCGTGCCGGGCCGAGACCGACATGTCGGGGGTGCCGACCTCAACGTGGTCGCGGTGCTGGACGATCGAACGAACCGGGGCGTTGAGACGGACACCCTCACCCAGCGACTCGGCCAGGCGGCGGGCCACGAGCCCGGCCCCGCCCTCCATCATGTTCTCCTGGGATCCGCCCTTGATCGAGAAGAGCGTGTTGATGCTCCCGTGGGCCCGGATCAGAAAGAGGAGGTGGAGGTAGGACGTGTCGTCGAGGTCGCCGGTGAACAGGCCGCGCACGGCCATCTCGAAGAGGTCGCGACCCACCTTGGTCCGGATCCCGGAGCGCTCGAGCCACCAGGCCACCGAGCGTGCGTCCCACTCGGCGGCACGCCGCGCCGTCCACGGGGCGTCGATGGGGACCTTCTTGGCCGCTCGGTCCAGCCGGGCCTGGGCCAAGGCGATCGTGGCCACCGCCAGGGGGCTGATCTTCGGGATGAGACCGCGGTAGCGGAGCATGCGGCCCTCGTCGACGAGCAGATGGGCGCCTTTCACCCACGTCTTGTAGGTCGGCACGCCGACGTCGCGGGTGAGCTCGAACATCGCATCGTGCTTCGGGGCGAGCCATGCGCCGCCGCGGTCGATCGGTGTGCCGTCGGAGAGATGTTGGGTCCAGATCCGACCCCCGATCCGATCACGGGCCTCGAGGACGATGACGGATCGCCCGGCCTGGTGCAGCCGGGTGGCGACGCAGAGCCCGGCGTATCCGGCGCCCACGACGCACACGTCGGCATCGACCCTTTCGACCATGCGCCGAGCACCGTAGTGTTCCGGCGCGCGACGCGCTCGGGCCTAGCTCGACAGCAGTGTGGCGACGTTGCCGCTGAACAAGCCGGCCGCCCCGTCGGGGAGACACCCCGAGCGTGCGTAGTCCTCGACGGGTGTCGCCGTGCCCTCGGAGTGAGGGAAGTCGCTGCAGCACATGTACAGGTCCCCCGATTTGGCGGTGAGGCGGGCCGGCTGCTCGTACGAGAACGATGCGACGCGCACCTGCCGGTGGAAGTACTCGCTCGGCTTCAGGTCGAGAGCGGCCAGTGGGCGGCCGTTGAGCGCGGTGGTGAAGCTCCAGCCGCCGTCGAGCATCAGCAGGTACTGCGGCACCCAGATCGAGGACAGCTCCACGATCCCGATGCGGAGCCCGGGGTGCCGGGCCAGTGTCCCGTTGACAATGAGGTCGGTGACCGCCAATGCCGGCTGGACCCACAGGAAGATCGACTCGATCACCGGCACGAAGCTGTCGTCGGGGTCGGTGTAGAAGGACTCGTCGAGGACCCGTGGTTGGTCGGCCACGTGGAAGACCGGTGTGACCCCGTGATCGACGAACGCGGACCAGATGCGGTCATGGTCAGGATGCGACAGCGGTCGCCCGTCGACGGCCGCCGGCGCGATCATGGCCAGGCGCACCCCGCCCGACTCGAGCTCGGCCAGCTGCGCATCGAGCCAGTCGGGGTCGCGCAAGGTCAGATGGGCCACGGGGTGAAGACGCCCACGACCTTCGGCGACCACCGTCGAGCACCAACGGTTCCATGCACCCATGTTCGCCCGCAGGGCGGGGAGCGATACCGACAGCCGACGCTCCCACAGCAGGCCGTAGTTGGGGAACAGCACCGCTTCGTCGAGCCCCATGACATCGAGCTGGCTCACGCGCGCGGCGGGGTCCCAGTAGTGCGAGGGAAGCTCTTCGTCGTAGTCGTACTGCGGGGGGAGGCCCTGGCGCAGACGCTCGCGATGGAGACCGAGCACGGCGGTGTCGCCGGGGATCTGGACATCGGCCACGTCGAGGCGGCGCCCCCGCCACGTGAGCCACGGGTAGCCGAGCTCGTCGTCCTCGATACTGAGGGCCTCGTCGCGCAGGGCGGGGTCGGCGTACTCCTGCCACAGGGTCCGGCTCTCGTACAGGTGCTGGTCCGAGTCGATGATCACCGTCACTCGCCTGCCTCCTCGTGCCCAGTATGGCCGATGGCCGTCCGCGGTGTCAGGGGAGGCGCCGCCGGGTCTCTCCACCGGCGTGCGGCGGCGCAGCGCACGGGCGTCAAGGCGCCGACTCTCGTTCATGCAGACGTCATGTCGCGGACCCCTGCTGTTCACGACCCCTCCGTATCCTGAGACCAGTGGTACCTCGGGAGACGAAAAGGAGGAACGTGGACAGCATTCGAGACCGTGTCCGACGCCTCGGCGTGTCGCTGGCGATCACCCGGTGGGCCCTCCGACCGTTCCGGCCCACCTGACAGGGACGGCCAGAGGGAGGGCGAGGCTTCGCTCCTGGTCTTCGCCCGACCCTCCGGTGAGGTGAAGGAGCCGGCACCCTGAGGGCCCCCTTGGGTGTCGGCTCCTCGCCGCGCGTGCCCACGGGGACAACGCCCCGGGACCGGTCAGCGCATGTGCGGCAGGGCGTTGATCAGGCCGAGTGAGTCGTCCTCACGTCCGGAGAGCTCGCGTCTCGCGAACTCGCACAAGGCCTCCTCGTGGTCCACCAGCAACCCGGCGACCTCCCGGTCCTCGGGGGGCGCGAGCTCGCCGATGCGCCGGTACATGGCGAGGAATTGAGTCGTGATGGGCTCGAAGGCGCTCAGGAGGTCCGACCACGGCAGCGTCGCCACCCCGTCGGCCAGGTCCGTGGCGTCACGTTCGACGGCCGGGTCCGGCTCGATCGGGAGCCCGTGCCGCTGCATGGCCGGCACCAAGGCGTGACGCGTCCTGGCTTCGAGCTCGCGCAGCACGTCGAGCTTGCGCCGATGCTCGGGATCCCCGGAGTTCTCGGCCAGGCGACCGAAGAGCACCTCCCCCGAGACCTCGCCCTGGTACGCCTTCACCCACAGGGTGCCGAGGTCGTCCTCGGGGGAGAACACCGAAGCGGGCGCCGGGGCCTGGGTCGTGTCGAGTTCGTCCATGGCGCGCAATCTAGCCATGGCGTGACCGCCTGTCGTCGGTGTCGGGTCGGGCCGGGACGTCGAGGGATCAGTGGGCCGAGGTGAGCCAGCCCTCGAGCCACGGGGGGAAGTCGATGAGGCTGGCGAGCACGACGTCGGCTCCGGCGGTGTCGAGCGCCGGCCGCGACGTCCCTCCGGTGGCCACGGCCACACACAGGGCTCCCCCTGACTGGGCGGCGAGGACGTCAGCGGGGTGGTCGCCGACGTAGACCTGAGCGCCGTGGTCCCGCAGGGCGTCACCCTTGGCGGCCCCGTAGCGCCAGCCCACCACGACATCGGCGGTGATGCCGACAGCCTCCAGGCTCGCCCGGGCGTGCGGTTCGTACTTGGCCGTGACGACGACGACCTTGCCGCCCCGGTCACGGACCGCACCCACCGCTGCCACGGCGCCGGGCATGGGATCGGTGTGGTCGACCAGGAGGGCGCCATGGAGGTCGCGATAGCGCCAGCAGGCCCGCTCGAGCGCGTCGCCGTCGAACCACGGTGACAGGGCGGTCTCGAGTGGTGGCCCGAGCGTCGACACGACGTGCTCCACGTCGATGGGGACGGCACTCTCGGCGGCCAGGGCGCCGAGCGCCGATCGGACCCCCCGCCGAGGGTCGATGAGGGTCATGTCGAGGTCGAAGCCGACGACGAGAGGATCTCGGGCTCCGACCACTCGCCGAGTGTAAGAGACGCTCGTTCGGTCCCGATCAGACGTTCGGACGCGCCGGATTCAGACGGTGGAGGAGGCGGTCGTGACCCCGTAATGGCCGAGCCGGCCGGGAGTGCGGGGACCGACGCCGTCGGTCGACGGGCCTCAGCCGGTCAGGAGGTCGCGAGCGCCGGTGTCGGAGGAGGGGTGCCGGAGCTTCGACATCGCTCGGGCTTCGATCTGACGGATGCGCTCCCGTGTCAGGTTGAAGTGCTGGCCGACCTCCTCGAGGGTGCGCGGCTCCCCGCGGTCGAGGCCGAAGCGCAGCCGCAGGATGCTGGCCTCGCGATCGTCGAGCGGGGCCAGCAGCTCGTTGATCTCGTCCACGAGCAGCGCCTCGGCGGCGTGGTCGAAGGGAGAAGTGGCGTTGACGTCCGCCACCACGTCGCCGAGGTCCGCGTCCCCGTCCTCGCGCAGGGGCTCCGACAGCGAGAGGGGCTCGGACCGCCAGCGCAGCACGTCGGTCAGCGTCTCGTAGGAGAGGGTGGTCTCGAGGGCCAGCTCGTCCACCGTGGGCTGGCGCCCCAGCTTCGACTCCAAGAAGCCCTGGGCCTTCTGGACCGCACTGAGCATGTCGCCGGCGTGCACGGGGAGGCGGATGGTGCGGCCGGTGTTGGCGATGCCGCGGGTGATGGCCTGGCGGATCCACCACGTGGCGTAGGTCGAGAACTTGAAGCCCTTGCGCCAGTCGAACTTCTCCACGGCGTGGATGAGCCCGAGGTTCCCTTCCTGGACCAGGTCGAGGAGGGGCAGCCCCGACGCCTGGTACTTCTTGGCGATCGACACCACCAGGCGGAGGTTGGACGACACGAAGGTCTGTTGGGCGGCGGCCGCGGCGCACTGGATGCGGCGGAGCTCGCGCTTCTTGGCCGGCGTGAGCTTGGTGCCGGGCTCGGCGAGGGTGGCGGAGGCCTCGTGGCCCGCTTCGATGGCTTGTGCCAGTCGGGCCTCGTCGTCCTTGGTGAGGAGCGGGTACCGCCCGATATCCCTCAGATACAGCTTGACGAGGTCGGCGTCATCGCCATCCCCACGCTTCATCGCCATCGACATCTCCTTCTAGTCACCGTCGCATCACGCCGGCGATTCGGTGCCCGGGTTCGGGCCCCTGGTCTTCTCTGCTCCGCAGTGCCCGGGGAGTGGGACGGTCCTGCGGCTATGTATGTGCTGCGACGATGATCCGGCCGATAATGCGGTCACGCGAAGCTCAGCCACTGCGTGCTCGGCTTGATCAGGGTCGTCCCAGGTGACCGGCCCCTCACCCGTCGTCCTGGGGGTGCTGCCCATCTCTTCTTGTGTGGTTGGGACCTGAAGAGCAGGTCACGCCGGTTTCGAGCCGGAGGTATCTCCCCAAGACGGTCCCCGGTATGGCGGCTCCCAGCCATTCTATCGAATAACGGCGTCCGACCCACTCGCCGGACCCCTCTTCCTTACCGACGCGAGGGGCGCAGGCGCCGCTCGACCCGTCGTCCGAAGGCAATGATCGCCGCTCGCCCCCCGACGGCGCCACCTGGGGCACGTCCACGGGGCCCGAACGCGCCTTGCATCGTCGGCCCGATGCGCACCCTGAGGCGCCGTGGCCGTCCCGGCCCCGCCCCGCCCGACCCGGCTCCGGCTCCGAATGGGACGCCGGACGCCGGTTCGGCATCTCCTGCCTGGGTACCCCTGCCTGGGGCGGGATCATTGTGATCCCGTCGCTTTGAACCCGGGGGCGGGCCCTGGCATAATAGTTACATGCCGCAAGCAAATACGGTGCCGTCGACCGCTCCCGCCGGCGCGGCCACCTCGAGCGCGACGGGCGTGGCCGTGGACCAGATCCAAGCGAGCCTGCAGGTCGTGGCCCGGTCGATCACCCAGGTGCGGGTGCACGAGCGCCTGTTGCAAGCGGCGGGCGTGCGCCTCGACCGGGCCGGGGCCGCCGCCCTCTACAAGCTGCACGTGCACGGAGACGCCACGCGCATCACGGCCTTGGCCGAGATGCTCGGCGTGGACGCCCCCACGGTGACGCGCAAGATCCAACAGCTCGAGCGCGACGGGCTCGTGGTCCGCAAGGCCGACCCCGCCGACGGCCGCGCCTCGCGCATCTCGCTCACCCCCGCTGGTCGGCGCACCCTCGACCGGGTGCTGAAGGCCAGACGGGCCTGGCTCGACCGCCTGCTCGAGGGCTGGGACGAGCACGAGCTGGCGATGTTCGGGACCCTCCTGGGCCGGTTCTCGGCGTCTCTCGAGCGCGACATGGAGGACGCCCGTGGCACCTGACACGGCGGTCGCACCGGCGCAGCCGCCGGTCGACCACGAATTCGACAAGGCGGAGCACCGCCGGATCCTCGTGATCCTGGTGGCCCTCATGCTGGGCATGGTCCTGGCCTCTCTCGACCAGACGATCGTGTCGACGGCGCTGCCCACCATCGCCGGCGACCTCCACGGGCTGAACCACCTGTCCTGGGTGGTGATCTCCTATCTGCTGGCCTCCACCATCTCGACACCGCTGTGGGGGAAGTTCGGCGACCTCTACGGCCGGAAGAACTTCTTCCAGCTGGCCATCGTCATCTTCCTGGTGGGGTCGATCCTCTCGGGCCTGGCCCAGAACATGATCGACCTGATCGCCTCCCGGGCGCTGCAGGGCATCGGCGCCGGCGGGCTCATGGTCGGTGCGCAGGCCATCACCGGCGACGTGATCCCGGCCCGCCAACGCGGCCGGTACATGGGGTACTTCGGTGCGGTGTTCGGCATCACGAGTGTGATCGGACCGCTGGCCGGAGGGCTGTTCACCCAGCACCTGTCGTGGCGCTGGATCTTCTACATCAACGTGCCCATCGGCATCATCGCCATGTTCACCATCGCCGCCGTCCTGCACATCCCGGCCCGGCGGGTCCCGCACAAGATCGACTGGCTGGGCACCGCGCTCATGTCCTCGGGTGTCACCGCCATCATCTTGCTGACGACGTGGGGCGGGACGCAGTACGCCTGGGGCTCGAGCACGATCATCGGGCTCGGTGTCGTCGGTGCGGCCCTACTGGTCTGCTTCTGCCTGGTCGAGGCCAAGGCGGTTGAACCGCTCATCCCGCTCGGCCTGTTCCGGAACCGCACGTTCAACGCCGCGTCGGGTGTGGGCTTCATCATCGGCTTCTCGATGTTCGGGGCCATCATCTATCTGCCCTTCTATCTGCAGACCGTCCACGGCGCCACGCCGACCGCGGCCGGCCTGGAGCTGCTTCCGCTCGTGGGCGGCATGCTGATCACCTTCATCCTGAGCGGGCAGCTGGTCACGAAGACGGGTCGCTACAAGATCTTCCCCATCGCCGGCTCCGCCGTGCTGAGCGTCGGCCTCTTCCTGCTGTCGCGCATGGGGGTGCACACGTCGTTCGGGATCACGTCGCTGTACATGATCGTCGTGGGGTTGGGCGTGGGGCTCGTCATGCAGGTGCTGGTGGTGGCCGTGCAGAATTCGGTCCCCTACGAGCAGCTCGGCGTGGCCACGTCCACGGCCACGTTCTTCCGCACCATCGGCGGGGCATTCGGCGTGTCGTTGCTCAACGCGGTGTTCAACAACCGGCTCTTCGCCGACCTGGCCAAGGCGCATGTGCCGCCCGCGGCCCTGCACAGGATCCTGAGCGGTTCGAGCATCGTGGTGAACCCCGCCGCCATCGACAACCTGCCCCCCGCCATCCGCGCTCCGATCCGCGGGGCTTTCAGCCATTCCCTCGAGAGCGTCTTCCTCGTCGCCGTGCCCTTCGCCGTCCTGGCCTTCGTGCTCAGCTGGTTGATGAAGGAGATCCCGTTGCGCACGACCGCCTTCAACCCCCCGAGCGCGCGCCGGGGTGACAGCGACGGTGATGACCAGGACGAGGGCGCGACGGTGGAGGTCCCGGTGGAGGCCGCCGCGTTCTGACTCCCGCCGCCGGCGCCGGCCGGCCCCTGCGGGCGCCGGGGCGAGCTCAGCGTGCGTGGGGTCGACGGGTACCCGAGGTGCTCGGGGAACTGCCCAGCATGGCGAGGGCGTCGGCACGCGCCGATCGGTAGCACGCCCAGAGCTCGAGTTTCGTCGCCAGGTCCGGTGCCTCGATGGCTTGCACGACGAAGCGGCGCATCAGTGTCGCCTGCGCGTCGAGCGTGACCGCGGGATCGGGGCCGTGGGGCGCGGCCGGGTCCGACAACGGGGTCGGCGCGGGCGCGGTGGGGCCGACGTGGTGCTCGGTCTGCAGTGTCGCCGACAGTGTCCTCGACATCGAGTGCCTCCACTTCCCGCCCGGCAAGGGCATCGACCGCGGGGCCGGCCAACTTGATGCCCCCGCCTCGGGCCCGGGCGCCACGCCCTGACCGTCGACACGGAATATCCGTCGAGCGTGGCCGATTCGACCTCGAAGAGTGGTCGTTGCCGCGACAATGGCCGAGGGGCCGGATAGACCTGCGGGGAATGCTCCGGCTGATCGGGGTCGTGGGCTCGGGTGTCGGGGCCGACGGAGGGCGGGACGAAGGGGAGGGCTCGGTCGTGTCGGTGTGGTGGCGGGATTTCGTGTCACGACCCGTCCCGGCCCCGCTGCGCGTGGGCGTGTACGCCGGCGCGTGCGCGGTCTTCGTCATCATCGTGTTCGTGCGCGGCGGGCCCAACCCGGCCGAGACTGACGCGCACGCCGTGACCCTGCCGACCACGGCGATCTCCCACGGCGATCTGCGTGGCGCGGCGCGCGACACGCTCGTGCCCAATCCGCCCGGCTACCCCCTGTTGACCGCACCCTTCGTCATCGCCTTGCGTCCCTGGATCGGATCGCCGCGGTGGTGCGACGACAAGCCGATCCCGAAGATCCTGCAGAAGGTGGGCGAGACGTACTTCCGGTCGATTCTCGGGCCCTGCACGGCACGCCACGGCGCCGACCACGGCCGGCCGTATCCGATCTGGTACCGGTCCCAGGCCATCCTGGCCATCCTGGCCTGGGTCGTGCTGGCGGCGGGCGCCGCCATGTTCATGCGGTCGATCGGCGCGGGGGGCCGAACGGCGGAGGTGCTGGTCGTGGCGGCACTGGCCGTGGTGCCGGCCGCGTCGGACGCCATCGCCCAGACGTTTCATCCCCAGGACCTCGTGAGCGTCGGGCTCGTGTGTGCCGGCATGGCCCAGGCGCTGCGCCGGCGGTGGGTGACCGTCGGCGTGGTGTTCGGGGTGGCGTTCCTGTGCAAGCAGTTCGCCGTCCTGCCTCTGCTCGGCGTCCTGGCCGCGGCGCCAAGCTGGCGGGATCGGGCGCGCGTCGTGGTGCCGGCCGGTGCGGTCGTCGCCGCGGGCGTGCTCCCCTTCTATGTCGCCGCCCCGGTCGCCACGGTGCGGGCCATGACCGCCGTCTACGTCGCCGGCGTCACGCTGGTCAAGACCCCCACCGTGGTGGGGGTGCTGAGCATCGGGGAGCAGTCGAAGCTCGAGATCGCCCGGGACGCCCCCATCGTGGTCGCCGCGCTGCTCGTCGTGTGGGCCCGGCGCCGGGCGGGCCCGAGGCTGCTGGCCCCGGCGCCGCTCGCCGGGCTGTGCCTGGCCTGCGTGGCCACGCGCCTCGTCTTCGAGATCTCGCTCCTCAACTACTACTTCCTGGCCGTGGCCGTGGCCTTGGTGCTGCTCGACGCCACGCGCCGGCGCGTGCCGGTGTGGTCGGTGCTGTGGATCGTCGCCACGCGTTTCGCGCTCACACCCGGCGCTCCGCACGCGCCGCTCGTCCTGACCGCCGTGCTGTTCCTCGTGGCCGCCGTCGTTCCCATCGGGCTGGGGCTGGCGGAGGTGGCGGCGGTCCCCGGCGAGCCGAGGGCGGGGACGAGGAACGCTCAGGTGCTCAGCGGCACGGCTTCCACGGCTTGGCCGTGAGGGCCAGGCTCTTCTGGATGGCGTCGCGCCGATGCGCATCGGCGCTCGGGCAGAACCGGGAGGGCTTGGCCCGGTACTCGACCTCGACGACCGCCTTTCCGGCCGTCGTCCATCCGTCGTAGGCGTCGCACTCGCCGTACTGCGCGCACTGCTCGTTGATGGCGAAATCGAACGTACCCCCGAGCTGGCCCAGCTGGTCGATGTCGTTCTTCAACCCCACCGACAGCCCGTGCGCGTGGGCGATGGCGGCGAGGTCGTTGTTGAAGGTGAGCTGTTCGGCGGCCGTGAGAGAGAACCCCGTCTTGTTCTCGTATCCGTCGACGTTGTCGAAGTCCACGGCGTCGAACCCCGCCGCCTCGCACTTCGCCACCCGGGCCGTGATGATCGGCAACAGGACGCTCGTGGCCCTGATGTCGAGCCACCGTTCGCCGGGCCAGCCGTTGGAGAGACCCTTGACCGAGGCCGGGTAGGCGCTGGCGTCGGGCCGGAAGTCCTCCCAGGTGCCGGCGTCGACGTAGCAGACGGCGTGGGCGCCGACGGCGTGGATGGCGGCGACAGCTGCGGTGTTGAGGGTGACGCCGTTGGTGGCGTACAGATCGACGTCGTACACGTTGGGGCGCACGCACGCGCCGCCGCTCGTGGGTACCACACACAGGTTGGTCTTGAGCTTTCCCTGCAGTTGGTACTGCCATTGCAGGCCCTGTCGTGGGATCCACATGCTCTTGGCCCCCGCGACCGGCGCCGACACGAAGAACGAGACGCCGAGCACGACCGCGGCCACCACTGCGCTCGTGGCCCGACCGGCCAGCATGCTCCCGCCCACGCCCAGAGCGTAGGCGCAGGGTCGGGGCCGCGCCGGGGTAGGCGCGCCGCGTGGTCACGACGGTGCCGCCGCCCGAGGCCCGCCCGGGGGCGCGCCTGCTCCACCCGGACCCGGGGTGCCGGCCCGGCGCGCACGAAGACCCCCCCTACGCTGTGGCGCCGGTGGCTCGTGGCCGACAGGCTCCGTGGCAGGATCTGGCGTGACGTGGAGGTGACGGCACCGGTGACGGCAGGGTGGAGGCGGTGAGCGGGCCCGTGTTCGCGCTGGGGCTGGTGATCGTGGTCATCACCGCCAGCAACGTGCTCTTCACGCTCGTGCTCCCTCGACGTCCGGCCGGTATCGAGCGCCTGTCGCTCGTGGTCAACCGCAGCGTGCGGTTCGTCTTCCTGGCGGTGTCGCGCGCCGCCAAGAGATACGAGGTAAAGGACGCGTTGTTGGCGCCCGCCGCGCCCGTGGCCCTCCTGGCCCAGCTGGCGGTGTGGCTGGGGTTCTTCGTCCTCGGGTACGCCTGCATGCTCGAGCCCAGCACGCACGGGTTCGGGGCCGCCTTCCGCCAGGCCGGGGTGACGCTGTTCAGCGTCGGGACGGCCCACGCCGGCGGACCGTCCAACCGGGCTGTGGAGATCGCCGCCGGGGCGACGTGGGCCGTCGTCGTCACGCTGCAGATCGCCTACCTTCCTTCCCTCTACGACGCCTTCAACCGGCGCGAGGCGCTGGTGGCGATGCTCGAGAGCCGGGCCGGGCTCCCGGCCTGGGGCCCCGAGGTGCTAGCCCGGCACCAGCTCGTCGGCATCATCGATACCCTCCCCGACCTCTTCGCCGACTGGGAGCGGTGGGCCGCGGACCTGTCCGAGAGCCACACCACCTATCCGGTCCTGTTGCTGTTCCGCTCACCCGAGCCCTGGTACTCCTGGGTGGTGGGGCTGCTCGCCGTCCTCGACGCAGCGGCCATGCACCTGTCGCTCTCGCCCGACGCGTCCGCGTCTCAGGCCCGGCTGTGCCTCCGCATGGGGTTCACCGCCTTCAATCGGATCGCCAAGACGCTCGGTTGGCCCGTCGACCTCGACCCGAACCCCGAAGGCCCGATCACCTTGACCTTCGAGGAGTTCCAGCAGGCCGTCGACATGCTCCTCGAGATCGGCTACCCCATGGAGTTGTCGGCCGAGGAGGCCTGGCCCAATTTCCGAGGGTGGCGGGTCAACTACGAGACCAACGCGTACCGGCTGGCCGACCGCGTCGTCGCGCCCCCCGCACCCTGGTCGGGGCCGCGCACGCATCTGCGCTCGGGCATAGTCGCGCCGCGTCGTCCCCCGCAGCGCAGTCCGGCGGCCAAGGTGTTCGACGCGCGCCGGCCTGAGGCCGCGGCGTCGCCGACGCGCACGCGTCCGAGCATCACCCGGCCGAAGAACCCCCGGTAGAGCGGCGTCGGCGTTCTGGTGTCGGGCATCCAGCCGTCTGCGCTTCAGACGTCTGTCTCTCAGACGTCGGGTTTCAGACGTCGGCGGAGGCGTCCTCGCCCGGCTCGTAGGTGAGGTCGACCTCGGTCGACTCCGTGCGGTTCGTGCGATCGTGGTCGACGGCGAAAGCGTCGACCACGTCCACCAGCCGGACCCCGTCGACGTGGGGTCGCGTCGTGCCCCCCCACTTGGCCCGGGCCCGCCGTCGAGCCTCGGCGACGTCGCCGGCCACCACCAGCACCACCTCGTGGTCCTCACTGAGCCGACCGGGGGCGGGATCGCCACCGAGGTAGACGGCGTAGAGCTGCGGGGATTCGTTCACTGGCGCGCCTCGAGCAGCACGGTGGCGCCGACCGCTCCCGACAGGTCGCCGAGCTCGGTCCCGAGCACGGCAGGCGGCCGGTCGGGGAAGCGCAGGCTCAGCGCCATGGCCTGCTCGACCCGGCGGACGAAGGGCTCGCCCAGGCGGTCCCCGAGACCGCCGCCCACGATGATCGCCTCGAGGTCGAGGAGGTTGTGGGCGTTGGCCAGCGCCATCCCCAACGCGTCGACGGCCTCGTCCACGAGCTCGATCGTGAGCCGGTCGTTCTGCTCGAGGGCATCGGCGATGACCGAGCTCGTGACGCGGTCACGGCCCTTGCGCTCCATGATCTCGAACAGCTTGGTCTTCTGGCCTTTCTCGACGCGTCGGCGAGCTGTCAGTTCGATCGACTGGCGCCCGGCGTAGGCCTCGAGACAGCCCAGGCGGGTGCACCCGCAACGGCGACCACCCGGTTTGACCGTGGTGTGGCCGATCTCGCCGGCGCTGCCGCGTCCGTGGCGGAGCTCGCCTTCGAGGATGAGGCCGCCCCCCACGCCGGTCCCGACGAAGACACCCAGGAAATTGCGGAAGGCCCGCCCCGCCCCGCGGCGGAACTCGCCCATGACGGCGGCCCGCACGTCGTTGTCCACCAGGACCAGCGTCCCCCCGAAGAAGGCGGTCACGGCGGGACCGAGCGCGACGTCGTGCATGAACCCCGGCACGTTGCGGGCATTCGAGACGTGCCCCGTCGCCACGTCGACCGCCCCGGGGGACCCGATGGCGATGGCCTCGAGGTCCGACGCCGTCATCCCGGCGTCGTCCAGGGCGCTCAGGATGCTGGCCACGATCTCGCTCACCACGTCGTCGGCGTTGGTGTTCGGCGTGGGATGCCGAGACTGGCCGGCGATGTCGCCTGCCGACAGCACCACCGTCTGGATCTTGGTGCCTCCCAGATCGACGCCAGCGGTCGCGTGCGCCATGGTGACGGGTCCTCCGGCGTCGTGGGGCGTGAGCTCACACCTCGCGGTTGGTGCCTGGTGCCGCTCACGGTAGCCGCCTGGCCCCCGGCTTCCGGGCATGGTCGGTGCCTCTCCGAGCGCCCCCGAGAACCGTGCCGGTCCATGCCCGGGACGCCCTTCTCGGCGCCGCCGCGGCCGGCGCGTCCGCCGTTGCGCCCGGCCGGCGTGGTGATTACCCGTTGGTGCGGGCCACCTCGGCGTCGACCCCGAGGGCACAGTTGTCGGAGAAGCCCTGGCTGCGCAGGTCGAGGGCGGCATTGAAGCGCGACCGGAAGTTCTCCAACGCGACCCAGGCCGTCAATTCCACGATCTCCGCCTCGCTGAAAAACCGGTGCAGTCTGTCCATGAGCTCGTCGGGGACGTGCGCCGGCGTCGACGTCGCCAACTCGGCGAACTCGAGCACGGCGCGCTCGCGCTCGTCGAACACGTCGCTCGAGCGCCACTGCCCGACGGCTCGGACCTTGGACGGGTCGGTCCCTTGCTGCATCCCCTCGTAGTAGCCGTAGTCGGTGCACCACGAGCACCCGATGGCCATGGCCGAGGCTTGGATGACGAGCCACCTGAGGTGGATGTCGAGGCGCTTCCAGCCGCGCTCGGCCGCGGTCTCGAGGGCGCCCATGGCCAGCAGGACACCAGAATGATGGGCGGCGGCGGCGACCGGCTCCACGACGCGTCCGAACCGGCGCTGCGAGTAGCGCAACGCCTGTCGGGGGACGAACCCGTCGGCGGTGTCTTTGAGTTGCACATGGGCCATGGTCCGACCTCCGATTGGGGAACCGGGAGCCCCGTGCCGGGTCTCCTGTGGCGGCTACTGCTCAGAAGAGGCGCGTCGAAGGCGAAAGGTTCCCGCCTCTTTTCGACCGGCGACAGGCCCTGACCTCATTGTCACCGTCAGTCGGCGATGTCACCGTCAGTCCGCGACGTCGCGAAACGCCGTGATCCGCGTCGGGCGGACGCGCACGAGCAGCTCTCCGGGGACACCGTTGCGCGATGATCGTGGGTAACCTGGCCGGCGACGGTCGGAGGGAGAGACATGGGAGACGACTGGGCGCGACCGGTCGTGCACTTCGAGATCGAGGCGCTCGACGCCGAGCGGCAGCGGGCCTTCTACGCCGCGCTGTTCAACTGGGAGATCGGAGACGGCCCCATCATGGCGATCCCGGCCGGCCTGGGTGGGCCCGAGCCCGGCCCCGCCGGCCACGTCCGGCAAGGCGAGCGCAGTGGCGTGGCGCTCTATGTGCAGGTGCGCGACATCAGGGCCGCGTTGAGCCGGGCGGCCGACCTGGGAGGCACCGTCGTGGCCGAGCCCTTCGACATCCCGGGTGGGCCCACCCTGGCGCCGATCACCGACCCCGAGGGCAACCCGGTGATGCTGGTGCAGCAGTAGCGCTGCGCTCTCTCAGTCGAGCGCGTCGTAGCGCCTGGCCGTGACGTTCGTCCGGTCGATGCAGGCGAGTGCCGGAGCGACGCTCGGATCGTTGTGCGAGGACTGCGCCGCCGCGTCGGCGTGGTCGGGCGAGCCCCACAGCGTCAGGGCCAGCCATTCGCCCTCGGCTCCTCGGGCGACGGTGCGCCGGATGATGCCCGGCTGCCGATAGTAGAACTCGGTCTGGGCCTGCTGGTCGGCCTCGAGGAACGTGGCTTCGTCCTGGCCGGGGGCGAGCCGGAACGTGACGACTTCGATGACGGCCATGGGTCGGTCTCGATTCTGTGCGCGGGTATCGGTGAGGTTCTACACGACGTCCGACACCCGCGCCCGGGTGGGAGAGGGCCACCAGGTGACCCTCTCCCACCGGTGCGGTCGGATCAGAAGAACAGGTTGAGCGTGTTCGACCCGTCGTCGACGAACCAGATGCCGCGTCCCCCGGGCCGACGGCGAGGCCGAACAAGTCACCGGCACCCCCCGGCGCCGGTCCCGAGTCGTCGAGCGTGGCCGTGTCGATCGTCTTTCCCCACGGGGCCGTCTCGACGATCAGGCCGTTGTTGCCGTTCACGGTCAGCACGTTGCCGTTCGGGGCCAGCACCAACCCGAGCGGGTCGTCGAGCACCGGCGCGTCGGAGACGGTGATCCCGCCCGGGAGGCCGAAGGTGCTGTTGCGCCACAGGGCGTTGGGCACCGCCGCGATCCGGTTGTTGGCGGAGTCGGCGACGTACAGCGTGCCGTTCCATCCGAGGGCGACCCCGGTCGGGCCGATCACGAGCGCCGCCGGGTCGGTGTGCTCGGCGAAGCCCGAGGCCACGACGGTCTGTGACTCCATCTTCGGGTTCTGGCCGTGGAAGAGCCCGACCTTGATGCGCACGACGGTCCCGCCGTTGACCACATTGCCGGGCTGGTCCGACGGGATGCCGTCGTCGGCGGCGACGGTGCCGTTGAGCACGTTGGTCACGAACAAGTACGCGGTGTTGCCGATGCTCGTGGCCGTCATGTCCCACGGGCCGTTGATGGCACCGCCCGCCCAGGTCTCGACGAGCTGCCCCTGGTCGTTGAGCACGAGCAGGCAGCCCGGCCCGATGCCCTGCGGGGTGCCGGCGTCACCGGGCCCGTTGGCCGTGGTCGGCAGGCTGCCGACGACCACCCACCCACCGGGGAGCACCGACAGCGCCGTGGTCAGGCCGATCCCGCCCGGGCACGGGCCCGAGGTCGACGCCTGGGTGATCTGTGCGAACTGTGTGACGGTGCCGTCGGGCATCTCCTGCACGATCGTCGTTCCCGTCCCCTGCGCGTTGGCGGCGTCGTTGAAGTTGCTGACGAGGACGCCTCCCTGCACGAGGTTCCCCATGCTCTGGGGGACGGCCACGATGCCGTAGGGGTTCACGTCGCCGTTGGTGGGCACCGTGGAGGGCCCCGGCACGACGTTGCTGAACGGGGACAGGAATCCCGGCTGCGTGGCCTGCGCATTCCCCGCGCTGATGACGACACCGAGCGTGGTCCCAGCGAGCGCAACGGCGGCCAGCACGGCGGTGGAACGCCCGGTCAGCCGCCTGCGCCTGCTATCCCGATGGGGTGAACGCCATAAAGGGCCGGTGGCAGGCGGACGGGCGTGACGATCGGTGCTGTCACTCATGGTTGGACACCTCCCTGCGCGGTCCGGACGGACCCCGCGCCCGCGCGTACGGACGACGACGGCGCGATGTTCAGCGCCGGCGGGCTCGAGCCGGCGGCGGGCGGCTCAGAACCAAGTGGAGCACCATGGTGCGGTCGACGAACGGAACATCGCGGCGGCCCGGTCGAGCGCGCCGGCTCGGTGCTCCTCGATCCTCCCCACGTCGCGCAGGACATGAGGGGAGAAACCACCTGCGTACAGCGATCCTAAGGCGTCCACCGACAGGGAAAGCTCCGCGTCGTCGCCCGTTGGCGCGCAGCTGGCCCCGCCCGCGCCCCCTTCGACGGCGAAGCGCCCGGTGGCGAAGCCGAGGGGGTCGGACACCTCGATCACGAGCCGACCGTCCGCGCCGTAGCGCCGCGCCGACAGGGCGCCGACGACGTCGAGCACGCGCACCCACACGAAGTCGTACCGGCTCCGCTGGCCCACGGTGCGGCCGTCTTCGAGCAGCCACCCGAGATGCTCGTCGACGGGCCGGTCACCGGCGCGCACCGTCACCACCAGGTCGACGTCACAGCAGTAGCGCCACAGCTGCTCGTAGGCGGCGGGCGTCACGGCCACGAGCTCGTCCACGGTCAGCTCGCTGGTCGAGCGCATGCCCTCCGAGGACTGCGTGGCCCGGTAGCGCACGTAGCCTTCGGCCGTCCCCGCCGACGAGCGGTACAGGACCTGGTATCCCTGGGCCGGCTTGTCCCCCGGCACCTCCACCTGGTGCAGCGTCCGGTCCCACCACCGTGCGCCGCGGCCGATGGACCCGGGCTGCCCGGCGCGGAAGCGGTCGTAGAGCGCGGGCGCCTCGCGACGCAGCGTGCCCAGGTCGACGAGCTCGGTGGTGCCGTCGCGGGGGTGGCGGAACCGGGTGGAGGCCAGGTCGACCTCGTAGGACGAGCCTTCGATGGCCGGGCCGTAGCCGAAGCGCCCGTAGATGGGGTACTCCGACGCGATGAGGATGCCGACCGCCTCGCCCCGCGCCGCGCTGTCCCGGAGCTCGGCGGTGATCATCTCGGTCAGCAGGCCCCGGCGGCGGTGGGTGGGTGCCACCGTGACGTTGGTCAGCGCGGCCACGGTGACCTCGGCCGGCCCTGGCGCGGTGAAGGGCGTGGCGAACGAGCGCAGCGTCCCCACCACGCGCCCGTCGTCGAACGCGCCCCACGTGCGGCTCAGGTCGACCTCACCGAGGTAGTACTCGGCGTACCCGTCGGCGATGGGGAAGAAGAAGCCGACCCCCATGCACCGGGTCCAGTCGTGGATCTCCGACGCCTCGATGGTCCGCACCGTGACAGGCATGCGCAGACGTTAGCGAGCCACCCGCCGGCGCCCTCACGGGCGAAGGACGTCGTCGGGCCCGACGACGTCGTGGCTCAGGTGCTGTTGGCCCCCGACGTCAGCCGGGCGGCGCGGCGCTGCACCCACTGCCACTTGCCGGCGACCATGTCGTCGAGCTCGGGCGGCTCGAGGAGGTAGCGGCGGGCCCGGACCGCGGCGTTGCGGAAGACGCGCAGATCGGGGGACTTGAAGGCCCAGTGCGCGTACAGCTGGTTCCACATCCGCCGCAGGTCGGCCCAGGTGCGGCCGGGATGCTGGGCCACGAACAGAGCGAGGGCCAGGGACTTGCGGCTCATGGTCCTGCCCGCGCCCCTTGGCGCAGGACGCCGGACCGGACCTTCTGCCACATGGCCGCCACCTGGGCGGCGCTCAGGGTGGGATCGAGGGCGAGGGTCACCTTGGTCGTGGCCTGCCATTCGCCGACGGTGGTGATGCCGAGCACCCGCACGGGGTGAGCGATCTCGAAGGCGGCGGCCTCGTCCGAAGGCGCCGCGCTCGAGCCCGCCTTCGAGCGCCGACCGTCGCTGGGCGCCCGACCGGTGCGCTCGAGGTAGAAGAGCATGGCCGCGGCCCGGGCCCGTTCCCACAGGCCGGGACTGTCGTCGTCGCCGACGGGCTCCGACGCCTCCAACTCGGCCTGGATCCTCGAGGCCAGGTCCACGGGGGAGCGGGGCATGCTGACCGGCGACATGGCCCGCTCGGCCGCCATGGCGTCGACCTCGTAGCGCAGCTCCTGGATCTCCTCGGCCAGAAAGGTGGCGGGGTCGTCCTCGGCCGCGGCGTCGACCAGGAAGCCGCTGCGGTCCAGGAAACCCCATTCGGCCGGGCCGGTCTGGGGCCAGCCGCGCCGCCGCAGGACGGCGTCGACGCCGCTGCGCATCTGGTCACGCGTTTCCATGGCCGCACACTAATCCTGGCCCGGGCATGACAGGCCGATGTGCGCACGCCGGCCCGGTGGGTTCGATCCGGGCTAGGAAACCACCGCGATCACGTACCCGACGATCATGAGGAGCCCGGTCAGCAGGTGGAGGAGGATGTTCGACTGCATGGTGGGCATGAGGGCGTACGGGTCGGCGTAGTGGGCGCGCAGTCCCTGCCACACCCGCCACGCCAGCGGGATCGTGCCCAACCCGAGCAGGGTCCACGCCGGCGTGACGCCCGCGACCACCTCGGCGACGATGCACACGAAGGCGGCGGCCACCGTCGCGGCGTAGGCGGCCCGGACCTGGGCGGGGGTGAAGCGGACGATGAGTGTGCGCTTGCCCACGGCGGCGTCACCGGCCCGGTCGGGAACCTGGTTGACATACAGCACGAGGGCGATGAGCAGCGCGACGGGCAGCGACGCCAGCACCGGCTGCCAGCTCCACCGGCCAACGCAGGCGAAGTACGTCCCCACCGCCATGACCGGCCCGAACCCGAGCGCGGTCACGGGCTCGCCCAGCCCGCGGTGCACGAGGCGAAGCGGTGGCGCCGAGTAGGCCAGGCTGAGGGCCACGCCCGCGGCACCGATCCAGAGCAGGCCCCAGCCGCGCTCGGCGGCGAGGAACAAGCCCAGACCGATGGACACGGCGTACAGCGCGACGCACCCGGTCACCATGGCCCGCCGCGTGACGAGGCCGTACTGCAGCACTCGTGAGCCACCGCTGAACGGGGTCGGCGTGACGTTGGCGGCATCCGCGCCGTTGGCGTCGTCGAACAGGTCGTTGGCCATGTTGAGCCCGAGATGCACGGCCATGGCCGCCACGAGGGCCAGCACGAACCACAGCGCATGGAAGGCGTGGTCGCGCCCGGCCACGACGCCCCCGAGACCCACCGGGATGAGCGTGGCGGTGAGGAAGGGCAGGCGGGTGGCGAGGAAGATGGTCCACAACCGGGTCAGGCGGGGCCGCGCTCCCAGCTCGTCCAGGTAGTCGCGCCCGGCCGGGACGCCGCGCTCGGCGTACTCGAAGAACGGGGTGTCGGCCTCGTCCCACCCGCTGGCCCGTCGCACCGCCACCCGCAGCCCGTCGCCGGTCGTCGTGGCGGCGCCCCACACGTTCACGTAGCGCCGTTCGTCGTAGCCCACCCCGGGCTGGGGACGGATGTGGCTGAACGTGAGCTCCACGTCCTGGCCCTCGACGGGGCGGTACTCGGGGCTGAGGGACTGCACCTCCACGGCCGCGGCGTCGGCCGAGGCCGTGAAGTCCACGGCGATGTTCACCGGATAGCCGTCCGGGCCGACGAAGGCGAGCACGGCGTGGGGATAGGTCTCGGCCCGGTGCAGGGCGTCGGCGATGTCGAGCTTGGACATCTCAGGACACCCCGGCGAGCTCGTAGACGCGGGGAGGGTCGACGGCCCGACCGTCCTCCCACCACAGCACCCGGTGCGGGGTGATCTCGATCACCGACCGCTCGAAGAACAGCGGGATCCCGAAGCGCTTCTTCAAGAAGAAGTCGATGGCCGGCTCCTTGGCCCGCCACAGGGGCAGCAGACGTTCCCAGCCCTCGTGGACGTCGTCCTCGACCACGCGCGCGTCGCCCTGGATGGTCGCCCGGTGAAAGGGCTCGACGGGGATGGCGATGGGATCGCTGAGTGAGAAGCACACCTTGGGGTTGGCCTTGATGTGGCGCAGCTTGCGCGAGAACAGGACCGACGACGTGAGATAGATGACGTTCCCGTCAGACAGCGGGATGAGGGGATAGGTGATGGGGAGCCCGGACTCGTCGATCACGGTCAGCTCTCCGACGAGGGCGACGTCGAGCAACTCGATGACCGGGGGTGGCAGCAGGGGGGTGGGATCGCTCACCGCAGCGACAGTACAGGGTGAGATCGGGGGATCAGAAACCGGCGTGGTGCACCCGCTGCCGACGCGTCACCGAGCGACGTGACCCGTCAATGACCATGTCCCGCGCCGGGATCGCCGCCCATCATCGACAGCATGGGCCGACCGCCGGTCCGCACGAAGCGGACCACGAGCAGAGCGGCGACGACGAGGAAGACGATGTTCAACCCGGTCGTGTAGTTCCAGTGCAGCGCCACTTCGGAGATCGTGGCCCGTCGGGCGCTCGGGACGAGGCCCAGCGCGCCGAACACGAGCTCGACCACGTAGCCGGCCCCGACCATGGCGAGGTAGAAGCTGCCCAGCACCACGAGCATCATGCGGGTCCCGTAGTACTTCCGGTAGATGGCGAGGATGGGGAGGATGATCAGGTCGGCGAAGACGAACGCCACCACGCCGCCGAAGCTGATGCCGCCGTTCCACAGCACCGCCGCCAGCGGCACGTTGCCGATGGAGCAGACGAAGCTCAGCATGCTCACCACCGGTCCGATCAGCGGACCCCACACCTTGGACAGCACGGGGTGGCCGACGAAGAAGAAGTGTCGCCAGAACGTGGCCGGCACCCACGCCGCGACGGCCCCCGCCACGAGCAGCCCGATCACGATGTCGCGTGCCACCGCGGCCCACTCCATGACGAAGATGTGCGAGACCGCCGTTGCGCCGGACTCGGACCGCAGGCGATGCCAGAGGCCCCCGGGCCCGGGGATGGACATGTCCATGGCGGCGTGGCCCTCCATGGCGCCGGCGAGACCCTTGTCGGCCTGGGCGCGCGCCGCCTCGACCATCGACGGCCGCAGGACCAGGCGGAACCACACGGCCACGAAGACGATCATGATCGGCCCGCCCACGAATTCGGCCAGCGAGAACTGCCACCCGAGGAGCAGGGCCAAGATGACGCCGAGCTCGATGACGAGATTAGTGGAGGCGATCTCGAAGACCATCGCCGCGGTGAAGCCGGCTCCCTTGCGCAGCAGGCTCCGGGCCAGCGCCACCGCCGCGTACGAACACGACGACGAGGCGACGCCGAAACCCGTCGCCACCACCAGGGAACGGGGACTGTCGTCACCGAGGAGACGCTCGATCGTCGACCGCCGTACTGCGGCCTGGACGACCGAAGCCAGGACGAAGCCGAGGATCAGGGCCCAGAGGATCTCCCACGTCATCGATCCCGTCACGAGCAGGGCGTGGCCGACGGCGCGCAGCGCTCTCACGGCCGGTCCCCGGGCACGGCCACGGTCAGCAGCTGACGCAGGCAGTGCTCCAACAGCGGATGGGGGAACGAGGGGGCGAGCGAGTAGTAGACGACCCGGCCCTCCTTGCGGGCGTGCACGAGCCCGGCGGTGCGGAGCATGCGCAGCCCGTACGACGCGGCGTCGTCGCTCACCTCGAGCGCGAGCGCCAGATCGCCCACACACAGCCGCTCCACCGTGGAGAGGGCGAAGAGCAGGCGCGAGCGCACCGGGTCGGCGATGAGGCCGAGCAGCCCCTCGAGACGGCCCGCGTCGGCGCTCGGGATCACCCCCGCCCGGGCCCGCGTCACGCCGTCGCGGTCGATGGGATGGTCGTGGGCGTCGGGCATCGGTGTCCTCCCTTCCCACGGCCCGTGGGGCCGTTCCCCGTATATCCGTACTTATATACGGATATTAGCCGGGCCTCGGCCCCGAAGGCGGGGCGACGGGCCGGGCCAGGGAGCCCAGGTCCGAAGACGCCTGTCAGGGCAGCAGGAGAACGGCCATGCGCCGGGTCGCCGCCATGAGCCCGATGACGCCGGCGGCCAGGAGGTAGGCGAGGTGGCCCACGAGCGACCACGACAGGAGCCCGGTGTCGAGGCCGCGCAGCAAGGCCACGCCCTGGTAGAGCGGCGTGCAGCGGATCACGGCTTGGAGCCACCCCGGGTACACCGACAGGGGATAGAAGGTGGCCGAGAACAAGAACAAAGGGATCAGCGCCAGCGAGACCTTGTCGAAGTCCTGCCAGCTGCGCATGTAGGTCGTGCCCGCCATCCCGATGCCGGCGAAGGCGAAGCTGATGGCCATGGCGGCGGGGAGGCACAAGATGGCCCAGGCCGAGAGCACGTACCCCAGGCTGGCCATGACCACGAGGAAGGCGGCGGAGTAGACCGTGGCGCGCATGAGGGCCCACGTCAGCTCGCCGAGAGCCACGTCGGCCGGCCCGAGCGGTGTGGACAGCACGGCGTCATAGGTCTTGGCGATCTTCAGCTTGAAGAACACGTTGAAGGTCGAGTCGAGCGTGGCACCGTTCATAGCCGACGACGCCAACAACCCGGGTGCGGCGAACTTCGTGTAGGGGATGATCTCGTGGCCGATGTGGATGGGGACCACGAGCTTGTTCAACCCGACGCCGATGGACAGCAGGTAGAAGAACGGCTCGAAGAACCCCGACACGAAGAAGATCCAGGCGCGCCGGTAGACGAGGATGTTGCGCTCGACCAGGCGCCGGGCCCGGCGGGTCCCGAACAACGCCATGGGCGTGATCCGCAAGGCCACGCCTCTCGGCTGCACGTCCCTGCGCTGCACAGGGCTCGGCTGCGCAGAGCTCGGTGGCGCGGTGTCGGTCATGTCACGAGCCTGCGCCGGTAGGTGCGCTGGGCCACGACGAAGCCCACCGCCGTCAAGCCCACCAGGTAGGCGAGATGGGCGCCGGCCGCGGCCAGTCCCACGTGGCCGAGCGTCAGCGCCCGGCACAGCGCCACGCCGTGGTACAGCGGCGTGGCCTCGGCGACGGGTTGGAGCCAGCCCGGGAGCTGGGCGATGGGGAAGAAGGTGCCCGAGAAGAGGAACAGGGGGATGAGCCCGAAGCGGTAGATGGCGGAGAAGCCCATGTCGTTCTGCTGCGCCGCCGCGAACCCGGCGATGGGTGCGGCGAAAGCCAGGCCGGTGAGGATGCCCACGGGGATGGCGAGGACGGCCAGGGCGGAGTGCACGGTCCCGAACGCGGCCATGATCGCCAGGTAGATCGAGGTCACCATGAACAGGCGCAGGGCGATCCAGGCCAGGTGCCCGACGAGGACGTCGATGACCGTCAGCGGCGTCGCCAGCATGGCGAAGTAGGTCCGCAGCCATTTGATGGCGGCCATGACCGGGTACATGGCTTCGTTCCCGCCGATCTGCATGGCCGTCGAGGCGAGCAGCCCCGGGGCCAGGAAGTCGAGGTACCGCACGCCGTCGACGGGGTGCTTGATCAACGACCCGAGTCCGAGCCCCATGGCCGATAGGTACAGCACTGGGTAGAGGAAGCTGGTGGTGATCGACCCGCGCCACGTCCGCTTGTACTGGTACATCCAGTACCCCATGGACCGGACCCACGTCGGCGACGATCGGCGACGCGCCGCGGGTCGCGAGGCGGTGGGCGCGGCCGGCGCCGAGGTGGTGGTCATGGCGGCACGGTCGATCAGTCGACCAGGGACCGGCCGGTCAGGCGGAGGAAGACGTCTTCGAGCGTCGAGCGCCGGACGAGGGCGCTGTCGGGAGCGAGGCCGAGCCGGTGCACCTCGGCCAGGGTGGCCTCGCCGTCGTCGGCGTAGAGCAGGAGCCGGTCCGGGAGCGCTTCGAAGCGCGCCACCGAGCCGCGCAGGCGCGCCGCGATGGCCTCGGTGTCGGCGTCGGGATCGCGGAAGCGGAGCTCGAGGACCTCGCGCGTCGAGTACCGGGCGATGAGCTCGCTGGGCGAGCCCTCAGCCGCGAAGGTGCCGTTGTCCATGACGGCGAGGCGGTCACACAGCTGCTCGGCCTCGTCCATGTAGTGCGTGGTGATGATCTGCGTGACTCCCTGCTGCTTGAGCCGGTAGAGCCGGTCCCACAGGAGGTGGCGGGCCTGGGGGTCGAGGCCCGTGGTGGGCTCGTCGAGGATCAGGATCTCGGGGTCGGCGATGAGCGAGCGCGCGATCGTGAGCCGGCGCTTCATCCCCCCCGACAGCGGGTCCACCTTGTCGTGGGCCCGCTCGGTGAGCTGGGTGAACTCGAGCAGCTGTTCGGCGCGCTCACGGATGACCCGACGGGGCAGGTCGAAGTACCGGCCGTAGACCATGAGGTTGTCGAGGACGGTGAGCTCCAGGTCGAGCGTGTCTTCCTGGGGCACGATGCCGATGCGGCCCCGGATGCGCGATCCGTCGCGCGCCGGGTCCATGCCGAGGATCCGCAAGGTCCCCTCCGACACCGGGGACATGCACGCGATCATCCGCATGGTCGAGGTCTTCCCGGCGCCGTTGGGCCCGAGGAGCCCGTAGGACTCCCCCCGGCCGATCTCGAAGTTGATGGCGTCGACGGCGATGAAGTCCCCGAAGCGTTTGGTGAGGCCGCGCCCCACCACCAACGGCTCCGACGCGACGTCGGACGGGACTGCGGCTAGGCGCGACGGACCGGGTGAGAGCACGGCATTCCAACCTACCCGCGCCTCAGACGGGCCCTCCCGAGAATCAGTCCGACACGACGGCGAGCACGCGCGTCGCCATGTTCCGGCGCGACGTCTCGGTCATCCGGGCCGCCCGTTGTAGCAGGCCGTCCATGTACGTGGCCAAGCTGATGATGGCGGCCACGGGGTCGGCCACGAGGAGCGGCACCGGCTCGGTCCGCTCGTCGAGCCCCGACACCTCGAGGAGCGCGGCGCGCAGCTGGAGCATGGCGTCACGGGCGGTCTCCACCCGGATCCGACCCCGGCGCATCCACAGGCTCAGCACCAGCGGCACGGTCAGGTTCCCCTGGGCGAGGTCCTCGGGCTCGAGGTCGGCGAGGCCGAGCATCGCCTCACGGGCGAAGCGACCGATGGACTCCTCCTCCACCACCTCGAGCCGTACGCCGGACACCGGAACCCCCTGGTCAGCACGTTCTTCGTCGTCGGGGCCAGTGTGCTCTCGGGGTGTAACGGGATGGTGGATCCGGGTACATATCCTGGTCAGAGCGGTGAGGACCGTGGTTGACTGGATCCCCCGCCGGCGAAAGGAGTCGACATGCCCAGAGCCATCTGGACCGGGTCGCTGAGCTTCGGCTTGGTCAACGTGCCGGTCGGCCTGTTCTCCGCCACCGACGACAAAGCGATCCATTTCAACCAGTTCCAGGCGGGCACGGCCGACCGCATCCGCCAGAAGCGGGTCAACGAGCGCACCGGGGAAGAGGTCGAGTACGCCGAGGTCGTGAAGGGTTACGACCTGGGCGGGGGCGAGTACGTGATCGTCACGCCCGAGGAGCTCGAGTCGGTCGAGCCGGGTCGGTCCCGGACCATCGAGATCACCGACTTCGTGGACCTCGAGGCCATCGACCCCATCTATTACAAGTCGACGTACTACCTGGGCCCCCAAGGCGAGCAGGCCGCCCGGCCCTACGCGCTGCTGCGCGAGGCGATGGCCCAGAGCAACAAGGTCGCCGTCGCCTCCCTGGTGTTCCGCACCAAGGAGCACCTGGTCACCATCAGGCCGACGCAGACGGTGCTGGCGCTCGAGACCATGTACTTCGCCGACGAGATCCGGGACCCCCTGACCGAGCTCCCCGGCGTCACCGACGACGTCGACTTCTCCGACCGCGAGCTGAGCACGGCCAAGCTGCTGATCGACTCCATGGTCAGCGCGTGGGATCCCGAGCTCTACGAAGACGAGTACCGCAAGCGCGTCGAGCGTCTCATCGACGAGAAGCGCCAGGGCAAGGTGATCGTCACCGAGCGGCCCGAGACGCAGCCGACGAAGGTCGTCGATCTCATGGAGGCGTTGCAGGCCAGTGTGGAAGCGGCGCGTTCGCACCGCCCCGGCGCACCGGTCGCGGTTCCGGACCGCACCGCCAAGGCGCCCGCCCGCCGGACGGCGAAACCCGCTGGTGCGGCGGCGGCCCCGCCGGCGTCGGGCGCGCCGAGCAAGTCCGAGCTCCAGGCCCGGGCCACGGAGCTCGGTATCCCCGGCCGTTCGAAGATGAGCCGGGACGAGCTCGAAACGGCTATCGCCGCTGCCACCAAGCCGGCCAAGCGTCGCAAGGCCTCCTAGCGGGCTCCGTGCTGGGCCGGCCGGCGCAGCAGCCTGCCGATGACGATTGAGACCTCGTAGAAGACGTAGAGGGGCACGGCCAGGGCCAGCATCGAGAAGGGGTCCCCGCTCGGGGTGATGACGGCGGCGCCCGTCACGATGAGGACGATGGCCCAGCGGCGCCACGACGCCAGCCTCGTCGGCGTGACCACCCCCACGAGCTCCAGCGCCACCAGGACCACCGGGAATTCGAAGGTGAGGCCGAACACGGCCATGAGGGCCATGACGAGGCCGACGTACTTGTTGGGGTCGTAGATCTGCTGCAGGGACGGCCCGCCCACGCTGCCGAGGAAGCGCAGCGCGTGGGGCAGGCTCACCAGGGCCAGCGCCGCACCGGCGGCGAAGAGCACGACTGAGGCCGCCACGAACGGGACCACGTAGCGCTTCTCGTTGTGGTGCAGTCCCGGGGTGACGAAGCGCCACGCCTGCCACAACATGACCGGGGAGGCCAGGAAGGCGCCGGCGTAGGTGGCGACGTGGATCCGCAGGGAGAGGCCGTCGAGTGGTCCGGTGACGTACAGGCTGCAGTGCGGGCTCACGCTGCAGTACGGGGCCTGGAGCCAGTGGAGGATCTGGGGATAGGCGACGAACCCCGCGACGCACGTGGCGGCGAGGGTGATCCCCACCACGACGACGCGGCGGCGCAGCTCGGCGAGGTGCGCGCCGATGGACATGGACTCGGGCGCGCGGCGCCGGACCCGGGGCAAGGCGATGGCCATGATGCGACTCGGACCGCGTCAGTTCATCGACGACACGTCGAGGCCCACCGGTTCCTCCGCCGGTACGGCCCGCGACATCGCCGTCGACTCCGTCGGGTCGTGGCGCGACGACGGATCGGGCGCCCCGCCCGCCGGGACGGCCAGGAACTCAGCCCTCGACGACACGCCGTGCTCGTCGGCCAGCCGGTCGAGCACGGTGATGGGGGAGCGCACCGCCCGCGCGATCTCCGTCGTCGACGGGAGGTCGGGGAAGGTGGCGCGCACCTCGGTTTCGAGATGCCGACGCCACCGGTTGAACTCGCTCCACAACGCGCCCACCCGGCGGGCCGTGGACGGCAGCTTGTCCGGGCCGAGCACGATCAGCGCGATGACGAGGATCATGAGGATCTTGGGGGGACTGAGAAGGATCATGTCGGTCCCTGCGCGCCTGAACGGTCCGGGCCGGCCGCCGATCTACGCGCCCGTGCCCACGTCGGTGTCGACGGAGGGGTCGCGCATCTCGGCCAGCCCTTTTTTGAATTCCGAGCGGGCCGACCCGAGCGAGCGGGCCAGCTTCGGGATCTGGGTGCTGCCGAACAGCACGGCCACGACCACCACGACGACGACGATGGCGTCGACTCCGAAGATCTCAGCAAGCATGACGTTGCTCCTTTTCCTGTTGGTGTTGCGAGGGGTTGCCGGCGCGGTGTTCCGATGCCCACGGGCGCGTGGCGGCGAAGCTCGCCGTCGGCCGTCCGGTCAGGTCGTCGACGGCCGACTCCACGAGACGCAGGCCCGCCAGCCCGGGGAGACGGCCGACCAGTCGGTCGATGCGCTGGGCGGCGCCGCGTCCTTTGGCGTCGGCGAAGAGGTGGTTCACGAGGAATCCCACCTCGGATCGGGGCATGACCCCGGCACCCACGGGCGCCCAGTAGCGGCGCAGCGCGAAGCGGGTGATGCGCTGGGCCGTGACGCTGTCGGCAAGGCGCTGTCGGGCCCCGATCGAGTAGAAGTCGATATGGCGTCCCTCCTGGCGCATGATGCGGCGGAGCAATTCGCAGAGGACGGGGTGCTCGGCCTTCGCCGCCAGCCGTCCGTAGCCGGCCTGGGTGGTCCACTCGTTGAGCGCCCCCCACGTCATGTGGACGGCGACGATGTGCGGGGTGAGCGCGGAGCCGAGGGTGAAGGCCACGGGCCTGAGGGCGTCGCGGCGCGGCTGGCGCCGACGCGACGCGGCGAGCCGCTCCCGGCCGGCGGGCTCGTCATGGGCCCGCAGGACCTGGGCGATCGCCTCCCCGTGCCAGTGCTCCTCGTAACACCAGCAGGCCAGGAAGGCGGTGACCTGGGGGTCGCGGTGGGCGCGCGTGGCCAGGAGGTCCCGGAGGTAGCACGCGGTGTGGCCCTCCACGTCGTGCATGTAGCGGAGGCAGCGCAGGGTGGCGGCGTCGAGAGGATGGCGGCGGAAGGCGTCGAAATCGATGTCGTCCACCGGCAGGCGCCCGGAGCGCTGGATGAGGGAATCGATGTCCGTCGTCACGTCTCCTCTTCGTCGCGAGACCCCCGCCCGGATGTCTCGAGGCCCGGGTCGGCCCCCGGTCGGGGCGCTACCCTCCCCCCGTGCCCCGCCGGTCATCCGAGTCGATGAGCGGCTCCGAAGAACCCTCCGACATGCTGAAGCTCGAGACGGCCAGTGACGCCGCCTTGATGGTGGCGATCGCCCGGATGCACGAACCGGCGCTGGCCGAGGCGTACCGACGCCATGGGGGAGCCGTCTTCGCCCTGGCGCGCCGCGTCCTCGGGTCCCCCGACCTGGCCGAGGAGGTCACCCAGGAGGTCTTCGTCGACCTGTGGGACTCCCCCGAGCGCTTCGACCCCGGCCGCGGTGCCCTGCGGACGTTCCTCATGACCAAGGCCCATGGCCGTTCCGTCGACATCGTGCGTTCGGAGTCGGCCCGTCGCCGACGTGAGGAGCGCACGGTGCGCGAGACGGCGGTGTCGGGCTACGACATCGAGCACCAGGCGTGGGACCTCGTCATCGCCGAGCAGGTGAAGGCGGCGGTGACGAGCCTGCCCGCCGATGAGCGCACCGCCATCGAGATGGCGTACTTCGACGGCCACACCTACCGCGAGGTGGCCACCATCCTGGGCCAACCCGAGGGGACGGTGAAGAGCCGGATCCGTAGTGGGTTGCGGCGCCTGCGATCGGCCCTGGCCCAGCACGGCGTGGAGGCGGCATGGACCGAGCCATGAGCCACGACGAGATCGCCGAGCTGCTCGGTGCGTACGCGCTCGACGCCGTCGAGCCCGACGAGGCCGAGGTGATCGCCGCCCACCTGTCGGAGTGCCCGCGCTCCGCGGCCGAGGTGGCCGAGCACTGGGAGGTGACCGGCCTCATCGCCAACGCCGGCGTCGACGCGCCGGTCGAGCTCTGGGACCGCATCGCGGCGCGCATCGACGACTCCGGGGCGAACCTCAGGCGACCGGCGCCGCTCCATCGTGCGCCCCCGGCGCTGCGTTCCCGTGTGCCCCCGAGGAGGCGCCGGCCGTGGGCGTGGTCGGCGGTGGGCGCCATCGCCGCAGCGGTGGCGGTGGTCGCGGTGCTGCTCGGCGTGCAGGTGGGGCGTCTCGACCAACGGGTCTCGCAGTTGACGACGGCCAGCCGGCACACCGGTCTGTCCGAGCAGGTCCAGGCGGCTCTGCTCGATCCTCGGGCGCGGCAGGTGGAACTCACGGCCACGGCCGGCGCCCCCGGCTCGGGGGTCACGCCGCCCGGTTCGGGCCAGCGGACGGCGGTGCTCGTGATCCTCCCCGACGGCTCGGCCTTCATGCTCAATACCGGCCTGCCCCGACTGGCCGCCGACCGCACCTACCAGCTCTGGGGCGTGGTGCACGGCCAGACGGTGTCGTTGGGCCTGCTCGGGTCGCAGCCCGGCGACGTGGCCTTCTCGGTGAACCCCGCGGCGCCGGT
Organism: uncultured Acidimicrobiales bacterium; assembly: GCA_963811775.1. Taxonomy (GTDB): domain Bacteria; phylum Actinomycetota; class Acidimicrobiia; order Acidimicrobiales; family UBA8190; genus Chersky-840. The sequence continues at coordinate 155,889 of CAWESO010000012.1, read as the reverse complement.
CCGGACCTTCGCCGTGACCGACGAGGTCGCGGGCGGCGTCGTGCGGTCCACCCACCGCCCCGTGGCGGTCAGCACGACCTGACGGGGCCGCCTCTGTGGCGGCGGCCGGCGTCGGTGTGCGTCGGGCCCGATGCGGGTAGAAGACCGGTACCCCACCGATGACCGCGGGCCGCCGGCCCGCTCACCGCTCACTGCGACCGTGGCCGGCCCCGGCGCCGGGGTGTCACCATGGGCGACACCCGTCCCTTCCCGTCGGTTCACCGGGCGGGTCGGCGTGAGGGTCGAGCAGGCCGGTCGAACAAGCTGAGAGGAGCATGAGATGAGCCTCCCCAAGGTGGTGTCACGAGACGAGTGGTTGGTGCAGCGCCAGAAGCTCCTGGCCGAGGAGAAGGCGATGACGCGAGCGCGTGACGCGCTGAACGCCAAGCGCCGCGAGCTGCCCATGGTCGAGGTGGAGAAGGACTACCTCTTCGAAGGTCCGAACGGGACGGTCGGTCTCGTCGACCTCTTCGACGGGTGCCGGCAACTCATGGTCCAGCACTTCATGTTCGATCCGGCGTGGGACGAGGGATGTCCGAGCTGCACCGCGGCCGCGGACGAGAACTCCGTGGGGCTGCGCGCCCATCTGCGCTCCCGGGACACGACCTTCGCCGCCGTGTCGCGCGCCCCGCTCGACAAGATCGAGCGCTACAAGGCCGGCAAGGGGTGGACGTTCCCGTGGTACTCGTCCTTCGGCAGCGACTTCAACTACGACTTCAACGTGACCATCGACGCGTCGGTGGCCCCGGTACGGTGGAACTTCCGCACCCTGGACGAGCTCGAGCAGCGCGGCATGGGGTGGCTGGGCGAGGGGTCGTCGGAGCAGCCCGGGTTGAGCACCTTCCTGCTCGACGGCGACACGGTGTTCCACACCTACTCGACGTACGCACGCGGCATGGAGTCGCTGGGCGGCTGTTACTCCTTCCTCGACTTGACCGCGCTCGGTCGACAGGAGGAATGGGAGGAACCGAAGGGCCGCGCCACCGACCCCCGAGCCGCCGTGCCCGACTTCTCGACCTGACGGCCACCGGCGGGGACCCCGCGGAGCCCTGAACGAGGCGCGGGCTCAGGTGCCCGGCTCGTCAGCGCGGAAATGGCTCTCGCCCGTCACGTCTCCCACGGTGACGTCGTACGAGGCGTAGAAGCGGTCGCGGCCCATCTGCTGGGCGGCGCGGTGCTCGGGATGGTCGCGCCAGGCCCGATGGGTCTGGCGCGAGGCGAAGGTGACGATCGACACCCGTTCGCCGTCGTCGGCTTCGAAGCTCTTGAAGTCCACGAAGCCGGGCATGGTGCGCGCCACGGCCAGGATCCGGTCCGCCGCCTCGTGGTACGCGGCCTCCGACTCGGTCCTGACGTGTGACCGGAAGACGGTCACGACCCGTGCCTCGTCGGGGTCGGGCGCGGGGGTCACGCACCCACCAGCGGCGGCGTCACGCTACAGCGCCAACGGCTTGATCGGGCTGAAGACCAGCGCGGGGTCCGATGTCCAGTCCACGCCGGGAACGTCGACGTAGAGCTCGATCTCGTTGTCGTCGGGGTCGAGGACATACAGGCTGTGGGTGACGGTGTGGTCACTGGCGCCGACCACGGTGGCGCCGGCCTCCTGCACGCAACGCAGCGCGTCGCGCAGTTCGTCGTCGGTGTCGCCCACCTTGAGCCCGAAGTGATAGAGGCCGATGTGCCGTCCTTGGGGCAGCGCCTGGGCGTCCTCACCCACCTCGATGAGCAACAGCTCGTGATGGGTGCGGTTGGACGGCGCCGAGAAGGCCGCGGCCGGGAACCCGAACTCCTCGGTCGGCACGAGCTGCCTCCAGCCCAGGACGTCACGGTAGAAGGCGGCCGAGCGCTTCAGGTTCCGCACGTACAACACCAGGTGTCCGAGCTCTTTGACCTCCACGGTTTCCTCCAGTCGGCTCGACATGCGCGCCCTGCCCCCCGCCCCGGCACAACCCTCCCGGGGCGGCGGGTATTCCTCGGGGCGGCCCATATGCTCGATCGCCATGGACCTTGACGCCACCGAGATCCGGGTGCTCGGGAGCCTGGTGGAGAAACAGTTGACCACCCCGCAGCAGTATCCGCTCACGCTCAACGCCCTGGCCCTGGCGTGCAGTCAGTCGTCGAACCGAGATCCCGTGGTCCATTACGACGAGCACACCGTGGAGGAGGCCGTCACGAGCGTCAAGACGAAGGGGCTGGCCCGCTTCGTCCACCCCTCGCACGGGCGCTCGGCCCTGCGCTACGGCCACACCCTCGACGAGGCCTGGGGTCTCGACACGCGCCCGCTGGCGCTGTTGGCGGTGTTGATGCTGCGCGGGCCCCAGACCCTGGGAGAGCTGCGCATCCGGACCGAGCGCATGGTCCGGTTCTCGGACCTGGAGGAGGTCCAAGCCGAGCTCGACGCCCTGGCGGCTCGGTCCGAGCCCCTGGTCACGCGCCAGTCCCGGGCCCCGGGGCAGAAGGAGGACCGCTACGCGCAGCTCCTGGCTCCCGTCGGCGCCGGTGCCGTCCCCGCGCCGACCCCCGCCGTCTCGGCGGTCGCTCCCACCCCGACCCCGCCGGCGCGTCCGGTGCCGGTCGGGACGCCGGGGGCGACGTCGGTCGACGAGATCGCCGACCTGCGGGCCGAGATCGCCCGCCTGCAGGACGAGGTGGCGGGGCTGCGCGCCGAGGTGGGCGCAGTGCGCCTGCGCCACGACGAGCTTCGCCATGAGCTCGGGGCGTGACCGGGTTGGACAACCATCGGCTCGCCTCCGGCATGATGGGGCCGAACCCGAAGAACGAGGCGGGTCGGCGCGACGACGTCGACGGACCGCCGCGATGATGACCGGCGAGGTGCCATGAATGCCGATGCAGGTGGGCCAGCGATGATCGTGGTGGGCGTGGACGGGTCAGATCCCTCCAAACGAGCCCTGCGCTGGGCGGCGGACCAGGCCAAGCTCACCGGTGCCACGCTCACGGTCGTCACCACCTGGGAGTACCCGCCGACGCTCGGGTGGGCGCCGCCGTACCCCTCGGACTTCGACCCCAACGAGGACGCCCGCAAGGCGCAGGACGAGACGGTGGCCGAAGTGCTCGGGGCCGATCGCTCCCTGGTGACGAAGTCCGAGGTCACCGAGGGCCACCCGGCCTTCGTGCTCACGCAGGCGTCCCGGGGCGCCAAGCTCCTCGTGGTGGGCAGTCGCGGGCACGGTGCGTTCACCGGCATGCTGCTCGGATCGGTGAGCGAGTACTGCGCCTCCCATGCGTCGTGCCCGGTGGTGGTGGTGCGCAACCCCGACGACGGGACCTAACCCGCCCATGGGGCGCGACGTCGGCAGATGGCGCGTCCGCCCCGGGGCGCCGGTGCACCTCGCCGACCACGACCCGGGGTCGACCGAGGGTGCTCCCGGTGACCGGGGCCAGACCGAGGGCGCCCTCGTGCCGCTGCACGGCGAGCTCTACGCCCTGCAGGACCGGCTGTGGGCGGAGTCGAAGCGGGCGCTCCTCGTCGTGCTCCAGGGCCTCGACGCGTCGGGCAAGGACGGCACCATCAAGCACGTCTTCCGGGGCGTGAACCCCCAGGGAACGACGGTGGCGTCGTTCAAAGTGCCCACGCCCACGGAGCGGGCCCACGACTTCCTGTGGCGCGTGCACCGCCGGGTGCCCGCGGCGGGGGAGATCGGCGTGTTCAACCGCTCCCATTACGAAGACGTCCTCGTCCCCCGCGTCCACCGCCTCGTCGATGCATCGGTGTGGCGCGCCCGCTACGGCCTCATCAACGCGTTCGAGCAGACGCTGGTCGACGGAGGGATGACGGTGGTCAAGTGCTTCCTCCACGTGTCGTTCGCGGAGCAGGGCACGCGGTTGCGTGAGCGGCTGGAGCAGCCCGACAAGCGGTGGAAGGCCCAGGCCGGCGACTTCGTGGAGCGCGAGCACTGGGATGCGTACCAGGCGGCCTACGCGGACCTGCTCGAACAGACATCGACCGAGACGGCGCCGTGGTTCATCATCCCGGCCGACCACAAGTGGTACCGGAACTGGGCCGTGAGCCAGATCCTCCTGCACACCCTCGAGACGATCGACCCCCGCTACCCCGACCCGGCGCCATTCGACCTCCCCGACGACGACCGCTGATCGCTCAGGTCGCCTCGAGCTCGGCCCGATCGGCGTAGCGGCACACCCGTCGCGCGAAGCCCCGGACCATCCGCTCCAGGGCGAAGCGCAAGGCGGCACCGGTGCCGGGGACGAGCGGCTCCACGGAGCAGCGCCACGTCACGACGGTGCCGGGCCGCGGCCCCGGGCCGTCCGGGGCGAGATGCACATCGGCGCGGTAGTGGCGCACCGGTAGCCCCCGCACCGCCACGTAGCCCAGATGGTGGGGCGGTTCCCACGCCACCACTTCCTCCCGGCTGCCGCCGGGGCCGACGCCGAAGCGCCGCAGGGCCCCGACCCCGTCGGGCGGGGGGTCGCCCTCGCGCAGCAGGGATGAGTGGGTCATCCACGACCACTCCTTCCAGCGCGCTGCCTCGCCCACGAGCGACCACAGCGCCTCGACGGGGGCGGTCGACCGGGCCGAAGCCTCGAAGTCGTAGCGGCGGGCCACCTCAGCCCGAGACGTGGTCCTTCAGGGACTGCAGGCTCTGCTGGTACATCTGGTGCATCATGTCGGTCATCTCGTCGTCGACGTCCACGTCCCACGTCACGTGCGAGGCGTTCCCGTCGGGCACCACCGTGATGGTGGCCTTGTGGTTGGCCACGGGCACCCCGCCGACGATGGCGTAGACGATCTCACGGCCGGCCTCGTCGCGTCGTTCGAGTCGTTCGGTGACCTCCATCCCCATGACGGAGATGACCCGGTCGTCGCCGTCCACCTTGCACGACTCGATGCCCGGCATCCAGCCGGCGATGCCGCCGAAGTCTCCGACGACGGCCCACACCTCGTCGGCGGGCCGGTTGATGTCGATCTCTGCTCGAGCCTTGCCCATCGCCCCTCCATCACTCGGGAATGGAGCAGCATGCCACGGGCCGACGACCGGGGCCCATCAGGTCTGCAGGTCGAGGACCCCGTCCCCGAGCACTCGCAGCTCGTCCCCGAACGACGCCGGGGGGACGAGCGGCCGGAGCACGAACTTGGAAAACCCGACGTCCACGAACTTGGCGATGACCCGGCGCACACCCTCGATGCCATCGGGCACGAGGTCACCGATGTCCGCCGTGGTCGGCGAGCTCGCACCGCCGGGGCCCGTCGCCGCCGACGCCGCGTGCCGGGCGGCCACGCGTTGCAGGAGCTGATCGGGGCGGTCCCCACGGGTGTAGCCGATGCTGACCCCGAAGTGCTCGGGGTCGATGCGCCGCCCGGCGCGCGCCGCGACGTCCTCGATGACGCCCCGACCGGCGGCGGCTTCCTCGGGCGTGCACAGCGCCGGGAGCCAGCCGTCGCCCAGGTTCCCGGCCCGGCGCAGGGCGGCGGGGGCGCTGCCGCCGAGCCACACGTCGAAGGGTCGTTGCTGCGGCTTGGGCTCGACGCTCACGCCGTGCAGCTCCCATGACTCACCCACGTGGTCCACGTCGTCCTCGGTCCACAGCCGGCGCAGCAGGGGGAACAGCTCGTCGAGCTGGCGCCCTCGGGCCCCGGCGGCCACCCCCATGGCCTCGAGCTCCGGGGCGAGGCGCAGGCCGAGCACGAAGGTGACGAGCAGCCGGCCTCCCGACAGGCGGTCGAGGGTGGCGAGCTGCTTGGCCAGGCGCACCGGATTGCGCCCGGGGAGGACCATGGTGGTGCCGATCTTCAGTCGCGGCGCCGCGCCCGCGGCGTAGGCCATGGCGGCCAGCGGATCGTCGCCGGGCACGGTGAGGACGTCGGACCACCACAACGAGTCGAACCCGGTCGACTCGAGCTCTTGGGCCAGCTGACCGAGCTCGTCGCCGGCCATGACCGAGGTCCCCGTGCCGATGCCGATGCGGACCTTCATGGCCGGCGTCGTCCGGTGCTGGCGCGTGCGGTGCCCACCGGGTCAGAGGCTAGCGGCGAAGCGCTGCTGGTAGCGTCGCCGACGACCAGCCACAGGAGCGTGATCATGAACGCCGAAGAAGCTGCCCGCGCCCATGCGGACGCCGTTGCCTACCTGCCCGCCGGCTTCATGTTGGACGGGTCCACCTACCAGCGTGGCGGCGAGCTCGGGTTCGACGGCGTCGACTTCTACACCGCGGGACGCGGCGGGGCGCTCGGCGACGTCGACGGCATGGTGGTGGCCGCCGCCTTCGTGTTCTTCAACCCCGTCACCGTGGTCGACGCGTGGGAGCGCACCCGGCCGTTGCTGGCGCGACGCGAAACGGCGCGGGAGTTCGCGCTGTGCCTCGACTCCTGGGCGCAGGGACATCTGCCCGACGAGGTCGACTACACGCGCCTGGCCGAGCTGCTGCAACGGGTCAACGACGGCGCGTCCCCCTCGGCCGCACCCCTGTTCGCGGCGTGGAAGGCCGTGCCGGAACCGGCCCATCCCAAGGCCCTGGCTCTGCAGCGGCTCAACGTCTTGCGCGAGCTGCGCGGCGCGACGCACGGCGCCGCGGTGCTGTCTTCGGGCCTCGAGCCCCTCGAGGCGGTCCTCGTCAAGACCCCGTTCATGGCGGCGCTGTTCGGATGGGCCGAGCCCTTCCCCGACGTGGACGCCCACCGGGCGGAGTGGGAGCGAGCCGAGGCGGCCACCAACCGCGTCATGGCGCGGGCCTACGCGGTGCTCGACGACAGCGAGCGCGCCGAGCTCGTCGACCTGACGACCACGGCCTACAAGGGCGTCGCCTGAGCGAAGAGGCTCAGGCCTCTTCGGCCAGCAGGGCGCGCACCTCGGCCAGGGTGGAGCCCTCGTGGGGCACGACCTGCGAGGACGGGCGCAGGTCGTCGGGGGCGATGTGGGCGCCGCTGTGGCGGACCTCGCCGATGAGGTCCTGAAGGGTGCCGGCGAACTCGGCTTCGTCGCCACGCTCCAGCGCGTCGACGAGCTGGGCGTCGAGCTGCTCGATGGCGGGCATGTCCGCGTCAGGGACGTCGTAGCGCCCTTCGCCGAGGATGCGGACGATCATCAGGCGTCGCCTCCCTCGGGAGCCGGCGCGCCGTTGCCCGACGCGTTGCCCGTCGGCGCGCCGTTGGTCCCCGGCGCCGCGCCCGGCGGCAGGCTGGCGCTCGGGGTTCCGGCGCCCACCTCGGCCTTGAGCGCAGCCAGCTCGGCGTCGACCTGGCCGGACCTCGAGGTGGCGTCGAGCTGCTTCTGGATGTCGTCCCCGCCCCCGCCGAGGGCGTCGGGGAGCGCACCGGTGTCGAGCAGCTCGTCGATGGCCCCGGCCCGCGCCTGCATCTGGGCGATCTTGTCCTGGGCGCGGTCGAGGGTCATGCCCGCGTCGGTCATCGACTCGGAGATGCCCGAGACGGCTTCACCGATGCTGGCCTGGGCCTTCGAGGCGGTGTAGCTCGCCTTCAGGGTCTCCTTCTTGGTCCGGAACGCGTCCACCTGAGCCTGGAGGCGGGTGGCGGTCGTCTCGAGTTGCTGCTGCTGGGCTTCGACCTGCTGGTGTTGGGTGCCCAGGCTCTCGAGCTGCTCGGCCAGGGTGGCTCGCCGGGCCAGCGCCTCGCGGGCCAGGTCCTCCTGACCCTGCCCGAGCGCCTGCTTGGCCTGGTCCTGGAGCTTCTGGGCCTGGCCCTGGAGCTGGGTGGCCTGGAGCTCGAGGCGCTTGCGGGCCGTGGCCACGTCCGCCAGGGCGCGCCGCACCTTGGTGAGGTTCTCCATCTGCTTCTCGTAGGAGAGGTCGAGCATGTCCGCGGGGTTCTCGGCCTTGTCGAGCGCCTTGTTCGCCTTGGCCTGGACGATCCCGGACAACCTCTTCATCACACTCATGCTGTTTCTGGCCTTTCTCCGTGGTGTCCGTCAACGATCAGAGCACGTCGGGACGGGTTAGTCGAGAGCGGGAGCGCCTCCGGGGCCGAGCAGCGCCGCACGGCCGTGGGCCGCGAATTCCTGGCGCAGGGCGAGCCGGTCGTCGTCGGTGAGGAGCCGGTAGCGCAGCTCGCCGCGACCGGGGCTCCAGTAGACGGGCTCCGCGCACTGCCACCCCTGCGCCCGCAACGGCGCCTTGGTGATCTTGCCGGTGGCCGTGAGAGGGAGGCCGCGTGACATCCGGACGAAGCTCGGCGGCCACTTGGTCCCGAGGTCGGGCTGGGACCCGAGGAAGGCGGCGAACCCTCCGGGGTCGAACGCCGCCCCGGGGCGCAGCTCCAGCGTGGCCATGACCTGGTCCCCCGAGCGGGGGTCGGGCACGGCGTAGACCGCGGCGGCGGCCACGTCGGGGTGGCGCTCGACGACGCGCTCGATCGGGGCGGCGGCGAAGTTCTCCGAGTCGACGCGCAGCCAGTCCCCGCCGCGCCCCGCGAAGTAGAAGAAGCCGGCCTCGTCGCGGTACCCCAGGTCGCCGGAGAAGTACCAGCCGTTGCGGACGCGTTCGGCGTTGCCGTCGGGGTTCTTGTAGTACCCCTCGAAGTTCGGTGCCCCCGAACGGTTGACGATCTCGCCGATGGCGGTCCCGGCGTTGCTGAGACCACCCCCGGGGTGGAAGCGGGCCCGGTCGCACTCGCGCAACGTCTCGGGGTCGACGACGGCCACGTCGTCGGTGGGCACGGGGACGCCGAGCGAGCCGGGCGGGGTGTCGGGGGTCACGTTGATGGCGGTGCCGCCTTCGCTCGACCCGTACCCCTCGACCAGCCGACAGCGAAAACGCCGCTCGAAGATCTCCCGGTCCGGGGCCGAGGCCTCGGTCCCGAACCCCTGGCGCAGGGGGTTGTCGTCGTCGTCGGGGCGCGCCGGGGTGGCGAGCACGTAGGCGAGGGCCTTGCCCACGTAGGTGAAGCGGGTCGCGCCGAAGTGACGGACATCGGCGAGAAAGCGCGACGCGCTCGAAGCGCCCCGCCACTGCGACCGACGCCCCCACGGCCAGCGCCGGTGCCCACAGGGCCATGATGGCGTTGCCGTGGAAGAGCGGCATGGGGCAGTAGCAGATGTCGTCGGGTTCGAACCCGTAGCCCGCCGCCGCCCGCCCCGCGATCGACGCCAGCCGCCGCTGGGTGCAGCGCACCGCCTTGGGGTCGCCCGTCGTCCCCGACGTGAAGAGCAGGAGGAGGAGGTCTTTGGGCGAGACCGGGTCGAGGGGCGCGCCGGCGTCGACGCCGAGCAGCCGGTCGCGGTACGCGTCGGTGTCCACGCGCAGGACGTGCTCCGGAGCGACCCCGATGTCGAGGCCGTCGAGGAGCTGTGCGCCGGCCTCGTCGGTGACGATCAGACGGCAGTCGGTGAAGACGATGTCGCGGGCCAGCTCGGGACCACGGCGCGTGGGGTTGATCCCGACCACGGTGGCGCCCCCCAGCGCGGCGGCGCCGAGCCAGAACAGGTATTCGGGGATGTTGTCGAGCAGCACGCCGATATGGGAGGGGCCCGGTGTCGACAGCGCGCCGGCTAATGCAGCGCGCGTGCGGCTCTCGGCCACGACGTCGCGCCACGACCAGGTGGTGTCGCCGGCGTGCAGGCCGGGGCGGTCATCGTCCGCCCGGGCCAGGAGCAGGGCGGCCACGGTGGCCGCCGACCCGTTCGTCGGGGAGCTCGATGCGACGGTCCCGTCCTGGCCTGGCGCCACGCCCGGAGCGTAGGGGAACCGGAGAAGAGGCCCGGGCCCGGCCGTCGACCGGGCGGTCAGTTCAGGTCGTGGGCGTGGGCGGCATCGAGGTAGCCGTGCATGACGACGCGCCCTGAGCTCTCGCGCACCCACACGCTCTTGATCCTCGACATCTTGAGCGCACACGCCATGGTCACCCGGACCGACGTCCCCACCGTCCGGTAGGTGCCGGTCTGCCACCACGAGCCCGACACCGTGCGCACGTACACCGACAGGACCTGGCCCGAGGGCTGGCCCGACTCGCGCAGGTCCATGGCCGTGCCCCACGGCTCGGCCGTGAGCCGCGCCGTAGCCTGCACCTTGGGCAAGCCGACCAGTGCCACCGTCATCGTCACCGGGCCCGAGGGCCACGCCAGCGTCACCACCAGCACCACCGCCGCCAGCACCGCGGCCGCCGCCGACGCCACGACGTAGCGCGAACGGTGGACGCGTCGCTCGCGCCGCTCCTCGGCCCGCAGTCGTTCGAGGACCGCGGTCTTGAGGTCGAAGGGGAGTTCGTCGTCGATGACGCGATCGGGATCGGCCGTGGCCAGGGCCGGGGCCAGCGCGAGCAGGTCCTGGCGTTCGTCGCGACACGTGGCGCAGCCCTCGGTGTGCGCGCTCAGTGCCACCCGCTCGCTCACCGACAGCTGGCCGACGACCTCCATGGCGATGAGGCCCCGGAAGTTTTCACAGGGATCGGCCATCATCGGTCCCATCCCATCTCCTCGAGTGCCAGGCGCAGTGTGCGCAACCCGTAGAAGAGGCGGCTGCGCACGGTTCCCTCGGGGATGCCGAGCTCCTCGGCCACCTCGCGTCCCGACCGGCCCCGGTAGTAGGTCTCGATCAGTACCTGGCGGTGGTCGGGGCGCAGGCGGCTCAGCGCTTCTTCGACCTGCCATCCGACCATCGCGTTCTCGATGTCGTCCTCGGTGCCGGCGATGTCGGTGGGCAGGGATTCGGTCTGGCGGATGGCACGGGAACGGGCCTGGTCGATGACGACGCGCCGTGCGATCGTGAACAGCCACGTCCGCAAGGTGCCGAGGTTGGTGTCGAACCGGTCGCGGGCGTGCCAGGCGCGGATGAACGTCTCTTGCACCACGTCCTCCGCGGCACGGGGGTCGCCCAGTGACCGCCGTGCATACCCGTAGAGCTCGCCCCCGTGGGTCAGGAACGCCACGCGCAGCCCGGCCCCGTCGGCAGACTCCGACACGGGGTCGTCCCGGCCCGCCGGCCGGATCGTGTCGGCCACCGTGTCGTCGGTCGGCCCTCCGGGCGTCACCATGTCACGCGCCCCTTCTCTGCCGTCACGGGTCCCGATCGCGCTCGAGGTCAATACGAGTAGCCTCCGCCCGACGACGGCGCCTTGGTGGTCGTCGGCGCCTTGGTCGTCGCCGGGGTGTTGCCGGCGGGCACGCCCGATCCCGAGCCCGACGAAGACGCCTTGGCCACGCTGAACTTGGCCACGCCGTTCCCTGTGACCTGGCCGGGGGAGGTGTCGGAGACGAACGTGTAGAGAAGCATGCCGTTGTAGGTGACCTGCAGCGTGCCATCGGACTGCTTGGCCGTGCCGAGCGTTCCCGCCACGCCTGACGCCAACGTGGGCGTCGTCCCGGCCGGGACGGTCACGGCGGGCCACGCCTGGAGGCAGGCGCCGGTGCACATGTTGGTCGTCTCGCCGTTGTTGGGACCGTAGGTGTACAGCGCCATGCCGGCACTGTTGACGAGGATCGTGCCGAATTGGCTGCTGCTGGCGGTCTTGACCGTGGCCGCGGCCGCGGTGGTGCCCGGCGATGCAGCCGCCCCGGTGCCGGTGTTCGCCGACGCGGCTGTCGTCGCGCTCGGGCTCGAGGACCCGCACGCGGCCAGGGCGATGGCGGCGACGGCCAAGGCGGCCACGGCCGTGCGGGGGCGGAGGAGGCCCGTGCGGCGCGCCGTCGCCACTGGCGCGCGCCGCCGGGTCGTGGTGGTGGCGTCAGCGGGATGGGTCATTGCGATGCTCCTTGATCGGATCGGTGACCGTGCCGGCGCCGTGGCCGGGTGGGTCCTCAGCCAAGGATACGGACGAGGGGGCCTCGTCGTTCATGACGTCATGGTGTTGCGGGCCCCTCGTGTGGTGCGGCTGGGCAGGGTCACGCTGTCGCCGTCGCCTCGTGGGTACCGTGTCTGGGATGGCCGAGGAGCACAAAACTCCTTCGGGGAGCGGTTCCGGCGACGCCGGCGACGTGCACGACGGCGAGCCTGGACCGCTCGGCACGGGCGAGTCCGACGACGTCCGCCGCGACGCGGCGGAGTGGGGTCAACGAGCCGAGAGCGAGCCCCGGTGGCCGGCGACGCTGGCGGTCGTGGCGGCCGTCGGCCTGTATTTTGCCCTCCCCGACAAGTTGATCTCGGGGCTCGGCCCCCGCTGGCTCGTCCCGGCCCTCGAGGGCGCGCTGGGCGCGTCGTTGTTGATCGCCAATCCCCGGCTGACGCGCGAGTCGAGGCGGTTGCGCCCGGTGGCGATCGTCCTCATCGCGCTCGTGAACCTCGCCAATGTCGTCTCACTCGGCGAGCTCGTGCATGAGTTGCTGGCCGTGAGCGGGCACACGGCACCCGGCGGGCGCAGCCTCATCTACGCGTCGGTTCCGGTGTGGGTCACGAACGTCTTGGTCTTCGCCCTGTGGTACTGGGAGCTCGATCGCGGCGGGCCGGTGGCGCGCCTCGAGGTCGAGCGGCGGCAACCGGATTTTCTCTTCCCCCAGATGACCGCGCCCGACGCCACCCGGCCCAACTGGTCGCCGGCGTTCATCGACTACCTCTTCACGTCGTTCACCAACGCCACCGCCTTCAGCCCCACCGACACCATGCCGCTCACGCCCTGGGCGAAGATGCTCATGATGGTCCAGTCGCTGGCGTCGCTCCTGACCGTCGTGCTGGTCGTGTCGCGCGCCGTGAACATCCTCAATTTGACGCGGGGGCTCACCCCGAGGGGCGGGCCCGGCGAGCGATCTGGCGGGGGTACTCGGGGAAGTAGTCGCCGATCACCGCGAGGCTGAACCGGCGCAGGATGGACCGGGCCGGCTCGCGCTCGAGCAGGAACGCGAACGAAGCCTGCACCAGCTCCTCGGTGCGACCCTCGTCCCATCCGAGTTCGGCGGCCAGACCGGGGGGCACCGTGACGGTGTGGGCCGTCGCGTCCCCGGCGTCGTGCACCACGACCTCGAAGGTGGCGCCGTCTCGACTGCCGGTGCCCGCCGTGACGGTGATCTCGGCCACGCGCCTCGACGGTAGTGTGAAATCGCCCCCGTCTCCACCGCATGCAGGAGGAACAGTGCCCGATCTCTACGACATCCCCATCCACACCCTTCAAGGCAAGGAGTCATCGCTGGCGCCCTACAAGGGAAAGGCCCTGCTCCTGGTGAACGTGGCCTCGAAGTGCGGGCTCACCCCGCAGTACACGGGGCTCCAGGAGCTTCAAGACACCTACGGCGACAAGGGGTTCAGCGTGCTCGGGTTCCCCTGTAACCAGTTCCTGGAGCAGGAGCCCGGCTCCCCTGACGAGATCGCCGAGTTCTGCTCGGTCAACTACGGGGTGACGTTCCCGCTCTTCGAGAAGATCGACGTGAACGGGCCCGACCGCCACCCGCTGTACGCAGCGCTCACGGCCAAGGCCGACGCCGAGGGCACCGCCGGGGACGTCCAGTGGAATTTCGAGAAGTTCCTCGTCTCGCCCGACGGTCAGATCGTCCAGCGGTTCCGTCCCGGTGTCGAGCCGGGCGACCCGTCCCTCGTCGGGGCGGTCGAAGGGGCCCTGCCGAGCACCGCGTAGTGGACAGCACGCTCATCGGCGTCGACACGTCGCGTCGGCAGGTGGTCGACATCACCGACAAGGTGGAGACCTTCTGCGCGGGGCGCGGCGACGGGTTGTGCTCGGTGTTCGTGCCGCACGCCACGGCCGGGGTGGCCCTCATGGAGACGGGGTCGGGGTCCGAGTCCGACCTCATCGACGCCCTCGACCGCCTCTTGCCGCGCGACGACCGTTACCGCCACAGCCACGGGCGCCGGGGCCACGGCGCCGATCACGTGGTCCCGGTCTTCGTGTCGCCGTCGTTGGTCCTGCCCGTGCTCTTCGGCCATCTGGCCCTCGGCACCTGGCAGCGCGTGGTGCTCGTCGACACCAACGCCGACAATCCCGACCGCCAGATCCGGCTCAGCTTCGTCCCCGACGCCTCGGCCCCGATGTCCTGACCGGCGCGGAGCCGGTTTGTGCTCCGTGGTCCGGGGGCCGAAGATGGCAGCCATGACTGATCACCGATCCCTGGCCGACTCACTCAGCAACGCGCTACACCTCGCGGTTGCTCCCATCGGAATCTCCTTCGCGAGCGAGGCCCCGGCCGGGGTCCCGGCCTTCGACGAGCCCATGTCCGATCCCGCCGCCGACGGCCGGGCCGGGCGGGTCCCCGCCGGTTGCGTGTTCTGGGTGCGCGCCGCCGAGCGCACCTTCACCACCGTCCCCGAGGACCACGGCAACTGCTCGGTGGGCCGCTACACGCACGGACTCGCCAGCCTGGAGGAGGTCGCCGGCAACGACGACGTCGCCGCCCTCCTCGAGTCGGGGTGGGTGGACGCCGACGCCGTCGGCGGGATCCCCGCCGTCTCGGAGCGTTCCGAGGTGATCACCTACGGCCCGCTGTCGGAGGCATCCGCCCTTCCCGACGTCGTGCTCCTGCGCGTCAACGGCCGCCAGATGATGGTCCTCTCGGACGCGCTGCCGGGGTTGAGGATCGAGGGAAAGCCCCAGTGCCACATCGTGGCGCTGGCCAAGGAGCGCGGCGAGGTGGCGGCCAGCGTGGGGTGCGCGCTGAGCCGGGCCCGCACCGGCATGCGCCCCGACGAGATGACGCTCGCCCTCCCCGGCAGCCGTCTGGCCGAGGTGACCGAGGCGGTGCAGCGCACCGCGGCGATCGACACCGTCGTGGCCAAGTACGCGGCCGACGACGCCCGTCGCTTCGCGTCCGCCTCCTGAGGCGCTCGCCCGGTTCGTGTTCCAGCCCTGACGGGGGGGGCGTGACCTGCTCAGTACGACTTGGGCAGGTGCAGGGAGTGCTGGGCCACGTAGTTGAGGATCATCTCGCGGCTCACGGGGGCGGTCCGCATGAGACCGCGCCATGCCCCACATGTCCGCCAGGCCGAACTCCGAGGACATGCCGTTCCCGCCGTGGGTCTGGATGGCCTGGTCGAGCGCGCCCAGTGACGCCTCGGCCGCCGCGTACTTGGCCATGTTGGCCGCCTCGCCGGCGATGGCGGGATCGGCGTGTGAGTCACACGCCCACGCCGCTTTCTGGCACATGAGCCGGGCCAGCTCGACCTCGATCTTGGCCCGGGCCAGCGGGTGCGAGATCCCCTGGTGGCGGGCGATGGGCGTGTCCCACACCGAGCGGTCGCGGGCGTAGGCGGCGGCCTTCTCGAGCGCGTAGCGCCCGATGCCGTTGGCCATGGCCGCGGTCATGATGCGCTCGGGGTTGAGGCCGACGAACACCTGGCGCAGTCCGTCGCCCTCGGTGCCGAGCAGGCGGTCGGCGGGGACCTCGACGTTGTCGAAGAACAAGGTGAACTGCTTCTCGGGGGCGACGATCTCGACGGGGATGAGCGTCTTCGAGAGCCCGGCGCTGTCAAGGTCCACGATGAACAGCGACAGGCGGCCGCGGCCGGTGTCCTCGTCGACGCCGGTGCGCGTGACCACGAGCACGGCGTCGGACTCGTCGGCGCCGGAGATGTAGTACTTGGTCCCCCACAGCCGCCACAGGTCACCGTCACGCGTGGCGGAGGTGGCGATCTTGTGACTGTTGGAGCCGGCGTCGGGCTCGGTGATGGCGAAGGCCATCTTGAGCTCGCCCGAACCGAAGCGCGGGAGCCATGCCTGCTTCTGCGCCTCGGTGCCGAAGCTGGCGATGATGGTGGCGCAGATGGCGGGGGACACCACGAGCAGGAGCAGGGGGCAGCCGTTGGTGGCCAGCTCCTCGAGGACGATGGCGAGCTCGGCGATGCCCATCCCCCCACCGCCGTACGCGGCGGGGACGTTCACGCCCAGAAAGCCCTGGGCGGCGAGCTCGTTCCACAGCTCGTCGGTGTTCCCGCCTTCCCGAGCCCGCGTCGCGAAGTAGGTGTGCCCGTACTTCGACGCGATGGCGCCCACGGCCTCGCGCAGCATCTGCTGTTCGTCGGTCTCAACGAAGTCCATTGCTCACCTCGGGTCGTCTGCGGGCAGGTCGGCGAGTAGCGCCTCGGGGACCTCGACGAGGCGCGAGCGCAGGTACTCGCCCAGGCTCTTGGCTTGGGGGTCGGGGCGGGTGGACGAGGCCACGCCTTCGCCCAGGAGCCCGCGGACCACGAAATTGACCGACAGCAGGTTGGCCAGCTCGTAGCGGTCGATCTCGAGCTCGGCCGCCTCGGGCAGGAGCTGGCGCAGGCGCGCCACGGTCAGGGTGCGGGCCAGCCAGGCGTAGGCCGCCGGGGTGCGGGCCCACAGGCCGACGTTGGCGTTGCCCCCCTTGTCCCCCGAGCGGGCCCCGATCACGGTCCCGAGCGCGACCCGGCGGGTGTGGCCGGCGGGCGGCGCTGCAGTTGCCGCGGTCGTGTCGGTCGCGTCGGTGGCCGTGGACGCGGGGATCGGGCCCGGTGCCAGCACCTCCCGACGCCCGTCGTCGTGCACGACGACCTCGTCGATGCCCTGGCGCGCCACGAGCGCGGGCCAGAACACGCCGTAGGCGGTGCCGTCGCCGGGCGGGGAGGTCAGGTAGAAGCCGGGGTAGCTGGCCAGGGCGAGCTCGGTGGCGGCGCTGGAGAACCGCCGCCCCACGACCTCGGCGTCGTGGCTCTTGACCGTGATGCGAAGCTGCGCGCTGGCCTGGTCGTTGCTGGGCGCGTCGGGGACGTCGGTGCGGATGAGCCGGGTGTCGTAGTCGGAGAACGCGCCCGCCCCGCCCACGAGGTCGTCCATGGTGCGGCGCACCAGGGCGGCCTTTTCTTCTATGTCGAGCCCGGTCAGGACGAACGTCATGGTGTTGCGCCACCCCCCGGGGAGGTTGATCGACACCTTCAGCTTCTCGGGCGCGGGTCGGCCCCGGACCCCCGACACCCGGACCCGGTCGCGGCCCAGGTCCTCGAGCTCGATGGTGGAGAAGTCCGCCACCACGTCGGGGTTGGCGTACAGGGGGCCGCCGATCTCGTAGAGGAGCTGGGCCGTGACCGTCCCCACCGACACCAGGCCGCCGGTGCCGGGGTGCTTGGTGATGACGGCCGAGCCGTCCTCGACCACCTCGGCGATGGGGAAGCCGGGATGCTCGAGCCCGGGGACCTCGCCGAAGAAGGCGTAGTTCCCCCCGTGGTCTGGGTCCCGCACTCGATGATGTGGCCCACCACCACCGCACCGGCCAGCCGGTCCCAGTCGGTGCGGGACCAGCCGAAGCGCCACACCGCCGGCCCGACCACGAGCGAGGCGTCGGTGACGCGCCCGGTCACGACCACGTCCGCGCCGCCCGCCAGCGCCTGGGCGATGCCGAACCCGCCCAGATAGGCGTTGGCGCTCACCGGTTCGCTGCCGGCCTCGGCCAGGGGGCGGCCGGTATCGAGGTGGGCCAGGGTGTCGCCCCCCGCCTGCAGTTGACCCAGCCGGTCGAGGATGTCGTCACCCTCGACGTGCGCCACGCGGGCCGGGATGCCGAGCTCGGCGGCGAGGGCGCGCAGGCGATCGGCCAACCCGGCCGGATTGAGGCCGCCGGCGTTCGCCACCACCTTGACGCCGCGGTCGACGCACGTCCCGAGCACGTCTTCCATCTGCCGGTAGAAGGTGCGGGCGTACCCGAGGGTCGGGTCGCGTTCGGCGCGACTTCCACAAGATGAGCATGGTCAGCTCGGCGAGGTAGTCACCGGTCAGGACGTCGACCGGTCCCCCCTCGAGCAGCTCGCGCGGTGCCGCCATCCGGTCCCCGAAGAACCCCGAGCAATTGGCGACTCGCAGGACGGGCGCGGCGGCGTCGGGCATCAGGCGTTCTCGGGCGCGGCGTCGATGACCACCAGCAGGCGCCCCGACTCGACCTGTTCCCCCGCGCTGACGTGGACCTCGGTCACGGTCCCGTCGGTCGGGGCCCGCACCTCGTGCTCCATCTTCATGGCCTCGATGGCCACGAGCGTGGCCCCGGCGCGCACCGCGTCGCCGGCGCGCACCGCCACCGTGACGACCGTCCCCGGCAGCGGCGCCACCAGGGCCCCGGCGGCGAGCTGGCTCCCGGGCAGGGGGAAGCGCTCGATCTCGGTGAAGGTGGTGGCGCCGTCGGGCCCGTCGACGTACACCTCGGGACCCACCTGCTCGACGTCGTAGCGGCGGGCCACCGGGGTCGACCCGGGCGCGTCGCTCACGCCCAGCACGACGGCGTCGGGGGCACACGACCGGACCGACACGTCGGCGCGCTCGGCACCGTCGACGGCCACGAACGTGCACGTCCCGGCCCGGTCGAAGCGGTAGTCGACCACCACGCGACCCTCGGGCCCGCTGAACTCGGCGCGCTGGGGGACAGACGGGTTGTTGCGCCACCCCGAAGGCATCGCCCCGAGCACCTCGGCCGCGCCTCGGCGCCGGGCCTGGCCGGCCAGGGCGGCGGCCACGGCGTGCAGCTTCTGCGTCGAGGGACCGGCCCGCGGGGCGCCGAGCTCGGCGGGGTCGTGGCGCACGAGGAAGGCGGTGTCGATGTCGCCGGCCAGGAATTCGGGGTGGCGCAGGATGCGCACGAGCAGGTCGCGATTGGTGGTGACGCCGTGCACCTGGGCCCGCTCGAGCGCGCCGGCCAGGGCGCGCGCCGCCTCGGTGCGGGTGGGGGCGTGGGCGATCACCTTGGCCAGCATGGGGTCGTAGTGCACCGAGACCTCGCTCCCGTCCTCCACGCCGCTGTCGATGCGCACCCCGGCGGCGGCCGGGAAGCGGAAGCGGTGCACGGGCCCGGCCGAGGGCCGGTACTGGCGCGTGGGGTCCTCGGCGTAGAGGCGGGCCTCGATGGCGTGGCCGGAGACGGCGGCGTCGAGGACCTCGACCGGCAGCGCCATGCCGTCGGCCACGAGCAGCTGCAGGCGCACGAGGTCGAGGCCGGTCACGAGCTCGGTCACGGGATGCTCGACCTGGAGCCGGGTGTTGACCTCCAAGAAGGCGAAGCGCCCGTCGGGCACGACGAGGAATTCCACGGTGCCGGCGTTCACGTAGCCGATGGTGCGGGCCGCGGTCACCGCCGCGGCCCCCAGCTCGGCCCGGCGCTCGGGTGTGACGACGGGGGAGGGGCTCTCCTCGATGATCTTCTGGTGCCGCCGTTGAATCGAGCACTCGCGCTCGAAGAGGTGCACGACGGTGCCGTGCACGTCGCCGAGGATCTGGACCTCGACGTGGCGCGGGCGCGTCACGTACGGCTCCACGAACACGGTGCCGTCGCCGAAGGCGGACGCGGCTTCGCGCTGGGCGGAGGTCACGGCCGGGCCGAGCTCGTCGGGGCCCTCGACCACGCGCATGCCCCGGCCCCCGCCTCCCGCCGAGGCCTTGACCAGGACGGGCCAGCCCAGGGCGGCCACCGCCTTCTTCACCCCCCGGTCGACGCCGTCGGCGCCCGAGGGGATCTCGACGGTGGGGAGCACGGGCACCCCGGCTCCGGCCATGGTGGCCTTGGCCGCGAGCTTCGACCCCATGGCCTCGATCACGTCGGGCGGGGGGCCCACGAAGACGAGCCCCGCCGCCACACAGGCCCGGGCGAACGCCGCGTCCTCGGACAGGAACCCGTACCCGGGGTGCACGGCGTCGGCGCCACTGGTGCGCGCCGCGTCCAACAGGGCGTCGATGTTGAGGTAGGTCTCGGCGGGGGTGGCCCCGGGTAGGCGCACGAACTCGTCGGCTTCGGCGACATGGGGCGCACCGGCGTCGGGGTCAGAGCACACCGCCACACAGCTGATGCCGAGCGCGTGCGCGCGCCGCGGATGACGCGCCGGGCGATCTCGCTGCGGTTGGCGACGAGGAGCTTCTCGATCACGGGCTCACGACCGAGGACGCGCTCACATGCGGAACACGCCGTAGCCGCGCGTGCCGTGGATGGGAATGTTGTGGACGACCGAGAGGCACATGCCGAGCACGTGCCTGGTGTCGCGAGGGTCGATGATGCCGTCGTCGTAGAGGCGTCCCGTCAAGAACAGCGGCAGCGACTCCCGCTCGATCTGGGCCTCGACCATGGCGCGCATCTGGGCGTCGGCCTCCTCGTCGAAGTCCTCGCCCCGGGCCGCCGCGCCCTGGCGGGCCACGATCGACAGCACCCCGGCCAGCTGGGCGGGGCCCATCACCGCGGACCTGGCGTTGGGCCACGAGAAGAGGAACCGGGGGTTGTAGGCGCGCCCGCACATGCCGTAGTTGCCGGCTCCGTAGGAGGCGCCGATGTTGAGGGTCAGGTGCGGGACCTTCGAGTTGGACACGGCGTTGATCATCTTGGCGCCGTCCTTGATGATGCCGCGCTGTTCGTACTCCTTGCCGACCATGTATCCCGTCGTGTTCTGGAGGAACAGCAGCGGCACGTCGGTCTGGTTGCACAGCTGGATGAACTGTGTGGCCTTGTTGGACTCCTCGCTGAACAGGACGCCGCGGTGGTTGGCGAGGACTCCGACCGGGTAGCCGTGGATCGACGCCCAACCGGTGACGAGGCTCGGCCCGTACAGCGGCTTGAACTCGTCGAAGCGCGACCCGTCCACCACCCGGGCCAGGACGTCGCGCGGGTCGAAGGGGACGCGCAGGTCGGCCGACGCGATGCCGAGCAGCTCGTCGGGGTCGTAGACGGGCTCGTCCGCCGCCAGCGACGGAGCGGGCCCGTGCTTGTGCCAGTTCAGCCGGGACACGATGGCGCGTCCGATGCGGATGGCGTCGGTCTCGTCTGCCGCGAGGTAGTCGGCCAGCCCGCTCACCCGGGCGTGCATCGACGCCCCCCCGAGCTCCTCGTCGTCGGACTCCTCGCCGGTGGCCATCTTCACCAGCGGTGGCCCCCCCAAGAAGACCTTGGACCGACCCTCGATCATCACGATGTGGTCGCTCATGCCCGGGACGTACGCGCCGCCCGCGGTCGAGTTTCCGAACACGAGCGCGATGGTGGGGAGCGCGGCGGCGGACCTCTGGGTCAGGTCGCGAAAGCCGCGCCCGCCGGGGATGAAGATCTCGGACTGGGTGGGGAGGTCGGCCCCGCCCGACTCGACCAGGCTGATCGACGGCAGCCGGTTCTCGAGGGCGATGTCGGCCAGACGCGACGACTTGCGCATGGTGAAGGGGTTGGTGGCCCCTCCCCGCACCGTCGGGTCGTTGGCCGACACCAGGCACTCGACCCCGCTCACGACGCCGATGCCCGACACCAGGCTCGCCCCCACCGTGTAGTCGGTCCCCCACGCCGCCAAGGGGGCGATCTCGAGGAAGGGGGAGTCACGGTCGAGGAGCAGCTCGACCCGCTCGTGGGCGAGCATCTTCCCCCGGCTCCGGTGCCGCTCCACGTAGCGTTCGCCCCCGCCGCCCCGGGCCACCGCCAGCTGGTCCTCGACCTCGGCCAGGGCGCCCTCCATGGCCGCCCGGTTCTGCCGGTAGACGTCGGAGCCGGGGTCGATCGTCGAGGTCAGGAGGGGCATCGGGCGGGGAGGGGGGTGCGCGTCGGCGCGCCGGGGGCGCTCGAGTCCCTCGTGCGCTGCGCTGTCCCCCCCGTCATCGGGTGACAGACTAAACCGCATGGAGACGAGGCCGCTCTCTGCCGTGGTCCTCGCCGCGGGCGAGGGGACGAGGATGCGCTCGTCGCGGCCCAAGCCCCTGCACCGGTTGTGCGGTCGCCCCATGATCCTGCACGTCCTGGACGCGCTGGCCGAACTGCCCGTGCACAAGGTCGTGGTGGTGGTGGGGCACAGGGGCGACTGGGTGACCAAGACCCTCGTGGACCACGCGCCGCGCTCGCTCGCCATCGAGTTCGTCGAGCAGACCGCGCAGCTCGGCACCGGCGACGCCTTGGCCGTGGGCCTCACGGGGTTGCCCGACGGGCTCGTCGACGCCGACGGCGATGTCGTGGTGCTGCCCGGCGACACCCCGCTCGTGCGCCCCCCGACCCTCGCCGCGCTGGTGCGCCACCATCGCCACACCGGCGCGGCGGCGACGCTGCTCACCGCGGTGCTGCCCGACCCGAGCGGCTACGACCGTGTGGTGCGGGGCAAGGACGACGCCGTGGTGCGGGTCGTCGAGGCGGCCGACGTGCGCGACGACGACCTGTCGGTCGACGAGGTCGCCACCACCATCCACTGCTTCCGCCACGCCGTGCTCGCCCCGGCCCTGCGCCGGCTGCGCCCCGTCACGCACACCGGGGAGCACTGCCTGACCGGCATCTACGCCGTGCTGCACGACGCCGGCTACGGCGTGGAGTCGCTCGTGGTGGGTGACCCGATGGAGGCCGCCGGGGTCAACGACCGAGCCCAGCTGGCCGTGGCCGACGCCGAGCTGCGCGACCGCATCAACGAACGGTGGATGCGCCGTGGCGTCACCATGTGGGACCCCGAGCGCACCTACATCGACGCCAACGCCCACCTCGAGGCCGACGCCGTGCTGTTGCCCGGTGTCGTCCTCCAAGGTGAGTGCACGGTGGGGGCCGGTGCCGAGGTGGGACCGGACTGCCACATCGTCGACAGCGTGGTCGGGGCCGGGGCCAAGGTGACCAAGTGCACCGTGCTGCGCGCCGAGATCGGCGAGGAGGCCCGGGTGGGGCCCTTCGCCATCCTCGGTCCCGGCGCCCATGTCCCCGACGGGGCCGTGGTCGGCCCGTTCACCAAGCTGGGAGCAGACTTCCCCGCCCTCGACTGAACCGCCCCGGGTCGCGCCTCGCCGGGGTCGCGCCCGCTCAGGTCGTCTGGACGATCAGCACCGAGCACGGGGCCTGGTGGGCCACCGAGTTGGGGACGCTGCCGAGCACGCGCCGCACACCGGTCATCCCCTTGTTGCCGACCACGATGACGTCGGCCTTCTCCTGCTCGGCCACCGCCACTATGGCTTCGGCCGGATCACCGGTCCCGGCGTGGCCGTGGACCTCGACGCCGGCGCCACGGGCCCGGGCGCACTCTTCCTCGAGCACGGTGTCGGCCTTCCCGCTCGCGGAGAGCTGCTCCCGGAACTCGTCGGGCACGCCGCCGGCCTGCACGGGCCGGGGCCGGTACGCCGTAACGATGTGCAGGGTCGCCCCGTACAGCGCGGCCAGCTCGATGGCGCTGCGCACGGCGTGAGCGGCCGTCTCCGAGCCGTCCGTGCCGACCACCACCGAGGAGAACAAGGCCATCGTCCCGAGCGCCTCCCCGCGCACTCTAGCGAGGCCCGCCCGGTGACGCCGGTGACGCGCCGGGGTATCGCCCCCGGTGGGAGATGATGTCAGTGCGACGCCCGACGACGACCAGAGGAGAATCCATGGACGTGGCCATGCTGGGGACGGGGAAGATGGGTGGCGCCATCGCCCGGCGACTGCACGAGCAGGGTCACACCGTGCACCTGTGGAACCGGACCCCGGCTCGGGCCGAGGACATGGGGATCGGCACCCCCCACGCCACGCCGGCCCAGGCCGCGGCACGAGGGGAGGTCGTCGTGAGCGTCCTGACCGGCACCGAGGCGGTGCGCCAGGTCTATCTGGGCGAGCACGGGGCCCTCGAGGCGGGAGGAGGCCGTGTGTACGTGGACATGACCACCGCCAGCCAGGAGGTCCACCTCGAGGTGGCCCAGGCCGCGGCCGAGGCGGGGGCGGCGTTCGTCGAGGCGCCGGTGCTGGGCAGCATCCCGGCCGCCGACTCGGGCAGCCTCGTGCTCCTGGTGGGGGGAGAGGCCGGGGCGATCGACCAGGCCCGCCCCGTGCTCGACGTGCTGGGCGAGGTCCGCCACGTCGGGCCCCTGGGGGCGGGCATCCGCCTCAAGCTCGTGGCCAACACCTACCTGGCCGTGACCCATGCCGCCGCGGCCGAGCTCCTCGCCGCGGGCGGCGCCAGCGGGCTCGACGCCGAGGCCGTCTTCGCCGTCTTGGTGCGGTTCGTCCCCTATCTCGAGGCCCGGCGGGGCGGGTTCCTGGAGCGCCGCTACGAGCCGGTGCTGTTCCGGGTGGCGGACATGGCGAAGGACCTGGGGCTCGCCCTGGAGGTGTACGGGCGCTCGGGTGCCGACACGCCGCTCGCCCTGGTCGCCGACGATCTGTTCAGCCGCGCCGTGCCCGCGCACGGCGAGCTCGACATCCCCGCCGTGGCCGAGGTCTTCCACGGCGCGTGACCTCAGCGGCGAGGTAGCGTTCCGCGCATGGAGCTGGTCCCCCACAGGCGTCTCGAGCTCGTGTCCGGGCGTTCGCACCCGGCGCTCACCCAAGAGATCGCCCAGCATCTCGGTGTCGACTTGGGCGGGGCCAACCTGCGCGAGTTCGCCAACGGTGAGATCCACTGTCGTTACGACGGGTCGTTGCGCGGCAGTGACGTGTTCATCGTGCAGACCCACTCCGGCCCCGTCAACGACTCGCTCATGGAGCAATTGATCATGATCGACGCGGCCAAGCGGGCGTCGGCCAAGCGCATCACGGCCGTGTGCCCCTACTACGGGTACTCGCGCCAGGACCGCAAGGCCACGGGCCGCGAGCCCATCACGGCCAAGCTCGTGGCCGACATGTTTCAGGTGGCGGGGGCCGATCGCGTGGTGAGCGTCGACCTGCACTCCGGTCAGATCCAAGGCTTCTTCGACGTGCCCTTCGACCACCTCACCGCCACCCCCGTGCTGGTCGAGGAGCTGCGGCGGCTGGGCACGAGCGATCTCGTGATCGTGGCCCCCGACGCCGGCCGGGTGCGAGTGGCGGAGCGCTTCAGCCAGCACCTCGGGGCCGACCTGGCCTTTGTCCACAAGCGCAGGCCCCGGGGGACCCACAACCAGGTCGAGGCCCTCGACGTCGTGGGTGAGGTGGAAGGTCGCCACTGCGTGCTCATCGACGACATGATCGACACCGCCGGGACCATCTGCGCCGCGGCGGAGCTCCTGGCCGAGCGGGGTGCCGCCGACATCTCGGCCATGGCGACGCACGGGGTGCTCTCGGACCCGGCCGTCCAGCGTCTGGAGAAGTGCCCGCTCACGCGGGTGGTGGTGACCAACACCCTGCCCATCTCCGAGGAGAAGCGCATCGACAAGCTGCGGGTCCTGTCGGTGGCGAAGCTGATCGCGGACGCCATCGACGCCGTGTTCGAGGACACGTCGGTGTCGGAGATCTTTGGAGGCGACAACCTCACCTAGCCCCGGAGCCCGGGCCCGGGCCTCCCCGGGGTTCGGGCCCGGCCCACGCCGGGCGGCTACGGCTCGACCCGGGGGATAGGACCACCCCGCCCGCCTCGTCATCACGCCGGCTTCCACGCCCTGCTCCGGGCCTTCTATGCTGGGTCGCCCGTTCGTCGCATCCGAGGAGCCCTTCATCCATGGCCGAAACCATCCTGGTCGCCGAGGCCGGCCGTCCTTCTGGGTCCAGCTCCGCCCGGCGGTTACGCCATGACGGGCGCATCCCCGCCGTGGTGTACGGCCCCGGCGTCGACCCCATCGCGGTGTCGGTGGTCGGCCGCGAGCTGCGCGCCGCGCTCAGCACCGACGCCGGCCTCAACACCGTGCTGTCGTTGCACGTCGACGGCAAGACCTTCCTGACCATGGCCCGCGAGCTCCAGCGCCACCCCGTGCGCGGCAGCGTCACGCACGTCGACTTCCAGGTGGTCGACCCCAACCGCGAGGTCACGGCCGAGGTCACCATAACCCTCACCGGTGAGGCGCTCGAGCTGCACCGGGCCGACGGCGTGCTCGAGCAGCAGATGTTCTCGCTCACCATCAAGTCGCGTCCCGCCGACATCCCCGCCCACCTCGAGGTGGACATCAGCGATCTCGTCATCGGCTCCGCCGTGCGGGTGTCGGACATCGCCCTTCCCGCCAACGTCGTCACCGAGGTCGACCCCGAGTCGATCGTCGCCGCCGGGCAGCCGCCGCGCGTGCAGGCCGCCGAGGAAGGCGCGGCAGAAGGCGAAGGGGCCGAGGGCGAGGGAGCCGAAGGCGCGGCCGAGGGTTCGGCCGAGGCATCGGCGGAGGCCGGAGGCGACGCGGGCGGGGAGAGCTAACCCCTGCGGCGGCTGCTGCCGACGTCGGGCAGGGGGGCCGCGGCCGACCTGCTCGTGGTGGGCCTCGGCAACCCCGGAGCGGAGTTCGAGCGGACCCGGCACAACCTCGGCGCCGAGGTCGTCGTCCTCCTGGCGACGCGTCATTCCCAGCGGATGCGACCCGAGAAAGGGACGCGGGCCATCGTGGCGCAGGCCCGCGTCCAGCAGCGGCTCGTCGTGCTGGCGGTGCCCCAGACCTACATGAACGAGTCGGGCCTGGCCGTGGTGGCGCTCATGCGACGCTTCCGCGTGCCGGGGCCCGACCGGCTGGTCGTGGTCCACGACGAGCTCGACCTGCCGTCGGGTCGCGTCAAGGTCAAGGTCGGTGGGGGGACGGCCGGGAACAACGGGCTCAAGTCCATCCACGCCCATCTCCACGACCCAGGCTATGTGCGCGTCCGTATCGGCATCGGCAAGCCGCCGGGGCGGCAGCCCGGTGCGGACTACGTGTTGCACCGCCCCGGCCGCGCCGAACGCAGCGTGCTCGACGTCGCCGTGGAGGTGGCGGCCGACGCCGTCGAGGTGATCGCCAACGAAGGCGCCGACGCGGCCATGCTGCGCTTCAACGGCGATGGCCAGTCCTGATCCGCTGCGCACCGGCCAAGGCGTTTCCTGAGCGCGTCCTCGGTCGCCGCTTGGATGGCCCTTGGACCATGCTGGGAGGCGTCTGAGGTGGGGGTACTTTCCTGGTTCGAGCTCTTTCTGCGCGCCTGGTCGCGCCGGCCGCCACCGTAGGCTCGGCCGCCATGTCCGCATCGTCGGGTGATTGGGCCGTGCTCCTGGCCGCGCTGCTGGGCGCGGCGGTCGTGCTCGGGGTGAGCACCCTGGCGCTCGAGCAGCCGGGTCGCGTGGGGGGCTTCGCCCGCACCCGCCGCGCCTCGGTGGCGGGCCTCGCCGTCGTCCTCGTCGCCATCGTCGCGGTGAGCGAGTTCCAGCCCGGCACCGCCGTCGAGGGTCCCCGTCCGGCCCCGGTCACGGGCGCCCCGCTGGCCACGGTGCTCGCCGCCGTGCGGGGGTCCGACGCCATCGAGCGCCTGCCGTCGAACCTCGACCCTCCCTTGGCCCAGGCCGTCCTGCCCACCAACTTCGGAGCCCCGGCGCCGAGCACGGGCTGTTCGCCGGGCGTTGCCCAGAGCAGGGTGCCGGCGTGCGTGTTCGGTGATCGGAACGGCGCGCACACCATGGTGCTGTACGGCGACTCGCACGCCGGGATGTGGTTCGACGCCCTCGACGACATCGCGACCCGCGCCCGGTGGAAGCTGATCGTGCTGTGGAAGGCGGCGTGCCCGGCTGGATCGGTCCGGGCCGAGTCGCCCGGAGGCGAGGGTGTGTGGGTGGCGTGCGAGAGGTGGCACCGCTTCGCCCTGGCCCGCATCAACCGGATCGACCCCGATCTGCTCATCGTGTCGCAGTCGGCCTACGACGAGACCCCGTCGGGCAGGCACTACACACCGTTGCAGTGGCGCCGGGGGTTGCAGCGCATGCTCGACAGCGTGATGGCGACGCAGAAGCTCGTCCTCGGCGACATCCCGTCGTCGCGTGGCCCGGACTGCCTGGCCCAGCACACCACCGACGTCCAGGCGTGCTCGCTCCCCCTCGTGTCGTTCCTGACGCCCTACGACGAGGCCGACGCGAGCGCGGCGCGCCTCGACAAGGCGCGCTTCATCGACGTCAAACCGTGGTTCTGCCGGACGAGCTGCAGCTCGGTCATCGGCGTCTATAGCGCGTACTACCTCTCGAACCACGTGGCGGTGGACTACTCGCGCTTTCTCGAAGGCGTCTTGGCCAGCGCGCTCGATCTCTCCCGGATCGGCTGACGGCCTGCTCCCGGCGGTGCCACCGGGCCTGGGGCCCCACCGTCGTCGCTAGCCTGCCTGCGTGAGCCTGCGCTCGCTCCCCTTCAGCCTCCGTCACGAGCCCGCCATGGTCGACGCCATGGCGGTCGGCGCCAGCGCCCTGGCGGTCCCCGACGCGGCGGTGGCGTACGTGGTGTCGGGGATGGCCCGGCTGGGGGAGCGCCGTCCCCTGCTCGTGGTGACCCCCACCGTGCTCGACGCCGAGCGGCTCAGCCACGACATCGGCGCCTTCCTGGGCGACGACGTCGTGGCGCTCTTCCCGGCCTGGGACACCCTCCCCTTCGAGCGGGTGAGCCCCGAGCTGTCGACGATGGGGCGGCGCCTGCGGCTGCTGTGGCGACTCCGGGACCCCGGCCGCGCCCCCGAGGTGATCGTGGCCCCGGTGCGGGCCCTGCTCCAGCGCCTGGGGTCGGTCGAGGAGGCGGCGGTCCCCATCGTGGTGTCCCGGGGCGACCGCCTCGACCAGCACGACCTCGTGGGCCGCCTCGTCGCCCTCGGCTACCGGCGCGAGTACCAGGTGGAGCACCGGGGCGAGCTGGCCGTACGGGGCGGGATCGTCGACGTCTACCCCTCGACAGCCGAGCTGCCCGTGCGCGTCGACCTGTGGGGGGACGAGGTGGACCGGCTCACCGAATTCGACCCCGGCGACCAGCGCTCGATCGCCGATCTCCACGAGGTCGAGCTCTTCGGGTGTCGCGAGGTGCTCCCCACTGAGGCGGTGCGGGCCCGGGCGGCGGCGCTGGTCGGGACCGAGCCGTGGGGGCGCGCCCAGTGGGAACGCCTGGCCGAGGGCCAGGTCTTCGACGGCATGGAATCGTGGCTGCCGTGGCTCGTCGACGACGAGCGGGTCCTGCCCGACCTCGTCGGCGCGGCCGGGCGCCTCGTGCTCGTCGATCCCCGTCGCATCCGCGACCGCGCCGCCGAGCTCAACGACGAGGAAGCGGCCCTGGCGGGGGCGCTCGCCGTGACGTGGGGCGTGGCGCGAGACGACGTCGCCCCCGACGACGGTGAGTCGGCGCCGCCCTTTCCCCGGCTGAACGTCCCCTACGAACGGCTCCTCGGGCGCAGCGCGGCGCCGGTGCTGTCGATGGTGCCGGTGGCCGACTCGCCCTCCACCCCCGGCGTGGTGGCGCGCGGCATCGAACCGGTGCACGGCGACCGGGCGCTTCTCGCGGCGCGCCTCACGGAGCTGTCGGCGGCCGGCTACTCGGTGACGCTGTGCGCCGAGGGCGCGGGCTCCGCCGCACGCCTGGCCGCGGTCCTGGCCGAGGAAGGCCTGACCGTCCCCGTCGTGGCCGAGCCCGAGCCTTCCGCCGCCGACGGGGCTGGGGGCGGGGGTGACGGCGTCGACCTGTCTCGCCCGGGCATCCGCATCGTGGTGGCGCCGCTCGAGCGGGGCGTGGTCGTGCCCGGCGCCAAGGTGGCGATCCTGGCCGAGGCCGACTTCACCGGGCGCCGACGCGCCCATCGCCGGGCCCGGGCTCGGGCCCGGCCCACCGACGGGTTCTTCGACGACCTCGCGCCGGGGGACTACGTCGTGCACCGCCAGCACGGCGTGGCGCGCTACGCCGGCATGGTCACGCGCACGGTGAACGGCGCGTCGCGCGACTACCTGCTGCTCGAGTACCGCGGCGACGACAAGCTGTACCTGCCCTCGGACCAGATCGACGCGCTCACCCCCTACAGCGGCGGAGAGTCGCCCTCCTTGAACCGACTCGGTGGCTCGGAGTGGCAGCGCACGCGGGCCCGGGCGCGCGCCGCGGTGCACGAGATCGCCCAGGACCTCGTCGAGCTCTACCGGCTGCGCCTGCACATGAAGGGCCACGCCTTCGCGCCCGACACGCCGTGGCAGCGCGAGCTCGAGGACTCCTTCGCCTTCACCGAGACGGTCGACCAGCTGCGCTGCATCGAAGAGGTGAAGGCGGACATGGAGTCTGAGGTGCCCATGGACCGCCTGGTGTGCGGCGACGTCGGGTTCGGCAAGACCGAGGTGGCGGTGCGGGCCGTGTTCAAGGCCGTCCAGGACGGCAAGCAGGCCGCGGTGCTCGTCCCCACGACGCTGCTGGCCCAGCAGCACGCCCAGACCTTCGCCGAGCGCTACGCCGGGTTCCCGGTGCGCGTGGAGATGCTGTCGCGCTTTCTGACCCCGGCCCAGGCGCGCGACGTGGTGGCCGGGCTGGCGTCGGGCGCGGTGGACGTCGTGGTGGGGACGCACCGCATGCTGGCGGGGGACGTCACGTTCAAGGACCTCGGTCTGCTGGTGGTGGACGAAGAGCAGCGTTTCGGCGTCACCCACAAAGAGGCCATGAAGCAGATGGCGACGGGCGTGGACGTCCTGACCCTGAGCGCCAACCCCATCCCCCGCACCCTCGAGATGGCCCTCACCGGCATCCGCGACCTCTCGCTCATCAACACGCCTCCCGCGGCGCGCCAGCCCATCCTCACCTACGTGGGCGAGTTCGAGGAGGCCGCCGTGGTCGAGGCGCTGCGTCGCGAGCTCCTGCGCGAGGGTCAGGCGTTCTTCGTGCACAACTGGGTCCAGAACATCGAGGGCGTCGCGGCGCGCCTACGCGAGCTGGTCCCCGAGACTCGCGTTGCCGTAGCCCACGGGCAGATGGACGAGGGCACCCTCGAGCAGGTCGTCCTCGACTTCTGGGAGAAGCGCTTCGACGTCTTGGTGTGCACCACCATCATCGAGTCCGGCATCGACATGCCGACGGTGAACACACTCGTGGTCGACCGGGCCGACCGGCTCGGACTGGGACAGCTCCATCAGCTGCGTGGACGCGTGGGACGCTCGGGCCAGCGCGCCTACGCCTATCTCTTCCACCCCGCCGACAAGGTCCTGTCCGAGGCCGCCTACGAGCGCCTGCGGACCATCGGGGAGCAGACCGAGCTCGGGGCGGGGTTCAAGATCGCCATGCGCGACCTCGAGATCAGGGGGGCGGGCAACCTCCTCGGCCAGGACCAGTCGGGGCAGATCGCGGCGGTGGGCTACGACCTGTACGTGCAGCTCGTGGCCGAGGCCGTGGCCGACATGAAAGGTGAGCCGCTGCGGCCCCCGGTGGAGGTGAAGATCGACGTCCCCTCCGACGCGCACCTGCCGTCGGACTACGTGGCACGCGAGGACCTGCGCCTCGAGGCCTACCGCCGGCTGGCGTCGGTGGGCTCCGAGGCTGAGGTCGACGACATCAGGACCGAGTGGCTCGACCGCTTCGGCCCCCTGCCCGCCCCGGCCGAGGGGCTCCTGGCCGTGGCCCGGCTGCGCGTCGAATGCCTGCGGACGGGGGTGCGCGAGGTGTCGGCCACCCCGGCGCGCCCCGGGCAGGGGTCGGGTCGTCCCGGGCGGCGCGGGCTCGTGGCCCGCATCGCCCCGCTCGAGCTCCCCGCCTCGGCCCGGGTCCGGCTCCGGCGCCTGCGTCCGGAGTCCGTGGTCAAAGACGACACGGGCCTGCTCGTCATCCCCCTCGGGCCCGACGAGGACGCGGTGGAAGCGCTGACCGAGCTCCTGGTCGACTTGGTGCCGGCGGCGGGCGTCGCCTCGCGGGCCGAATCGTCGGGGGCGGGGGCGCGCCGGTAGAGTGCCCGTTCCGTGAAGCGCCTCCTCGCATTGCTCGTGGTGGGAGCGCTCGGCGCCGCGGCGGCGGGATGCGATCTGTCGCCCCCCGCGGCGACCGTCAACGGCATCACCATCAGCCAGTCCCAGCTCCAGGACCAGCTGGCGGCGGTGTCGGGCAGCACGGTGGCCCAGTGCGCACTGTCGATCGAGGAATCCCAGAGCGGGGGCACGCTGCCGCCGGTGGCGGGCACCGGGGACGACACGGTGTCCACGCAGTTCGCCGCATCCCAGCTGAACGCGCTCGTGGCCCAGACCCTGGAGCAGAGCGAGCTGGCGGCGCGCCACGCGTCGGTGACCGCCGCGGATATCGCCACGGCGCGCCAGGACTACGAGAGCCAACTCGAGGCGGCCTCGGCCCAGGTCACGTCCCCGTGCGGCCTCACCGGCACCGCCCTCGTCGGCAAACTGCCCAAGGCGTTCGTCGACCAGCAGGCGACTTCGCTGGCGGCCCAGGAGAAGCTCGAGGAGGTCGTGGGGCATGTCGACGTGAGCCCCGCCGCGGTGCGCGCCTATTACAACGCCCACCAGAGCGCGGTCACCGAGCTGTGTTTGAACCTGATCATCGCCTCGAGCCAGGCCGCGGCGCAGACGATCCACGACCAGATCGCAGCGGGCGCCACCTTCGCCACGGCCTCACAGGGGTCCGGCGTCAACACCAACAGCCCGGC
This sequence comes from uncultured Acidimicrobiales bacterium, assembly GCA_963811775.1. GTDB lineage: Bacteria > Actinomycetota > Acidimicrobiia > Acidimicrobiales > UBA8190 > Chersky-840. The sequence goes on along the minus strand of CAWESO010000012.1, from coordinate 123,823 downwards.
CGGGGGGGAGGGCCCATGCGTCTATCCCTCGGACATCGTGAGCCAGCTGGGCCAGACCGCCGCTGCCGCAGTCGAGAGCCTGGCCGACGGGCAGCTGGCCCCGCCGCAGGGGATCCCCGTCCCCAACCAGACCACGGGGCAGACCGACACGGTGTGGATCGTCGTCGGCGTCCGCCAGCACCAACTGGTCTCCTTCGCCCAGACCGAGTCGGGACTGCGCCAGGAGATGCTGGCCGCGGGCGGCGCCAGCCTCACCGCCGTGCTGGCGCGCGTGGTGCGCAGCGCCCGGGTCGAGCTCGATCCCCGCTACGGGACGTGGAACGCCAACCACGGGGTCACCGCCCCCACCCCACCGGACGCGGCGTTCGTGCTCAACTCCGGCGTCGACCAGTCCTCGAGCGCGTCGATCCTGGGCCAGCCCACCGGTTGACAGGTCCGTGGGCACGTCCGCGCCCCGGGGAGCCGGCCGCCCGCGAGTGACGGTGGTGGGGCTCGGTCCCGCCGGTCCCGAGCTCGTGCCCGCCGCCGCCCTCGACGCCCTGCGCGGTGCGTCGCGCTGCCTGGTGCGCACGGCCCGCCATCCGTCGGCGGCCGTGGTCGACGCCGTGGCCACCGGGCCCGTCGAGCACCTCGACCGGCTCTACGACGGGGCCGACACCTTCGACGACGTCTATCGCCGCATCGTCGAGGAGGTCGTCGCCGCGGCGCTGCTCGGTCGGGGCCTCGGGGTACGTGGCGTACGCCGTTCCCGGCTCGCCGCTCGTGGCCGAGCGCACCGTGGCGCTGTTGCGGGCCGACCCCCGCGTCTCGGTCGAGGTCGTCCCGGCGCTGTCGTTCCTCGACCTGGCCTGGGCGCGCCTCGGGGTCGACCCCGTCGACGCCGGCGTGCGCCTCGTGGACGGGACCGCCTTCGCCGTCGAGGCGGCCGGCGAGCGCGGCCCGCTCCTGGTGGCGCAGTGCCACAGCCGCGCCGTGCTGGGCGAGGTCAAGCTGGCCGCCGACGACGCCTCGGGCCTCGACCCCAGCCGGACGGCGGTGGTGCTCCACCACCTGGGTCTGCCCGACGAGCAGGTCGTCGAGGTGCCGTGGGCCGACATCGACCGCACCCTCGAGCCCGACCACCTCACCGCGCTGTGGGTGCCACACCTGGCCGCCCCGGTGGCGGCCGAGCTCGTCGGGCTGGAGGAGCTGGTGCGGACGCTGCGGGCGAAGTGCCCCTGGGACCGGGAGCAGACCCACGGCTCGTTGGGGCGCCACCTGCTGGAGGAGGCCTACGAGGTGCTCGACGCCATCGAGGTGGTCGCCGCGGCCGAGCCCGACGTGGCGGCGGCCGACGTCGCCCATCTGGAGGAGGAGCTCGGCGACCTGCTGTTCCAGGTGTACTTCCACGCCCTGCTGGCCACCGAGGAGGGCCGTTTCACCCTGGCCGACGTGGCCCGGACCCTGCACGACAAGCTCGTCCTGCGCCATCCGCACGTCTTCGGCGACGCCGTGGCCGACACGCCCGAGGACGTCGCGGCGCGGTGGGAGGTGCTCAAGAAGGCCGAGAAGGGTCGCGCCAGCGTGACCGAGGGCATCCCCCCGGCCTTCCCCGCCCTGGCCCTGGCGGCCAAGCTGCAGCGCAAGGCGGAGTCCCTCGGCCTCGACACCGGGTCCCTCGACGATCGCCGCCGCCAGATCGCCGACGCGGTCGAGGCCCTGGGCGACCTGGCCCCGGCCGGGGACCGGGCCCCCGGGCTGTCGGGCCGGAACCCGTCCCCGAGCCAGGGCCATCGGCCCCGGGTCGTCGGGGGAGACCCGGGGGGCGCCGGTCCCCACCGTGGAGGCGCTGGGAGAGCTGCTCTTCGCCGTGGCCGACGCCGCCCGCCACCTGGGGGTCGACCCCGAGACGGCCCTGCGGGCCTACGCCGGAGGGTTCCGCCGGCGCATCGAGGCCGCCGAGGCCGGTTCTCTCTGATCGGCGCGGCGCCGGCCCTGGTCGGGGCGCCGCGCGCCGGAAAACCGTTGTGGAAAACGAGGTTGTCGACGTGTCGCGGGCCCCGACGGCTCCGCCGTTCGGACCGGGCCAGGGAGTAACTTCTTCAACACCTACAACAGGGGCAACAGCGAGCAATGACGGCCATCGAAAACATCGCGGCGCGGGAGGTCCTCGACTCGCGCGGGAACCCCACCGTCGAGGTCGAGGTGGTCCTCGACTCGGGGGCGGCGGGTCGGGCCATCGTCCCGTCGGGGGCCTCCACCGGCGTGCACGAGGCCACGGAGTGGCGTGACGGGGGCGACCGGTACGGGGGCAAGGGCGTCCTCGGCGCCGTCGAGCACGTCAACGGCGAGATCGCCGGGGTGCTCAGTGCCTTCGACCCCTACGACCAGCGCGCCATCGACATGGCCATGATCGACCTGGACGGCACGCCGACCAAAGGGCGGCTCGGGGCCAACGCCGTGCTCGGGGTGTCGCTGGCCATGGCGCGCGCCGCGGCGGTCGACGTCGGGCTGCCCCTGTACCGGTACGTCGGCGGCGCCAACGCGCACGTGCTGCCGGTGCCGATGATGAACGTGCTCAACGGCGGCGTGCACGCAGACAACTCCATCGACTTCCAGGAGTTCATGGTCATGCCCGTGGGAGCCGCGTCGTACTCCGAGGGGCTGCGCTGGGGCGTCGAGACCTACCACGCGCTGGCCAAGGTGCTCAGGGCTCGCGGGCTGTCCACGACGGTGGGCGACGAGGGCGGGTTCGCACCCGATCTGGCGTCGAACGCCGACGCGGTGGTCATCCTCATCGAGGCCATCGAGGAGGCCGGCCGCGTCCCCGGCGACGAGGTGGCCATCGCCCTCGACCCCGCCACCAGTGAGTTCTTCGAGGACGGCGCCTACCACCTCGTCGGTGAGGGCCGGCAGCTGACGCCCGACGAGATGGTCGCCTACTGGGTGGACCTCTGTGACCACTATCCCATCGTCTCCATCGAGGACGGCATGGCCGAGGACGACTGGGACGGCTGGGTCTCACTGACCGGCGCCCTGGGCGGGCGCGTCCAGACTCGTCGGCGACGACATCTTCGTGACGAACCAGGAGCGCCTCGAGCTCGGCGTCGAGCGCGGTGCCGCCAACGCCATCCTCATCAAGGTGAACCAGATCGGCACGCTGAGCGAGACCCTCGACACCATGGGCCTGGCCACGCGCTCGTCGTTCGGGTGCGTGATGTCACACCGGTCGGGCGAGACCGAGGACACCACCATCGCCGATCTCGCCGTGGCCACCAACTGCGGGCAGATCAAGACCGGTGCCCCGGCGCGTTCGGACCGGGTGGCGAAGTACAACCAGCTGCTGCGGATCGAGGAGGAGCTCGGCGAGTCCGCTGCCTATCCGGGGCGCGCTGCGCTCTCGGCTCCGCCCCATGGGAGCGCGTCCACCTGGTGATGCTCAGCCGGGTGCGGCGACAGCCGCGGCACGCCGCCAAACGGTCACCCCGACGGCACCCGCACGTCCCTGTCCGCCTGCCGCGGCCCCACCTGCACGTTCCGACCCCACCTGCACGTGCCGCGCCCGCACCTCCACCTGCCCCGTCCCCATGTGCCGCATCCGCAGCTCCACCTGCCGTCCTCGCCGGTGCGGTCGGTGGTGGGCTTCGTGTCCCGGTGGCGCGGCGGCCGGGCCACCTTGTCGCTCGAGGCCCGACGGGCCCGCTCCATGGTGATCGCGGCGGGGGCGCTGGCCGTCATCGTGCTGCTCACCAGCTTCCCCATCAGCGGGCTGCTGTCGCAGCGCGCCTCCATCTCGGGCACGGCGCACGAGATCTCCACCGTCCAGGCCGAGAACGACGTCCTGTCGCGTCAGGTCTCGGCGCTGTCGGACTCCGCCACCATCGACGCTCTCGCCCGCCACGACTACGGCTTCGTGCCCAAGGGCCAGCGCGTCTACGACATCCTGCCCTCGCCCGACGCGTCGGGCAGTGCCTTGGCGGGCTCGGGCCAGGTCCCCTTGGACGGGCCACCGGTTGTGCCGGGGTCGGCCCAGTCCCAGGCGCTCATCGGCGTCGTGACCCCGGCCGGGAGCAACGCAGCACAGGCCGCCCGCCACCAGCGCGCGCCGCGGTGGCACCGGGGACGGCGTCGCCGCGGCCAGCCCGGCGCCGCCCGAGCCCCACAGCTACTGGGGACGGGTGGTCCGCAGCCTCGAGTTCTGGAGCTGACCTCGTCCTCGCACCCACCTGGTGAGTCTGATCACGACGCGGTGACGCGGCTGCTCGGGCGCCCGCCCTCGGGTGCCTTCACGGTGGTCGTGCGCCGTCGCGACGGCGCACCGGTGGTCATCGAGAACGCCCCGCTCCTCGAGGACGGCCGACCCATGCCCACCCGGTTCTGGCTGGTCGACGGGGCGGTGCGCGACGCCGTGAGCGCGCTCGAGGCGGCCGGGGGCGTGAAGCGGGCCGAAGCCGCCGTCGACCGGTCGAGCTCGCCGACGCCCACGCCCGGTACGCGGCCGAGCGCGACCTCGCCGTGCCGGCCGGGCACCGCGGACCCCGCCCGTCGGGGGGCGTGGGGGGGACCCGCACCGGGGTGAAGTGCCTGCACGCCCACGTGGCCTGGTACCTGGCCGGCGGGGACGACCCGGTGGCGCGGTGGACGCTGTCCGAGCTCGGCCTCGACGTCACGGAGTTCGTGGTGCAACGCGGGGGCCGGGGGCCCGAGACACCGTCGTGAGCGGTCCCCCGGGAGCCGTGGCCGCCATCGACTGCGGGACCAACTCGACGCGCCTGCTCGTGGCGACGAGCGACGGAACGGTGCTCGATCGCCAGATGCGCATCACCCGCCTGGGCGAGGGCGTCGACGCCACCGGCGTGCTGTCGGGCGACGCCGTGGCGCGCACCGTGGCGGTGCTGCGCGAGTACCGCGCCGTCATGGACAGCCGCGGCGTCGTGCGGGCCCGTCTAGTGGCCACGTCCGCGGCACGCGACGCCGCCAACGCGGACGAGTTCCTCGCCGCGGCGCGCCAGGTCACCGGGGTGGCACCCGAGATCCTGAGCGGCGTCGAGGAGGGCGCGCTGTCCTTCGCCGGCGCCACGGCCGACGTCGAGCGCGCCGAGGTGGGCCCCGGCCCCGTGCTCGTGGTCGACATCGGTGGGGGCTCGACCGAGCTCGTGACGGGCGAGCTCACCGCCGGCCCCGCCTCGCCGGCGACGGTGTCGGCGGTGTCGCTGGACGTGGGGTGCGTCAGGGTGACAGAACGCTTCTTTCTCCACGACCCGCCCCACCCCGACGGAGCTGGCCGCCGCTCGGGCCACCGTCGACGCGCAATTGCACCGGTGTCGGCCCGCGCTGGCGCCCCTGGCCGCCGGTGGCCGGCTCATCGGGCTGGCCGGCACGGTGTCGACGCTGGCCGCGCTCGACAGGCGGGTGGAACGCTACGAGCGGGCCGCGCTCCACCACGTCGTGCTCGAGCGCGACACCGTGGCGCGTCTGGTTGGACGATACTGGCGGCGGAGGACCGCCACGCCCGTCTGGCCCGTCCCGGCATGGTCGAGGGCCGGGCGGATGTCATCGTGGGCGGAGTCCTCATCCTCGACGCCGTCATGGACGTCTTCGACCGCGGCGCCTGTCTGGCGTCGGAGGACGACATCCTCGACGGTCTCGTGGCCAGCCTGGTGTGAGTCCTCGCCGGTGCCGGCGACGCGGCGGCGTGGTGCAGGCGCGGCGGGCCCGTCAGCGAAGGCGCGGCTCCCCGGCGGGGCTGGCCGCGGCGGTGCTGTCCGAAGCGGTGCCGGTTGCATCGTCGACCGGGCCGGGCGGGCCCGGTGGCGGTGGCGACACCGCCGTCAGCAGCCCGATCTCCTGGATCAGCGCGGTCTGCTTGGTGGAGAGGCGGTCCAGGCTGAGCGACAGGTGGAACACGAGGACGATGAGGAAGAGCACGGCCAGGAGAAGCACGAGGTCGGGCGGGTAGGCGATCCCGACGAGGTGGGCCACGCGGTCGAGGAGATGGATGGGCAGCGTCGCGCTCACGAACACCATGACCAGGCTGACGAGCAGCCACAGCAGCGCCGCTTGCTCACGGAGCCGTTGGCGGCGCATGGCGATGACCGACACGACGAGGAACCCGAGGCTCACGACCATCGACAGTGCAAACGCTTTCACGTGGCCTCCTTGACGCTCGAGCGGTTGTTGCGGTTGAGGCTACCGACAGCGAGTGCCGCGGTCACCCGGGCCAGGTAGTAGGCGGACCGGATGCCCGAGATGCTCGACCGTCCGTCGGTGCGGGGAATCATCCGGACCGCGACCTCCTCGAGCCGCAAGCCGTTGCGGCTGGCCAGTACCAGGGACTCCACTTCGGGGAAGTCGGTGGGGTAGCTCCGGGCGAACAGGGCGATGGCGTCGCGGCCCAGGGCGCGGAACCCCGATGTCGTGTCGGTGAACGAGCCGCCGGTCCGCCAGTGGACCAGGCGCGCCAGCAGGCGCATGCCGAGCCGGCGTCCCCATGGTGCGATGTAGTCACCGCGGCCGAGCCAGCGCGACCCGACGGTCATCTCGGCCCGGCCGTCGCGGATGGGGGCGATGAGCCGTTCGATCTCGAACGGGTCGTGCTGGTCGTCACCGTCCACTTGGACGGCGACGTCGAACCCGTGGCGCAGGGCGTAGCGGTAGCCGGCCTGCACCGCCCCTCCGATCCCGAGGTTGACGGGCAGGGTCATGACCGTGGCCCCGGCGCCGAGGGCCCGCGCCGCGGTGTCGTCCTCGGAGCCGTCGTTCACCACCACCACGTGCGCGTCGGGCACGGCGACCGCCAGGCGCGAGATCACGCGGGCGATCGACGCCGCCTCGTTGAACGCGGGGACCACCACACAGATGCGGGCGCCGCCGGACATCGACAGGCTCTCGTTCTCGCTCGGGGCGGCATCGCTCCTCCTTGGAGCGCCAGGACTCCGGCGCCAGGGTAGCCCGTCGTCGGCACCGCTCCGGGGGTCGGGCCGGCGACGCATCGAGCTCCACCGGCCGTCTCCGGGCGCAGTCGCAGCCGGACGCGGCGGCCTGGTGGACACAGTTCGACACGCGTCACGGAGACCGGTCGGTCGAGGGGCGTGGCGACGACACTGCGCACCGCCGGTGGGTGCGGTCCACACCCCGTGACGGCTGCCCACGCTGCACTCGTGGTGTCTCGTCAATATTGACAAGAAAAACGGACCATTTCCGGTTCGTGACCTCGGTCATTTACCATTGGGGCGGTGCCGGAGACGAGTTGGACCCTGGATGTCACCGTCATGGGTGGCTGTGGGCACGTGGGGCTCCCCCTTGGCTTGGCGCTGGCCGACTCCGGTCTCACGGTGGCGTTGTTCGACGTCAACCTGGCCGCGGTCGACAGCGTGGCTTCGGGCAAAATGTCGCACTGGGAACCCGGTGCCCCGGAGGTGCTCGCCAAGGTCTTGGCCGACGGGATGCTCACGGTGTCGAGCGACCCGGCAACGATGGGCGCGGCCGAGCACGTCGTCGTGGTCCTCGGGACGCCGATCGACGAGCACGCCAACCCCGATCCCCAAGCCGTCATCACCGCCCTCGAGCGCGTCGCCGACCAGTTGCGCGACGGTCAGCTCCTCATCCTGCGCTCCACGGTGTTCCCCGGTGTCACCCGCATGGTCGAACGGCTCATGACCCGGCTCGGCAAGGCTGTCGACGTCGTCTTCTGCCCGGAGCGCATCGCCGAGGGGCGGGCCATGCAGGAGCTCAGGACGTTGCCCCAGATCGTGGCGGCCCGCGACGACCGGTCCTTCGAGCGCGCCGCGTCGTTGTTCCGGCACCTCACGGACCGCATCGTCCGTGTCGCTCCCGAAGAGGCCGAGCTGGCCAAGCTCTTCACCAACTCCTATCGCTACATCAAGTTCGCTGCCGCCAACCAGCTGTACATGATGGCCAACGACTCAGGCTTGGACTACGAACGGATCCGGGCCGCGGTGATCGAGGACTACCCCCGTGCCGCCGATCTCCCCGCCCCGGGGTTCGCGGCGGGGCCGTGCCTGCTCAAAGACACCATGCAGCTGGCCGCCTTCAACAACAACAACTTCGCACTCGGCCAGGCCAGCATGCAGATCAACGAGGGGTTGCCGCTCTACCTGACGGCCCGGATGGCAGCGCGCTACGACCTGGCCTCCCTGACCGTCGGCATCTTGGGCATGGCCTTCAAAGGGGAGTCCGACGACAACCGGTCGAGCCTCGCCTACAAGCTCAAGCGCATCCTGGGCGTGCGGGCCGCGGCCGTCTTCACCGCCGATCCGTACGTGACCGTCGACCCCGACCTGTGGCCCCTCGAGGAGGTGCTCGACCGGTCTGACCTGATCGTCATCGGTGCGCCGCACCGCGTCTACGCCGATCTCGAGATCGCCCAACCCGTGGTGGACGTCTGGAACATCCGTGGTGGGGGGGTGCGCATATGAAGCCCCGGGTGTCGATCGTCGTCCCCGCCTACAACGAAGGGGCTTCCATCGAGGAGTTCCTGAGCCGCGTGCTCGAGGCGGTGGAGCTCCCGTGCGAGCTGCTGGTCGTGGTGGACACGCCCGAGGACACGACGCTTCCCTACGTGGAGAAGTACGCCCGCGAGGACCCGCGGGCCCGAGTGTTGCTGAACAAGCTCGGGCCGGGGCCGGCCCAGGCCATCCGGTCCGGGATCGACGAGGCCGCCGCGGAGGTGGTCGTGGTCACCATGGCCGACGGATCTGACGACCCCCGCCAGATCGACCAGCTGGTGCGCCTGGTGGAACGGGGCGTGGTGGTGGCCGCCGCCTCCCGGTACTCGCGCGGCGGCCAGCAGGTGGGCGGGCCCTTCCTCAAGGGAACCCTGTCCCGCCTGGCCGGGCTGTCGTTGGCCCTGTTCGCCCGGGTGGGCACGCGCGACGCCACCAACTCGTTCAAGGCGTACGACATGAACTTCATCGGCTCGGTCGGGATCGACTCCGACGCCGGGTTCGAGATCGGGATCGAGCTGGTGGCCAAGGCCCGGCGGGCCCGGCTCCCGGTGGCCGAGCTGCCGACGATCTGGCTGGAACGCGACCAGGGCATGTCCAACTTCAAGCTCGCATCCTGGATCCCTCGCTATGTCCGCTGGTGGCTCTTCGCCTTCGGGCCCCGCCTCCCCGTCGAAACCGTCCGCCGAGCCGCCAACCGAGGAAGACATCAATGAGCAAGGTGCTGGTCACAGGTTCTGCCGGATTCATCGGCGGCTACGTGGTCAAGGAGCTTCTCGATCGCCAGCACCACGTGGTCGGGGTCGACAACTACTCGAAGTACGGGCCGGTGCGCCGGTCCTACGACGACCATGACGCCTACCAGTTCGTCGAGGCCGACTGTCGTGATGTGGACCTGCTGACCGACCTGGTGGCGGACTGCGACCACTTCATCGCCGGTGCGGCCATGATCGGCGGCATCTCGTACTTCCACGCCTATCCCTACGACCTCCTCGCCACCAACGAGCGGATCATCGCCGCCTCGTGCGACGCCGCCATTGCGGCCCACCGGTCGGGCCGGCTCGAGAAGGTCACCTACCTGTCCTCGTCGATGGTGTTCGAGTCCACCGATTCGTGGCCGTCCTACGAAGGCCAGGAGCAGAAGATCCCACCTCCGCTGTCGTCCTACGGGTTCCAGAAGCTGGCCGTGGAGTACTTCGCCCGGGCCGCCTGGGACCAGTACGAGCTGCCCTACACCCTCATCCGACCGTTCAATTGCGTCGGAACGGGGAGGGACGGGCGCTCGGGGACGTCGAGGTCCTGTCGGGCAACGTCAAGCTGGCCATGAGCCACGTCGTCCCGGACCTCGTGCAGAAGGTGCTCAAGGGCCAGGACCCGCTCCACATCCTGGGCGACGGGTCCCAGACGCGTCATTACACCTACGGGGGCGACCTGGCCCGGGGTATCGCCGTGGCCATGGAGCACCCCGCGGCGCGCAACGAGGACTTCAACCTGTCCACTGACGCGTCGACCACCGTGCTCGAGCTGGCCGAGACGATCTGGCGCAAGATCCGGGGACCAGAGCACCCGTTCCGCTACGTCTGCGACGACCCGTTCGAGTACGACGTCGCCCGGCGGGTTCCGTCGACGGAGAAGGCCAAGCGCGTCCTCGGTTTCGAGGCGACGTGTTCGCTCGACGAGATGCTCGACGAGGTCATCCCGTGGATCGAAAAGGCCCTCGCTGACGGGGTCATCTAGAAGCTATCTCAGGCAACGAGTTGCCCCGTATCGGACGGACTGCGAACGGCCCGGTATCACTTGACTATGCGTGCTGAGAACGGCCGCCCCTTGGTGCCGGACGGCACAGCCAGGATGCCCGTTTTTCGATCCGCTACTTCTCGACAATTGCGGCCCCCGAGTCGTCACAATTGCCGCCGCCCACGGAAGCCGATAGTTGCTCGAACAGTCGCCGGGACCCGACCGGGCACTTCACTGCCGGCGTCGAGCCATCCCGGCGATTCGTCGTGCGGGAGCGGTCATGCGCCATGACTTTGACGAGCGCATCGCGGCCAGATCGGCTTCGGCGACTTCAGCCCGAGCTTCCGCGGCGTTGCGGGTTGCCTCCACGACATGCAAGGGATCGGAGACGCCCCAAAGGCCAAGATAGTGCGAACCTTGATGCTCCACCTCAAGAAAGTCTGCCGTTGGTGGCGCGGCCTTGTACACGCGGAAGGTTTCTGCGATCGGCCCCGATGCTGCCGTTTCCAGCGATCGGACGAACGACGTGTGGGGGACACCGAAGCCCGGATGCGCCACAAGCTCCCCCATCTGTTCCCGGTCGACGAAAAAGCAACCGGCGTGTGGATTTGAAGGGCGCTCGAAGGCAAGGTCGAGCCCAAACCATTTGCCCACTAGGCGCGCCGGCCCCGTTGGCTGCAAGAGGCGCGCCGTGAATTCGGGTGGCAAAGCTCCATCTGGGTAGACCTTTAGCCCACCGCTGGCCTCGAAACGATTTGGCATAAGCAACGAGTCAGACCCGTATGTCATGGTGAACCAACGCTGCTTGGCGAAGAACAATGGGTCGTGAAGCAAAATGTCGTCTTCCATGTATCCGAAGCCGTCGTAAGCATCCCTTCCATCGGCGAGAATGCGATGCGCAGCGAAGCCAAGCTCGGTTGGCGGCACATCGACCTCGACGTGCTTAGCAAGCAGCGCACACTCGGCTATTTCGGCCATGAGGTGGTTGGTGCCTGTAGTCACCACTACCACTTCTAGGATGTTCCTTGCTACGGCAATCGAGCGCTGACCAGGATGCACGCTGAGGACATGACCGAAGGTCTCGTGCAAACCTGCAAGTGTGCGCGCGATGGTTGCTGCGCGCTGTCCGGGCCGACTCCCGCTCTGACCCGAGGTCAGAGGCGGCGCAATGCGAGTAATAGTGCGGGATAACGAAGAGGAGACGATTCATGTCATCGATCAGATCAAAAGAGGGAAGTGTATCCCCCTACGGAGCGACCTCGCGCTGAGGCGTGGGTAGGAGGAGCATCTGAAGGCGACGTCACTGGACACGTCTTCGAATAACCGCCAGCATGGCGCCGCTGGGCTTGCGTCGTGACCGGGATCCCGAGTCCAGGGCACCCCAACGCGACCAGCACGACCCGCCCTGATGGTCACCGGTATCACCCTGACCAGGCGACCGGATCAGCCGGGAAGGTGGAAAGTGTGTCTGACGACACTTGGCCCTTCCGAATTCGCCGAACCCTTGGGCAAATGTCTCGGTCCACACGGACACAACGTACTCGGTATACCCGAGTATCGGGCCCGGCGCCTTGCCAGCATGACCGAGATCGGTGGCAGGCGGGTCGTCGACGCGCACCGTGACTCTGCGCCGGACGGCCCCGCAGCGTTCCACCGCGAAGCGGGCCAGGGTGCGAGGTGCAACGACGATGCCGCGTCGCTCGAGCAGGATCCCGATCTTCGTGACGGTGAGGTCGTCTTCAGCCACGCCGTGATCTGTTGCTCCTCGTTGAGCAGCATCCGCCACGCAGCCCCGTGACCGTCGGGCCGGTGCGGGCGCACCCGCTCGACCAGCTCGCCGATCAGCTCGGCGGTGAGCTGTTCCTCACCGCCGAGCGCTCGACTCTAAGTTCCATCGCCGCCGCGATGTAGCGCCGGGCGGTCTTGCGATCGATGCCCACCCCCCGGGCGACGGTGCGCTCGCCCTCACCTCGCATCCAACGCCGGAACGCTTCTTTGATCTGGACCGCCGTGAACTCCCTGAACGCCATGGGGCCTCCTCCGCCTCGACATCGGAGGCCCAGCCGAATGTCTCTTCGGCCGGGCGCAGGTGGACCCTCAGGGTGGTCCCATAACTGGCAACCGGGGTGGTCCCATGCCACTCGCAAAACCAGCGGCTGCCTGGTCCCATGTCGCTGGCAAACGACACCCCATCACGTTGAATGCTGCGATCGGAACAAAAAGCAGGGTCACCGGCGACAGTATCAATGCTGGGAACATCACCGAGACATTGGCGAGTGCGTTCACGCCCCCACGCCCAGCGTACAAAGCGTTGGTGAAGAACGGATTGTGTCCGTGCAGAATGGCCCATGGCAACCAACCGAGCCATTACGTTTCCTCGCCGGGATCAGCTAATGACAGGGTGATGGTGTGTGTCGGGTGGCCAGTCAACCAGACGTGCCGCCAAATGATCACCGACAGCAGGAGGAATGCTCCGATCACCCCGACATGAAGGGCGATAGTCGATAAAGGTGCGGGTTGTCGCGACGAATGCGCTCCGCCACTAGATCGGGAGGGCCGTGACGAACCAAGTAGTCCCACGATTCGCTATGGCGAGGGGTTCCAGGAGCGATAGCGAAGAAGAGTCAGAACTGCCTTAACACCGTCCATAGCGGTCAGTTTTTTCCCTTCCTCCCGTGACCGGGCAGCGTAGGTGATCGGCACCTCGAAGATCCGGTATCCGAAACGAAGCAGCTTGGCAGTGATCTCGGGCTCGAGCTCGAAGCCGCGGCTGCAGATCGAGCGAACGCGCAACCTCAAGCGGCATCACCTTGTAGCCGGTCTCCATGTCTGACAGGTAACAATTGAATAGAACATTGGTGACGAGGGTCACGACGCGATTACCCATTACGTACCAGTAGCTATACGACGCGGGCTTGAAAAGGAGCGTGATCCGTATACGACGGTTGCCTGCCCGGACTTGAGCGGCTTCAGGAGGGCACCGTAATCATCGGGTGAGTACTCCAGATCGGCATCCTGAATCAGGACAATGTGGCCACGAGCGTGGGTTAGGCCGGTTCGGATGGCCGCTCCCTTTCCGCTGTTGACATCGTGTCGAACTGAGCGCACGCGGTCACCATCAACTCGGCTCTGCATTACCTGCCAGGTGTTGTCGTTTGAGCCATCGTCTATGAGGACAACTTCGAGATCCTCGGGTACCTTGAGGACAGCGTCTATGACGCGGTCAAGGGTACGACCTTCATTGTAGGCCGGAATCAAGACTGACAAATATGGCTCGCCCACTGAATGCCCCTTCCCCAGGAATAACAATCTACATCCTGATTGAATCGGCCCGGGAATCCTGGAGGCTCCTTCCCTTGAGAGGATGGAGCAATGCCAAGGAGATCCCCCTACCCCCCAGAGGTGCGTGAGCGGGCCGTCAAGATGTTCGTCGAGCACCGTCACGAGTACCCCTCGAGTGGGCCGCCATGAGCTCGGTGGCCAAGAAGCTCGGCATGACGGCCGAGACGCTGCGGTCCTGGGTCCGCCGGGCGCAGGTCGACGGCGGGCGACGGCCCGGGCTCACGACCGATGAGCGCCAGAGGATGAAGGAGCTCGAGCGGGAGGTCAAAGAGCTCCGCCGAGCCAACGAGATGGCAGTCTCAACCGGTGGACGCAACGAGCTCTGTGTACTTCTCCAATGGTGTCAGATAGCCAAGTGTCTTCCGCGGTCGACCGTTGAGGCTTCGTTGGATGCGGCGTAGGTCGGTAGCGGACTGCTTTGAGAGATCGGTGCCCTTGGGTAAGTACTGGCGCAGGAGCCCGTTGGTGTTTTCGTTGATCCGCGCTGCCAAGGAGCATGGGGATCGCAGAAGTAGATCGGGATGCCGGTCGACGTCGTGAAGCGGACATGGTTCGACATCTCTGCACCCTGGTCCCAAGTGATGGAGCGCCACAGCTCCTCGGGCAGTGTCGTGATCGCCTTGCGCATGGCCCTCTCGACGCTGTCTGCAGACCGGCCCTCTGTGAGGTGCAAAAGCAGCACGAGCCTGGTGGAGCGTTCGACCAGGGTCCCCACGGCGCTGCGCCCACCTTCGCCCAAGATGAGGTCGCCTTCCCAGTGGCCGGGGACGGCTCGGTCGACGGCTTCGGCCGGTCGCTCGGAGATCATGACCATGCCCGGAATCCGTCCCCGCTTCTCGACCCGGCCTCTGGGCTTGCGTGCCGTCCGTCCCGAGCGCAGGCATCGGGCCAGCTCACGGCGGAGTTCGCCTCGGCCTTGGACGAACAGGGACTGGTAGATCGTCTCGTGGCTCACCCGCATCTCCGGGTCGTCCGGGAAGTCCAACGCTAAGCGCAGGCGATCTCCTGGGGCGACCAGAGCCGCTCGAGTCGGCGAGCGACCTCGGTCAGGAGCCGGCCTCGGCGGAGCTTGCAGGGCTTGGGCGCCGGGACTGCTCCCGGGCTCGTTCGTGGGCGTGCCAGGCCGAATAGTGCTCCCGACCACCGTTGGCGTTGATCTCTCTGGTGATCGTCGACGGCGATCGCCCCAGCGCTCTGGCGATAGCGCTCAGGGTATCGCCCCGTCCGATACCAAAGAGGATCCGCTCACGCTCACGGATCGTGAGGCAACCTGGACGCGGCTGCCAGTCGAAATGTTTTGCCTGCCGGTGCCTTCCGTCGCGCACCATCTTCCCGACCATGGGCGCGGTGCACCCGATCTCCCGCGGAATATCGACCAGTCGCCAGCCTCGTGCTCGTAAGCGGAAGGCGAGCTGCTTCTGCTCGGTACTCAGGTGTCCATGTTGGCCCTGCATCAACGTCCTCCTGTGAATGGCTCTCGCTCATCTCACAGGGCCCGTTGCGCTGACCGGTGGATTCCGCCGATCTTGAAGGCGGCGTCGGTTTTCTTCGCGTTTATGTAACGCTTGAACCGCGTCCGGCGGGTTGGCTCGTTTCTTCGCTGCCCAGCCGACGGCTGTGGCCAGTCATTGTTCTGCCACCCGTCGGGCGTGTGACGGGCCGAGCGGAGTGACTTGATAGGAGCCTGGTCACAACCTCGATAAAGGCGTGTCCCCGCCCGGCCCAGCGCACCCCCGAGAGCGAGATCAAGGAGGCAAGAACCATGGTTGTCGTTGGCGTCGACGCGGACAAGCGCACCCACACGTTGGTGGGGGTGGACGAGGCAGGCCAGAAGCTCGGAGAGAAAGACAGTGGCCGCCACACCAGAGGGGCACCCTCGAGGCAGTGGGATGGGCGATGCGTTGGCCCGAGCGCCAGTTCGCGGTCGAGGACTACCGACATGTGACCCGTCGCCTGGAGTCCGACCTGCTGGCCGCCAGAGAGGCGGTGGTTCGATTGCCGACCCGGTTGATGGCCGGGGCCCGACGTAGCGTGCGGGAGCAGGGCAAGTCGGATCCGATCGATGCCTTGTCGGTCGCCCAGGCCGCCCTGCGCGAGCCAGATCTCCCCGTGGCCGCGTCTTGACGAGCGAGGCCCGCCAGGTCCGCCTCCTTGTCGACCACCGCGACGATCTCGTGCTGTAACGAACCCGCATCCAGTGCCCGGCTGCGCTCGCACCTCCACGAGTTCTTCCCGGGCCTCGTGATCCCGCCCAAGAGCCTCCAGCGTCAGAACGTCCTCACCGAACTCGAAGCACGGCTCGGCCGACGTCGTCGGGACGGTGGCAGCGATCACCAGGGAGCTGCTCGGGCGCTGCCGGAGCTCAGCCCTTCGAGCCAACGAGCTCGAGCGGCGAAGATCGAGCCACGCTCGGTGAAACGCCTGGGCCCAGCCCTCCTCGAGCTGCCGGGTTGCGGCGATGCTCTCAGCAGCCAAGATCATCGGCGAGACTCAGCCGGTGCCAGTCGGTTCCGCTCCAAGGCCGCCTTCGCCCGGTCGAACGGCACGGCGCCGGTGCCAGTGTGCGTCGGGCAGCACACGGTTTCCGCTTGAACCGCAGCGGCAACCGCCAAGTCAATGCTGTGTTGCACCGCATCGCCCCATCACGCAGTGGCGCGGCGTCGGAGACAAGGGTCACGCGTACGTAGAGCGGCGGATGGCTACCGGCGCCACCAAGACCGAAGCACTTCGCCTCCTCCGTCGACGGCTGTCCGACGAGATCTTCCGTCGGCTCCTCCTCGACGAGCGGTGCGCGGAAGTCCACGCCGGCGACGCATTTGCCGCTGCCGCTTGACATAGGAGCAACACCGAGCTCGACGGTCAACCGAAGAGGTAGTGCGCTTCATCGACACCCATCGGGACCGCATCAGCTCCGACGGGCTGCTGTGGGGAGTCGAGCCGGTCTGCAAGGTGTTGCAGTTCGCTCCCGCCACCTACTACGTGGCCAAGGCCCGCCCTGATCTGCGCCGGCGCCGGCGACGAGGCCCTGAAGCCCGAGATCGACAGGGTGCACGCCGAGAACCGCCGCGTCTACGGGGCGGACAAGGTCTGGACCCAGCTCAATCGGGAGGGCACCCCGGTGGCCCGCTGCACCGTTGAGCGCCTCATGGGCGATCTGGGGCTCGTCGGCGTGCGTCGTGGAAGGCAATGGAGACGCACCACCATCGGCGACGAGACACAAGATCGTCCGGCCGACCTCGTGGAGCGAAAGTTCGTCGCCGATGGCCCGAACCGACTCTGGGTGGCGGACCTGACCTACGTGAAGACGCATGTCGGCTTCGTCTACGTGGCCTTCGTGCTCGACGTCTTCAGCCGCTTCGTCGTCGGCTGGCAGGTCTCGACGTCGCTGCGATCCGACCTCGCTCTCGACGCCCTGGAAATGGCCATCCACGCACGCCGAGCAGCGGGTCTCGACGGCCTCGTTCATCACTCGGACAGGGGCGTTCAATATCTAGCATCCGCTACACCGAGCGCCTCGGCGAGGTCGGAGTGGTCAACAGCGTGGGCAGCCGCGGTGACTCCTACGACAATGCGATGGCCGAATCCTTCAACGGGCTCTACAAGGCCGAGCTGATCTTCCACGAAGGCCCGTGGAAGGGGGTCGAGGACGTCGAGTGGGCGACGCTCGCCTACGTCGACTGGTTCAACCACCGCCGCATCCACAACGAGGTCGGCAAGATCCCGCCGGCAGAGTTCGAGGCCATCTACTACCGTCAGAGAGCAGCATGAGAAGCAGTGCCTTCACAACGACTGAGTCTCTAGAAACCCGGACCGATTCAGATTCCACCTAGTCGTCTGGATCGACTGCTGACCAATACCGTTCTGGATCAGAAGGCGGTGCCGTCACGGCGCTGGCGAGATCCAACGCTGCGAGTCGGGCACACGCAAAGTGCCGCACGTTGCGGATGGCGCGAGGCGTGAGGCGCGAGGCGCGAGCGCTCAGCCCCCGGGTGCGCGATAGGTGCCTCCCACCTTCACCGCAGCGTCGACTTCTTCCGGAGTCAATAGAACCGTGGTCTTGATGTCTACCTTGCCGCTGGCGGCTACAAGCAGAGCGACGCCGGCAGCCGTCACGTTGTCCGGCAGGTCCATGATCGTAACCACGTCCGTTTCGCCAAACGCGTAGTAAACGCATCGAGTTTGCCTCCGACGCTCAAACACGCCTTTTCGACGACGGCTCGACGGGCCGAACCGCCTTCCTGTCGGAGTCCCTGGACCCCATCTCCGATATAGGACGCTTGGACGAGGTACTTCGGCATAACTACCTCCTCGGTCGCAGACGTGGTCAGTCGCGCTCCGGTAGGAGCGGCAACGGACGTGCTGGGTCGGTGCGCCTGGCTGGGTCGTCTCAGCCAGACCGGCGTTCTCGCCCGCTACCGCAGTCAAGCACGAGCGCCGACGGTGTCAGAGGGCTAGAAGGGGATCGCGAAAAGGATGGAGGCTCCCAGGTGGCGATCGATTCGCAACCAACTACCCCGGCATCAGCGCCCAGGGCTTCGCCCACCCGGCCTATCGCGCCGCTTTGGCGGCGCTGCACACGGTCCCAGGGCTCGACAAGGTCATCAAATGGCTGACCGAGACGGCTATGGGCGCAAGATGCGTCAGTTGTTGCTCGGGAATGCGGTGCGAATCGGCGACGACCAACTCCCCGCCGTCTGGGCACTCCAGCAGCGCTGCGCCCATGTGCTCGACCTCGAACGGTGCCCCAATCTGGTACGTGACCCAGGAACCGGTGGAAAACGGGCTCACGATCGGCACGAACGAACCTGTGACACTTGTCAGCTCGGGGCTCGTCGCTTCCTACTCCGATGACGAGCTGGCCGCAGTCTGCCCAAGATGGGTCACGTGCTGGCTGACCATGTCGGGCTTCTCACCACGCTCCTGTTGGTCCGCAGATCCTCAGCCGCGTCGATTCGAGCCGTGCCGTTGGCCGGCTTGCCCCTTACAGCCATCTATCTGGCCCTGCTCGAATGGTCGTGGTGGCCGAGCTGACAGCAGACAGGGCCAGCGCCATCGTGATGGGCGAGCCGCTCGTCCTGTGCCGCACCCTCTGCGGATGGCCGGCGGCCCGGTGAAAGACCTCGATCTTGATGCTTTCATCCGACAAGCCACTGAGTACGAGGGCGAGCCCGATCCCTTCTCGGGATATTCTCGATTCTTCTCCGAGATCACCACCACGCACCCGTTCCCGGTGAGACGGGTGCGCGAGCTGATCTCCTGGGTGAGTGCGGGAGAACTCGATCGGATCCGCTCCGGGAGCTATGTCCGGAGGGGACAGGAACCACCCGTATCAGCAGAGTTCGACGCTGCGTTTCAGCACTATCGGGCCCGGTTCGCAACGCTGGTCGACAGGGCCGGCGATGGGATCTCGAGCGTGTTCGATCGAGTCTCGACCTGGCTAGGCGGCAGCGATCAAGGGGATGACGGGATCTGAAATGGTAAGTCCGGAGCGCAGCGGTCTCCGCTCGCTCTGTCCTACTCCGGACGTGGCCATCCCGCGGGCTGATCCGGGCAGATGTGCCGGTGGCGGCGCTAGAACGGCCTCATCGGTATCTCGTAGAACGCGATCTTGATCCCCGACGTGTTGGGGCTGGCTCCTTCCACCCAGAATTTGGAGTGTGCGCGTCGCCTCGGGGACAAGGTACGGGGAATAGCCCAGAGTCGAGGGCTCCCGCAGCGGAACCTGTCAAGCGATTTGAGACACGTTCTTATGAAGCCTTCTGTGCAACCTCCTCGATCGGAACTGGTTCGTTGATCCACGCCAGGGTCGGCAGCTTCGGCGGTTGCGGCCGGCGGTGGCGGAATCGGGCCGGGTTCGCCGCGTAGGCGGCATCGAGGGTCTCGGAACGCTGAGCGCGCACCTCGGTGGCCGTCCCGTAGTGAACCGAGGCCGGCGTGTGGTAGCCGATGCCCGAGTGGCGGTGCTCGTGGTTGTAGTACCCGAAAAACGCCTCCCCGAACGCCCGGGCATCCTCGATGCAGCCGAAGCGTTCGGGGAACGTCGGGCAGTACTTGAGGGTCTTGAAATTCGCCTCACTGTAGGGATTGTCGTTGCTCACGTGCGGGCGGCTGTGGCTGCGTCCGATGCCCAGGAAGGTGAGCAGCTCCGTCACCGGGTTCGACGTCATCGACGAGCCCCGGTCGGCGTGGATGGTGAGCTGACCAGGTGCGATGTTGTGGCGGGCCACGGCGTCGGCGATGAGCTCTTTGGCCAGCTCGCCGGACTCGCTCGGCGCCACGCACCAGGCCACCACGTAGCGGCTGAAAATGTCGATCACCACGTAGAGGTCGTAGTAGACGCCACGCTGGGGGCCCTTCAACTTGGTGATGTCCCAGCTCCACACCACGAGCGGCTTGCCGGCCACGAGTTCGGGTTTCACCTTGGCCGGGTGCGTGGCCTGGCGGCGTCGCTCGCGGACCTCGTCGTGGGACCGCAGGATCCGGTAGAAGCTCGATTCGCTGGCGAGGTAGATGCCCTCGTCGAGGAGGGTGAAGTACACCTGGGCGGGCGAACAGTCGACGAACCGGGGCGAGCGCAGCACGGCCAGGATGTCATCGACCTCGGCGTCGGCGAGCTTGTTGGGCGGAGCCGGACGGGGCTTTCGCTCCGTGACGTGCCCGGGCTTCAGGTGTCGGTAGTGCGTCGCCCTCGGCCGCCCGACCGCCGCGCAGGCGGTCTGTGTGCCGAACAGAGTCTCGACCACGCAGAAGCACTCGTCGATCACGGCTGCTGCTCGGTCTCGGTGTCCGCACTCTCGGCCAGCAGCCGCGCCAAGAGCTCCGATGCTTTTCCCTGGGCCTCCAGGACGATCTTGTGCTTGGCCAGCTGGTCCTCGAGGCGAGCGTTGCGCTTGCGGAGGCGCTCGACCTCGCGCTCGGCGTCGGTCCGCTTCTTGCGGTGCTTGGGGGCGAGCCCGACAAGGGCGCCGGCCTCCTTAGCGCGGCGCCACTCCACGATGTGGCTCGTGTACAGGCCCTCCCGGCGCAGGATCGCCCCCTTGGCCCCGGTCTCGGCGGCGGCGTCGTACTCCTCCACGATGGCGTGCTTGTACTCGGTCGTGAACCGGCGTCTCGCCGGCTTCGCCGCGGGGTCGTCGCGCACCTCGCCATTTTGGGCGCGCCCGACCAAGGATGCATTGGTCATGGTCAT
This sequence comes from uncultured Acidimicrobiales bacterium, assembly GCA_963811775.1. Taxonomy (GTDB): domain Bacteria; phylum Actinomycetota; class Acidimicrobiia; order Acidimicrobiales; family UBA8190; genus Chersky-840. Next base: position 103,111 of record CAWESO010000012.1, on the reverse strand, counting down.
TTGGTCTACGGGTTCCTGACTCGCCCTGGTGGGATGGTGTGCTACAGGAGGTGTCTCACGTCAGCCTGACAGACAGGGCAGCACGTGGTAGTCGGGACCTGTGGCGGCGATGAACCGCCGATTCTCCCGGCCGCCGTTGACGGCGAGGAACACGTTGGGCGGCTTGAAGAGAAGCGACTCGACCTTCGTCCACGTGCTGTCGGGGAGCGCGAAGGTGGCGGCGACGGCGTCCCCCTTGGGGGCGGTGGGCACCCCCACCCACCGACCGAGCCCGGTGTCGACGGTCTTGAGGAGCCGAGGTTGCCCACAGCGGTCGGGGCGTCGCACCAGGAGTTGCCACGACGGGTCGGCCACCACCTCCCGGTACCGGCACTGGATCGCCAACTGTGTGGCGGGGGGATCGAAGGTCGGGTTCCTCCCGTCGATGGCGGCCTTGGGCTGACGGAGGATGTACTGCGGCGCCTGCGCCGAGGCGAGGAACCGGACGTCGAGTTGGTCGAGCGTCGGCGTGAAGGCGCTGTAGTCCTGGAGCACGGGCAAAGGATCGAAACGGACGTGGGGGTGTGACCAGACCACGGCGTCCTCCCACGGGCTCACGTCCACGGTCTTGCCCCTCATCAGGCTCAGCATCTCAGGGGGCAGCCTGTAGTACTTGCTCAGTGCGTCGCGTGACTGGGAGATGAGGGCGGCCTGCTTGTGGGACGAAATCAAGGTGCCGAAGACCTGGCCGAAACTACGAGCGGCTTGGACCGGCCGACTGATCTGTGTGGGCGCCGCGCCGGCCAGGCTCGTCACCACCAACACCAATCCGAGCATGGCCGTCACGAGCCCCGCCGGCGAGCGCCACTTGGGCGTGAACGCGGCCAGGAGCAGGGGCATGGCCACGAAGAACACGAGGTCGTGGTAGTCGTGGCGCACGAACGCCTCTTTGAAGAGGAACCAGGTCGTCGACACGGTGAGCAGCCCGATTCCGATCTTCGCCCGTAGGGGCAAGCCCCGCATGTGGGACAGGGCGAAGGCCCCGACGAGCAGCACCGCGGCCCCCGCCAACCAGTACGAGTAGCCCCGGCCGGGAAGCTCGATCGACATCGCCGCGCCGTAGCCGCCGATGACCTGGGTGGAGGAGCGGACATAGGCGCTCACGTTTCCCAGCCCGTTCCCCGTCCCGAACCAGGCCACGCAAAAGACGAGCACGGCCCCGAGCACGAGCGACCCGACCACTCGTCGACGATCCCCGGGCAGGCAGGCCACGGTGATGACGAGGGCGGCCGCGATCCCGACGCCCAGGCTGATCTTCACCAGGGAGAACAGGCTGAGCCCGCCCCCGAGCCCGCCCCAGACCCACAGCGCCACGGGGTCGTCCCGACGCCGGCCGAGCGCGGCCACGCACACCATCAGGACCAGGGCCAGCACCTCCTCGACGGCGACGTTGTCCTTGAAGTACGTGGCGCTCACGAGCGAGATGCCGCCCACAAGGTAGGCGACGACGATGGCCAGCGGCAATGCGATGGTGCGCCGCAGCGACCACACCAGGGCGCCGAACACGACGGCCATGAACACGAGGGTGAAGACGAAGCCGAGAACGGCGGTCCACTCGAAGTAGAACTCGGGTGAGACGAGGAACCCGAGGGGCCCGAAGGTGAATATGACGCGGGACCCGAATTCCATGTGCTTGTGGCTGGCCATGGTCAGCGCGGCCTGCCACGCCGTGCCCACGCCGTTGGTGACTTGCAGCCGGGAGGTGGACGTCGGCCACGCCAGCACCGCCAGCACGACACCCAGGAACACGTTGGAGGTCGTCACCCGTTGCCAGCGCGATCCGCTCCAGCGCCAACGTCGACGGCGCCGGACGTGCACGCCCTCGGCGTTGGTGCCGCGCCGTGGCGGTGCCGCTTGGGCGGCAGCCTCGGACCGTGCGGGGGGGTCGACCGAATTCTCGGCCTGCGCCGAGGCATCGGCCCCAGCGCGCTGGTGTTCGTCCCCCTCGACCTGTCGGTCCACGGCAGGGCTCCTTCTGCGACGGTCCGTCAGGAGGTCGCGATGACGAGGAATTGCTTTCCGAGGAGGCGGAACGCCCACGGATTGCGAAGGTAGAGGCGGGTGAGGCGCTCCGACGGGGGAAGATGCCCCCGGAAGCTGTAAGGGAGGAGCGGGGCAGGACCGACTGGATGTCGAACCCGGCCGCATAGAGGTGTTCCTGGATCGACACTTCGGTCAGGGCGAGGACGTGGTCGGCACAGTCGAAATACTCCTTGGCGCAGTACTTGAAGTTCGGCCCAAGCACGGCCACCGCCCTCGAGCAGCGCGGCCCGCATCTTGATCAGGCAGCGCTGGACGTCTTCGACGTTCATGAGGTGCTCGAGCGTGTTCGACAGGAGGATGGCGTCGAAGTGCCCGTCGGGCAGCTCGACGTCGAACATGTCCGACACGATGGTATGGATGCCTTGGCTCTCGAGGTCGGTGATCGACGGAACCTGGTCGATCGCCCACCGTTCCATGGCCGGGACGCTGCTGATGAACTCCCCCCGTCCTGCGGCGGGATCGAGCACGACCCGGGGTCGGCCCATGCGGACGAAGAGGTCGTCGGTGATGGCGCTCCACACCGTGTGGCGTTCACCTTGGTCGTGGTGCCGAAAGCGGAACTCGTAGAGTCGTTGGTAGTCCATTGCTCTCGCGGAGTCTTGTCACCGGTCCCGATCGGCAGTGACCCAATGTGTTTACTAAAGTGTCCGCCCTCACTGTAGCGGCCTTTGTGCACGGTGCGCCGGACCAAGATGAGAGAGTCGGATCTTGCGGGCAGCGTCGCCAGAGGGCGGTCGGAAGCGATGCGGCGGGCGATATGCGGACAGTCTCGAGGGTCGGGGTCGCACACCACTCTCTGCCCCGTGCGCCACATTGAGCCGATCCGTAGCACTCAAACCAAGGGGTGATGGTGCATCTGTCCATCCCGCTGACCACCCAAATGGCTTTGCAGTTAGATGGTCCTGAGACCTTTCCCACCCATTCATTTCGCCGAGCCCACTAAGTCCTCGAAGTGTCGAGTCTCGCTACGCGTTTCGCTCCGAAACCGGCACCGGTCGCGCTCTTCAATCTACTGTCAAAGTTGACTCAGAGCCGGAATCATGTCCCCGTTGTCCGGTATCGCTTCTGCAGATCGTGCCAGTTTGGGAGCGCCTCGACTTGCGACGACGACGAGCCAGATGGACAAGTCGGCATAAAGCGCCAAGTTGGCGAAGATTGTGGTCCGCTGGACCGAAGTCGAGAGCCACCAATGGATCTCAAACGCACCGAACAAATACGTCAAGAGAAGGGCTGTGAGAGATCCAAAGACGACGAGCCAGAGCCATAGGGGATGGCCGAGCCCAAGTCGAGACCGATCGCTTCGCAGTACGAGGAGTCCGACGAGCGTCACGGCGCCGGCCACCGGAAGGATGTGAAGGTTGTCGGCGAGGCCTGCCAACGTAGGGTGGACCCTTTGTTCGACCGTCTGTGGCGAACGCCCGAGAAAGGCATTGCCGATCCCATTGAGCTTGACCAGTGCGGCCCAGCCCAAGCCAGGGACGGCCATGACTATGGCAATGACGACAGCTGTCAGCGTGAACATCGTTCGCTTTGCCCAGCCGGAAGGAAGTGCGTGTACCTTGGGGTGATCCCCGCCGACGATTGATCCCCCGAAACCGATTGTGCGTGATCGAGATGCTCGCAGTGCGATCATGTAACGGAATGAAACAAGGACAAAGATCATCAGGGCAGTCGTGAGGCCTTCGTTCTTGGTGAGACTTGCGACAGTCGCGGACAGCCACGCGACGGCGAGATGCGTCGACGAACAAGGGAGAAGAAGGCCGAAGACTATGGCAGCAGTCGCCGTCGCCGCCCACAGTAGGTCGGCGTATCCGGCGACGGCGTAGCCACCGGCGAGACCGAACCCGACCAGACAAACGCCTACGGCTACTGCGATGGCGACCCCTCGAGCCAAAGCTTGGCCTTTTCGGCCTGCCGCTTCGATGACGCCGAATGCGACCACTCCGAGGCCGCAGGCGTTGAGGACGCTGGTCAGGATGACTGCCAACCGGATATCGACACGACCGTCGCTCACGAAGGCGATGGCGCCACTGGCGGGCACGAGAGGCGGATAGTCAGGGTTCGAAAATCCGTATGCCGGATTCCTAAGGCCCGACAAGAAGGCGTGATGCCCTCCGTAGATGAAGATCGAATGAAGTGTCCAAATGGCGTATCCGTCGTCAAAGATCAGCGGATTACGCAAGGCTCGCAGGGGCCACCCCACGGCGCCGATCACCGCCAGAATGGTGATCCAGGACCATGGCGACCAAGCCAACAGGCGTGGAACCTTTCCGAAGCGACGAAGAGGAGCACGAACCGATGGATGCTCCCCTGGTTCAACGTCGACCGCATCCCGTGAAGCGACTCTCCACAACCGCCACGCGCCCACCACGTTGGCGAGGGCGGCCAGGGCGACGAACCACGGGAGGATCGAGCCACCGACAGCCAGTTCGAACTCTGCCGCCACAGCGGCTAGCACCGACCCCGCCAGTGGTACGAGAAAGAGCGCTATGGGCGCACCCCGACGACAGCCACCGTCGGCAGGAGAGCGGGAAGGGCCAAAAGACACAATGCCCTGGCCACATGCGCCATCATCGCCGTCGCACCGCCTCAAACTGAATACCATCGCATCCTTTCGGAACTTGCTTCACCATCACGGTCCATTGGGCCCCGGCCGCCTTGGCCGTCGCTTGTGCCCACTGCGCTGTGGACATCGTCAAGACCCAATCGTTGCTGCTCGGGGCCTGCATATAGACCCGAGCTCCCTCGGGGACGGCGTGTCGGAACGCAGCCTCGAGACACGACAGTTGGTCATATCGGCTCGTCCAGGCCTGGACGGACGCCTGGTTTGTCAGTAACGACGTCGTCTTGACCGACGTGTGACTTGCTGCGACGATCACCACCACTACGGTCGCGGCCACGACCGCCCGTGCGAGGCCACGGATCACGGAGCACCTCATGGCGAGCTCCTCCACATGGGTGGCCGGAAGTCCGTGGCTGTCCCGGGCCGGGGCCTGGGGCCGGGTGGGAAATGATGCCACGGGGGTGGTCACCGAGGGCTCGTCTTAGACGGACGTGCGGACGCGAGGCGAACGACGACGAATTGCGCTGGGCATGAAGCTAAAGAGCGTACCGTGGGTGTGACGCCGAGCACGACATCGGAGGCCGGTCAACCCGGATCGACGTGCCCGTTGGCTGGGCCCGCGGCTCCCTGGGCAGTGTCGGGGGTACACGACAAGAAAGCGCCGGACAGACACTGTTGACGAGCTCGCCGGCGCCGGACCGTGGCGGCAGGAGGTGGGCGCTTCGACGATCAGGTCGAACGCTGCATGGCACGCTCGACTGAACCGCCGACGGGTCACGGGCCGGCACCCGTCCAACTTGACTCGAGCTTTCCCCACGGAGCTCCTGATCGGGACGAGACGGCCGGCACCAAACCGGTCACCTCCGGGTTGGACGGTCGGGCAGAGACGATCGTCACGGCAAGGGGTTGTCATGCTGACGAGTCAGGACTGTCGAAACGCTAGGCGTGTTGGTCACCTCGCTGAGCGTGGTATGGGGCGGGCCTTCGGCGTAGACGGAGGTCTCGGACTGTTTGGCGTTCAAGCACGACGGCGTCCCACGTCGACCTTTGCCTAGGCCCATTGATGTAGCCTAAAAAACCACGATGGATGCGGCTTCGCTTGGTCGGCACGTGCCTCGTCTACGGTCTCTTTTGGAATCGCGTGACGACCTGGCCGACCACAGCTCACGCTTGGAAGCCGAGCGCGATGACCTGAGTGCTTGCAACCAACGATTGGAAGCAGAGCGCGATGACCTGGCTGCCGCCCGCATGGGGTTGGAAGCCGAGAACCGGAGTTTGTCCGACAGTCTCGCTGCCCTTCAGGAAACGTTTGATCGGTACGGATTGTGGCCTCCAGGTCACTTTTATTCTCCTCATCCCGACCTTGACGCGGTCCGGCAGGACGAGGCTCGGTTGTTCGGGCACAAGCCCGATTCCTTGGTCGGTGTTGATTTAGGAGTCGAGCGGCAACTCGAGCTTCTCGAGCACCTTGTGCCGTTCAGCAATGAACAACCGTTCTCGGTCCAACCCGACGGCCGACATCGTTACTACTACGACAATATTTGGTTCGGGCCTGGAGACGCGCTCGTGTACCACTGCCTTCTCCGTCATCTTCGGCCGAATCGTGTCATCGAGGTTGGCATCGGGTACTCATCGGCCCTGCTTCTGGACACCGATGACGAGTTCCTCGACAACAGCTGTACTGCGACGTTCATCGACCCCCATCCTGGGCGGATGCTCGAGTTGCTCGGGTCCAACGACCAGAGCGTCGAAATCATGGCTGAGCCCGTCCAAAACGTGGGGCTGGAAGTCTTCTCGTCGCTCGGGCCGGGCGACATCCTGTTCATCGATTCGAGCCACGTCACCAAGGCCGGAAGTGATGTCAATCACCTGTACTTCGACGTCATCCCTTCCTTGCCATCCGGGGTGCTCATTCACATCCACGACATCTTTTGGCCGTTTGAGTACCCCCGATCCTGGGTTCTGGAGGGAAGAGCATGGAACGAGGCATACCTCGTTCGTGCGTTTTTGACTGCGAACCAGGATTTCGAGATCGTGTGGTTCAACAACTATCTCGCACACTCGCACTGGGACCAGGTCAGCACGGCCTTGCCGATCTGGGCCGAGAATCCGGGCGGAAGTCTCTGGTTGCGAGTTCGGTGAACACGAAATGAGGCAATGGTCGAACCCGGCGTGCCCTCGCGATTGTGCGGGCGCGCTCTGAGATTCGCCAACCGCGGACTGAAGTCGTCTCTGTTGCCCACAATGCAGCACACCTTCGAATTCCGAGACCGCGAACGTTGTCGTGAAGGACGCAGAGCCTAAGGTCCCGTGGGGCGTGCACCTGGCCTCTGCGGGGGTCATCATTGCGCTCGCGCTCACATGGTTCTTTCCGCTTCTTACCGGTCACGTGTTCTCAGCCGTTCCGGGTTACGAGGGAGTGGTATATCCCTGGGCCGCCCAAAGCAAGGGATATGAGTTCTATCCCCAGTCTGATCAGGCGGCGCTGAACTTCCCATTGCAGGGCGAGCTCACGGCCACCGTCAAACAGGGGACGATCCCGTGGTGGAATCCCGACTCGTTCGGCGGCCAACCGCTTTTTGCTGACGGATCCAGCGCGCTCCTTTACCCGCCGCGCCTGTTCCTCGCCAAGACAGTCAGCCCTACGACAGCGCATGACGCATTGTCGGTATTCCACGTCACACTGGCGGGGCTCTTCACGTATTGGCTTCTTGTCGATCTCGGACTCAGCCCACCGGCTGCTCTTCTCGGCGCGGTCTCATGGATGTTCGGATCGTTCACGCTTGCCTGGTTGCAGTTGGAAGTCGTAGCGCCGCTTTTTGCGTGGCTGCCGGCAGGCCTGCTTACGATGCGAAGATCGATACTTCGCTCGTGGCCTTGGTCGGTGGCGGCAGCCGCTTGCATCGCATTGTTGTTCCTGTCCACACACCTCCTCTTCGCTGACATATGCCTGGTCACGATCTGTCTTTATGGAGGTGTTCTCGCTATCGGCGAGCTCTTGGCACGATGGCGGACGAGTCATTCGAGGCATGCGTTCGCACCGATGGCTCGGGGGCTTACCGGTGCAGGGCTCGGAGTCGGTTTGGCGGCCTTTCTTCTCGTTCCGACCGCGTACTTGACGAGCGACATTTCACGACAGGCGCTTACCTTCGCGGACATTACCCGGGGAATGTTGCTTGCACCGTCAGACCTACGGTATGCGATCTGGCCCGTCTCACTCCCGATCACCGAAGAAAAGATGCAGTGGGGAGTTGCGTTTGCCGGGACTCTGACCGTAGTCTGTGCCGTCGTCGGGTTTTTGCTCCGACGTAAAGGGTCGGGTCTCGGACGAGGGCTGGTTGTCGGTTCTGTTCTTGTGGCGATCGGTGGCCCGGTGAGTTGGCTCGCGTACAAGCTCATCCCGGGAATGAGTATCTTTCGCCCGTACTCGCGATTGCTCTTCCTTTTCGACCTGGGATTGGCTGTATTGGGTGCAGTTGGGCTCGACGCTTTGATGCGTGCTGTCGCCGGGCCAGGTGTTTCGTTGTCGACCTCATCGCCGTCCCGGGTCTTTCGTTGGTATTCGCGCCATACGGGTCGGTGGTGGATCTCTCGGTGCATGGCCGCGGTCGTCGTCGCGGTCACAGCCCTTCAGCTTGGGTGGTATGGCCGCGACATCAATCCGCCTTTTCTCCCCAGGACACCGAGCTCGGCATTTCCTGTAACTCCACTCATTCGTGCCTTGCAGTCGGGGAACTTTGGGGTCGCGGGATGGACGAACCGAGTACTTCCCGCCGACAATGATTCAGCGGGTTGGCAGCCTCCGATGCTCGATTCGGATGACGCTCTGGTGTTCGGCATCGCGAGTGCGAACGGGTACGATAGCTCGGTCCCTACCCGAACAGTGGACGTGTGGCGCGTGGTCGGCGGCGAGGAGCCGAGCGAGGTCATTGCGACAAAGCTCGAGGGCGCGTTCCAGCCCACATTCGACGCGCTGACGGTTCGCTACGATCTTCTTCCTAGGCTCGGAGTCGACCAAATAGCCTTCACACCGGCGACCGCCGCGATCACCTCGCTGGTGAGCACGGTCGAAGGGCTCGGATGGAAGAGGGTCTACACCGGTAATGACGGAAGCGTCTTTGCATGGACCGGCGCTCCAACCGGACCGCTTGTCGTCTACAACGACGAGTACGTGAAGAGCGATGGCGACAGTCTGAGTCGATTCACAAGTGCGACGTTCCCCTATCGTCAGCAAGTCATTCTGGCGGGCGCGGGGAAATCCTCAACGGGAAGATCGGGTCGAGCGAGAGTCATGTCCGCCAGACAAGGGGTGAATAGTGCGAGTGTGACGGTGCGGTCCTCCAGGCCGGGGTTCCTCGTGATCCCGGACATGTGGGACCCAGGGTGGTCGGCAACGGTGAATGGGGTACGGACGCCGGTCCAGAGAGCCGACTTCAACGAACAGGCGGTCCGGATTCCCGCCGGCAGGTCGATCGTACAGTTGCGGTATAGCCCGGTGGGCTTGGCAAAGGGTCTGGTCTTGAGCATCGCCTCGGCGGCGATTTGTGTTCTCATCCTTGTGCTTTCCGTGATGGCCTGGATGCGACGAAGACGTCCGACGGACGCGGGCGACCAGCGGCAGTACCGACCAGTATCAATAGATGCGACGGCAGCGTCGGGGATTCGTGAACCGCTGAAGCACGATGCGTGATGGATTCTGCGGCTGTTGATGAGACGCCTCGTAGGCAGGAAGCCCAGGTGTGCCGCTCGCAGCCGGCTAGCCCACACCCCGGTTCCTGAACGCGTCCGACTGCAGAGCGTCCAGGAGGTACTTCAAATGGCCGCGACGTTCGATTCCGCCGGTCCGGATGGCCGTCAGTTGCTCCAACAGATCGGTTGGGAGCGCTCGGCGCAGCTGGCGTACTTCCTCGTCCAGTTCAGCGATCCGCGTCAGGCACTCCAAGAGCGCGCCCTGAGCGACCGCGGCGGGAAGGACCGGCGGACTGTCGAGCAAGGCGGATCCCAGCGGGGCTCCGCTGATCACAAATTGGTACGTGAGAGCTTCGGTCTCGGATTCCAGTTGCCGGACGAGCTCGGGGTCGACATCATCGATCTGTATCTCCGTGGTCCCGAGTCGCCGGGTGACGCGTTCGATGTCGAACATCCCCCACCCCGCCTGTTCGAGTAGATCATCCACCCCGGCACGGTCGAAGAAGCGGAGATGGGTTCGGTCGAGCAGCCCCACGTCCGTGTACGTGAAGTTTCCCTGTAGGAGGGACAACCGCAGCGAAAGGTGGGCCACATTGGGGAGTGAGATGACGCCCCAACCTCCCTCGGCCAGGACCGGTTTCAGTCGTTCCAGGGCTGCCACCGGATCGCTCAGATGTTCGAGGACGTCGAGCATGAGGACCACATCGAACTGCTGACCCTGAAACCGCTGGGCGAGATCAAGGGTGTTGAGGTCTGCGACCACTACCTCCTCGCACACGCCGGGCCGGTTCTTCGGCTGCGACAGGGTCCAGCTCCACCCCCCACACCCTGCAGCCCATGTCCTTGAGAAGGGCCGCCACCGACCCGTCCGCCACGCCGAGATCGAGAACGCGGCTGTTGGCTGGGACCCGTCCGATAGCCAGAATGTGAGCGTCGTTGACAGCACGAAGATGGATGTCAGCCGTGTAGCGAGACGCTGAGGGGTTCACTTCCGGCTCCTCATTCGGCTGTAGACGTCCCGAACCGGAGACGACCAACGGAACAGCTTCGTGTTTCGCAATGACTCCAACTCCTCCTGAAGCAGTCCGACTTCAGCTCGGCGAGATTCCAGAAAGCTGCTCTCCGCCGTGCTCGAGCTGGAGCAGCCGGCGGTTGAGCACGCGGAGCAGTTCTTCTCGTTGCTCCAACCGCTGTCGCAGAGTGCGAACCTCAGCCTCGAGTGTCTGCACTCTGGCACTGTCAATGAGCTGGGTCTGGTCAAGCATCTTCACCTCGTGGGGCGATCAGCCCTGGCTCCAGGGCAGGAATGGGTAGCGTCTTGGAAGTCCTTCATCAACGGTTCTGTGTGGAGATTCACCGTCTGCTGGCGCGACAGCGAATGCACCCGATAACACCCCACGAACTCAGGTACGAAGACGCCGAAGGATCCCTGGGCCGCCAGTCGCAGCCAAAACTCCCAGTCCTCCCAGCCCCGAAGGCTGAAGTACTTGTCGTAGTCACCGATCTCGTTCCACACACGGCGTCGGATCATCGCCATCGCGTCGATGTAGTTGGCCTCAGTCAGGCGCTCCACGTCCCACGGCAAGTGGCTCAGGAGTCCGGAATTCCCATCCTTGGCGATGATGCCATAGGAGAAGGCAGCGTCTGGCGATTCGTCGAGAGCCGTTGACAGCTTCTTCAGGGTCATGGGGTAGATGACGTTGTCAGCGTCCAAGACGAACACCCGTTCGGCGTGGGCGAGCGATGCCGACGGTCCGGGCCGAGCCAACTCCGCCATTGGCTGCCTTGGCCAGCAACATCGTGGGAAACCAGTCGGTGGTGCTCATCAGCTCCCTGATCGTGTCGATGTATTGTCCTGGGAGTGGTCATCGACGACGATCAATTCCGCGGTCACCCCCGACGAGCTCATCACTGATTCGATTGCCTCGGCGACGAGCCCCTGATAATCTGCAGGAGGTGACCACCACGCTCACGTCGGGGACGAAGCCTCCCCACGCCCGTGTCACGAACACATCGACGTGATCAGCGTCGCCGTGGAGGAGGCGCGCCTGCCTGCAGCGCCTCGACCCGCTGCAACAAGTCGGTCTCTCCATCGAGCAACTCCTTGACCCGGGCCCATAGATCGCGCATGGAGTCGGAGGGCCCTCGGCGGCAGCTGGACTTGGCGTCGCGTGGCGAAGGGTCGCCGATCGGAAAGGGAGGGCCTTTCGGTGACGAGGGACGTGTATCACGACATCCTCGACGTGGGCGCAAATGGGCTCGAGCAGGGTCTTGAGCTCGAGCTTGGTACGGACAAAATCGTAGGCAGCGGCCGCCAGATCTGTGCGCAGCGCCTCGTCGGTCATGATGCTGGCCGTGTAGGCGCCGAGGAGCTCGGACGGCGCGGCAATCAGGTGCTCGCCTGGAATCAACGGCCCATAGTCGGCAGAGGTCTCCGACACGACCAGGCAGCCGTTCACGACCGCCTCGAGCACTCGCACCCACTCGAAATACGGGACCTCATGACGGTGAATGTTCAGTAAGACGCGGCTGGAGGCGAGCAACTCCCACTTTGCCGTCGATACCACGAAGTGTGCCCGAGGTTCGATCATCGGCTTCGGGAACTCGAAGAGCCGAATATCCGCGTTGCAGTCCCAGAGTAGAGGCGCCGCTTCGGACAAGATGCATTCCCGGCGTGGTGTCGAAGAGCCGAGAAGAGGAGATCGGTGGGTCGGGGTCGGATGGAGTCTCCACCCCACTGGTCCCAACTCGGGTGGTACCCCAATTGGAGATGGATCGCATCGAGACCCTGTCGGCTCAGCTCGTTCACCGCGTACGGGCTGATATCCAGGACCACAGGACCGGCGCTCGCATAATGGGTGCCGAGTTCGAACCAGCTCGTACCCGGTTGTTCGACACCAACCGACACGCTCACCTCCGCAGCGTTGAGCAGCTCCCGTTCGCTCAGACCCTGCTGGAGCGTAAAGAACTCGTAGGGGCCACCACCAGGTTGACGCGGTCCCGACCGGGCTCGGGAAGACCCGGAGCGGGATACACCGTGTGGTAGCCCAGATCGGAAAGCGTCGCGGCGAGCACGGCTGCGATCTCGGTCATGAAGACGTTCCCGCGGTCGCTCACGTAGACGTAGTAAGTGGGACTCATGATCTGCATGGTGTCGCAACCATCCCGCAATCCTAACAAGCGCGGTCCATGGGACGGATCCAGTCTCTTGGCCCTGAACTGTGTCAGCGCGACGCCATGGCACCTGGCCGGATCGCTCCCCGAAGGCTCGATCCCACGAGGGTTTGTGGGACCGTCTCGCGGCTGCTCGTCGTCGTGTTCGGCAAGGCCATGCCGTCGTCAGGTCCCGCACGGAGTACCCGCGAGGACAGCAGCTGCGCAGGCGCTGGGGACCCGAGTTTCGGAGATCGTCGGAGGACTCCACTCCGATCTCGGGTCGTCCGATCAGCCAAGGGCTGGACCCGGCACGGCTTTGGGCCATCGACCGCGTCGTGCGTTACGACCTCGTCTGACTCGCGCGTGGGAATGCAACCGAGCACCTGGCCGAAGAGAGCGACAGGTCGGCAAAGCCCAATCCTGACCCTCCAATAGGCCGGCCAAAACGGTCCGAATGAGTGCTCAGGGCAAATGTTTCTGAGGGGTCGCCATCCGTGGGAGGATAGAGATCTGCCAGAACAGGATCGCCGATGTGGTGCTCACCGTGAGATAGGGCGTGAGAGCGTTGAAGAGAGCTGAGAACAGGGTCGGGGAGAAGAAGATCGGGATCCTCATCGTGGCGTACAACGCCGCCACCACCCTCGCTGCGGTGTTGGACCGCATACCACCAGAGTTTCGCCCGAGGATCAGCGAGGTGATCGTCAGCGACGACCACAGCCAAGATGCCACCTATCTCGTGGGACTCGGCTACCAGCAGATCTCCGATCTCCCGATCACGATGATCCGCCAGCCACGCAATCTCGGCTACGGCGGCAACCAGAAAGCCGGCTATCAGGTCGCGATCGAGCATGGGCTCGACATCGTCGTCATGCTTCACGGAGACGGCCAGTACGCTCCGGAGTGCCTCCCGGAACTGGTTGCTCCCCTTCTCGATGAAGAGGCCGACGCGGTGTTCGGATCACGCATCATGATCAAAGGGGCAGCTCGAAAAGGAGGAATGCCCCTGTACAAATATGTAGGAAACCGAATCCTTTCCAAGTTCGAGAACGCAGCGCTTGGAACTGATCTCACCGAGTTTCATTCCGGATACCGTGCATATAGCGTCGAAGCTCTGAAGCAGATCCCGTTCGACCAGAACGCGGATGGTTTCAACTTCGACACCCAGATCATCATTCAGCTTCACGACGCCGGGAAGCGCATCGTGGAGGTTCCAATCCCGACGTACTATGGCGACGAGATCTGCTATGTCGCGGGCCTTCGATACGCTGCCGACGTCACAAAGGACGTGATCGTGTACCGGCTTGCCAAGGCGGGGTTTGGCGACGGAACAAGAGTGGCGTTAAACGACGAGTACAAACTGAAAGACAGCGAGGACAGCTCGCATGGCCGGATCCTCGCGCTGACTCGGATCGCGTCCACCGGGGAAGATTCTCGATCTTGGTTGTTCCTCTGGTGCACTGGCCGAGCGTCTACAGCTTGCAGGGCACCACGTCACCGGTGTCGACATGTTCGAATTGGAAGGAGTACACGAGCGCGTCGGTGTTTTCGTGCGGGCGGACCTCGACCACGGGATTCCCGCTGAGGTGGGCACCGGATTTGGCGTCGTCCTTGCAGCGGACGTGCTCGAGCACGTGCGGCGGCCCCAAGACCTCCTTCAAGAGGTCAGGTCACTGCTGCGGAGCGACGGCACGGCTGTGATCTGCGTACCGAACGTGGCTCACTGGTATCCCCGATTCCGATCATTCTTCGGAGCGTTCGACTACGACCAGAGGGGGATCCTGGACAGGACCCACCTCCGCTTCTTCACCCGCCGCAGCATTCGCCGACTGGTCGAACGGGAAGGGTTCAGCGTTCGCCGCCTCGAACCCGTAGGCCTTCCCTTGGACGCGCTCGACATCAAGGGAATAGGAGGCCGATGGCTGCGGGCTGTCGATCATTTGTTCCTGACCATTTGGCCCACGATGTTCGCCTACCAGTTCATTCTGGAATTGACGCCTGATACAGATAATCGGCGCTGAGTTCAGAGCCGTTCCGCGCTGGGCGCGCTTTACACCTTTGATGGGCTTGCCAGCCTTGCGAGCATCGACTCCAATCGTCGATCTTCATCGACGGGTCGGAGCGAACAATCAGTGCGCAGCCTGCTCAGATTTTCGTTATAGAATGGATCACCGCTCCTGATCTCGTCGCCCCATGCATGGAGGAAGGCCTGATTGTCACAAGTGAGGGCCTGGGTCCTCTCGGCTTGCGATTCATGGATCACAAGCTCGGCGTGGGGGGTAAAAATCACGCGGTAGCCGGCACGGCGTAGGCGCAGGCAGAAGTCAACGTCACCGAACTCGACCGCAAATGTCTCGTCGAATCCGCCGAGCTCCTCGAACAGCTCGCGCCTCGACATCATGCACGCTCCGCTTACGCCACTGCATTCTTTGACGACGCCGGCCCATCCCATGTAGCCGGCATATGCCCCTGGTAACCGGGACAAGAGGTGGCCCGCCAGGCCGTCCATCCCCAACACCAGGCCGCAGTGCTCAAGGCTACCGTCGGGGTACAGGAGGCGGGACCCCACCACCCCGACCTCGGGCCGCTGGGCTTGTTCGATCAACGCCCCTATCCACCCGCCCCCCTTGGCGGTGACGCGGTCGTCGAGGAACAACAGCAGGTCAGCGTCGCACGAATGTGCGGCAGCGTTGTTGATGGATGACCAGTTGAACCGGCCGGGGTGCTCGAGGAGACGGATCTTGGGTCGTTCTAACAGGATGTCGATGAGGGCTCGTGTTTCTGGGCCGACGCCGTCGTTGTCGACCAAGACGATCTCGAAGTTCTCATGGCCTGGGTCACGGTCCAACGAATCGACGCATTCTCGGAGGATCGGGGCTTCGTCGCGGACAGGAATGATAATGCTCACCTTCGGACTACCGCTCACCCTGCGGCGCGTGTGATAGGAGCCAGGAAACGGACCCGGTTCCACGTGGCCGTCTATCTTCCGTCGCGTCAGTGTGTCCGTGAGGGCCCGCCGGCTGGCGTCGTATGCCCACGGCTTGGCCGCTGGATCTCCGGCGGCTGAGCCTTCAACGACGCGCCAGTGGTACAAAACCTGGGGGATGTGGACGATCGCACGCGCTCGTTCGGTTGCTCGCAGCATCAGGTCGTAGTCCTGGCTGCCGTCCATCTCGGGTCGGAAACCGCCGATCTCCTCGACCAGTCGTCGACGGACAACTGTTAGGTGGCCCAGATACGGATAGGACAGGAGAAGATCAGGGGACCAGTCGGGCTTGAATTGAGGGAACCCCCGTTCACCGTCTTGATCGAGCTTGTCCTCGTCCGAGTAGATGACATCGGCGTCGGGCTTGTCTGACGCGCACTGGGCGATGAGCTCTAGTGCGTCGATCGTCAACTCGTCGTCATGGTCGAGCAAGGCGATGAAGTCCCCCCCCGCCAGGGCGAGGGCGGTGTTCGACGCGCGTGAGATCCCACCGTTGCTATCGTGGACCGCGACCTTGACGCGAGCGTCGGCTGCCGCAGCCTCTTTCAAGTGCGTGCTGATCTCTTCGCTTCCTGATGCGTCGTCGCACAGACAGAGTTCCCATCGTTGGTAGGTCTGGGCCCGGACAGATTCAATGCAGCGCTGCAGGTACCAGCGCTCGGGCCGGAATACCGGGACGATGACGCTGATTGTCGGTGATGCGGTGCTGACCGAGCGATCCGGAGGCATCGACGATGTCGGTGGGATGGTGCCAGTCGAGCCCGTCGACCCGGTATCAACTCGGGCCTTGTCGTCCAGCCAAATTCGGTATGCGCCGACATCGGAGAACGCGTCCCGCGTGACGTCTGCGTCGCGGTTTGGTTCCGGGTTGGCTGCCTGGATCCCGACAACGCGAGCCAGCTTGGCCACGGCCATGCGAAGCGATCTTCGGAACAAGCCAGGCTGGTCAGGGGAGTGGCCGTCTGTCACTGGGCCCGAGGTGCCGATCTCGTTGGGAACCGATTGCTCTCGCTTACCGCTGCGGCTCCCGACGGGTCCTTATGGCTTGCGTTCATCGAAATCACCGTTGGCCACTCTCGGTCACCGGTCGGTGGCGATTGACAGCGCTGTGGACGGGCGGAACCGTACCACGAGCCCCGTCTTACTCGGGCAACCGTGAGCACGGCGAGCCCATCCGCCCTGGTCTGGCGGCGATGGTGTCGACCGTGCCTAGCATCCTGGGGTGGCGTACAGCGATCGAGTCCTGATGGGGCCTGGCCCTTCCAATGCCTATCCCGAGGTCATCTCGGCCTTCACCCGACCCCTCCTCGGACACCTGGATCCCGAATTCCTCGAGGTCCTCGACCAGACCTGTGATCGCCTGCGTGCCGTGTACCGCACGGCAAACCCGCTGACGTTTCCCTTGAGCGGGACCGGGTCGGCGGGGATGGAGGCGACGCTGCTCAACGTGGTGGGACCCGGTGACGTGGTGGTCGTCGGTGTCAACGGCTTGTTCGGTGAGCGAATGTGCGAAGTGGCAGGACGACTCGGCGCCGAGGTCGTGCGGGTGGAGGCTCCGTGGGGGGAGCCGCTGGACCCGGCGGCGCTGCTCGAGGCCCACCCCTCCCCGGTGCTGATCACCCTCGTCCATGCCGAGACCTCGACCGGGGTCCGCAATGACGTCGAAGAGGTGGCCCAGGGCAAGGGCGACGCCCTGGTGCTCGTGGACGCCGTCACCTCCCTCGGCGGCATCCCCTTCGAGGTGGACGGCTGGGGCGTGGACATCGCCTACAGCGGGACCCAGAAATGCCTCGGCGTCCCGCCCGGCCTGTCACCGGTCACCGTGGGGGAGCGAGCGCGGGCGCGCTTCAAGGCGCGGCCGGCATCGTGGTACTTCGACCTCGGGCTGATCGCCCGGTACGTCGAGGGATTGGGTGGCCGCACGTACCACCACACGGCGCCGGTCTCGATGATCTTCGCCCTCCACGCCGGGCTGGGCGTGGTGCTCGAGGAGGGCCTCGAGGCGGCATGGGCCCGGCACGAGGCGTGTGGCCGCGCCCTGCAGGTCGGCCTCGAGAAGCTCGGGTTCGAGCTCGTGGCCGCCCCCGAGCACCGCCTGCCCCAGCTGACCACCGTCCGGGTGCCCGACGACCTGGGGGGCATGGGCGAGGCCGACGTGCGCGCCGCTCTGCTGCAGCGCTACGGGATCGAGATCGGAGCCGGTGTCGGGGTCATGGCGGGACGGGTGTGGCGCATCGGGTGCATGGGCCACACCGCCCGGCTGCGCAACGTCGAGTTGCTCCTGGGTGCGCTGGGGGAGGTGTTGGGGCGATGATCGGCCGGACGACGCGGGCCACGCCGCTCGAGCTCAGCGGAGGGCGGATCCGCCTGCGGACCCTGAGCGAGGACGACTACGAGAATTGGTTCGAGGTCCGCGCCCGCTGTCGCCGGTGGCTCGTGCCCTGGGAGCCCCGGCCGGCGGGAGCACCGCTCACGCCCGAGGATCGCGCCAGTTTCGCCGCCCGCTGCGCGGCGCGCGAGCGCGAGAGGCAGATGGGGAGCGGGTACGGGTTCGGGATCTTCCTGGACGACCGATTCGTGGGCGAGATCACGCTGTCGTCGATCCAGCGGGGGCCGTTCCAGAATGCCTTCGTCGGGTACTGGGTGGACGAAGCCATGGCGGGGCAGGGCTACGCGCCCGAGGCCACGGTGGCGGTGCTGCGATTCGCCTTCGAGGAGCTCGGACTGCACCGGGTGGAGATCGCCATCGTGCCGCGCAACCGCGCCAGTCGGCGGGTGGTCGAGAAGCTGCGGCTGCGCGAGGAAGGGGTGGCGGTGCGCTATCTCGAGATCGACGGGCACTGGGAGGACCACGTCCGCTACGCCATGACCGCCGAAGAATGGACGATCCGGGCCGATGGCCTGACCCTGGGATGGCTCACCGGGCCCTGAGGCTCAGCCCTCCGAGCGGATCACCGCGGGTGAGTGGCGGAAGAACTGCTCGATGTCCTGGGAGTACGTGTAGGAGGGCGGGTCGTCACCGACGCTGCGCCGCAGGCGCACGGCGCGGATGAAGCTCTCGACGGCCCCGGCCGTGGTGTAGCGGCACGAGAAACCCGCCTTGCCGATCCGGGTGGTGTCCACGCCCCGGCCGTAGCGCAACAGGCTCTCGAGCTCGGGCGGGAATTCGATCAGGCCGAGCCGCACCAGCGGCGCCGCGGCGGTGTGGGTCCCCAGCGGAGAGATGGGGAGGATCCGCGTCCCGCAGATGCCGGTCACCTCGCTCCACGGGAGCTTGCCGCTGCCGGCCACGTTGTAGAGGCCGGGGATCCGCTGGCGGGTGACGTGCTCGAGGCAGCGCACGACGTCGTCCTCCTCCACGAACTGCAGGAGGGGGTCGTAGCCGGCGATGGCGGGGCAGATCGGCCGGGACAGGTTCGTGCTGATGGGCGTGACGATGTCGGTCCCGAGGACGTTGGCGAATCGCAGCACCGACACCACCGTGGCCGGATTGTCCTCGGCGAAGTCCCGGACGAACCCCTCGACCTCGAGCAGGGAGCGCTCGACGCGGGTGCGGGCCGGCGACGTGCGCGACATCTCCTCCCGGAACCAGGTGGGGTCGGTGGAGGCCGACCCGTACACCAGGGTCGAGGACTTCACGACGACCTGGCGGACCGGCGAGCCCGACTGGCCCGCCGCGGCCAAGAGGTTCATCGTCCCGATCACGTTGATCTCGTGCAGGGCCCGACTCGAGACACGCGTGGAGTCCACGACCAGGAAGGTGTGGACGATCGTGTCCACCTGGGTGGCGGCCACGATTCGGGACAGGATCGAATACGTCTGGTCGGCCTTGACGAATTCGGTCCTCTCGAGCGGGACGGTGGGCTCTCGCGTCCCCATCCCCAGGATCATCTCCACGTCGGGATCCGATTCGAGGGCCTGGGCCATCCGCCCGCCCCAGAACGAGTCCAGGCCGGTGATGAGGACGCGTCGCCCCACCGGCGTCAGCCAAACCAGACACTGCGCCGTTCGCGCAGCATCTCGTAGATCGTCTCCTGCATGTTGGTACGGATCTTCTCGGCCTCTTCCATGACGCGGCTCTTGGAGTACCGCTCCTGCCCGCTCGGCACGTTGAACGTCACGGGATCGAGGACGCGCAGCTTGAATTTGGCCGGGAAGTACATGGCCAGCCCGAGCGGCCCGAAGAGGAACATGTTGGCGGTGACGGGGAAGTAGGGGACGCCGATGAGCTTCGCCAGCGCCGGGATACGAAAGACGATGGGCATCGACTCCTCGGCGCCGATGACCGCGATGGGGATCACCGGGACCCCGGCCCGCATGGCGATCTCCACGAAGCCGCCCCGGCCGAAACGTCGCAGGCGGTACCGGTCCGAGTACGTCTTCGAAGGGCCTTTTGTCCCTTCGGGGAAGACGAGGGCCAGTTGACCCTGGTCGCGCAGGAGCCGCAGCGCGTTGTCGGGGTGCGCCGGCACGCCACCCACGCGGGCCCACACCGTCCCCACCCACGGCGCCTCGCGGAAGAAGAAGTCGGCCATGCCGTAGACGGGGCGGCCCCGTTCGACCTCGATGCCGTGCATGATGGTGGGCGCGTCCGAAGGGATCGCTCCGGCGTGGTTCGCCACTAGGAGCGCGCCACCGGTCTTGGGAATCTTCTCGAGCCCTTCCCACTCGACGCGGAACCAATTGTCGTAGAGCGGGGCGAACAGCCGGCGGGCGATGGTCCGGGCGTGCTCCGACCGTCCCCATTCGTCCACGTCCGACAGGCGGGGGCCGGCCGTCGGTGCGTCGTCGACACGCGGGAGCGGCACGAGCGCAGCGCGTTGCTCGCTCTGGACTGCTTCTTTGCCGGCCGTCACGGCGTCATGGTAGCCGTCGCCGCGCGCCGGGCCCGCAGGCGGGCCCCGATACCCGGAGCCCGGGCTAGGGCCGGCCGGCCCCCACCAGTCCCAGGTCCCAGACGGGGTCGAATTCGACCACCGTGCCGGTGTGGGCGGCCTGGATGATGGTATCGGCGCCGTAGGGGCCAGAACCCACGTACATGACCACGTGGTCGATGCCGTCACCGTCGAGGTCGTAGAACAGGAGGTCCCCGGGACGTACCTGCGACAGAGGGACGTGGACGGACTCGTCGTACTGGATGGCCGCCGAGTGCAGCAGGCTGACGCCCGCCGCCCGCCAGGCGAGCATGGTGAGCCCCGAGCAGTCGAGGCCGGCGGCGCCTGCGCCTCCCCATTCGTAGGGGACACCGAGATATCTCTCGGCCCCTCGCAGGGCGAGGGCTCCCGGTCCGGTGGCGCTCTGCACGGCGCCGGTGCCGATGACCACGGTCGCCCCGGCGCTGGCCGAAGCCTGGTTGGCGGCGTTGGTGGCCTGGACGGCGGCGGCGGATCCCGCGCCGAACTGCTCGGCCACCTGCGCCGCCTGCGCGGCGGCCGCGGCGGCGCGTTGCCGGGCTGCCTCACTGGCCGCTTCAGCCGCAGCAGCAGCTGCCGCCGCGGCCTCGGCCGCGGCGCGCTGGGCCACGAGCTGGGCGAGCTGTCCCTTCACCTGCGACAGCGTGGCCTCGGTGGTCGCCGCGGTGGCGCGCGCCGACTGTTGAGCCGACCCGACCTGCGACGTGTCGGCGGCGGCCTGCTGCTGTTGGGCGTGCAGTGTCGACTCGGTCGCGGTGAGCTGGCGTTCGCTGGACGCGAGTTGCGCCACGGCGTGGTTGATGTTGGCCTCTGCGGTCTGCTGGTACTCGTCGTGGAGCGAGGTTGTCTCCGACGGCGTGGAGAACATCGAGGTGATCTGGCTCGACGGCGTGTCGTAGACATACGCGTTGACCGCCGCGACGCGCAGCACGTGCACGGCCGCGGCGTGCCGCTTCCTGGCCGCCGCGAGGCGCGTGGCCGTGGCCGAAAGCTGGGCGTCGATCTGCTGGAGGTGGACGGTGGCCTCGTCGTAGCTCTCCGACAGCTGGGCGAGCGTCTGCTGCTCCGTGGCGGCCTGGGCCTCGATGACCGCGACCTGGGCCTGGGTGGCATCGATGGACGCCCCCGACGGCGCCGCCTGTTCGGCGTCGGCGTCAGAGGCCCCCGGCGACGCCACCGCCGGCGTCGTCGCCACCGAGCCCGTGATCGCGATCGCGGCGATGGCGAGGGCCATTCGGCGGAGGAGGGCCGGCATCGGGGCGCGACGAAACAGGCCAGTCACAACGGTCACTTTGTCAACAGTAGCCAGGTAGGGGCGGCGAGCGGAAGGGCCGAACCGCCAATTGGCGTTTCCTTGACCTTCTCCAGGAGGCCCTCTACCTTGCCTATAGGGGCCGGAACGGGACCAGGGCCTCTCAGGCGTCGGGGGGACGGTTTGGAGGGCGTGACCCGTACGGCCGCTGGCGTGGTCCAGGGGCGGGAGGAATCGGGGGTCTGGGTATTCCGCGGCGTGCCCTATGCCCGGGTCGCCGGGGCCGAGGGCCGGTGGCGCGCCGCCCAGCCCGTCGTGCCGTGGACCGGCACCCGCGATGCCTTCTCGTGGGGCCCCATCGCGCCCCAGACGCCACCGGTCCCCGGTTTCAGCCTGGCGCACGACCCGACGGCGTCCGACGAGGATTGCCTCAATCTCAACGTGTGGACGCCCAGCCTCGACGACGGCCGACGGCCCGTCATGGTGTGGCTGCACGGCGGTGGGTTCACGACGGGGACGGGTTCGAGCGCACTGTTCAGCGGGGCGGGCTTGGCCTCGAAGGGCGCGGTGGTGGTCACCATCAACTACCGGCTCGGCGCGCTCGGGCTCCTCGCCCACCCCGGGCTCGATGTCGATCACGACGGCGGATCGGGCAACTGGAGCCTGCGCGACCAGGTCGATGCGCTGCGCTGGGTGAAGGGCAACATCGCCGCCTTCGGCGGGGACCCGGCCAACGTCACGTTGTTCGGCGAGTCGGCCGGCGCCATGAGCATCGGCGACCTTCTCACCGCGCCGAGCGCCTCCGGGCTCTTCCACCGCGCCGTCATCCAGAGTGGGCCGCCGGCGACGGCGAGCCCGCGGTGGGCCAAGCGACGGGCCGAGCGCCTGGCCGGCCATCTCGATGAGGGAGCCGACGCCATGGCGTCGCTGCGCCATATGCCGGCCCAGCGTCTGGTCGAAGCCACCCAGCGCGTGGCGGCCGAGGCACCGACCGAGGGCGGCCTGCCCCTGGCGCTGCTTCCTGTGGTCGATGGCGTGATGCTCGAACGGCCCCCGGGCGAGCAGATCGTCGCCGGCGCGGCGGCGCCGGTGCCGCTCCTGCTGGGCGTGACCCGCGACGAGTGCGCCCTGTTCACCACCGCCGACCACGGCGCCCCCGACGTCGACGATGCCCGGGTCGCCCATCGCCTGGCGGGCCTGGTGGGACCGGCCGGACGCGACATCGTCGACGCCTACCGCGGTGCCCGCATGCAGCGGGGCGAGCCCGTGACCGGTCGCGACCTGTGGAGCGCGGTCACGAGCGACTACGTCTTCCGGCTGCCGTTGCAGGCCCTGGCGGCCGCGCACGCCAAGTACCAGCCGCAGACGTTCTCGTACCTCTTCACCTGGGAGTCCCCGTTCCTCAACGGGATGTTCGGGTCGTGCCACGGCCTGGAGATCCCGTTCGTGTTCGGGACGGTGCACGACGCCCATGTGCAGACCTTCGCCGGCGGGGGTCCTCTCGCCACCACGCTCTCGGAGCAGATGCAGCACGCGTGGGTCGCCTTCGCCCGCCACGGCGACCCGTCGTGTGACGCGGCAGGCGCCTGGCCCGCGTACGACCCCGTGCGCAGGCCCACCATGATCTTCGGGCCCGGCGGAGGGGTCGAGGACGACCCGCGTCGCCCCGAGCGGACCATCTGGGACCAGACCGGCGTGACGCCGGTGGTGGGGCACCACCACGAGTGATCGGCGGCCAATGTCGGTAGGGCAGCCGGCAGGACAGAATAGGGCGGTGGATCACCGAGATCTGGACCGTCGCGTCCCGCTGGAGGCCAACGGGAGCTCCCCCCTGGGCACGCGGCTGTCCGGAGGCGGAGATCCCGACGTCGAGCTGCTGCGGCCCGACAACGACGTCGAGGATCCCGAGGTCTCGATCGTGATCCCGGCCGTCAACGAGGAGCTCACCATCTCCGACTTCGTGTCGTGGTGCCGCCAGGGCCTCGACGCGGCGGGGGCGAGAGGTGAGATCCTCATCGTCGACAGCTCCACCGACCGGACCGCCGAGCTCGCCCTGGCCGGGGGGGCCCGGGTGCTGCGCACGCCCAAGCGCGGCCTGGGCCGGGCCTACATCGACGCCATGCCGTTCATCCGGGGTCGCTACATCGTCATGGGCGACGCGGACTGCACCTACGACTTCCGTCTCCTCGGCCCCTTCGTCGAGAAGCTCCGCCAAGGCGACGACTTCGCCATGGGGTCGCGGTGGTTGGGCTCGATCGAGGCCGGCTCCATGCCCGGCCTGCACCGCTACCTGGGCACACCGGTGACGACCTGGATCCTCAACCGGCTCTACGGAAGCCGTTTCACCGACATCCACTGCGGCATGCGGGGGATCAGCCGGGACGCGCTCGAGCGCATGGGGCTGGTGTCGCAGTCGTGGGAGTACGCCTCGGAGATGGTGCTCAAGTCGGTCCTCATGAAGCTCCGCACCAGTGAGGTACCTGTCACCTTCTACAAGGACCGGGAGGGCCGCCTCTCGCATCACAAGCGGTCCGGGTGGTTCTCGCCCTTCCAGGCGGCCTGGATCAACCTCCGGGCCATGTTCATCTACCGGGCCGAGTTCTTCGCGCTGAAACCGGGGCTCTTCTTCTTGATCGTCGGCCTGCTGCTCACGCTGCCGCTCAGCTTCGGGTCGATCTCGGTCGGATCGGTGACCTTCAGCCTGTACTGGATGCTGCTGGGCGTGACCCTCGCCGTCCTCGGGCTGCAGAGCTTCTGCTTCGGTGTCCTGGCCCAGGTCCTGTGCGACTACACCGGGGAGTCGCGCCGGCGGTGGACCAGGATCTTTCGATATACGGGGACGGTCATCACCAGCATCGTGCTCTTCGTGGTGGGGTTGGGCCTCGCCGACGCCCTCGTCATCCACTACGTCACGAACAACTTCGCGCTCCCACCTCCGTCGGCACTCCTCGACCACCTGGCCGTGACCGGTTCGCTGCTCATGATCATCGGCTTCACCGGGTTCTGTTTCACGCTCGTGCTCTACGCCACGGGCGTGCGTTACGGGACGCCGCGCCCACCCGAGGACCGGCACCATGAGCTCGGATGACGCCATCCGGTCGACCGCGTTCGGGCAGAGCGGTTCTCTGACAGCGGCCGACCGGCTCGGGATCTGGCTGTCGGGGTACCGGGTGCGCAAGGAGGTCGGCACCTTCGCGGGCCGGTCCATCGGTGACTTCGGCTGTGGGTTCCAGGCCCGGTTCACCCGCAGCGTGCTCGGCGACGTGTCCGCCGCCACGCTCGTCGATGTGGCCCTGGCCGACGATCTCAAGACCGACCCCAAGGTGAAGGCCATCGAGGGGGCGCTCCCCGAAGCACTGCACGACATCGCCACCGACTCCCTCGACGTCATCGTGTGCGTCTCGGTCATCGAGCACCTGTGGCACCCTGAGGTGGCCCTGGCCGAGTTCCACCGGATCCTCGCCCCGGGTGGGACCTGCGTCGTGAACGTCCCGAGCTGGCGGGGCAAGCGGTTCCTGGAGCTCTCTGCCTTCCGCCTCGGCCTCAGCCCGGCCGAGGAGATGGACGACCACAAGCGGTACTTCGATCCCCGCGACTTATGGCCCCTGCTCGTGCAGGCCGGCTTTCTGCCGCACGGCATCCGCTGCTACCGGCACAAGCTCGGCCTGAACACCTTCGCGGCGTGCCGCAAGTCGTGACACCTGCGACCATGACAGCGGAACAGGACCGGGCACCGATGCGACGTCGGGTGCGGGTCTGTCCGGGGGTGTAGCCCAATCGGCAGAGGCAGGACGCTTAAAACGTCCCCAGTGAGGGTTCGAGTCCCTCCGCCCCCACAAAATAGGTCAGGCGGGTGAGACAACCTCGATGCCTGATTCCTTTGCAGCTGAACAGAGGCGGCTGTCATATGCGACCAGGGCGGTCAGATCGGCCTTCACCGACAATGCACTTGCCAAATGGATCGCATCGAGACTTCGGAGCTCGGTCGGAACGAGCGTCGCAGCCTGCTCGACAATGGCACGACCCACAGGAAGAAGGTCAATGCCTCCGAGCAACACGTTTGCATTCCCAACAGCCCTCGCGTCGACGCGTCTACAGGTACGCAAAAGTTCAACGGTGGACAGGTCGCTACTGATTTTGGGGACGTCTGGCCTCAGGGTCACCCACTCTGCGAGGGCCGCGCTTTCGGTCTCTTCAAAGATTAGTTTCACCAAAGCTGACGAGTCGAAGTAGATCACGCAAGTCGTTCCCGGCGGAGGTCGCTAAGGGCGTCACTAGCGGTTGTCTCCTCCGGAGCGACCTGTCGGCGCTCCGGAAGTTGGAACGCGCTCTTCGCCGGCTCAAGGCGACCAGAAGCGATGAGTTGGTCTCGAACCGCAACCGCCGGAGTGGGGGAAACCAAAAGAGCGACGAGCTTCCCCCGTTCTGTGACCTCGACAATCTCGCCCGCCTTTACTCGTTCCAAGTATCGGCTCGCGTGTTGGCGAAGCTCTCGAACTCCAATCCGGGTCATTTCACAAATATAGCACAGTGCATGCTACATTTTCAATTGAGCCGCGCGGCGAGATCGAGCGTCTCGTCGCGAACTTCCTTCCGTATCTCCACGTCAACCTCCCGTCGTCGACCGAAGCCCGGACCAGCCGTAGTGGCATGGCCAGACGGGGCAACGGTTCCGACGTCTCCAGCTCAGCGTCTCACAGCACGGCTACCGGAGCGCAGCCCAGAACGTAGGCCTTTTAGCTTGGACCCTTGCGGCCCACGAGATGGAAGACGCGACTGAGCTGGCGGTAGGGGTCTCGTCGGCTCGCTTCGAGCTCGACTGCGGCCGTCGCCGCCACCAGCGTTGCATCGCTCGGGTCCAACTCGACTCCACTGAACCCGAGCCAGTCGACGAACAGCCACACCCCGTACCAGCGCAGTGGCTCCACCCGCTGGCTCTGCATGAGTACGCTGAGCTCCTCCACCGTGTCGGCTCGCCCCGGTACGCCCAGCACCCCGATCCCACTGGTGGCGTCGAACGCCGCCAAGGCGTCGTCCCACCGCTGTTCCAGCGCCGGTTGCACCGCCATGGCCTTGGCGTTGGCCGTCATGATCGAGACGACGCCTCCGGTCGTGGCGCACCGGCACAGCTGGTTGACCACCGGCTCCGGTTGCTCGAGGTACCCGAGCACGCCATGGCACAACACCGCGGCGAAGCGTCGGCCGTTCACCGCCCCGTCGGCGTTCTCGCCGTCGGCCTGCACGAGCGTCACCCGCCGCTGGGCCTCCTCCGGCAGCCGCTCGAGGCGCTCCCGAGCTTTGTCCAGCATGGCTGGCGATGGGTCGAGCAGGGTCACCTCGTAGCCGGCTTGGGCCAGCGGGAACGATTGATGGCCAGCGCCGCCGCCGACGTCGAGTACAGCTGCTGGAGGCGCCGGAAGATGCTCGAGCAAGTGCTGGTGCAGCACATAGGTGCGCACGTACCCCTTCACCGAGGCATAGGCCTCATCGACAAAGAGGTCAGCCAAAGCGGCCCAGGTGTCATCGTCCACGACACCAAGATAGAGGGTTCGCTCTAGCCGGCTACGGCGAACAGTCCCCAGGTTCCGGGGACGCCCCTAATGTGCACAGCCAAGCCATCCACCTCGAATGACGGTCGCTCCCCCGTTAGGAACTCGGCGATCTCGGGAATTGCGTTGGGGCCAAAGTACTTCGTCTCGGGAGGCTCCATGGCGTTGACAGTTTGCCTCTCCTAGCCATGATGCGCTCCGTCGCGCCAGACGCTAAACAGAGCTGAGGAGGAACCATGGATCTCGGACTTTCAGGCGCCCACGCGGTCGTAACCGGCGGCAGCAAGGGCATGGGACGGGCTGTGGCGCACGCCTTCGCCGACGAGGGGGCCCGGGTCGCCATCTTGGCCCGCGGGCAACAGACCCTCGACGACACGGTCGAGGAGCTTCGCCGGCGAGGGAGTCCCGACCCCCTCGGGGTTTCGGTCAACCTCAAGGACCCCGAGGCCATCAACGAGGCCATCGCCCTGATCGGCCAGAAGTGGGGGTCGATCAACAGCCTGGTCAACACCATCGGGCCTGCTGACGGCTACTTCGAGGAGATGACCGACAAGGACTGGACCACCGCGCTCGACCTGGGCCTCATGGCGGCCGTGCGGTGCACCCGAGCCGCCCTCCCGTACCTTCGGGCCGCACCGTGGGCGCGGATCGTCAACTTCGCCGCCCATTCCATCCAACGGCAGAATCCCCGGCTCGTCGCCTACACCGCGGCGAAGGCCGCCGTGGCCAGCTTCTCGAAGAACCTCTCCAAGAGCCTGGCGCCCGACGGGATCCTGGTGAACACCCTCAGCCCTGGGACCATCGTGACCGCCAGCTTCACCGAAGCCCTCGACCCGTTCCTGCGCGCCGAGGGACTCGACTCGAGCGACCCGGTCGACGTCATGCGGTTCATCGAGATGACCTTCCACCAACCAGCCGACATCGGGCGGGCGGGGTTACCCGAAGAGGTGGCGAGCATCACGGTCTATCTGGGCTCCCAGCGAAACGGTTACGTGACCGGGGCCAACGTGAATGTCGACGGGGGTTCCGACTTTGTCTGACCGTCGATGACGGCACGCGAGATGGAGGCCGGCCCCCTGGTGGCCGCGGCCTGCCAACAGGTCGGGTCCGACGACTTCGGCGCCGAGACGTGGCAGGAGGGACTGGACGTTCTCATCGGCGCATTGAACACTGAGGCGCAGCTCAACGACCTGGGCCGCGACGTCCTCTCCGACCAGATCGTCGGGTACCTGGCCAACCGGTTAGAGATCGAGCGGTGCTACCGCCAGCACCCCGAGATCGACGAGCAGGAGATCGCGCCGCCCCTCTTCGGGCTCGGGCTGCCTCGCACGGGCTCGACGGCGCTGAGCTTCCTGTTGGCCTGCGACGACAGTCGTCGTTCGCTTCGCACCTGGGAAGCGGGGCATCCCTGCCCGCCCCCCGAACGCACGACGGCCGGCACCGATCCCCGTATCGCCGAAACCCAGGCGGGGATCGACATGGTCAACCAGATGTTCCCCGACTTCGTGGGCATGCTCCCGACCAGCGCGGTCGGGCCCCAGGAGTGCCTGCTGTTGATGGCCATGGACTTCCGCTCCCAGGTGTTCGACGGCATGGCCTTCATCCCGAGCTACACCGGCTGGCTGCTCCGCTGCGACATGGAGCCCGCCTACCGATTCCATCGGCGCGTCCTCAAGTTGCTGCAATGGCATTGCCCGCCCAACCGGTGGTGGCTCAAGACGCCGGCCCACATGCACTCGATTCGTGCCCTCGACGCGGTCTATCCCACCGCCAGGTTCGTCATGACCCATCGCGACGTGGCCACGGTCCTGCCCTCGGTCTGCGCGCTGACGCACGCCCTCTCGGGTGAGCTGACAGAACGATCCGATCAGACACTCCTGGGCGCGCACAATGCCAACCTCTGGGCCGAAGCGCTCCGACGGTTCATGGCGTTTCGAGACGAGAACGACGACGATCGCTTCTTCGACGTGTCCTTCACCGACCTGCAGAAAGACCCGATCGCCGCGGTCGAGCGGCTCTACCGGGATCTGGGGGACGACCTCTCGGCGGAGACCCGTCAACGCATGCTCGCCTGGTGGGAAGCAAGCAAGGCCGACCGACAGGCCACACCGCAGCTGCCCGAGAAGTTCGGCCTCGACCTCCCCGCGCTGCGCCGGCAGTTCAGCTTCTACCACGACCGTTTCGTCACCGCGGCGGGCCACGACACGGGTGCGCCCGATCCGGCGCAACCGATCACGTAGGCGAACCGATCACGTAGGCCAACCGATCACGTAGGCCAACCGATCACGGAGGGAGGTGCAATGGAGCTGGACTGGTGGACCGGCAACATCGACACGGCACGGCTGACCGACACCTTCGACAACGCTGCGCTCACGAGTGGGGCGGCCTGGCAGGACTTCTGTGAGCAACTCAAGGCCGCCGGCACCCAGATCCAGCGCGATGACGCGCCGTCGTCTCCACTCGATCGGGCCACGGGATTCCGCCACCTCATGGCCTTGCTGTGGACCGGCATCAACCAGGCCATGGTCTACTCCAGCCCCATGCATCCTCGGTTCGGCCAGGTGGCGCGCACCGATGTCTTCAAGTGGGGGCTGGACTGTCCGGATGCCGCGTATCGCAGCGCCTCCATCGACGGCAGCCAGAACTACCGGATCACCGGGCGCCTGGGCACCGCGCACTACCTGAGCTTCCAGGTCAACGAGGGGATGGCCAATCACGGCAACATGCGCGGCGACCAGCTCGAGCTCGAGCCAGACGGGAGCTTCGTCGTCTGGGTCGGGCCGCAGAAGCGGATGGGCAACTGGATGCCGACGCCACCGAATGCCGACTTCCTCATCGTCCGCCAGTTCTTCTACGACTGGAGCACCGAGACGGCAGCTTCCCTCGAGATCGAGCGGGTCCCGGGTCCCGACGACACCGCCGACGGCCTCGACAACCCCAACGCGGCGACGCCCGACCGGGTGGCCCGACAGCTGTCGTCGGTCGCTTCGTGGCTCAACGCCAGCGCCAAGTTCTGGATCGACATCGAAGTGATGGGCCAGATGTCAGATCGCAACCGGTTTCAGCCCGCGACGGCCAAGCCCGAGTCCGGCGGCGCCATCGAGAACCTCAACGGCTGGGGGCACTTCGACCTGGGGCCCGACGACGCGCTCATCATCGACGTGCAGCCCGCTACCGCGCTGTATTGGAGCGTGCACCTGGGCAACTTCTGGTGGGAGTCATTGGACTACTGCTATCGCCACACGAGCCTCAACGGGTTCCAGGCCGACCTCGACGCCGACGGGCGGTTCCGGGCCGTGGTCGCCCACCACGACCCGGGCGTCGCCAATTGGCTCGACACCTGCGGCCACGGGCGCGGTCCCATGCTGTTCCGCTGGGTCGTGGCTGATCACGCCCCGGACCCGACCTGCACGGTGGTGCCCTTCAGCGAGATCCGACGGCATCTCCCTGACACCACTCGGGAGGTCTCTGCGGCCCAGCGTCGGGACATCATCGGCGCCCGGCGCGACGGGGTGCTGCGCCGCTTCTCCCCCTGACGCCCGTTCCGTCGGTCCCGGCCCGACGCGCCGGCGCGACCCGCGGTCGGGCTAGGGACAGGAGGAGTCGGTCGTCACCTTGTCGGCGGTCACCTTGTCGAGCGCGTCGGCGAGAGCCTCGAGCTGGGTACGGCTCAGGCGGTCGACGAAATGGCGGCGTACCTGGTCGACATGGTCCGGGGCCGCGACCTCGAGTCGGGCCCGGCCCGCCGGGGTGAGCACAGCGAAGGCGCCGCGTCGGTCGGTCGGGCACCGGTGGCGTTCGACCAACCCCGCCGCCACGAGGCCGTCGAGCCGTCGGGTCAGGCCGCTCGGCGACAGCAGGAGGTGGTCGGCGAGCTCGCTCATCCGCATGCGACCGCCCTCCTCCTCCGACAGCTGGACGAGAACGCCGTAGTCGGTCACCGACATGCCCTGGCTGGCCTGCAGCTCGGTGTCGAGGCGGGCGAGGAGCCGGGCGTGGGCCCGCAGCAGCGAGCGCCAGGCGCGCATCTCGACGTCATCGAGCCAGGGTGTCGGCTGCTTGGCGGACATAATCCCAGGGTACCGGAGGGACACGCGCTTGCGCTCGCAATCACGGCGACCGTCGGGCCGGCTGAGGCGGACGGGGGTCGTGCCCTGAAGGCCCGTCCCCGGGGCCGGTCGGGCCGTAGCCTGTCGGGCCATGGCGCCCGACCCCACCACGCTGGCCGAGCTGCTCGACGACCTCCGGGCTGAGCACGCCGATCTCGACGCGATGGTCGGCCCCCTCGACGAGGCGTCGTGGGGCCTGGCCACACCGGCGGAGGGGTGGGCGGTGCGAGACCAGGTGAGCCATCTGGCGTTCTTCGACGACGCCGCCACCATGGCGATCGTCGAACCCGACGCGTTCGTCCCCATGGCCGAGGCGGCAATCGCCGCCGCCGGCGACCCGATGGAGGAGCATCTCCGGCGAGGACGCGCCATGACCGGGGCCGAGGTGCTGCGGTGGTGGCGCCGCGCCCGGCATGACAGCGTGCAGGCGGCGGGCACGCTCGGTCCCGGTGACCGGGTCCCGTGGTTCGGCCCTCCCATGGGGGCGCTCTCGTTCGTGTCGGCGCGGCTCATGGAGACCTGGGCGCACGGCCAGGACGTCGCCGACGCGCTGGGCGTCACCCGCGCCCCCACGTCCCGCCTGCGTCACATCGCCCATCTCGGCGTGCGGGCCCGACCGTACTCGTACGTGGTCCGGGGACTGGAGGTCCCCGCCGACGCCGTGGCCGTCGATCTCTCGGGGCCGTCCGGGGAGCACTGGACGTGGGACGCCGGGTCGACGGCAGGGCGGGTACAGGGGACGGCTCTCGACTTCTGCCTGGTCGTGACGCAACGCCGCAACGTGGCCGACACGGCGTTGACCGTCGACGGCGCCGCGGCCGCGCAGTGGCTCGATATCGCGCAGGCCTTTGCCGGGCCGCCCGGGCCGGGCCGGGCCCCGCGCCGGGACGATCCCGCGTCGGCGAGGCGAGACCTCTAGCTCACGCGGGCGGGGGCGCGAGGTCGACGCCTGCGCCGGTGAGCATGTCGTCGTCGACCGCGTCGCGGTCTCCCGGCCCGTCGCCGGGTGGTTCGTCGCCGGGTGGCGCGTCGCCGGGTGGCGCGTTATGGGCGCCGTGGCGGCGGTACAGCAGGGCCATGACGACGAGGCCCGCCGCGAACAGGCCCAACCCCGCGTACTGCACCAGCACCGATCCGAGATGGCCGATCTCACCGAGCCAGAGCCGTTCCTCGTAGAAGCGGGTGAGGCCCCACAGCGCCATGGTGGCGGCCAGCACGAAACCGACGGGACGGTCCCGGTAGTAGCGCTCGATCAGGAGGAGGACCCCGAAGATGATGAAGCTGTCGATGGCCTGGAGGATGGGCACCGGCAGTCGCTTGCCCACCTGGCCGGCGTAGTACATCCCGAACCACTCCTTGGTCGGGTGCCCGCCGCCGGCCACCATCAGCTGGGGACCGAGCAGCCGTCCGACACCCCACGCCGCCATGAGCACCGGCGCCACGATGTCGAGGGCGCGCATGGTGGAGAGCTCCGGACAGCGCCGGCGGGCGAGGATCAGGCCGGTGGGGACACCGCCCAACAGGCCGCCGAACGACGACAGGCCGCCGTGCCAGACCTGGATGATGTCCCCGGGGTTCGCCTTGTAGGTCGAGAAGTTGGCGAGCACGTGCAGCAGGCGTGCGCCGACGATCGACGCGACCACGATCCACAGGAACACGCCGGTGAACCACTCGGTGGGGTAGCCGTTGGCGCGCAGCCGCCGTTCGAAGTACCGGTAGGCGAACCAGAACGTGATGGCCAGCCCGATGCCGTAGGTGTGGATCACGATGGGCGTCGGCCCGAGGTGGAAGGCGACGGGGATGGGTTTCACGGCAGTCCTTGCGGGCAGATGGACGGGCCCCGCGGGCCACGTTGCGTGTCAGCGTACCGCCGACAGCGGCGCCCTCCAGGTCGGAAGGCGGCCCGGGAGCCGTTCGACGCGCCGAATCGGCCCCCATTAGCGTCGGCGCGGTGAGCGGTCGGGACGCTCGGGGCCGTGACGAGGAGGATGGGATGGGAGCGCTTGAGGGCAAGGTCGCCATCGTGACCGGAGGGGCCTCGGGCATCGGCCTGGCCAGCTCGCGACGGCTGACGGCCGAGGGCGCGACGGTCGTCGTGGTGGACGCCAACGGTGCGGGCGCGGACAAGGCGGCCTCGGAGCTCGGGGGCGTCGCCGTGCAGGCCGACGTGGGCAAGGTGGCGGACTGGGCGCGGATCGTCGACGCGGTGCGTCAACTCGGTGGCGTTGACATCGCCTACCTCAACGCCGGCGTGACCACCGGCGAGGAGGACATCACCAAGGTCACCGACGAGCAGTACCGGCGGATCCTGTCGGTCAACGTCGACGGCATCGTCTTCGGCACCCGCGCTCTCGTGCCCGAGCTCACCGCCCGCGGCGGGGGAGCGCTCGTGGCCACGTCGTCGCTGGCGGGCATCGTGGCCTTCGCCGGGGACCCGATGTACACGTTGACGAAGCACGCCGTGGTGGGGTTCGTGCGTGCCATCGCACCTCGCCTGGCCGAGAGCCACATCACCATCAACGCCATCTGCCCGGGACTGGTGGACACGCCGTTGATCGACGGTCCCATCCGCGACAGCCTGGCCGGCGCAGGGTTTCCGCTCATCGGGCCCGAAGCCGTGGCCGAAGCCGTGCTCGGGTGCGTGCTCGGGGAGGAAACCGGTCAGGCGGTGGTGGTGCAGCTGGGCCGAGAGCCCGTGGCGTACCGCTTCGGCCGCCCCCCCGGGCCTCGTGCGCCGGGAGTCGAGGGCAGGATCCCCCCCGAGTGGCTCGCCGACGCGGGCTCGGGGACACCGCCGGCGGCCACGAGCTGAGATCGGGTCGGTGGCCGGCGGCTCACGGCCGCCCGGCGCCCACCAGACCGCTCGTCCAGATGCCCGTGATCAAGATGTTCGTGCCCGTCTCCATGGCCTGGACCATCTGCCCCGGGCCCACGTACATCGTCACGTGCCCGATGGTGCTGCCCTCCTCGTAGAAGAGCAGGTCGCCTGGTTGGAGGTCCGACAGCGGGACGTGGACCGACTCGGCGTACTGGTCGGCGGCGGAGTGCGGCAGCGACACCCCCGCGTGCGCCCATGCCCACATGGTGAGGCCCGAGCAGTCGAAGCCGACGCCGGGTGTGGCGCCGGCCCAGACGTAGGGAACGCCGATCTGAGACTCCGCCGCGGCCACGGCTTCGGCCCCGCCGCCACCGGGAACGGCGGGAACGGGGCTGAGCCCGGCATTGCTCTGCCGTTCGGACGCGGCCAGGCGCGCTTGGAACGCGGCGGCCTGTGCCGCGGCCTGCGCCGCCTGCTTCTGTGCCACCAGGGTGGCGATGCGGCCCTTGAGCTTCGACAGCGTGGCTTGCTGGTCGGCGAGCTCGGCCTGCGCGCCCTGTCGGGCCGCCTGCGCCGCGGCCAGCGTGGCGTGCGCCTGGGACTGCGTCGCCTGCAGGGTGCTCTCCTGCGCGCTGAGCTCACTCTGGGTCTGGCTGAGGCGGTCGATGGCGCCCGAAACGCTGGCGCTCGCCACTTGCTGGTACTCCTGCGTGGCCGCGGAGCGCTCCCCGCTCGTGGCGAACAGCTGGTCGAGGCCGTTGTCGGAGCCGCCTGAGGTGTAGTCCGACACCGCCAGTCGGCGCAGGCTGTCGCGCGCCGCTGTCACTTGGGACTCGGTCTGCGCGATCTGTGCTTGGGTTTGCGTCACCTGCTCGTCGAGCTGCTGGCTGCGGATCTGGTCCTGGTCGTATTGCTCGGACAGCACCGCGAGTTGCGTGCCTTGCGACTGGATCTGCGCCGCGATCTGGTTGGCCTCGGCCTGCGCGCTCTGCAGCTGATCGGCGGTAGCGGCCGGCGCGGAGCTCAGCACGGGCGCGACCAACACGGCGACGACGGCGAACGCGGAGCCCAGTCGACCAAGTCGGGGGAACTGTCGAACTCGGCGCCCCGACCGTGCCGTCGAATACTGCTCGAGGCAAGTCACAACAACCTCGTGTCTATCAATTGTGGGTCGCCGGAGCAAGGATCCACCCGCCGTCACGGTGTCGTCGTGGTTCTGTCATGGTGCAATCGCGGTGCGGTCGGGCTGCGGTCGCGACGGCGCGACGGTGGCGGTCTCGCCCATGCCGCGGTGCCATTAGCGTCGTGGTCGTGCATCCCATCGAGCGGCTGCGATACGTGGCCCGTGCGGGATGGGCCCCCCCGGCGGTCCTCGCCGCCGAGGCGGCCTGGGCCCTCGGTGACCTGGCCTTGCACGAGGCGCCCGCCGTCCTTCCCGCCTGTCGGCGGTTGCTCGACCGCCATCCGGGGTGTGGGCCGCTGTGGTGGGTGGCGGCCAGGATCCTGACCGCGGGGGACGCGGCGGAGGAGGCCGAGCGCTGCGCCGACGCCCTCGAGTCCGACCCCACCCCCGACCGCCTGCAAGAAGCCCTCGGTTGGGAGCGTCGCGCCGTTCGCCACGGAGGCGTGGGCGACGTCGCCAGTGCCGACGTGGTCGTCGTCGAGATCGACGCCATCGGGCCCGGGGGGGTGGTCCTCGACGCCGACGACATGGGGCTGATCGAAGCCGCGCACGCCGTCGACGTGCCGATCTGGGTCGAAGCCGGGGTGGGCCGGGTGATGCCGCCCAGGCTCTGGGACGCGCTCGTCCGACGCGTGGAGATGCAACGCGGGTTCCGGACCGGGTCGATACTCGACCTCGAAGGCATCGACCGGGTGGCGGGGCCCGACGGCGTGCAGGCCGTGGCCGTCACCCTGGCCGGCACCGATTGCCCCGAGCCGGGCGCACTGCTGGCCCGCTGGTAGCAGGTCGATCGACGTTCCGACCCCGTCGTGTATAGGGTCGGCCCTCATGGGCGAGATGATCAACTTTCCGAGCAACGGGTCCGAAGGCCAGGGCTATCTGGCCGTGCCGCCGTCGGGTGTCGGCCCTGGCGTCGTCGTCATCCAGGAGTGGTGGGGCCTCGTGCCGCACATCACCGACGTCTGTGACCGTTTCGCGGCCGCGGGTTTCGTGGCGCTCGCCCCCGACCTGTACCGGGGGACGAAGGTGAGCGAGCCCGACGAAGCGGGCAAGGAGATGATGGCGCTGCAGCTCGACCGGGCGGCGAAGGACATGTCCGGCGCCGTCGACGCGGTGGCGACACGGTCCTCGGGTGCCAAGGTCGGCGTCGTCGGGTTCTGCATGGGGGGCGGCCTGGCGTTGGTGCTCGCCACCCAGCGTCCCGACCGCGTCGACGCGTGCGTCGCGTTCTACGGGCTCATCCCCTGGCCCGAAGCCCAGCCCGACTTCTCGAAGCTCAACGGCGCGGTGCTCGTGCATGTGGCGGGACGAGACGAGTACTTCACCCCGGAGGCGGCCGGCGCGCTCGAGCAGCAGTTGCGCGGCCTGGGAAAGGACGTCGAGTTCCACGTGTACGAGGGCGCGGACCACGCCTTCTTCAACGACACCCGACCCGAGGTCTATGACGCGGCGGCATCGGCCGCGGCGTGGGGGCGCACCATCGACTTCTTCCACGCCCGCCTCGGGTGACGCTCCTCGCCGACGAGCCGGGCGGGGCGGTGGGCCGGTATCTCCAGCTCGGCCTCGCCCTGGGGCGCCACGTCGACGGGTTGGTGGACGCCTACTACGGCCCGCCCGCCCTGGCCGAGCGTGCCGCGCTCGCACCGGTGTCGCCGCCGCGACGTCTGGTCGACGACGGCCGGGCCCTGGTCGCCGAGCTCGACGCCGGGGCGCCGCTCGACCCCGGTCCGGGCGCGGCGTCCGACCCGGGGCCGGCGGTCGGCGCGGCCCGGCGACGGTGGTTGCGGGCTCAGGCCGTGGGCCTGCTCACGACGGCGCGCCGGCTGGCGGGAGAGCCCATCGGCTACGCCGAGGAGGTGGAGTCGTGTTACGGGGTGCGTCCCCGACCGGTTCCCGACGAGGACTTCGCCGCCGCGCACCGGCGCCTGCAAAGCGCGCTCCCCGGTTCGGGGGCACTCGGGGAACGCCTCATCGCCTGGCGCGAGTCGCACGCGGTTCCGACCGAGGTGTTGCTGGCAGCGATCAACTCGTTGGCCGACGACCTGCGGGCGCGCACGGCGCTGCTCTTCGGCCTCCCCGAGGGAGAGCGCATCGAGTTCGAGCTCGTCACGGACAAGCCGTGGTCGGGATTCAACACCTACCTCGGAGGACTGCGCTCGGTGGTCTCGGTCAACACGGACCTCCCGGTGCTGTCGACATCGCTGGCGCACCTCGTCGCGCACGAGGCCTACCCCGGGCACCACACCGAGCACTGCCGCAAGGAGGTGAGCCTGGTGCGGCGCCGCCGGTGGCTCGAGGAGACGATCTTCCTCGTCGGCACCCCCCAGTGCCTCATGGCCGAGGGTCTTGCCGACCTCGGGCTCGAGGTGGTGCTCGGACCGAGGCCCGAGTCGGTCGTGGCCGAGCATCTCCGTCCCCTCGGCATCCGCTACGACGCCGAGGTCATCGCGGCGGTGTCCGAGGCGAGCGAGGCGCTCGGCGCCGTGCGGGCCAACGCGGCCTGGCGGCTCCACGCCGAGGGCGCGGATCCCGAGTTGGTCGTCGACGACGTCGCCCGGTGGGGCCTGCTCCCCCGGGCCAGAGCGGCCAAGGCCGTGGAGTTCCTCCTCCATCCCACCTGGCGGGCCTATGTCACCTGCTACGTCGAAGGGCTGCGCCTGTGCCGGCGCTTCGTGGCCGGCGCGCCGGAGCGCTTCGCCGAGCTGTTGAGCGAGCAGCTCGTGCCGGCCGACCTGGCGGCGTGAGAGGGCGCACCTTGCCGAGCGGGGTCGCGACGCCCCATTAGCATTCGCCCCATGTCCCAGCGCAGCCGGAACCTGCCCCGCCGATCGTGCTTCTCGACGCCCGGCTCGAACGCGCGCTTTCTCGAGAAGGCGCCCACCGTGCCGGCCGACATGTCGTTCCTCGATCTCGAGGACTCTGTCGCCCCGCTCGAAAAGGACGGGGCCCGGGCCAAGGTGGTCGAGGCCATCCGCACGCAGTCATGGGACGACAGGGTGCTGTGCGTCCGCATCAACGCCTGGGACACCGAGTGGACCTACGGGGACGTCATCGAGGTGGTCGGGAACGCCGGCGAGCGCCTCGACGAGGTCATGCTGCCCAAGGTGCAGAGCGCGGCCGAGGTCGTGGCGCTCGACCTGCTTCTCAGCCAGGTCGAGAAGCGCAGCGGCCTTCCCGTCGGCCACATCGGCATCGAGGCGCAGATCGAGACCACGCGCGGCCTCATCAACGTCGACGATATCTGCGCCGCCTCGCCGCGCCTCGAGACGATCATCTTCGGTCCCGCCGACTTCGCCGCCTCGATGGAGATGCCGGTGCTGACCGGCGGCATCCAGATCCCCGAGTACCCCGGCGACCACTTCAATTACGTCTTCAGCCGGATCCTCATGGCGGGGCGGGCCAACGGCCTGCAGGTGATCGACGGCCCCTACCTGCGGGTCAAGGACATGGACGGGTTGCGAGACTTCACCCAGCGGACGCGGGTGCTCGGCTACGACGGCAAGTGGGCGCTCACTCCCGACCAGGTCACGGTGCTGAACGAGCAGTACTCCCCCACGCAGGAGCAGTTCGACCGGGCCTGGGACATCCTCGACGCGTACCAGAAGGCGACCGAGGACGATCGCAAGGGTGCGGTGATGTTCGGGGACGAGATGATCGACGAAGCCAGCCGCAAGATGGCCACCAAGTTCGTCTTCCGGGGCGAGCGGGCCGGGCTGCGCCGCTCCAAGAGCTAAGGACCGGCCACCCCTTCCGCCAGCCGGCGGGCCACGACCTTCAGGGCCAGGGTCTCGTCTGCACCTTCGAAGATCGACAGGACGCGGGCATCGACGAAGTAGCGGCTCACGGGGAACTCCTCGGCGTAGCCCATCCCGCCGTGGATCTGCAGGGCCTCGCGTGTCACCCATTCGGCGGCGCGGCACACGTACGCCTTGAGCATCGAGGCCTCGAGCGTCCCGACGCCGCCGGCCATGAGACGGGCCACCTCGTAGGAGAACTGCCGGGCCACCTGGATGAGCACGGCCATGCGGGTGAGCTTGGCCTGGGTCAACTGGTACCCGCCGATGGGCCGCCCGAACACCACGCGGTTCGCGGCGTACTCCGATGCGGCCTCGTAGGCGGCCTGCATGACCCCGAGGGCCCGGGCCGCGGTCTGGAGCCGGCCGTTCTCGAAGCCCGCCATCTGGGAGTAGAAGCCCCGGCCCACGCCCTCTTCGCCGCCCACCAGGTTGGCGGCGGGTACGTACCAGTTCTCGAAGGCGATCTCGTAGGAGTGCATGCCCCGGTATCCGAGGGTGTCGATGGGCCGACCCTCCATCCGCCCCGGGCCGTCGGCCCTGCCTTCGGACGCCGGGTCCTGGGTGAAGACGAAGCCCTTCCCGTCGCCGCGCCGCTTCTCCACCACGAACAACGACAGGCCCCGGTGGGTCCGGGACCGATCGGGGTCGGTGCGGGCCAGGAGCATGAGCACGTCGGCGCGCGCCGCGAACGTGCACCACGTCTTCACCCCGTTCACCAGCCAGCCGCCGTCGGTGCGCGTGGCGGCGGTGACGATCGACGCCACGTCGGAGCCGAAGTCGGGCTCGGTGACCGCCACGGCGTTCATGACCTCTCCCGACGCCAGCTTGGGCAGCCACACGCGCTTCTGCTCGTCGGTGCCGCCCGCCACCAATGCCCGGCTCAGGATCTCGGGGCGGGTGATGAGCGAGCCGCCGGCGCCCAGAGACCCCCACGACAGCTCCTCGGTGGCCACCACCATCCCGAGGTAGTCGCTGGCGTCGCCGGTGGCGAACCCGCCGTATTCCTCGGGGATGGACAGTCCCAGAGCCCCCATCTCGGCCAGGCCGGTGATGATCTCTTCGGGGATGTCGGCGTTGGCGCGGTGGATGTGCTCGGCGCGCGGTCGGATCTGTTCCTCGGCGAAACGGTGGAAGGTCTCACGCACCAGCGCGAAGTCGGCGTCGAGGTGGCGATCGCCCTGGACGCCGGCGCAGCGAGGCGAGGTACGCCGCGTCCCGGTAGGTGGTGACGAAGGGGCGGGCCCCGTCGAGCCAGTGCGGGGTCGTCCCGAACGCGGCCTCGCGCCCGATGATGCGAGCGGAGAGATCGGCGAGGGCGTCGGCCACGAAGATGCAGGCGATGTGACCCTCGTCGGTCCCCCTGGTTCCGTAGGCGAGCGCCGATCGGGCGGCGCGCACCCCGGCGGCGATATGCGCGAGGTCGTAGGCGACGACCTGGTCGACGTCGGGGCCGCCCTTCTCGGCCACGGCGCGGGCGGCCCCGGCGACCACCGCCGACGCCAGGTCGAGCGCAGCGCCGGCGGCGTCGAGGTCCGGTGCCGGCCCCGGCCCCGCGTCGGGGCTCACGACGCAGCCCCCGACGAGGCGGGGACGCGGCCGAGGACCGTGACGAGCGGCGGCAGCACGACGGGATCGTCACCGGGGTCGACGTCGGTGAGCGAGGCGAGGTAGGCGGTCACGGGCCCGGGGCCGACGCCGGCGGGGGCCTCGGCCCAGGCGTCGACGATGTCGAGCCCCGCGTCGCGCACCAGTGCGGGCAGCAGCGCCCCGACGTCGGGGTGCGGTGCGCCGGGCATCGAGAACGGCGCGCCGCCGATGCGCCCGGCCGAGGTGATGGGCTCCTGGGCCACCACCCACCCTCCGGGCCGCACCGCCCGGCGCATGCGCCCGAGCACGACGGCGGGGTCGACGACGTGCATGAGCAGGAACCGGCAGAAGGCCAGGTCGACCGCTTCGGGCAGACGCAGGTCCTCTCCCGCCTGGGTGATGGCGATCACCTGGCTGAACGCGGCTGCCGCCGTGGCCACCTCGTCGCGGGCGCGCGGGTCGCTGTCGACGGCGTAGACGCGTCCGTCGTGGCCCACGATCTCGGCCAAGGCCACCGACACGTCCCCCCCACCCGCTCCGACGTCGACGCAGCGCCACCCCGGTGCCACCGCGAGCCGCTCCAGGGCCGTGGCCAGCGGGCGCCGATACACGTCGTCGCGCAGGGCGTTCGGCACGAGCCAAGACGCTACCGGTTGTAGCCTGCCGGGCGTGAAGGTCACGATGCTCTTGTGCGATGCGGCGCAAGTCGCCGACGGGAAGCTGTTCGTGCTCGGCGGCGGATGGTCGCTCACCGGCCCCGACCCCATGCCCTCGGGCATCGCGCTCAAGATCGACGTCGGGTGGCACGAGGCCGACCAGGTGCACCACTGGGAGCTGTACCTGGAGGACGCCGACGGTCGCCCCGTCATGGTGGAGACGCCCGACGGGACCCATCCCGTGGAAGTGCGGGGCGAATTCAACGTGGTGCGGCCCACCACCGTTCCCCTGGGGACGCCCATCGACGTGGCGTTGGCCGTGAACCTCGGGCCCCTGCCGCTCGAACCGGGCAACCGCTACACCTGGCGCCTGTCGATCGGGGGGGAGTCCGAGGCGGACTGGGCGCTCGGCTTCACCACGCGTCCCCGGGTGGCGACATGACGACCTACGACCGGCCCTTCGGCCGGTACTTCGAGGACTTCGAGCCCGGAGACATCTACCGGCACTGGCCGGGCAAGACGGTCACCGAATACGACGACCACCTCTTCTGCATGATCACGATGAACCATCACCCCCTGCACACCAACGAGTGGTTCGCCCAGAACGAGACGGTGCATGGCAAGAACGTGGTCGTCGGCAACCTCGTGTACTCGCTCGTGCTCGGGATGAGCGTGCCCGACGTGAGCGGCTCGTGTATCGCCAACCTCGAGGTGGAGTCCCTCGTGCACCGGAACCCGACGTTCCACGGCGACACCATCTACGCCGAGACCCGCGTCGTCGGCAAGGTCGAGTCGTCCTCGAAGCCCGATCGGGGCATCGTCACGGTGGAGTCGAAAGGCTTCAACCAGCGCGGCGAGGAGGTCTGCTTCTTCCGGCGCACGCTCATGGTGTGGAAGAAGGAGTCCGCCCCGGCGCGCCGGCGGCCCTACGGGGACGACGTCTGGGATTGAGCCCGGCCTCCACCGATCCCGATCGCCGGCGCGTCCGCCGCGCCGTGCTCGCCGTCGGCCGTCACCGGCTCCGGGCCCTGCCGTGGCGCCAGACGCGCGACCCCTGGGCCGTGCTCGTGAGCGAGGTGATGCTCCAGCAGACCCAGGCCGAGCGTGTCGTCGCCCCGTACCGTCGCTTTCTCGAACGGTTCCCCACCGCGACGGCCTGCGCCCGAGCCGGGCTCGGGCCGGTGCTCGAGGCGTGGGCGGGCCTCGGCTACAACCGTCGAGCCCGCCATCTCCACCGGGCAGCCGTCGCCGTGGTGGAACGCCATGAGGGCACGGTGCCCGACGATCTCGGAGCTTTGTTGGCGCTCCCCGGCGTCGGGGCCTATACGGCGCGGGCCGTGCTCGTCTTCGCCTTCGAGCGCCACGAAGCCGTCGTCGACGTCAACGTGCGCCGGATCCTGTGCCGTGCGGTGGCCGGCGCGCGCTTGTCGGCGCCGCAGTCCCAGGCCCTGGCGGACACGCTCGTCCCCGCCGGCCGGTCGTGGGAGTGGAACCAGGCGCTCATGGAGATCGGGGCCACGTGGTGCACGGCGCGGGCGCCGGCGTGCGGTTCGTGCCCGTTGTCGGGGGCCTGCGCGTGGTTCCTCGCCCCGGAGGGGACCGCCGATCCGGCGCCCGCCCCGGTGCGCCAGGCCCGGTTCGAGGGCTCGGACCGCCAGGGCCGGGGTCGGTTGGTCGACGCTTTGCGCGCCGGCCCGGTGCCGCCGGGACGGTTGCGGGCCGTGTGCGGTTGGCCCCAGGACCCCGATCGGGCCCGGCGCGTCGCCGACGCCCTCGTGGCCGAGGGCCTCGCCCACCGTGGACCGGGCAACGTGCTCGTGCTCCCCTGACGCAGCCACGCGTGGCGCGGCGCGACGCGGGCGCAGGGCGCAAGCAGCCGCGTCAGGAGTCGAGGAAACCCATGACGTGCGCCTCGACCACCTCGGGCTGTTCGAGGTGCAGGAAGTGCCCGGCGTCTTCGACGACGACGAACTCCGACCCCTCCGACAGCACCGAGCGCACGTCGCCCACGGCGTCGAGGGCCATGCAGCCGTCGGCCGCGCCGTGGAGGTACAAGGTGGGCTGCGGGGGGAGGACGTGGACGCCACCTGGGCCTCTTCGTACTCGGCGCTGTGGCGGGTGGGGTCGAACACGGCCCGGTAGTACCCGATGGCCGCCGACAGGTTGGCGTCGTGGCCGATGGCCGCCTTCACCTGCGACAGGTCCCACGTGGC
Organism: uncultured Acidimicrobiales bacterium; assembly: GCA_963811775.1. Taxonomy (GTDB): domain Bacteria; phylum Actinomycetota; class Acidimicrobiia; order Acidimicrobiales; family UBA8190; genus Chersky-840. The sequence continues at coordinate 59,561 of CAWESO010000012.1, read as the reverse complement.
GTCGTATCCCGGCGACCAGTCGGCCCACAGGCCGTCGAGGAACTCGTGACCGTCGGCGCTGACCGCCATCTCGGCCAGGGGGGTCTGGAACAAGAAGATGTAGAAGCTGCGCTTCATCTGGGCGTAGGAGAAGAAGGCCGCCGCCGAGGCGGCCAGGGGTGGGACGCCCATGGTCACGACCCGCCGCCACCGGTCGGGGTGCCAAGTGGCGGCTCCGTAGGCGGCGTAGGCCCCCCAGTCGTGGCCGACCAGGACGGCCCGTCCGTCTCCGCCGAGGGCTTCGTGCAGGCCGACAGCGTCGGAGGCCAGGGCGCCCACCTGGTACACGTCGTCCCGGGCCAGCGAGGTGGGCGAGTACCCCCGCATCCAGGGGGCCACGGCGTGGTACCCGGCCTCGGCCAGTGCGGGCATGAGATGACGCCACGTGTGGGCGCTGTCGGGGAACCCGTGGAGGCACAGGGCCAGGGGCCCGACGGGCGGCCCCGACTCAAGGTACGTGAACTCGATGCCGTTGACCGTTACAACTCGCTGTTGCATGGCCGCAGAGTAGTGTCGCCCCGACAGGGGCCCACCGTGGTTTCAGCTGGTCGAATGGTGTCGGCGGCGAGATCGAACCGATGTTGTCGGAGGGACACTGAGGGGAGGGGGTCGTCCGCTGCGAGTCACGTTCTTCGGCGTCAGAGGCTCGTGCCCGTGCTCGGGCGAGCAGTACCTGCGCTACGGCGGCAACACCGCCTGTGTGGCGGTGGAAGTCGGCGACGAGCCGCCGATCGTCCTCGACCTGGGTACCGGACTGCGGCCCCTCGGGCACGCGCTCGAGGAGCGCGTCGGCATCGGGAACCCCGTCGAGGTCAGCGCCTTCCTCACGCACCTGCACTGGGACCACATCATCGGGCTCCCGTTCTGTACCCCCATGCTGCGCCAGGGCGGGCGCATGGACGTGTACGGCCCTCCCCAGGACGATGGGTCGCTGCACGACATCATCGACCGGGTGGTGAAGCCCCCGTTCTTCCCCGTCCAGGTGAAAGAGCTTCAGGGGGAGATCGAATTCACCGAGGTCACCGACGACCTGATCGCGGTGGGATCGGCCAAGGTGCTCGTCCGGCAGGTGCCGCACGTGGGGACGACGCTCGGATTCCGAATCGAGGCAGGGGACCAGGCCCTGGCCTTCGTGTGCGACCACCAGGCTCCTGATGACCGCGCCCATGTCGACGCGGCGGTGCTCGAGCTGTGCCACCGGGCCGACCTCGTCATCCACGACGCGCAGTACACCGAGGAGGAATTCCAGGCCAAGGCGACGTGGGGGCACTCGACCATCGGATACGCGGTGCACGTCGCGGCCGAGGCCGGGGCCCGGCGCGTGGCCCTTTTCCACCACGATCCCCGCCATACCGACGACGACATCGACGGCCTCCTGGCCCAGGCGCAGGCGACCGACTCGGCGGGCCGTCTCGACGGCGTGCTGGCCGCCAGGGAAGGATTGACGATCGACCTCGGTTGCCCCTGACCGCTTAGCGGGCGAGCTCGCCGAGGACGACGTGGGCCGGGAGACGACGAGGAGACGGGATGGGCGAGGGATCAGGCGGTGAGGTCGAGGCCGCCCAAGCCGAACAGCACGATCACCGACGCGCCGGGGCCGCGCCGTTCGACGAGGCTCGCTTTCGCGAGGTGATGGGCCATTTCGCCACCGGGGTCACGATCGTGACGGCCATGGAAGGCACCGAGCCCGTCGGTTTCACGTGCCAGGCCTTCACGTCGTTGTCCATCGACCCGCCGTTGGTGGCACTGGCCCCGGGCAAGAGCTCCACGAGCTGGCCCCGGATCGCGGCGGCGAAGACGTTCTGCGTCAACATCCTCGCCGATGACCAGGAGGCGCTCAGCCGGGACTTCGCCGTGTCCGGGGGCGACAAGTTCACCGGGGTGGGGTGGCGGCCGGGCGCCAGCGGGGCGCCGGTCCTCGACGGGGCCCTGGCCTGGATCGAATGCGAGTTCGAGCTGGCCCACGACGCCGGCGACCACGAGCTCGTCATCGGCAAGGTGCGGGAGATGGGTGTGAGTCGCCGGCAGCCCCTCCTCTACTACCGGGGCGGCTTCGGTCGTTTCGAGCCCTAGCCCGGGCTCGACCGCTGCGCATCGTCTGCCCGGTGGGAGCCGGTTAGCCTCACCGGATGCCCAGGATCACTCCTTCTGACACCGTCGCCGACGTGGTCGTCGTCGAGGCGGACGTCCATGGCGACGAGCGCGGTCGCTTCGTCGAGACCTACCGCCGATCGTGGTTCCCGCTGGGGCGCGAGATGGTGCAGGGGAACCGCTCCGAGAAGCAGGCGGGCGCGGTGGTGGGACTGCACTACCACCTCCACCAGGCCGACTACTGGTACGTGCTGCGCGGGACGGCCCGAGTCGTCCTGCACGACCTCCGGGTCGGGTCCCCGACCGAGGCCGCGACGCTGGTGCTCGACCTCGACGGGGAGCGCGACCAGGGCGTGTTCATCCCCCCCGGCGTCGCCCACGGGTTCGCATCGCTCACCGACGTGCTCCTGTGGTACCTGGTCGACAACTACTACAACCCCCACGACGAGCTCGGTGTGGCCTGGGACGACCCCGATATCGGCGCCGACTGGGGGCTCCGCACGCCCGTGCTCTCGGTGCGCGACCAGTCCAACCCTCGCCGCAGCGCGATCGAGCCCGCCGTGCAGCCCCGCTACGGGCTTCGCACCTAGGAATTTCCGCACCATCGCCACGCGCCCGAGCGCTGACACGGCGCGCGCGCCACGCTGACCGGCTGGACTCCGCGGCTCGGACCCGGCACGCTGGCGACGTGGACGAATCGCAACAGTGGGTCGAGTTCGGGCGTTGGCTCGCGGCGCAGCGCGAGGAACGTGGGTTGCGACGACGCGACGCTGCCCGCCGTGCCAAGGTCTCCGAGGCCCAGTGGCGCGACCTCGAGACGGGGAGAAAGGAGTCGGTCGGGGCCATCCGGCTGCTCCCCAATCCCAGTGCCGACGTCCTCAAGCGCGTCGCGGGCGCACTGGAGCTCCCGGTCGAGGACGTCATGGCCCGGATCGGCCGGCCCGCTCGTCCGGCCCGCCCCGCGGTGCCCGCCCCGGGGGCGACCCGGAGCGAGGACGACGGGTCACTGCTCGGAGTGAAGCTGCGCCGGCTGTCCGAGCGCGACCGCGCCGTGGTGGAACGCCTGGTGGACGCCATGCTCGAGCTCGAGCCCTGACGCCTCCGGCGACGCGTCTCCCCAATGCGATTCGGCATCTTCTACGAATTCCAGCTGCCCCGTCCGTGGTCCGAGGGCGCCGAGCACCGTCTCCTCAAGGAGGCGCTGGAGCAGGTCGAGCTGGCCGACCAGCTGGGCTTCGACTACGTGTGGGAAGTCGAGCACCACTTCCTCGAGGAGTACTCCCACTCGTCCGCGCCCGAGGTGTTCCTGGCGGCGGCGAGCCAGCGCACGGCGCGGATCCGGCTCGGACACGGGATCGTCCAGCTCCCGGTGGGGTTCAATCACCCCGCCCGGGTGGCCGAGCGCATCGCCACGCTCGACCTCGTGTCCGACGGCCGGGTGGACTTCGGCACCGGTGAGTCGAGCTCCGAGGCGGAGCTGGGCGGCTACGGCGTGGAGCGCGCCACCAAGCGCGACCAATGGCGAGAATCGTTGGACGTCGTCACCAGGCTCATGGCCGAGGAGCCCTTCGCCGGCTACGACGGCCGATTCGTGCAGATGCCGCCCAGGAATCTGGTGCCCAAGCCCTTGCAACGGCCCCACCCTCCGTTGTGGGTGGCCTGTAGTCGCCGCGACACCATCCACCTCGCCGCCACCTTGGGCATCGGGGCGTTGACGTTCTCGTTCGTCGAGGCACCCGAGGCGAGCCAGTGGGTGCAGGACTACTACGCCACGATCGCGTCCGAGGACTGCGTGCCGGCCGGGTTCGCCGTCAACCCCAACGTGGCGTGCGTCCTCCCGCTCATGTGCCACGAGGACGAATCCACCGCCATCGACCGCGGGCTCGACGGCAGCCACTTCTTCGGCTACTCGCTCGCCCACTACTACGTGTTCGGGATGCACAAGCCGGGCGTCACCGACGTGTGGCAGGAGTTCGAGGAGAACCGTGAGCGCTTCGGCTTCAGCCGCGCCGTGGCGGCGCAGACGGGCCAGGTGTTGGGGGCCCAGCTCATGGAGCACGGCCTCGGATCCTTGCGGGGCGCGGTGGGAACCCCGGCGCAGATCCGGACGCTGGTGCGCGCCTATGAGGATGCCGGCGTGGACCAGTTGATCTTCGTGAGCCAGGCGGGGCGGAATCGTCACGAGGACATCTGCGAGTCACTCGAGCTCTTCGCCCGCGAGGTCATGCCCGAGTTCCACGAGCGCGCCGACGCGCTGGAGGCGCAGAAGGCGACACGCCTGGACCCGGCGATCACCTCGGCATTGGCCCGGCGCGACCCCCGGCGACCCGCTCCGGCCGACTACGCCTTCCCGGCCACACCCCAGTACTGACGTCGCGTCGGGCCCGTTCAGAGCGACCCCGGCGATCGGCGGGCCGTCGACCGGGTCGGTGCCGGGGTGACGGGTGTGGCCCCGGGGTCCGGAGTGACCTCGGAACGGTCGTCGCCAGGCACGCCAGAACGGCGGCCGGCGAAGGCGTTGCCCCCGGGGTACCCAGGCGCCGCTCCTTTCGATTGAATGGGGGCCAATGACGGCGGTTGTGGTCCTCGGTGTGATCGCCCTCGTCGTGGCGATCGTGGCGTGGGTGACCTGGCACCGCATGGCCGACGAGCGCCATTCGGTCCAGCATCACCAGAGCACGCTCGAGACCCTCGGACACGTCGCGGACCGCCGGCAGCAGTCGCTGCGCCCGCCATCGGCCCGGCGCAGCACCACGGCCAAGGGCCCGTCACCGTCGCCCCCGCACGCGGAACCGAGCCCCGGGCGCGCCCGCACTTCCTCCGCCATGGCGCACCGGGTGCGGGCCCGGCCAACGGCGCACCGGCCGCGGCCGGGGGCGACGGGGCCCGCGCCGCGAGGCCGGGCTCGCCGCGGCGCGACGCCGAGGTCGGAGGGACGCTCCGGGCGCGACATGTCGAATCGCCGACCTCGTCGGCCAAGCTCGACGCCAGGCGACGCGAGACGACGGTGTCCACTCATGCCGAGCTCGCCACCCGGCCCGCACGAGCGCCGATCACCCGTGGCGTCGCGAGCGCCGCGCCCGTCGCGTCCGACCCGTCCCGGCACGACGCCCGGGTCCGCGTCCGTCGGACGAGGCTCGTCGCCGGGGCGGTGATCGTGGCGGGCGGATCGCTCGCCGTCGCGCTGGCGTTGGGGAGTTCCAATCCTCGGCCCACCCCCAGACCGAACCCGGCCCGTCCCATCACCGCGGCGTCGGGGAGCACGACGAGCACCACGAGCGCGTCGAGCTCGCTCGCGCCGGCGTCGCCGACGAGCTTCACCGCCACCTACAGCGCGCCGTCGGCGCCCTACACCGTGGCCGTCGACGCGTCGGCGTCGTGTTGGGTGATGGCCACAGACCCGTCCACGGGAAAGGTCGTGTGGACCGGAACCATCGCCGCGGGTGGATCGCACTCGTTGGCGGTGTCGGGCCCGCTGGTCGTCGAGCTCGGCGCGCCCAGCGTCGCCCGTGTGACCGTGGACGGCCGGCCCGTGCAGCTGCCGGCGGGCTTCCGCTCGCCCTTCCGCCTGACCTTCCGGGCCCGCTCCTAGTCCCCGGGCGCGGTGCGGGCGGGCCCCAGGCCGACGGCGTCGAGGACGAACGACACGACGAAGGCCTCGTCCCGCCAGGCCTCGTAGCGCCCCGAGGGCCCACCGTGGCCGGCGTCGAGCTCGGTCTTGAGTAGCACCCGGCATCCGGGGTCCACGGCCCGCAGCTTCTGCACCCACTTGGCCGGCTCCCAGTACCCGACGCGGGGATCCTCGAGCCCGGCGGTGACGAGCATGTCGGGGTGGTGCCCCGGCCGAACTCCCTCGTAGGGGGTGTAGCCCTTCATCACCGCGTACACCTCGGGATCGGCGCCGGGGTTGCCCCATTCCTCCCACTCGATCACCGTCAGGGGGAGCGTGTCGTCGAGCATCGTGGTCAGGCAGTCGACGAACGGGACCTCGGCCACGATGGCGCGGAACAACTCCGGGGCCAGGTTGGCCACCGCCCCCACGAGCAGGCCCCCGGCCGAGCCGCCGCGCGCCACGAGACGGGCCGGCGACGTCCAGCGGTCCGCCACGAGGGCGCGTGCGCAGGCCACGAAGTCGCCGAAGGTGTTGGGCTTGGCCAGGAGCTTGCCGTCTTCGTACCAGTGGCGGCCGAGCTCGCCGCCGCCGCGGACATGGGCGATGGCGAAGACGAAGCCGCGCTCGAGGAGGCTGAGGCGCAGAGACGAGAACACCGGGTCGATCGAGTACTCGTAGGAGCCGTAGCCGTAGAGCAGGCACGGCGCGGTGCCGTCCCGGGCGACGTCGCTTCGACTCACGATGGACATGGGCACCTCGGTGCCGTCATCGGCGACCGCCCACCGGCGCTCGGTGGCGAAGCGCGCCGGGTCGTAGCCGCCGAGCACGGGTTGGCGCTTGCGCAGGACGGCCTGACCGGTGTCGAGGTCGAGGTCGTAGACCGAGCGCGGCGTGACCAGTGACGAGTATTCGTAGCGCAGCGTCCGGCTCGTGAACTCGGGGTTCGGCCCACCCCACGAGGCGGAGGGGGTCTCGGGGCACGGCACGATGTAGCCCTGGGGCAGCTCCCCGTCCCACCGGGGCTCGTCGGGACCCAGGGGGATGACCCTGATCCGGGGCATGCCCTCGCGCCGCTCGTAGCTGACGACGTGACCGGCGAAGACGTCGAGCCCCTCGAGCCGCACCTCGGGCCGGTGCGCGATGAGCTCGGTCCACGGGGCCCGGCCCAGGCCGTCGGCGGGGACGGCCATGACCCGGAAGTTCTCGGCGCCGTCGTTGGTGAGCACGACGAACGTGCCCCGATGGTGCTCGAGCCCGTACTCGATGCCCTGGACCCGGGCCGCGACCACGACCGGCGCGGCCTCGGGCCGGTCGGCCGGGATGACGCGGATCTCCGAGGTGATCCGGGAGTGCACCTCCGCCAGCACGTAGGCGCCGTCCTTGGTCCGGCCCACACCGAGATGGAAGCGCTCGTCGTCTTCTTGCACGACGAGCACGTCCTGCGACGTGTCGCCACCGACCCGGTGCCTCCACAGCTGGTGCGGCCGGTTGGCGGCGTCGGGCCGGGTGAAGAAGACCGTGGTGTCGTCGTTGGCCCAGGCCACGCCGTACGACGTCCCCTCGATGGGGTCTCCGATCTCCTCTCCGCTCCCGAGGTCGCGTATGTGCAAGGTGAAGTGCTCGTCCCCGGACGTGTCCGAGGCGTAGGCGAGACGCGTGTGCCCCGGGCTCACCGCCAGATTGGCGACGTCGAGGTAGGCGTGGCCCTGGGCCAGCAGGTTCTCGTCCAGCAGGACCTGCTCCCCGGGCACGGCGCGGTCGGACACCGCCGGTGGCGTGGTGGGGTCGACCGCCGCGGCGTCGACGGGGGTGCGGCAGTGGATGACGTAGTCGCACCCCTCCACGGTGCGCTCGTAGTACCACCACGGTCCCTTGCGCACCGGCACGCTCAGGTCGGTCTCGACGATGCGGGCCTTCATCTCGGAAAAGAGCTCCTGGCGCAGCCCGTCGAGGTGGGCCGTGGCCGATGCGGTGAAGGCGTTCTCGGCCCGCAGGTGGGCGAGGACCTCGGGGTCGTCGCGGTCGCGCAGCCAGTACCAGTCGTCGATCCGGCGGTCCCCGTGGGCCTCGAGGACCGTGGGCCGACGGGTCGCCACCGGCGCCGGGTGCTCAGGACCGGCGCGGTCGGGGGGATGGGTCACCGCAGGATGATCCCAGAACCGGCTCCCACCGGTCGCGCCACGGTAGCCAGGTTGTTACTATCTAGGTAGGGGAAATACCCCCGGACGGCCCCGTCGACGGGCCGGGCGAGTGCCCGGCTCAGGCGAAGGCCAAAGGTGACGGTGACGATGACGACAGCGGATCTCGATCTCGGCCGGTACAAGCTCGGCTGGAGTGATGCCGAGGACTACGTCTTCAAGCCCAAGAAGGGCCTGTCCGAAGAGATCGTCCGCGAGATGTCGGCCATGAAGGGCGAGCCCGAGTGGATGCGGGACTTCCGCCTGAAGGCCCTGAAGCGCTTCATGGCCCGCCCCATGGCCCCGTGGTTCGCGGTGAACATGCCCGACCTCGACTTCGAGAACATCTACTACTACGTGAAGCCCACCGAAGGTCAGGTGAAGGACTGGGACGCGCTGCCCGAGTCCATCAAGACGACCTACGAGAAGTTGGGCATCCCCGAGGCCGAGCGCAAGTACCTGGCCGGTGTCACTGCCCAGTACGAGTGTCTCCGCGGCTCGACGCGCGTCTGGACGACGTCGGGTATGCGACCCATCAAGGAACTGGCGCCGGAGGATGAGGTCTTCTCGCTCGACGAGACGTCCAAAGAGGTCGTCGTGTCCAGCGTCGTCGGACACCGGTGTTCGGGTGAGAAGGAGGTCTTCGAGATAACGGCTCGGGGTCGGACCATCGGAGCGTCGTCCAATCACCCGTTCCTCGTCTTACGAGACCAGCGTCGCGCTGGAGCGAAGCATGCCCGGTTCCGAGCTACCTGGGTTCCGGTCGAGGATCTCGCGGTCGGTGATCTGATCGCCATCGCAACCGACATTCCGGACTACGGTCAGCCTTTCGCGCTCTTGGCCCCGAACCGGCCTGAAGCGAGGTTCCCGACGACGACGACGGACGATCTGTGCTGGTGGACCGGTGTCTATTTGGGAGACGGTTACCTGAAGCAGGGTCAGTATCCCGTTGTCGAGATCGCCGTCGACCGGACCGATGAGGTTTTGGTCGAGGAGATCCGGCGGGTTACCCGGGAACTGTTCGGGATCGAGCTGGCACTGGCCTCCGACGGGCTCCGGCTGCGGGGGAAGGGCACTGCCGCCCTCGCCGAGTTTGTCGAGCTCAACGGTCTCGGAGGGACCTCGAAAACCAAGGGTTTCCCGGATTGGTGCTTTGGCCTGCCTCGATCCCAGCGGTTGGCACTGATCGCGGGGCTCCTCGATTCGGACGGCTACGTGAGGGACCATCCGACCTCGAAGGACGCCATGTTCTGCAGCGCCAATCGGGAGATGCTGTCTCAACTGAAGGAGTTGCTCGCACTGTGCGGCATCGGGAGCAGTCGCGTCATCGACGTTCGCAATCGGCACCCCTTCGATCGGGATCGGGTCCTGCAGGCATACCACCTGAGGTTGAGCGGACGATTCGACCAGATCCCGGCGCGCTCTCCGCGCCGGCGCGACCGGCTGGGTCGTCGTCACTATGCGCAAACCTACCGGACGGCCAAGGGCACGGTATTCCGGGCGCACACGAGTGAAATGATGGGATTCGTCAAGGTCGAGTCGATCGAGACGGTTGGCGTGGAACCAGTATTCGACATCGAGGTGCACGGTCATCACAACTTTGTGGCCGAGGGATTCATTGTTCACAACAGCGAGGTGGTCTTCCACCGCAACCGCGAGGACCTCGAGTCCCTGGGTGTGCTGTTCTGCGACATGGACACGGCGCTGCGCGACTACCCCGAGCTCGTGAGGCGCTGGTTCGGGACGATCATCCCGCCCAACGACAACAAGTTCGCCGCGCTGAACTCGGCGGTGTGGTCGGGGGGGTCGTTCATCTACGTCCCGCCCGGGGTGAAGGTGGACATGCCGCTGCAGGCCTACTTCCGGATCAACACCGAGAACATGGGCCAGTTCGAGCGGACCCTGATCATCGCGGACGAGGGCTCGGAGGTGCACTACGTGGAAGGGTGCTCCGCCCCGGTGTACACGACGGACTCGCTGCACTCGGCCGTGGTGGAGCTGGTGGCGCTGCCCGGCTCGCGCATCACGTACACGACCATCCAGAACTGGTCCAACAACGTGTACAACCTCGTGACCAAGCGGGCCCGGGCCGAAGCCGAGGCGCACGTGGCGTGGATCGACGGCAACATCGGCTCTCGCCTCACCATGAAGTACCCCTCGGTGTACCTGATGGGGCCCAAGGCCTCGGGCGAGGTGCTGTCGGTGGCGTACGCCGGCAACGGCCAGCACCAGGACGCGGGGGCGAAGATGGTGCACGCCGCTCCGGAGACCACGTCGACCATCGTGTCGAAGTCCATCTCCAAAGACGGGGGCCTGTCGACGTACCGCGGCCTCGTCCGGGTGGAGGAAGGGGCGAAGCACGCCAAGAGCTTCGTCCGCTGCGACGCCCTCATCCTCGACGAGGAATCGACCTCGGAGACCAAGCCCTACATGGAGGTCGAGGAGCGCGACGCCCAGATCGGGCACGAGGCCACGGTGTCGAAGGTCGGCGAAGACCAGCTCTTCTACTTGATGAGCCGGGGCCTGTCGGAGAGTCAGGCCATGAGTATGATCGTCAATGGCTTCATCGAGCCTGTCGTCCGGACGCTGCCCATGGAGTACGCAGTGGAGTGGAGCCGGCTCATCGAGCTGCAGATGGAGGGCGCAGTCGGCTGATGGCGTCGGGCCTGGGCCCGGCGTCCTCGGGACAGTTTCGCCCGACGCGGCCGGCGCGCCGGAAGAGAGGAGGCTGGTGCTGTGCCCATGCGTGAGGGGTGCAAGCACTTCCAGAGCCGCTCGTACGCCACCGGCGAGGTGGTGCGATTCTGTGAGCTCGACCTCGCTCCCGAAGCACCGTGGCGGTGTCCCGACCCGTGCGCGTCGTTCGCGCCGCGCATGGTGGACATCGGCTGGCAGCCCGGAAGCCTGGTCCGGGCCCCCGTCGAGGACGAGCCCGCGCCCGGAGGCCCCGACGTGGTGCGGTTGCTCGAAGAGGCGGCCGACATCGTCGACGCCGTCGTGCCCGAGACCGTGGCCGAAGTCGAGAAGCAAGAGCGCAGCGCCGAGCGACCCCGGCGGTGGTGGAAACGGCGCTGAGCGCCGGCCGAGGCGGCCCCTCGCCGCCCGCCCTGGCGACAGCCGCTCAGTTGCCTGTGAAGTCGGGAGGCCGCTTCTCCAGGAAGGCCGTCATGGCTTCGACGAGATCGTCCGAGGACAGGAATCCCGCGTTCCACGTCGCCACGTAGTCGAGGCCCTCGGACACGGACTTATCCTCGCACGCCGCCAGCACCGCCTTCGTCCCCTGCACGGCGAGGGGCGAGTTGGCGGCGATCTCGGCCGCGACGTGGCGGGCCGCGACCAACGCCGCGTCGGCGTCGGTCAGCACGTCGTTCACGAGCCCTATCTCCTTGGCCCGCGCCGCGGTGATGTCCTTGCCCGTGAGGGCCAGCTCGGCCACGTGTCCCTTGCCGATGATGCGGGGCAGTCGTTGCAGGCTGCCGAGGTCGGCGACGATCGCCACCTTGGTCTCCCGCACCGAGAACACGGCATCCGCGCTCGCCACCCTGATGTCACAGGCCGAGACGACGTCGACACCACCCCCGATGCAGTAGCCGTGGATGGCGGCGACGACCGGCTTCGGGCACTGGGCCACAGCCGTGACCGACGCCTGCATGCGCAGGACGCCGAGGCGCGCCGTCACCGCCCGCGACGCCATCGACGGGGGGCGGGTCGCCCCGTTGCCAGCGGCGTCGGACGCGTCCCCGGCTCCGCCGGTGAGCATCCCGGCCATGGCCTTGAGGTCGAGGCCGACGCTGAAGTGGGGCCCGCGCGCCGCGAGGACGATGGCGCGCACCGACCGGTCCGCGCCGAGCTCGTCCATGGCCCGGGGCAGGTCGGCCCAGAACGCCGGGCCCATGGCGTTTCGGGCCTCGGCCCGGTCGAGCCACAGCGTGGCGACGGGGCCGTCGCGTTCGATGGAGAGGACCTCGAAAGTGGACATGGCGGCCACATTACGGCGCCGCTCGCCCCCGCCCGCCGAGGGTTCCCGGTCACCGTCGCCGGGGACCGTCACCCGAGAGAGGGGCGAGCGCACCCCGGTAGGCTGGGTGCCGGGCCCGAGTGTCAAGGTGGCGCCCTTCGTCCCACCCCCGCCAGAGAGGTAGACCCCTGACCACGTTCACCGCCGACGCGTCCTCGGCACTAGGCGGCCCCGACTGGCTGGTGCGGCGCCGGGCCGACGCCTGGCAGCGGTTCTCGACCTCGAGTATCCCGACCGAGGCCGAGGAGGTCTGGCGCTACAGCGGCATCAACGCCTTCGACCTCGATGCGTTCGGTCTCGGCCCTCCCCGCGGCGCCGAGGACTCGGCGGCGGCCCTGGCCGTGGCCCGGCGGCTGGCCGACTCCCTGGGCCCCCGGGCCGGTCTGGTCGTGACCTGCAACGGCGTGATCGAAGCCATCGAGGCGACCGCCTCGGCACCCGAGACGCTCATGGTGGCCGGGACCAGAGACTCGTCCCTGTCCGACGCGCCCGAATCATTCGGTGCGCTGGCACCGGCCCGCGACGCGTTCGGCGAGCTGCACGATGCGTACGTCGCCGACGTCATCCACGTCGGTGTCCCGGCCAAGACGGTGGTGCGCGAGCCGGTGGTCGTGGTCCATCTCGTCGCACCCGGCACCGGGGTGACTCCCGGGGTCTCCGCGTTCTCGCACGTCCTGGTGGACCTGGGCCCATCGTCCGAAGCGGGCATCATCGAGCTGACGGCGCCGGCATCGGTGGTCTCGGGCTCGCTTCCCGCCGGTGACGAGTCCGACACCGCCCCGGTCTCCGCGCTCGTCGTCCCCGTCACCGAGCTGAACGTCGCCGACGACGCCCACCTGCGGTACGCCAACCTGCAGGTGCTCGGGCACGGGGCGATGTCCATCGCCCTGCAGGCCAGTCGGGTGGGGCGCGACGCCACGCTGCAGTCGTTCACGGCCGGGCTGGGTGGTCGCTATGCGCGGGTGCGCACCGACTCCGACCTCGTGGGCCAGTCAGGGCGGACGTCGCTGCTCGCCGCGTACCTCGGCACGGGCGAGCAGGTCCACGACTTTCGGACCCTCCAGGACCACGGCGCGCCGAGAACCGAGAGCCAGCTGCTGTTCAAAGGGGCGGTGGCCGACACGGCCCGGTCGGTCTACAGCGGCATGATCCGCATCCGCAAGGGGGCACGGGGCTCGAACGCGCAGCAGACCAACCACAATCTCGTGCTCTCCGAAGGAGCCCATGCCGACTCGGTGCCCAACCTCGACATCGACGAGAACGACGTGCGGTGCAGCCATGCCTCGACGGTCGGCCCGATCGACGAGGAGCAGCGGTACTACCTCGAGACGCGGGGCATCGATCCCGCCGTGGCCGAGCGCCTCATCGTGCTCGGCTTCTTCGCCGACCTGGCCGGACGGGCGCCGTTCCCGGGAGTGGGCCGATGGGTCGAGGACGCCGTGCACCGCCGCCTGGCCGGGCGGCTGTCGGGACGGGGTGGGACCGGTGGGTGACGTCGTGCGCCTGTGCGGGCGCGACGAGCTGTCCTCGGGCGCGGCGCGGCGCTTCGACGTCGGCGCCCACCGCATCGCCCTGGTGCGCATCGACGACGACTTCTACGCCATCGGTGACACGTGCAGCCACGAGGACTACTCGCTGTCCGAAGGCGAGGTGCTCGTCGACGAGTGCGAGATCGAGTGCTGGAAGCACGGGTCGATGTTCGACCTGCGCACGGGCGAGCCCCGGTCGCTCCCCGCCACGAAGCCTGTCCCGGTCTACGGCGTCAAGGTCGACGGAGACGACGTGCTCGTGGAGCTCCCGTGACCGGTGCCACCCCGAATGCGACACACGGGTCGGGCCACGCGCACGAGTTGGCGATCGTGGGGCTGCGGGCCGGCGTGGCCGGGACCGAGGTGCTCAGCGGCGTCGACCTCGTGGTGCGCAGCGGCGAGGTCCACGCCGTCATGGGCCCGAACGGCTCGGGCAAGAGCACCCTCGCCCATGTCCTCATGGGGAAGCCGGGCTACCAGGTCCTCGGGGGGAGCGTGACGCTCGACGGCCTGGACCTCTTGTCCCTGGCCCCGTTCGAGCGGGCCCGGTTGGGGCTGTTCCTGGCCCCGCAGGATCCCATCGAGGTGCCCGGCGTCGGCCTCCACGAGGCGCTGGCCGAGGCCCTGGCGGGGCGGGGCATGAGCCCCGACGACGCCGCGGGCACCCTGGCCACCCGAGCCCTGGCCGAGGCCGAGCGCGTCGGGCTCGAGACCAGCCTGCTCGAGCGACCGCTCAACGTCGATCTGTCGGGCGGGGAGCGCAAGCGCAGTGAGACGCTGCAGATGGCGATGCTGCGCCCGAGCATCGCCGTGCTCGACGAGCTCGACTCCGGCATCGACATCGACGGGCTGCGTGACGTGGCCCGACGGGTGCGTGACGGCGTCGCCGAATGGGACCTCGGCGTGCTCGCCATCACCCACTACCGGCGCCTTTTGTCCGCGCTCGAGCCCGACGTCGTGCACGTCCTCGTGCGGGGCCGCATCGTGGCCAGCGGCGGGCCGGAGTTGGCGGGCGAGCTCGAACGGACGGGATACGCCGCATTCGAGTCTGCCGCCCGGGAACGAGACGCGGCCGCCGGCACTAACTGATTCGTCAGTCAGTAACACCGGCAGTACCATGACCGCCGCGTCGGCACAGGGGGCCGGCGCAGGAGGCCACCTGTGCGTTTCTTCAGCTTCCACCTCATGCCGTATCCGGACCTGCCCCCCGACTACGACGGGCCGGCGTGGATCACCTGCCCGAACGCATTCTTCGACCCGAGTCTCGGCGGTCAGCTCTACAACCGCTACATCGACGAGCTCGTCTACGCCGAAGAGCTCGGTTTCGACGGTGTGTGCGTCAACGAGCACCACCAGAACGCGTACGGCATCATGCCGTCGCCCAACCTGATCGCCTCGATCCTGGCCCGCCTGACGACGCGGGTCCGCATCGCCGTGGTCGGCAACGCCCTCCCCTTGTACGACCCCCCGACGCGCGTGGCCGAGGAATTCGCCATGATCGACTGCATCAGCGGCGGGCGGCTGATCGCCGGCATGGTGGTCGGCGGGGGCCCCGAGTACTACTCCTTCTCGATGAACCCGGCCCATGCCCGCGAGCGCTTCGCCGAGGCCCACGACCTCATCCTGAGGGCATGGACGGAGCCGGGCCCGTTCGAGTTCGTGGGCAAGCACTACAAGCTGCGCTACGTGAACTCGTGGCCCCGTCCGATCCAACAGCCGCATCCCGAGATCTGGATCCCCGGTGTCGGGTCGCTCGAGACGTTGGAGTTCGTGGCCAAGCACCGCTACGCCTACATGGGAATCCCGTACTTCCACATCAGCGTGTTCGAGCGGATGTTCGCCATGATGCGCGAGGCGTGTCAGAAGGAGGGGTACGAGGCCGACCCCCTCCAGCTCGGCTGGCTCGTCCCCATCTTCGTGGCCGAGACCGATGCCGAGGCCCGCCGGCGCTACGAGGAGCATTTCTGGTACTTCGTCCGGCGTCTGCTGCCGGGCATCAACATCTCGCCCCCCGGCTACACCTCGGTGCGCTCGGTGGAGAACATCATGAAGAACGCCGGCACGTTCGCGCTCAACCTCGAGAGCTGGGAGCAGGTGGTGGAGGGGCGCTACGCCATCGTGGGGTCCCCGGAGACCGTCACCGAGGTGCTGGCCGAGAACGTGGGGCGCCTGGGGGTGGGGAACCTTCTCGGCCTCTTCCAGCTGGGCACGCTGCCCGCGGCCGACACCAAGCGGAGCCTCGACCTCTTCGCCACCGAGGTCCTGCCGAAACTGCGCGACGCCTTCCCGGGCGGGGATGTGCCGGGGAGCGACGCGCCGGTCCCGGCGGCCACGTCGTGACAGCGCTCGCGCCGACCAGCCTCGACACCGCCGTCGGTGTCATCGAGGTGCACCGGGGTGGCGAGGGCGGGCCGGTGCCCCTCGTCTACCTCCACTCGGCGCAGGGCGAGTCGCCGGGGATGGCCATGCTCGAGGAGCTGGCCGACACGCGCCTCGTGCTGGCCCCGTTGTTCCCCGGCTTCGGGAGCTCCGAGGGCCTGGCGTTCATCGACGACATCGAGGACGCCGCCTTCCACCTCCTGGACGTCCTCGACCGCCTGGAGATACCGCGCTGCGACCTCGTCGGCCTGTCGCTGGGGGGATGGATGGGGGTGGAGCTCGCCGTGCGGTGGCCCGAGCGGGTCCGGCGGATGGTGCTCGTGAACTCCGTCGGCCTCTACGTGGAGGGCGCACCCATCACCGAGATCTTCGGGCGCGTCCTGTCCGAGCTCGCCGCCGACCTCTTCGCCGACCCCGATTTCCCTCTCGCCCAACTGATGCGGGCCATGGACGTCATGGAGGCGGACCCGTCGCAGATCCCCTTCGAGCTCGTCCGGCCCATGCTCCAATCACTGGCGGCCACGGCCAAAGTGGGGTGGAACCCCTATCTCCATGACCCCAAGCTGCTGGCGCGTCTGCACCGTGTGACGGCACCGACGCTCATCGTCCACGCCCGCCAGGACGGCATCGTGCCGCGCGCCCACGCCGAGGCCTACGCGGCGGCCATCGCCTCGTCGTCGATCGCCGATCTCGACCGCGCCGCCCACCTGGCACCGCTCGAACGACCGGGTGAGGTCGCCAGGCTGGTGCTCGATCACGTGGGGGACTGACCCGACACGCTCCGCACGGCCGGCCCGGTGACGGCGCGCGCCACCGGACGCGCGACGTCGGCGCCACAGCACCCGCTGATACCGTCTCGTGTCATGGCACGCCGTCCTCCTCGTGGTGGGGACGCGGGAAGAGGCGAGCTGATCGGCCATGCCCGCCTGGACCCGGCCACGGGCCCGGGCTCCCCGGGGCCGGGATCACCGGGCCCGGGATCCACCGGCGCGGCGTCCACGGGCCTCGAACGCCTCGGCGACGCACCGAGGTCCGCTGCGGGTGACGCGTCGGGCGCGGCGACGACGGGCCCGACCGGGTCACCGTCCCCCGGGGGCGTCCCCGGGAACGGCGCGGTCGACGTGCCGGCCGTACCGCCCCCGCCGACGGTCCGGCCCGTCACGCGCCGGGGTCGCAAGCGCCGTCGCAGCACCGGGGAGCGGGTCGTGCGGTGGGCGATCATCGTCGTCGCCCTCGTGCTGGGCGTGGCGGGATCGGTGTACGGGTACCTGTGGTACCAGCTGGGCCAGATCAAGTCGGTGAAGTGCTCGGCGTGCGCGGTCGAGGCGCCGGGTGCCCCCTACAACGTGCTCATCGTCGGGTCCGACTCCCGCGCCGGTGACAGCCCCGCGGCGGCCAAGGCGTTCGGGAGCGCGTCCGAGGTCGGGGGCCAACGGAGCGACACCATCAAGGTCCTCCACGTCAATCCCGCGGCGGGGACGGCCGAGATCCTGTCGATCCCGCGCGACACCTACGTGACGTTGTCGGGCATGCCCTCGAGCACGGGGTTGGCCACGGACAACAAGATCAACACGGCCTTCAACAGCGGGCAGGACCCCCTCATCCAGACCATCGAGAACACCTTCGGCATCCCCATCAACCATTTCGTGATCACGAGCTTCAACGGGGTGATCGACCTCGTGAAGGCGGTGGGCGGCATCACGTTGGACTTCCCCTACCCGGTGCGCGACAACGACCAGGGGAACAACAACTCCGGGCTCGAGATCACCCACTCGGGTTGTCAGACCCTCAACGGCAACATGGCGCTGGCGCTGGCGCGCTCGCGCTACTACGAGTACGAGGTCCACCCCGGGTACTGGCAGTACGACGGGAGCGGCGACCTGGGTCGCATCCAGCGCCAGAACGTCATCATCGAAGCCGTGATCGACAAGGCCCGGTCGTCGAGCTACAACCCCGTGAAGGTCAACGCCTTCCTCGACTCGATCGTCCATGACATCACCAAGGACAACGCCATGTCGACGTCCATGCTGATCTCACTGGCGCAGCGCTTCCACGCCTTCTCCGGGTCGTCGCTCAAGACCGTGACCCTGCCCACCCTGGGGGCGAGCTCGGACGCGGCCGGCTCGGTGGAAGTCGTGCAGGAGCCCGCCGCCAGCCAGATGATCGCGCAGTTCCTGGGCACGGCCCCCGACGCGGTGGTGACCCCGCCCCTCGATGCGTACGGCTCGCCCGTCACGGTGCCGTCGACGGTTCCCTCGAGCGCCACCTCGGCACCGACGTCAGGCAGTGGAGGGGGCTCCGCCTCCTCCACCACCACGGTGCCCGGTCAGGGGCCGTTCAACCCCACGCCCTGCTGAGCCGGCGTCGCCCCTCAGGCGGTGGCGGGGGCGCCCTCGGCCTCGTCGAGGCCCTGGGCCAGGGTGTTCCAGGACAAGGTGGCGCACTTGATGCGCACGGGGAACTTGACCACGCCCTGCAGGGCGGCGAGCTCGCCGAGGGACTCGGGGTCCGGGGCTTCTGTCTCGGCCCCGTCGTCGCCCCCGCCGCCGTCGGACCCGGTGCCGTCGGCACCGTCGCCCAGGCGGGCCTCGTGCACCGACATCATCGCCTTGAACGTCCGGATGAGCTTGCGCGCCTCGGCCACGGTCTTGCCCTTGACCGCGGAGGACATGAGTGACGCCGATGACTGGCTGATCGAGCACCCTTGGCCGGCGAAGCGGATATCGCGCACGGTGCCGTCGTGGACCTGCACGTACACGACGACCTCGTCCCCGCACAGGGGGTTGAAACCCTCGACACGTTGCGCCGGCGGCGCGGGCAGCTCGCCCCGGTTGCGCGGGCTGCGGTAGTGGTCGAGGATGATCTCGCGGTAGAGGTCTTCCAGACCTGTCATGGGCTCCTCGTCATTCGGGACATGATCGCCGGCTCGACGCCGTGGTGATCCGGTGTCGCATCACTACGCGAACAGGGTACCGGCCTCGGCGATCGCGTCGACCAGCACGTCCACGTCGGCCTCGTCGTTGTAGAGGTAGAGCGATGCCCGGGCCGTGGCGTTGACGCCCATGCGCCTCATGAGGGGCTTGGCGCAGTGGTGCCCGGCCCGGACGCACACGCCGGCCTGGTCGAGGACCTGGGCCAGGTCGTGGGGGTGGACGTCGCGGTACGCCAGCGACAGCACCCCGCCGCGCTCGGCGGTCCCAGAGGGGCCGAAGATGCGGAGGTCGTCGCCGAAGCGCTCGGCCAGCACGGACTGGGCGTAGGCGGTGAGCTCGACCTCATGGGCCCGGACGGCGTCGACGCCGACGGTCTCCAGGTACGCCACGGCCGCACCGAGGCCCACGGCCTCGGCGATGGGAGGCGTCCCCGCTTCGAACTTCCACGGCAGCACGTTGGGGGAGAACCCGTCGTGGCGGACGTCGTGGATCATCCCGCCCCCGCCCAGGAACGGCGGCATGGCCTCGAGGAGCTCGCGCCGGGCCCAGAGCACGCCGATCCCGGTGGGCCCGAGCATCTTGTGCGCGCTGAAGGCCAGGAAGTCACAGCCGAGCCGGCCCACGTCGGTGGGGACGTGGGGAACCGACTGCGCGCCGTCGGCGAGCACCAGCGCGCCGACGGCGTGGGCCGCCTCGGCGATACGCGAGAACGGCGTGATCGTCCCGAGCACGTTCGACATGGTGGTGCAGGCCACGAGCTTCACGCCGTCGAGGAGGCGGTCGAGGTCGGAGAGGTCGAGGCGGTAGTCGTCGTCGATGTCGAGCCAGCGCAGCTCGACGCCGCGCTCTTCGGCCAGCATCAGCCACGGGACGATGTTGGCGTGATGCTCCATCTCGGTCAGCAGGATCGCGTCGCCCGCGCCCAGGTTGGCCCGGGCCCAGGTGGCGGCGACCAGGTTGATCGATTCCGTGGCGTTCTTGGTGAAGATCACCTCGTGCTCGGGGTCGGGGGCGCCGATGAAGCGGC
Source organism: uncultured Acidimicrobiales bacterium (assembly GCA_963811775.1). Taxonomy (GTDB): domain Bacteria; phylum Actinomycetota; class Acidimicrobiia; order Acidimicrobiales; family UBA8190; genus Chersky-840. The sequence goes on along the minus strand of CAWESO010000012.1, from coordinate 39,755 downwards.
CGACCGCCATCCGGGCCGACTCGTAGAGGCGGTCCGCCTCCTCGGCCATGGTGTAGACGCCACGGTGCACATTGGCGTGGGTCGTCTGGTAATAGGCGTCCATGGCGTCGAGGACGCGCTGCGGCCGCTGCGCCGATGAGGCCGAGTCGAGGTAGACGACGCGGTGGCCGTGCACGGTGCGGTCGAGGATGGGGAAGTCGGCCTTCAGCTTGGAGAAGTCGACACCGTTCGGGCACGGCGCGACGGGCGCCGCCGGCGCACGATCGCGGTCCACTCGGGGGTTGGTCACGGTCACCTCCGCCACGGCTCGTAGCCCTCGGCCTCGAGGCGCCGCGCCAGCTCGGGCCCGCCGTGGTCGACGACCTTGCCGTCCACCAGGACGTGCACGACGTCGGGCTCGAGGAGATCCAGGATGCGCGTGTAGTGGGTCACGAGGAGCACGCCCAGCGCCGGTCGTTCGCTCCGCACGGCCTGGACCCCTTCGGCCACGATGCGCAATGCGTCGATGTCGAGGCCGGAGTCCGTCTCGTCGAGCACGGCCAGCTCCGGGTCGAGCATGGCCATCTGGAGGATCTCGTTGCGCTTCTTCTCACCGCCGGAGAACCCCTCGTTCAGGTGCCGTTCACCGAAGGCGGGGTCCATCCCGAGCCGCTTCATCCAGTCGAGCATCGCCATGCGCACCTCGAGCACGGACCGGTCGTCACCGACGCGCCCGGACACGGCCTGGCGCAGGAACTGGATCACGGGCACGCCGGGGATCTCCTCGGGGTACTGAAAGGCGAGGAACATCCCGGCCTTGGCGCGCACGTCGGTCGGCCACGCCGTGACGTCCTCGCCCCGGAACCGGATGGCGCCGCCGGTGACCTCGTAGGCGGGGTTCCCGAGCAGGGTGCTCGCCAACGTCGACTTGCCCGAGCCGTTCGGGCCCATGAGGGCGTGCAGCTCTCCCTCGCCGACGGCGAGGTCCACCCCGCGCAGGATCTCATGGCCTTCCACGGCCACATGGAGGCCGTCGATCTCCAGCAACGGGGTCACGCCCGCAGTCTATCGCCGCGGCGACATTTCCACTACGGCCGTAGTGGCAATCCCCGGCCCGCGATCTGCGCCGCGACCAGGTCCTCTGCCCTCAGAACGCCCCGACCAGGTCATTCGATTGGCCGCGCCCGTCCGGTAGCGTCGCCCCGGTGAGCGATCCGTGGACCTTCAGCGGCAAGGTGGCGGGCCTCGGCCAGGGCGGCGGGGTGGTCACGCTCGTGGACGAGTCCACCTTCACCATCAGCGGCCGCGAGGGCGATGTCGCCACCCCCACGGCCGAAGGCCTCTTCGTGCGCGACACCCGCATCCTGTCCCGGTTCGAGCTCCGGGTGAACGGGTCGAAGCCCGAGTCACTGGCGGTGGTCTCCGACGACCCCTTCTCGGCCACATTCGTGTCCCGCTGCCCCCCTCACCCCGGTCTCGCCGACTCCACCTTGATGGTCTTCCGGCGTCGGTACGTGGGCCAGGGGATGCGCGAGGACCTCGTCATCCGCAACTTCGGCGACGAGCCCACGTTCTGCTCGGTGGACCTGTTCATCGACTCGGATTTCGCCGACCTCTTCGCCGTCAAAGAGGGTCGGGCCAGCAACGCCGACGGGGAGATCACGCGCGAGCACCGCGACGGACAGCTCGAGTTCTCCTACCGGCGCGGCACGGTCAGCCGCGGTCTCGCCATCCACCTGTTCCCGACCCCGTCGCAGTTGTCCGACGACCTCGTCACCTTCGAGGCCATCGTCCCCGCCCACGGCGAGTGGACGGCCTGTCTGGAGTTCCACCCGGTCATCGAGGGCAAGGCCGTCGACCCGCGCTATCTGTGCGGCCAACCGGTGGACCGGGCCGCCCCGGCCGAGCGGCTGGCGAAGTGGCGACGCCAGGTGCCGCAGATCGAGACCGACCACGACGGGCTGCGCACCGTCATCGCATCGAGCGCCGAGGACCTCGGGGCCCTGCGGATCTTCGACCCCGACTATCCCGAGCGGGTGGTGCTGGCGGCGGGGGCGCCGTGGTTCATGACGGTGTTCGGGCGTGACTCGCTCATCACGTCGTGGATGGCGCTGCTCGTCGACCCCGACCTGGCCCTCGGGGTCCTGCAGACGCTGGCCCGCTTCCAGGGGAAGAACATCGACCCGAGAAGTGAGGAGCAGCCGGGCCGCATCCTTCACGAGATGCGCTTCGGTGACGCCCCGTCCCTGTCGCTCGGCGGCGGCAGCATTTACTACGGCACCGCCGACGCCACGCCGCTCTTCGTCATGCTGCTCGGGGAGCTCCGTCGCTGGGGCCTCGCCCGGGAAGTCGTCGACGAGCTCCTGCCCAACGCCGAGCGCGCCCTGGAGTGGATCGAGAACCACGGCGACCTCGACGGGGACGGGTACGTCGAGTACCAACGGATGACCGACCGGGGGCTCGCCAACCAAGGGTGGAAGGACTCGGGCGACGGCATCCGCTACCGCGACGGGACGGTGGCCCACGCGCCGATCGCGCTGTGCGAGGTCCAGGCGTATGTCTACAGCGCGTACCTGGCTCGGGCCCACTTCGCCCGCGAGGCCGGGGACGAGGCCACGTTCGAGCGCTACCGCTCCAAGGCGACGCGCTTGAAGGCCGAATTCAACCGGGACTTCTGGCTCGACGACAAGGGATGGTTCGCCGTCGGCCTCGACGCCGACAAACAACCCATCGACTCGCTCACCTCGAATATCGGGCACTGCCTGTGGACGGGGATCGTCGACCAGGACAAGGCCCGCATCGTGGCCGACAAGCTGATGTCGTCGGAGATGAACACCGGGTGGGGGATACGGACCCTGTCGTCGTCGATGGGTGGCTACAACCCCATGAGCTACCACTGCGGCTCGGTCTGGCCGCACGACACGGCCATCGTCGCCGCCGGGCTGGCCCGCTACGGGTTCATGGACGACGCCCTGCGCCTCATCGGCTCGCTGCTCGACGCGGCCCTGAACCTCGGGGGCCGGCTCCCCGAGCTGTACTGCGGGCTCGACCGCTCGGAGTTCTCCTCCCCGGTGGCGTACCCGACATCGTGCTCGCCCCAGGCCTGGGCGGCGGCGTCGCCCTTGCTGTGCCTGCGCACCATGTTGCGCCTCGACCCGTGGGTCCCCTACGGCAAGACGTGGTTGTCGCCGATCCTGCCCGAGGGCATGAAGCACCTGAAGGTGGCCGGGATCCCGCTGGCCGGGTCGCGCGTGACCGTGGAGGTCGACGGCGACGACGTGGAGGTCACGGGACTGCCCCCCGAGGTGGCGCTCATCACCGAGCCCCGCCATCCCGCCACCTCGGTCTGAGCCGCGAACGAGGTTCTCCATCCGACGGCGCGGGCCGCGGTGACCTCTCGGTCGGACGCGGCTGATCCTCTTCAGCCTCCGGGGAGGGTCCGCAGTTCGTCGACGGGCCCGAGCGCCGCATGGGGAAGCTGGGCCTGGGCCGGTCCCAGGGGCACGACGCTGTCGACGACGAGAGGGTGGTCGGCCGCCTGCGTGCAGTCGGGGTCGAAGGGCGTGCGCGCCAGGACCTGGAGCGCCGAGGAGGTCGAGGTGGTCACGTCGGTCCACCCGAAGTAGGTGCCACACGCCGGGATCGTGACCCGCACCGCGGTGCTGGCCGGGCCGACCGCCTGCCACGGCACCGAGACGATCTCCTCGGGCTGGCTGACACTCGGAGGCTGGACCGTGCCGTCACAGTCCGGTGCACTGCGGCTCGTGTAGGCGAGCACGCTGTTCCCGGTCTGGGCGTCGAGGACGACGGCGACATAGCGCGTGCCGGGGTGCGCCTTCCCCGCTTGTGACGGGCAGTCGGCTCCCCACGCGATCCCCACCCAGGCCAGACGGTTCTCGTAGACGGGCAGCGCCGCCGGCGCCGGGGGAGCGGTGGTGGGCGCGCCCGACGCGCCGCTCGGGTTCGTGGTCGTGATCAGACCCGGCGGCGCCGCCCACGGTCGTCGTCGTGGTGGACGGCGTCGTCGTGGGCCCGGTCGTCGTCGTGGGCCCGGTGGTGGTCGTGGTCGCACCGGTCGAGGCCGACACCTCGTCCGACACCGTGACCCTCCCGAGGCCGAGGATGGCGAAGCGGTACGAGCCGTCCACCACGTCAGCGGCGTGGAACAGGGCCTGGGCCCTCGTCGCCGACAGGCCCGCTCTCGCCTTGCCGGCCGGAGTCACGACCAGGTTCCCACCGTCGAGCTCGACGCGCGTCACGTAATGCCCGCGCACCACCGCCGACAAGGTGGGAGGTTGCCCCGACACCGAGGCGCGCTTGGGTGTGAGCGCGCACGACGCGAGGCATGCCGCCACCACCACCAGCGCCGCGGTGCGAAGCAAGCTCGGCGCGGGTCGCACGGGCCCCAGTCTGCCTGGAGCGCGGCGTTAGGCTGGGTCAATGCCCCCCGCCGCGACCGCTGGTGGCGCGGCGGGCGAGCGGCGCGCCGACGACGTCTTCGTGCTCGCCGTCGACCTGGGCACCGGTGGCCCCAAGGTGGCGGTCGTCTCCCCCACCGGGAAGATCGCGGCCAGTGCGTCGGAGCCCGTGCCGCTGCACCTTTTACCTGGTGGGGGGGCCGAACAGGACCCCGCGGCGTGGTGGGCCGCCATCGTGGCCGCGGCGCGCCGGGCCCTCGAGCTCTCCGCGGTCGATCCTTCGAGCGTCGTGGGGGTCGGGTGCACGGCCCAGTGGTCGGGCACCGTGGCCGTCGACGAGTCGGGGGCACCGTTGCGGCCCGCGGTGATCTGGATGGACTCCCGGGGCAACACACAGATGAAACGCCAGATGCGGGGGCCGATCAGCGTGATGGGCTACGACGTGCGCAAGCTCCAGCGTTGGATCCGGCTCACCGGTGGTGCCCCGAGCCATTCCGGCAAGGACCCCACCGCCCACATCCTGTGGATCCGCGCCACCGAGCCCGAGGTCTACGGGGCCACGTTCAAGTTCCTCGAGCCCGTCGACTGGCTGAACCAGCGCCTGACGGGGCGGTTCTCGGCGTCCTACGACTCGATCGCGGCGCATTGGGTCACCGACAACAGGCGCATCGACGCCATCGACTACGACGAGTCGTTGGTGCGCATGTCGGGGCTCGATCGCGCCAAGCTGCCCGACCTGGTTCCCTCCGCCACGATCATGGGGTCGCTCCGACCCGAGGCGGCCGAGGAGCTCGGGCTGCGCGTCGGGGTCCCGGTGGCGACGGGGACGGGCGACGTCCACTCGGCCGCGATCGGCTCCGGTGCCGTCGCCGACTTCGACGGGCACCTCTACATCGGGACGTCGTCGTGGATCTCGTGCCACGTGCCGTTCAAGAAGACCGACGTCGTGCGCAACGTGGCGTCGATCCCTGCCGCCATCCCTGGGCGCTACATGGTGGCCGACGAGCACGAGACCGCCGGTGCGTGCCTGACGTTCTTGGCCGAGAACGTCCTGTTCGACCGGGACGACCCTTCCTCGCGAGCCGGGGACGCCAACGTCTACCGGCACTTCGACGACGTCGCCTCCCGGGTGGCGCCGGGGTCGCACGGCGCCATGTTCACCCCCTGGCTCAACGGGGAGCGCTGTCCGGTGGACGACCACACCATCCGGGGCGGGTTCCACAACCTGTCGCTCTCGACCACACGCGACGACCTCGTGCGCGCCACCTACGAGGGGGTTGCGCTCAACAGCCGGTGGCTGCTCGGGGCGGTGGAGCGTTTCGCGCGACGGCGCTTCGAGACGCTGGCGTTCATCGGTGGCGGGGCCAACTCCGCGGTGTGGTGCCAGATCCACGCCGATGTCATGGGCCGGCGGATCCGTCCCGTGGCCGACCCCGTCCTCGCCAACGTGCGGGGGGCGGGGCTCCTGACCCTGCTGGCCCTGGGGCGTCTCTCTGTCGACGAGCTTCCCGCCTTGGTGGAGGTGGGGCCGACCTACGAGCCCGACCCGACCGTCGCCCCGGTGTACGACGACCACTACCGGGAGTTCGTGAACCTCTACAAGCAGACCAAGCAGATCCACCGGCGCTTGAACCGGCACTGACTGGCTCCGTGTCGGCGGGCGCCGAGGGCCCGGGAGCTCAGATCAGATGCGTTCGAAGTTCCTGGCCAGCTCCCAGTCGGTGACGGTGCGGTTGGCGCGCGCCCATTCCTGGCGCGCCGTGTTGAGCAGATGGTGGTGGACGTCCTCGCCGAAGGCGTGCGCCGCGACCTGCGACGACTCGAGCTCGCCGATGGCCTCCACCAGGGTCGTCGGCACCCGCGGCACGTCGGTGGCCTCGTAGGCGTTGCCCTCGAAGGGCGGGGGCAGCTCGAGGCTGTGCTCCACCCCGAACAGGCCGGCGGCGATGATCGCGGCGAGGGCCAGGTACGGGTTGACGTCGGCGCCGGGGATGCGGCACTCGACACGACGGCCCTCGCCGTGGCCGACGAGGCGGAACCCGCACGTCCGGTTGTCGACGCCCCACACCGCGGCCGTGGGTGCCCACGACCCGGGGACGTACCGCTTGTACGAGTTGACGTAGGGCGCCCAGAGCCAGGTGAGCTGGCGGGCGCCGAGGAGCAGTCCGGCCACGAACTGGCGACCCTCGGGGGAGAGCTGCGATGCGTCGCCGTCGCCCGCCATGCGAGGAGCACCCGACCGTGCGTCCCACAGGCTGGCGTGGATGTGGCACGACGAGCCCGCCTCGCCCATGGACCACTTGGCCATGAACGAGGCCGAGCGGCCGCACTGGTCGGCGATCTCCTTGACCCCGTTCTTGAAGACGAGGTGCCGATCGGCGACCTCGAGGGCGCGCCCGTAGGTCACGTTGACCTCGTGCTGGCCGCGTCCGGCCTCGCCCTTGGAGAACTCGACCGGGATGTCGGCCGCCACCATCTCGTTGCGTATGCGCCGCAGCACGTACTCCTCGCGTGACGTCTGCAGCAGCTGGTAGTCCTCGATGCTCGACACATGGGGGTGCAGGTCCCGCCACCGTTGCGCGGCGGCCTCTTCGAAGGTCTCTTGGAACAGGTAGAACTCGAGCTCGGTGGCACAGCGGACGTCGAGGCCCAACTCCTGGGCTCGTTCCACCTGCCGGCGCAGGACGCGCCGGGGGGAGACCTCCACGGGCGCCCCGGCGCTGTCGACGACGTCGCACACCACCATGGCCGAGCCCTCGAGCCAGGGTAGGAGGCGAAGGGTGGAGCGGTCGGGCAAGGCGACGACGTCGCCGTAGCCGGTGTCCCAGTTGGTGAAGCGGTACCCGGGGAGCGGCTCCATGTCGACGTCGACGGCGAGAAGGTAGTCACAGGCCTCGATCCCGTGCTCGAGCACGTGGTCGAGAAAGAACCGCCCCGTGACGCGCTTGCCGACGGGGCGACCCTGCATGTCGGGGAACGCCACCACCACGGTGTCGATGGAGCCGTCGGTGATGCGCTTCTTGAGTTCCGCCAGCTCCAGCATGGTCGCACCATGGCACGGGGCGGGGCCCGCGTCCAGCATGCCGGACTGCTCGGCGCGTCCTACTCGGGGGTCACGTAGGCGGCGGTGATCCCGCCGTCGACGACGAGCGCGGAGCCCGTCATGAACGACGATTCGTCGGATGCGAGGAAGAGCGCGGCCCGGGCGATCTCCTCGGGGCGCCCGAGCCGGCCCATGGGGATGTGCACCAGGCGACGATTGCGGCGCTCGGGGTCCGAGAGCAGCTCGGCCAGCAGAGGCGTCTCGATGGGGCCCGGGCACAGCGAGTTGGCCCGTATCCCCTGGCGGGCATACTCCACCGCCAGCTCGCGCGTGAAGGCCAGGACGCCGCCCTTCGACGCCGTGTACGCCACCTGGGCCGTGGCCGCGCCCATGAGCGCCACGAACGACGCCACGTTGACGATCGAACCGCCGCCGGACTCGATCATGGCGGGAATCGCACCCCGGCAACCCAGCCACACGCCTTTCAGGTTCACGCTCATGACCCGGTCCCAGGTGGCGGAGGGGGTGTCGAGGACCCCGCCGTCGTCGGCGGGGAAGATCCCGGCGTTGTTGAACAGGACGTGCAGTCCGCCGAGCTGCTGCGTGGCGGCGCCGACCACGTCGGCCACCTGCGCTTCGTCAGAGACATCGGCGGCCACGGCCACCGCCCGTCCGCCGGCGTCGACGATGTGTGCCACCGTGTCGCGCGCCACGTGGGCCACGATGTCGGCGACGACCACCGCCGCGCCCTCGGAGGCAAACAACAGGGCGGCCACCCGGCCGATGCCGCTGCCGGCTCCGGTGATCACCGCCACCTTTCCCGCCAGTCGCGCCGTCACGGCACGACGATACCGGCACGGAACCGAGCGCTGCGGGCTCTCGTCGGTGGTCGGCGCCGTCGCCGTTGCGGACGGGGAGCGCGGGCGGCGGGTGTGATACTGGTCTCATGGCCACGCGAGCCGCACCCGTGGTGGGGGTCACCACCTACCACCAGCAGGCCTCGTGGGGCCCGTGGGACAGGGTGGCAGCCGTCCTCCCGGCGTCCTACGTCGACACCGTGGCCGCGGCGGGGGGGTGCCCGGTCCTGCTCTCCCCGTCCGACGGCACCGTGGACGTGGACGTGGTGGCGTCGAGCGTCGTGGCGGGGCTCGATGCCTTGGTGCTCGTGGGCGGGGGGGACGTCGACCCGGCCCGCTACGGGCAGGCGCCGAACCCGGCCACCGCCGGCGTCGACCCCGGGCGCGACGCGAGCGAGCTGGCCCTGCTGCGCGCCGCCCTCGACGTCGACCTTCCCGTTCTCGCCATCTGCCGGGGGATGCAGTTGCTCAACGTCCACCTGGGCGGCACGCTCATCCAGCACGTGCCCGACGTGGTGGGCGACGACCGGCACCAGCCGGCCCGGGGATGCTTCTCCGACGTCGTGGTCGCGACCGAGGCGGGCTCTGCCGTGGCGAAATTCCTGGGGGAGACCGCGTCGGTGCGATGCTCTCACCATCAGGCCGTGGACCGCCTGGGTGGCGGGCTCGTGGTGACGGCTCGCGCTGCGGACGGGTTGCCCGAAGCGGTGGAGCTCCCCGAGGCGCGCTTCGTCGTGGGCGTGCAGTGGCATCCCGAGGAAGACGCCGACCGTCGCCCGTTCCAGGCGCTGTTGGACGCCGTGTGGTGAGCCCTACCCCGGCCCCGGCGGTGGGCACGGTCCGCGTCGTGAACCCGGCCACCGAGCTCACCGTGGCCGAAGTGCAGCGCCAGGGGGCCGAGGAAGCCGGCGCGGCGGTGGCGCGCGCCCGACGCGCCTTCCCGGCGTGGCGCGACGTCGCGCCCGGCGACCGGACGCGCCTGTTGCGGCGCTTCGCCGATCAGGTGGAGTCCCATGCCGACGAGCTCGCCCTGCTCGAGACGCGCAACGTGGGCAAGCCGATCTCCGACAGTCGCGGCGAGGTGTCCATGGTCGCCGAGGTCTTGCACTTCTACTCCGGAGCGGTCGAGAAGCACCGCGGTGCCACCATCCCGGTGGCGGGCGGCGTGGACCTCACGTGGCCCGAGGCACTGGGCGTGGTGGCCGCCATCGTGCCGTGGAACTTCCCGCTCGCCATCACCTCGTGGAAGATCGCACCGGCCCTGGCCTGTGGGAACACCGTCGTGGTCAAGCCGGCCGAGCTCACGCCCCTCACGGCCTTGCGCCTGGCCGAGCTGGCCCTCGACGCCGGCATCCCCGAGGACGTGCTGCAGGTGGTGGTGGGACGCGGCACCACGGTGGGCTCGGCCCTGGTGGAGCACCCTGACGTGGCCAAGGTCGCGTTCACGGGATCGACCGAGGCCGGTCGCGACGTGATGGCGCGCGCCGCCGGGACGATCAAGCGCGTGACGTTGGAGCTGGGCGGGAAGTCCGCCAACGTGGTCTTCGCCGACGCCGATCTCGAGCGCGCCGCCGCCAGCGCGCCGCTGGCGGTGTTCGGCAACGCCGGGCAGGACTGTTGTGCGCGCAGCCGGATCCTCGTCGAGCGCTCCGTCTTCGACCTCTTCGTCGAGCTCCTCGTCGACGCCACCGCATCGATCGCCGTCGGCGACCCCGAGGACCCCGGCACCCAGATGGGCCCTCTCGTCTCGGCGGAGCACCGCGCCCGGGTGACCGACTTCATCCCCGCCGACAGCGCCTTGTCCGTGGCCGGTCGCAGCACCGTGCCTCCCGGGCCCGGTTGGTGGTTCCCGGCCACGGTGCTCGCGCCGGTCGACCCCCGACAGCGGGTGTGGCGCGAGGAGATCTTCGGTCCGGTGGTGGCGGTGACGCCCTTCGACGACGAGGCGCACGCCGTGGCGCTCGCCAACGACACGCCCTACGGGCTGTCGGGCTCGATCTGGACCCGTGACTCGAGCCGGGCGCTGCGCATGGCGAAGGCCGTACAGGCGGGGGTGCTGTCGGTGAACTCCAACACGTCGGTACGCGTGAACGCCCCCTTCGGCGGGATGAAGCAGTCGGGATTCGGCCGCGAGCTCGGCATGGAGGCGCTGGCGTCGTTCTCCGACGTCAAGAACGTCTTTTTGTCCACCCAGGGCTGAGCGCCGGGGGACGGCGACGGCCGAGGCGCGCCTCGCATCGCCGGCCCGGTAACGTGCGCCCGTGAGCAGCGGCCGGAAATTCGTGAAGCCGGTGGTGGCGGCCATGGGCCTCGCCGGCACCATCGCCAGCATCTGGTGGTTCGCGTTGAAGCCCCGCCGCAAACGAGCCCGGCAGCAGTCGTCGGAGCCCCCCACCTCCGACTGAATTCCCGGGCGTCGGCGAGGCCCGGTCGTTCGTGCGCTCGCCGACCTCGCCGATCTCGTCGCCCGTGGGGTCCGCGGGCCGGGTCGAAGGACGGGACCCGATCAGCTGCCGGCGAGCGCGAGCGGCCGGTGCAGCAGCCAGCCCAACGTGTCGAGTGCGGCCGTGGGGTTCCAGCCCGGCGTCTCGGGGTGGGCCAGATGGCCACGGCCCTCGGCCGTCAGGAATTTGTGCAGTGTGGGGTTCAACGTCCCGTGGAAGTCCGGTGCCGCGCCGGTCGAGAACCGCTCGGCGCCGGCGGCGTCGATGACGACGAAGCCGTCGGAGTGGTTGATGTCGTAGGTGAGCGGCTTCCCCGTCCACCAGTCGATGGCGGGCGGGGAGTCCTCGGGGACGCGCTCGACCACCCACCCGAAGAAGTGCTCCACCAGCGCGGCCTGGGCCGGAGTCTCGGTCAGCATCTCCCAGGTGGCCCCGGTCAGATGCGCGTAGGCGGCCAGGCGCGCCGGGGTGTCACGGCCCGGGTCCACGCTCAGCTCGACCAGGGCCACCTTCGACGCGCTGGCGTCGGCCACCAGCGAGCGCTCGACCTGGAGCAGGTTGCCGGTGTCGAGGGGGCAGATGTCGGTGCACAACGTCAGGAACGGCACGATCAGCACCGTCTTGCCCCGCATCGACGCCAATTCGACCGATCGGCCGCGTTGGTCGGTGAAGGCCAGCTGGGCGATGGCGGCGGGGAGGGCGCGGTTCTCGACCACGCCCAGGTTGGCAGGGGGAGGTCCGGGGGGACTCGAGGCGCACGCCGAGACGAGCACGGCCAGGACTCCGCCCATGACGGCTGGGCGCGCGCCGAGCCACCGCCGGCTTCGGCCGCGCCCCTCCCGTTTCACGACCCCGGAGTCTCACGACGTCGTTGCCCGCTCGCCAGTCAGGGCCGGCCAGCGTTCCGGGGCACCCGTGGGCTACCGTTTGCGTTGTGAAAAGTCGACGGATCGCCATCCCCAATGCCGCCCGCGTACTCTTTGTCTCCGCAACGATTGCCTTGGGATTGGCAGCGTGCAGCTCGAGCCCGACCCCGGCTGCCAAGGCCGCCACCACGGCCAGCTCGTCGAGCTCTCCGGTGAAGTCGCTCACGCTCCAGTCGCCGGTCTCCTACACGCCGCAGGCTCCGGCGGGGGGCACCGACGACTACCACTGCACGCTCGTCAACCCCCACGTGACCAGCGACTCGATGATCGTCTACAGCGATTTCCACCCCAATGACGGCAACAGCTTCGAAGTCCATCACGCCATCTTGTTCCTGGTGCCACCCAGCCTGGCCAAGACGGCGGAGGCGGACGACGCCAACAACAAGGGCTGGACCTGCTTCGGCGAGTCCCCCCTTCCGGGGACGAACTTCGCCCAGGTGTCGAACACCCCGTGGCTCACGGCGTGGGCGCCGGGACACGGCGTGGACGTCGCCCCCAAGGGGACCGGGGTCCCGTTCCCGGCCGGCAGCCTCGTCATCATGCAGGTCCACTACAACCTGCTCGAGGGGGACAATCCGGAACGTCCCAGCCTGACCCTGCACACGGTGCCCGCCTCTGAGAATCTGACCCCGCTGCGCCTGGACCTGCTGCCGGCTCCGCCCGACATCCCGTGCCCGACGGGAATCACCGGCCCGTTATGCGACCGTGCCGCGTCGCTCGCCGACGTGGGTCAGCGCTTCGGCCAGGCTGCGGTGCAATTCGACGACTTCCTGCAGCAGTACTGCACCGGGAGCGCCGCCGACCCGACCGGGGGCCCCACCGCGTCGTGTACGTGGCCGGCCCCCACGGGGACGATCGTCCGGCTGACGGCGCACATGCACCTTCTCGGACAGGGCATGAAATTCGTGCTCGATGCCGGCACGCCCAACGCCAAGACGCTGCTGAATGTCACCAATTACAACTTCGACTACCAGCGCTCCTACGACATCACGCCGATCACCACCAAGGCCGGGGACACCATCCAGGTCACCTGCACCTACAACCCGACGCTGCGGCAACAGCTCCCGCAGTTGCGCAAGCTCCCACCCCGCTACGTGGTGTGGGGCGACGGTTCGTCGGACGAGATGTGCCTCGGCCTGGTGAACTACGTGTCCACCTCGAACGCTCCGTCCATCTGACGCAGCTGTCGTGAGGATGGAGCACGTCCCAGCTGCGGCCGGGATCAGGCTCCGACCAGGACGGGCAGCGTCGCGCTGATCGAACGGCGCAGCACCACCTCGGCGATGGCGTCGTACTCGGTGGGCTCCTCGTTGACGATGATCACCGGCGCTCCCGACAGGTGCGCGGTGGGGACGAGGCCGGCGGCGGGGTAGACCGACAACGTCGAGCCGACGGCGAGCATGAGGTCGCACGCACGCGCCGCCCGGTCGGCGCGCTCGAGGTCCTCGGCCACCAGGTTCTGACCGAAGCTGATGGTGGCCGACTTGAGGATCCCACCGCACGGCTCCGAGCCCCGGGGCGTGGTGCAAGGCGGATCGGGCTCTCCGGCCCGTACCCGCTCGAGCACGTCGGTCATCGGGCTGCGGGTACCGCAGGACATGCACAGCACCTCGCGCATGGTGCCGTGGATCTCGACCACGCGCTCGGGGTCGTTCCCCGCGGCGAGGTGGAGCCCGTCGATGTTCTGGGTGACGAGCGTGTGCAGGACGCCCTTGCGCTCCAGGGCCACCAGCGCGTCGTGCCCGGGGTTGGGGCGGGCGTCCCACGTCGGGGACTCCAACCGGTTGCGCCACGCGCGGCGCCGGAGCTCGGCGTCGGCCATGTAGGCCTGCAGGTTCGCCATCTTCTCGGCCGCGGGGTTCTTGGTCCACACCCCGTTCGGCCCGCGGAAGTCGGGGATACCCGAGTCGGTGGAGATCCCCGCGCCGGTGAGCACCACGACCCGCGCGCTCTGCGCCAGCAACCGGCGGGCCCGGTCGAGCTCTTCGTCCACGGGGCAAGCTTCGCGCCATGGCCGGCGTCACGCCGCGGGCGGGTGCCGGCCACGGGATCGGCGGCACCGGGGCGGCGCTAGCCTCGGCGGGCTGTGCTCACGTCGCTGCGACCACTGCGCTCGAGGAACTTCGCCTTGGTTTGGAGCTCGGCGCTGGTGTCCAACGTCGGTTCATGGATGCAGGCGGTGGCGCTGGCCGTGGTGGTGACCGACCGGTCGCACAACCCGTTGTGGACGGGCGCGGCGGCTGCGGCGGCCTTCGTCCCCATCGGCGTGCTCTCGCCCCTCGGAGGCGCACTCGCCGACCGCCTCGACCGGCGCCGATGGCTCATCACCACCACCTTGGCCGAGGCGAGCTCCGCGGCGGTTCTGGCCGTGCTCGCCGCCACGGGGCACGCGCCGTCGTGGGCCCTGCTCGTGGTGGCGTTCTTCGGCGGTGTTTCCGCGGCGGTGGGGTTCCCGACGTACCAGGCCATGATCCCCGACCTGGTGGCGACCGAGGACCTGCTCGGTGCGGTGTCGCTGTCCTCGGCGCAGTACAACATGGGTCGGGTGATCGGGCCCGCCCTCGCCGGCGCCGTGCTCCTGGCGGGCTCGCCGGCGTGGGTCTTCGCCCTGAACGCGGTGTCGTTCGGCGCGGTGGTGGGGGCGCTCGCCATCGTCGACCTTCCCGCCACGGGACCCGGCGCGGGCGGCATGGGCACGATCCGGCACCGCATCGCCGAGGGCGCCCGGATCGCGGCGTCCGAGCCGGGGTGCCGCAGCGCCATCGTGCTCATCGGGATCGTGGCGTTCATCGGCTCGCCGTTCATCGCGCTCGTCCCCGCCGTGGCGATCACCGCCCTGCACCGCGGCGCGAGCGGCACGTCGGTGCTGCTCACCGCCCAGGGCATCGGTGCGGTGTCGGGATCGCTCGTGCTGGCGTCCCTGGTGCTGGCCCTCGGGCATCGCCTCCTCGTGGGGGCCCTGGTCGCCTTTCCGGTGGCCGTCGTCGGCTACGGGCTGGCTCCTTCGTTGTGGTGGGCGGCGGCCGCGCTCCTGGTGGTGGGCGGGTGCTACATCGGGGTGCTCACCGGGCTCAACACCGTGGTCCAGCGGCGCGCCCCCCCCGAGGCCCGGGGCCGGGTCCTGGGTTTGTACATGATGGTCCTCGGTGCGATCTACCCCGTCGGCGCGGTCGTGCAGGGTGCGATCGCGCACGTGGTCGGGATCCGCGCCGTCACGGTGGCGTCGGGGGTCATCCTCTTCGCCGTCATGGTGTCGATCGGACTGCTGCAGCGGCCCGTCTTCACCGCGCTCGAGGACCCTGTGCCGTCGTGAGACAGGTCGTCGAGACCGTCGAACCGGCTCCGGCCGAGGAAGCCCAGCGCCGGGTGGCGGGCGCCCTCGAGCGCGCCGGGGTCAGCCGCGGGGACCGGGTCGTCTTCAGCGTGGCGTCGTCGGGGGCCCTCCTGCTGTGCGTGCTGGGGGCGGCGCGCCGCGGGGTGGTCCCCGTCCTCCTCAACGCCACTCTGCTGCCCGCCGAGCGCGACGTGCTGATCGCTGACGCCGACCCCGCGCTGGTGGTGACGGGTCCCTCGGGGCTCGCAGACCTCCTCGTGGGCCCCGAGGCCGAGCTGGCGCCGTATCCCGTGGTGCGTCCGATGCACTACACGTCGGGCACGACCGGTCGGCCCAAAGGGGTGTGGTCGGGGGAGCTCACCCCCGACGAGGCGCGGGCCCTGTTCGAGGACGAGGCGGATCTGTGGGGCTTCGATTCCACCGACACGCACCTCGTGTGCTCGCCCCTGTACCACTCGGTCTCGGTGCGCCTCGCCGCCGCGGCCCTGCTGCGCCGCGGCCGGGTCCTCGTGCTGGCGCGCTTCGACGCGGCCGCGGCGGTGGCGGCCATGGACGAGCTCGCGCCCACCACCACGTTCATGGCGCCGACGGCGCTGCAGCGCGTCGTCGCCGAGCCCGCGGCCCCGGCCGTCTTCTCCTCGTTGCGGCTGGTCGTGCACGCCGGCTCGCCCTGCCCGGCCCCGCTGAAGCGGGCCGCCTTCGGCCGGCTGCGGCCGGGGGCCCTGTGGGAGTTCTACGGGTCCACCGAAGGCCAGTTCACCGTGTGCGGTCCCGACGAGTGGGCGGCGCGCCCGGGGACCGTGGGCCGGGCCCGAGCGGGGAGGCTCCTCGAGATCGACGACCACGGCGTGGTGTGGTGCCACGCCCCGGGTTTCGCGCGATTCGAGTACTGGCGCGACCCGTCAGCCACGGCGCGGGCGTGGCGGGCGGACGCCTTCACGGTCGGGGACCTCGGCCGCGTCGACGAGGACGGCTACCTGTTCCTGGAGGGCCGTCGCGACGATCTCATCATCAGCGGCGGGGTCAACGTGTACCCGGTCGAGGTGGAGGGAGTGCTGTCGGGCGCACCGGGCGTCGTCGAGGTCGCCGTCTTCGGCCTCGACGACGACGAGTGGGGCCAACGGGTGTGCGCGGCGGTCGTGGGGGACGCGGCCGAGGCCGACCTCCGCCGCCACGCCACGGCACGGCTGGCCCCGTACAAGCGTCCCAAGCAGTACTTCCGGGTGGACGAGCTCCCCCAAAGCGCGACGGGGAAGCTCCGCCGACGCGACCTCCCCGTCGTATTGGGCCTGGTCCCGTCACACCGGCCCGGGCCGGGGTGAGCACCGGGGCCGGGTGTGCCGAGAGCCGCCCGGGTGGGCATGATCTGGGCATGCCCATCGCGACCGTCAACCCCACCACGGGTGAGACCGAGAAGGTCTTCGAGTCCGAGTCCGCCGAGCAGGTCGAGACCAAGCTGGCGCTGGCCGCCCGCGCCTTCGCCACCTACCGCTCCACCTCGTTCGAGGAACGGGGCCGGTGGGCCGTGAGCGCGGCCGAGCTGCTCGAGGGTGAGCTCCCCGACATCGCGCGCGTGCTCACCACCGAGATGGGCAAGACCTTCGGTGCGGCCCGGGGCGAGGTGGCCAAGTGCGCGGCCGCGTTGCGGTGGTTCGCCGAGCATGCCGAGCACCTGATGGCCGACGAGGCCGTCCCCACCTCGGCGAGCCAGAGCGGTGTGCGCTACGGGCCCATGGGACCGGTCCTGGCCGTCATGCCCTGGAACTTCCCGATGTGGCAGGTGATGCGCTTCGCCGCCCCGGCCCTCATGGCGGGCAACGTCGGCCTGTTGAAGCACGCGTCGAACGTGCCGCAGACGGCGCTGCTCATCGAGGACGTCTTCCGGCGCGCCGGCTATCCCTCCGGGGCCTTCCAGACCCTGCTCGTCCCCTCCTCGGACGTGGCCGGGCTCGTCGAGGACGACCGGGTCCGGGCCGTGACGCTCACCGGGTCCGAGGGGGCGGGCCGCGCCGTGGCCGAGGCGGCGGGACGGTCCATCAAGAAGTGTGTCTTGGAGCTGGGGGGAAGTGACCCCTTCATCGTGCTGCCCTCGGCCGACCTCGACCGGGCCGTGGCCGTCGGGGTGCAGGCGCGCGTCCAGAACAACGGGCAGAGCTGCATCGCGGCCAAGCGCTTCATCGTGCACGGTGCGGTCTACGACGCCTTCGAGGAGGCCTTCACCGCGCAGATGGCCGACCTGGTCGTCGGTGATCCCATGGAGCCGGGTACCGACGTCGGGCCGCTGGCGACGGCACAGGGTCGCGATGACGTCGAGGGTCAGGTCGAAGACGCCCGCGCCCATGGCGCCGCGGTGTTGTGCGGCGGGCAGCGGGTCGAGGGCCCCGGCTACTTCTACCGTCCCACCGTCCTGGCCGGGATCACACCGGCCATGCGCGTGGACACCGAGGAAGTGTTCGGCCCGGTGGCCCTGCTCTACCGGGCCGAGGACGCCGCCGACGCGCTACGGATGGCCAACGATTCGACCTTCGGCCTCGGGGCGAGCGTGTGGACCGCGGACGCCGATGAGCGGGAGCTGTTCGTCGATCGCCTCGACGTGGGCATGGTCTTCGTGAACGCCATGGTGGCGTCGACGGTGGAGCTGCCCTTCGGTGGGATGAAGCGGTCCGGGTTCGGCCGGGAGCTGTCGACGCTGGGGATCAGGGAGTTCTGCGAGGCCAAGACGGTGTGGGTGGCCTAGTACCAGCCCGGTCCCCAGTGGAGCTCGGGGGTCTCCCCCGCCGCGGTGGCGAGCAGCGTGAGCGAGCTGACCAGCTGCCGCCGGAGCGGGACGGGGATGGCCTCGAGGATGGCACCGGCCTCGGCGCGGCGGCGTTCGATCACGTTCGACACCACCGTGCGGCCCAACCCGGTGATGGCCAGCTTCACCTCGCGCCGGTCGAGCTCGTCGCGCGTCCTCGACACCAGCTCCTTGCGGACCAGCCGATCGCACATGCGCGTGGCGGTGGAGGGGCTCACGCTCAGCGCTTCGGCCAGATCGGCGAGGCGCCGCGGCCCCTTGAAGGTGAGCTCCACCAACGTCCGGTACTGCGGCAGGGTCACGTCGTCGGGGTTCCCGGCCAGCGATCGCACGGCGATGGCCACCATCGCCCGGCTGGCGAGGATGATGGCGCCGATGACCTCTTCGTCGTTGGGAACGTCCGACGACGGCCCTTCGGGAAGCGGCGCCCCGGGAACAGGGCGTTTCTTCGGTCGGGCGGCCGACGTGGTTTCGGTGGGGCCCACGGGCAGAGTATTGCCGATCAGCCGATTTCTCGCCCAAAAGCGGGCGCCTCGGGCCGCGAGCCGCTTCAGGTGGGCGGCGCGGGCGGGTCGTCGAGGAACGAGTCGAGCACGGCGCGTGCGTCGACGATGCGGCCCTGGCGGACCAAGTCGGGGAACGCGCCGTCGAGCAACGACCGCCAGTCGATCGTCTCGGTGCTCCGGCCCCGGTCCTGTAGTCGCCGCCGGCTCTCGTCGAGGAGGCCCGCCAGCTCGCCGATCCCGGGTCCGAGCGCCTCGACGGCCCGGTCGCGAAGCCAACCGGCCAATGCGGGACTGGCGCCGGCAGTGGACACTGCGATCGAGACCGGACCGTCGCGTGCCACCGCGGGGAGCACGAAGCTGCACCGCGCCGGGTCGTCGGCCACGTTGACCCACACGCCCGCCGCCGTGGCGTCGATGTGCACGGCGTCGTCGACGGCCTCGTCCCCGGTGGCCGCGATCACCAACCGGTAGTCGGCCGCCTCGGGCGAGCGATAGGGGCGGATGTGGACGTCGAGGGGTGACTCGTCGATGGCGGCGATGACCCCGGCGTCGGTCAGCGCGCCGATGGCCACGTGCACCTCGGGGGCCACCACGGTGACGGCCGCACCGCACGCCAGCAGGCCCCCGATCTTGCGAGCCGCCACCCGGCCACCACCCACCACCAGGCACCGGTGGCCCTTGACCACGAGCCCGACCGGGTAGACGGGCGCGCCGATGCCCACCGTCACCGCCCGGCGACGCCGGGCACGCCCACCATGCCCGCCGCCACGGTGGCGTTGGTCTGGTCGTCGATCATCACGAAGCTGTCCGTGACCCGGTTGGCCGTGTAGGGGTCGACGGCGAGGGGCGTGCCGACCGATAGGGTCACGACCCCGATGTCGTTGAGCCCGAGCTCGTCCGCGGCGGTGAGCTCGAGGCTGGCGACATCGAGGCGGGAGTGCACGGTCACAACCTGGGCCGGCGTGAGCCGGGTGGTGTGCTTCAGCTTGAAGCGCCGCCCGGCGGTGACGGGTTGGTCGACGAACCAGCACAGCGTGGCTTCGAACTCGCGCACGACCTCGGGGGGGTCGGCCGCCGGGGCGATGAGGTCGCCCCGGGACACGTCGAGCTCGTCGTCGAGGCGCACCGTCACCGACATCGAGGCGTGCGCCTCGTCGAGCGGCCCGTCGAAGGTCTCCACCGAGGTGAGCCGGCTCCGCTGTCCACCGGGGAGGACCACGACCTCCTCTCCGGGACGGAGCGTGCCCCCACTGACCATGCCGGCGTAGCTGCGCCCCCCGCCCCGGTGGCGCACGACCCACTGCACGGGGAGACGGCCCGGGGCGTCGTCCTCCCGGGCCCAGCTCCCGGCCGGGGCCTGCTCCAGGGCGTCGAGAAGCGTCGGGTCGTCGTACCACGCCATGCGGGTCGAGGGCTCGACCACGTTGTCGCCGTGCAGGGCCGACACGGGCACGACTGTCACGCGGTCGAGGCCCAGGCGCGGGGCCAGGGCGTCGAAGGCGCCGGCGACGGACCGGTAGGCGGCCTCGGCCCATCCGGCGAGGTCCATCTTGTTCGCCGACACCACGACGTGGCGGACGCCGAGGAGCGCGGCGATGCAGGTGTGGCGGCGCGTCTGCTGGCGCAGTCCCGTGCTGACATCGACGACGACGACGGCCACATCCGCGGTCGACGCGCCGGTGGCCATGTTCCGCGTGTACTGGACATGGCCGGGGCAGTCGGCGATCACGAATTTCCGGCTGGGGGTGGCCGCGTACCGGTAGGCGACGTCGATGGTGATGCCCTGTTCGCGCTCGGCCCGCAGGCCGTCGGTCACGAAGGAGAGGTCCATGGCCTCGGCCCCGTGGCGGGCGCTGGCGGTGGAGAGAGCCTGGAGCTGATCGTCGAAGAGCTGTCTCGTGTCATGGAGGAGACGGCCGATGAGCGTCGACTTGCCGTCATCGACGGACCCGACGGTGGCGAAGCGAAGCAGGCCGGAAACCATCTCCTGTGTGTCGGCGGGCGCCCCGGTCATCGAGCGCTCGGCCATCTAGAAGTAGCCCTCGCGCTTGCGGTCCTCCATCGAGGTCTCCGAGAACCGGTCGTCGGCGCGCGTCGCGCCCCGCTCGCTCAGGCGCGAGGTGGCGAGCTCGGCGATGACGTCGTCGACGGTGCGGGCCTGCGAGCGCACCGCACCGGTGCCGGTGGCGTCCCCGACGGTGCGGAACCGGACCGTCGCCTCCTCCACGATCTCGTCCGGGCCCGGCCCCACCAGGTCCGACACGGCCAGGATCATCCCGTCGCGCTCGACGACGGCGCGCCGATGGGCGAAGTAGATCGACGGGAGCACGATGGCCTCGCGTCGCACGTAGTGCCAGACGTCGAGCTCGGTCCAGTCCGACAAGGGAAAGGCGCGCAGGTGCTCCCCGGTGCGCACCCGGCCGTGGTAGAGGTGCCACAACTCGGGCCGCTGCCGGCGCGGGTCCCACTGGCCGAACGTGTCGCGAAAGGACAGGACCCGCTCTTTGGCTCGCGCCTTGTCCTCGTCGCGTCGCGCCCCGCCGATGCAGGCGTCGAAGCCGTGCGTGCTGACGGCGTCGAGCAGGGTGACGCTCTGCAGGCGATTGCGCGACCCCCCAGGGCCGGGGTCGGGGACGCGCCCGCGGTCGATGGACTCCTGCACCGAGGCCACGAGCAGCTCCTCGCCGAGCTCGGCCATGCGCTTGTCGCGGAAGTCGAGGACCTCGGAGAAGTTGTGCCCGGTGTCGATGTGCATGACCGGGAACGGGAAACGAGCGGGGCGAAAGGCCTTCTCCGCCAGCCGCAGCAGGACGGCGGAGTCCTTGCCGCCGCTGAAGAGCAGGACGGGGCGCTCGCACTCCGTCGCCACCTCGCGCAGCACGAAGACGGCGTGGGCCTCGAGGAGATCCAGGTGGTCGGGCCGGCGCGCCGGCGCCGGGAGGCCCGGGGACCGGGGCGGGGCGTCGATGGTCGTCGTCATGGTGGCAGCTCCGAAGTCCCAGGTGGCGACGGTGGTCGTTGCCATCTGAAAGCGAATGGTCCGATTTGGAAAGGGGTAAAACCCGATCTGATTAGTCATATATAGTAGTGGCCGGTTGGCCGGACAAGTCGTGCCGTGGTCCGCAGCGCCGGCGCCACGACGGGGCGCAGGCGCACAGCACACGACCACGACCTTTCTGACACAGGAGTGTGGACGATGGATGCAGGGGTCGAAACCCGGGTCGATCTCGACGAGCTCGCATCGCGCAGCGCCGCATTCGAGACCGCACCCGCCGGCAAGGTCATGGGCTGGGCGGTGGAGCGGTTCGGCGGGTCTCTCAGCCTGGCGTGCTCGTTCCAGGACTGCGTGATCATCGACCTCGCCGTGGAGGTCGATCCCGACATCGAGGTGCTCTTTCTGGACACGGGCTTTCATTTCCCCGAGACCCTGGCCTACGTGGAGGAGGTGCGGGCCCGCTACGACCTGAACCTACGCGTCATGACCCCGGGGCCCGAGGCCGAGGCGTGGCCGTGCGGGACCGAGCGCTGCTGCGACCTGCGCAAGGTCGAGCCCCTGAACCGTGCGCTCGAGGGCCGGGCGGCGTGGATGACCGGTCTCAAGCGTTGCGACGCCCCCACCCGGGCCGCGGCGCCGATCGTGTCGTGGGACGGGGCCCGGGGCCTCGTCAAGCTGAACCCCATGGCCACGTGGACCGACGCGGATGTCGCCAACTACGAGGTCGACCACGGTCTGCCGGTGCACCCCCTCATGTCCCAGGGGTACCTGTCGATCGGGTGTGCCCCCACCACGCGTCCGGTCGCGGCCGGCGAGGACCCCCGGGCCGGCCGGTGGGCCGGCATGGGCAAGACCGAGTGCGGCCTGCACGTCTGATGGTCCGTGACCGGGACAATCCCTGGGGTGTCGAGATCCGGGGCAACGAGCGGTCGATGCACTTCGTGCATCCCTACCGCCACATCGGAGAGCTGAACCAGGTCGAGCGCTGGAAGCTCGAGCGCCACCCCTTGGAGGTCGCCGACGCGGTGGTGTCGCGCTACGCCAAGGAGGGCCCCGGCGCCATCGCCCAGGTGCCCGGCGAGCAGGAGCGCCTCAAGTGGGTCGGCCTCTACCCGCAGCGCCAGGGGGGCGACGCCTTCATGCTGCGCGTCAAGGTCCCCGGCGGCGTGCTCACCGCCGACCAGGCCCGCGAGATCGGGGTGGTGGCCGACGCCTTCGGCGAGGGCCCCGACGACAGTGCGGTGTTCGGCAACCGCTACGCGGACATCACGACGCGCCAGGACATCCAGATCCACTGGATCCGGATCGGCGACGTGCCCCGCATCTGGGAGCGGTTCGCCGACGTCGGGCTGACGACGGTGCAGGCGTGCGGCGACTCGGCCCGCAACGTGTTGTCGTGCCCGGTGTCGGGTGTCGACGCCGACGAGGTCCTCGACGCCCTGCCCGTCGCCCGGGCCATCTCGGACTTCTTCACCGGCAACCGCGAGTACGCCAACCTCCCGCGCAAGTTCAAGATGAGCGTGACGGGCTGTCGCGAGGACTGCGCTCAGGCCGAGATCCAGGACATCGGACTGTGGCCGGCGCGACTGGCCGACGACACGGTCGGGTTCAACGTCCTGGTCGGGGGCGGGCTCTCCGACGGCGAGCGCATGGCGTCGGACATCGACGTCTTCGTCCGTCCCGAGCAGGCGGTGGAGATCACCCGGGCCATCGCCCAGGTCTTCGGCGAGCTCGGCAACCGTGAGAGCCGCGGCCTGGCCCGCATGCGGTACCTGGTCCAAGAGCTCGGGCCCGAGCAGTTCCGCACCGAGCTCGTGGCGCGGGCCCGCTTCGACCTCGTCCCCGCGGGCGAGGAGCTGACCACCCGCTACCGGGGTGACCACATCGGGGTCCATCCCCAGCGCGAGCCGGGCCTGCGCTACGTCGGCTGCTCGGTGCCGGTCGGTCGCATGACGGGCATCGAGCTCGTCGAGGCGGCCAGGCTGGCCCGGACCTACGGGGACGGGACGCTGCGCCTCGGGACGGACCAGAATTTTGTGTTGACCGGCATCCCCGAAGCGAGGGTCGAGGCGCTGCTGGGCGAGGAGCTGCTGGCCAAGTACTCGCCGTTCCCGGGGCCCTTCGAGCGCGGCGTGGTGGCCTGCACCGGCACCGAGTTCTGCCGCTTTGCCGTGGTGGAGACGAAGGAGCGGGCCGTGAGCTGGGCGCGCTATCTCGACGCGCAGCTCGGCGCCGAACTGGGCCCGGAGCGCCCCGCGCCGGGAGCGACGTCACCGGCCCGAGGTGACGCCGGGGTGATCCGGATGCACTTCTCGGGGTGCTCGGCGTCGTGCGCGCAACCCCAGATCGCCGACATCGGGTTCCGGGGCGACGTGGCGCACGTCGGGGAGCGGATCGAGGAAGGGGTCGACATCGGCATGGGCGGGTCGCTCGGGCCCGACGCCGCGTTCATCGACTGGATCGAGAACGCCCGGCCGGTGGCGGATGTCCCCGACGCGCTGGTGCGGGCCGTCCGGCGCTACCAGTCCGAACGGCGTGACGGTGAGCCGTTCTACAACTGGGCCCGGCGCATGCCCAACGAGGAGCTGGCCGCCACCCTGGCCGGGCTCGACACCGACCACGCACCGGTGGGGACACGATGAAGGGATTCCGGATCCGCGACGAGATGAACGGCATCGCCGAGCCTCCCGGCAAGACGTGGTTCTGGGAGCTCGAGGCCGGGGTCATCTTCGCCGACCGCTGCATCCAGTGCGGCACCTGTGTGGCGGTGTGCCCGTCGAACTCCCTCGGCGTCAACAAGGACACGGGGTTGCCCGAGCTCGTCAAGATGTGCACCGGTTGCTCGCTGTGCTGGGACTTCTGCCCGCGCGGCGGGCTGCGCTACGAGGCGCTGTGGCCGCCGTCGACGTCTGAGTCCGAGGCGGGCGAGGTGCCCGTCGTCGTCAAGTCAGACTCGGCCGACACCTACTGGAAGCTGACCGGTGGCCCCCCCGGCGACGGCCTCGGTGCTGTGGTCGGGGAGTACGCGGTGCGTGCCGGGGTCCCCGCCGACGATGTGCAGGACGGGGGGGTGGTCACGGCCATGCTCCTGGCGCTGCTCGCCGGCGGCGACATCGACGGTGCGCTCGTGTCGCGCCCGAGCGACGACCCCGACGAGCCGTGGAAGGGGATCGCGACCGTCGCCACGACGGCGAAGGAGATCGTCGCCGCGGCCGGGAGCTTCTACAACCAGACGATGGCGTTGGCCGAGCTCGACCTGAGCCGCTACGACCTCCCCCCCAAGCCCCGTCTGGCCGTGGTCGGGACGCCGTGCGAGATCCAGGGCATCCGGGCCATGCAGGCGCGCCGGTGGCCGACCGGGGCGCATCGGATCGACGCCGTGGCGCTCACGATCGCCCTGCTGTGCACGAAGAGCTTCGACTACGAGGCACTCATGCTGCGCGAGCTCCGGGACAAGCGGGGCCTCGACCTGAACCGGGTCAGCAAGGTCGACGTGATCCACGGTCGGATGATCGTGGAATACCGCGACGGGTCGGTGGCCGTCGACGAGCCCGTGAAGGACTTCCACGGCTCGGCGCTCAAGGGTTGTGACGAGTGCGCGGACTTCCTCGGGCGCGGGGCCGACCTGTCGATCGGCAGCGTGGGCTCGCTTCCGGGATGGTCGAGCGTGCTCGTGCGCACCGAGGTCGGTCGTCTCGCCTTCGACCGGGCCCGGGGACGGCTCGACGTGCGTGACCTCGACGACCGGGAGGCCCTGGTCCGGCTGGACAATCTGGACAAGCGCATCGCCGAGCGCACCCTGCAACGCAAGCTCGACCCCGACGGGCCGCTGTTCATCGACTTCGCCGAGCACCTCGACAACTACCGCGGCACCGACCGCGCCCCCGTGGTCCGCGACCGGTGAGCCGTTGACGGTGGGCGGGGCCCGATGAGCGTCGTCGAACCGGCCGAGGGCCTGCGCCTCGACAGTCCCGAGGAGCCGGTGGACATGCGCGACGCCCTGCGCGACGCGCTGCTGGCGGGGGCCGACTGGCGTGCGGGCTTCTCCGACGACGTGTGCGTGGGCCTGTGGCTGTGGGAGCGGTGGCGCCCGGCCCTGGAGCCCGTCGGCATGGGACGCGAGGCTTTCGTCGACGTCATCATCTCCTACCGCCGCGAGGTGTGGCTGTGGCTGATGGGGGAGCGGACGTGCGAGCAGTGCCTGTCGGGACTGGCGGGCCGGGTGGCGAGGCGCCTGCCCGGTCGTTGACGACCGACCACGGCGCCAGCGGCCCGTCGTCGGCCCGAGCCGGAGCACCCGTCGACGGTGCCGCCCCGCCGGCACCCGAGCCGGTGGTGCGCCTGCGCCAGGTGGCCGTGGTCCGAGGCGGG
Organism: uncultured Acidimicrobiales bacterium; assembly: GCA_963811775.1. Taxonomy (GTDB): domain Bacteria; phylum Actinomycetota; class Acidimicrobiia; order Acidimicrobiales; family UBA8190; genus Chersky-840. Next base: position 14,085 of record CAWESO010000012.1, on the reverse strand, counting down.
CGCCCCATCCTCGACGAGGTCGACTGGGAGGTCGCGCCGGGGGAGCGCTGGGCCGTGCTCGGGCCCAACGGCTCGGGCAAGACCACCCTGCTGCACGTGGCCGGGATGCGCCTGCTGCCCACCCGCGGCTCGGTCGAGGTGTTCGGGGCCCGCTACGGCCGGACCGACGCCCGGGCCCTGCGCACCCGCGTGGCCTTCGTGACCCAGGCCATCCTGCGCAGCCTGCGTCCCACGCTCCGTGCGCACGACGTGGTCCTGACGGGCCGCGACGCCGCGCTGGAGCCGTGGTGGCACCACTACGAGCCCGACGACCACGCCCGTGCCGACGCGCTGCTCGAGGAGGCTGGCCTGGGCCGCCTGTCGGACCAGGAGTTCGGCGTCCTGTCCGAGGGGGAGCGCCAGCAGGTGCTCCTGGCCCGTGCCCTCATGGGCCACCCCGAGCTCCTCCTCCTCGACGAGCCGGCCGCCGGTCTCGACCTCGGGGCCCGGGAGCGGCTGGTGGCCCGTCTCGCCGAGTTGGCGGCCGCGCCCGACACCGTGCCCCTCGTGCTCGTGACCCACCACGTCGAAGAGGTGCCCCCCGGCACGACGCACGTGGCGCTGCTGCGCGGCGGTCGGATGGTGTCGGCCGGACCGGCCGGGGCCGTGTTGACCTCGGCCGCCGTCTCGGCGTGCTTCGACGTGGCGGTGACCGTCGAGCGCAGCGGGGGCCGGTGGAGCGCGCGGGCCTCGTCCCGGGGACCGCAGCCCGCCTGAGCGCGTGGCGGGAGGGCGCCGAGGGCGCCAGGAGCACGGACCGTTCTGGACCATCCACCCCCCGTGGTGGCCGGTTTTGTAGCGTTGTCGCACGTCGGAAGGTAGATCGAAGGGCTCGTGACGATCGTGGTCCTCCTGATACTCGGCTTGGTCTGGGCGGCGGTTCTGGGGCCGAGCCTTCTCCGGCGGAGATTCGACCGAGGGTCGAGCGACTCCATCGGCGAGTTCCACCAGCAGCTCCGGGTCCTGCGGCGGACCGGGCCGGCCGTGGTGCCACCCGCCTTCCGGCTCATGACCTCGCTGCCCGACGACGCCACGCGCCGGGTATCGCCGTCGGGTGCGGGCGCCGATCGCGGCCTCATCCTCATCCGGCCCGACGCCACTGCGGCCCGTCCCCCGTACGCCACGTCGGGCACCCAGCGGCCCGACCGGTTCTTCCGACCCGAGGCGTGCAAGCGGCGCCGCGACGTGCTCGCCTCGATGGTGTGCGTCATCTTCGTGACCGGGGTCCTCGGGGCGATCCCGGTCCTGCGGCCGTTGTTGGGCGTGACGGCCTTTCTCTTCGTGGTCGCCGCGTTGTACGTGGTCATGCTGGTGCGGCTCGGGAGCCGCGCCACCGAGCGCGTCGCCAAGTTGCGGTACCTGCCCGAGCCGGTGGAGGACGAGCCCACGATTGTCATCCGTCGCGCCGCTCGCTGACGGCGTCGGCGGTGTCCCCCGAACTGCGCAGCGCCGAGCTGGCCGCACTGGGTGACGAGGCACGCGGCCAGCTCGAAGCCGCCCACCGGGCCCGGGAGACGGCGCTGGCGTCGTGCCGGGAGACGATCCGGTCGTGCGGGCTGGCGATCCGAGCCGTGCACCGGCTCCGGCCCGACGAGGCCGCCGTCCTCGTCGACGAGGCCGACCGGAGCCTGCGACGCGCCCAGCAGGCGTTGGCGCCGCACCCGAGGCTGGCCGCGGCGGGCTTCCTGCACGACGCCGAGAAGGAGCTGGCCGAGGCCCGCGTCACCGCCGCCCTCGTCGACGGCACCGCGCTGCCGGGCCCGATCGAGCTCCACGTCGGGCTGGCGGCCTGGCTCAACGGCCTGGCCGAGGCGGCGTCCGAGCTGCGCCGCCACCTCCTCGACCGTCTGCGAGCGGGCGAGACGGCGCGGGGCGAGGACCTGCTCGACGCCATGGAGGAGGTGTACGACCTGCTCGTCACCATCGAATACCCCGATGCGATCACGGGCGGGTTGCGGCGGGCCACCGACGCCCTGCGGGCCGTGGTGGAGCGCAGCCGGGCGGACGTGACGACGACGGTGCTCCAACGCGGCCTGCAGCGGGCCATCGAGGAGCGCCTGGGCCCGGCCGCCTCGGCCCGACCGTGACACTCGGGGACATCACGACGCCGGCCCTGGTCGTCGAGGGTGCCCTGCTCGAGGACAACCTCTCGGTCATGGCGGCGGCGCTGCCCGGCGATCGCCTCCGTCCCCACGTGAAGGCGCACAAGTGCACGGCGCTGGCGGCGCGCCAGCGCGCCCACGGGCACCTCGGCTTCACGTGTGCCACCACCCTCGAAGCCGAGGGGCTGGCCCGCGCCGGACTCGGAGACGACCTGCTGCTCGCCAACGAGGTCGTCGACGTGGCCCGGCTCACGCGCCTGGTGCGGACCGGGGCGCGGGTGACCGTCGCCGTGGACTCCGAGGAGACCATGGCGGCGGCGGCGGCGGCCGGGGTCGAAGAAGTCGTCGTGGACGTGAACGTCGGGCTGCCGCGCTGCGGCTGTGCTCCCGACGCGGCCGGGCGCCTGGCCGAGTCGGCTAGCGGTCGTGGCTTGGCCGTGCGCGGCGTCATGGGCTACGAAGGCCACGTCGTCGGGGTCGAGGACAGGAAGACGCGCGCCGAGATGCTCGGCACCGCCATGGCCCTGTTGCTGGAGGCCCATCGAGATGTCGGTGGCGAGGTCGTCTCGGCCGGCGGCACCGGCACCTACGACCTCAACACGTGGGCGACGGAGATCCAGGCCGGCTCCTACGCGCTCATGGACAGCGCCTACCAGAAGCTGGGCCTACCGTTCCGCCAGGCGCTCACCGTGCTCTCCACCGTGGTGTCGGTGTCGGCGGGATGGGCCGTGGCCGACTGCGGGGCGAAGGCGCTCGGCATGGACCACGGGAACCCGACGATCGAAGGGTCGGCGGTGTGGTTCTGCTCCGATGAGCACCTGACCTTCGCGCCGGGCACCGCGGTGCGGGTCGGCGACCGCGTCCGGGTGGTCCCGTCCCACGTCGACCCCACCGTGGCGTACCACGAGCGCCTGTACGTGGTCGAGGGGGAGGACGTGCTCGAGACGTGGCCCGTCGACCTGCGGGGCTGGTGAGCCGGGCGGGTCCCCGACCTCAGCAGTACGGACGGGCCAGGGTCAGGAGGAAGTCCCCGCCCGGCGCCTCCCACATGGCGTCGACCAGGAACCCCGCCGCGTAGAGCTCTTCCTCCACGCCCGGGCGGGTGAACTTCGAGCTGATCTCGGTCAGGAGGTCCTCCCCGGCGGCGAAGCTGACCTCGAGCGACAGATCCGCGATGGTGATGACCTGGTCGGCGCTCGAGCGCAGGCGCATCTCGATCCGCTTCGCCTCCTCGTTCCACAGCGCCACGTGCGCGAAGGCGTCGGGGTCGAACGAGGCGTGGAGCTCGCGGTTCAAGACGTGCAGCACGTTCCGGTTGAACGCGGCGGTGACCCCCTGGGCGTCGTCGTAGGCGGCCACCAGGCGGGCCCGGTCCTTGACCAGGTCGGTCCCGAGCAGGAGCCGGTCCTCGTGGGTCATGAGGCAGTCGAGGTCGAAGAGGAACTTCCGTCGCTGGTCGGGGGCGAGGTTTCCGATCGTGCTCCCGAGGAAGGCGAAGAGCCGCCGTCCCTCGGTCGGCACCCGGTCAATGTGGAGGTGGAAGTCTCCCACCACGGCGTGCACGAGGAGGCCGGGGTACTCCTCGGCCAGGGCTGTGGCCGCCGACCACAGCGTGCCGTCGCTGACGTCGAGGGGCACGTATCGCCGCAACCCTCCCGTCGCCTGCATGGCGTCGAGCAGGACCCGGGACTTCTCGCACGTGCCCGCCCCCAGCTCCACCAGGGTGTCGGCCTCGGCGCCGACGGCGATCGCGGGGGAGTGCTCCTCGAGGAGGCGTCGCTCGGCGCGGGTGAGGTAGTACTCGGGAAGCCGCGTGATCTCGTCGAACAACGCGCTGCCCGTGTCGTCGTAGAACCACACGGGGGGCAGCCATTTCTCGGCCGCGCTCAATCCGGTGCGGACGTCGTTCTCCAGGGCGCCGCGCAGGTCCTCGGCGCCGAGGTGGACGTCCATGGACGGGGTCGTGGGGGCCATCGGGCGCCTGCTTCAGCAGTCGCGGGCCAGGCGCAGGCCGGTGAAGGGCCAGCGTGCCGACGGGGGGAAGAAGTTGCGGTACGTGGCCCGGATGTGGTCCGCCGAGGTGACGCAGCTGCCACCGCGCAGCACGTACTGGTTCACCATGAACTTGCCGTTGTACTCGCCCACCGCGCCGGGCGCGGGGCGGAACCCCGGATAGGGGCTGTAGGAGCTCGACGTCCACTGCCACACGTTGCCGAACAGCGACGTGCTCTGGGCCACCGGTCGGGGATGCAGGACCGACAGGTCGAGGAAATTCCCTTCGGGGACGGAGTCGACGGCGACGGCCTCCCACTCCGCCTCGGTCGGCATGCGCCCCCCCGCCCAGCGGGCGAAGGCATCGGCCTCGTAGTAGCTGATGTGGCACACCGGCTCGGCCAGGTCGACGAGTTGTGGGCCCCCCAGGGTGAAGAGCCACCAGTCGTCGACGACCTTGAACCAGTACAGGGGCGCGTCCCACTGCTCGGCCTGGGCCGTGGCCCAGCCGTCGGACAGCCACAGGTCGGGTCGCCTGTAGCCGTCGTCCTCCATGAAGGCCAGCCACTGCCCGCACGTGACGGGGCTGTCGGCCAGGGCGAAGGGCTCGATGTGCGAGGCGTGCCGGGGGAACTCGTTGTCGAAGGCGAAGGTCTTCTCGTCGTGCCCGATGTCGACGAGGCCGCCGTCGTGCTCGATCCACGCCGCGGCCCGGGGCCGGCGGGGCTCGTCGACCCGCACCGTGGTGTAGGCGGGCTGGAGCGGATTGCACGACAGGACGTGCTTGATGTCCATGAGCAGCAGCTCCTGATGCTGCTGCTCGTGATGCAGGCCGAGCTCGACGAGGCCGGTCACCTCGGCCGACAGCGAGGTGTCGAGGAGGGCTGCCATCGACTCGTCGACATGGCGGCGGTACTCGGCCACCTCGGCCACGCCCGGCCTGGACACGACGCCGCGACGCGGCCGGGGGTAGCGGGCCCCCACGCCCTCGTAATAGGAGTTGAAGAGATAGGCGTAGGCGGGATGGAAGGGGCGGTAGCCGGCCAGCTCGGACTCGAGGAGAAACGTCTCGAAGAACCACGAGGTGTGGGCCCGGTGCCACTTCGTCGGGCTCACGTCGGGCATGGACTGGACGGTCTGGTCCTCGGGGGACAACGGAGCAGCGAGCTTCTCGGTCGTGTCGCGCACGTCCCGGTATCGAGACGCCAACCGGGTGAGCTGGTCAGCGGTCGTGATCAGATCGCCCACGGGCCTCTCCTTTTTCGATCGCAGTCAGCGTATGCGGAGGGTGTTGTCTCGCGAGCCGGCGCAGGTCCGTTCCGGGCCGTCCCGAGCCATCTTTTCCCACCGACCGGGAAGTTATGCGGCGACCCGACGGAAATGACCAAGACGACCAGGTCGGAGGCGTAAATTTTCCCCGATGCCCGGTGACGGCTCGATGCCCTGGAGCCGTTGGTGTCGGTCACCGGATGCCACGTCGGAGGGCGCGGTAGCCTGGCGGTCCCGGCGGGGCCTTCGTGGCCGAGAGCGGCTATCGGAGCCGATGCGAATCCTCAGGTCCAGGGTCCGACACCACACGTTCACGAGACGACGGTCGCATCGTGGCAAGGGCGTGGGGTCCGCTGGTGCGCAACGGCAGCCCTCGACGGCGTCAGGCGGCGCCCTGGGGTCGGTTCCTATCGGCGTCCATGCGGTCTGAGGACGCTCCCGCATCCGACAGGCTCCCGGCACCGGGGGGGCGGTCGTGGTGGCCCGACGTGCTGGGGGTGCTGTGGGTGCTCGGCGCCGCCTTCGCCGTGCTCCTGCCGCCGCTGGTGCACGGCTCGTCGCTGGGACCGTTCGACATCCTGGCCCAATACAGCCTGTCCAAGCAGCCCGCCGTCACGGTGCACAACTGGAGGTTGATCGACCAGATCACCGCCATCATCCCCGTCACGACCCAGGCGTGGACCCAGGTCCACAGTGGCCATCTCCCGCTGTGGAACCCCTACAGCCTCTTGGGCCTGCCTCTGGCCTTCGACTGGCTCGCGGCGCCCTTCAGCATCCCGTCACTGGTCGGCTACCTCTTCCCGCTCCATCTCGCCTACACGGTCCAGATCATCGTCACCCTGATCATCGGCGGAACGGGGATGTACACCCTGGGCCGGGTCCTTCGCCTGAGCGTGTTGGGCTGCGTCATGGCCGCCACGGTGTGCGAGCTGAGCGGGCCGTACATGGCGTGGCTGGGCTGGCCGGTGGTCTCCGCGTCAGCCTGGGCCGGATGGTTGTTCGCCGCCGCCATCGTGGTCGTGCGGGGTCGTCACCGCGCCCGGAGCATCGCCGCATTCGCGTTGGTGTGCGGCTTCTTGATCTACTCGAGCTCCCCGGAGAACACGAGTCTGCTCTTCGCGACCCTGGCCATCGTCATGGTCGTCATCCTGGCGGCCCGTGCCCGGCGGTTCCATCACCCCGGCCCGATCGCACGCCCGGCTCGTGATCTGATCGTCGCCTTCGTGGCCGGGCTCGCGCTGGGGGCGCCCCTGGCCCTGCCCGGGCTCCAGGTCGTGGCGCGCTCGAGCCGCGTGGGCCTGGCCAAGTTCACCACCGCCCTCCCGCTCCACGGGGTGATCGGCGTGGTCTTCCAGGGCTTCGACGGACTCCCCGAGGCCAACAGCATCTGGTTCGACCATTCCCGTTGGTACCCGCTGTACCTCGAGGCCTATGTCGGCGCGATCGCCGTGGTGCTGGCCGTCACGGCGGTGGCGATCAAGCGCCGGTCCCCCGAGGTGCTCGGGTTCGCCGTGGCCGCGGTCGTGACCGCGGCCGTGTGTTTCGTCACGCCCATCTTTCGGGTGCTCCATGCCCTGCCGCTCCATGTCGGTCAGGTGCAATGGGTCTACGCCCTCGAGCCGCTGGCGTTCTGCCTCGCCGTTCTGGCCGGGTTCGGGACCGATGTGCTCGTCCGGTCGTACCGCAGACCGGCGGTTCGGCTCTGGTTCGGCGCGGCCTTCACCGTGATGGGTGTGCTCGTGCTCGCCGTCTGGCTCTTCGGACGCGGCCATCTCCCGCCCGCCGAGGCGGCCATCCGGGCCCGGAGCTTCCTCTGGCCCACGATCGACACGGTCGTCGGTCTGGGCGTGGTCGGGGCTCTGGCCTTTGCAGCCCGCCGGGCGCGGGGGCGACGCTCGAGCCGCTTCGGCGGACCGGGATGGTGGGCGGGGGCGGTGCTCGTCGCCGTCGAGACCGTCTTTCTCGTGACGTCCGGGGCGCCGGTGCTGTCCTCGAGCCCGTCGTTCCTCGTCCCCACCCGGGCCGAGGTGGCGCTCGTGCGTGCCGTGGGGTCCTCCACCGTCGGCTGTGGTGTGGCCCCGTGCTTCACGGAACTGGGGATCCTCCCCGACGTCAACGTCGACTACAAGGTCCAGGAATTCGGGGTCTACGACCCGTCGACCCCAGATGGGTATCTGGAGTCCTGGGAGGCAGAGACGGGTCACCCCGGGTCCGTCGACTACAACGTCTTCAGTCCCGAGGTCACGTCGATCGCGGTGGCGCGCCGCTACGGCATCAGCTTCGTCCTGGAGCCTGAGGGTGTGGCAGGGCCACGCGGCTCGATCTTCGATGAGAATGTCGGGAACGAGAGGCTGTACCGCGTCCCCGGCGCGGCGTCGGCCACGCTGACGGCGTTGGGGCCGCGCGGCGGGTTCCCGAACTCCGATGCACGGGGCACACCGGTGGCCGTGACTCACCCCAGTCCCTCGTCGTGGAAAATGACCACCGACAAGGCCACCCCCCAAGTGCTTCGTCTGCGCCTGACCGACGTCCCGGGTTGGCACGGGTCGATAGACGGGCGACCCTTGCCGCTGGAGCCATTCTCCAGAGTGATGATCGAGGCCCGTATCCCTCCCGGTCACCATGTCATCGAGCTTCACTACTGGCCCCGGGCCTTCACCACGGGCATCGTCCTCGCCCTGTGCAGTGCGACCGGTCTGGCGCTGGGATTCCTGGTCCCGTGGATCAGACGGCGAAGGCGATGGAGCAGATCAGCGGGGTGATCGGGGAGTCACGAGGGCAACGGTGGGCCTCCACCAGGGCGCTAATCTGGTGCTCCCTCCGGGGGTGTAGCTCAGCTGGTAGAGCGCTACGTTCGCAACGTAGAAGTCGGCGGTTCGAGTCCGCTCACCTCCACCATATGGTCTTCACTGAAGACCGTTCCCATCTTCACATAAGGGTGTGTTGCTCTCGATGTGAAGCCCGACCCCGGGTCCTCGAACGGTCGGTGAGTTCGAGTTTTGGCGTGAACGCCATGCATCACGACCGGATGCTCAGATGAGCAAGGCACTGGAGCGCATCGGACGGGGGCTGCACCGAATCCAGGGTCCTCACAGCTCCTCAGCCGGTGTCGGCGTGCCCCCTGGCGGCGACCTCGTCGTGGATCGGCAGCTGAGTCAGCGGATTGCGCCGCCGCCGACGCGTCTTGATCGGCTGGCCGTGATGTGCCCGCCGCTCGTCGTCGGCGCGCGCCACCTCGAAGCTGTCGATGATGCGCATGTTGCGCACCACCACGGCGCCGGTGAGCATCAGAAGGTTCTTCGTCCGCCCCATCATGCGGCACGAGCCGCGCCGGACGTCGGTCGACGAGGGGTCCTTCAACGTGGCGAAGGCGCGTTCTGATCCGGTGCGACGTGCATAGGACCGGCGGTGCTGCGCACTCGGGTAGGGATGCTTCTGGCGACTCTTGGCGTTGACCGATGGTGGCACGGTGATCGTGGCCTGAGCACAACAGCGGGGCGGTTCGACCGGTGGGTCGGTGACCTCGGGGCGGTCGAAGCCGAGGGTCATCGAGGCGGGCTTCAACGGGCAACGGAGCTTGCCTTGTGCGGCCGGACACGCCACGCGGTGATAGCCGTCTGCGTCATCGGCGGTGACGGGCGAGAGGCGCCACCGGGTCAGCTCGGCGGTCTGTTCGTCATGGGCGGCGAGATCTTCAGTCGAGGCTCGGCGCACCGGCGGGGCGAGGGCGAGCAACGCCTTCGGTGTCGCCGGGCAGTACAGCGATCCGCTCGCGCACACCGCCCCGTCGAAGGCACCTTTTTGGCCCCGGTCATGGGGATGGAGGTCCTGGACGAGGCGGGCTCCGATCAGGCGTAGGGGCGTGGCCCAGCGTTCAGCCGATCGATGCGCATACCCGGAGTCCGCCAGCACGTCTTTGACCGCCACGCCCGAGGCGGCCATGGAGCTCAGGAGCCCGGCCATCTGGGTGGCCGGGTCGATCCGTGGGGGGTCGAGGGCGATGCGCCGGACGAGCTCGGGGACGTTGGGGCCCTCCTCCTCGGGCGCCATCACCACGGCCTGGGCGTAGTAGCCGAAGAACAGCTGGTCCTTGTCGCCCGGGGCGTGGGCCTTTCTGTGCCCCCACCCGGCGTCGGTGTCTGTCGCAGGCTCGACGCTGCCCTTGGCGGCCGGCTTGCTCCAGCTGGCGTGATCGGTCCAGTCCACCGAGTACGACGTGGTGGCGTCTTTCCATCCGGGCGGCACGCTCGCCTCCACCAGCGCGTCGACGAGCGAGAAGAGCGCCGATGGAGAGAGGTCCAACATCGTCGCCACGATGCAAAAGGTGCGTTCGACTTGACGATAGGTGAGCAGATGCGGTCCCCTTCGCCACACCACCACCACGCCCAGACGCTCCATGTCACCGCGACGCAACGCGGTGAGCGCCGCATGCACCCGCACCAGCTGGAGGGGTCGGTCATCGGCGGTGGCGAGCAGCATGCCGACGAGCAGCGTCCGAGCGCTCAGCTGGCGAGGCCGGCCGCCGCGGCGCAGACGGATCTCGATCGCCGGGGCCTGGCCCGAGGTGTCCACTACCTCCTCGATGCGCCGCAGCCTCTCGACGTCGGTCACTGGCTCCCCCCCAGCATGCTCACCATGGCCGCTTCGTCTCCGAGGGGCACAGCGGCGGCCAGCTCGATGAGGCGCGACGACCTCGTGAGCCCCGCGGCGTGCACGAGGGCGACGAGCCCCAGGTTCTGGGCATGGAAGGCGAGCCACGTGGCGCGCAGGCGTCCGACCTCGAGACGGTCGAGTCGTCCCAGCTCCAAGGTGGCGAGAAGCGGCGAGGTGACGTTCTTGCGCGACGGGTCGTCGCCTCCGACGATGAAGCCCTCTCCGGCAAAGCAGGCCGAGCGCCACAGGGCGCCGTGGTGGCGCTCGAGCACAGGCACGACGCGCGCCTTGGCCCCCCGCACCACGACGACGACGCCCCCCGAGCGCTTCATGACATCAGACCCACAGACGAGTCGCATGTCCGCGGCGTCGAGCCCCGCCCCGAGCCCGAGGCACAGAAGGCCGTTGAGTTTGGCGATGCGCTCGGGGGTGGCCTGGTGCGCCACGAGCTCGAAGTAGGCGGCCACTTGCGCGTCGGTGTAGGGCTGCTTGACCACATCGCGCCGCAGGGGTGCAGGGAGAGCCACCCACAGCGCCGGCGCGCGGACCGCGCCACCAAGCGCAGATTGCTCCGCATCGTGCGCCGTGTCGCCGGGGAGAGACCGGACAACCCCGACACCATGTAGCGCTCGAGGGCCGAGGGGTGAAACAGCACCTCAGGGCGCGTCGCGAGACCGACCCTCTCCCCCCATGCCGCCAGCCGGGCACAGCACCACAACAGGGTGCGGGCCCGAGCCGCGCCGTGTGGCGCGCTGGCGCGCACCGCACCCTTGGCGAAGGCCGCCGCGCTGTGCGAGCACTCGCCCCGCCACGCCTCGATCGCCGCCTCGGCCTCGGGCGAGGACCCTGGAGTGAAAGATGCCACAGTGGATATACTGTGGCAGATGAACGAACCCCGGGGGTGGATTGCTGGGAGGCTTCGAGGTGTGGAGCCGACCCCCAAGCAGCGTCGTGAGCTCGCCCGGATCGCGGCCGAGCTCGCCGCCATCGGGCCGTGCTTGTCGGGGTCGGTCGTCACCCGCCTCGGGCCCTGTGGCAAAGAGGCGTGCTCGTGCAAAGCGAACCCACCCCGTCTGCATGGGCCATATCACTCGTGGACCAGAAAGGTGGCAGCGAAAACCGTCACACAGCTCCTCTCCGAGGAGCAGCTCGAGGAGTATCAGCCCTACATCGACAACGACCGGCGGCTCCGTGGCCTTGTGGCAGAGCTCGAGGCGCTCACCCTCGCCATGGTGGAGTCCGATCCGCGCTGGGACGATCACGCTCGCCTTCGGACCACGGGCACCCACTCCCGCGCCACTGTGGACAAGACGCGGTCGAAGACCCATTAACCCGCGGGGAGGGAATGCCCACGACTGCTTCCGACCTGGTCAGGACCTAACGTGAAGACCTCACTCGACTCGACAGGGGCACTCGACTCGAACTCGAGCCCCCATAGGCGCACCCACAGATCACCCACAGCGTCTTCTCCAAGGCCATGGAATCGGGAGAGGCGCACCCTCAGGCGCACCCCTTGGCTTAGACCCCCGTTTGGCGGTCCACGCTTATGAGAGTCTGATCGTGAACCACCTGGAGGTAGTCCATGCCCAAGCGCTATGGCAGATAGTTCCGACGGGCGATCTGTGAACGCCTCGTAGCCGGCGAACGGGTCAGCGAGGTCTCACAAGAGATTGGTGTCTCACCGGCAACTTTGCATCTGTGGATGCTCCAGGCCCTCATCGATACCGGCCTGAAGCCGGGTGCCAAGAGCGAATACGTGTAGGTTGACACGATGGAATTCCCCCACATCACTTCTCGCGACGCAGCCGATGCTCGACAGCCAGGAGACGCAGGTGGCTCCGACTAAACGACCGACACGGTCCGAGTGGCTACGAACTGGCCTCGGCAATTATCGCTGGGTGTTCATTCTGGGCTGCCCGAGATCGGGTACGACCTTCACCCTAAACGCATTCGCGGCATTAACAGACGTATGTGCCACCAGTTCGGGCGTCTTTCCTAGCCAAATGGCAGCAATCTACCGAAACGCGCAGCCGCAACTCCGGCAAGCGATCCAGTTCTCGTTAGCCTTCAGCGTTCTCGACTACGTCCAGAGGAAAGAAACATCGCGCGGCGAGGTAATCGCCGAGTGCCTCCGCGGCGACTCGTCTATCATGAACCTGCGTCTTGCTTTGCCTCATTCTCGAAGGTTCACTCAGAAAACCGACCAACCCGGGCACCACGTCACGACACTTCTGTACAAAGAGCCCTTCCTAACGTTTGCCCCCGACCTGATTGAAGCTTCATTGCCCTCATGTTCAATCCTCTTTCTCTCAAGAGACGGAAGAGACGCGGCGGACTCAGCTATTCGGACTTATAATGTACTTACGGACGACGACCTCAAGGATCCACGATCCAACGAGGTGACGTTAGGGCGCTGGCGCGGGCAATACTGCGTACCATGGTGGGTGGAGGAAGACCATGAGGACGACTTCCTCGCCGCATCCCCATATTGTCGCGCCGCTTGGATGTGGCGCAGCATGGTACGAACGTATCTTCCTTTTCTTGCGCGGGCTGAACCCTCAGGGGAGCACAAGATCACTCATTGTCGCTACGAGGATCTCGTTGCGGACCCGCTGTCGGAGGGAATGCGGATACTACAGAATTGGGTATGGCCGGCGCCATCAACAGGCGGGTTGTACGTCGGCTTTCTCGTGCAACCCACCAATCTCTGGGCGTACACCAATCGCGGAGTGAGACCGAACCAATGCGAGCCAACGACCTCATTGGACCTGAATTGCTCGCGTTGGGTTATAGTATCGAGTAGGCTACGAATTCCAGACCGTGGGAACCGATGAATGAGATTTGGAGCCTCAATCCGGTCGAAGACGGAGGCCGAAAATCTCGAAGCTGTCTCTCGTGGTGTTAAGCAACTCGTTCCGCAATATCGGTCATCGTCCGGTACAGACGTATCTGGTGCTGTCATCATGTCCGGAGTTAGCAACGGGCATACCTCAAGGCCGTCAGATTCTGTTCCGGCGGTCGGGACCGAGCCCGGGTTCGCCCCCGTTCCCTCCAGCACCCTTTCGCCACTGGTGGACTCATGATTACAGTCCGGTCCCGATGACGTTGCAGTGCTCGCTCTCCATCTGGCGGGTGTAGTCCTCGGCCTCGAGCCCGCAGGCAGCGGAGGCTCAGCCCCGCCCTGACCTGTTGCGACCCGACCGACGGCTGCCGAAGGCATCAACTCGACCCACCCGACTCTCGCCCGACCACTTCCCCGATTTGGTCGTGGGCTGCGGGCGGAGCTAAAAACAATAGTTCGGTCACGTAAGCAGGGCGATGCTGATCACGGGGCACGCTTCGGGCATGACTGTGAGACCGAGATCTTGCGTCACACATTCGGGGGTGGCGTGGACCTATCGTCGTCCGGTCGTACCTGGTGGTGATGGCCAACCCGAGCTACGTCACGCGACATCAAACCAAACGTGGTGGGTGCTTGCCGCCGTTAGTGGACCACTGCGGACAGGAGGCATCGGCGGCGCTAACGTGGCTGGTGCCCAGCTGGGTCGAACAGCATAATTTGAATATCGAGCCCCTGAATCTAGGCGTTGTACCGACTGGGGAAAAACGTGATCAGACGTTCAGCGAATGGGGAAGTACGGCGTTGGCCCGACGACGGTGGCCAGGATCATGGATGAGCAGAGAAAGCCCGGCGAGCTGATGTCTGATCGAGAGGGCTCAGGTGGGACTCTGACGAGCCTACGACTGTTCCTCGGGGTCACGGCCATGGTTGACCGCGTGGTTAGTCGTTGCGTCAGTGGTCGCCGGCCTCTCGATGTCGGCCATCCTGGCCATCTTCGCCGAGATCGTGGCGGCGCTTGTAGCCAAGCGGTCCACGGTGGCCTTCAGCGTTGGACCGCTACACGTAACAGCTCGGGTGACGGTCCTGACGGTGGTCGGACTCAGCGCTGTGCTCGTCCAGGTGTTGATGCAGGTCGTGCTCGCGTAGATCTGCCGGCACGCATCATGGGAGACTTACAGGCCGAGCTGC
>CAWESO010000011.1:0-6875 GCA_963811775.1 uncultured Acidimicrobiales bacterium | reverse complement strand
TTGCCTGAGGACGCCCATCCGCGGAACCACCCAGTTGTCGGGTGAGGAGAAGGCACTAAGAGGCCGCGGGATAGGCGGGTAGTCCAGTGACCAGGACATTGATGGCGCGGACCTGAACAAGAAACATCCACCGGTCGTGGTGGTGGCCCCAAGAGACTTGGGGTTCTCACCCAACCACCAACGACCAAGTGGAGGTTCCCACCATGATGCGCGCGCTCGACCCTGAAGTCCAAGATGCCGTCTGGGCTGCTGCGGGGCCTTTGATCCCGCCCGCCGATTCGGTTCACCCACTCGGCTGCCACCGACCGAGGATCGCCGATCGGATCTGCTTCGACGGCATGCTTGTCCGCCTAGCGACGGGCTGTTCGTGGGAGGACGCCGAGCGCCTCATGGGCAACAAGGTGTCGGACACCACGATGCGGTCGCGGCGAGACGAGTGGATCGACGCGGGGGTCTTCGACGCGTTGGAAGAAGAGGCGCAGCGCGCCTACGACAAGATCATCGGTCTCGATCTCTCCGACACCTCGGTCGACGGCTCCTTGCACAAAAGCCCTTGTGGGGGTGAGGGAACGGGGAAGAATCCCACCGACAGGGCGAAGCTCGGATGGAAGTGGTCGATCCTCACCGACAGAAACGGCATCCCGATCGGAGTGACCGTCGACGGCGCCAATCGCAACGACTCGGTCATGTTGGCTCCGACGCTCGACGACGTGGCAAAGCGCGGCCTGCTCTTGGACATCGAGACGATCCACCTCGACCGGGGCTACGACTCAGAAGCGACCCGCACCCGACTTTCCGAGCGCGCCATCGACGACGCCGTCATTGCTAAGAAGCGCAGGAAGGGAGCGGCGAAGGGCAAGAACCCCCAACCGATGGGAATGCGCTGGCCGGTCGAACGCACCAATTCGTGGCTTTCGAACTTCGGGCAGCTCCGCCGGAACACTGATCGCAAGTCCATTCACCGGCTCACGCAGTTGTCGCTGGCAGTCGTATTGCTGCTCACGGCCAAGCTCATCGACTGGAGGAATCGCTGGTCACCGTGTTCGATCCCTATCCGCTGAGCCTCTAAGAAGTCGTTGCCCCATCCAGATATCGATTTGGTAAACCGAACGATAGGCAACCACGTCGGCACGTGCCGGCTCCCGCCTCGACCGCCCCGAGGGGCTGCTTGCCCTTTGTGGACGGGCCCTCGGGGTGTGGGGTCGCCCGGGCAACGCACGGAGTCCCGACTGTGCTCCTCGGCCTATTCGTAGGCAAAGCAATGGCGTAGGCCGCGAGATGACTCAGGGGGTCAACGTTGAGGCCACGGCGCCCAGGCCGTCGCCTGCGAGCTCTCTCGAAGATCGAGCGAGAGCGGTGTCGGGAGTGTTGTCGCTTTAATCGAGGCCGTTCCTGTCGCTGGTCCGATCAAGCCGCGGATTTCCACGAGGTCGGGCGATGGCGATATCGGATGGGTGCTGAGTCCGGTTCCGTACTGAGCCGCAGCGCGCAACCGGCACTTCTCGCCCGGTCCAGTCAAATACACAAGACGGTCGTGATCGTCAGTTATGGCGCCGGTGGCTGAGGCGGGGCAAGACCCGAACCGTCGGTCTCCGTGGATGAGCCACTTGCGGCGCACCGAACGCCTCGGTTGTGGCGGTCCGGGTGGGTCCTTGGGCCCTGTCGGATGGGCCGGGACTCTTCTATCGTCGCCGAGGTGAGGAAGAAGGCCGCCCCCGCGGGAGCAGCTGTCGAGCGCGAGGCCAAGCTCGTGGCGCCAGCCGGGTTCGGACTGCCCGACCTGGCGGGCCTGGTGCCGGGCGCCACGGCCGTCGCGCTGCCCACGGCGCGCCTTGACGCCACCTACTACGACACCGCCGATCTGCGTCTAGCGCGCTCGGGGATCACCCTTCGCCACCGCGACGGGGAGCCCGGCCCCCCTTGGACCGTGAAGCTCCCCGAGGATGGGCGGGGGCCGGGCTTGGCACGGCGCGAGATCCGCATCGACGGCC
This sequence comes from uncultured Acidimicrobiales bacterium, assembly GCA_963811775.1. Lineage (GTDB taxonomy): Bacteria > Actinomycetota > Acidimicrobiia > Acidimicrobiales > UBA8190 > Chersky-840. The sequence continues at coordinate 4,884 of CAWESO010000011.1, read as the reverse complement.
CGGCCGACCAGGTCCCCGACTCCGCCGCCGACCTGGTACTCGCCTCCACCCGGTCCCGGGTCCTCGAGCCGGTGGCCCGTCTGGGAACCGTCCGGCGGCCCGTCGAGATCCGCGACCGCTCCGGCCAGCTCCTGGCCGAGGTTGTCGACGACACTGTCTCGGTGTTCCACGGCCGGAGTCCGGCGGGGCAGTTCCGAGAGGTCGAGGTCGAGCTGCACCCCCCCGGGGGCAGTGGGCGTCGCCTCCTGGGCGCCGCGACCTCCCGCCTGGTCGGTGCCGGCTGCAACGCTGAGCCCCCCATTCCCAAGCTCGTGCGCGCCCTCGGGGAGCAAGCAACCGGGCCGCCCGACGTGGTCGTCACCTCCCTGGCCGCCGACGCCACCGTTACCGACCTGGTGCGACACGCTATGGCCCGCTCCGTCGCCGCGATCCTCCGCCACGACCCGGGTGTCCGGCTCGGCGACGATGCCGAGGACGTCCACCAGCTCCGTGTCGCCGCCCGCCGGTTGCGCTCGGACCTGCGCAGCTTCGCCCCGCTGCTGGATCGCGATCAGCTCGCCCCCGTCCGCGCCGAGCTCAGTTGGCTGGGCGGCGTGGTCGGCGTGGTCCGGGATACCGACGTGCTCGCCGCCCGCCTCACAGCCCAAAGCGCCACCCTGCCCGACGTCGACGCCTCCGGTGCTGCCCGGCTGTTGCGCCGCCTGGAACGCGAAGCCGGCAATGCCCGCGCCGCGATGCTCACCGCCCTGCCGCGCCCCCCGCTACCTGAATCTCCTCGACACACTCGTCGGCCTCGCCGCCGCACCGCCGTTCATCGAAGCGCCCGAGCTCACCGCCCGATCGCCCACCAAGGTCGCGCCGAAGATCGCTCGGAGACCATGGCAGCGCCTGGCCGATGCCGTCGGCGCGCTCGGCCCCGACCCCTCTGACGCCGACCTGCACCAGGTCCGCATCCTGGCTAAACGCTGCCGGTACGCCGCCGAGGCGGTCGCGCCCATCGTCGGGCCGGTCGCGGCACACTTCGCCGCCGCCGTCGCGGATTTGCAAACCGTCCTCGGCGACCACCAAGACACCGTCATCGCGGAATCCTGGCTGCGGGAGGCGGCCGCCGCGACGCCGAGCGGCTGCGTGGCAGCTGGTCAACTCATCGCCCAGGAGCGTTCGCGGCGAATCGAACTGCGCGCTCAGTGGCCAGCCATCTGGCGGACGGCGTCCTCCAAGAAGCTCCGCCACTGGCTCTGACCCGCGCCCGCCAGGTCGGAGAGGAGCAGCCGCTGCGAGACCGAACGGTTCACTCGTCAGCTGGCGAGGTCACGGGGAAGGACCAGGGACTCCAACCGGGTTGTTCGCGTGCCAAGCTCGCTCCAGTGCCCAGCCGTGGTGAACGTAGCCAGCGCGCCGGTCGGGAACTTCTCGTTGAGCCTTCGCAACGCACCAGTGTCACCCTCGCCTGCGAGCTCGACCGCCAACTCCTGTAAGCCCGGGTTGTGCCCGACCACCAGTACCGCGTCGACAGCATCGGGAACCTCGCGTAGACGAGTGAGGAGATCCTCGGCCTCGACCCCGTACAGCCCATCCTCAACCCGGACCGCGACAGCATCGCCCAAAGCAGAGGCAATGATCTCAAGCGTCCGGCGGGCGCGCGCTGCGGTGGAGCACAGCACGAGGCCTGGTCGGATCCGCTCCCTTCGGATGTGCACCGCGATGCGCCTCGCCGCCCGTTCCCCGCGAGGCGTGAGCGGGCGGTCATGGTCAGGCAAATCGGGATCGGCCCAACTGGACTTGGCATGTCGTAGCAGATACAAAATCCTCATTTGTGTCTCGGTCGCGAAACCTCTGTTTCAAGGAGTTGTGTCACGAGGCGTCGACCCAACTGCGCAAGGGTCGTAGCAACGCGGTCTTCTTGCGTTGATGACCCGACATGCGGCGGAGGATGTCATCGAGAACGATGATGGCAGTGTCGACGTGCGGACCCTTGTTGAGCATGACGCATTCGGCTCGTTGCGCCATGGCGGCGTCGGTGACCTCGGCCCGAGACGGCTGGCCGGTGCGCGCCAGTCGGTCGAGGACCTCGGTGGCCCAGATCACGGGCAGGTGGGCCGCCTCGCACAGCCACATGATCTCCTCTTGCATCTCGGCGAGGCGCTCGTAGCCCGCTTCGACGGCCAGATCTCCCCGAGCGATCATGACCCCGACGAGGGGGGAGCGCATGGCGTGGAGGAGGATCTCGGGAAGGCGAGCGAAGGCGGCGGTGGTCTCGATCTTCAAGATCAGCCCGAGGTGCTCTGCCCGGACTCGCCGCAGATAGTCGTGTACATCGTCGACGTCACGTTCGTGGCGCAGGAACGACAGGGCCACCATATCAGCGTGGGTGGCGGCCACCTCGAGCAGTGGCAGGTCGGCATCGGTCACGGCCCCGACGGGGAGATCGGTCTCGGGCAGGTTGATCCCCTTCTCCGCCCGAAGCCGCGAGCCTCGGGGCGACGCGGTCAGGATCCGGACCCCGATCTCGTCGCCGGTGACGCTCTCGATGACGCCGCTCATCTTCCCGTCGTCGAGTATCACTCGCTGGCCGGGCTTGGCCGCCTCGAAGGCGGCCGGGAGTGTGCAGCCGATCCGGGCCGCTCCGGGCTGCCCGTGGCGCCAGGGCACGGCCGGCGCGAGATCAAGGGTCAGCACCAGCAGGTCCCCGACGTGGAGCACGTGGTTTTGGGGGACCGGCACCAAGGAGCCCACTCGGGTCGTGTCACCGTCGCAGGACAGCGTCGCTCCGGTCTCTACGTAGGTGGTGTCCCAGGCCTCGACGACCAGCCTCCCGGGGGACGCCTCGACCACCCGGAGCTCGCGCTGGGAGCCTCGTGTGTCGGCCATCTCGACCACGTCCCCCGGATGCCGGCGTTCGATCCACGAGGAGTCGACGGGCAGCACCTGGCCCATGTCGTCAGGTGCGGAACCGGCGACGAGCGTGGCGAGGGCGGGCGCGATCGACACGCCCCGAAGGTCGCGCTCGGGTCGCAGCCGCATCACCCGGGGCCCATCGACGAGCTGGGCGGTCCGCAACTTGGGCCCGGGCAGGTCCATCGACACGCGGCAGAGGCGGTCGACCTCGGAGGAGGCTTTGCGTACGTTGCGGGCCATGTGCTCCCATGCGGCTGGATGGTCATGGGCGCCGTTGATGCGGGCAACGTCCATCCCTGAAACGACCAAGTGCCGTACGAGGAGGTAGTCGTGTGCCGCCTCGCTGGGAAGGGTCACCATGACTCGGGGCACCCGTCCCGGGGGGCGGGGACCGAAGAGTTCGTCTGTGTTGCGATCGAGGGCGGCACGGCCTTCCTCGAAGCTCAGCGTGGCAGGCACGACGCGAGGCGCCCCGCCGACGAGGGCAGCGCGGACGCTCTCCACGGTCGCGAGCACGTGCGGTTCGCACCGTCCCAGCGATGACAGGCCGCGCTCTCCCAACTGGCGCTGCAGCAGGCGGACGTCGCCGTGCCGGAGTGCGAGGTAGTGGACGAGGTTGATGGCGTCAGGTCGGTGGTTGGGGTGCACCGCCGCGATGTCTTCGCCATGGACCCGCTCCAGATCGAGCATGAGCTCCTCGAGCCTGGCCAGGTTGACGCCGATTGCCACTCGGTCGGGGTCAACGCTCGTCGACAGGCGGCGTAGCCGATCATCGATCTTGGCGACCCAAGAGAGGACCGCCCGTGTCGCCATCATCCGAGCTTGACGGGCGGGTCGTCCTGGGCCGAGCGGGTGCTGTTGGACCACGGCACGGACCTCCTGGATGGGGCGATTTCGTGATGTCAATGTCAGCCGACGGGCACCTCTCTGCCGGGAATCGTGTCCTCTTCCATGAGCGTCGTCGCCGCAGTGGTGACGCAGTCCTGACAGATCACCGCCGCCCCAATGACCACGTAACGCGGGACCTCTCGGAGGTCTCGCCCGCAGAACGAACAGGCCCCACGCCATCCCGCGTCCACGCCGCTCCTCGGGACGGCGAAAGCATCGTGCGCCCAGGGTCCCACCGGGACCATCCCGGTGACACTGGCAGGCGGGGAATCGCTTGATCGAGGAAGGAGAGCCATCACTTGTTGGCCCACATCCGCCAGCCCGGCGCCGAGGCTTACCAGCACCTCGGCGGAGACACTTTCGCTATCGTGAACCAGACTGAGGAGCATGTGCTCAGGGCCGATGTAGTCGTGGCCGAGCTGCTGTGCCTCCCGGAGGGAGGACTCGAGGACGTTCTTCGCCAGCGAGCTGAACACCGGATACTCGCTGGCGCCCCTGTCCGACGACGGGCCGACCGTCTCCTCGACCTTCGTACGAGCGGCTTCGAGCGTGACACCGAGCTCGCCGAGTGCAGCGGCGGCGACATTCTCACCGTCGTGGATGATCCCGAGCAGGATGTGCTCTGGGCCTACGTAACTGTGGGCCAACAGCCGCGCCTCCACCTGAGCTAGCACCAGCACATGCCGCCCCTGATCTGAGAAGCGCTCGAATACGAAGACCCGTTCATGCTGCGGCGCCATCACCAATCAGCCGTCCTTCCCGTTTGCTCTCGGATGGATCCACTCTGGGGGTCCCTTGCGATGGAACGTAGAGTCCAAGGTCCTTCGGTGCCAGAAGTTCATGTTCCTATCACTGTGCGTTCGCGTGCCGGTCACCAAGTCCCTCCCAGGCCGAGGGTCAGACAGATCGATGGAGCCGAACTGACCCCTAAGCCTCATGCCCTCGCGCCAGAATCCGCGTTCTGAAGTGTGGGAGCCCCGACAGGTTGTTGTTCTCTGGATGCCGCCCACTCGGCATTGCCGTCTCCAGGATGACAGCGCGCAACTGCCGGCTACATATCGGCCATCAACCTGACACGGACGGTGTCACACCGCTCGA
>CAWESO010000010.1:0-400550 GCA_963811775.1 uncultured Acidimicrobiales bacterium | reverse complement strand
CAATGACCACGTAGAGAGACGGAATGGCTGGCACTCTCCGTAGTCGATTGGGGCACCGCACGAATGCCGAGGCTGCGCACCAACCATCACCGGTCCATCGGCGTCATGCTCATCCTGAGCGCGCTGATCTTTTCTCTCCTCGCCGTGCTGTCCCGACCCGACGCGGGAGCTGCCGATCAGGGGCTGACCGGACCCCCCACCGGCACCCAGCTGTGCAACGGGGGCCCCGACTCGTCGCTACTGGTCAACCCTCTGTCCTCACCGCCCGCCGGGGCGGTCACGGTCCCGGCCGGGGACGACTCCACCCTGGCCATGTCCAACGGCAAGATCGTCACGGAAACCTTCGGCATCGACGCCGGCACCGTCTACTGGTTCGCGCCAGGAACCCACACCCTGGGGTCGTCGAACTTCGGGCAGATCGACCCCCAGGCCAACGACGTCTTCGAGGGGGCCCCGGGGGCCATCATCAACGGCGAGGGCACCAACCAGTCGGCCTTCGACGGGACCGCCTCGGGGGTGACCATCAAGTACCTCACCATCGAGAACTTCGTCCCCGGCACCGACTCGATCGCCGTGAACCACGACTCAGGACCGAACTGGACGATCCAGTTCAACACCATCGAGTTCAACACCGGGGCGGGGGTCGGGCTGGGCACCGGTGACGTCGTCACCGAGAACTGCCTGGCTGACAACGACCAGTACGGCTTCAACGCCGTGAGCTCGGGCCCGGTGTCGAACATCTCGATCACCGACAACGACATCGACTCCAACGACACCAACGGCACCTACGACCAGAACTCGTTTGTGGTCAGCTACGCCGTGGCCAACAACGTGGCCACCATCGTGACCAGGGGACCGATGAACCTGGTGGCGGGGCACACCATCCTCGTCGGCGCGGCACCGGCCTGTGGGCAGTCGTGGTGCACCGACCTGAGCGACGGCGCCCTCAACGGGGCCCAGACCATCGCCTCGGTGCTCGGATCAAACTCCTTCACCTTCGACGTGAGCGCTCCCAACGTCTCGACCACCTCTGATCCCACCGGCACCGTGGCCGACAGCGAGGTCAACGAGGGGGCCGCCGGCGGGGGCAAGTTCTGGGACATCACCGGCGGGGCCACGGTCACGGGCAACTGGGTGCACGACAACGGCTTTGCCGGGCTGTGGCCCGACACCGACAACGCCGGGTTCAACTTCTCGGGCAACTACGTCGACAACAACTGGGCCGAGGGCATCATCTACGAGGCCAGCTACAACGCCCAGATCACCGGCAACACCTTCGTGGACAACGCCTGGGGAGGCGGCCCCTCCCCCGCCCTGGGGGGCTTCCCCGACGGGGCCATCTACCTCTCGGAGTCCGGCAGTGACGCCCGGGTGCCCGGTGCCTACGGGACGGCCTTCGACGTCACCAACAACGTCTTCACCGACAACTGGGGCGGCGTCGTCATCTACGAGAACTCCAACCGGGCCTGTGGGATCAGCAACGACGCCCTGTGCACCTTGGTGGCCCCGGGCACCTACACCCTGTCGAGCTGTGCTGGAGGTATCCCCGGCGGCACCACGAGCGCCACCCCCGACTACGTGGACAACTGCCGGTGGAAGTCCCAGAACATCTCCGTGACCGACAATGACTTCAACTTCACCGCGGCCCACATCGGATCGGACTGCACCACGGCCAACACCTGTGGCTACAACGGCCTGTTCAGCGAACCCGGGACGACCCCCCCGAGCATCTACAACGGGCCGTGGCCGTCGGGGGCCAGCTATCCCTACGCGGGATACACCGTCCCCAACAACATCAGTAACCACCAGAACAACAGTTTCGCCGACAACGCCTACTGCGGCTCGTGGAGCTTTGTCGGGTTCGCCCAGGGCAACTCCATGACCCCGTCACAATGGACGGCGGGGGAATCCAACGCGGCCGCATCGGGTGACTCCTTCCAGGGACAGGACGCGGGAAGCTCGTTCGCGACAGGTTCGTGCACCTCGACGAGCACCACCACCACGGGTGCCCCGGTGACGACGACTTCCTCGGTCTCCCCCACCACCACGTCGTCTGCATCCACCACGACGACCTCCTCCGCAACGACCACCACAACCACTTCCGTCTCTCCCCCCACCACGACCTCTCCCCCCACCACGACGACCACCATGTCGACGGCATCAACCACCACCACGACGGCTAGCTCTGCCTCGGTTCCGACGGCGCCGACCGATTTGAAGGGTGCGGTATCGGGCAGCACGGTGAGACTCTCGTGGAGGAATCCTTCAAAGGCACAGAGCGACGGGGTGTTCCGCGATGGCACCGAGATCGCCTTGTTGACACGAACGACGAGCTTCCAGGACACCAACGCTCCGACGGGGAGGGTCACGTACTACATCGCTGCCTATGACTCGATGGGCGAGGGGCCTCCGAGCCAGTCTCTGTCGTTGGTGGTCAAGCAGACACATTGGGTCACTCTCCTTCAGAGGTGACCAAGCGCGCACCGACGGACCTCATCGCTGGCCACGACGCCCGATCACATGATCGGATCTGAGGCGATCATGGCCACGTGGCGCCGACCGGTGTGGCGGTACTCGTCGCGGTGGTCCTTGCCAAGTGGGCTGTCGTCATTGACCCCCCAGGCCATGACTGTGCCGTTCGAGGAGGGCCACGCGCTGAGAGAGGCCCCTGGGACCGCGGCGGCGACGCGTCGACTGCCGACGGCCACCGGGCGCGGTGCTGCAGGGCAGGCCCCTGCGGCAGGTGCTGGGCCCGCTCGTCTTCCCATCACCCAGCTCGCCGTGGGTGCTCTGCGGAGACCTGACCGTGCCGTTGGACATCATCGCCAGGGTGCGGTCGGCACGCAGTGGGCCTTTTCTGGGGCGGGAGGCTCTCTTCGTGGTGGGCGGAGCCCTGAAGTCACACACCTGATGCGTCCCGCTCCTACGCTGATGTCAATGACAGAGCCCGACAGACGCTCGCTTTCCAGCCTGCGGCGGGACCGCACGCTTGCCAAGTTGCACACGGTGGAAGACGCCCGCCGGCTCGCCCGTCGCCGCGTGCCGCCCGCGGTGTTCGACTACATCGAGGGCGGCGCGGGCGAAGAGCGCACCCTGGTCGCCAACCGCCTGGCCATCGAGGCCGTGGGATTCGTGCCGCGTATGGGAGTCACCGCCGGGGTTCCCGGCCCCGACCTCACGACGACTGTGCTCGGAACACCCGTCTCCATGCCACTGCTGTTGAGCCCGGTGGGGTCCACCCGAACGATGGAACCGGGAGGTGATGTAGCGGCGGCACGCGCTGCGGGGGCGGCCGGAACAATTTTCACCATGAGCTCGATGTCGGGCTACACCATCGAGGAAGTGGCCGATGCCGCAAGCGACCCTATCTGGTTCCAGCTCTATTTCCTTGGTGGCCGGTCCGGTGCCGAGCAGCTGGTGGCGCGAGCGCGCCACGCCGGATACGACGCCCTCGTGGTGACGCTCGATACCCCGACACTGGGCAACCGCGAGCGAGACCACCGGTCCGGGTTGTCGCCCCCTCTGACTCTGAATCGACGGACTGTCGTCAAGATGGCGCCACAAGCGGTGACCCATCCGAGGTGGCTTTTGGACTCGGCGCGAGATCGGTTCCATCTCCAGCTCGTCAACGCCACCGGCCTCGTGGTCGACGGCCAAACCCTGAGTGAGGGTGAGGCCCTCTTGCGCTGGATGGCAGAGCCGGCGCGCTGGGAAGACTTTGGATGGCTGCGCGAACAGTTCGGCGGACCTGTCATTTGCAAGGGAATCCTGAGTGGTGACGACGCCCGCCGGGCGGTGGACGCCGGGGTGTCGGCCATCATCGTCTCGAACCACGGCGGTCGGCAGCTCGACGGCGTTCCCGCCGCCTTGCCGGCTCTCGTCGAGGTCCTCGAGGCGGTGGGCGACCAAGTCGAAGTCCTCGTCGATGGAGGCTTTCGTCGGGGCGCCGACGTCGTGCGAGCCGTGGCGCTCGGCGCCCGCGCCGCCATGATCGGTCGGCCCTGGGCGTTCGGCCTGGCGGCGGCGGGCGAACCCGGCGTGGCGAGGGTGCTGGCGATCTTTCGTGAGGACATCGATCGGACGCTCCGGCTGGTGGGAGCCCCCTCGGTCGGTTCCCTCGATCCCACGTTCGTGTCTCAACCTGACTGGTGAGCCAATCTGGGGTCGGCCCACACAGAGAACGCACAGGAATCTGAGGGAACGAGGCCGGACCGTCCGGTACCTCAGCTCGCGCATCGAGCTTTATCAGCAGCGCCGCGGGATCACACAGAGCTCACTGACGGTCTTCTGGACATGGTTATCCGCCTTCGGGCCGTACCGGTATGGCAGTCACGGGCGTTGATCTTCCGGGTCGCTCAGGGTGGCTTGGCCACAGAAACGCGATGCGACAACCCCCCGACGGCGTATCACCGAGGCAGTCAATTTGCTCCTGCTGATATGGACGGGGGCGATGCGACCTATGGCTGAGGTCGTCTCCGCGGACGACATCGAGCGCTCTCCGCTCTGGCTGGAGGGGCTCTGGCGACTCAACCGAGCCATCGCCTCGACGGGCAAGCCACTGTACGGGAACCTTTGCTACGACGATCTACAGGGCGACTACCAGATGAGTCCGCCGATCGCCCGGACCCGAGTCAAACGGGACCGTCTTCGCAGGCTCGTGGCGGGAAAGCGGAGAATGCTGGAGGTCGGCGTCAACGGCGGGCACTCTGCCTACGTGGCGCTCGCCGCCGATCCAGAGCTCGAATTCCACGGGGTCGACATCTGCGAGCACCCCTATGTCGAGCCTGCGGTGGAGGTCTTGAAAAAGCTCTTCCCCGGAAGAGTGCGGCTTACTCGCGGCCATTGCCTGGAGGTACTACCTCGACTGGCGACTGCAGGACTCCGCTTCGACATGTTTCACATCGACGGCGCGAAGCACCTCTACTTCAAGGACATCCTGAACTCCTCCCGGATGATCGACGGTGAATCGGCCGTGGTCCTCGTCGACGACTCGCAACTACGGAGCGTCAAATGGGTCTGGCGTACTTCGGTCCGATATGGCCTGATCGAGCCGGACACGTCCTTCCTACCCGGCCCACCCGGCGCTCACGATCAGAATGCTGCTGGTCGGTTATGCCCGCTCCCTTCCTGGAGGAATTATCTACTTACTCATCTACATTCGAACGTTCCCCCGATGGTAGCTCGGGTCCGTCGTTCGTGAGATCGGGGCACGAGTTGTATCAGCCGGGTCGGAACGGTGTCATCCAACTGCCTTCTCGACGCTCACCTCGTCGGCACCCCACAGCGCCCCAGGGGCTCAAGTATCAGATGTCGCTCGCTCCCCCTCTAATGGGGGGCGGTCGACTGGCCACTGTCAGTTCCGGATACGAGAGAAGGCGCAGGCGGATGAGGGTGCTTGTTGCAGGGGACCGCGGCTATATCGGTGCGGTACTTGTGCCCTTTCTCGGCGCCGCCGGGCATCATGTCGACGGCCTGGACCTCGGATTGTACGAGGGATGTGACCTCGGGACAGTCGGAGAGGACATCGGTGACCGAGCCGCTGTTGACATTCGTGAGACCGATGCTGGTCAGCTCGTCGGCTACGACGCGGTGATCTGCCTGGCTGCCCTGTCGAACGACCCACTGGGTCACCTCAACCCGGCGGCGACGTACTCGATCAACCACGAAGGGACATTGCGCCTGGCTCGCGCGGCGAAGAGCGCTGGCGTCGAGAGATTCCTGTTCGCGTCATCGTGCAGTCTGTACGGCGCCGCCGGATCCGGTGCTGTGGCCGAAGACGGGGACCTCTTCCCCGTCACGCCCTACGGCGAGACCAAGGTGCTCGCCGAGCGCGACCTCTCCTTGCTGGCGGACGACGACTTCAGCCCAACGTATCTTCGCAATGCGACCGCGTATGGGTACTCTCCGCGGCTTCGCCTGGACATCGTGGTCAACAACCTCACGGCCGTCGCAATGACGACCGGCGAGGTGCGACTGGAGAGTGACGGGTTGGCATGGCGGCCTCTGGTCCACATCGAGGACATCTGCAGGGCGTTCCTGGCCATGCTCGAGGCTCCTCGTGAGCTCGTTCACGACGAGGCGTTCAACGTCGGGCGCGACGAGGACAACGTCCAGGTTCGGGAGATCGCCGAGATGGTCCGCGACGCGGTGCCTGGGTCGGTGGTGTCGATGGCGGCGGGATCAAGCGGAGACCTGCGCAACTATCGTGTCGACTTCTCGAAACTCGCCGCGACGTTTCCAGAGATGGAGCTGTGCTGGAGCACCAGGCTCGGCGTCGACGAACTCGTCAGGGCGTACCGTGAGCAGCACTTTACGTACGATGACTTTGTCTCATCCCGGTTCGTCAGACTTCGTCGTATAGAGGAGCTGCTCGACATGGGGGCGCTGGACACCATGTTGCACCGGCAAACGATGGGAGGGCTTCCCCGACCCGAAGACCGGGCCGTCAAGGGCGTGCGCTGATGTCACGGCCACATCCTGGAGACCGGTTGTACGTGCGACGACATGTGACCGGGACGCGCCGCTCGCCGACGAGCCTTGACGTGCGAGGGGGGGAGTCGGTCCGATCGGCATCAGGATCAGTGCAGGCCATCTCGGGGCGGGCGCTGGACTCGGCGGGACGACGCAACAGGAGCGGGTGGGAATGAGCGAAGCGGCGGGAGCCACCTACTACAACAGAGACTTCTGGGCTGAGGAGAACACGAAATACAGCACTCCGCACTACAGGATGCGCAAGGTGGCCCGGATTGCCAACCGACTCTCAGGGTCGCGACCGTGCCGGCTTCTAGATGTCGGATGTGGACCGGCGACGTTGCAGGGTCTGCTCGCACCGAACATCGCATACTTCGGAATAGACATGGCGATCCATGAGTCGGCGCCGAATCTCAAGGAATCCGATATCCTCGAAGAGCCCATAACCTTTGGCGAGCGGCCCTTCGATATCGTTGTCGCGCAAGGCCTCTTCGAATACCTCGGCGACAAGCAGTCCGGGAAATTCTGCGAGATCGCGGAAGTCGTCGGCGACACTGGCTTCTTCATCGTGACATACGTCAACTTCGATCATGCGCGGCCGAACCTCTACTGGCCCTACAACAACGTCCAGTCGCCGAACGCTTTTCGATCGAGTCTGGCGAAGAGCTTTGTCGTCGAGCGACAGTTCGCAACTTCCCACAACTGGAACCACACCGAGCCGACTCGGCCGTTTGTCGCCATCCCGAACATGTATCTCAATGTCAGACTTCCGTACATAACACCGCGGCTCGCCGTCGAGTACGTGTACATCTGTAGAAAAGGCAATTGAGGCCGATATCCATGCACCACCTAGGAATCGGCGACACGCATGCGGCTCGGCTCGATGGAACTGAGTGAAAGCACCCGGATCACCGGGGTCCGGTACCTCAAGGCGCAACCCTGTGTCGACGAGCGCGGCTCTTTCTGTCGGACGCCCGACGTAAGGGGTCGACACATCCGGCGGGATGCGGACGAGGAGTTGGAACGGTGCTCCTCCGACGCCGTCTTGGATGTCGTCGTGGACCGCTCTGCCTCGCTCTCGACGTTTCTCGAAGGGGAGAGCTCCAGCTCGCGCCGCGGCTGGCCATCGGCGCGTCCATCGGTTGGCCCCTTCGTCGTCGCAGTGCCTCCACTGGGCCGCGCCAGTGGCGGTCCGATGAGCATTCGGGCCCGATTCGAGCAAAGGGAACGTCGATGAGGGTACAACCTCGGCTGAGTATCGGCCTCCCCGTCTTCAACGGTGAGGATTACCTCGAGGAGGCCCTCGAGGCCCTGTTGGGCCAGACATATGAAGACTTCGAGTTGATCGTCTCAGATAACGCCTCCACCGACAGCACCGCGGGGATCTGCCACTCCTATAAGAAGCGGGACTCACGGATCCGGTACTTCCGCCAGACGACGAATATCGGTATCGCGCCGAATCACAACTTTGTGTTCCAACAGGCCAGGGGCGAATTCTTCAAGTCGGCATCGCACGACGATCTCTACGCTCGGGACCTTGTGGAGCGGTGCATAGCGGCGCTGGACGAGCAGCCTGCCGTCGTCCTTGCGCATTCCTGGTCGGCGCTCATAGACCCCGCTGGGGTAGTGACCCACCTGGTCGACTACCCCGTAGCCACCTCGTCCCCCCGGGCACCCGACCGGTTTCGGAGCATGCTGTTCGACGGATGGGGCGACGATGAAGGTGGCGTCGTGCGGCTGGCGGTGTTGCGTCGGACGGCACGACACGGCAGCTACCACTTCGCCGACAGAACATTCACCGCCGAGCTTGGTCTGCACGGGCCGTTCCATGTCACACCCGAGCGGCTGTACTTCCGGCGCTATCACCCGGGACAGGCAGGTAAGCGGCGGAACGTGCGGGAGAGGTGTGCGGTCCTCGATCCTCGACGCGCCAACCGGCTAAGGCATCCGGTCGTACGGTTGTACGGAGAGTACCTCTGGAGCCTTGTTCGGGCGATTCGTACTGCTCCGCTCTCCCGATCGGAGCGGCGAGAGTGTTACGAGATCCTGGCCCGGTGGGCCGGCAGCCGAGCCGCTCCGGTCGCGGGCCGGGCCCTCCTCCGAAGCGGCCTCGACTCCGGGCCGGAGACCATCGGTGCGAACCCTGCCATGTCGCTCGACGGACTTGTCGCCGGGAGAGAAAGGTGACTTCGGTCGGTGTGACGGCACCCGCGGCCCGGCGAGAGGTCGGATCCCGGCTCAGGGTCGGTCTCGTCGGGCGGCTCGGGTCCGGAAACATCGGCAACGACGCCTCGATGACGGCGATCCTAAACTTCCTCCGCCGCAGTCACAGTGACGCCCAAGTCGACGCGTTCTGTTATGGACCTGAGCACATCAGGGAGACGTACGGCATCGACGCAGAGTCTGTCTCCTGGTACTACGAACACTGGCGCGATGCGACAGGAGCGACAGCAGGAGTTCTGAAGGTTCTGGGTAAGTGCTTGGATCTGCTGCGCACGGCAGCGTGGGTTCGCCGACACGATGCGGTGATCGTCCCCGGCATGGGCGTTCTGGAGACCAGCCTGCCGGTCCGGGCGTCGGAGTTCCCGTACTCGCTGTTTCTCATCTGCGCGATGGGCAGAGTATTTCGGACGCAGGTCGCGTTGGTCTGTGTCGGGGCGGGCCCGATCAAGAAACGGATCACCCGGTCGCTTTTCAACTCGGCCGCACGCCTCGCGTCTTATCGTTCCTATCGTGACGCCGAGTCGCGGCGGTTCATGAGCCTTCGTGGTGTGGACACCACCGATGACCCGGTCTTTCCCGACCTCGCCTTCTCGCTGCCGAGTCCCCTCTGCGATCAGGGCGACGCGAACCTGGTCGGTCTCGGCGTGATGGCATATCGAGGGGGCAACGATGACCGGAAGCAGGCCGAGCGCATCTACGCCTCCTACCTCGAGCAGATGAAGCAGTTCGTCATGTGGTTGGTCGACAGCGGTCGTCGAGTCCGGATCATCGTCGGTGACACGAACGGGTCCGATGAAGAGGTGGTCCGGGCGATCCTCGACCACGTCCACCAGCAACGGCCTGACCTCGAGCCGTCCACTGTGCACGCGACGACCGTGTCGTCTCTTGCCGACGTCATGCAGGCACTCGGGACCGTCGGGGCAGTCGTCGCCATCCGCTACCACAACGTGGTGGGCGCCCTCAAGCTGGGCAAACCCACGCTCGCCATCAGTTACGCTCCCAAGCACACGGCACTGATGACCGACGTCGGGATGTCCGAGTTCTGCGTGCCGGTGAGCTCAATGAGGACGAGTCAGCTGGTGGAGCGATTCACGGACCTCGAGAGGCGTTCCGACGAGGTGAGCGGCGTCCTGGCCCACGACATGTCTGCTTATTCGTCCCGGCTGGACACTCAGTTCGCCGAGCTGTCTGCCATGCTCGCGTTGTGCCGCTCGCCGCGAGACGAACGGACCTCTGGGGAGCGCCGGTGGCCGATGCGGTCCTGCGCCGGTCGGTGAGGAGTCAGGTCGCCGGCAAGAAATAGGACGCTCCCGGACGACGTCGGAAAGGAGGATGCGAGTGGACCAGATCGAGTGCCGGGCCTGTCATGGCTCATACGGTGACCTTGTGCTCGACTTGGGCAAACAGCCGGCGTCCGACCTCTTCCCGTCATGCGAGGACCCGGGGCCCGACCCGGTATACCCGCTTCAGATGTGGCTCTGCTCGTCCTGTGGTCTTGCCCAACTGGTCGTCGATCCGACCGTACCGGAGGAGCCGAGGGGGACTGAACCTGCTGCGTTGGTTGTCCAGGCGACCGACGCGGTCGAGAGGGTCGCGGCGGCCGGGTTGCTTCCGGTTGGGGCCAACGTCAGTGAGTACGGAAGCCCGCATGGTGGCTCCTGGCTCGGGCAGTTGGAGTCGCGCGGTCTCGTGCCCGTTGGGGGCGGTGGACCGGTCGACGTCATCGTCGACTCTTTCGGCTTAATGCACGAGGCCGACCAATCGGCTGCTCTGACTGAGCGCGTCGCCCGGCTCGGGACCGGAGGACTGCTCTTGCTGCAGTACCACTCATTGGAGACGATCGTCCGCCGTGGACAGTGGAGCGCGCTGCGCCACGGCCACTACGCCTACTACTCGACGATCGCTCTCGATGGGATGCTCGGGAACGTGGGCTTCAGCCCACGCATGGCGTGGCATTTCGACTTGTATGGAGGTACTGTCCTCCTCGCGGCCCGGCGAGATGCCGACGCCGGGGGTGGCGCGGATGAGTCGGTGCAGGCCCTGCTCGCCCGGGAGGCGCGTGCCGGCGTGCGAAACCCGTCGGTACTGGGCGGCCTCCAGCACCAAGCGGTGGCCCAGGCGGCCCGACTTCGACAGTGGCTCGTCTCCGAACGGGAGGTCGGTGGCGGCGTGGTCGGCTACGGGGCCGCCTCACGAGCCGTCGCCCTGCTGGTCCAGGCCGGCCTGGACCGGACCCTCTTGCCCGCTGTCGTGGACGCCTCGCCGGCCAAACACGGGCGTCGGATGCCCGGCACGGACATCCCCGTGGTCAGCCCAGCGCAGCTCCGGGACCGGCCGCCCCGCAGCGTGTTGGTGTTCGTTCCGGATCTCCTGGCAGAGGTCCGCGCCGCCTTCCCCGAGGTCGAGGCGTCGGGCGGCGAGTGGGTCAACACAGAGGCCCTCTGCTCCTGACTCCGGCCGCATCATCGCCGCGTATCAAGCACGCTCGACCGGGGCTCTTCAAGGCGTACCGAGCGGGTACATACCGGATCGTCGTAGCTCGAAAGTCCAGGCCGGGGAGCCGGATGCCATCAAACCACGCCTGTCGTCTGTGCGGGGCACGCCTGACTGAGACCTTCGTGGACTTGGGCATGTCTCCCCTCTGTGAGAGCTACGTACCGGAGGATCGCCTGGACGAGCCGGAGATCTTCTACCCCCTGCACGTGCGTCTGTGCTCGTCGTGCCTGCTCGCACAGCTTCCGGCTTATGTAGGGGGCGAGGAGATCTTCTCGGATTACGCGTATTTCTCGTCGTACTCCGACTCGTGGGTAGAGCACGCCAAGCGGTACGCAGAGTCCATGACCGAGCAACTCGGGCTCACGGCCGACAGTCTGGTGATCGAGGTGGCGAGCAACGACGGCTACCTGCTTCAGCACTTTGTGTCTCTCGGCATACCCGTGCTCGGAGTCGAACCGGCACGCAACGTCGCGGAGGCCGCCCGGACCCGAGGCGTCCCGACGGTGATCGAGTTCCTCGGTGCGCAGAGCGGCGCCGCCATCTCCGAGCGGTACGGGCGCGCCGATCTCGTTGTCGCCAACAACGTGTTCGCGCACGTGCCCGACATCCGCGGCTTCGCCCAGGGGCTCCGTGCGCTGGTCAAAGAAACGGGGTTGGTGACCTTGGAATTCCCTCACCTGCTCCGTCTTATCGAGCGGCGACAGTTCGACACCATCTACCACGAGCACTACTCGTACCTGTCGCTGCTCACCGCCTCTCGTGCTTTGGGCACGGTCGGGCTTCGTGTGGTGGACGTCGATGAGCTGAGTACCCACGGCGGCTCGCTGCGAGTCTTTGCCTGCCCGGAGGAGAGCGCCGGCGAGCCGAGCGGACGCGTGAAGGAAGTCCTCGACGAGGAGGAATGCGCCGGTCTCCACAGCATTGACGGGCACGCCGGTTTCGCCGGTGAGGTGCTGAAGATCAAGAGCGACCTGCTCGACTTCCTGCTTGGCGCGGCGAGACGAGGGCAGGTCGTGGCTGGCTACGGGGCCCCAGGCAAGGGAAACACGCTGCTCAACCACTGCGGCGTGCGCTCGGACCTCCTCGCTTACACGGTCGACCGCAGCCCGCACAAGCAGGGGAAAAGCCTCCCTGGCACGCACATCCCGATCTTTCCGCCCGAACATCTGGCTGAGACGAAGCCGGACTACGTCCTTGTCCTGCCATGGAACCTGAGAGACGAGATCAGCGAGCAGCTCGAGTACATCCAGGCCTGGAATGGGCGCCTGGTCTTTCCGATTCCTACGCTCGAAATAGTCTGAGAGGAGCAGGAGAAAGTGAAGGTCGTTCTGTTTTGTGGTGGCCTTGGGATGCGGATGCGGGACAGCACCATCGCCGGCCCCAAGCCGATGGCCACGGTCGGCGAGCGCCCGTTGCTCTGGCATGTGATGCGCTACTACGCCCACTACGGTCACACGGATTTCGTGCTCTGCCTGGGCTACGGCGCCGCTGCCGTCAAGGACTTCTTCTTGAAATACGACGAGACGACGTCGAACGACTTCGTGCTCGAAGAAGGCGCTCACAAGGTGACCCTGTTCAAGACGGATATCTCCGATTGGCGCATCACGTTCGTCGACACGGGACTCAACTCGCAGATCGGCGAGCGTCTCCGCCGTGTCCGCCGCTTCGTGGAGGACGAGCCGATCTTCATGGCCAACTACGCAGACGTGCTCACCGACGCCCCTTTGCCCGACATGGTCGAACGTTTCGCCGCGGCCGACGCCATGGTCAGTCTGCTCGCAGTGCCACCTCAATCGTCACACCATGCTGTGGACATAGACGATGGAGGCTTCATCACGCAGGTGACTCCAATGCGCGATCTGCGCCACTGGGAGAATGGCGGGTACTTCCTCATGAGGCCGGAGATCTTCGACGAGATGAACGAGGACGAGGACTTGGTGGAGGACGTGATCCTGCGCCTCGTTCGCCGGGGGCGGGTCATGGCCTACCCCTACAAGGGATACTGGTCGCCGGCCGACACCGTGAAGGAGCGGGCGTTGCTCGAGGATCGCTATCAGCGGGCCTGCTGCCCGTGGATGATATGGGACCCAGAACGGTCCGGCGGTAGCGCCTTGGCCACCGGCCTTGGCCTGTCCACACCGACCGGCCCGAGCGACCGCACCCGGATGGCGCCTCCCGTGGGCGTCCCGTAGCGACGTGCTGGCGTTACAGCTGACGGCCACGCCGGGCCGTCCGCTGTCAGTCCTGAGCGTAGGTGCCCACCCCGATGACATCGAGATAGGGGCAGGTGGAACCCTGCTCACGCTGGCAGAGAGCGAACCCGGGCTGCATGTCCGCTACCTCGTGCTGACCGGAACACCGGAACGGCGCCAAGAGGCGCGCAACGCCGCCGCGGCCTTTCTTCCGGGTGCGCAGATCACCATCGAACTGCACGATCTGCCCGAGGGCCGGCTACCGGCGGCTTGGGTGGAGGTGAAGGACGTGCTCGAGGCGGTGGCGGTGGCCGGGCCACCGGACATCGTGATCGCGCCGTCGAGCACAGATGCGCACCAGGACCACCGCACCATCGCTGAGATCGTTCCCACTGTCTTCCGGGACGCCCTCTACCTCGGCTACGAGATTCCCAAATGGGATGGCGATCTGGGGCGGCCCTCGATGTACCTGCCGCTTTCCGTGGATGTAGCGCGTCGCAAGGTCGAGCTTCTGCACAAGTGCTTCCCCTCTCAGCAGTGCCGCGACTGGTGGGACGACGATGTCTTCCTGGGACTTGCCCGGTTGAGAGGTATGGAGTGCCGGGCTCAATATGCCGAGGCCTTCACTTGTTCGAAATCCATTTTGCTTCCGACGGCCAAGGGTGACCACTAGTGCGGTGACATTCCTATAGCGCGCGATTGGCGCACGGTCTCGAAAGCCACTCGCCCGCGACGCACTTGGTGATGATCTACTTGGCGGTCTTGGTCCAGATGAACGGGGGGTGGGTTCCTCGTTGCAGGCGATGTAGCCGTCGATCGCTTCGACGACCTCAGGGTCACTGCCCAAGCTGGCGCGCCGGATCCGCGTAGTCCTGATCTCGTTGAACCACCGTTCCACCATGCTCAACCATGAAGAGCTCGTCGGCGCGAAGTGAAAGTGGATGCGCTTGTGTGTTCGAGCCAAGCGACCACGTCCGGGTGCTTGTGGGTACCGTAGTTGTCCAGGATGGGCCCTCTTGACCCCTGGGGACTTCGCGGTCGATCAAGGGCCGCAAGGCCAGGAACTCCTCGTGACGGATTGGCCCCCTTCGACCAGACCCTTCCCCGGGATCGACCCCCAACTCGACGAGCAGGCTCTCCACCAACGTCTCGTCACGCCGTCGAGCAAGTTATCGACGGGCTGATCAACCTAATCCGACGAGGGCGAGTGACTTTCGCATCTGGCACACCTCGATCGACCTGCGACCCGAAGAAGCAATCGCTTGTGACGGAGTGAGGACACCTGCCGCAGCTCTTCGGGACGATGGCACCTGCCGCAGCTTTTCGAGACGATGGAGTGCCGATCAGCCCCCTCTACGTGAAACGAACTGAGTACGTGACATTTGTTTCCGGTAATGAGTAACGAGGTTTCACGAACTGCAATACATCGTCACCAGGTGTTCACCCATGACAGACGAGAGTTTCTTGACTGCCCCGAGGGGCGCTCTTAACGTCGCAACGCGTGCGCTCCCCACGAAATCAGGCCAAATCCGCCCCAATGTTTATCGCCTTTTGTTCAGGAACTTTGGGTTTGAAGCCGAAACACGGGGTACAGAAACGTGCAGCAGCGCGTTTCGAACTCGATGGGAGCAACCTCCGAATGTTGACGCTGTTCAAGAACAGTCGGCGCACCGCCGGAATCCTCGTCATCCTGAGCGCGCTGATCTTCTCTCTCCTCGCCGTGCTGTCCCGACCCGACGCGGGAGCTGCCGATCAGGGGCTGACCGGACCCCCCACCGGCACCCAGCTGTGCAACGGGGGCCCCGACTCGTCGCTACTGGTCAACCCTCTGTCCTCACCGCCCGCCGGGGCGGTCACGGTCCCGGCCGGGGACGACTCCACCCTGGCCATGTCCAACGGCAAGATCGTCACGGAAACCTTCGGCATCGACGCCGGCACCGTCTACTGGTTCGCGCCAGGAACCCACACCCTGGGGTCGTCGAACTTCGGGCAGATCGACCCCCAGGCCAACGACGTCTTCGAGGGGGCCCCGGGGGCCATCATCAACGGCGAGGGCACCAACCAGTCGGCCTTCGACGGGACCGCCTCGGGGGTGACCATCAAGTACCTCACCATCGAGAACTTCGTCCCCGGCACCGACTCGATCGCCGTGAACCACGACTCAGGACCGAACTGGACGATCCAGTTCAACACCATCGAGTTCAACACCGGGGCGGGGGTCGGGCTGGGCACCGGTGACGTCGTCACCGAGAACTGCCTGGCTGACAACGACCAGTACGGCTTCAACGCCGTGAGCTCGGGCCCGGTGTCGAACATCTCGATCACCGACAACGACATCGACTCCAACGACACCAACGGCACCTACGACCAGAACTCGTTTGTGGTCAGCTACGCCGTGGCCAACAACGTGGCCACCATCGTGACCAGGGGACCGATGAACCTGGTGGCGGGGCACACCATCCTCGTCGGCGCGGCACCGGCCTGTGGGCAGTCGTGGTGCACCGACCTGAGCGACGGCGCCCTCAACGGGGCCCAGACCATCGCCTCGGTGCTCGGATCAAACTCCTTCACCTTCGACGTGAGCGCTCCCAACGTCTCGACCACCTCTGATCCCACCGGCACCGTGGCCGACAGCGAGGTCAACGAGGGGGCCGCCGGCGGGGGCAAGTTCTGGGACATCACCGGCGGGGCCACGGTCACGGGCAACTGGGTGCACGACAACGGCTTTGCCGGGCTGTGGCCCGACACCGACAACGCCGGGTTCAACTTCTCGGGCAACTACGTCGACAACAACTGGGCCGAGGGCATCATCTACGAGGCCAGCTACAACGCCCAGATCACCGGCAACACCTTCGTGGACAACGCCTGGGGAGGCGGCCCCTCCCCCGCCCTGGGGGGCTTCCCCGACGGGGCCATCTACCTCTCGGAGTCCGGCAGTGACGCCCGGGTGCCCGGTGCCTACGGGACGGCCTTCGACGTCACCAACAACGTCTTCACCGACAACTGGGGCGGCGTCGTCATCTACGAGAACTCCAACCGGGCCTGTGGGATCAGCAACGACGCCCTGTGCACCTTGGTGGCCCCGGGCACCTACACCCTGTCGAGCTGTGCTGGAGGTATCCCCGGCGGCACCACGAGCGCCACCCCCGACTACGTGGACAACTGCCGGTGGAAGTCCCAGAACATCTCCGTGACCGACAATGACTTCAACTTCACCGCGGCCCACATCGGATCGGACTGCACCACGGCCAACACCTGTGGCTACAACGGCCTGTTCAGCGAACCCGGGACGACCCCCCCGAGCATCTACAACGGGCCGTGGCCGTCGGGGGCCAGCTATCCCTACGCGGGATACACCGTCCCCAACAACATCAGTAACCACCAGAACAACAGTTTCGCCGACAACGCCTACTGCGGCTCGTGGAGCTTTGTCGGGTTCGCCCAGGGCAACTCCATGACCCCGTCACAATGGACGGCGGGGGAATCCAACGCGGCCGCATCGGGTGACTCCTTCCAGGGACAGGACGCGGGAAGCTCGTTCGCGACAGGTTCGTGCACCTCGACGAGCACCACCACCACGGGTGCCCCGGTGACGACGACTTCCTCGGTCTCCCCCACCACCACGTCGTCTGCATCCACCACGACGACCTCCTCCGCAACGACCACGACGACGTCTGCATCCACGACGACGACATCGTCTGCATCGACAACGACCACGTCTCCCCCCCCGACGACCACCCAGCCATCGACTACGACCACCTCCCAGGCCTCGACCACCACGACGTCCCCCCCACCGACGACCACCACGCCGCCGCCGGCGTCTAGCGGCTCGCCTCCTTCACTCACGCCGGGTTATGACCTCGTCGGTCAGGACGGTGGAGTGTTCGTCTTCCCGATTGGGCAGTTCGCCGGGTTCTACGGGTCACTTCCCGGGCTCGGAATAACGGTCAACAACATCGTGGGGATGGTGCCGTCTCCCGATCACCGGGGGTATTTCCTGGTAGGCAAGGACGGCGGGGTCTTCGCATTCGGAGACGCCCCGTTCCTGGGTTCGCTTCCCGGGCTCGGGATCTCGGTCAACGACATCACTGGCATCCTCGCCACGAGCGACAACCGCGGCTACTACCTCATCGACCAGCACGGTGGGGTCTTCGCGTTCGGAGATGCCACGTACCAAGGGTCGCTCCCCGAACGGGGGGTCCAGGTCAACGATGTCATCGGCATCGCTGCCTCACATTCCGGCCACGGCTACTGGCTGGTGGGTGCAAATGGCACCGTCTTTGCGTTCGGGAACGCCACAGCGCTGGGCTCGGCGGTGGGCACGGGTTCGCCGGTAACGGGAATCTCCTCGACCCGTGACGGCGGCGGGTACTGGATCGTCACCGACAACGGGCGTATCTACAACTTTGGGGATGCGGGCTTCTTCTCCTCGCTTTCCACTATGGGGGTGATCCCGTTTCATCCGATCGTGAGCTTGGTTCCGACTTCAGACAGCCTCGGATATTGGCTCGTGGGCGGGGACGGTGGAATCTTCAATTTCGGGACCGCCGGCTTCGTGGGATCGATCCCCGGCGTTGGTATCCACATCACCAACATCGTGGGGGCGGTACCGACAAACCAGTAGTCGTCTCGTTGAACGCCGGGGGCAAGTCAGTGGAAACCGCACACTCCGTCATTTCGTCGTGGGTAAACGACGTGATGCAGTTGGAATCTCAAAGGTTGCACAGGGAAATCGCGGACCTGAGACAAGCCCGTCACGTCCGCGTCCCTCCCGCGGGGCCCTCCTCCGAATCAGTTGAACACGAAAGTCCCACCCGTCGTGGCGATGCACGCGCCATAAACGGTTGCCCTCATCCCGTCCTCAAATGCTCACGGCAAGAGCCCTGCCGTTTTCGTCGCCAGTGTGTTAGAGAGGTCCTGGCACGGGTATCGATGTATCAAGTGTGGGGTGACAAGTCGTCATCTACGAAGGGGGATTGGCCGTGACGACAGATACCGAGACTGACTCTTCAGAACGTTGGCGCCGGTGATCTGCTCCTGGTGTGAGTGGTCTGAAGCGGCCTGGCCGGTCGTCTACGAGAAAGATGCATTTGTCGTCCTCGCGCCGGGGTCCGAGCGTTGCACCCGCGACAGTCTCACGCTTGTTCCCAAGGCCCACACACCAATGCTCACGGCGCTCTCGGTCGATGACATGGCCGCCGTGCTGTCGGGCCTCTCCTTGCTCTCGCATGTCGTCAGAACGACCTGTGGGTTCGATGGTGTCGGGATCAAGACCCATGGAGCCAACGCCGACGGTCAAGATGGGCACATTCACTTCCACCCGGTGCCGACAAGCAATCTCCAAACCGCTCGCCTCGGGACCGACGCAGAGCGAGAAATAGGTCAGCAGGTCGTTCTGGCCGTCGCCAATGCCTTCGCACACTCCGGCGACCGGCTGCACCAGCCCTTCTGAGCCGCCGGTCGGGCGACCGCGAGTTTCCTGGCTGTCCGGTACCGCTGGCCCCCTCAGGAAGCGTTCGGTAGAGCTAGAGCTCAAACTTTGTGATGCCCTCTTCCGCGATGAGACGCCGTAAATGCTCGAGGCAGCGGGCGCGTGTCGGACCAATACTTCCGATCGGCATGTCCAACAGCTGTGATAACTCCTTGTACCCGACAGCATCTTCGGCAATGAGCAAGGTGATGAGCTCGCGGCAACGCGGCTTGAGCCGATTCCATCCGCGCAGGAGTGCTTTGCGCTCTTCCCCCGGCGGGAGCGCGTCCAGCTCGAACGTGTGGTCGTCGGGAAGATTCGCCAGCAATTTATCGGCGCCAAGCGTATAGCGCGACCCGCGCTTGAGCAGTTGCAGGCTCTGGCGTGAGGCGGTTGTGGCGAGCCACCCTCCTATTCGTTCGGGCTGCTCGATTCGATGAAGGTTCTCCACCAGCCGCAACCACGTCGTCTGCTGAAGCTCACCGATATCCGCGGAGGAAAGACCATATCGACGACCGACCGAAGCGATCATTCCCCCGAAGCGGTTCACGAGCTCGCGCCAGGCGTGCTGGTCGCCTTCGGCCGCTCCCTCGACCAATGATGCAACGGTCGCAAGCTCGATTCCTTGCCAGGCGCGACGATCCTCGAGGATCGTCGGTTCTTTACGTTGGGATGTGCGGCATGGCGCAGGCACGAATGCGTCGGTCGTCAAACTATTGGGAACCGCCGCGCTCGCCACGGTGAGGATATTGCCTCATATTTGACGGACAGTCATCATCGATATTGATGATTAGTCGAGGCGCAGCCACGTAAAGGACCCGTTGCCAGCACGCGTTATTGGGACAAAGGCGCGAAATGGGTGGGGAGAATTTGATGACCGAACACATGAAATCCGGTGACACGTCTACTCAATATTTGGACGGGACCTAATACTCCCCTTGTCATGTAACACGACATTCAAGGTCTCTTCATCTTTCGGTAACTACAAGGCGGAAGATCTTCGGGACCTCATGGTCATCATCCTTCACAAGGGAAACCTTGGCCCCATCCCTCTCTCATCGGTGCCGCACGAGCGATCACGTTTCGTCGGCACATAAGTCAACGCCGTGTGAGCACGACGCCGAATGGTGTGTCATATGGCGATGGCCGAGTGCTCCGTCCGGCTGTCGAGCTGGTCGGTGGCGGCGTCGATCATGGCCATGGGCCGGTCGAGGAGGTTGGTGGACCACAGCTGGGTCCAAGGTGCGATGGGAACGCCGAGAGGACGACCAGGTCCTCGCCGACGTTATCGAGCGTGTCGGCTACGCCGGGGCAAACGGGGGTCGGGCCGGATGAAGGTCGTGCGGATGGCGGCCGCCACCATTTGGCCCGAGGGACTGCGGCGCGGGCGTTTCGCAGGAATTGCACCCCATCGCGGCCACGATGGCCCCTCGTCGAGCCTTCGGGTGCGCAGGCCCTTCGGAACGGCGTCCAAGACGCCCTGACCTCGGAATTCCGCCCATGTCGGTGCGCAGGACCTCTTGGGGGTGTTCAGGACCGTGTGGGTGCGCCACGGCCAAGCCGGGAGAGGTTCCGCGAGCAGTCACCCGGCGAGATGGTTGTGATCGGAATCTTCATTCGCGAGCGAAGGGATTGACACCCACCTTGCGAGCCGGTATCCCCGCCCAAATTTCGCCGGGTGGCACCGACGAGAGCACGACCGCATTGGCTCCTATGATGGCCCCTTTGCCCACCGTAAGTATCTGGCCGTACTTGAACATGACTTTGGCGCCGGTGCCGATGACAACGTCGTCCTCGATGACGATCTTGCCAATGCTCTCAGACTCGCGGTCAATCGGCAGATACTCGTCGGCAAAGCCAAGGGTGACGCCCTGAAAGATCTTGACGTTGTTCCCTATCTTTGTCACCTTGCTGATGACCACACCGACCGCGCCGTGAGGAAGGTGGAAATCGTCACCTATTTCAACCGTGACGGGGATTTCCACGCCGAGGAGCTTGAGACATTTGTAGGCCAAACGCCGCGTGGAGCGCCGCTGCATCATCCTGACGAGCCGCTCTTGGGGTGACAGACCAGGTGAGCTGGTCGTGTGCTGTGGCCCTGGCAAGACCTCGGCCGTTCGGTCTCGACCTCCCATCCTCCCCACAGCTTGCACTCGAATCAGCCCGTCTCGCTTGCCCGCCGTCCCTCATCTCAGAGGAACGGCCCTCGGACCTTGATACATGATCCGAGGTACTCGGGGAAGACTGAGATAAGGCTCTCATGTGCTGTATCGCGACGGGCGATCGGCGCTCTTATCCAGAGACGGCCCGGAGCCCTCAGGGACCGGGACGATAACGCGATTGCAGACAACGACGCCACGGAAAGGTCGCCGGGCCCGACTTCGTCTTCGGACTCTGGTCCTGGGACTCGGAGTGGTCATCGTCGCGTTCGCGACGGCGAGCTCGCTCCTGTTCGTGTGGCCGGCCACGGACCGGCCCCAGCACGTCGATGCCATTCTGAGTCTCAACGGCAGGAACGAGCCGGCGCGTGAGAGTCGAGCGATCTCCTTGGCCGAACGGGGCTACGCCCATGTTCTGCTGTTCTCTCAGGGAAACTCCCACACCACCCCCTGCCCCACCGTCCCTCACATCTCGGTCGTCTGTTTCTCTGCCGATCCGGGCCGGACCGTCGGTGAGGTGAGGTTTGCGGCCCGCGACGCCCGTCGCCATGGTTGGCACAGCCTGATGGTCGTGGCCGGTCGAGCTCAAGTAACCCGGGCCCGCATCCTCATGCACCGATGCTTCTCCGGGCACGTCGCCGTCGTGGCGGCCCCCGTCAAGCTGGCACAGATTCCCTACTCCGTGATCTACGAATGGGGTGCGCTCGCCAAGGCCTTGCTCATCTACCGGACGTGTTGATCCTGCTCCCAGCCCCGTGGAGAAGCCCGTCCGGGCATGCCCACCGACGGTCGCCTGTCAGTATTTTCTGCGGGTCTCGGAGCCTCGTAACGAGAGTGGCATCAGGCGACTTCGGCGCGGGACCCCGGGTGTTGGCGGATGGCTGCCCTGACTTGCGTTTGTGCTGATGTGGCCTCAGGGTCGTAGAGATATTCACTCGGACAGTGGTTTGGGCGTCACTCAACGTCCGCTCGCGGCGGCGAGCTCCGGGGGTCGAAGAGCTGCCACGACCCTGATCGACCAGAGCTTCTCGTCCGTATCGAACTTCGTCGTCGGTGTGGCGGTGGCCAGAGTGGCTGGAGCATCGGGTCTCGGAGGCTATTCCTTGGCCTACGCGGGATGGCAGGTTGTGGCGGCCGTACACCGCTCGCTCATCAGCGATCCGATGGCGATCGAGGGTGTCGTGTACAGCCCCGATGGTGACGTCTCGAACGCCAGGACGCGCCGCGGGATCGAAAAAGGCTTCGCCGCTGAAATTCTGCTCGGAATCGTCGGGGCATGCGTCTTTGCTCTCGCCGGTGGGACCCTGACGCTGGTCGGACAACGAACCTTTGGGATCGCCATGATGGCGATGGCGCCGTGGCTTCCGGTGCTGTTGCTGCAGGACTACTGGCGCTGGATCGGCTTCATGACCCGTCGACCGGGATTCGCTCTGCTCAACGACACGGTGTTCAACTGTGTGCAGGGAGCTGCGTTTGTGGTGGTGTTCGTAGTCCACACGCATTCGATCGCGGCTCTGATCACGTGCTGGGGCCTGGGCGCCCTGGCGGGGGCCATCTACGGCTTGCGACAGTACCGGGTCCTGCCTTCGTTCTCGGGCGGAGTGTCGATGCTCCGTGCTCACTGGCCGGTGAGCAAGTGGCTTTTCGGCACGTCGTTGTCGGTTTCGGGGGGAACCCAGGCGACGGTGTTCATCATGGGCGCCATCCTCGGCCCCGCCGGCCTGGGCGGGCTGAGAGCAGCCCAGACGCTCGTGGTCGGACCCGCCGGCGTCCTGATCATGGCGGGCGGGAGCATCGGGTTGCCCGAGGCGACGAAGGCCTACGCGGAGAAGGGTTGGTCGGGGCTCACCCGGGTAGCCCGGCTGGTGACGCTGGCCGGGTTCGCGAGCTTCGTGGTGGGGGCCGTGGTGGTGACGCTGTTCGGCCGGACCCTCTTGTCGACGATCTACGGACCGGCCTTCGGCCACCTCGAGCTGGCCGCTGTCCTCTTGGCGATCGCCTACGTCTTCCTCTCCTTCAGCATCGGTCCGATCCTGGTGCTCAAGGCCACCCGGAACACGCGATGGCTCTTCCACATCCAACTCGTGTGCCTGGCGGTGTCGCTGGTCAGTGTCACGGTGCTGTCCCTCGCCTATGGGGTGAACGGGGCGGCGGCCTCGATCATCGTCGCCTACTTTTTCAACTCCGCCAGCGCTGGGTGGGTGCAGCACCGCGTGCGCCACTCGATCGTTCCGGCGAGGTCCGCCGCGCCTTACATGAAGATGGATCCGCTCTGGCTGGACCCCGGCCCCGGGTGACGGCCACCTGCCTCTCAGAACCGCGCTGGGACAATCACAGAATTGGGACCGACAGAGTCCTATCCAGAACGTATCTGGCTAGCCAGGGCGGTCTCTTTGTATGGCAGGGGGGTCTGACACCACCCGCGTATGAAGGTCGAGACCCTTGCGCGGATTCGGAGGGTGCCCGGGAGACCAATGCCTAGTCAAAACACAATCTCAACACCTGCAACTACCGCCGAGCTGCCGGGACGGTCGGGAAGCAGGGCGACCGCCAAGCCCTGGCTCTTGAACCCCAGACCCCGGATATCGGTCATGGTCGTGGACGGCCAGGCACTATTTCGTTCCGGACTGGCCCGTCTCCTCGCCGAAGACGAGCGCCTGGAGGTGGTAGCGGTATCCGAGGGCGGGACTGACGTGCCCGAGCTCTGTGCCGCGATGTCGGTGGACGTCGTTGTGACTGACCTTCGGTTGCCCAAGATGGACGGCATAGAACTGATCCGCATGCTCTGCGCCGTCTCGCCGAACACGAGGATCCTGGTCGTGGCGTCCGAAGCAGACTGGGCTGTTGTCCCCGCCATCAGCTCCGGCGCAGCTGGATTCCTGCTCAAAGGCGCAGACCCAGAGGCGATCATGTCAGCGGTGGTCGCCGTACACCTCGGTGAGCAGGTGCTGTGCCGCGAAGCCATCAGCTGGGTCAACGGCAACGCGTCGGTCCACCGCTTGACCCGGCGGGAATCCGAGGTGTTAGGCATGATCGCCCGGGGCGCAGACAACAGGGAGATCGCCGAACAGCTCCAGCTCGGGGAGAAGACGGTCCGCAATTACGTGAGCCGCGTCTACCGCAAGCTCGCTGTGCATAACCGCGCCCAGCTCGCCCCATACGCATTCCACTCGAACGCGGCGCGCGACAGCGGCGTCGACGACGTGCGCTGGGCGGCCCAGGCCGCAAATCCGAACCTTGAGGAAGTGCCTTGAGCGAACAGCCTCTCGATCTCAGGGCATCGGTCAGGGCGATCTGGTGGCGCCGGCGCCTCCTGGGCGCGTTGGCGGGAATCGGGCTCGTCGGCGGACTTGCCTACGGTGTCATCCGGCCTCCCCTGCCCAGTGCGGTGGCCCTGGTGCTCTTGCCTCCAACCAGCCTCAATTCGTCGGGCGCACCGACGCGGGATGTGAATACCGAAATTCTCATCGCCACGAGCAATCCCGTCCTGGTACCGGCCGGAAAGTCCGTGTCCCCGCCGATCGCAGCAGCCACGCTCAAGCACCAGGTGGTTGTCACGAGTCTGAGCCAAGACATCTTCCAGATCAAGGTTCACGCGTCATCGGGTACCGATGCCAAGCGGATTGCCGATGCCGTGGCACGCGACTACATCCAGTTCGTCGCCACCTCCAGTTCAGCCTCGACGAAGACCGTTCTGGCCGGGCTCGAACATGAGTCCTCTCAGCTGACCCATCAGATTCAGGACCTTCAGACCCAGATCGACACGGTGACGGCGCAAATCACGGCTGAAGGTGCCACCTCGACCCCGGGCCAGCAGGACTCGTCGCTCCTCGGGTCATTGGGAGACGAGCAGCAACAAGTCTCACTACAGCTCGACGACGTGAACAACCAGGTCGACACCGACCAACTGTCGGGCGCCGCAGCCGCCCAGGGCACCCGCATCCTGCAAAATGCAACCACGGTCGGATCGACATCCAACCTGGTGACGAGCGGTGTGCTGGGGGCCGTGCTTGGGCTCTTGGTCGGCGTTCTCCTCGCTTTCGTGCGCTACCGCCGCAGTCGCCGGCTGTGGCGACGCGACGAGATAGCGGCCGCGATCGAGGTGCCCGTGCTCGCATCAGCCGATGCCCCGCATCTTCGAACCCCGGCGGAATGGACCTCATTCCTCGAGACCTACGAACCGTCCCCCGTCGACGAGTGGAACCTGCGCCGCCTGCTTCATCGTTTGGCGCCCGGACATCTCGGCACGGGATCAGAGGTCCGAGTCCTTTCCTTCACCGGAGACAGTGCGGCGGCAACGGCAGGCCCACAGATCGCCATGTTCGCCAACGAGATGGGCCGACCGACGACGTTGGTCCCCTGTGACGACGAGAGCTTTGCTCCCCTACGAGCGGCACGTGCTGCCCACCCCGGGGTCGAACAGCGGGAGCCGCACGTCACCACCAGCGGGCGAGGTTGGGATCAATCGGGCGGACCACTGACCGTGTCCATGATGGCCGTCGACACGGCGCGCCCGACGCTCGACGCGTCGCCAGGGACGGTGCTCCTGGCGGTGTCTTCAGGGTTCGCCTCCGCCAACGTGCTGGCCGGGCTAGCGCTTGCTGCGTTGGACGCCGGCCATGCGATCGACGGAATCCTTGTCATCAATCCCGACCCGAGAGACAACACGTCGGGCGCCATCGCTGACGCCGGTGCCATCGTCCCGACGCTGCGGCGCGAGGGATCCTCCGAGCCGCGAGTCGCCAGCGTTTTCGAACCCGCCCCAGGCGCCGGGATCGAGGTTGTGTCGGCCAGTGCAAACGGAAACGGCAGCGGATACCCCGCCGTCAACGGGGCCGGGGCCAAGGACAAAAGGCCCGAAGACGACGCAGGCCAGTTCATCAGCCTGCGCGTCGTGGCCGCGGCTGCCAGAGAGCACTGGCGCCCCCTGTTGGCCGTTGCCCTCGTGGGACTATTGCTCGGCGCCGGCCTCCACCGCGTGGTACCACGCAAGTATGCGGCGACGACCACCCTGTATCTCAGCGAGCCTTCCGACTCGGACCCGGCCCAAGCCATGGCCAATGATCTAAGTCTCCTGCAAACACGGGCCGTGGCCGAGCGAGCGGTCGCAGATCTTCACCTTCGTGTCACAGCCGGCAGCTTCTTGAGCTCCTACCAAGGTTTGGTACTGAGCAACGCCATTCTCCTGATCACGGTGAGTGCGCACTCCCCTGGCGATGCGGTGCTGTGGGCCGACGCAGTGGCCCGAGGTTTCCTGGCCGTGCGTACCGAATTGCTCCGAGCGCAGACACACGTGGTGGTGGCCAGCCTGAACTCACAGGTGCAGTCTTTCGACTCCCAGATCAACAACCTGACCAGTTCGATCAACGCCCTCTCGTCCAGTCCGACGGGGAGCCCGTCGGGTAACGAGCTCGCCACTCTGGTCGATGAGCGCAGCGCAGATACTTCCCAAGTCTCTCAACTCGAGTCCGAAATTCAACAACAGCAACTCGGTGAGACAACGGTCACCCAGTCCAGCGTGGTGCTCGACCGAGCGGCAGCCGTCAAGGTGTCCGCCACCAGGGTGACCGTCATCGATGCCCTTTCGGGATTGATCGGCGGCTTGGGCCTGGCGCTGATCGCCCTCGTCGTGGGGGTCCTTCTCTCGGATCGACTTCGAAACCGAGCACAGGTAGCGGCTGCACTCGGGGCTCCGATCGACCTGAGCCTCCTGCGCTACGCATCGCGCCATGCAATGCGAAAGCGCGACCGTCGACAGCTTCTGCTCCATCCCACCCCAGCGCTACAGATGATGGAGAGACGGCTTCGCGCCGCACTGGAATCCGCCGGTGGAACGAGCCTGGCGGTGGTGGAACTCGAGACGGCGGAGCCCAGCGCGTTGGCGCTCTCCATGCTCGCCTTCTCGCTGGCGTCTGAAGGGCTGAGTGTCGTGATGATCGACATGGCCAAGGGGCGCCCGCTCGCATCGGTCTTGGGTGTGACAGGCAACGAGAAGGGGCTCCACACCGTCACCCTCGAAGGCGCTTCCGCGGTCCTGATTGTCGGTCCCGACGACCCGGCGGAAATGGGACGCGAGTGGAATCCGCCCGGGGCCGCTGCCCTGCTCGTCCTGACGAGCGTCGACCCCGCATTTGGATCGGGACAACTCGCGAACTGGACGAGTGAGGCGGTCGTGATCGTGAACCCGAGAAAGGTGCCCTCCGGGCGCATCACCGCGGCCGGCGAGCTTCTGCGTCAAGCCGGGATGGCGATCAGGTCCGCCATTCTCCTCGGGCTCCCTCCCGAGGAAGACGACAGCTTGGGCGTGGTCGGATCCGCTCAGGTCGGCGACGCGGGTCAGGGCGCCAACGACATGTTGCAGGGCATGTTGCGGTGACAATGCCTTCCATCGCCATCCGGCGGGCCAAGACCTCGTCCGAGGACAAGCGCCTCCACCGGGTGTGGGCCGTATGGGCTCTGTTGTTCTTCAATGTGCTCTCCTACGCCAAGCTGGAAACCGTCGTGCCCATTCCTCACAAACTCGGGCAGGTCTTGACCCAAGGGGCGTTGGCGGGCGCCCTCGTCCTAGCCCTGTCGATCAACCCGAAGGTGAGGATCCGACCCAACCTGTTCCTTTTCCTCTACACCCTGCTCGCCATCGTGTCACTGGCCATGAGCGTGCGCTTCATCGGACTCGGCACCACGTACAGGGCGTTTCGGCTGCTGGGGTTCCTCGTCGTGCTCTGGCTTCTCACCCCCTGGTGGGGTCGACGCGATTTCGTCCTCTTGCGTAGCCAGCTTCGCTTCCTCACGCTGGTCTTGGTGTCGGTGGGCTTGGGGGTCGTGATCTCCCCCCACAAGGCCTTCTCGCTGAACTTCGGCACCAAGAGACTCGGTGACGCCATCTGGCCCATCCCCCCCACCCAGGTGGCGCACTACATGGCCGAGTTGACGGGGTTGATGATCTTGCTCTGGGTCTGCAAGGTCATCCCGCGCCGTCGAGCACTTCTCGTCATCATCCCGAGCGCCGTCGCCCTGCTGGCCACGCACACTCGCACGGCGTTGATCGGTATGGTCATCGGCCTGCTGGTCGCCTGCCTGAGCCTCTTCACGGCCAGTCGGCGAGTGCGCAGGTTGCTCGCGACAGTCGCCGTCGTGGTGGTCGTGGGGTTGCCGCTCTCCCCCGTCATCAATGGCTGGCTGATCCGGGGGCAAACGTCGGCTCAGGTCAGCAACTTGTCGGGCCGTACCACGGTCTGGCCTCTGGTCCTGTCCGAGCCACGCCCCGAGACCAACAAGATCTTTGGTTCCGGATTGTCCAACGGCAGTGTCATCGGACAGAGCCCGGCCGTGAACGGCCTCCCCATCGACGGTAGCTGGATCGCCACCTATCAAGACCAAGGCATCGTCGGCGACGTCCTCGAAGGCGTGATGTTCCTCGTGCTCTTGGTGGCGGCACTGCTTCGACCCCGGGGCCCGGCGCGGGCCATGGCCCTCTTCCTGATCGTGTATTGCCTGTTTGCCTCCTTCACCGAGACCGGCATGGGCGAGGCCTCGACATATCTCCTGGACCTCGCCGTGGCCGCTTCGCTGCTCGTCGTCCCCCCGACGCACCCACGCCGGTCTCCTCTCGGGATCCGATTCGGCCCCGCCCCCCGGCCGAGGGCGGAGTTGACGAGCTCCTAGCTAGGAATGAAACTGGACGATGGTCTCGAGCTCGTCGAGGCCTCGGCAGATGCCTTCGCCCAAGATCGTCGTCGTGGGCTGCTTCTCCCCGAAACGGGCGGAGTACCAACCCAGCACGGGGTCGGTGCCACCCCGGATGATGCGCCAGTTGGGCAGGTCGGGCAGGCTCAAGTCTGCCGTGGCCGGGAGGCCGGCACCCGTCGACCACGAAAGGGACGCGCGCCGGCCCTGGAGTCGGGCGTCGACGTCCGGTCCAAGGTGCAACGCCATGCGAACGGCATGGCGGCCGCGGGTCTCGATGCGGTCGATGATCGTGATCCGTCGATCCTGCGACGAGAGTCCTACGGTGCGACGGTGCGCGGCGGGGGGCTCCAACGTCGCGTATCCGTCATGCTCGGCGGCCCAACCTGTGACCTCGCCGTCGTCCTCGGCGAGGTGAACAAGATGCGAGGCGGCATGGCGCCGCCACAGCGTCGAGCCCGCTGACTCGGACTGGTTCTGGTGAGCCAGCTCTACCGTATTGTGACCGATAGTCGAGCGGAAGTAGCTCCGCCATTCGGCCTCACCCTGGTAGCAGTACGTCCCCGGGTCAGCCAGGATCTCGACCCCGTCGTGGCGAACCTCGACTGCCAGGGCATCGGCGTGCGCGTGGGCGGCGATCGACAGGAACCCGTGCGGGCCGGCGTCGCACCGGCACCAGATCTCGGGGCCATGGCGCAGCGAACTTCGCATGACGGTCAAGCCGGCGTCGGCGAAATGTGCAGGGCGGACCCGGGTGCGGGCCGACTGGGGGTGGCGCTGCGCCATCGAGGCCAGCACCGTGCTCAGGGCGTCGGGGTGATGCGCGGGCCACCAGCCGGGGGCACCGAACACCGAGTCTCCGAGCGCGAGAAGGCTTTCCCACCGGTTTGCAGAGGGAGGATCGAGCACAAGGGCTCGTCCGTCGTCGCCGTCGCCTTGACGAGGGGCTCGCAATCGCACATCGACGGTGGCCGCCACCACGTCGAGCATCCGGCCCAGAAGCTTCCAGGTGTCCTCGCTCAGGGGTCGGGCGCCGAGGTCGGCCTCGACTGCCGCGACGAGCCCGAGCTCGGCCACGAAGCCGTGGTAATCGGTGGCCATCTCACGGTTCACTCCGCTCGGGAACGTGTTCTTCGCCAACTCATCCTCGAGCACAGCGGCGGCTTGCGCCGCCCATCTCCCGGTCTCAGGGAACCAATCGAAGGCATGCGAGGCCACGAGTTGTCCGGCCGCCTCGGCGATCACATGGTTGTTGGCCGACGACCCGCGACTGCGGAAGCCGGCCAGAAAGCGCTGGTGCCACCAGATCTGGGCGAGAGCATCCTCGTTCTGCTCGAACAACGCCGGGGCGTGCGGCCAGCCGTCCAGGAGCCGCCGGATCCACACCCACGCGATCAGACGCTGGCCCACCTCGATCCCGCTCGTCCAGTGAATGCCCGACAAGAACGGGTTCTGGTCCCACCACGAGCGGAGGTGACGCTGCACCCGCTCGGCGTAACGCTCCTCGCCGGACAGGGCATAGGCAGCAGCCAGGATCGTGAGATGGTGCATGCGAGAGAGCTCCCACACCTGCTTCACGTTGCCCGTGACGTCCTCGGAGCGGTAGTTGATCCTGAAGGAGTACTCCTCGCGAGGAGCCCTTCGGCCTGTCACCGGGTCAAAGAACCAGTCCGGATCCTCCATGTCCTTGCGCATGACGCCCAGGACTTCGAAGCGCCCAGCGAGGATCTCGTCGCCCGCAGTGAGGATGCGTCGACGAGCCTCGACGGGCACGCCGGCGAGGACGCCCGGGGGGAGAGCCGCCTCGAACGTGCGGTCACCGGCGGGAAGACGCGGGAACGGGCGGCGGGCACCACGCAGGCGCGGGCGTGTCGACGAGGCCGGGGGACGAGGAGGAGGATGGTACCGAGCCCAGGCCACCTTCTTGGCATAGTCCGAAAGCCGGCTGGCGACCTCTGAGGCGGACATCTTCTGCAGCCGCCGCAGATACCACTCGAGCCTCGAGGCGCTCACGGGCCGTCGGTTGTCGTGACGTGTTCTCGGGATCGCGCCCTCAACTCCGACATCGGTTGAACCGTCCGGCTCGTGAGGCTGGCGGCGGCGCCGAGCGTGGCCCGGGTCGTGGCGACCAGCGAGCCGAGGGCGATGGGCATGGGCGCCCCCCTGCGCACCGCGTCCAAGAACGCGTTCAATTCGCTGCGCTGACCTTTGTCCGGTGAGCTCCAGGACCGGTCGGTCATCCGTCGCCGGCCAGCCCATACCGACGCTCGCCGGAAGTTGTCGAGACGAGCGGATCGTCCACCACTGAAGGCCTCGAACGTCTCCTTGGGAAAGCGGGAGTGGCCGTTGACCAAATAGGTGATCGTGCCCAGCGATCCGTCCTCGTAACGCAGGGTCACCTGGAGATCGTCGCGGCCGCCCGCACACTCGGCGGTGACCTCGACGGGCTCGCTGCCGATCCACCAACTCAATGTGTCGACGAAGTGCCCACCTTCGCCGGTGAAGCGCGACCCTTCGGTCTCCTCGTTCCGGTACCAGCTGTCCGCGGCCAGGGGACCGGCGTTGACGAGGTAGCGGACGACGATCGGCTCGGTGCAGCGACCGAAGTGCGCCCGCATTGCGACGAACATGGGCGCGAAACGGCGGTTGAAACCGACCATGAGCCGGTCGTTACCGGTGGCGTCGACGGTCGCCAACAGCTGGTCGAGCTGGGCGAGGTCGAGGGCTAGGGGCTTCTCGACGAACACCGCCTTGCCCGCTTCGAGCGCCCTGGACGCGAATGCGGCGTGCGAGCTGTGCCGAGTGACGATGAACACGGCGTCGATGGAATCGTCGGTCAACACCGCCTCGGCATCTGTGCCCACCGTTTCGAACCCGAACTTGCGCTTGGCGTTGACGGCGGAGAGGGATCCGAGGGTGGCCACGCGACTGAGCTCGATGTCGGACCGACCGGCGAGATGGGGAAGGAGCATGGACTTCGCATAGTTCCCGGCGCCGATGAACCCGAGCCGCAACGGCTTCGACGAGCGTGGGAGGCCCCGAACTGCTCCGGCTGCGCCGAGGGCCACCCCCGCTTCGAGCCGTTGGACCCTGCCGGCATCGACGACCGCTGCCTCGGCCGGGACCGAGCTGTCGAACTCGGGGTATTCGAAGAGGAAGCCGACACCGGACAAGGCGCCCGCACGGAGCCGCTCATAGACCTCGACGGCTTCGGTGAGGGGGAACGTGGCCGCCACGAGCGGCTCGAGATCGATCTCACCTCTGGCAATCAGGTCCACGAAACAGGCCAGGTTGCGTCGCTCGGTCCAGCGGACGTACCCGGCAGGATAGTCGACCCCTTGCACTTCGTATTGGGGGTCGTAGCGTCCGGGTCCGTACGAACGCGAGAACCGAACATCGAGCTCCTTCTCGTAGTAGGCCGTCCACGGCAGATCGAGTTTGCCCTTGCCGATGTCAACGACCGTGGCCCGATCGTGTGCCAACCGTGCCGCCACCTCGACCGGAGCATTGGAAGACCCCCCGGAAACCAAGAATACGCGGTCGGCCCCTAGCCCTCCCGAGATTCGTGCGAGTGCACTCTCGACTGCGGCCAGCCCTTCGTCGTCGGGGGCGGCACACAGCACCGCGCCCGCCTTCTCCGCCAACGCGCAGCGCTCGGCCACGACGTCGAGCCCGACCACTTGCACCCCCGAGGCGACGAGCAGGCGCACCACCAGTTGACCCACCAGTCCCAGCCCGATGACGCACGCGGCGTCACCGATCCCGGCGTCAGCCTGCCGCACCCCCTGCAGAGCGATGGCTCCCACGGTGGCGAAGGCGGCGAAGCGGGGATCAACGGCATCGGGCACCGCCACGCACAGGTTCCTCGGCACCCAGTTGAGCTCGGCATGGAAAGCAAACTCGTTGCCCGCGCAGGCCACGACCTGGCCCCGTGAGAATTCCTCGGCGCCCGCTCCCACCTCGACCACGACCCCCGCCAGCGAGTAGCCCAGGGGCGTGTAGGCGTCGAGGCGATTCATTGCTTTCTTGTAAGCGGTCAGCGGCCCCTGTTGGTAAGCGGTGTCGAGCACTTTCTTCACCTGGTCGGGCCGCGCTCTCGCCTTGCTGACCAACGACATCTTCGACTCGCCAACCTTCATCAGCTCCGTACCGGTCGAGATAAGCGAGTACAACGAGCGCACCAAGACCCCGCCCGGCCCACAGGCGGGAGGGGGCACCTCCAGCACGGCTAATTCGCCGGAGCGGTAGTTCTGCGCCACTTGCTTCATGCCATCCACCAGTCCTCAGGCACCCGGGGCGGCCTGGAGCCCCCGGGCGGAATCGGTCCCGACGAGATCCTCGTAGACGCCCAGGTAGCGTCCGGCCTGATAGGCCCAGGCGAGTTCTCGCTGCACTCGGGTGCGCCCCGCCGCTGCCATCGAACGACGTCGGGGCTCATCATCGATGAGGTCGACGAGAACGCGGGTGAGATCGTGCACGTCGTTCGGGGTGGCATACAGCGCCGCCTCGCCGGCCGAGACTCGCGTTTCTTGCAGGTCAAAGGCGACGACGGGCATGCCGAAGGCCATGTACTCCATGGTCTTGTTCATCGTGCAGAACTCGTTCAGCGAGTTCTTCGGGTCTGGGGAGATCCCGATGTCGGCGCTCGACAGGATGGCAGCGACAGTGTCGTCGGGCACCCTGCCGGTGAACTCGACGAACGGGCCGAGGCCCAACCGGTCGCGCATGGCGACCATCTTCTCGAAGGAGTCACCCGAACCGATCAGGACGAAACCGATATCGCGTCGGCCCTGTTCGTTCACGATGACGTTCGCCACCTCGAGGACGATGTCCACCCCGTCCTGCGGCCCCATCACCCCTATGTAGGCCACGAGGTGCTCACGCCCGTTTTTCAGGCGGGGGTCAGGCGCTATGGGCTTGAGGCGCTCGGGATCAGGGCCGGTGCGTACCACGGTGACGCGCTCGGGGGTGGCCCCGTCGCGTTCGATGGCAATTGCCCGGTAGGAGTCGTTGGTGGAGACGACGTGATCGGCGCAACGGACCGTGAGGCGTTCCAGGAAGAGGAGTGCCTTGTGGATGAACGGGGGGCCACCGGGAAAACGGACTCTGTAGGTCTCGGGGCACAGGTCGTGGTGGTCGAAGACGAACCGTGACCCGTGAACGACGCGAAACATGACCCCGATGGGCCAGAAGATGTCGGGTGGGTTGCAGCTCTGGATCGCATCGAACCGCCCGTGTCGAGCCGCCTTGATGGTGAGCCACAGAGTGGCCACAAACGAGTACAGGTACTCGGCCACGAATGACAGCTTTGAACCGCCCGGGGCATAGGGCCGGTACTTGTAGAGCTCGACACCGGCAATCACGGCGTACGACGGGTCCCCGGGGCCCTTGGGACACACCACCGCCACCTGATAGCCAGCGCCGGTCAATGTCCCGCACTCCAACCAGACGCGCCGGTCGAAGGGCACCGGGAGGTTCTGCACGATGATGAGGACCCTCCCTCGATGTCCTTGCTTCATACCCGCCTCGCGTCCATGTTGGGGCGACAGCCCTTTCACCTTGTGGAGCGCGTCTCGTGCCGGCCAGATACACCGTCACCTGGGGTTTTGGGACATCCCGGCCCGACAAATCCGGGTCTCGTCGGCGGGGGGCTCACAGCTGATCGCTCGTGGCCACCTCGGGTTCTGAGCGAGCGTCGGCCCGCCCGACAGGTCCTGCTCGACAGCGACGTCGGGTTGTCGTCACGGGGTCGAGGGCCGTGCCCGGACGGTCCGCACGAGCCGAACACCGATGGCGTGGGCGGTGTTGACGAGGATTCCCAGATCCATGAGCAGGTTCCAGTTGTCGACGTAGAAGAGGTCGAGACGCCGATAGACGCTGAACGAGGGGTTGTCACGGGCCTCGCTTTGCCACAGGCCGGTGATGCCGGGGCGCATCTCGTGGCGGCGACGGAGCTCTTCGTCGAACTGTTCCACCTCGTAGGGGAGGGCGAACCGCGGCCCGACCAGACTCATGGTGCCGTTGAGCACGTTCCACAGCTGCGGGAGCTCGTCGATGCTGGTGGCGCGTAGCACCCGCCCGATTCGCGTGACACGGGGATCGTGGGTGGCCTTGAACAGTGGGCCACCCGTCCTTTCGTTGAGCGCGGCGACATGAGCGATCATCTGCTCAGCGTTGGGGACCATGGTGCGCAGCTTCAGCACTACTATCGGAACGCCGAAGCGGCCGACGACCGAGTGTCGATGGATGACGGGACCCCGATCCTCGAGCTTGATCCAGATCGCGGCGACGATCAACACCGGCGCCACGAATGGACACAGGGCAAAGGTCAGCGTCACGTCCATCGCCCGCTTGACGATCATCCGCCATCTGACACTGTCCTGGGGCTCGACCGAGAGCATCGGGACACCCGATATCGGCGCCATCCGAATGCGATTGCTCGACAGCCCGCCGAAGCCGGGCCATACCTGCACATGGAGACCAGCTCTCAGGGCCCTGCTCACCACTTCGGAGCTGTCGTGGGCTCCCAACGCGCTCGCAATCACCATGACACCGGTGGCACCGGCTCGCCCCGCCACATCTTCCAATCGACCTATCTCGGTGCAGCCGGCCACCGCATGCCATGGCTCGGCAAAGGCGTGGGGGCCCACCACCGCACCGACGCGGTATCCAAGTTCGGGCTCGTCGCTGAGCATGCTCCACAAGGCAGCCCCGTCGTCGTTGGTGCCGACGAGTACCACGGTGCGCAGGAACCGGCCCTCCGAACGTCTTGCTTTCAACCACCGACCGAAGTGCCACCGGACGACGAGGACCGCCACCGAGGCTGCCCCTGCCCCTTCGAACGCCGGCCAAGCTGACATCGCACCGGCCAGCCATTCGCCCGCGGCAAACACCGTCGCTCCAAGCACCGAGGCGGCGATCGTCCTCGCCACTTCAGTGGACCGCAGTGCGCACATCCGGGCCCGGTACAGCCCGGCGCGGTGCATGGTCAAGAGAGTGACGACGACGGCCGCGGCTGAACACAAGAGGCGGCGGTCCCAGTCCACCGCATTGGAGAAGAGAGCCGGCGACGTCCAGGCGACCCCCAGGGCCATCACGTCACTGATCAGGAGGTATCGGCGCGGCGTGCTCGAATTCCCCCCGACGCGCCGGCGGACAGGCCCGGAGGGGTCGGGGGCTTGGACTGCATGGCGGGGCGGACCCTCAACAGTGGTTGGGGCGGTCCCGTTGGAGACCGCGCTCATGTTGCTCGTCCCGGGTTTTCCGGCAGGATGCGCTTCGTCGATGCCACGCCACACACCTCACCGCACGCGCTCAACCGGATCCCCGCTGCGGTTAGAGGGATCAGATATGAGAGCGGAGTCCGCGCCTCCGTGATACGCGCCACCTGCGCATTCCCCTTTTCTGACACGCTTTGTGGCCGGTTCACCACAAGAACGACAACCTAGACACCCAGGACCAGCTCTCGGCATAAACCGACGTGGGAACGTGGGCCGGGGGGACTCGTTCCTCGGGGAGATCGTGCCATCGTGGGTCACGGCGTGGCGCCTCAGTTCCAGATGTCGTGCATCATATTGAGCATCACCCGTGAGCCGAAGGGATCGAGTCTCACCGGCAGCTCCAGCATCTCCGCCAGGCTGCGACGCACCGCACCTTGGCGTTCGGCGGGACAGATCACGAGCAGGAAACCACCACCACCGGCCCCCGTGACCTTGGCGCCCGACGCCCCGGCGTCCATGGCTCGGTCGACCATGACGTCAATCTGGTCGTTCGACACGCCGGTGGCCAGTTTGCGCTTGATGAACCAGCCTTCCCGGAGTGCGTCCCCCAGGGCGCCCAGATCGCCCTGGTTCAGGCGGTGGACTGCCGTCCCGGCCAGGTCGCGGAAGAGGTGGAGCTGATCGAGCGTGCACCCGATGTTGTCGTTCTGCACCTGCAGGATGGCGTCGGCGCTCCTGGTGACGCCTGTGTAGAACAGCATGATCTGCTCCTGCAGGGCGCGCCGCTCGACTGCCGGGAGGTGAAGTTCCTCGGCCACAACCTGATCGCCAGGCCCGAACCGGATGTCGCGGATCCCGCCTAGCGCGGCGATGTACTGGTCCTGCTTGCCGATCCGCTTGCCGCAGAGATCGATCTCGATCGTGCACGCCCGTGCGGCCAGATCCTCGCCCGACACATGGCGACCCCGGTAGGCAAACAGCGCATGCAGCAACCCGACGGTCACCGCAGACGAGGACCCAAGACCCGAACCGGAAGAAGGGATATCGGCCAGGGTGGTGATCTCGACACCGCCGGTGACACCGGTCATCTGCATTGCTTCTCTGACGAGTTCGTGCTCGAGGTCCTCGACCCGAGAGACGATCTCCTTCTTCGAGTAGTTGACGTAGATGTCGCCGTCGAAGCGTTGCTTCACGATGACATAGATGTACTTGTCGATGGCGCAGTTGAGGACCCTGCCCCCATGCTCGAGGTAGTACCCGGGGAGATCGGTGCCCCCACCCACCAGCCCGATGCGCAGCGGTGTCTGAGCGACGATCATGGCGCCACCCTCGGACGCCACTCCTCTTGGGCGAGACGGTATGCCTCAGCGGTGCCGATGTCGCGGAAGTACCCCGTGATCTCGACGGTCCGAGCCCGGCCTACCAGGTGGGGCAGCATGTCGAAGCCGATGTCCAGTGGAGGCTCGCCCCCGACGTCATCGAGCACGCTGGGGTGAAAAGCGTAGATGCCAGCGTTGGCCAAATCGCCGTGCGGCCTGCTCGGCTTCTCCGTGAACCCGACTACGTGCCCGCTGTCATCGAGCTCGACGATGCCAACTTCAGTGGGGTTCGGAGCATGGAACAGGGCCAGGGTCGCGACCGTGTCGCCGCCGCGGTGGGCCTCCATCAAGGTGCGGAGGTCGAAGTCGGTGAGGTTGTCCGCATTGCATGCCAGGAAGAACTCTTCATCTGCGATCCATCCCCGGTTGGCAACGAGGGTTCCCGCACTCCCGAGGAGCTCGGGCTCGAAGAACGTGAGGATGTCGGGAGGCCCGTTGCGTCCCTCGATGTGGCGGCGCACGACATCGGCGAGAAAGTGCACGTTGACCAGGACCTCGTCGACACCGGCTCGGTCGAACTCGTCGAGCCAGATGTCGAGCATTGGACGCCCGTCGATCGCCAACATGCACTTCGGGGTGTGGTCGGTGATCGGTCGCAGCCGGGTTCCGAGACCAGCCGCGAGCAGGAAGGCCTTCACCCGCCTGCCCTCCGCACCACGCCGAGAGCCCGCATCCGGGCGTTCGCCTGGTCCAGGATGCCGTCGAGGCCGGGCATACCCTCGAGCCAGGCCGCATAGGCCGCGACTGAATGCGAGGGGCTGCGTCGGGGCTCCCATCCCAAGGCCTTTAGAGCGGCGATGTCGGACACGATGTGCCGTGTGTCTCCAAAGCGGTACTCGCCGGTGACCTTGCCGGGCCGATCCGATCCGTACTGGCGCCTCACGACGTCGGCGAACTCCCGGGTCGTGACCGGCTCTCCACCCCCGACGTTGAACACCCGTCCAGAGGCCCGGTCATCGTCGAGCACCAGGAGGTTGGCGTCGACAACGTCCTCGATGTTCACATAGTCGCGAATAGCCTCGCCATCCTCATACAGGACCGGTTCCGCGCCCTGCAGGTAGTGCAGGCAGAATATGCGGCACGCTCCGGAGTAGGCGTTGTAGACGGACTGGCCCGGCCCCTGCACGATGCTGTAGCGCAGGGCAACGGTGGGTACGCCGTATCGCCGACCCAGGTTGACCGCCACCATCTCCTGGCCCAACTTCGACATTCCGTAGGCATTTTGCGGATTGGAGACTCGTTCGGGTGTGGTCCGCAACTGCAGTGGTCCACCGCACTCCGAACAGCGGATGTCCCACTGGCCCGCCGCCAGGTCATGCTCCGGTCGCATCCCTGGGAGCTGCTCGCCGTGTAGCGAGCACTCGTAGAGACCCTCGCCCATGGCGGATTGCGAAGAGGCCACGATGATCCGCGCCAAGTCGAGGTGTTCGGCGACGATGATCTCGAAGAGCAGAGCGGTTGAGACTACGTTGACGTCCGAGAACCGCGCGAAGTCCGTGAGGTAGTCCTGGTATGCGGCCAGGTGATAGACGGCGTCGACACGGCGCAGGAGATTCGTGAGCAGCTCTCTGTTGCGGACGTCACCCTCGTAGAACTCGACATCCGAGCTCAAATGGGTCGGGGGGCCCTGGTGGACCGGGGGCGTCAGAGCGTCGAGCACCACCACGTCGTGCCCGATGGACAGGAGCCGCTCACAGGTGTGGGTGCCGATGAACCCTGCACCTCCCGTGACAAGGACCTTCATCGGCTCTCATGGCGCCGGCGGTCGGCGACTTCTCGGTAGACATCGAGCGTCGCGGACGCCGTTGCCCCCCACGTGAACAGCGCGGCCCGTTGCAGACCCAAGTGGCGCAGCTGATCCGAGTGCGACCCCGCCGCATCGACGATGGCCTGGGCGATCGAGGCTGGCGTTTTCGGATCGCACAGCAGCGCGGCGCCGCCGGCGATCTCGGGCATGGCGCTGACGTTCGAGGTCACGACCGGACAACCACAGGCCATCGCTTCGAGAATGGGAAGGCCGAACGTTTCGTTGAACGACGGGTATACGAGCAG
This sequence comes from uncultured Acidimicrobiales bacterium, assembly GCA_963811775.1. Classification (GTDB taxonomy): domain Bacteria; phylum Actinomycetota; class Acidimicrobiia; order Acidimicrobiales; family UBA8190; genus Chersky-840. Next base: position 361,202 of record CAWESO010000010.1, on the reverse strand, counting down.
TTCAGCTGCTCGGTAGAAGGCCGCTGTCTCTTCGAGTGGGACGCCGCCCACGAAGACGACGTCATCGGAGATACCAAGCTCTTCGGCAAGCGCACGGAGCTCTGCGGTGTACTTCTCGTCGCGGCCGTGGCCAACGATCGCCAGCTGTCGGCCCTGCAACTGCTGTCGTGCGGTCACCCACGCCCTGAGCAATCCGTCACAGTTCTTGTACCGCCACAGCGAGGACACAAAGAGGACGAAGGGCTTGGTGACACCGAACTTGGCCACATGGGCCCGCGCTTGGGCCGCGTCGCCGGGCTTGAACAGGTCGTGGTCGACCGCCTCGTAGATGAGCTTTAGCTTGCCGGACTCGACATCGAGATATCGCTCGATCTCCGAACGCAGGCTGTCGGAGTTGATGATGATGGCGTCGGCGACCCGGGCTGACCGCGGGTAGTTCATTCGCCGGTAGGCGCGAGCGGCCGGCGCCAGCGCTTCGGGAGCGGTGAAGGCGTGCATGGTCTTCATGTGGATGACAAGTGACCAGGAGGGATTGGCGATGGGCGCCATCAAGGTATTGAGGACGTCGATGCGGCGAAACGGCAAGCGCACCGGTGAATAGAGGTGTTCGCTCAGCGTCCGCAGCGTGCGGCGTTCATTCGACCATGGAAAGGTGATGTAATGGACGTTGGGCCCGTAATCCTGGTACACGCGCCGCGACTTGGGACTGACGAGCAAGTGAAGCTCCTCAGCAGGTTCGAGTCGATTTGCCATTTCGGGGATGATGCGGGTCCAGAACCAATGAGCCCCAGAAGGTTTCCGGGGGTCCTCGGTCAGGAGGTTGATTCCCACCCGCATGGCGTGTCGGCGAGTTTGGCCCCGTGCACTCGGGCCGGCGCTAGCGCCGTCTGGCCGGGGTTGGACCTCGGTACGGTCATCCATGAGTCAGAAGGTGCTCGCCGCTATCGCGCTCGGACTCATCCGAGACTGGCGGAGATACTGAGCAATGGCATGCATGAGCGCCTGGTGCAGATCTTCGACCACACCGTAGTTCGTGCAGTCCACGTGGATGGCAACGTCGGCGATCGACTTGACCTCGCCACCACTGAAGCCAGTCAGGGCAATGGTGTGGATACCGTGGGCGCGGGCGAAGGTCAGTGCCTGGATGATGTTCGGTGAACAGCCGGACGACGAGATGGCGATGAGGACGTCCCTGGGTCGAGCTTGGGCTTGCAGCTGGTACGCGAACACCTCCTCGAACGCGACGTCATTCGCAATAGCGGTGAGGAGCTCCACGTTGGAGCTGAGGCTCACGACCCGCGGCGACAGGTCAGTCCCGTTGCGCACGCCTTTGATGTGATCGCATTGCAGATGATTCGCCACCGCGGCTGAGCCCCCGTTGCCGCACGAGAACACGAGAGCCCCGCTCGAGTAGGCGGCGAGAAGGATCGCTGCGGCGCGCTCCACGGTGGTTAGGTCGATCGAGCTCGCGGCCCGTCCTGATTCCTCGAGGTACGCCCCGCAGTACGAGGTGGCAAGCCTGTACGGCTCGGACGGGAATTTCGAAACTCGGACCGGAGCATCGGGTGTCAGGATGTCGAGGTCGTAGGTCGAGGTCATGCCGCCATCCCTTCCAAGATGAAGGTGGTCGCCGCCGCGAGGTCGGGGCAGCGTCGGATATCAGGAGACATCGAGCCGTCAGGTCCCAAGTAGATCGCAGAGGCGTTCACGGCGTGAGCCATGCCGACATCCTCGGGACGATCCCCGACCACCCATGACGCCGAGAGGTTCAAGTTGAGGGCCTGCGCCGCGGCCTTGGCCATTCCCGGGCTCGGCTTGCGATCGTCACTGGTGCGGGCAAAGGCCTCGACCACTCCGTCGGGGTGATAGGGGCAGTACAGGAAGAGGTCGATGTGCGCCCCGTGTTGGGCGAGCACCTCGGCGATGTGGCGGTGCACCCGGGCAACATCGTCGATCCCGTAGAACCCCCGGGCGACCCCCGACTGGTTGGTGACCACCGCCACGGGAATGCGGGCCCGGTTGATCTGCGCAATCGCTCGGGCCGCACCTTCTATGAACTCGACACGGTCGACACAGCCGACATAGCCGTGATCGACAATGATCGTGCCGTCGCGATCGAGAAGGATCCCCGGCCGCGGACCACGAGTAACAGATGTCGACCCACCTCGTCCCGCCACCACGGTGCCCAACCCAGTCTCCGATCCGGCGTTCACAATGAGTACGGTCCCGACCCGGAGGTTTGTCTGGACCAAGTAACTCGACGAACGACGTCGTCCCTGGTTAGAGCTTCGGGAAGTGTGTCCAGATACATCGGGGCGACTCCATGCAGCGCGGCCGGGAGACCCCTCGGTTCTGTGGACTGTGGGCACGCGACAGTCGAAGACAACCGGCCCTGCCTCTCCGTGACAAACGGGTGAACGTTCGTCGCTTCCGTGCCCGACGCGGGCCTGGGTCGGGCATCCTGGGAGATCCGGAGGAGGCTTTGTCACCGCATTGTCAGTGACAATCCTCATTCGGCGGTGGACTTCGTCACTGGACCGGTGGCGGTGGCGACAACCACGGGCAACTCGGTGACCGGGTTGAGGGCGGCGGGTTACAAACGGATCCGCGTCACGAGCGAACCGGGGCTTCGATGCCCTCACCGAGAAAGGACGCCGACTCAGGAGACTCATCTCGCACCGTCTCCACTTGACTCGCTGATTCCTAGAGTCGCACGCCGGCCAGGCGAGCTTGGCGATACCAGAGCTCGAGCGTCAGAAGTTGCCAGATGTGCTTCGACCGGTCCTCGCGACCGGTGCGCTCCTCTTCGATGAGTGTGTCGAGCGCCTGGCGGCGGAGAAGACCCGTCTCGACCAGCTCGCCACGAACCAGGACGTCGTCGATCAGCTCGCGGAGGTCATGCGCGATCCATGCGCGCAGCGGGGCCGAGAACGAGGCCTTGGGACGTTCGATGACCTCCTTGGGAAGCCATTGCCGGGCCGCTTCTTTGAGGGCGAACTTCTGCGTCCGGCCGTGGACCTTCTGATCGCCAGGCAGCGAGAAGGCGGCCTCGAAGACCACGGGATCCACGAATGGCACCCGGACCTCGGTGGAGACAGCCATGCTGGCCCGGTCCGCGTAGGCCAGGTTGAGGCCGGGGAGAAAGAGCCGTGTGTCGGCCAGACACATCCGGTTGGCGTGATCGGCCAACCGATTGTCGCTGTAGACCTCGAGGTGCTCCTCCATGACGGCGTCCACCTGGGCGTCGAGGTCCGGACTCACCAGGGCCGCCAATTCGTGAGGGTCGTACAGGGTGTAGCTGCGGCGAAACGCCGCCTCCTCGGGGAGCCCGGAGAAGGTGAGGAACCGCTTGGCCCATCGGGCATATCTCAGTCCCCGCCCCGCCGCGGTCACCGGTATGCGGTCGGCCACGGCGGCCACGGCGCGAAGCGCGACATCGGGCATGTGCTGATACCGAGCCGCCACGAGGCAGGCCAGGTGCTTGCGGTAGCCGCCGAACAGCTCGTCTGCGCCCGTTCCCGACAGCAAGACCTTGACACCGGTGTCGCGAGCCGCCTCGCACATGAGGAGCGTGTTGATGGCGGCGGGATCCCCGATGGGCTCGTCGAGGATGTCGACCATGCGCGGCAGCAGGTTCACGACATCGGGGGCAATCTGGATCTCATGCAGCGGGATGTCGTACTGGCGCGCCACCATCCGTGCGTACACAGCGTCGTCCGGGGTCGCCTCCAGGCGATGGTCCTGGGGGCGGAATGTGATGGTGTAAGCCTCGAGGTCGGGGTTGTGCCGCTTGGCCAGGACGGAGATGATGCTCGAATCGAGCCCGCCTGAAAGAAAGGTCGCCACGGGCACGTCAGCCACCAGATGCGTCGCCACTGATGTCTCGATGACGTCGGCCAGGTTCACCGGTGGCCCTGCGGCGGCAGCGGCGGCGACTTGGGCCGCCTCCCAGTACGGTTCGACCCGGTAGCTACCGTCGGGCCGGAACTCTGCCCAGGTCCCGGGTCGAAGCTTCTCCACCCCCTGGATCGAGCATCTGCTGTCGGGCACCCAGAAATAGAGCATGGACGCCACCAAGGCCCCGGGCTCGATGTACATCTCGTGACCGAACGCCGCCACCAGCGCTTTCATCTCCGAGGCGAAGACCACTCCGTTCTTGCGTTTGAAATAGTGCAGGGGTTTGATCCCGAGCTGGTCGCGGGCGACGTAGAGGGATCCGCTCGACTCGTCGAACATGGCGAAAGCGAACATCCCTCGGAACCTATTGAGACAGCCCGTCCCCCAGCGGCGCCAGGCCTCGAGCACGACCTCGGTGTCCGACGACGTGACAAAGGACGCTCCCGACGCGGCCAGGTCCTTTCGGAGCTCCCGGTAGTTGTAGAGCTCACCGTTGTAGCAAAGCGTGAGTCCATCTTTCGTGAGCGGTTGGTGACCATTGGCAAGGTCGATGATCGACAGGCGCCGGTGAGCGAGGTGCACGTCAACCCGGTCGTCGGCGAAAGAGAAGAGCCCCTCGTCATCGGGCCCCCGGTGCGCGAGCGTCTTGCTCATCACCCTGGCCATGGAGTCGCCGTCGATCTGCTGGTAGGTGCCCGCTATGCCGCACACGGTCAGGCCCCTGCTCGGGCACCCATGGGGCCCGGTCCGAGCACGGCCACCGTCACGCGGGCCCCAAGAATTGAGCGCGATGCGGCCATGGCTCTATGAGATTGGCGGCGGTCCCGCAGATACGTGGCGGGCCGGGCGAGTACGTCTAAGTACGTGTTTCATAACCGCATCAACGCGCCGACGCCCAGGGTTTTGGGCCGGGAGGCCGCGCCAGGCGGTTCACCATTAGTCCGATCATTGCCCACTTCACCATTGCCTCGTGCGTCTCGGGATACCGCTCGTAATCGCGAACCAGACGGCGCCATCGCATAAGCCAGGCAAAGGTCCGCTCGACGACCCACCTCCTCGGCAGCACCGAGAACCCGCATTGCTCGGGAGGCTTCTTCACCACCTCGACAGTCATCTTCCAGTAGCGCTTGGCCTTCTCGACCAGACGTCCCGCGTAGCCGCCGTCGGCAAAGACATGGCGCACGGTAGGCACGAGCTTGCGCAGCAGCTTCAAGATGTCGGCTCCTCCGTCGCGATCTTGTACGGATGCGGTCGTCACCATGACGACGAGGAGTAGCCCGAGGGTATCGGTGACGATGTGGCGCTTGCGCCCGTTCACCTTCTTCCCAGCGTCGTATCCACGGGTTGCCGCAGAAACGGTGTCGGCACCCCGCAGCGACTGGGAGTCGATGACGCCAACGGAAGGAGTCGGGTTGCGGGGCTTTCGCCCCTTTTTCTCCTTGGTGACTCGCACCTCCTCGCGCAGCGTGTCGTGGATCACATCGACGGTCCCGTCGTCGCGCCATTGGGCGAAGTAGCGATAGACGGTCTGCCACGGTGGAAAGTCTTTCGGCAGCATGCGCCAGGCACATCCGGCTCTCACCACGTAGAGGATGGCGTTGACGATCTCCCGCTTGGAGTGGACCAGTGGTCGTCCGCCGGGGCCAAGAGGCTCTACCTCGGGGATGAGATCCTCGATGATCGACCACTGCCGGTCGGTCAGATCGGTCGGATAACGACGTTTGGGCGACATGCACACCAGCCCAACATCTCTGCTACCAAATCGCGAGCACCTGCATCGGGTAAACGCGCTGGTAGCGCGCGTTTTTGGAAACTTCTCATCGACAACGGCGAGGCTGAGCACGTCGACGCCCGCCGAAGTGCCTCTGATGCAGCTCGGCCTACGTGGGTTTCCACCGAAGAGTTCTGAAACACGTACTAAGAGGTTGGTGGCGGTCCGGCAGATACGTGGCGGCCCGGGCGAGCACGACGTACGGTGCCGTGACAAGAGGGCCGGGGGCGAGCCTGTCCGGGTGCGGCTATCAGGGATAGGACGCCGACGATATGCTCGACGCCGATCGCGAGCCTGATCAAGTCGGGGTGATCCCACCGTGGTCAGATCTTTGAGGGGTTGGGTGCTGGTGGGGCTCGAACCCGGATGGGTCGCCAGGGAGTGGGCGCCTCCCATGTTCACCAGTCGCAGGAACAGCGGCACGATGATGAGGAAGCGGATACCGGCTTCGTAATCCCCACCACGCCGCAGGGGGGAACGCATCGGCATACGCGACGTCGCGGAACGAGGTCTCGGGTCACGGTTCGAAGGCCGGACGCTACCTGGCCGGCGGTTGCTCCGGCTGGTGCCTCCCGTGTCGTGCGCTAGACACGACACGGGCCCGAGGTGAACACGCTCCCCTCGTCCTGCCCATCGAATCGGTCCTTGGACCCGGGCACATGATGTTCTCCCGACGTCCACTGCGATTGTGTCATGGAATTGCCTTGGGTGAATCCGACGAATCTCCACGGGTCCCCGGCGCTCGAGCAGTACAGATTGTCGGCGAATCTGTTGTGCTGATGATTGCTGATGTCGTTCGCGACCAGGTACCCCCCATAGGGGTCGATAGCCCCCGATGGCCAGCTGCCGCCGTACGTGCTCGACGGTGTGGTCCCCCCCTCGCTGAACAACCCGTTGTAGCCACAGGTCCTGGCCGGCGTGCAGTCCGGTCCGATCTTGGTGGCGGAGAAGGCGAAGGTGTTGTCCTTGACCGAGATGTTCTCCGACTTCCAGCGACAGTTGTCGACGTAGTCGGGGACCCCATCCGTGCGGCCGTTGGGGATGTGGGCCGCACAGGTCGAGAGGGTGTAGGTGCTCGGTGCAACCAGGGTGCACAGGGCGTCGTTGCTAACGCCGCAGGCCCGGTTGGAGTTCTCATAGATGACAACCCCGCCCCAGTTGTCGTCGAAGGCGTTGTCGGTGACCACGAAGGTGGTCCCGTACCGGCTGGGGACGCGGGCGTCGCTACCTGATTCCGAGATATACAGCGCGGCATCGGGAAAGCCTCCCAGGGCGGGTGACGGACCTCCTCCCCAGGCGTTGTCGACGAGGGCGTTGTCAGCGATCCTTGCGTTGTAGCTGGCCTCGTAGATGATCCCCTCGGCCCAGTTGTGTGCGATGTAGTTCCCCGCGATGTTGAACCCGGCGTTGTCGGTGTCGGGCCACAGCCCGGCGTACCCGTTGTCGTGGACCCAGTTGCCCGTGACCGTGGCCCCGCCGGAGATGTCCCAGAACTTGCCCCCGCCGGCGGCCCCCTCGTTGATCTGGGAGTCCGCCACGGTGGCAGTGGGATCGGGGGTGATCGAGACGTTGGTAGTGGAGATGTCGAAGGTAAAGGAGTGCGCCGAGATGACCGAGGCAATGGTCTGAGGCCCGTTGAGCGCGTCGTCGCTCAGGTCGGTGCACCACGAGAGCCCACAGGCTGGGGCGGCACCGATGAGGATGGTGCGGCCCGCCATCAGGTTCATTGGTCCTCTGGTCACGACAGTGGCGACGTTGCTCCTCACCGCGTAGCTCACGACGTACGAGCTCTGGTCGTACGTACCGTTGGTGTCGTTGGAGGAGATGTCATTGTCAGTGATCGAGATGTTCTCGACCGGGCTCGAGCTGACGGCGTTGAAGCCGTATTGGTCGTTGTCGTAGAGGCAGTTCCCCGTCACGACGTCGTCGGTGCCCAGACCCACCCCGGCCCCGGTGTTGGCCATGATGGTGTTGTGTTGGATGGTCCAGTTCGGGCCCGAGTCGTGGTTCACGGCGATGGCATCGGTGCCGGGCACGAATCCCTCGATGGTGAGGTACTCGATGGTGACCCCGGGGGCCGTCCCGTCGAACGCCGACCGGTTGATGCCCTCGCCGTCGATAATGGCCCCGGGTGCCCCTTCGAAGACGTCATGGGCTTTCGGGTCGATCTGCCCGAAGGTCGACGTTCCCAGGGTGTGGATCCCGGCTGCGAACCAGTAGACGGTGATCGGGTCGATGTCGAAGTTCTCGGTGACGAGCTTCCCATTGGACATGATCGCAACCGAGTCGTCTCCGGCGGGGATCGTGACCGCCCCGGCGGGCGGCGATGTTGCCGGGTTGGAGAGCAGCGAGGAATCAGGCCCCGCGTTGCAGAGCCGGGTGTGCGCCGGAGGCGCGCTCGGCGGGGGGTCGGAAGCGCCCACGCTGTGGGGGCGGCTGGGCGGCGAGCTGGGGAGCACGACAGCGACGATCACCGCCGTGACGACCACAAGGACAGCGACGCCACCGACGATCGTGGCTCGCACGCCCCTCGACCACCTCGCCCCGATCAAGCGTTTGGGCCGGAGGTGCGACATCCGACGACGTGTGCCCACGCTTCGCTCTCTGCTCTTTTCTTGGTCTCAGGCACGTTGACTCGAGACTGCCTCGAGCCCGACGACCTGGACGCGGCGGTGCTTCTCGCACACCGTCTCTGGACGGAACGTGAATCCCACCTATTCCGAGTCGCGGGTCACCTCCGCAGATACAGCCAGGAGCTCACCACGATGCGCCGAGGTGCCTGAGGGTGTTCCCGGTCGGACCGAATTTCAGGGCGAGTACGGGAGGAGGGCCACGGTAGGGCCGCATCCCGGACCGCGGCGCCGTCGACGAGCCCCGTCGCGAGAATGGCCCGGAAGTCGCGATTACCCCATCGAGATGAAATCGCCCACCACGAGCAGCCGGGTGGGTGCATCGCACCCAAAAAATGATGGATAGGGCAGGTGGTCGAGCGCGCCGGGGGGCGGACAGCTTGTCGACGTCGCATCGTCCGTCAACACACGGCGTCGACGGGTCACGCTCCGTCGGCTAATGAGACCCGCCGAACAAACAGCTGTGGCTAGGGAACCGACGCCCTTCGTCGGACCTGCGTGTCTTCGCCGGTGTCGACCAGGAGATTCAACACCTCACCGATCGTGCGCCCGCGCCCGATGCCTTCTGGCAACGGCAAGTGGGACTGGATGCGGTAGCGATTGCGACGACCGTCTTTGACCTTCTCGACGTACCCGGCCGTCGTCAGGTCGGTGACGATGCCGAACGCACTGCGTTCGGTGATGCTCAGGGACGTGGCAATGTCGCGCAGTCGCACCTCCGGGTCATGGGCGATGCACACGAGGGCCCTGGCGTGGTTGGTGAGAAAGCTCCACACCACCACAGGACGGGGCACTGCGTGACTGCTTCGATCTGTCATCAGATGCATACCGTAGGCCCGACCACTTCTCGTGTCCATGGCTCACGCTACGTGGCCACCGCAGCGGCCAGCGCGACACTTTTCTTCAATTCGGACGGATTCCGAAGGGCCCGAGGTGACTGGCCGGTCATGGGACCACAAACGGAGAGAAATCGACCGCGCAGGAAGCTCTTCCGTCAGGTGAGGTCGGCGTGTCCGGTCGTGATGGGTATGGGAGATCGCGGCGAGGTCCTGACGCGCGTCAACACAACGGGTCTCGCTTATCTGTCGTCGCTTCGCCGCGGACGGAGCGGGTCATGGAGACGTTCGCACAACGTCAGCACGACGGCCGCTGACAACGGCACGCTCTCCGTTCACAAATTTCGACAGTGGGGGCCCGAGATCGCATCGCGCCACCATCCTCGGTGACCGCGGAACATGGCGCGCGATCATCCTCCGCCGGACCAAGAGTCACTTCGCCCATTGTCGCGTCCGACAGGGCCATTTGTTCGGCAGGCCTGCCGCCCCGATGACCTCGGGCATCTCTTCGTCCCCAGCAGCGCGACGTCGGGCTCGGGTTCGGCCCTCTGACCGGTCACGATGTCAGCGGGGGTTGATGCCCCAGCGGCCGCCCCACGACGCGCCGGGCTCCAGGCGCACGAGATCCACCCCGGAGCGAAGCGCGTCGGGGGGGCACGACATGGGCTCCACCGCGATCGAGGTGCGGCGCCGGCTGACGGGCTCGAGGGTGTCGCCGGTGAAGACCATGACGTATTTGAAGTGCTCGTCCATCCACACCGTGATCCCCCGTCCCCCGGCCGTGTCGTCGAGCTCGACACGCGCCATTCCATCCGGGTCCCTGCGCAAATCGGTGAAGGCGGTGTCGAGGACGGTGTCACCGATCCACCGCCGGGCGCCGAAGTCGACCGGGGTCCCGTGCACGGCACCCGTCGTGGTGGGCAGACCCCGCTCGTCAGTCACGAGACGGCGGATGGCGGGAACGGCCAGCGACGTGGCGTCGATCGGTGACGACAGCATGAGATAGGGATGGAAGCCGATGCCGAAGGGCGCGGCGGTGGGGCTCTCGTTGGTGACGTCGGTGGAAACGGTCAACCCGTCGCGCCCGAGGCGGTACTCGATCACGAGCGAGAGCTGCCACGGGAAACCAGGCTGAGGATGCAGCGTGCAGCCCAGGGTGAGGACATTCTGGGCGCGCGACACCAGGTGCCACGCCATCCACCGCACCAGCCCATGGATGGCGTTGTGGCGGGCGGGCTCGTCGAGAGCGGCCCGGGCCTCGGTGCCGTCGTAGGCGTAGGCGCCGTCGCCGAGGCGGTTGGGCCAGGGGGCGAGCACCTGCCCCCTCCCCGAGTCGCACAGCGCATCGAGCGCGAAGCCGTCGAGCACCGCCGCGCCCCCCACCGTGTAGGAGCGGATGGTGGCGCCCACCTCGGTCACCACCACCTGGTGCTGACCGTGCCCGATGTCGTACTGCACCCCGGAGGGAGGCGGCGGTCCGGTGGCTGTGGCAGGCAAAGGGAGTGGCTCGCGTCCGGTCTGGAGGGCGTACGGGTCTGTGGCGGAGTCGTATGGTAGACGGCGCAGCCCACGTCGACGCAGGTCCGTCCCTCGACCCAGGCTCGTCGGCTGTTCACCCGGAGGATCGCGTGCGGATACTGGTCACCAACGACGACGGCGTGCGCGCCCCCGGGATCGCCGCGCTGGCGCGCGCCGCGGCCTCCACCGGCCACGACGTCGTGGTCGTCGCCCCCATGATCGACTACAGCGGCGCCGGCGCCGCGGTCGGGCCGGTGCACTCTCGCGCCGGCGTCGACTACGAGGCCCACGCCATCGAGGGCCTCGGCGACCTCCCGACCTACGGCATCGACGGGCCTCCGGCGCTGGCCGTGATCCTGGCCTGTGTGGGAGGGTTCGGCCCCCGCCCCGACGTCGTGTTGTCGGGGATCAACCACGGCATCAACGTGGGGCGCTCGGCCATGCACTCGGGCACGGTGGGGGCCGCCCTCACGGGCGCGCACTTCGGACTGCGCTGCCTGGCCGTGTCGATCACCTGGGGGGACGACCCGGTGCCGTGGGAGACCCCCGCCGCGATGGCGGCGGCGCTGGTGCCCGTCCTGGAGCAGGCACCGGGGGGGACGACGTTCAACCTCAACGTGCCCAACGTCACGCCCGACGCCCTGCGCGGCCTGCGCCACGGGCGCCTGGGTCGAGGGGGCACCATCCGCTCCGCCGTGCATGTCACGGGCGACGGCGACGCCCCGCTGCCGCACGTAGCGCTGCCTCCCGGGCAGACCGGCACCCTGCGCCTCGACCTCACCGCGCCGGGGACGAGCACCCGGGTGGATCCCGACTCCGACGCCGGGCTCCTGGCGAGGGGCTACGCCTGTCTCACCGCCCTGGTCGGCGTGCGCGAGGCGGGCGCCGAAGCCGACGACGTGGTCGACAGCGCCCTCGATGCGCTCTACTCGCTGTCGGGGGTGACCCCCGGCCTCGACCCCGGCGACGAGGCGTCAGGCGACGCCAGGCCCGGCGAGGGGGGCGCGTCCGACGAGCGGACGGCCACCGCCTGACGCAGCCGCCGCCCCCCGGCGATCGGCGGCGCCTCCCATGGGAGCGGGCTTCGGTCAGTAGGGCCCGTCGCAGCAGCTGTCTCGCCAGCCGCAGCTGGGGCAGCGGTAGTGGGCGTGCTCGGGGCGCATCGGGGACCCGCACGCCATGCACGCCGTGGACAGGTCGGCGGGGGGCTTGGCCTCGGCCACAGAGGGTCTCGGCCTCGCGCTGGAGGTGTTGGCTGACACGGCTTCGGACCCTACCGAGGCCCTCCGATCGGGGCGCGGATCGGGGTTTCGGGCCAATTGTCTGGCCGGGCGGCAACACCCCCACAGGAAGTGCATGCCCTGGGCAAACCTGCAGTTCAGGTGCCTTATCCGGCCGCCTGCGCCCACCGGCCACCCCTCCGCCGGCGCCCCCGGAGCGCCGAATGAGCTTGTGCGCCGAAGCGCAAGCGCTTACATTCGTTGCCACTCAAGCCATCGGCAGAGTTCACGCGACAGCAGCGGAGGCTGTCGCCCGGGCCCACGGCCCTGCTCATGTGAACCGCCCGGACCGCTTTGTCCCCTAGCGCTCTCGCGCGCCCGGGGTCCCGGTCTTCGCGCAGCTCAGCGCCCCTGCCCCCGTCCGTCGCCCGTCGACACCTGCACCGAGGAGGAAGTGCCTAACGCCAGAACCCCGGGTCGCTCAGTCAGCACCTCGTACGGACCTGCAGTCAGTCCAGGGCCGCCCGCCCTTCCCGGCGCCGGCTCCGCGAGACGAATGCACCAGACGACGGGCACCCGCATTCCCAAGCCCACCTGGAGCCCTACGGGGATCCCGTGAACTTCAAGGAGGCACAAGATGCGGAATCACCGACTCTTTGGCGTTGTCATCGCCGTGCTCCTCGGCACGAGTTTTCTGCACCAACGGCCGAGTTCTCCTCACCATGCTCAGCATCACAAGGCCGCCTCCCGCCTCGGCGGGGCCGGCATCCGTCTGGCGTCGGCGACCGTGCCGGCGGACCTGATCCTCGCGCCCGACACACCGGGGGAGCCGCCGCGCTCCAATGTGCTCAACCCGGCCCGGGCTCGCTACATGGACGCCGTCTGGACCTGGGTCTCGTACGTGAACGCCCACACGCCGCCGCCCCCACCCGCGCCACCGGCGCCGGCCCACGTCGTCACCAAGGCGGCCCCGGCCGTCGTGGTGCCCGTCGTGCCCGTCGCCCCCGCCACGGCGGCCGCCAGCGGCGGCGTCTGGTCCGAGCTGCGGCACTGCGAGTCGGGCGGCAACTACAGCGACGACACCGGGAACGGCTTCTACGGCGCCTACCAATTCAGCCTGGCCACCTGGCACGGGCTCGGGTTCGGCGGCCTTCCCTCCAGCGCGGCGCCCGCCGTCCAGGACCGCGCCGCCCAGGAGCTCCAGGCTCGCAGCGGGTGGGGCCAGTGGCCGGGGTGCTCGCGCAAGCTCAGGCTGACCTGACAGGCGGAGGCTCCCCCCGGACGCGGCGCAGGCTGGCGGCGAGACAGGCCCCAGGCCCGAACGGCGCCCGGGTATCGTCGCGGGCGTGACGTCGGTGGGGGCTGGGCTCGGCATGTCGACTGCTCCTGGCCCGGCCGGGGGCGTCGGGGACGACCCCGAGACCGGCGGGGACGATGACGCCTTCGACCCGGGACCGGTCGAGGGGGCCGTCTCGACCGTGCTGGGTCGGGCGCCGATCTCGTGGATATCGGGGCTGTTCGAACGCCGTGCATTCGAGGAGGGCACCTTCGAGGTCGAGGGGTTGCGCCTGCAGTACGAGCGCCACGGCGAGGGGCCACGCGTGCTCGTGTTCCTCCACGGCATCCTCCTCGACAACCAATTGAGCCGCCGCCTGGCCGCCGATCTCGCCGAGCGGGGGTTCCAGGTCATCCTGCTCGACCTGCCCGGCCACGGCGGGTCCGACAAGCCCCGGCACGCGTCGGCGCACCGCATGGACTCCTACGCCCGCTACGTCGTCGCGCTCCTCGACGAGCTCGGCATCGACGAGGCGGTGGTCGGCGGGGTGTCGCTCGGGGCCAACGTGTGCCTCCAGGTGGCGGTGCAGGCGCCCGAGCGGGTCCGGGGACTCCTGATCGAGATGCCCGTGCTCGAATGGGCCGTGCCCGGGGCCGCCATCGTCTTCATCCCGCTCCTCCTCGGCGTGCACTACGCCGCGCCGCTGGTGCGGCTCGTGGCGTCGCTGGCCCGTCGTCTGCCCCGCACCACCATCGCCCCGCTCGACAGCGCCGTCTCGATGATCGGGTCCGAGCCCGAGGAGATCGCGGCCGTGCTGCACGGCATGCTCGTGGGCCCGATCACCCCGACCTACGAGGCCCGCCTCGCCATCACCGCGCCGTCGCTCGTGATCGGGCACAAGATCGACTTCATCCACCCCTTCACCGACGCCGATCACCTCACGCGCCAGCTCCAGCACGCCCGGCTCCTCGAGGCGCGGTCGATCCTCGAGCTGCGGCTCGCCCCCGACCGCCTCACCGCCGAGATCGCCGAGTTCCTCGACGACACGTGGGAGGCCCGCTCCGAGCCGACGGTCGACCGGTCCGAGCGAGCCGAGTCGGCCTGATTCGCTCCCGCTGAGAAGCGTCAGCGGCGCGGCGCCCAGGCGTCGGGGTCTTCGGTCAGCTTGGCCACGCTGCGGGGCAGGCGCCCGGCCACCACGTCATCGAGACTTACCCGCTCGAGCACGTTGCGGAGGCTGGCTCGCACCGCCACCCACACGTCTTGGAGGTGCTCGGCCGCGCCCTCGTAGTGCGCCGCCTCGGGCCGCAGCCCCCGGACCTCGGCCAGGGGGCCGTCGAGGGCCCGCATCACGTCGGCCACGCTGATGTCCTTGGCCGGCCGCCCCAGGCGGTACCCGCCCTCGGACCCGCGTTGGCTCGAGACGATGCCGGCCCGGCGCAGCTCGATGAGGATGGCGCCGAGGAAGCGGGCCGGGAGCCCCTGGGCCTCGGCCAGCGCCTCGGCCGTCGTGGGCTCCCCCCGTTCGGCCAGGGCCAGCAGAGCCCGCATGCCGTAGTCGACCTTGGCCGGAATGTGCACGGACCGGATTCTGCCTGGTCGCAGGGTCCCCCGCCCAGCCCCGGCTGGATCCACGCCTGCGGGGCCCGAAACGATTTCACCGCCGCGCCACACGGGCGTCCCGGGCCCGCACCCCCGGGCTGGACGGCACGAGTCCACTAGTTCTAGTATTTCTATCAAATCCATGCATTAACTTGCTTGGGTGTGCGGGGGGTCGGTCCCCGGCGCGCCCGGGAGAGGAGCACACGTGTCCGGAGGTTCCCTTGACCGTCGAGCGCAGGACTCGGCCCCCGACGGGCGCGGGCGGCGCCGCGGCGCCGCGCTGGTGGGCTCGGTCGTCGCCGTGGCGCTCGTCGCCGCCGCGTGCAGCTCCACGCCGGCGAGCCTGAAGAAGAAGGCCGACGCCGCCACCACCACGAGCACGGCAGCGACCACGACGACGGCCGCAACGTCGACCACGATCGCCGCCGCGCCCGCCGCCACCACGACGACACCGGGTGCGCACACGGCGACGCCCGCGGCGCCCAAGGCGACTGCGACGGCGTGCTCGGCCACCGGTGGTGCGCTCAGCGCGACCTGTGACACCCAGTCGCCGTCGTTCAAGGTGGCCGGCGCCGGGGCCAACTCGATCCAGCCCTTCTTCACGCGCGTCTTCTACTACTACAGCCAGGCCAACAAGGGCGTGAGCGTCAACTACTCCCCCGCCGGCAGCAGCGTGGGCGTCACCGACATCCAGCAGAACACGGTGAACTTCGGGGACTCCGAGATCCCCATCCCCGCCCCGGCCACGGGGACGGGAGGGGCCATCCTGCAGGTTCCCGTCGACCTCGGCGGCGTGGCGCTCAGCTACAACCTGCCGGGGGTGTCGGGAGGCCTGAAGCTCGACGGGCCCACCTTGGCGGGGATCTTCCTCGGCACGATCAAGTCGTGGAACAACTCGGCCATCGCCGCGCTCAACCCCGGCGTGAACCTTCCCTCCACCGCCATTGTGCCCGTGCACCGCGCCGACTCGTCGGGGCCCGGATACAACCTCGACCAGTACCTCATCGACACCGGGGGCTCGGCGTGGACGGGCTCGGCGGCGGGGACGACACCGTCGACGAAGTGGCCGCTGCCCAAGATCGGCGTGGGTGAGCAGCTCAACACGGGGGTGGCGGGCTTCATCCAGCAGACCCCGGGTGCCATCGGCTACGTCGAGTACGCGTACTCGCTCCAGGCGAGCTTCACCAACGCCGCGCTCAAGAACGCGTCGGGGAGCTTCGTGAAGCCGAGCCAGTCGAGCATCGCCGCGGCGGGCGCGCAGGCCACGGGCCTGAGCGCGTCCAAGTTCAACATCGTCAACGGGCCCGGGGCGGGCACCTACCCGCTCGCCAACTTCAGCTGGTCGCTCATCTACCAGAAGCAGTCCAACACCGCCCTCGGCGTGGTGCTCGGCAAGCTGCTGGACTGGGTCACGACCA
Source organism: uncultured Acidimicrobiales bacterium (assembly GCA_963811775.1). GTDB lineage: Bacteria > Actinomycetota > Acidimicrobiia > Acidimicrobiales > UBA8190 > Chersky-840. The sequence goes on along the minus strand of CAWESO010000010.1, from coordinate 345,034 downwards.
CGGGACAGCAACAGGCGGCCGCGCTCGGGTACTCGCCGCTCCCCGCCAACGTGGCCGCGGTGGCGCACCAGACGCTGTTGACGCTCGAGAACTCGGCCGGCAAGCCCCTGTTCTCCTGATCGTCCCGACCGCACCACAGCGCGGGCGCTGACGTGAGCTCCACACTGCTCGAGGAGCTCCCTCCTCCGGAACGGACCCCGGTCGCCGGGGTCCGTTCGGCGTTGGAACGGCGGTGGGCCCGGCCCGGCGGCCGCACCTACGCCGCCGTGCGGTGGACGGGGGCGACGCTCTTCGCCGTCATCGTCCTCGGCTTCGTGGTCAGCCTGCTGGCGTCGTCGAGCCAGGCCTTCGGCCACTCGGGGTTCAGCTTTCTGTGGTCGGGGACCTACAACGCCACCAAGGACATCTACCCGACGGGTGTCTTCATCATCGGCACGCTCATCACCACCGCCGTCGCCATCGTGCTGGCCGTGCCCATCGGCGTGGGCACGGCCGCCTTTCTGTCCGAGCTCGCCCCCCGGTGGCTGGCGTCACCGCTGTCGGTGCTCATCGACCTCATCGCCGCGGTGCCGAGCATCGTGGTCGGCCTGTGGGGCCTGCTCGTGCTGTCGCCGATCTTCGCCCACCACGTCGAGCCCTTCTGCAAGCGGGTGCCCGGCCTGGAATGGTTCTTCCACGGGCCGGCCTACGGGCCGAGCATGCTCCTGGCCGGCACCGTCCTGGCCGTGATGATCCTCCCCACCGTCGTGGCCCTGTCGCGCACGGCGCTCAGCGGCGTGGCCCGGGAGGATCGTGAAGCGGCCCGGGCCCTGGGGGCAACGCGCTGGCAGGTCGTGCGCACCGCCGTGGTGCCCGGGGCGCGCACCGGGATCGAGGCGGCGGTCATCCTGGCCATGGGCCGCGCCCTGGGCGAGACCATCGCCGTGGCCATGGTCATCGGGAACAACTACGCGCTCCCCCATTCGCTGCTGTCGCCGGGGGCGACGCTCGGGTCCGCCATCATCAACAACTTCGGTGAGGCCAACCCGGGGCTCGACCGCAGCTCGGTCGTCGGCCTCGTGGTGGTGCTCCTCGCCATCACCGTCCTCGTCAACGGGGGCGGGCAGCTCTTGTTGCGCTCGAGACGGCGCGCCCAACGAGCCGTCGCATGAGCGCGACCGCGACGCTGTCGGATGTCGGCGGGGCCGACGCCATCGGGGCCCGGCGCGAGCTCGTACGGCGCTCGGCCCGTCGGTCACTGGCCCGCCGCCAGGTCATGGGGCGCGTCGCCATCGGCCTGTGCGTGGTGGCGGTGGGGGTCTCGTTGGCACCGCTCGTGGCCCTCTTGGCCTACACGACCAGCCGCGGCGTCCACGCGCTGTCGTGGGACTTCCTCACCCATGTCCCCACGCCGCCGGGCATACCGGGCGGGGGGATCGCACCCGCCATCGTGGGCTCGGTGATCATCGTGGGGGTGGCCGCCGCCATCGCCGTGCCCGTGGGCACGATGGCGGCGCTGTTCCTGGTGGAACGACAGGGACGTCTGGCCGGGACCCTGCGCTTCGGCGCCGACGTGCTCACCGGCGTGCCCTCGATCGCGCTCGGGATCTTCGCCTACGCCGTGCTCGTCGGCCCGGGCTCGCCCATCGGGCACTTCTCGGGGCTGGCGGGCAGCTTCGCCCTGGCCGTGCTCATGCTGCCGATCGTGATCCGTTCCAGCGAGGCGGCCATGCGGGCCGTGCCGCGCGACCTGTGGGAGGCGGGCCTGGCCCTCGGGGTGCGCCGGTCGCGGGTGGTGCGGTCCGTGGTGCTGCGCGGCGCGCTGCCCGGGCTCGTCACCGGCAACCTCCTGGCCGTGGCCCGGGCCGTGGGCGAGACCGCCCCTTTGCTCTTCACCATCCTGGGCGCCTCGCTGGTGGTCACCAATCCCCTGCAACCGATGGCGGCCATGCCGTTCACGATCTACACCGACGGGACTGCGCCGTCTCTCGCCGCCCAGCAGATCGCGTGGGGCACGGCCTTCGTCCTGCTCGTGCTCGTCCTGGTGCTGAGCATCACGGCCCGGGTGGTGTCGGCCCGCCTGAACCGCCAAGCCCGATGAGCACGTCCAGCGTGACACCAGCGACGGGGCGCCAGGCGCCTCGGGGCAGGGGCCCGCGTAGGATGGTCGGGCCCAACGGAGCTCGGAGATGACGATCGACATCACCACCAACGCCGCGACCGCGCCGGGACCCGGTTCGCAGCCGAGCCGGCCGGCGCCGTCACCGGGGACGGACGCGGCCGTGTCCCTGCGCGACGTGAGCGTGTCCTTCGCCAAGCACACCGTGGTGCGCGACGTCTCCCTCGACCTCGCCCGCAACCGCGTGACCGCCCTGGTGGGCCCCTCGGGATGCGGCAAGACGACGATCCTGCGGGCCATCAACCGGCTCCACGACGACACCGGCGGCAAGGTCACGGGGCAGGTGCTCGTGGGGGACCTCGACGTCTACGCCCGCGACACCCAGGCCGAGTTGGTGCGCAGCCGCGTCGGCATGGTCTTCCAGCGGCCGAACCCCTTCCCCACCATGAGCATCTTCGACAACGTGGTGGCCGGGCTCCGCCTCAACGGGGTGCGCTCCAAGTCCGTCCTGCGCGACGCGGCCGAGGCCGCCCTGCACCACGCCGCGCTGTGGGACCTCGTCAAGGACCGGCTGCAGTCACCGGCGGTCCGGCTCTCAGGTGGGCAGCAGCAGCGGCTGTGCATCGCCCGCGCCCTGGCCGTCGAGCCCGAGGTGCTGCTCATGGACGAGCCGTGCTCGTCGCTCGACCCCATCGCCACGGCCAAGATCGAGGAGCTCATCACCCACCTCGCCACCGACGTCACCATCGGGCTCGTCACCCACAACATGTTCCAGGCCACCCGGGTGTCGCACTACACCGCCTTCTTCTTGCTGGGCGAGGACCGGGCCACGGGCGAGCTCGTCGAGTACGGCCCCACCGACACCATCTTCAACGCCCCGCGCGACCCCCGCACGAGGGCCTACGTTTCGGGCGAGGTGGGCTGACCTCTCGGCGTCGAGACCGCCGCGTCGGAGAAGGCCCGCGGCGGCGGAGAAGGCCCGCGGTGTCGGAGACCGTGGAGCGGCTCAGTGCGTGGCGACCAGGCCCACGACCGACAGCGGTGACGTGGGGGTGACACCGCCCAGGGCCAGCTCGGCGGGGACCGAGCCGTCGTAGGCGGCGTCACCGAAGGTGAAGACGCCGCCGTCGCCGCCCACGAGCCAGTAGCCCTTGCCGCTGGGGGTGGCGGTGATGCCGACGACGGGGACGGTGGGCACGACGCCGGTGGTCAAGGTGGACCCGAAGAACCCGGCGTCGCCGAAGCGCGACACCGCGCCGTCGTTCTGCACGACCCAGTAGCCCCCGCCGTCGGGGGTCGCCGCCATCCCCACGATCGGGGACGGGGCCGGCGCGCCGAGCAGGTCGGGGACGTTCCCGAAGTAACCGGCGTCACCGAAGGCGAACACCCCGCCGTCGGCGCCCACGAGCCAGTAGCCCTGGCCCGTCGAGGTGGGGGCGATGCCCACGATGGGGGCGGCCGGGGTCAGGTGCAGGGACCGCAGCGAGCCGGCGAAGCGGGCGTCGCCGAAGGCGAACACCCCGCCGTCGGCGCCCACGAGCCAGTAGCCCTGGCCCGTCGGGGTCGGGGCGATGGCCACGACGGGGGCGTCGAGCTTCTTCGTCGTCACGCCCGGCACCGACCCGAAGTAGCCGGCGTCGCCGTAGGTGAAGATCCCGCCGTCGGCGCCGACGAGCCAGTAGCCCTTGCCCGTGGGGGTCTCGGCCACGGCGGCGATGGGCGAGCCCAACGTGATCTGGGAGGCGGCCGGCGATCCGCTGGGCACGGCGCCGCCGAACCCGAAGACGCCGCCGGCCGCGGTGGCCTCGAGGTATCCGGTGGCGGCGGCCGGCGCGGCGGACGCCGGTGACGCCAAGGCACCGGCGACCACGGCCGAGCTCGCCAGGGCGGCCACGCCCGCCCGCCACCACCGCGCCCGCCGGACGCGGGAGCCTCGGGCCCTGCCTGCCGTGCCTGCTCCGTTCTCGGACACCGGTCGCTCCTGTCCCGTCATGGGATGCCGAGCCCGAGACCGGGCTCCTCCGCACGACTTTAGCTAGTAAATCGCGTGTATTTCTAGATTTAGTATGGAAGAGTGTCAAACCCGGGGGCGCACCCGTCCCCGAGCGGGCCTCGGGGGCCGGCGGACCGGTGGTCGACCGGCATCGGCCCAAGCGACCGAAAAACCCGGTGCGATCCAAAAAAAGGGCCTTGCGCTGGCGGCCGAGCGGTCAGAAGCTGAGGGAAGAGACGATGGCAGCCGGCCCCGGCGCTCGAGCGGGCCCCGGCGGGTGCGGCGAGGAGGTCCCTTGGCCATGAGACTGGCGGAGCGACACCGGGAGGCCCCCGAGGCGCACTTCACCGAAGGCGAGCTCGACCTCGAGCCCCCCGAGGAGCTGGCGCTGGTCGAGCTCGACGACGAGGCCATCCTCGAAGAGGAGCTCGACAACGAGGACCTGCTGGAGCAGGACGTCGACGACGACATCCTGGAGGCCTCCCTCGACGCCGTGGTGCACGGGGACGAGGACGAGGCCCTCGACGTCCTGGGGGGGCCCGTCGCCTTCGTCACCACCGACGGGGCCACCTCCAACGGGACGGCGGACACCGACGAGGACGTCGCCGACCAGGACCTCGACGCCGAGGACCTCGCAGACAGCCTGGACATGGTGCTGCTCGAGCGCATGGCGCTCCTCGACGACGACGACGAGTCCGATGACGAGGCCGACGGCGACGGCGGCTCGGCTCGCGGCACCCGGGCCCTGTTGGTGCAGATCGCCACCGACACCGTCGAGATCTCGGAGGTGGCACCGTGCCGGGCCGACGAATTCGTCTGCCGGTCCTGCTTCTTGGTGCGCCGGCGGGTGCAGCTCGTCGACCCCGTCGCCATGGCGTGCGGCGACTGCGCCACGTGAGGCGAACGCCGGCCTGAGGGCCTCGACACCGGGTCGGACGGGCGCACGCGGTCTCCGGTCGGCTACAACGGGCGGCCATGCACAGCACACAGTCGGAGGCGACCGCCACCCCCCGGCACCGGCGCACCGTCGCCATCACCGGCTCGGCGTCGGGGATCGGCGCTGCCGTCGCCCGCCGCTTCGAGCGCAGCGGCGTACGCGTGATCGGTGTCGACGTCCACGACGCCCAGGTCGAGGCCGATCTGTCCCGACCGGCCGGACGGGCCGACGCCGTCGCCGCGCTGACGGAGCTGGCCCGGGGGCGCCTCGACGGGTTGGTGCTGTGTGCCGGCGTCGGGCCCCAGACGCGGCCCACCGAGACGATCACGGCGGTGAACTTCTTCGGGGCGCTGGCCGTGCTCGATGCCATGCTCCCCCTCCTGGCCGAGGGCGAGGCCCCCGCCGCGGTGGTGGTGGCGTCGAATTCGGCCGGCATCACCCCCGCCCACGAGGGACTGCTCCAGCTGCTCGCCGACGGCAAGGAGGTCGAGGCGTCGACGAGCGCGTCGACGCTCGACGGCGCCACGGTCTACGGCATGAGCAAGCTGGCGCTGACGCGGGCCATGCGGCGCCGGGTCGGTGCGTGGGGGAAGGCGGGGGTGCGCCTCAACGCGGTGGCGCCGGGACCGGTCGACACACCCCTGTTGGCCGGAGGTCTCGAGGACCCCGTGCTCGGCCCGCTCATCGACGCCCTGCCCGTGCCCATCGGGCGCAGGGGCAACCCGGCCGAGATCGCGGCGGCCATCGGGTTCCTGCTCGATCCCGCCAACGGGTACATCCACGGCTCGGTCCTGTTCGTCGACGGGGGCAGCGACGCCCTGCTCCGACCCGACGGCCTCTGAGAGGCCGAGGGCCTCGGTCGATCAGTCGTCGTCGAGGCTCGGGCGGCCCCGGTCGCGTTTGCGCACCGACCGGCGCCGCTTGTCGGTCAGGCGACGGGCCCGGGCCGACGCGGAGGGTTTGGTGGCGACGCGCCGGCTCTCGACGCGCAGCGCGTCGGCCAGCCGGGCCCGCAGGCGCTCCTGGGCCAGCTCCCGGTTGCGCATCTGCGAGCGCTCGTCGGCCGCGGCGACGCGCACCGTCGGTCCGAGGCGCTCGAGAAGGCGGGCCCGCTGGCGGGGCCCGAGGGACTTCGACGCCGCCACGTTGAACGACAGCTCGGCCCGGGTGCTCGCCTTGTTGGCGTGCTGCCCGCCCGGACCGCCACTGGTGGTGAAGCGCCACTCCAACTCGTCGGCACGGATGACGAGACTGCGCGTGACGCGCAGCGAGCCGGTCTGCTCGGGGGGCGGCTCAGGCGGTGGGCTCGTCGACAACGTGGTTCTCGAGAGTCCCCACCGCCTCGATCTCGATGCGGACGACGTCGCCGTCGACGAGCCAGCGAGGGGGGTCGTACCCCATCCCGACCCCGGCCGGCGTGCCCGTCGACAGGATGTCACCGGGCTCGAGCGTGAAGACGGTCGACAGGTACTCGACCTGCTCCCAGCACGAGAAGATCATGTCGTCGGTGGACGCATCCTGGCGCAGGTCGTCGTTGACCCAGGTGCGGAGGCGGAGCCGGTGCGGGTCACCGACCTCGTCGCCGGTCACGATCCACGGCCCGGTCGGGCCGTGGGTGTCGAAGGACTTCCCCAGGGTCCACGTCGGGGCCCGCCACTGCCAGTCGCGCACGGTCACGTCGTTGAGGATGGTGAACCCCGCCACCACCGAGGGCGCGTCGGCGGCGGGGACGTGGCGGCAGCGGCGGCCGATGACCATGGCCAGCTCGCCCTCGTAGTCGACCTGGCCCGACACCCGGGGGACCTCGATGGCCTCGCCCGGCCCGATGACACAGGTGCGCTGCTTGTTGAACCACACCTGGTGCTCGGGCCGCGCCGCGCCGGTCTCGGCCACATGCGCGGCGTAGTTGAGCCCGATGCCGAGCACCTTGACGGGATGCGGGACCGGTGGGCGCAGGCGCACGCCGTCGAGGGGGAGGCGACGGTCCCCTGTGCTCCTCGCCGCGTCGGCGCGCTCCAGCGCGCCGAGGCCGGCCACGAGGAACTCGGTCATGTCGCCGGGGAGGCCGACGCTCCCGTCGGTGAGGTCCACGACCTCGTCTCCCACCACCACCCCGGTCCGGACCATCGACGGGGCGTCGGGTTCCACGAAGCTCACGAGCCGCATACCGTCACCGTACCGACAACCTGGTAAGAGAACGGCACCAGCGACGGCACGCCTCGGGCGCGCCGCGACGAAGGGCGGGAGCGCACATGCCACAGAGTCTCCAGGGCAAGGTCGCCCTCGTGACGGGATCGGCGAGCGGGATCGGCGAGGCCACGGCCCGGGCCCTGGCCGCCGAGGGGGCCACGGTCGTCGTGAACTCGGTGTCCTCGGTCGGCGCTGGTCGGGCCCTCGCCGCGCAGCTCCCCGGCGCCACCTACGTCCAGGCCGACATCGCGGATGAGGCGCAGGCCCGGCGGCTCGTGGCCCAGGCGGTGGAGGACCACGGGCGCCTCGACGTCCTCGTCAACAACGCGGGCACGACCCAGGTCATCCCCCACCCCGACCTCGACGCGGCGACGCCGGCGGTGTGGCGGCGCATCTTCGACGTGAACGTGATCGGCACGTGGCAGGTCACCGTGGCCGCCGTCCCCCACCTGCGCGCCCACGGCGACGGCGCCATCGTCAACGTGTCGTCGCTGGCGGGGGCGACGACCCGGGGGAGCTCGATCCCCTACGCCGCCTCCAAGGCGGCGGTGAGCCACATGACCACGCTCCTCGCCAACGTGCTCGCGCCCGAGATCAGGGTCAACGCCGTGGCGCCCGGGCTCGTCGACACGCCGTGGACGGCGGATTGGGACGTGGTGCGGGAGTTCGTGAAGGCCCAGGCGCCCCTGCAGCGCTCGGGGCGCCCCGAGGACGTGGCCGAGGTCATCTGCGCCCTGGTGGGTGCCCGCTACGTGACGGGCGAGATCGTGACCGTCGACGGCGGCCTGCACATGCGCTGAGGCGGGTCCCCCGGTGGCCCCGGCGCCGATCAGTTGCCATGATGGCCACGTGCCGCACTACGAAAAGCCGAAGTCGTCGGACAAGGTCTTCAACTCGGCGGTCCGGGCGCTCACGCGGCTCGGCATCAGCGTGTGGGGATCGCGCGTCCTGCGCGTCCGGGGCCGCACGTCCGGGCTGTGGCGCGCCACGCCGGTGAACGTGCTCACCCTCGACGCCCGGCGGTATCTGGTGGCGCCCCGGGGCGAGACCGAATGGGTGCGCAACTTCCGGGTGGCCGGTGCGGGCGAGCTCGTGGTGGGCCGACGCGTCGAGCAGTTCACCGCCGAGGAGCTCGGGGACGACGACAAGGTGGCGGTGCTGCGGGCCTACCTGCGGCGCTGGAAGTTCGAGGTGGGCAGGTTCTTCGACGGCGTCTCGGCCGACTCCTCCGACGACGACCTGCGCCGCATCGCGCCCGAGCACCCCGTCTTCCGCATCACCACGCCCCCGCCCCGTTAGGAGCGTCATGGACTTCGACGTCTGGCTGCCCACCGCCAACCCCTTCGCGACCCCGGAGTACCTCGCCGCGGTGGCACGCGAGGCCGAGGCGCGCGGCGTGCACGCCATCTGGGTGGGCGAGCACGTGGTGACCTTCGAGCACTACGCGTCGAAATACCCGTACGCGGAGGACGGCCAGGCACCCATCCCCCCGGGATCGGGCCTGCTCGAGCCGTTCACGACGCTGGCCTTCCTGGCCGCGCTCACGACCACGGCCCGACTGGGCACGGCCATGGTGCTGTTGCCACAGCGCAACCCGGTGTACACGGCCAAGGAGGTCGCCACCGTCGACTGGCTGTCACACGGGCGAGTCGACCTCGGCGTCGGCGTCGGCTGGCTGCGCGAGGAGTTCGAGGCCGTGGCCGTGCCGTGGGAGCGACGCGGGGCCCGCACCGACGAGTACCTCGAGGTCCTGCACACCCTGTGGTGCGAGGACCCGTCGTCGTTCACGGGGGAGCACTACACGCTCGCCCCCTGCAACCTCCATCCCAAACCCGTCCAGGACCCGCACCCCCCCATCCACATCGGCGGCGAGAGCGAGCCCGCCATGCGCCGCGTGGCCCGGGTGGGCCAGGGCTGGCACACCTTCAACCGCGCCCCGGACGAGCTCCCCGACGCCCTGGCGCGCCTCGACATCCTTCTCGCCGACCAGGGCCGGTCCCGGGCGGAGGTGACGATCACGGTGTGCCCGTACTTCAAGCCGCTCGACGCGCCCATCACCGAGCAGTACGCCGAAGCCGGTGCCGACGCCGTCTCGGCCCTGCTCTTCGCCATGTCGGCCGAGGACGTCCCCGCCGCCTTCGAGGCGCTCGACCCGTGCATCGCCCGGGCGCGCGCTTGTTGAGGACACCACCGCCACCGGTCTGGCCAGGGTCCCGGGCCGGTCCGGGGATCAGAAGTGACAGTAATGTAGTTTTGCGTTCACTGCTGGTGGCGACTAGACGGGGAGTTGGACATGCCGGATCCGGATGACGATCCACGCTTCGGACGTCGACGGCTGTCCGCCATCCAGGGTGAGCGAGGAACTCCGAGCGTGAACTCCGAAGACGCATCCGTGGTCCCTGCGCAACGACTCCTCAAGATGGCGACGGCACTGTCCGACGGCGCCACCAAGCTCCACGCCCAGCTCCGTCACCTCGAGCCCGCCCAGCGCGACGCCATCTTGGACCTGGTGGCCGAACAGATGATCGAGATCGTCACCCTGTGGGCCGACCTGGTGCGCGGCGTGGTCTCCACCTCCGAGGTGTCCGGCGCCGACGCGCCCCCAGGTGCGGCGCAGTCCGGGCCCCGGGCCGCCTCGACCCTCTCACCGCAGCGCCGGGACAAAGACGCCGGTGACCATCCCGCCCGGGTGCCACCGTCGGACCCGGCGCCGGGCCCGGCGCGCCCGCTCGAAGGGGCGCGGCCCGTTCCCGCCCCGGCGCCGGCCCCCCAACCGATCCGCCCTCTCGTCGAAGCGGTGCCGACGCCACGCCCGGCCGTGCCCGAGACCGCCCGCGACACCGACCGGCTGACGCGCGACGAGCTCACCGGGGTGCTCAACCGCCAGGCCGGGTTCGCCGCGCTCGGACGCGAGATCGACCGATGCCGTCGCAGCGGGGAGCGGTTCGTCCTCGGCTATCTGAACGTCGACAGGATGAAGGCGGTGAACGACGACCGTGGCTCGCGGGCCGGGGACGAGATCCTACGCAAGGTCACCGCCGCGCTGCGGGCCACGTTGCGTTCCTACGACGTGATCGCCCGGCTCGGCGGCGACGAGTTCCTCTTCTCTCTGCCCGGATCGGACATGGCGACCGCCGACCTGCGTTTCAAGGAGTTCGCCGTGATCCTGTCCGAGGACGCGCCGGGATCCACCGCCAGCGTGGGCTTCGCCGACCTCCACGAGCACGACACGCTCGACGATCTCATCGCCGCGGCCGAGACGGCCATGCTCAAGGGCCGGCGCGCCCGCCGGCGCGGCCGAGGGTAGTCCCGACAACCCCTGGTGCCGCGTCGACCCGCTGACGACCACGCCGACCCGACCTCGACGCGTCCGGTCACGGACGACACCGGCGGCACCGCCGTGTCGGTGCACCACGACGGCGACGTGGCCGTCATCACCTTGCGTCGGCCCCCGCACAACCTGCTGACCGAGCCCACACTGCGCGCCGTGGCCGACGCCGTGGAGGGATCGGGCGGGCGGGCGCGGGCCGCCGTCGTGTGCAGCGACGGTCGGTCGTTCTGCGCCGGGGCCGACTTCCGCTCCGGCGACGCCCCCGACCCCACCGACGCGGACGCCTTCGAGACCCGGACAGCTGCCTTCTACGAGCAGGCCGTGCGGGTCTTCGCCTCCCCCGTGCCGCTCGTGGCCGCCGTGCAGGGGGCGGCCATCGGGGCGGGGTTCGGGTTGGCGCTGGCCTGCGATGTCTGTGTCGTCGGGGAGCACGGGTGGTTCCAGGCCAACTTCGTCCGACTCGGCATCCATCCCGGATTCGCGCTGAGCACGACCCTGCCGCGCGCCGTGGGCCCGGGCCGCGCCGCCGAGCTCCTGCTCACGGGACGGCGCGTCGGGCGCGCCCGAAGCCGGGGCCATCGGCATCGCGCAGCGCGTGGTCGGTGCCGGCGACGAGCTCGCGGCCGCGCTCGAGCTGGCCACGCTGATCGCCTCGGGGGCGCCGCTGGCGGTGTCCTCGACCCGAGCCACGCTCCGTGCCGGGGTGGCCGAGTCGGCCCGTGTGGCCATGCGCCACGAGCTGGCCGAGCAGAGCGCCCTGGCCGGCACGGCGGACGCCGTGGAGGGCGTGCAGGCCATGCTGGAGGGTCGGGAGCCGAGGTTCGAGGGCCGCTGACCCTCAGCGCCGCCCGGTCACCGCGGTGAGGCCAGGTCGGCCATGACGGTGGCGGCGAATTCCTCGACGCGGGCCCGCCCTTCGTCGGGCCACCCGCACACGAGGTAGTCGATCCCGCCGTCGCGCATGGCTTCGGCCTGGCGGCGCACCTCGTCCCACGGTTGCGACAGCGACAGCGACGAGGCCCGCCCGATCGAGGCGCGGTCGCGCCCGCACGCCTCGGCCAACCGGTCGACCTCCGCCGACTGCGCGGCGAGCTGTTCGGGGCTCCCGTAGGTGTGCCACATATCGGCGAACCTGGCCACGAGCGGGAGCGTCCGCCGCCGGCCCGAGCCGCCGATCCAGATGGGCGGGTGCGGGCGCTGCACCGGCACGGGCCGCAGCTGGGCGCCCTCGAGGGTGAAGGCCGCGCCCTGGTACGACACCACCTCGCCGGTGAACAGCCTCGTGAGCATCTCGAGCTCGTCCTCGAGCCGGTCGAAGCGGCGTGCGGTGGGCGGGAACTCGATCCCGAGCTGACGGTGCTCGGCGTCGTACCAGGCGGCCCCGAGGGCGAGCTCGAGCCGGCCCCCGCTGGCGTGGTCGACGGTCACGGCTTGGGCGGCCAGGATCGACGGATGGCGGTACGTCACGCCCGTCACGAGCAGCCCGAGCCGGATCGTGCTCGTGGCCGAGGCCAGGGCGGCCAGCGTCGTCATGCCCTCGAAGCAGTTCCCCGGGCCTTCGCCGTACATGGGGACGAAGTGGTCGAACCCCCAGGCGCCGTCGAACCCGAGGTCTTCGCCGAACCGCACCCGTGCGACGATCTCGCCGAACTCCATCCGCTGCTGGGCCACATCGATCCCGAATCGCATAGGCCGACCCTACCGGCGCCTCGCCGACCGGGCCGGGGCCACCGGTGCGGCGCCGGGCCCGGCGTCACGCCGTGTCGGGGTGGTCGAGACCGGCTCCGGGCCCGTCGTCGGGGCCGCGCCGATGGCGCGGGTTCGCCACGGCCAGCTTGTCGGCCACCGCGGCGCGCACCGCGGCGCGCACCTCGTCGGCCCGGTCGTCGAGCGTGCCGGCGCGGATGGCCGCGGCCAGCTCGGTGTCGGACGACACGCCGAGCTCGTGCAGGCGCGCCGTGTGCGCCCGCTCCTGGTCGGGGCCGAGCACCATCTCGCGCGCCACCATGGCGACCACGTTGGCGGCCACCCTGACGTGGAAGCGCACCCGTCCCTCGGTGACCCCGAGCACCTCGGACTCGAGGAACTCCGCCACGGCGTCGAGGAGCTCGGCCCCCGACGGGCGTGTCGTGGGGACGCCATCCCCCCACCCCCGGCCCGGCGCCGGGGTCACTCGGCGGGTGCCGACCCGGACACCGGCGGCTCGGGCAGGCCGGCGCCGGCGCTCACGGCAGCAGCTCCAGGAGGTCCCACTCCACCTCGCACACGCGGCGACCGATGGCGGCCAGCTCCACCGACCGCACCGTCCCGGTGGTGTGGGTGAGCGCCTGCACGATGCAGATGATCCCCCACCGCAGCGTGCCGAGCACCAGCCACCAGTGCAGGGCGGCCCCGTCCACCGGGACCCCGCCCGCGTCCTCGTAGGCGGAGACGAGTTCCTCGACGGTGCCGAAGCCGCCCACCGGCGGCGTCGCCCCGAAGCGCCACGCCTTCACACACAGCCATCCGAGGTCCTCGAGGGGGTCACCGAGATGGGCGAGCTCCCAGTCGATCACGGCCCGGATCCCCTCGGGCCCGACGATCAGGTTGCCGTTGCGGAAGTCGCCGTGCACGACCGACGGCGCCGAGGGGGCCGGACGGGTCTGCGCCAGCCACCGCAGCCCGAGCTCGAAGGCGGGGTGCGGCTGTCCCAGCCGGTCGAGCAGTCCGACCAGCTGCTCGAGGGGGTCACCGCCGGCGAGGCCGGGGACCGCGGCGCCAGGGATGCGGTGGATCGCGGCGAGGGACTGCCCGCACTGCGCGGCCAGGATGCGCCGGGCGCCGGCCAGGTGCTCGTCGCGCAGGATGCGGCGAGGGATCGTCTCCCCCTCCACGAATTCCATGATCATGTACGTGGCACCCAGCGCCCCCGAGGCGTCTCCGGTGGCGACCACGCGCGGCACGGGCACCTCGACCTGCGCCGCAGCGCGCAGCAGGGCGGCTTCGAGCCGCAGCCCCGACACCGGCGCGCCGGGCGGGTCGCGCCGCAGGACGAGCCGGGACTCGACCCCGTCGGGCCCCCGGGCCGTGAAGCTCCAGGTCTCTCGGGACGCCCCTCCGGGCATGCGGGTCAGCGCCTCGATCGTCACCGCCGTCCCCCACGCGTCGCGGAGCGCGGCGGCGAGCTGCTCGCAGAGGAGGGCGACGTCCATGCGCGGACACTAACGACCGGCGCCCCGCCCGCGCATAGGGTGAGCCCATCGGCCTCCGCCTCGACCCCGAAGACGAGTACATGCACGAGTTGGGCCCCGAGCCCAACTTCAACGAGTCCATGTACTTCAACACCTACGACCCCGACGCGGATCTGGGAGGGTTCTTCCGCCTGGGCAACCGGGCCAACGAAGGCAGCGGCGAGATGACGATGTGCCTCTACCTGCCCGACGGCACCGTGGCCTTCATGTTCCGCCGGCCCCACGTGGCGACCAACGAGTCCTTCGACGCGGCGGGGATGCGCTTCGAGGTGGTGCGGCCCTTCGACGAGCTCCGGGTCACCTACGACGGGGACGCCGTGGTCCTCGACGACCCGGTGCAGATGGCCGACCCCCGCGCCGCGTTCACCTCGAACCCCCACACCCGGTGCTCGGTCCGCCTCGTGTTCCGCGGCTCCTCCGCGATGTTCGGGGGCGAGCCGGACCGACCCACGGAGCGACCGGGCGAGGAGTTCGCCCGCGGCCACTACGAGCAGCTGGTGGAGGCGACGGGCACGGTCGAGGTCGGCGACCGCCGCTGGGAGCTCCACGGCCACGGACTACGCGACCACAGTTGGGGGCCGCGCTACTGGCAGGCCCCGTGGTACTACCGCTGGCTCACCGGCAACGCCGGCAAGGACTTCGGCTTCATGGGATCGCGCATCGCCCGGCGCGACAACGACGGCACCCGGGGTGGCTTCGTGTGGGACGGCCACACCCTGCACGTCTGCCATGACTTCCGCATCCGCACGGAGTGGGACGGTGACGCCCGCTACCACCACACCGTCGAGGCCGAGCTCGTCACCGCGGCGCGGACGTGGGTCGTGCGCGGGTCGGTCCTGCGGCTCATCCCCCTGCGCAACCGCCGGACCGGCCCCGACGGGACCGAGCTCGTCACGCGGATCTCCGAGGGTCTCACGCGCTGGACCCTCGACGACGGGCGCACGGGCTACGGCTTGTCGGAGTACCTGGACCAGATCGTCGACGGGTCACCGGTCGGCCTGGACGAGTAGGCCCCATGGACCGCGCCACGGTCGACATCTACGACGCGCGCGGCGCCGAATGGACGGCGCACCATCCCCCGGTCGATCGCCACCGGGCTCGGGCCTTCGCCGGCCGGGTCCCCGCCTCCGCCGTGCGCGTCGACCTGGGGTGCGGCGCGGGGCGCTACAGCGCAGACCTGGGGGCCCCGGTCATCGGCCTCGACGCGTCGCGCCTCATGCTCGGTGCGTGCCGCGACGCGGTCCCGGGTGCGCTTCTCGTCCAGGGCGACCTCGAGGCCCTCCCGTTCGGAACCGGCACCCTGCACGGGGGGTGGGCGCATATGAGCTACCTCCACGTGCGAAGCGTCCGGTTGCCGGGCGCGTTGGCCGACCTGCACCGCGCCCTGGCCGTCGGCGCTCCCCTGGCCCTCCAGGTGCTCGCCGGGGACTACGAGGGACACGCCCTGGACGCGGACCGGATCGGCGGCCGCTTCTTCGCGGGGTGGACGCCGGAGCGGCTCGACGACGTCCTGGTGGGGGCGGGCTTCGACGTGGAGGACATCGAGGTGGACGGGGACGTGGTGCGCGCCCGGGCCGTGCGGGCCCGGACGCTGGCCGATGTGGTCGGTCCGGGTATGCGCCTCCTCGTCGTCGGCCTCAACCCCAGCGTCTACGCCGCCGACGTGGGAGTCGGCTTCGCCCGGCCCGGGAACCGGTTCTGGCCGGCGGCGCGCCGAGCCGGTCTCGTGACGCGCGACCGCGACCCGTGGCATGCGCTGCGCGTCCACGGTATGGGCATGACCGACCTCGTCAAGCGGGCGACCCCGAACGCGTCCGGACTCGCCGCCCCCGAGTACCAGGCCGGCATGGCACGCGTGGAGCGGCTGGTGCGGTGGCTCGCACCCGGGGCGGTGTGCTTCGTCGGGCTCAGCGGCTGGCGCCTCGCCGTCGACCGCGGCGCGGTGGCGGGGCGCCAGCCGACGACGATCGGCGGACGGCCCGCCTACGTCATGCCGTCCACCAGTGGCGCCAACGCCCACGCCCGACTCGACGCGCTCGAGCGCGCACCTCGGCGCGGCGGCGTCACTGACGGCGGAGGGTTGACGACACTCGGTCTCCGGTCTCGGCGCCGTCGTCATGTTCCACCCCGATTGCCGACCACGCTGCGCGCACCGATGCCCGCCAGATGTTGTCGACATCACCACGGTCCACCATTTTCCATGACGTGCCCGGTAGCGTCGTGCAGCGTGGTGACCGGCCGCGACACACGTGCCGGCGGCCCCGAGCGAGACTCCTCCCGGTCTGCACACGCAGAGACCACGCCGCGCTCGACCGCGGCCTTGGCGACCCGGCCCGTGCACGGGCCGGGCTTCTTCGACGACGTGGGCTCGACGGCCGCGTACGCGCAGCACTTCGATCCGGTCTTCGGCCGCCGCTTCGCCGAGCGCGCCCTCGACGCGCTCGTGGTGGTGCGCGGGGGGCGCGTGCTCGACGTGGCCTGCGGCACGGGGAGCTTCGCCCGGATGGCCGCGCACGTGGTGGGACCGGCCGGGAAGGTGGTGGGCATCGACGCCTCGGCGGCCGCGGTCGAAGCCGCCCGCCGCATCGATGTGACGAGCATCGTCGAATGGCGCAACTGGGACGGGGCGCGGCTCCCCTTCGAGGACGGCGTCTTCGACGTGGTGGCGTGCCAGCACGCCCTGCACCGTTTCCGCGACCCGGTGGCGGTCCTGGCCGATATCGGGCGGGTGCTCGCCCCCGGTGGCCGCATGGGCATCATGACGTGGGGCCCCATCGAGGAGAACCCGACCTTCGCGGCGGAGCTCGACGCCATCATCAAGTCCGGGCTCGACCACTCCGGCGTGGTCGAGGTGCTCCTCGACGCCTTCGCCTTCCATCGCATCGACGACCTGCGCGCCCTGGTCCACGAGGCCGGGTTCCGCGACGTGTCGTGCCGCACGGTGCGGATGCTGGCCGCACTGCCCCGCGTGTCGCAGTGGGTTCGGGTGTACCCGACCCTGCCCCCGCTGTCCGAGGCCTGGCGGGAGTGCGGCCAACAGGCCCGCATCCAGTTCCTGGCCCGGGCCACCGAGCTGCTGCGCCCGTTCGAGCACGAGGGCGTGCTGCGGGTCCAGGCCTCGTCGCGTCTCGTCGTCGCCCGGGCACCCGTTGGCTGATCCAGGCCCAGACCCGCGCCCCTGCACCCGCTCCGGGGCCCGGGTGGCCGGGGCGTAGTCTGAGCACAGTGCCGGACGACACGAACCGACCGCCCACCCCGGCTGCGCCGTCGGGGGCGACCGAGCCTGCACCGCCTCCTCCTCCCGACGCACCGGGCACGGGATACCCGCCCATCCCCGGGTATCCGCCGCCACCGCCCGGGGCCGGGGGGACCCTGGGGACTGCGGGCCCGGGCGCACCGCCCCACCCGGCCTTCGCCCCTCCGGGAGCCCCGGCCCCGCCGTCGGGGCCGCCGCCCGGGGTGCTGACCGGCGCCGTCCCCGCCGAGCCGTCGGCGCCCCGGTCACGGACGAGGACGGTGGCGGTCGTCGTGGTCCTGGCCGTGGTGATCCTGGCCGCTGCGGGGGTGTCGCTCATCGTGACCTCGGGGTCGAAGTCCGCACCGCCCGTCTCCCCCGTGGCCCGGCGCCTGGCCCGCACCGCCTTGAAGTCGACGATCGACGGAGGCTCGTTCCACTACGTGTCGCGCTTCACCTCCAAGGGCCAGAGCCAGACCACCGTGGGCGACGCCGGGATGTCCTCGGGGCGCCAGGTCATCACGATCGGGTCCGACACCTTCACCGTCCTCGTGAACGGGGCGGCGTGCTACTTCCAGGGCGACGCCAACCAGATGGAGCAACAGCTGGGCCTTCCGAGCGCCATCGCCACTACCCACGCCGGACAGTGGATATCACTGGCCCCCGGCGACCTGCCCTATGAGTCGGTGTACGTGGCCGTGACGACGCGCTCGGCCCTCGATTCCAACATCGCCTTCGCACCGCACCGGGAGTCGGGGACCTCGACGCGGGCGGGGTACCGGGTCCTCGGGATCACCGGGCCCATGGTCAACCAGGTCGTCGAGGGCCAGGTGCAGCGGGCCAAGGGCACCGCCTACCTGTACATCACGACGTCGCGCCCTCACCTCCCCGTGCAGTACACCGAGGACGGGACGATCAACAAGACGAAGAGCACCCTGGTCATGACCTTCAGCCGGTGGGGCGAGGCCGTGCACGTGAGCGCGCCGAAGGGGGCGGTCACGTACGCGTCGCTGGGCGTCGGCAACGGCACCACGCCGATCACCGGGCCCCCCGTCCTGACTGCGGCCCGGTCCTGACTTCGACCCACCTCTGACCTCGGCCCGGGCGTGCGGGGCGCGGGGCCAGGTGGGGCTCAGGTGCTGCGCCGGTAGCGCCACACCGCCAGCGGGGCCAGCACCACCAGGAACCCGACGGACCACGCCAGGCTGACGAGCACGTGCCCGGTGACGCTCCCCGGCACATGTTGCCCACCGAGCATGAGGGCGCGCTGGGCCGTGATGACGGCACCGATGGGCTGGTTGTTGGCGAACGACCGCAGCCAGCCGGGCATGGTGACGACCTGCACGAAGGCGGGCGACGCGAAGATGAGCGGGAAGAGGATCGGGAACGCCATGACCTGGGCCGTCTCGCTGTTCGAGGCGACGAGCCCGATCACGGCGAACCCCCACAGCAGCGCGTAGGCGAAGAACAGGACGAGTGCGCACGCGGCGATGAACCCCGCCGCGCCGTTGGGGAAGTTGAACCCCACCAGCGCCCCCACCCCCGTCATGAGCAACAACACGAAGACGTTGCGGACGAGATCGGCGGTGGTGCGGCCGGCGAGAACCGCGGAGCGGGCCATGGGGAGGGCGCGGAAGCGCTCGATGAGCCCCTTCTGGAGGTCCTCGGCCAGACCGACCGCGGTGCCGATGCCGCCGAAGCCGACGCTCTGGATGAAGATCCCGGCCATGAGGAAGTCGATGTAGCTGAGGCCGCCCCCGACCTGGATGGCCCCGCCGAAGACGTAGCGGAACAGCAGCACGAACATGATGGGCTGCAAGGTGGAGAAGAACAGTGACTCGGGGATCCGCAGGTAGGCGATCAGGTTCCGCTTGGTGATCGTCACGGTGTCGGCCACGGCCCAGCGCAGGCGGGCCAGCCCGCCGGGCAGGGTCGGGACGGGGATCGGGCTCACGCCCGGCTCGGGGATGACCGCGGTGGTCGTGCTCATCGTCCGCCTCCTTCGCTCGTCGTGACGGCCTCGGCCGGTGTTCGCCGGCGCCGACGTTGGCCGTCGGTGGCGGCGCCCGCGGCGCCGTCTTGCTCGGTCTCGGTCCGCTTGCCCGTCAGCGCCAGGAACACGTCGTCGAGACTGGGCTCGCGGATGCCGAAGGTGACGGGCACGAGGGCATGCTGGTCGAGAAGGCGCAGGACCTCCATCGCCACCCTCGGCCCGTTGTCCACCGGCAGCTCGACCATGCTCCCGACCACCGTCGGGCTCGTGGTGCCGATGCCGTCGAGGACCTGGGCCGCCTGGCGGGCCACGTCGGCATCGGCGAGGCCCACGTCGACCACGGTGGCCCCGAGATCGGACTTGAGCTGCATGGGCGTCCCCTCGGCGATGACGTGGCCGTGGTCCACCACGGCGATGCGCCGAGCCAGGACGTCGGCCTCCTCGAGGTACTGGGTGGTGAGCAACACGCTCGTGCCTTCGCCCACGAGGCGTTCGATCATGGCCCACACGTCGACCCTGCTCTGGGGGTCGAGCCCGGTGGTGGGCTCGTCGAGGAACAGCACCTTCGGCCGGGCCACCAGGGCGGCGGCGACGTCCAGGCGGCGGCGCATGCCGCCCGAATAGGTCTTGAGCGGCCGGTCGCCGGCGTCGGTGAGGTCGAATTGCTCGAGCAGTTCGGTGGCTCGGGCGCTGACGACAGACCGGGCCAGGTGATTGAGGCGCCCGACCATCGTGAGGTTCTCGCGACCGGTCAGGTTCTCGTCCACCGCCGCGTACTGGCCCGCCAACCCGATGAGGGTCCGGACCCGATCGGCCTGCGCCACGACGTCGTAGCCGAGGACCGAGCCTGACCCGGAGTCCGGGCTCAGGATGGTGGTGAGGATCCGCACGGCCGTCGTCTTGCCGGCGCCGTTGGGGCCGAGCAGCCCGAAGATGGTCCCCTCCTCGACGGCGAAGCTCACGCCGTCGAGGGCGCGCACCTCACCGCCGAAGGTCTTGTGCAGGTCGTGCGCCTCGATGGCGTTGGTCATGTCGGTTGTCCTTCCTCCGCGTGCGCGGCGTGAAACCCGCGCCACAGCTCGATGCCGTCGAGCGAATTCGACTTCACCTCGCTGATGAGGGTGCGGGTCCACTCGAGCTCGGCCTCGGCCAAGCACGTCATGTACTCGAACTCCACCTCGAACAGCCGGGGCACACCCTGCTGCGCGATCAGCCCGCTGACGGTGCGTCGCTGCGCCAGGTCGACCTCGAGGTGCTGGCAGCGGATCTCGAGGAGCTCCACCGCCTGGTCCGGCGTGAGCACCGGCAACAGTGACAGCCCCGCTTCGAACCGCAGGTACTCCTTGCTCGGGACACTAATGAGCTCGCTCAGCCAGTCGAGCAGCTCGGTCGAGCCCGCCTCGGTGATGGCGAACACGGTGCGCTCGGGGCGCTTCCCGGGGCGCTCGGTCTCCTGGGCCTCGATGAGCCCGTGCCGCCGCAGCGCCTGGACCACGGTGTAGAGCGACCCGTAGTTCAACTTGATGCTCTGGTCCTTGTGGCGGCCCCGCATGGTTGTGGCCATCTCGTAGGGGTGCATGGACCGCTCGGCCAGGCAGGCCAGCACGGCCAGGGCCAGGGGGTTCGAGACTTTCCGGCGGGTCACGACCGTTCCCCCCGGTGGTCGGCGCCGTTGCGCATATCCGGTTGCGGATATTAGCGGCTCAGATATTTGGGGCAAATCCGCTGGTCAGGAGGGATGGCCCCATGACATGGCCACGACGGCGTGCTCGGCGGCGCTGCGCCGGGCGGCGTCGAGGACGGCCAGCACCTCCGCCGCGTCGTGGGGGTCGACGGGGGGCGGGGCCAGACCCCGCAACGCCTGGACGACCCCGGGGTAGAAGTCCGACCACCGCCCGCGCTCGCTCGTCACGGGGTCGCGGGCGTCTCCCCGCACCAGCTGGCCCCAACGCTCCGGGGGCACGACCCCGAACCCCGCCTCGTCGGGCCGGCGCCCGGCGCGCAGCGCATCCTCCTGCCCGTCGAGGTGCTCGGCGACGAAGGCCGCCTCGGTGCCGAGCACGCGCAGCCGAGGCCCGGGGGCGGCCGCCACCGCGCTCGCCCACAGGTGCGACATCGTCCCCGAGGCGTGCCCGAGCGCCATGAACACGTCGTCGTCGGCCCCGCCCCGGCGCGCCGCGATCTCGGCGTAGACGCCGGTGACGGGCCCGAGCAGTTGGCGCGCCTGGTCGACGAGGTGCACGCCGAGGTCGAGGAGCACCCCTCCCCCGTCGTCGGCGGGGAGCTCCTCGCGCCAGGCGCCGGGGGTGCGCTGGGGCCGCCACCGCTCGAAGCGCGACTCGTAGCGAGCCACCCCACCGAGTGCGCCGTCGGCAACGAGCCGGCCCAGGGTGAGGTACTCGGCATCCCACCGACGGTTGTGGAACACCGTGAGCACGACGCGGGCGGCGGCGGCTCGTTCGACCAGGGCGCGGGCTTGGGTCAGCGTCGGCGCCAACGGCTTCTCGACCACCACGGCCAGGCCGCTGTCGACGGCGAGGGTCGCCAGGGCGGCGTGGGACCCCGTGGCGGTGGCCACGACGACGAGGTCGTGCTCGTCGGCCCGGGCCCACAGGTCGTCGGCGCTCGGGACGATCCGGGCTCGGGGGAAGTCGCGCCCCGCTCGGCTCTGGCGGGTGGCATCGGCGGTCACGATGGTCGCGATCTCGAGGCCCGGGGTGGCGTCGATCAAGGGGCCGTGGAACACCGAGCCCGCCAGTCCGTAGCCGAGCAGGCCGACCCGGAGCGTCGCCACCTATTCGTGGAGACGACGGGTGGGGGGCGCGTCGCCCTCGTCGGGGCCCCGTCGCATCAGGCCACACTCTCTCTCGGCGATGGCAAAGGGCGAGCGCCGCCGCTCAGCTGCCCCCGGTGCCACTGGCCCGCCGGGAGAGAGCGTCGATGGTCACCGCGCCCAGGAGCACGCCACCGGTCACGATGAACTCCCACTGCACGGCCAGCCCGAGGAGGTACATGCCGTTGTAGATGCCGCCGATCACCAACCCCCCGAGCACCCCGTGGACCGCCTTGCCCTTGCCCCCGAACAGCGAGGTGCCGCCGATGACCGCGGCGGCCACGGCGTAGAGGACGAGTTGCCCGCCGTTCACGTTGTTGGACATGCCGCCCAGGTACGAGGCGTAGAGCAACCCGGCGATCCCGGCGGTGAACGCGCACAGGATGAAGGCCCACGTCCGGATGTTGGTCACCCTGATTCCGGCCCGACGGGCCGCCTCGGGGTTGCCACCGATGGCGTACATGTAGCGCCCGAAGCGCATGCGCTGGAGGAGGAACGTCCACGCACCGAGCACCCCGAGCACGATGAATATCGCCCACGGGACGCCCTCGAGCGTCCCCACCGCCGCACGGTTGACGTTGCACACGGCCACCACGGCGACGCCCACCCCCGCCATGAGGACGATCTTCGCCACCGTGAGGCCGACCGGGGGCGCCACCAGGCCGCTGCGCCTTCGGCGTGAGTCGCGCAGAGAGAGGTTCAGGCCCAAGGCGCCGACGATGACGGCCAGAGCGATCCATCCCTCGGTGGGGTTGATGTGACCCCACATGAGGTTGTAGAGCGCTCGCAGATTGGGCGACGGGCCGGTCAGGGTGGGATATCCGGAGAACGGCCCGAAGGCGAGCACGATGAGCAGGACGCCGTTGAAGATGAGCAGTCCGGCCAAGGTCACGATGAAGGAGGGGATCCGGAGCCGGCTGATCAACGAGCCCTGCACCGCGCCGATCAGCGCGCACGCCAGAAGGGAGACGACGATCGCCGCCCACCACGGCCAGTTGGTCGTCGACGGCTGCACGAGCTGCACGGCTATGACCGCCCCGACGGGGCCGACGTAGCCGATCGAAAGGTCGATCTCTCCGAGCAGCAGGGCGAAGGTCTCGGCCATGGCCAGCACCATGAACACCGCACTCTGCTGGAAGAGGTTCACGATGTTGCCGGCCGAGAGGAAGATGTGATGAGGGCTGATGGACTGGAAGACGATGACCATGATGACCAGCCCCAAGAGGACCGGGAGCATCCCGGCCTCTCCGCCCCTGATGCGCAGGAATTGGCCGCGGGCGTACTCCCGCATCGACTGGGCCACGATCTCGGGCGGGACGAGCGCGGCGGCCGTGGCCGGCGCCGCAGTCAAGTCGACTTCGGCCTCGACGGGAAGCTCGAGACCCGAGGACGGAGGTGCGCCGCCGAATCCGGGTTCACTCGGTGTCACGTCGCAGAGCTCCTGCTCGGGTGGGCGCGTTATTGGCTTTTTGCACCCACGCCCCCTGTGGTCATGTACTCGACGACCCTCTGTCGATCGAAGGCCGCGATCTTGTCCTGCACCACCATCCTTCCCAGATACAGGACGGCGATGCGGTCGGCAACGGCAAAGACGTCGTTGAGGTTGTGCGAGATCATCAACACCGCCAGCCCCTGATCTCTGAGCCGTCGCACCAGGTCGAGCACCATGGCGGTCTGCGACACCCCCAGGGCGGCGGTCGGCTCGTCCATGATCACCAGTTTGGAGTTCCACATCACGGCCTTGGCCACCGCCACCGACTGTCGCTGTCCACCCGACAGCGACCCCACCGGCTGGCGGATCGACCGCACCGTCGTCACCCGCAGACCGGCCAGGGTCTCCGCCGCGGCACGCTCCATGTCGTCCTCGTCGAGTACCCGGCGCCGCAGGCGCTCGCGTCCCAGGAACATGTTCTGGACGATGTCGAGATTGTCAGCCAGCGCAAGGTCCTGATACACGGTCTCGATGCCCAACGCGGCGGAATCGTGCGCGCTGCGGATCCGGACCGGTCGCCCTTCCCAGATGATCTGGCCGTGGTCGGGCTCGTAGATACCCGAGATGCACTTGATGAGGACGGACTTGCCGGCGCCGTTGTCGCCCGACAGCGACATCACCTCTCCGGCCGACACATCGAGGTCCACGTCGGTCAGTGCTTGGACGGCACCGAAGCGCTTGGAGAGGCCCCGCACTTTCAGAAGGGGCTCGTCCACCCTCGACCTCGATCCTCTCGCGTTACGTTCGCCGCGACACAGGTTACGTCATCGTTCGGCCAGACGCGGGACCGTCGCCGCACGAGGCGGCGACGGTCCCACTCGAGTCTGGTGAACGCGGTTACGGGGTGATGTTGGCGGCGCTACACACGCTGCTGCCCACTGCGGTGCAGAGCGTCGAGGCCGAGATGAACTTGTCCTTGATCACCGTCGACGCCATGTTGGTGGCATTCACCCACACCGGGGTGAGCAGCGACGCCGGCTGTGCCGTCCCCGTCACGCCCGTGGGAGGCGTGGTGGTGGAGTTGACCAGGGCGGCGGGCGGGGTCTTGCCGTCCCGCAGGATCGTGGCCAACGCGACGGCGTCCTGCGCCTCTTGGTAGACGGCCTTGTAGACCGATCCGCACTGGTAGCCCTGGAGGATGTTCTCCATCCCCTGGAGCGTGGCGTCTTGCCCGGTGGTCGGGATCTTCTTGGGGCCGACACCCTTGTTCTTCAGGTCGGTGACGACAGCTTCGGCCAGCCCGTCATTGGCCTCGACGGTGGCGTTGATCGTCGGGTGGGCCGTGAACTGCTGGGTGAAGATGGTCGCACCGGTGGCGTTCACCCAACCGGGGGTGATCTGGTCGCCGATCAAGGTGTAGCCCTTGCTGTTGGTCAGGCCCGCCTTCAGCGGCGTCGTCACCGAGTTCCAGATGACCGAGTTGTAGCCCTGGGCGAACGACACTGCGTTGGGGTCGGTGTCCTCACCGCCGTCGAGCTCGAACACCTTGGGGCTGGCGACGCCCCACGAGGACACGCACGCTTCGAAGCCTTGACCGATGAGCTTGCCCACCTGGTTGTTGTCGAAGCTCACGTAGTAGGTGTTGGTGCCCGTGAAGGTGGCCCGGTCGTAGCTGATCACGGCGACGCCGTGCGACGACGCGTAGGACTGGACCTGAGCCCCGACCGTGCTGTCGATCGGGTCGAAGACGAGGACCTTGGCGCCGAGCGCCACGTCAGCCTGGGCGTCGGCGAGCTCGGTGGCGTCCACGCCCTGGGCGTTGTCGATCTTGAAGTCAGACGAGCTGTACCCGGCCATCTGGAACGCTTCCTTCAAGTACGGAGCGTCGAAGTCGACGTAGCGCGTCGACGAGGTGGTGTCGGGGAGGATGACGCCGACCAGGCCGGTGCCCGCTGTAGCCAGCGGCTTCAACTTCGGCATCTCCGTGAAGTTCACGTTGAAGGACTTGACGGTGAGATCGGCCGGCACGCTGGCCGATGCCTTCGTCGTCGTCGTGGACGCCGTCTTGGGACTGCTGCTGCACGCCGTGAAGACCATGCCCACGACAACCGCCAGGGAGATCCCCGCCAGCCGACTCAACCCGCGGATTCGCATATTGCTCTCCTGCTTTCTTGTATTCGAGTTTCTTGTTTTCGAGGTCTCTTGATGAACGCTAACCCGAGAAGCATGTTCCACAGATGATGAACGACAACAGGGCCGAACGTCCCTGACTTACCGGAAGCTCCTGTGTTGCCTCGGCTCGTGTTGCATGCCCCCAATCGACATCTGCGCCAGCAACATACTCGTCTCATTCGTCACGCGCTTGAAACAACTTCGTTCAGTCGATCACAAGTGCGGCCCGAACGGGGAGATGGTCGGAACCGAGGATCGGCAGGACCTCGCCGTGTTCGGCCCGGGCGGGCCCCCGGACGAGGATGTGATCGGGTTGCGCCACCGGCCGCGACGTCCATGTCGGCCACGTCCGACCGCGCACGGCGCGGGACCACCCAGGCAGCAGGGCGAGCAGCGGCGGGCCCCACATGTTCATGTCCCCCGCCAACACGCACGGGACCGGAGTGAGCGCGTTGAGCGTTCGGCGCAGGAAGGCGATGTGCCGTGGTGATCCCTGGCTGAGGTGGGCGAGGTGGGTGCCCACGACACGCACGGGGGCGTCGGGACCCCCGGTGTCGAGGTCGACGACGATCGCCCCGCGCCGGGCGGGGTCGGTGGGGAGCTTGCCGAGGTCGACGGTGTGGAAGGCCGTGACCGGGAGCCTCGACAGCACCGCGATCGACCACGTGCCCCGCACCGCCGAGGCGAGCCTCGGCTGGTGCGGCGCACCGCGGTGCGGCTTCGACCGGTCCCGGCGACGGTCGAGGCGAAGGCCGTGGAGACTCGGGGACCACATGCGCGGTCCCCACCGCGCCGGTGCGTCGTCGGGAGCGGCGAGGATCCTCCCCCGAGCGAAGGTGAGCTCGAGGGCGCGGTAGCCCAACAGGCGGGCGAGGCGCTCGGCCATGGGCTCGTCCCCGTCGGGGGCCCAGGATTCCTGGAGCATGAGCACGTCGGCGTCGATGCGGCGACAGGCATCGAGCACGTCGAAGGGTCGACCCCACCCGTCCACGCCGCCGTGCACGTTGAAGCTGGCGACGACCACACGGCGCATTCCGGGGCAGGCTACCGAGCGAGGTCGGGCCTCCGGGCGACCCGTCCCGCCCGGTGCGGCCCTGTCAACCGGGACGGGGCCCGTCCGCAGGCTCGGCGGGCGCCACGGGACGACCGCCCGACGCGGTCGCCCCCGACTCGGTCGTGCCCGATGGACGCTCGTGTCGGGCACCCTGCGTGACCTCGCTCAACCCCGGCCCGCAGGTGCCGATATCAATTGGGATGACGTTGTTCCCGAGCGTTCTGCGCAGCGACCGCCTCCCGGCGATGGGAACACCGCTGCGCCCCTTCCTCGGTCTGCGGAACCTGCTCATGCGGGTCCTCGCCCTGCCCCGTCCGCACGCCGTGCGTTCCCTGTCGGTCGTGGACAGCGGCGCCGACGCTTCCACGCCGGAGCGGGCCGAACCCCGGCTGCGCTGGACCGACCCCAACACCGCACCCGACGGCGACTTCATCGCCGCGGCGATCCCCAACGCCGAGCTCCGGGTGTCTGAGGTCCCCGGACGCGGTGACTCGTGGGAGGCGGTCTCGGACTTCGCCTTGTCCTACGACGGGCACGGCTACTGGGCCGATCTCCCCACCCTGGCCGGACGGGTCCTGCAGGGCTGGACGCGGCGTCGTTGCCTCCCCGACACGCTCGACGAACTGCGGGGCTGTCTGTTCTACGAACAGCGTCGCTGGCACCATTTCGGCGAGGAGCCCTCGGGGCGCTCTGCCGAGTACATGCGGGCCCTGGTCGATGCCATCGGCGCGCTGGCGGTGCCGGTCCCACCCCCTGCGCCGGCGCGGCACGGCGTCCACGTCGCCCGGCGCGCCATGGCGAGTGAAACGCACGTGAAGCTCCTCGCCGCCCCCGCCGGCGCGTTACGACCCGTGCCCCCGGCCACGTCGATCCTGCGGCCGTTGCCGGCGCGCCAGGGCCGGTTGGTGCCCGTCCCCGCGGCCGAAGCGCATGTCCGGCTGGTGTCGTCGATCGAAGAGGAAGCCGACGCCGTGGCCCGGCACCCGTCGGGTTGGGCGGCGCGGCCGGGAACCGGGCACCGGTCCGGTGACCCGAGCCTCCACCCCTCCAGGCCCGACACCGCACGCGACCTCAAGCCCATGCCGTCGGCCGAGCCGCTGCCGAAGCCGTCGGTCATCGAGCCCCGCGCCCACCGCGTCTCGACCAAGCCGCGCCCGGCCGCGCTGCGGCCCGCCCCGCTCGGCTCCGAGACGGGGCGACCGGCAGGGACGTCGCGCTGGTCCCGCTCGACACCCGACGCCCCCCGTCCGGGGTCGTCGGCGGGCCCGGCCGCGCCGGTGACGCCGATGTGCCACGAGTTCTCGCCCGAGCACCCGGGCTACTCGGCGTGGACCGAGACCCACCCCGAGGCCTTCGTCATGAGCCAGCGCCGAGGAGCCGGGGCCAAGGCACCCACCTTGCACCGAGTCGGGTGCCCCGCCGTCGCGCCCCGACCCGCCTCGCTGACGACGACGACGGGATCCGTGCGGGTGTGCGCGCCGAGCGCCGCCGCCCTGGCGGCCTGGAGCGAGGCACGGGGAACGGGCGGGCCCACGGCCTGCCGCCGCTGCTGTCCCTGAGCCTGCGCCACCTCGATCACAGACCCCGGTGCGGGGTCTGTGCGGAGGAACACGGCGCGACGACCGCCGTACAGTGAGGCGATGCTCCTCCTAGCGGCGTCTCCCGCGCTCGATCACCACGACGTGGGGCCCCATCATCCCGAACGCCCGGCGCGCGTCGGGGCCGCGCTGGCGGGCATCGACGACGCGGGCGTGCGCGACGCGGTCATCGCGCTCGAGCCCCGTCGCGCCACCATCGAGGAGCTGAGCCTCGTCCACCCCGTGTCCTACCTCGACACGTTGCGGTCCTTCTGCAACGACGGCGGCGGCAACATCGACCCCGACACCGTCGCGTCGCCGGGGTCGTGGGACACGGCCCTGCTGGCCGCCGGGGCTGCCCTCGAGGTGGTCGACGCCCTGCGCCGCGGCGACGGTGACGTCGCGTTCGTCGCGGCCCGGCCGCCCGGGCACCACGCCATGGCGGCTGAGCCCATGGGCTTCTGCCTCCTGAACAACGTCGCCGTGGCCGCGGCGGCACTCGCGGCACGAGGCGAGCGTGTGCTCGTCGTGGACTGGGACGTGCACCACGGCAACGGGACACAGGACATCTTCTGGAACGACCCGCGGGTGCTGTATGTCTCGACCCACCAGTGGCCGCTGTATCCCGGGACCGGGCGGGCCAGCGAGACGGGCGGCCCCGACGCGCCCGGCCTGACCGTCAACGTGCCGTTGCCACCTGGCGCCACCGGGGACGTGGTCCTCGCCGCCCTCGACGACGTGGTGGCACCGGTGGTGGAACGGTTCGCGCCCACGTGGGTGCTGGCTTCGGCCGGCTACGACGCCCATCGTGCCGATCCCATGGCCGGGCTGAGCCTCACCGCGGGTGACTTCGCCGACATCGCGACGCGGGTCAGGGCGTTCGCACCCGGACCGGGCCGCCTGGCCATGCTCCTCGAGGGCGGCTACGACCTCGATGCCCTGCGCGCCTCGGTGGGGGCCAGCGTGGCGGCCGTGCTCGACGTGGAGTTCCGGCCCGAACCCGCATCGAGCGGCGGTCCCGGCGACGACGCCGTGGACGCGGCGCGCCGGGCGCACCAGGCGCCGTGAGCGCCTGAGCGAGACGCCTACCGGGCGGGACCGCCGACGATGCCGGCGGCGAGCTCGACCACCGAGCGCCGGTGGGCGAGTACGGAGTCGATCACCGCGTGCCGGCTCCCCACGGCGCGGGCCCCGGCCACTGCGCCCCCGATCCGTTTGACGCGTTCGGACAACAGCACCGCCACGTAGCCGCAGGCCGGGGCGGCGAGCGCCGCCGCGACTCCCGCCGCCACCCCGAACTGGGTGGCGAAGACGACCCCGAGCGCGATGTAGAGCAGCGTGAACGACGCGAAGCAACCGAGGAGCTTGACCGTCGCCTTGATGCCTTCGTTGGCGGGGAGGGCGCCGATCGCTTCATGACCTGGTAGGGCAGGGCGTGCACGACGGCACCGACCAATGCGAACGGCGCGGCGGCGATGACCTTGGCCAGGGCTCACACGAGCATGAGCCGCAGGTGGCCCGAGCGATAGCTGGCGCACACCTGGGCATCGGTGATGCCGAACAGGCCGAGGTCGCGCTGGTACCGGTCGAAGGCGTCCAACAGGGCGGGCGCCGGTCCGGCGCCCTCGGCCAAGGACCGGGCCACGCGCTCGCGTCGGGCCAGGTCCACCTCGACGGGCACGACGGCCAGCGGGCGGTCCACGACCTCGGCGACCCGGCCCAGGAGCTCGGCCTGACGCCAGGAGGCGTCGTCGGGGCCCACCTGTCGCAACCTCGTGGCCAGGTCGTCGGTCAGGGCGCGCGTGGCCTCGTGGTCGTCGGCTCCGTAGCGCTCCGCCCACCGGTCCACGGGCTGGGGCACGCCCACGCGCACCAGGGCGCGAGAACGGAAGCGCGCCTTGGCGTCATAGGCCAGCCCGACCGCCACGGCGACGACCCCGGCCACGTGGTCGTCGAAAGCCGCTCCCAACGCGATCCGCGCCACGCCCGTCTTGAGCGGTTGCAGCGCGGGCTCGTCGTGGCTCACACCCTCGGGGAAGAGCGCGACCATGCCGTCTCGACCCAGGAGCCGTCGGCACATGGCGAACGCCCCGGCGTTGCGCGCCGTCGACTCCCCGTCGTTGGCGCGGTAGACGGGGATGACGCCGGCCAATGTCAGAAAGGGACGGAGCGGCACGATCTTGAACAGCGTGGACTTCCCGAGAAAGCGTGGGTACCAGCGCAACGCCGCCATCAGGAGGAGCCCGTCCACCAACCCGTTGGTGTGGTTGGCGACCAGTACCGTGGGCACGCCGGGCGCGAGGGCGTCGCCGTGCTCGACCTCCACCCGTCGGAAAAAGACATGTACGAGGAGCCGGGCGAGCCCTCCCATGATGCCGTCGGCCGCCTCCCGCACGGCCTGGATCCTAGGGTGGTATGACAACTCCATGACCTCGTCGAACCGAGATCCCGCCGGTGCCGGCACCCTGGCAGACCCGCGCACCGAGGAAGTGGCCGAGCACGTCTTCGCCTACATCCAGCCCGACGGGGGGTGGTGGATCAACAACACCGGATTCGTCCTCGGCGAGCACACCATCTTGTGCATCGATAGCTGCGCCACGGAACGGCGCACCCGCGCCCTGCTCGAGACGATCGACGCGGTGCGGCGCCGGCTCGGGCTCCATGCCGAGACGCCAGCGCGCCTGCTCGTGAGCACCCATCAGCACGGTGACCACACCAACGGCAACTGCCTCATGCCCGACGCCACCATCATCGGCCACTCGTTGTGCCGGGAAGCGATCATCTCCACGGGCATCCTCCGGCCCGACGGCTTGTGGGACCCAGTTGATTGGGGCGCGCTGGAACCGGCTCCCCCCTTCGTCACCTTCGAGCACAGGCTCGATGTGTTCGTCGACGACATTGTGGTGGAGCTGCGGCATTTCAACACCCCGGCGCACACGACCAACGACGTGGTGGCGTGGCTGCCCGAGCAACGCGTGCTGTTCACCGGGGACCTCGTCTTCAACGGAGGGACACCGTTTGTGCTGATGGGCTCGGTGGCGGGGTCGTTGGTGGCACTCGACTGCATCACCGAGCTCGAGCCCGCCGTGATCGTCCCCGGGCACGGCGAGGTGTGCGGTCCCGAGGTCGTCGACGTGGCCGGGGAGTACCTCCGTTTCCTGCAGCAGACCGCCTCCGCCGCCATCGACGCCGGGCTCACCCCCCTCGAAGCGGCCCAGGAGGCGGACCTCGGCGCGCTGGCCGGTCTCGGTCACCCCGAACGCCTGGCCGGCAACCTGCACCGGGCGTTCGCCGAGTGCCGGGAGCGCGTCCCGGGGACCCCGTCGACGTCCTGGCCGCCTTCGGGGACATGGTCATCCTCAACGGCGGCCGCCCCCTGACCTGTCACGCCTGACCTGCCGGGCCAGACCTGCCGCGCCTGAGGCGCCGGGACGCACCCGAGGGCACCGAGCCGCCCGTTCGTTCCGGGCCGCCGTTCGTGCCGGGCCACCGTTCATTCCGCGCCGCCCCGGTTGGCCGATTGTTGACACGGGATAGAGCCTGCGGTGAGCAGGGGCTGCCAGGGTGGGGCCAGAGGGGGGCGGCCGTGGCGAAGGGGTCGCTTCATTTTCATTGCCGGGGGGCCCATGTCCATCGTCGACGACCGCATGCAGGTCGAAGCAGACCAGGCGTGCCGCGAACGGCTATGGCAGACGGCGGACCCCGTCGCGCTCCCCATGACCTCCGCCCTCCGGAGCCGGAAGGGCTCGACATCCCCGAACCCGGGAGCCGTCCCCATGCCTGACGTTTTGGCTCACGCCACCGGCGACCAGCTGTGGCAGGCCCGCATCGACCTGGTCGTCTCGTCGGGCCTCTCGGGCGACGCGGCCCGCAAGTCCCGTCAGGATGCCGTCGCCACCCGGTCCCAGGAGTCGTTCGACGTCGTGCGCACGATGTGCCAGGAGGAGCTGCGACCCGTGCTGGAGAGCTGCGTCGAGATGCTCGCCGCATGGGGGCTGTCGGCCCGGTTCACCGAGACGCTGCGCGACGAACCGGCCCGGGTGCCGCGGGGGTTCGACCTCACGTTGTGGATCGACCGATTCGGTGACCGAGGCCCGGGCAAGCTGACCATCACGGTCAACGAGGGTTCGGACTTCGTGCGGATCAGGTCGGCGGTGGGCCCGACGCGCCTGGGCGGCGACATCAGCGAGCACGTCGGAACCACCGTCGCCGCCGACCTCTCCGACGCCCTCGTGGGGGGGCTGGTCGCCTCCCTCGTGGAGCAGATCTTCACGACGTAGCGGGCTCCGAGAGGCGCTGCGCCAGATACGAGAGCGCCAGGGGGTAACGCCACCCGATGCCGCCGTGGGTGGCGTCGAAGAGATCGAAGTGCACATCGGTCACGCCGATCCCGGCCAGCGCGTCCCGAAAGGCCGTGGCCCCGAGGTCCAGGTACCACTCGTCGCGTGTGCCCCCGTCGATCCACACCGCCCGCAGCGACCGCAGCGCGTCGCCGTGGGCGGGCACCATCCGCACGGGGTCCCACGCCAGCCAGCGCGCCCATACGTCGTCGCGGAGCCGGCCCATGCCGGGATCGAAGGGGAGGACGGGCGTGCCGTCGTCTTGGGCCGAGAAGCACGCCGAGACCCCGAGCATCATGAGCAGGACGTGGTCCTCGGAGCGCGTGAAGGCCGTCCGGGAGCGGAAGTCGCCCCACCACGCGTTGATATCCCCGTCCCAACCCCGCAGGGCGCGTACCGCCTTCGGGAACTCGGGGATGTAGCAACACTCGTACAGCGCGTCACCGGCGTGGGTGGCGAGCCCGCCGAACAGGTCGGGGCGCAGCATGGGGGTGATCATGGCCCCGAAGCCACCGCTCGACTTCCCCTGGATGCCCCGGTGCGCGGCCGAGTCGAGCGTGCGGTAGCGGGCGTCCACGAAGGGCACCACGTCGTCGCACAGATAGGAGTGGTACCGCCCCGTCCCCGGGGAGTCCACGAACTGCGAGCCCCCGTACGCCGTCCAGGCGTCCACCCACACCACGATGCATGGTGGCGCCTGGCCCGAGGCGAACAGGGCGTCGGCGGTCTCGGGGAAGGGCTGGTGGTACGCGTCGCGATTGGCCCACATGGTGAGGTAGCCGGTGTAGCCCTGGATGACGTAGATCGAGGGCAGGCGACGGGTGCTGTCGTCGTAGCCCGGCGGCACGTACACCCACAGGGGCCGGTCGGCGTCGTCCCCGAGCGGGTTCCCCGCCAACGCCGCCGACGTGATCACGTGCTCGTCGATCCGACCGGCGAGCGCTCCACTCCAGGGCAGCGGCACGGGTCCACCTCCATCTGCTCGTCGGGGCGGGTCTCGAGCGTGCCCCGGGGAGACGGTGCTCGAGCCCGACCAGGCCGGGCGACCGCCGTCGCCGCACCCAGGATGGCACGTCGCTCGTTATGGTCCTGCCCACGCCGCCAAGGGACTCACGTGGGCTCGGGATCTGCAACGGCAACCGTTCCCACGAAGTGCTCGTACCGGACATAAATATCGTGTCGGTCGTTCGGATCGGGAACCGACTCCTCGGCGCATTGCTCGATCATTTCCGCCTGGCGGAGCAGGATTCTTCGTTGCTCGTGGGACGTTGTCTGTTCCGCGATCGAGGCCAGGGAATCCATCATGCGAATGATGACGGCGGGCATCCCCCGGGCGGCCTGCCGAGGCTTGTCGAAGGCACGGTTGACCATTCGGGCGTACGAAGGATCTGATTCGATCAAGCGAACCCGGCCAAAGCGGTCTCGATAGACCCCTTCCGAAAGTGTCCGGCCTGAGACTCGGCTCAAGCCGGCCGAAAGCCAGTCAATGCACGTGAGCGCCGTAAAGGTGTCGTTTACCGCCGGTGAGAGGGCACGGATGGCGATCTCGACCAGCTGGTCGATGGCGAAGACTGGATCCTGCATGAGCGTCCGGTGAGGTCCCGTGACGTGCGCTTTGGCGAGGGCTAGCGCGACCTGTCCGGCCGCACCACCAGGCCAGACAGTGGCCAGTGGGCTGCCGGCCACAACGAAGTGACCGGGTCGATGGTTCAGGCGAATGACCGAGTCGGTACGGGCTGCAATCTCGACCAACTGTGCGTACCCTACGAATTGGAGGTAGCCGCTGGTGGTCGCTCGGACGACCGCTCCCCTGTCGTCGATGAGTTGGAGGAGTTCCGAAACCGGTTTCCCGCTTCCAACCATTCCCTGTCCTACGTCCTCGCTCTGGTCGGGGAACTCTGCATCGATCGCATGTGTGAGGTCGCGAGCGATTCCGGCGATGACCTCGGGCAATTGGATCGACTTGGCGATGTGATGGATGAAGTAAATGAGGACCGCCAGATCCACAAGGAGGAGTGCCTCGGCTACGGCGATTGACAGACGGGTACGAAATTGCCCTTGGAGATACTCGTAATAGAGCCGAGACAGAGCACCGAGTAAACGAAGGTGCCGACGAATACACCCAGCGTGACCTGATTTCCGATGTCACGGACAAAGTTTCGCATCATCCGAGGACCGAACTGCTGCGACGCCAGGGTGAGTGCGAGAATCGTGATCGAGAAGACCACACCCACCACGGTGATGACCGCGGCGGCGATGGTGGTCAGGACCTGCCGGCCGGCGTCGGCGCTTCCGGTCTGAGCCCAAAACGGAAGCGTCAGGTGTCGGTGATATGCAGCAAGGTCGATCTCGAACGTCGCGATGAACAACACGCCGGCGACTGCGATCAATATGCTCGGGACCAGCCAAAATGTGGTGCGAAGTGCCTCCCAACGCCAACTGGGAAGCCGCCGCCGGTCACTTCTCCCGCGATCGTCGAGCGAACCCGTCAATTCGGTCACGCTCCCCCGCTGAGAACGCGGCGACCTGACCCGCCTGGCCTACGGCGAAGATCACAGCGCGGGAAGGGCAGACACGCAGAGGGGACGACCCGAGCAGGGACAGCCTTCGGGACGATCGGATCGGTCATTTGGCGCGGGCTCCTCACCGCCGACCAGTCTTCCCGGCACACCCTGGGTGTCATCCTAACCCACGCCGGGTCCGGGCTACGAAGAAGGCACGGCCATGTCTATGAACGGCCTTCCCGGTGACCGGGGTCCACCCCCCATCCGGTTGCGTGGGGCCGCCGAGTGTCGGCTCGCGTGGCGCAGTGTGCTCGGGTCTCGGGCGACGGTTTCTCAGCGTTCACGCCGAACGCTCGAGGCCGAGATCGTCGATCCTGTGCCGTCGAGCTCGCCAGGCAACAAGGAGCAGTCGGCGCCCGCCCCGACATAGACTTGCGATCCGAGTCTCTCTCACGAAACCGATGAGATGCCGGAGACTGTGGAACGGGTGCATGAACGCATGACACCGAACTTGCGGGATCTGACAAGGGCCGTGTCGCACGCCGCGGCTGTCAGCAGGAATTCGCTGGCCAACCTCTGTGGCGTCGTCTTGCCGCTGGGTGTGAGTGCCTCGCTTATGCCGGCTCGTGCATCTCTGGCAGGTACTGCGGCCGCACTCATCCTCGTCGCCCTCGTCGCTGCTATCGCCATCTTGGGTAACCGCTTCGCGGGTGTCCTCGCCTCTGCCTCTTCGGCCCTGTGGTTCGACTTCTTCCTTACTCAACCGTACGAGCGGTTCGCCATCAGCCATCGCGCTGATCTGGAGACGACCATCAGCCTGTTCGTGGTCGGTCTCATCGTCACCGAGCTTGCTGCCCGTGGACGCCATCACCGGGTCGTAGCAGTTGAGGAGGCCGATTACGTGGCGCTCCTGCATGACCTGGGGGAAATGGTCGCGCTCGGGGCGCCCGCAGCTGAGGTCATCGAGCGCGCTTGTCATGAGTTGACCCATCTTCTTCATCTACGGCGGTGCGAGTACCAGCCCGGTGCACCGAGACCGAATCGAACGACGATCCTCTCGGACGGTCAGGTTGTCCATGGCGGCCTGCTGTGGGGCGTCTCCACCATGGGTCTGCCGGGCTCGGACCTCGACCTGCCCATCCACCACGGCGGACGGATCCTCGGGAGGTTTGTGCTCGTGTCGACCCCGGGATGGCCAGTATCACGAGAGCGACTGATCGTGGCCGTGGCGGTCGCCGCGCAAGTGGGTGCCGCGCTGGCAACCCGTGCACGCATCGCGTGACCCGTCACCATGTCGTGTCAAAGGACGCAGCGGCGGTCGGGCCGGAGGGGGCGATCACCATCAACCTTCGATCGCCATTCCCTCCATCCGTCGTGGGGCGGTCACGAGCCAGGCCCGGAGCTGCTCGGCCGGCATGGGCCGGGCCATGAGATAGCCCTGGGCCAGGTCGCACCCGGCGTCGCGCAGCATGGCGTAGACGTCGTTCGTCTCCACCCCTTCGCCCACCACCTTGAGCTCGAGGTTGTGGCCGAGGTGCACGATCGACCGCACGATCGCCGCGTGCGCAGGGTTGGCGAGCATGTCGACGACAAAGCTCTTGTCGATCTTGAGCTCGTGCACAGGCAGCGAGGACAGATAGCCCAGCGACGTCTGCCCGATCCCGAAGTCGTCGAGGCTCACCCGAACACCGATCGAGTCGAGCTGGGCCAGGACGGCGGCGGTCCGGGTTGGGTCGGTGAGCAGCGCCGTCTCGGTGATCTCGATGATGAGGCACTCAGGGGGCACGCCGAGGTCCTCGAGTACGTCGACGACCTGTCGCGCGAAGTTCGCCCGGCCGAGGGTGCGGGCCGACACGTTCACCGACACCGCGACGTGCCCGAGGTCGCGGACATCGGACAACGCCTGGCGCATCACCCAGGTCGTGAGCCTGTCGATGAGGTCGGTCTGTTCGCACAGGGGGATGAAGCGGTCCGGATACAGCAGGCCGAGGGTGGGGTGCTGCCAGCGCACCAGCGCCTCCACCTCGTCCACGTGCCCGTCGGTGAGGGCGGCCTTGGGCTGGTAGTGCATGACCAGCTCACCGGCGTCGATGGCGCGGCGCAGATCGGCGATGAGGCCGAGGTTGGCCGCGTCGTAGTGGTCGTGCTCGGCGTCGTAGCGCACCACACCGACGTGCTGGGTCTTGGCCACGTACATCGCCACGTCCGCATGCTGGAGCAGGACGTCGACGTCGATGCCGTCGTCGGGGGCGATGACGAATCCGATGCTCGACTCCACCGACAAGGGGAGTCCGTTCACCTCGACCTCGTGCTCGATGAT
Organism: uncultured Acidimicrobiales bacterium; assembly: GCA_963811775.1. Lineage (GTDB taxonomy): Bacteria > Actinomycetota > Acidimicrobiia > Acidimicrobiales > UBA8190 > Chersky-840. The sequence continues at coordinate 307,795 of CAWESO010000010.1, read as the reverse complement.
GGCGCGCAACCGGCGCAGCGCCTCCTCGGCATCGCCCACGTCGGAGAGGACCAGACCGAATTCGTCCCCGCCCAGTCGGGCCACGGCGTCTTCGGGTCGGGTGTGATCGGCCAGTCGCTGCGCCAGCAACGTCAGGAGCTGGTCGCCGCTCTCGTGACCGAGCGAGTCGTTGATCTCCTTGAAGCGGTCCAGATCGACGATGGCGATGGCGGCCCGCGAGTCGGTCCGCACCGCCCGCATGACGGCATCGTGTGCCCGCTCGTGGAACAACGAGCGGTTGGGGAGCTCGGTCAGCGCGTCGTGCTCGGCCAGGAACTTGTTCTCCTTGACCTGCTCGCGCAGACGCCGACTGACCGACACCGAGATGAGGAAGAGGACGATATACAGCGCCCCCAGACCGACGGGAAGATCGCGTAACAGCGTGTGGAGACCGGCGTCGACGTCCGCCGCGATGGGCGCGTAGGGCAGGTACACCTCGAAGACGCCCACCACGTGCTTGGGCACGCCGGCAGTGAGGGGCAGGTAGACCTCGACCGCCTTCGGCCCGAGTGGGCCGGAGTCGTCGCTGTCGGCGTTCAAATGCGTGAGGTCGGCGGTGACCTCGCCCCGACCGGCGTCGACGGCCTCGTCGTCGACTTTGCTCGAGAACCCCGACCCGTCACCGGAGTACACGACGTGGCCCGACAGGTTCTGGAGCCGCATGCGCAGCACGGTGTGGTCGCCCACCGCCCGCTTCACGAGGCGGTTGAGGGCGGCGACCTCGCCGGGGTCGAGTCCCTGGCTGAGGGGACGCCCGTCGAGGATGGGCTCCACGGCCGTCTCGGCCACGAGGGCGGCCTCCGAGCGACCCTCGGAGATCCCCCGCTGGTCCGCCTCGTAGCGGTAGCTCGCCGCCAGCACCAGGCCCAGGAGCACGACCGGAATGGCGGTGACCGCCGCATAGGTGATGAAGAGCCGCGCCAATGAACGCGCCGGCGGCGCAGATGACTTCACCTGGGCAACATCGGAGTTCCGGGCCGAGAACTTGACCGGGGCCGCCGGCCAGGGCTTTCACTGCTCCCGAGCACGGCCACCGCCCCGGGGGCGGACCGGGCGCCGCGCCTCAACGCCGAGGCGAAACTGGTCGATACCCCCGACGTGCGCAGTGACGGTCGGCTCGACCCCAGGATCGTCGACGCCGCGCTGGCCACGCTCCTCGACCGGCATCCCGACGCCGTCACCGCCGCCTTCGGCCCCGACGGGCTCATGGTGGACATGCCGGGGTCGGTCCCGCTGGCCGGGCACCGGGTCGTCCGGGCCCGATCGGCGCTGAACCTGGTCGTCGCCGGCGATCGCGCCGCGGTCATCGCCGCGTGGGAGCGGGCCCGAGCCGTCGGGGCGTCGCGCACCCCGGTCCGCTTCGCCTCGGACCCCCTCCGACCGGTCGTCGTGCACTTCCTCGACGCCCGGCGCAGCTACGGCGTCTACCTGGGCGTGGTCGCCGCCGCCGACGGGGACGACGCGACGGTGTTCGACCCCGCCACGCCGGCGGTCGCACCACGCTTCGCACGCACCGGCGACAACGTGCTCGAGGCCGCCGTCGAGATCGTGCGGGCCCGCGAGCACGCGCTGGGACGCCTGGCCGAGACCATCCCGATCGGCGTGCTCCAGGTCGACGCCCTGGGCCGCGTCGTCTACAGCAATGACCGCCTCCATGACATCCTCGGCTGCCCCGCGCCGCCACGCTCGACGAGCAGCTCGGAACGGTCGTCGAGGAGGATCGCCTCCGCGTGCGGGGCGCGTGCGACCGCATGCTCGGTGACGGCGTCGATGACGACCTCGATGTCACCGTCTCACCGTCGCCCACTGCGGAGGGCGACGGGACCGGCCCCGGCGTGCACGACGTGGCCGTCCGGCACTGCACCGTCGCCCTGCGGGCGCTCACCACCGGCGACGGAGCGGTCACCGGCGGCATGGTGTGTGTGACCGACATGAGCGCCGAGGTCTCCGGCACCGACGCGGGCCGCGGCCGGAACCCGCGCGCCGCTGTCGACGCCCTCACCCGGTGCCACGATCGGGCGTCGACCATCGCCGCGCTCGAGGCCATACTGGCGGGAGCCGGGGACGGCTCGAGCCCGGCGGCCATCTGCGTGGGACTCGGCCGCCTCGGGGAGCTCAACGACAAGCACGGACGCGACGCCGGCGACGAATTCCTCGGTGTCGTGGCCCGGCGGATCCTCGGTGCCGTGCGCGAGGACGACGTGGTGGGACGTGCCGGCGGGGACGAGTTCCTCGTCCTGTGCCCCGGGATCGCCACCGCCACCGAGGCGGTGCGGACCGCGGGCCGCGTGGCCGACGCCCTCGCCCACCAGGTCCAGCTCAAGAACGTCAGGACGGGGTCCCGAGCCACCATCGGGGTGGCCTGGTCGAGCGGGTCGGGTACCGACGCCGAGACGCTCGTGGCCCGGGCCGGCACCGCCCGGGCCGAGGCGAAGCGGCGCGGCACGGAGCGGCCCGTGCTCTTCTCGCCCGCGATGCTCGAGGGACCACCGCCGTCGGGCTGACCTCATGGGACCCGACCGGTTTCCAACGCGAGGTTACGAGGACCCGCTCTCCCGAAGTCGTCGTCCAGGCGGACGATGTCGTCCTCCCCGAAGTAGTCACCGTGCTGGACCTCGATGAAGACGAGATCGTCGGACCCGGCGTTCTCGATCCGATGGGCGGCGGTGCGGGGGATGTCGGCGGCCTCTCCGGCGGTGATCGCGAAGCTCGACCCGTCGAGGACGATGATCCCCTCGCCCCGGACGACGAACCAGTGCTCCGACCGACGGGCGTGATGCTGGTAGCTCAGTCTCTTGCCCGGCCTGACCACGATCTGCTTGACCTTGTAGTGGGGCGCGTCGGCCAGCACCGTGTAGGTCCCCCACGGGCGCTCGTCGTGCTCGTTGGTCACGCTCATCGCCTCCATTGTGCCCGCCGCCGTGCCGTGTCAAGGGGCATGGGCCCGGCGAGAGCCATCGCGCCAGATCGACCGGAGTCGTTCACTTCGCTGTCACACGGCGGCGGCACGGGCCCGGGGCACGGCCATCACTCGATCTCCCCCACCGGGTCGCCGACGTTGTAGGTTTCGCCCTCGAGTGCCACCCGCCGCAGTGTCCCCGAGGCAGGGGACTCGATCTCGTTGGTGACCTTGTCGGTCTCCATCTCGTAGAGGGGCTGGCCCTTGGCCACCGTGGCGCCGTCGTCGACCAGCCACCGGGCCAGGACAGCCTCGGTCATCTCCATGCCGATCTTCGGGAGACGGAGCAACACGGGCGCTCAGCTCGTGTAGGCCATGACCCACTCGAGCGCCTCGAGCAACCGGTCGGGTCCGGGGAGGGCGAGGCGCTCGAGGTTGCGGGCGTAGGGCAACGGGGCCGGCAACGCCCCCACGCGCAGGACCGGGGCCAGGAGCCGGCCGAAGAGGGCCTCGGATATCCCCGCCGCCAGCTCGGCCCCGAAGCCCCCGGTCACGACGGCCTCGTGGAGGACGACCGCCCGACGCGTGCGCCCCACCGACTCGAGCACCGCCGCCTCGTCGAGCGGGACGAGCGAGCGCAGGTCGAGCACCTCGACCTCGACGCCGCGTGCGGCCACGGCGTCGGCCACCGCGATGGCCTCGTGGACCTGGCGCCCGTAGGTGACCACGGTCACGTCCGCGCCGGGGCGCTTGATGTCGGCCACCCCCAGGGGCACGGGCTCGTCTCCGATGTCACCCTTGCGCGACAACAGGACGACCTGCTCGATGAACACGCACGGGTCGTCGTCGGCGATGCACGACGCCAGCAGCGCACGGGCGTCCGACGGCGTGCTCGGCACCACCACCTTGAGCCCCGGAACGTGGGTGAGCCAGGCCTCGAGCATCTGGGAGTGCTGGGCGCCCACCTGCAACCCCCCGCCCACCGCCGTGCGCATGACCATGGGGACAGGGGTGAGGCCCCCCGACATGTAGCGCAGCTTGGCGGCGTGGTTGGCCAACTGGTCGAGGCACAGACCGAGGAAGTCCATGAACATGATCTCGGCCACGGGGCGCAGCCCGCCCAGGGCGGCGCCGATGGCGGCGCCCACGATGGCCTGCTCCGAGATGGGCGTGTCGCGGACGCGGTCCGACCCGTACTTCGCGGCCAGGCCCTTGGTCACGCCGAACACCCCGTTGTCGGAGATGTCCTCCCCGAGGAGCACGACGCGGCCGTCCGACGCCAGGGCGTCGTCGAGGGCGAGCGTGATGGCCGAGCGCACGCTCATCTCGGGGTGCCCACCCGACAGCGCCGGCGCCGTCGCCATCCTCGGGCCCACGACATCGGTGAGCACCTCGTCGACGCTCGGCTCGGGCAGCTCCAGCACGTCGGCCAGGGTGTCGGAGGCCGTGGTAGCGGCGTGCGCCTGGCGGGCGTCGGCCTCCTCCTCGGTGAGCAGCCCCCGCTCGACGAGCGTGTGGCGGAACCGGGCCACCGGCTCGTTCGTCCACGCCTCGGCGAGCTCGTCCGGATTCACATAGGACATGCGGTCGCCGAAGACATGCCCGAAGAGCCGGTACGTGACCGCCTCGACGAGGGTCGGCCCCTCCCCGGCGCGGGCTCGTCGGGCCGCGTCGCCCACGGCCTCGCACACTGCGACCGGGTCGTTGCCGTCCACGGTCACCCCGGGCATGCCGTACGCGGCGGCGCGCTGGGCCACGTGCTCCACCCGCAGGTGGTCGGCGAAGGCGGTGTGCTCGCCGTACCCGTTGTTCTGGCACAGGAACACGACGGGCAGTCCCCACACCGCGGCGAGGTTGGCCGCCTCGTGGAAGGCCCCGATGTTGGTGGCGCCGTCTCCGAACGACACCACCGTCACGCGCCCCTCGCCGTGGCGTGCCGCCGCCCACGCCAGTCCCGCTGCGATCGGCAGTCCCGAGCCCACCACGCCCGTGGTGAGCATGAGCCCGACCCCGGGCCACACCACGTGCATGGGGCCGCCCTTGCCCTTGCCCGTCCCCTCGGCCCGCCCGAGCATCTCGGCCAGAAGCGCCCGGAGGGGGACGCCCTTGGCGATCTGGTCGTGCAGTCCCCGATACGTCGTGACCAGGTAGTCGTCGGGCCCGAGGGCGGCGGCGAAGCCGGCCGCCACGGCCTCCTGGCCCCGGGGCGAGTAGTAGGCCAGGGTGGCGCTCCCAGCCGAGATGGCGCTGCGCAGGGCGTCGTCGGTGGCGGCGACGAGCGCCATGGTGTCGAACATGTGCAAGAGGGTGGCGTCGTCGGGAGACGTCCCCGCCGGCGCGCTCGTGGCTGTCATCGGCCCCACCGTATGCCGACGTCGACCCCCGGCGCCGCTCCCGGCGCCGCTCCCGGAGACGGTCTCAGCGGGCGCCGCGCACGAGCGCCCCGGGACGGGCGCCGGTGTCGCGACCGTTCTCGAAGGTCATCTCGCCCGACTTGATGGTGGCGAGATACCCGACGGCGTCCTGCACGAGACGCCGTCCCCCCGCGGGCAGGTCGGTCACGACCTTGGGGGTGCCGAGCTGCAGGTGCTCGTAGTCGATCACGTTGACGTCGGCCAGCATGCCGGGCTCGAGCGTGCCGCGGTCCCCGAGACCGTAGAGGCGGGCGGTGTCCTGGGTCTGCTTCTTCACCACCCATTCCAAGGGCAGGCGCTCGCCCCGAGTGCGGTCCCGGGTCCAGTGCGACAGCATGAAGGTCGGCTGGGGCGAGTCGCAGATCACACCGCAGTGGGCGCCGCCGTCGCCGAGCCCCGCCACCGCCCGGGGGTGCAGGAGCATCTCGCGCACCGGCTCCAGGCTCATCGACGCGTAGTTGAGGATCGGGAAGTACAGCAGCCCGTGACCGTCGGCGTCGAACATGACCTCGTAGGCGACCTCGAGCGGATGGCGCCCGGCGGCGGCCGCGATGGCGGCCAGCGACCGGGCGGGGCTCGGCTCGTAGTCCGGCGGGGTCCCGAGCACGAAGTTGACGGCATAGGCCCGTTCGAGCGCTTCCCGGTGCGCGGCCTCGGGCTCGAACGACACGATGGCGTCGCGCCGAGACGGGTCCGACAGGGCCTCGACGAGCTGGGCGGCGCTGAGATCGTGGGCCTTGAGCTCCTGGTACGCGGGGATCGAGTCGAAGAGGCAGTACGACGTGTGCAGTCCGGTGAGAAGGCCCGTGGCTCGTGCCGCCACCTGGGGCCACAGCTGGGCTCCTTCATCGGTGGCCCGGAGCGACTCGGCCATGAGGTCGCGCCACAGGTCGGGGGCGTCGGAGATCTGCAGGAGGGCGAAGGTGACGGGGCGTCCGATGGCGACCGACAGGCGGCGCATCCAGTCGACTTCCTTGGCCGGTGCGATGACGTCCTCTCCGGCCACACCGGCCGGCGCCAGTTCGAAGACGCCGGCGCCCAACTCGCCCAGCGCGGCGCCGATGCCGAAGAGCTCGTCCTCGGCCGCGTACGTGCCGGGGACGGGCTCACCGTCGATGGCCCGGTGGACGATGGTCCGCGAGGTGGAGAAGCCGAGGGCGCCGGCGGCGACGGCTTCGGCGACGACGGCGCGCATCGCCGCGATGTCCTCGGGGCCGGCCGCCTCGTTCCTGGCCCCGCGCTCGCCCATGACATACGCCCGCACCGCGCCGTGGGCGATCTGCGTGCCGACGTCCACGGTGAAGCGACGACGGCCGAGGGCGTCGAGATACTGGGGGAAGCTCTCCCAGTCCCACGTCATGCCTTCGGCCAGGGCGGTGCCGGGAATGTCCTCGACACCCTCCATGAGCCCGATCAGCCAGTCGTGGCGATCGGGCCGGGCCGGCGCGAAGCCGACACCGCAGTTGCCGGTGACGATGGTGGTCACACCGTGCCACGCACTGGGGGCGAGGACCTCGTCCCACGTCGCCTGGCCGTCGTAGTGGGTGTGGATGTCGACCCACCCCGGCGTGACCAGCGCGCCGTCGGCGTCGATGACCCGGCGGGCCTGCACCCCGTTGAGGGTGCCCACGGCCGTGATACGCCCGTCGTCGACGGCCACGTCGGCCGTGCGTGCGGGTGCTCCCGTGCCGTCGACCACGGTCCCAGCTCGAACCACGAGGTCGTGCACGGGCTACCTCCTGCGGAGGCCTTCATGGTGGCATCGGGCCGTTTCCCGCACAAGCGTCGCACCCGGCGGTCGCAGGGGCCCGGCGCTCACGGCGATGCGGGGCGCCGTCCCGGCCCCGACGGCGGGGGGATGGACTGGGCGAAGTGGAACACGTCGTCGGGGTCGTAGACGCCCTTGACCGACACCAGCCGAGCCAGATTGGCCCCGTAGTAGGCGCGCTGCCAGTCGACCAGGGTGGGGTCGATGTAGTTCTGGTACGCGGAGCCGTCCACATACGGGGCGGAGACGGCGGCGAAATGCGAAAGCCACGACCGCCCCTGGCTCACCGCCGCAGCTCCTGTCCCGGTGGCCACGCTCGCCTCGATCCCGCACACCGCGTTGCGGTGGACGAAGGCGGTGTCGCCCGGCTTCACGGCGTTGATGGCTCCCCCGTAGGAGTCGAACACCAGCCCGCCGCCGAGCCCGGGGAGCGACGCGGTCAGATCGGCGACGCTCGACACGAAGGCGTCGATGCCCGTGGCGCCGGGGATGGTCGAGATATAGGCAGAGGCCGCCACCGACGCGGCGCGCTCGAGCGTCCCCGCCGGGTTCTGCGTCGTCAGGTGGCACTGGGCCACGTCCAGGCTCTCGCAGCCCGCTTCCACGAGCATGGCGTGGAGGTACTGCTCCGGTCCGACGAAACGGTAGGAGGGCTGGGTCCCGACCGCGTCGACCAGCGTGTCGACGAGGGACCCGAGGGTCGACGCCGCGCCCACGAACATCCCCGCCGTGCGCGCTTCCCGGCCGCTCCCGGTGGAGAGCAGCTGACAATTCGACCACAGCTCGTCGGGTCCGGCGTGCTGCCACGCCAACCACGCCCCGAGGACCTCGGCGGCGGCGGCACCCGGCCAGTCCAACGTGAACAGGGCGAGCTCGGGGATGGGCGTGGCGCGAAACGTGAAGGAGGTGACGACGCCGAAGTTCCCCCCTCCCCCGCCCCGGCACGCCCAGTAGAGGTCCTCGTCGTGGCTGGCGTCGGCTCGGAGCACGCGCCCATCCGCCGTGATGATCTGCACGGACTCGATTGCGTCGCACGTGAGGCCGTACTTGCGGGCCACGACGCCGACCCCGCCGCCGAGGGCGAGGCCCGAGATCCCCACCGTCGGGCACGACCCGGCCGGGACGAGCACGCCTTGGCGCGACAGCTGGTCGTAGAAGTCGACCAGTCGGGTCCCGGCCCCGACCACCGCGGTGCCGGTGCCGTCCGAGCCGGACGCGCCGGTGACCTCGACGGTGTTCATCGGGGTCACGTCGATCACGAGCCCGGGGCCCGTCGAGTAGCCGCCGTAGCTGTGCCCGCCGCAGCGCGGCACCGGCGTGATGCCGTGGGCACGCGCGAACGCCACGCACCGTTGGACGTCGACGGGTGACGCGCAGTACGCCACCGCGGCCGGGCTCACGTCGTCGAAGCGGGGGTCGTAGAGCAGGCGGTCGGTGGCGAAGCTCGGGCTCGAAGGCAGCACCAGCCGTCCCGTCAACGACGACGCCAGGCCCGACCACGCCCCGGGGTCCAGAACCAGCGTGGTGGAGGGAGCCGGTGCCGTCGTGGGCGATGACGTCGACGGCGCGCCGCGGGGCGCAGAGCCGGCCGCGCAACCTGCCAGCGCGGCGGACAACGCGCCGACGCCCAGCAGCCCACCGTCGCGCAGGAATCGGCGACGGCCGTAGCGGTGCACGGGCGGAGACAACTAGTGACGAGCCACGAGCTGGTCCCTGATCACGTGCTTCTGGACCTTGCCCGAGGCGGTGCGAGGCAGTTCCTCGACGAAGACCCACCGGCGCGGCACCTTGAACGCGGCCAGGCGTTCCCGCAGGAACGCCTCGAGCTCGAGGGGCGGCAGGGGCCCGGGCTCGGCGGGGACGACCACCGCCACGCACGATTCCCCCCAGCGGCGATCGGGGACGCCCACCACCGCCACCTGGGCCACGTCGGGGTGCTCGCTCAGCGCGGCCTCGATCTCGACGGGGAAGATGTTCTCGCCGCCCGAGACGATCATCTCCTTGAGGCGTCCCGCCATGCGCAGGTAGCCGCGGTCGTCCATCGTCACCAGGTCCCCGGTGCGCAGCCAGCCGTCGGGCCTGAGGGCGAGGGCGGTCTCCTCGGGAAGCCCGTGATAGCCGGCCATGACGTTGGGGCCCCGCACCTCAAGCTCGCCGACCTCGCCCCGTCGCACCGGGACGGCGCTGTCGGGATCGACGACGCGTGCGCCGACGCCCGGGAGTGGTCGGCCCAAGGAGGCGCCTTTGTCCTCGGCGCTGTCGTCGAGATGCGTCTGGGAGATGAACCCGCACGCCTCGGTCTGACCGAACACCACCGTGAACTGCACGCCCAGGGTGTCTTCGATGTGGCGCACGAGCTCGGCGGGCACGACCGCACCCCCGCCGCTGATCGAGCGCAGCTTCGACAGGTCGCGCCGGGCGAAGTCGGGGTGCTCGACGAGGGCCAGCAACATGGTGGGAACCCCGCACGTGAGCGTGGCCGACTCGGCCTCGGCCAGCTCGAGCACGAGGCCGGGGTCGAAGGCCGGCACCAGCACGGCTGTGGCCGAGAGCTGGCACAGCTGGAACGACACCACTTGCCCCCCCACGTGGAACAGCGGCATGGTCTGGATGTAGACGTCGCCGGGTCGCATGCCGAAGCGCATCGCCCCGAAGCGCGCCGCGTTGGTCATGCCCCGATGCGTGAGGCAGGCGCCCTTCGGAGAGCCCGTGGTCCCCGAGGTGTAGACGAGCTGCGCCACGTCGTCGGGGCTCACCGGGCGCGCCGTCGGGCGGCCCGCGGCTCCGCCCTCGCCACCCGCGCAGAACGCCTCCCACTCGTCGAAGGGCACGATCTCGCGCAGGGCCGGGAGCTCGGCGCGCAGGTCTCCGAGCGTGGCGGCCAGGTCGTGACCCCGGTAGTCGGTCACGGTGAAAACGCCCGAGCACGAGGACTGCCCCAGCACGTGGAGGAGCTCGGACGACCGGAGGGCGGGGTTCACCGGCACGAGCACGAGCCCGGCCAGGCCGGCGGCGTAGGTGAGGATGAGCGACTCGGGGATGCTGGTGGCGACGACGGCCACCCGCTCACCGGGCGCGAACCGGGCGGCCAGAGCCGAGGCGGCGAGCTCGGCGTCGGCGAGGAGCGCGCCGTAGGTCCACCGCCGGCGGAGGGCAGGGTCGGCGGTGCCGGCCACCAACGCGATGACGTCGGGGGTGCGGCGCGCCGCGTCGCGCAGGATCGAGCCCACCGTGGTGTCGAGCACGGGCTCGGTGTCGTCGCCTTCCCACACCGACGACAAGTCGGGAGCGGAGCTGACCACGGTCAGGCTCCGAGGTACTCGCCGAGGGTGGCGTGGAAGTGCGCGATGCGGCTCTCTTGATAGCGCGCCAGGGTCACGTCGGGCCCGGCGCCGTCCTGCAGGCCGCGCTGGACGCGCCCCAGGGTGGCGGTGTCCTGGTCGAGGATGCGGCCCAGGTACCCGAGCTCGGGGGCGTCGGCCCAACTCGCTCCGGCGTCGAGATACCGGGTGGGGGCGGCGGCGGGACGCAGGCCCGACACCGGCACGGGCTCGAGGAGCATGACGTCCATCAGCGCGGACCGGTGGTCGTCACCGTGGGGCCGGAAGCGGTAGACGAGGGGTGTGGTGTACCCGGCCCACGGCACGAAATTCGGGAACACGAAGTACTCGATGGCGTCGAGCGCCTCGCAGTCGGTGATGGACGAGTAGTCCCCCCCGGTGCGCTCGGCCAGCTGCCGGCGGGTGCGCTCGGCCAGCACCTGGCGGGCGGTGCCCCCGTCGGGGACGGTGCTGTCGGGATCGTCTCGAGTCAGGAACATGGCGTCGAGGATCTCCTGCTCACCGACGGCGTGCACATGCCCACTGGCGATACCCACCGGGGTGATCATGCGGTTCACGTGCCGGACACCCTCGTACACGTCGTACTGGGTCTGCGTGTCGCCGCTGGTCCTGAGCAGCTGGGGGTGCACGGCGACGGTGTGGTAGCTCTCGATGAACGCCTCGAGCGCCACCTTCCAATTGCAGGGGACGGGCCGCACGACGTGCGCGCTCAGGTAGCGCTGGCCGAGGTCCCACGACGCGAAATGCTCGGGCAGGATCTCGAGGTGGTCCTCGAGGCTCGGGGCGTCGGGGTCGACGGTCACGAACACGAACCCGCCCCACCGCCCCAGGCGCGCCTCGGGCAGACAGAAGGTGGCCGCGTCGACGTGGGGGAAGTCCCACGGGCACGGCATGCCGGCGAACGATCCATCGAGGTTCCAGGTGAAGCCGTGGAACGGGCAGCGCAGCTCGCCGAGGTGCCCCGCTTCGGTGCGCAGCTGTGTCCCCCGGTGCAGACACGAGTTGTGAAAGGCGCGGAACTCGTCGGGCCCGCTGCGCAGCACCACGAGCGACAGTCCGGGGGCGTCGTAGACCACCGAGTCCCCGACGGCCGAGATCTGCTCCTCGCGGCACGCCATCTGCCACACCCGTCGCCACACCCGGTCGACCTCGAGGTCGTGCACGGCACGGCTGGTGTAGCGCGCCCGGGGGACAGGCGGCCACTGCGGTGCCGCGTCCCCCACGGCCCGGAGCACGCCGGGCACCGGACGGGTGTCGTGGTCGAGCAGTTCCTGCATGAGGCGCGCCCCGTCGGGCAGGCCACCTCCGCCGGTCGGTGCCAGGCGCGAGTGGTCGCCGGTGCCGGTCATCTGTCCCCCGCCGCCGCCTCGCCGGCGCGGAAGCCGAACACGAGCGCGGGGCCGAGCGTCGCTCCCCCCGCCGCCGTCGCCGTCCCGAAGGGGCTGGCCGCCACGTTGCCCGCCGCGTAGAGCCCCGGCACCGGTGCCTGTCGCGTCGAGAGCACGCGGCCCGACGCGTCGGTGCGCGGTCCGCCCTTGGTCCCCATGCAACCGAGATGAACCTCCACTGCATAGAACGGGGCCTCGCACAGCGGAGCCAGCGTCGGGTGGGGAGCGCCGGCGTCCCCGATCCACCGGTCGTAGGGAAGCGACCCCCGCCCGAAGTCGGTGTCTTCGGCGCGTGCCGCGGCAGCGTTGAAGCGCGTCACCGTGTCGGTGAGCGTGGCGGGCTCCACGCCCATCATCACGGCCAGGGTCACGAGGTCGTTGGCGCGCGACCAGCCAGGCCGGGTCGGGCCCTCCGGGCTCGAGCGGCCCCACGGGGTATCGGCGGCGATGGCGAGCGTCGAACACCAGCCACCACGGTGCGCCGGGGCGCGATGGCCCCTCGGGAGGCACCGCGGCGGCGGTCACGGCGCGGGCCGAGCGCATGGCCCGGCCGACGTCGCCGTAATTCTGGGCCTCGTCCACGAAGCGCCGGCCGGTGCGGTCGACCATGATGGCCCCGGGCTGGGCGCGCTCGCCGTGCAACGGCCGGTAGTGCGTCACGCCCTCGACCTCCTCCCCCGGCACGCGCAGGGCCGGCATCCACCATGCTTCTGACGTGTTGCCGAGGACGGCGTCCACCGACCTGGCCATGCGCAGGCCGTCGCCTCTCGCGCCACCTGTCCCCATAGGCGCGACGGGCGGCCCCGGCAGGAGCTCGCCCACGAGGGCCTCGTCGTGCTGGAACCCGCCGGTGGCCAGGACCACGCGGCCCCGTTCGAGGCGCCCGTCGACGACGACCCCGACCACGGCGCCGTTCTCGATGCCGAGCGCACCGGCGCGCGCCCCGGTGCGGACTTCCACCCCGGCTTCGGTGACACCGGCGAGGAGGCCGCCGACGAGGGCCCGGCCCCGCACGTGCCCGCGCAGGACGACACCATCGTTGGCGGGCGTCGACACGTCCGGTGCGTCGGGAGACGGTTGGTCGAAGGCCATCTGGACGCGCCGCTCGAGGTCGGGCGCCAGTCGGAGAGTCCGGGGCCACAGCGACCGACCTCCGGGCCGGGCTCCGGGGAGCTCGCCCCGGTAGTCGGGCCAGTGCTCGAGCACCTCCCACCGGATGGGCGTGCGCGCCTCAATGGCGTCGACGACGCGCCCCGTGTCGGCGACAAAGGCCCTCACGAGCTCGACGTCGACGTCGTCGCCCCCGGCGGCGCGCAGGTACGCCAGTGCGTCCTCGGGGCTGTCGTCGAGCACAGTCGTCGCCCCGGCCCGGCCGTGCCCGGGCATCCACACCACCCCGCCCGACATGGCGGTTGTTCCCCCACGCGGTCGGCACCCTCGAGCACGACGACGTCGGCCCCCGCGCCGGACGCCGCCAGGGCGGCCGCCAAACCGGCTGCCCCGGACCCCACGACGACAACCGACTCGGTGTCGGGCACGGGCCAAGGGTACGTCCCCACCCCCACGTCGTGAGGACGACGGGGTATCGCCGGACGGGCCCGCCTCCTACGATCGGGCCCATGGCCCTGCCTCCCCCGTCATCGACGTCCACGGCGCTCGTCACCGGCGCATCGTCGGGTATCGGCGCCGACCTGGCCCGCGAGCTCGCCAAGCGCGGACACGGCGTCACCCTGGTGGCGCGCCGTGAGGCGAGGCTGGTCGAGCTGGCGGCGGAGCTCGAAAAAGCACACGGGGTCCGATGCGAAGTGGTCGCCCTCGACCTCACCGACCCCGACGCGCGCGGCGCCCTTCCCGCCACGCTGATGGAGCGGGGGCTGACCGTGGACGTGCTGGTGAACAACGCCGGGTTCAGTACGACCGGCCCGGTGTACCGCAGCGACCGCCAGCGCGAGATGGCCATGATCCGCACCGATGTCGAGGCCGTCGTCGACCTGTGCAGCCTGTTCCTGCCCGGGATGGTCGAGCGTCAGCGGGGCGCGCTGCTCAACGTGGCGTCGACCGCCGCCTTCCAGCCCCTGCCGGGCCAGGCCGGGTACGGGGCCAGCAAGGCGTTCGTGTTGTCCTACAGCCGAGCGTTGCGCGCCGAGCTGCGCGGCGCCGGTGTCACCGTCACGGTCCTGTGCCCGGGCCCGGTGAAGACCGAGTTCGCCGAGTCGGCCGGCTTCACCCCGGAGGAGTCGGAGAACTCGCTCCCGAAATTCATGTGGTTGCCCGCCGCGGACGTGGCCCGCATCGCCGTGGCGGGGCTCGACCAGGACAAGGGTCTCGTGATCCCCGGCTTCGCCAATCAGGTGGGCGCCCGCTTCGCCCGTAACGCGCCACCCCAGGCGCTGGCCGCGTTCCTGGCCCGCCAGCACCCCGCGCTCAAGTAGCCGCCGCCGACCGTCACGGCCCCTGTTCGTGGGTCACCGGGTTCTGGAGCACCGCAGTATCGCCACTCACCACCAGAAGCCCCAGCCTCCGAACAGGAATCCGCCCCCGTTCCCGTTCCCGTTCCCGTTCCCGTTCCCGTTCCCGTTCCCGTTGCCGTTGCCGTTGCCGTTGCCGTTGCCGTTGCCGTTGCCGTTGCCGTTGCCGTTCCCGTTGCCGTTGCCGTTGCCGTTGCCGTTGCCCTGGGCCTTGCACCCGCTGTTCCATCCCCAGTGCCATCCGTAGTGGCACTGCGGCACCGAGGTCACGACTTCGGTCTCGGAGCCCCATGCGCTCGAGGACGGAGCATTCATCGAGTCCCCGGAGTACGTGGCCTGCCAGAAATACGTTCCCGGGGTGGTCAGTGTGACGGAATTCGAGTCGGGTACAGACCCATCGGTGACCGGGAAGGTGCCCCCATTGCCAGCGACGTTCTGGTGCGATCGATCTGCGTAGACGGTGTAGGTCACGGTGCCCCCCGCCGTGGATGAACTGGGCCCGCTCAAGGTGGCCGTGTCGCTCACCGACGTTCCCGAGAACACGTTGATCACGTCACCGAGCCACCAGCAGCTGCCACCGTTGAAGATCCCACTCCCGACCAGCATCGTCGTGAGCTGGGTTGGAGCACGCAGGACGGTCTCGACCTCGGACCCGCATTTGCTCAGAGAAGACGCGTTGGAGCTGTCACCGGAATACGACGCCTGCCAGTAGTAGGTGCCAGGCGTGTTGAGGGTGACAGGGCTCGACCTCGGGAGCGTGCCCGGGGAAGTGATGGTCTCGGGAGTGCCCGCACTGGCGGTCATCGTGCAGGCAGGATCCGAGTAGACGTTGTACGTGATCGTCCCGGTCGCGCTCGAGGCGTTCGCCCCGGACAGGTTGGCAGAATCGACCACGGGGGTGCCGAGGGGCACCTTGATGGCGCGGTTCCCGTACCCCTGGCCCCCGTTCCCGCCGCCACACCCTCGGCCCCATCCACCGTCACACCCCTGACCTCCGTTCCCACCGCACCCTTGATTCCCTTGACCCCATTGATCGCCGCATCCTTGGCCGCTCGAAAGCGAGGTGCGGAGTTTGGTCGCGTGACTGTTGGCCTGCGTGGTGGTCGTGGTGGTCGACGACGTGGTGGTCGTGGTCGACGACGTGGTTGTGGTGGTTGTCGCAGTGATTGGATTCCACATGACGGTGGCGGTGTTCGACGTCTGGGTCTGCGAGTTGGTGTCGACGAACGTCGCCTTCCAGTCGTCGGTCCCCATCGCGGCGCTGGTGTAGGTGGCGGTGGCAACCCCACTGGAATTGGTGGTTCCCGTCAGCGTCTTGCCCGCGTTCGGGCCCGACGTGTCGGTGAAGGTCACCGTCGTACCGGTGACGGGCGACCCGTTGTACTGAGCCGTCGCCGTCAGGGTGTAATTCTGCCCCTCGGTCTGCGCTCCGGTTGGTGGTGCCAGGACGATGCCGGTCGACGGGGCGCATGCCGGTGAGTACGTGCCGGTCCAGACCAGCTTGACCTCCACCTGGCCGATGCCTCCCGCCGGGTTGTTCAGTGTGATCAGGAACTGTGGCAAACCGTTCGTTGCCGGTATGTCAAGGGGCGTCAGGTTCACCGATCCGGTGGCATCGAGGGTCTGGGTCGGAATTCCCGCGATCGGGTTGCCTTCTCCATCCACGATTTGGACCGAGCCGCCCGAATAATCACT
Organism: uncultured Acidimicrobiales bacterium; assembly: GCA_963811775.1. Taxonomy (GTDB): domain Bacteria; phylum Actinomycetota; class Acidimicrobiia; order Acidimicrobiales; family UBA8190; genus Chersky-840. Next base: position 291,783 of record CAWESO010000010.1, on the reverse strand, counting down.
GGTCGGTGGGGCAAGTACCTGGATCGACGTCCACGCAGTCGGGAGGCACGAATTGCCTGGAGCGACATCGGTCGAAGCCAGTACCCGAATCGGTCCGCTCCCGCACGGTTTCCCGCTGAATGCGTCGAGGTTCTGGATCTGGTCGGCTCCGGAGTCCGAGTTCACCCAGATACAGCTGGGCCGCTGCGGGTCGAGGGTGACGGTGTAGAGCAAGCTGAGGTTCTGCAACTGGACCGGGAAGTTCGCACACGTGGCGCCCGTACTGAAGTCGAAGCAGTTGACCTCGTCCCCGCCCGAGAAGCTCCCCCCGGGCACATAGACGCGACTTCCCATCGTGAGCGCCGTGCCATCCCAGCCGGGGTTGGGCAATATGGTCGCGGCCAGGCCGGTGGGCGTCGTGACCGATGCCCCGGCGAGACTGAAGCAGGGGTCAGAGGTGATGGGCAGACAGAATCCCTGGAGCTGGCCGGAGGTGCTGAGCAGTGGGAACGGAGCACCACCACCGGTTCCGCTATTGGACGACTCGGGGTAATCGAGGCTGGTGGTAGAGACCGGCCACGTTCCGGTACACGCAGCCGCGGTTGCCGCATCGAAACAGGCCAATTCGGAGCTGGCGAAATCGTTGAGGCTAATCGGAACGATGACTTGATTGCCGAAAGCGGCAATGGAGGGAGACGGGAAGCCGAGGTTCGAGACCGTCCCGCTGCCGATGTTGACCGCGAAGGGCTGCGACGCACAGGCGGCGAGTGTGGTCAGGCTGAAGCACAGGAGCTGGTCCTGCGTGCCGGTGGGCGTGCCGTCGACGAAGTTGAAGGCATACCAGTTGGACCCCACCACAACCGGGTCGCTGACCCCGCTGATGTTCGACGAGTCCAGCGGCGCATCGCCTACGGCGCTGAGGGCAGTGAATCCGCAGAAAGGATCGAGGTTGGTCGCCGGTTGGGTCGTGTCGATGCAGACGACGCCCGCGGTACTGTCGGAGGTCCGGGTGGCAAAGACGAAGAGGTGACCGTTGGCCTGGTCCACCCAGAGTCCCGGTTGCGCGGGAGTGGAGAAGTTGTCACCGCTCGTGTCGGTGATCGTCTTGGGACTGGTCCAACAGTCAGAGGCATCCGATTGATTGTGACAGTCGACCTGCAGGGTCGATAGGTGGTGAAAGACGTTGAAGACCTGCGTCGATGTCAGCCCCAATCCCCAGCCGTCACCGCTGGTCGCGCCCGGAAAGTTCGCCACCGGAGGAGTGGGGATCGTGTCGATCGCGCTGAAGGTCACCGTCGTTGCGGCAGATGCGCCACTCTGAAAGGCGCCGAGCGAGATAGTCATCACTCCGGCCGCCATCAATAGCAGCCCACTTGTCACGCACAGCTTCACACGGACGCGAGTTCCGACCATGACTTGTGCCTCCCCTTCTACGCCCGCCAAGACGTCCCTTCGCAGAATGGTCTTTTGCGTGATTGCGATGCAGCTGGCTAAGCCCGCGACGACAAGCTAAGTGAATAGGCCCAGAGCGTCAACCGACACAGGCAAACCTATTTGGGAGTCATGACCATCCTTGTCACTCCCCGCACTTCTGTCACTGTCTCCCTTGGACACTCATTGCAAACGCCACTCACAACACCCTGCATCCAACACCCGGTGTCGCGTCAGTCCGGGAGTGGCCCCTCGAGCGTTGACTGGTCCTGGATGGAGATGCGGGTGAGGAGCGGCTCGACGGCGCTCCGCAACTCGGCCATGTCGGCCGACAGCCGGTCGCGGTCAGCCGGGCGCCGCGCCTGGCCCGCGGGGACGAGGACCAACCGGAACATCGATCCGGTCACGCGCTGGAGCTGGGTCAGGAACCGCCGGGCGATCGGGTCGTCGAACAGGTTCGGCGAGGCCGTCAACAGCATGCTCGCCAAGGTGCGCATCTCTTCGGTGGCGCCGGTCGACAACTCGTCCCCGACGTCATCCATGACGGCCCGGAAGGCCACCACCAGCAGGCTGGAGACGATCGAGCCGGTGAGCGAGTGCCGGTCCCACCAATTCCTGAAGGCGCCCATCCACTCGTCCGCGACCACCAGGCCGACGAGGGCCAACACCACCACCGTGGCCGCCAGGCGGCGCCACAGCGCCTTCATCGGCGCTCCCGCCCCGGTCGACCGCCGCGCTCGAGCGGGCCGAGCTCAGTCGTCCATCTCACCGACACCACCTCCGGACGAAGAGGGCATGGTAGCGGCGGTCCCGAGATCGACGCGGGAAAAGTACCCAGGTCTAAGGTGTGGAGATGCTGGACGAAGGGCTCATCGACGACCTGACGGCGCACGCCGTGGTGATCGAGGAGATCCGGGACGGGGTGCGTGACAGCCTCCTCGCCGATGAGATCGTGCGGCTGTCGATCGATCTCCGCCGGGCCATCGAAGCGCTGATCGAGGAGGAGGAGTGACGACGAGCCCAGCGCCGGCGCCCGACCGGCTCAGGTAGTCGTCGCCGGCCCCGTAGTAGCGTTTTTGCCATGGCACGCATCTCGTTTCCCGAACGCGGCTACGGCGAGCACGTGGACTGGGCCCTGCTGCGCCCGAAGATGGCGGCAGGCATGGGCGCGCTGTCCGAAGCCGTGTACAGCAACAGCACGCTGCCGGTGCGCGAACGCGAGGCAGCGCGCTGGACCATCGCCCTGATCAACGACTGCGTCGTGTGCCAGGACACCCGCGCCCGGGACGGCCACGCCGCGGGGATCGACGAGGGCTTCTATGCCGAGGTCGCCGACTGGCGCTCGAGCCCGGGCCTGACCGATCGCGAGCGCCTGGCGGCGGAGTTCGCACAGCATTTCGCTCTCGACCACCTGAGCATGGGTGACGAGCTGTGGGGGCGCCTGCACGGCGCCTTCACCGACGACGAGCTCGCCGATCTCACCATGTGCTGCGGGATGTTCCTCGGGCTCGGACGCGTCCTGGCCGTCGTCGGGGTACGCGCCCCCGACGAGCGCATCCTCGTCTGACCCTCGGGCGGCTCGCGCCTACGGCGTGCGCAGCCGGAACTGGGCTCCGGCGGGGTCAGCCACCGTGGCGATGTGCCCGTACGGGGTGTCCTCTGTGTCCATGACGACCGATCCGCCCAGGGTCACGGCCTTGGCCACGGCGGCGCGAGCGTCGTCGACCTCCCAGTAGATCGTCCAGTAGGGCGCCACCCCGTCGGGCAGGAACGACGTCGCGTCCATGACCCCGGCCAGCTCTCCGCCCGTGCTCACGTCACGCAGCGTCGTGTAGCGGAACTCGTCGCTGTCGCCGACGTCGTTGGTCTCCCATCCGAAGACGGCGCGGTAGAAGGCCACGGCCCGGGCGTGGTCGCGGGTGTGCAGCTCGAACCAGCTCGGGGCTCCGTGCTCGTTGAGCACCGTGAACCCGGGGAACGTCCCGGCCTGCCACGTGCCCAGAGCGGCGCCGGTGGGGTCGACGAACAGCGCCTGGATCCCGAGGTCGGCCACGGGCATGGGCGGGCCCTGGATCTCCGCGCCTTCGGCCTCGGCCGCCTCGATCGTCTTGGTGACGTCGTCGGTGGCCAGGTAGATCTTCCAGGTGTTGTTGGCGCGCATGTCACCCATGTCCCCCATGGCGCCGGCGACGGGTACGCCGTCACGGGTGAACATGAAGTAGCCGCCGAACTCCGGGCTCGGCTCCTGCGCTTGCCACCCCAAGAGCTCGCTGTAGAACCGGCGGCTCCCCTCGACGTCCGAGGTCCACAGATCGGCCCAGCACGGTGATCCGACAGGTGCGGCGTCTCGGGTCGGCATGGTCGTTCCTCCTGTCCGGTGTGGCGGTCTCGACGCCCGGACGGCACCTCGGGTGGCTGTCACGGGCCTCGACGGCGCCGGGACCGAGCGTCATCGGTCTTCGGGGTGCATCTTCGTCCTTCTCGGCCCCGCGCGCACAGGGGGCTCCTGAGCTGGCGGGATCGACGACGTTTCCCCGGCGGTGCGACCAGCGGGTCGGCGACGGACGCCGAGCGTTAGAAGTGCCCGAGGACAGGATGCGGCACGTAGAGCTCTTCGAGCGCCTTGACTTCTTCCTCGCTCAGCGTCAGCTCTTCGGCGGCCAGGGCGTCGGTGAGATGGTGCAGCTTGGTCGATCCCACGATGGGTGCGGTCACCCCCCGGCGCTGGATCACCCAGGCCAGCGCCACCTGCGCGGGGGCGACGCCGCGCTCAGCCGCCACCTCGGCCACGCGCTCCACCACGTCGAAGTCCGACGGCTGGCTGTAGAGGTAGTCGGTGAAGGGGTCGGTCCCCGACCGGGTGGTGCGCTTCTCGCCGTCACGACTGCGGTTGCCGGTGAGCACCCCGCGGGCCAGGGGGCTCCAGGGGATGACCCCGATCCCCTGGTCGAGGCACAACGGGATCATCTCGCGCTCCTCTTCCCGGTACAAGAGGTTGTAGTGAGGCTGCATCGACACGAACGGCGTCCAGCCGTGGCGCTCGGCCACGTGCTGCGCCTTGGCGAATTGCCAGGCGAACATGCTGCTGGCCCCGATGTAACGGGCCTTGCCCGCCCGCACGACGTCGTGGAGCGCACCCATGGTCTCCTCGATCGGCGTCCGGGGGTCCCACCGGTGGATCTGGTAGAGGTCGACGTAGTCCATCCCCAGCCGGCGCAGAGAGGCGTCGATGCCCGACAGGATGTGCTTGCGCGACAAGCCTCCGCCGTTCTCCCCGGGGGTGACGGGCATGAACACCTTGGTGGCGATGACCATCTCGTCGCGGCTCAGCATCTTGCTCACGAGACGTCCCGTGGCAACCTCACTGGCGCCGCCGGAGTAGGTGTCGGCGGTGTCGAAGAAGGTGATGCCACCCTCGACCGCGGCGCGCAGGATCGGCTCGGCCCCGTCCTCGTCGAGGACCCATTCCCGTTCGCTGTCGTTGCCGAAGCTCATCATGCCGAGGCAGATGCGAGACACTCGCAGTCCGGTCTTTCCCAGGTTCACGTACTGCATCGACCCCTCTTCTCTGCGTCGCGTGTCTGTCGGCTGGCCCGCGCGCCACACCTTACGCGCCGTCCCCCACCGGCTCTCAGGCGGGCTCGGGCCACAGCCGTTTCGTCGCCAGCGCCGCCCCGGTGCGCAGGGCACGCAGCTTCTCCCACACCACCGAGGGGGCGATGTCGCCGATCCCGGCCGAGGTGTCGAAGCCACAGTCCGTGCCGGCGATGACGCGCCGGGGGTCCCCCACCGCGCCGACCACCCGCTCCAGCCGGTCGGCGACGACTTCGGGATGCTCGACGTAGTTGCTGGTGGTGTCGATGACGCCGGCCACGAGGAGCATGTCGGGCGGAAGGGGCTGGTGCTCGAAGCACCGGTACTCGTGGGCGTGGCGTGGATTGGCCATCGACACCACGAGTGCACCCACGTGCGCCCGGTACAGCAGGGGCAGGATGGCTTCGAGAGGGACGTCCAAGGTGTGCGGGCCTTCGTAGTTGCCCCAGCACACGTGCAAGCGGACCCGCCCGGGGTCGATCCCCGTCAGGGCGGTGTTGATGGCGCCCACGACCAGCTCGACCCAGGCCAGGAACTCCGACAGCGGGCGCGCGGCGAACAGCGTGTGTCGCTCCAGGGCGAGGTCGGGGGCGTCGATCTGCAGCAGCAGCCCGTGGGCCACGATGGCGCGGTACTCCGAGGCGAGGGCACCGGCGACGGCGTGGAGGTACTGCTCCCTCGAGGGGTAGTGCTTGTTCTCCATGGCGGAGACCACGATCCCCGGGGAGGCGGCGGTCATGAAGGTCTCGGCGAAGGGCGCGCCCGCCACGAGGGCACACTCGGCCTCGACCTCCGACGTGTCGCGGTACTCGACGTCGCCGAGCGCGGCCGGCGCCGCCATGAGGTTGACCTGGCGGCGAAGGTGCCGGGGCACCACGAGGTCCAGGAAGTCCGGGTGCTCGAGCAGGTCCCGCATGAGGGCCCGTTCGCTCACACCCCCGAATCCGACCATGCGGTGCTGGACGTAGGTGACGAAGCTCTCGCGCGCCTGCTCACCGTCGTTGCCGACGTCGATCCCCGCGTCGACCTGCGCGGCCACGGCCGCGGCGGTGGCGTCACGCACCGCGTGCTCGAGCTCGGCGGCGTCGACCGCCTCCCCCCGGCTGCGCCGCCCGTGGAGCTCGGCCAGGGCGCGGGGCCGGGGCAGGCTCCCGGCGTGGGTGGTGAGCATCCGGGTCTCGCTGCGCAGCACGCCGGCCTACCCCGAGCCCGCCGTCGGCCCGGTGCCCGCCGTCGGCCCGGTGATCGTGGCCGTGGCGACGTCGACGAGCTCGATGCGCACCCCGTCAGGGTCGTACAGACACGCCATCGTGACCGCCCCTGTCGGCGCCGGCTGCTCGATCCGGCGGAAGGGGCCGAACCCGAGCGCCTCGAGCCGGCCGAGCACGACGTCCACGTCGACGTAGAACGACAGCAGGAAGAATCCCGCCCCTGCCGTCACCCTCTCCGGTGCCGTGGCCGGGGGCGCGGTCGCCGCGTGCGCTGTGGCCGGATCGGAGTGTCCCGCGGCCCCCGGTTCGGGGTGGGGCGGATCGAAGACGACCAGCTCGACGACGCCCGAATCCCGATGGGCGGCGTCGCCGAGGAAGACGGAGCGGAGCCGGTTCGAGGGCGCGTCGAACAGCGTGTGCCAGTCCCCTTCGAAGACGTGGTCCATGAGGACCTCGAGACCGATGCCGTCACGGTAGAAACGCAGGCTGGCGTCGAGGTCGGCCACGACGACGGCGCTGTGGTGGACGCGCGCCGCCATCACGTGCCCAGGCTCTCGGCCGGGTCGATCGGGCTCCACAGCGACACGCCGCCGTCGGCGGCCAACACCTGGCCCGTGACCCAGTCCAATTCCACCAGCGCCTGCACGGCGCGGGCCACGCCCTCGGGTGTGCCCACCTCACCCAGGGGCGTACGTTCGGCCACGCGCTGGCGGTAGCCGGGCAGGCGCTGGGTCGACGCGAACATCGGCGTGTCGGTCGTGCCCGGGGCCACGGCGTTGACCCTGATGCCGAAGGGCCCGAGCTCACGCGCCGCCACGCGCACCAACTCCGCCACCCCGGCCTTGGACACGCTGTAGTGGCCCATCATGCGGTCGGCCAGGAATCCCGAGATCGAGCTCACCGCCACGATCGAGCCGCCGCGGCCCGCGGAGACCATCGCCCGTCCCACTTCGCGCAAGCACAGGAAGGTCCCCCGCAGGTTGACCCCGATGACGCGGTCCCATTCGACGCTCGGCATGTCCACCAGCGCCGAGAATCCGCCCACTCCGGCGTTGAGCACCGCCACGTCGACACCACCGAACGTGTCGTGCACCTCCCGCACGGCCCTGACGACGTCGTCCTCCACCGAGATGTCGCATCGGATGGAGAGGTCCTCGTCGCCACCGCCGGGGTGGAGGTCGAGCACCGCCACGCGCGCCCCGCCGCGGCGAGGACCGCCACCGTGGCCGCCCCGATCCCGCTCGCTCCCCCGGTGACGATGGCCCTCGTTCCCGCCAGCTCCACGGCCGGGCCTCAGTCCGACTCGACGGCCAGCGCGGCGCCCGAGGCCACGGACGTAGGTGTCGGGACCCGGTGCGCATCGGGCCCTGGCGCCGTCGCCTCGGCGGCGCCTTGCTCCCTGCTCACCGAGTCGTGCAGGGGGGTCTCCTTGAGCAGCAGCGCGCAGACGAAGGCCAAGGCGGCGAGGGGGATGCCGACGATGAACACGACGTGCAAGGAGCGCACGAACGAGTCGACGACGCCGGCGCGCACCGTGACCGGCAGGCCGCGCAGGGCCGACGGGGTGATGGAGAAGGACTGCGACAACGTCAAGCCGCTGTGCGCGGGGACCAGGCGCGGCAGCCAGAAGCCCAGGCGGCTCACGAGCACCGTGCCCAGGAGGGCGGTCCCGCAGGCGGCCCCGATGTTGCGGAAGAAGCTCACGGCCGAGGTCGAGCTGCCCAGGTCGCGTCGTTCCACCGCGTTCTGCACGGCCACCACGACGATCTGGAGCGTCATGCCCATGCCCACCCCGAAGACGACCATGTAGGCGCTGGCCGTCGACAGCGACGTGTGCGCGCCCAGATGGGTGAAGAGCCACATCCCGAGCGTCATGAGCGCCGTGCCCAGGACCGGGTAGATCTTGTACCTCCCGAACCGGGTGACCAGGCGGCCCGAGATGATGGACGTCGTCAGCATGCCCGCCATGAGCGGCAGGAGGAGCACCCCCGAGCGCGTGGCAGAGACGCCGTCGACGAGCTGCAGGTAGACGGGGATGTAGATGATCGCCGCGAACATCGTGGCGGTGACGAAGAAGGTCATCCCCAGGCTGGCCCGGACGATCGGCTTGGCGAAGACCCGGGGGGGGAAGATGGGCGACCGGGCCCGTCGCTCCCACCACACCACGGCGCCCATCATGACGAGGGCCACGACGACCAGGGCGATGATCGGCGCCGATCCCCACGCGAACGTCCGCCCGCCCCACACCGTCACGAGGATGAGCGGCGTCACCGCGGCCACGGTCAGCGCGGCGCCGGTGTAGTCGATCGACTCGACGGTGCGCGCCGGCAGGGGGAGCCGGAGCACCGCACTCGTGATGACGAGGGCCAGGATCCCGACGGGGATGTTGATGTAGAAGATCCAGCGCCAGGTGAGGTGGTCGGTGAGGAAACCGCCGGCGAGCGGGCCGCCGATGCTGGCGAGGGCGAACACCCCGCCGAAGTACCCCTGGTACCGGCCGCGCTCCCTCGGGCTCACGATGTCACCGACGATGGCCATGGCCAGGGCCATGAGGCCTCCCCCGCCGAGGCCCTGCAAGGCCCGGAAGGCGATGAGCTCGTCCATGTTGCGACTGAGGCCCGAGAGCGCCGAGCCCACCAGGAAGATGACGATGGCGATCTGGAAGATCTTCTTGCGCCCGTGCAGGTCCGAGATCTTGCCGTACAGGGGCGTGGACAGCGTGGTGGTGAGCAGATACGCCGTCACCACCCATGACAGGTGGTTGAGCCCGTGGAGGTCGCCCACGATGGTGGGGAGTGCGGTGGCCACGATGGTCTGGTCCAAGGCGGCCAGGAGCATCCCCAGCATGAGGCCGCTCAGGACGATCAGGACCTGACGGTGCGTCAACCCTCCGCCGGTCTGGTGGGCGGGGATGGTGGTGCGCGTCTCGGACATGACCACTGCGAGGCTAATGGCGCGGCCCCGGGGGCCTCGACCTCAGCAGGCGCAGACGGTGCCGGCCTCGTCCTGGCGCTCGTCGAGGAAGGCCCACCACGCCGCGGCGGCCGCGTCCGATGCCCGGCGGACCTCGTCGGCGTCGACGGCGAGCGCGGCGAGCGCGTCGCACGTCCATGCACCGTGCAGCTCGTCGACGCCGCTGTGGACGTCCCAGAAGCGCGCCCCCTCGTCGCTCACGCCGTAGCGGATGCGTAGCCCGTCGGCTTTGGACGCGGCGATGTCCGAGGCCTGCACCTCGTAGGCGGCCAGCGCGGCGAGCGCGACCACAGGCGACTCGTCTGCAACGGTCGTGTACAACTCCACCAAGGCGGCCGTGGCCGGCGTGGCGTCGGCGCCACTCGGTGCGGCCGACGGCCCGGGCGAAGCCCTCGAAGAGCTCGAGGTGCGGTGCCGGGACCCCGAGCTCGTCGTCGAGGTTGGCCTGGACCAGACCACGAGCCACCGGATCGTCGATGTGGCGGACGACGGTGTCGAGCACGGCGGGCAGGGCGGCTTCGAAATGCCGGTACTGGCCTGCGTACGCAGCCAGTTCGTGGCGTTCGAGCGTGCCCGCCTCCCAGCGTCGGTAGAAGGGGTGGGCGAGGAGCCGGCGGTCCCGGAGCACCTCGACGAGGACGGCGTCTATCTCTGTTCGGAGCATGGGGGGATGGTACCGGCCCGTCATCAACAATGACGAAGTCTCGGCGCGCGTCATCCAGATACCCCGGGTGCGCCGAAGACCTGACCACACGCAAGAAGCACCAGCAGTGGTTCCGGGAGATGCCGATCGATTCCGAGCTCTGACGGTTCGCGCCGTCTCGAGCACCGAATCGGCGAACCACACAGGAATGGAGGTTCGAGATGGCCGGAGTGAGCAGACGCACGTTTCTCGGAAGGGGGTCGATGGCCGTCGCCGCCGCCGGGGTGCTGTCGTCGGTGCCGGGCATCTCGGGCCTGCTCGCCGCGGGCGAGACGGAGGGCCCCGCCGCCGATGCGTCTGTGGCCGGTGCCGATGCCGGCGCCGCGGATCTCTCGGAGCCTCTGGTCGCGCACGTGCGCGATCTCTCCACCGGTGAGATCAGCCTGTTCAACGGCACACGTGAAGTGATCGTCCGCAACCCCCAGCTCGCCAGCCAGCTGGCGCGCGCTATCCGCTGAACGTCCGAGGCACGACCGACCCACCGCTGTCCCCGCACTTTTCTCTTCCCGTCAATCACCACCCCTACGAGCAACTGGAGTGAGCCATGTCATCGCACCGTGAAGCGCCCGAGATCTCCAAGGACCCGGTCGCAGACAGCACCGACCTCTACGCCTTCGTGAGCCCCGACGAGCCCGACACGGTGACGATCATCGCCAACTACGTGCCGCTCGAGAGCCCGGACGGCGGCCCCAACTTCTACGAGTTCGGCAACGACGTGCTGTACGCCATCAACATCGACAACGACAACGACGGACAGCCCGAGATCGTCTACGAGTTCCTCTTCGACACCCAGGTGACCGACCCCGGCACCTTCCTGTACAACACCGGTCCCATCGGCTCCCTGACCGACCCCAACTGGAACCGTCGCCAGACGTTCTCGGTGACGCGCGTCGACAACAGCGGCGGGTACTCCCGGCGCACGGTGCTCGGCACCGGACTGGCCTGCCCGCCGTGCAACATCGGGCCGTTGTCGACCCCCAACTACAGCGCGCTGGCCACCGCCGCCGTGCACAGCCTCCCCAACGACGTGACCGTCTTCGCCGGGCAGCGGGCCGAGGGCTTCTACGTGGACCTTGGGGCCATCTTCGACCTCGGCATCCTGCGGCCTTTCGAGCAGGACCACGCCACCTTCGGGCTGAAGAACACGGGTCTCGGGCAGATGGCGGCCGGGGTCAACTCCCTCAAGGGTGCCAACGTCCACAGCATCGCCATCCAGGTGCCCAAGAGCGAGCTCGGGCCGAACTTCAGGGGGCGGCGCAACTCGTCGTCAACCAACTCGGTCATCGGCGTGTGGACGTCGGCCTACCGCCAGAAGGTGCGGGTGCGCGGCGACTTCGGCGAACACTTCTGCACCGGCCCCTACGTCCAGGTGTCGAGGCTCGGCAACCCCCTCGTGAACGAGGTGCTCATCCCCATGGGCAAGAAGGACTACTGGAACGCCCAGGCGCCGGCGAGCGACAGCCAGTTCGCCTCCTTCTACTCGAACCCGCAGCTGGCCCAGCTGCTGCCGGTGCTCTACCCGGGCGTGTTCCCCAACCTGGCGGCGTACAACGCCGGCCCACCCGCCCCGAACCGGGCCGACCTCGTGGCCATCTTGCTCACGGGCATCCCGGCCGGGCTCATCCCCGGCTTCCAGAACTTCACCGGGACGGTCCAGGCCGACATGCTGCGCCTCAACACGGCCATCGCGCCCGCCACGAGCCCGGTGAACACGGGCCTGATCGGAAGCGACGTCGCCGGCTTCCCCAACGGGCGCCGGGTGTTCGACGACGTGGTGACCATCGAGCTGCGCTGCCTGGCCGGCGCGGTGTTGAAGCTCGTGGACCCGTCGTTCACCCCCGACGGTGCCGCCGCGGCCATCAGCGAAGGGCTCACGTCGGCGGCCGGAGACCTGGCTGCCATGAGCACGGAGAACTACCTGTCGTCGTTCCCGTACCTCGGCGTGCCCCACAGCGGCTTCCTGGTCCCCGCGAGCTGACGGTGGGCCACGGCGCCACCCGCCACCGCCACGAGCACGGGCTCGCCCACGAGCACGAGGCCGCTCATGGGCACGGCCTCGCCGCCCGACCCGAGGGACCCCTGGGGCCGAGCGGCGAGGCCAGCGTGGTGCTCGACATCGGCCCGCATGCCGGGGCCCTGGTCCTCTACACCAGCGCCGAGCTGGCCGGGGAGGAGATAGAGCTCCGACCCCGGGGAGGGTCGTGGCAGGGCGTGCACACCGCCGTGCGCGAGCGACACGTGGCCGACGGCGTGCGCTACGCCGGGGTCTTCGGGTCGCTGGCCCCGGGCCCCTACGACCTGCGGCTCAAAGGCGGAGGCCCGGGGTCCTTCAGCGTCCGAGCGGACGTGGTGGCCGGCACCGTGGTCGAGGCGCGGCTCCCGGGCGCCGCACCCGCACCCCCCGCCCCCGTCTCGTAGGGCCCGGGGGCCGGGCACAATAGGAGGACAACCCGGGTCCAAGCTGCCGCAAAGCAAGCTCACAGGTGGCAGCTGTCTACTCGGAGGTAGACACGGCAACGCCACCGCTGCCCTGAGCCCCGCGAGGAGGGGCGTTGAGCGAGTTCTTCGACCCGGATGCGACCCCGCAGTGGCCCGAGCATCCCCCCGTCGCGGACCCGCGCTCGGGAGCAGGCGCACCCGGACATCCCGCCTCGCCCGATTCTCCCCCCCCACCTGACGCACCCTCCTTCCCCACCGCCCCCCCGTTCCCCGCACCCGCCGTCGCTCCGGGCGTCGACCCGCTCGACCCTTGGGCCCGGCCCGCGCCCGGCGAGGGGGCCGGTGGGCTCGGGGGTGGCGAGGGCCCGCCCGGACCCTGGGGCCCGCTGGGCCAACCGTCGCAGCCGTGGGACGCGGGGCCGTGGCGGCACGGGCAATGGGGGGGCCCGCCGATCTGGATCCCGCCGCACCCGCCCAGGCGCAACAACCCGCTCCGGGTGATGGCCGTGTCGGCGGCCGTCGTCCTCGTGGCCGTGCTCGGGGTGGCGGTGGGACGGATCTCGATCCAGAACCAGGCAGGCGCGGGTTCGCCCTTCGGCATCCTGCCCCCGACGGGGGGTTCGGGCGCCTCGGGCGTGGCCGACACCGGCACCATCGCGGCCAAGGTCGACCCCGGGGTCGTCGACATCACGACGCGACTCGGGTTCGAAGGCGGCGAAGCGGCGGGGACGGGCATGGTCCTCAACTCGTCAGGGGACGTGCTCACCAACAACCACGTCGTCGACGGGGCCACGGGCATCAGCGTCACCGACGTCGGCAACGGGCAGACCTACACCGCCAGCGTCGTCGGCACCGACAAGACCGAGGACATCGCCGTGGTGAAGCTCCAGGGCGCGTCGGCGCTGCGGACCGTGTCCATCGGGAATTCCTCGGCCCTCACCGTCGGGGCATCGGTCACCGCCGTCGGCAATGCCGGCGGTGTCGGCGGCACGCCGAGTGTCGCCCCCGGGCATGTCACCGATCTCGATCAGGCCATCACCGCCAGCGACGAGTCCGACAACAGCTCCGAGGAGCTCACGGGGCTCATCCAGACCGACGCCGCGCTGAAGCCGGGCGACTCCGGCGGCCCCCTGGTCAACGCCCAGGGCGTGGTGATGGGCATGGACACCGCGGCATCGAGCGAGTTCCAGTTCCAGAGCGGGATCGAAGGGTTCGCCATCCCCATCGACCAGGCCGTGTCCATCGCGCGCCAGATCATGGCCGGACAGGGCTCGGGCACCGTGCACATCGGCGCGGCGGCCCTCATCGGCGTCGTGGTGCAGACCGCGCCGGCCGGCAACGGCGCCGAGGTCGTCTCGGTCGAGCCCGGCACGCCGGCGGACTCGGCGGGTCTCGTCTTCGGCGACATCATCGACTCCTTCGGCGGGCAGCCCGTGCAAAGCGCTCCCGCCCTGACCGGCCTCATGCAACGCCACCACCCCGGGCAGAAGGTGCAGCTCGGTTGGACCGACACCACGGGGCAACACCAACGCGCCACGGTGCAGCTGGCCACGGGACCGGCCGGCTGACCCGTCCCCCGCGCCGCGCCAGGATGGGCGGGTGCCGACACCTCCTCCCCCGCACGCATCGGCCCCTCGCCCCGCGCGCCGCCCGACGCGCCGGCCCGCGCCTGAGGGCGCGGCGGCCAGAAGACGCGGCGTCGCCGGCCTCGTCCTCGCGCCCGGGGCGAGCGCGGGGAGCGATCAACCGGCCCTCGTCGCCATCGACGACGCGCTGGCGGGGTCGGGCGTGCGCGTGCAGCGCATCGACTTCCCCTACCGGCTGGCGGGACGGCGCGCCCCGGACCGGGCCCCGGTCCTGATCGACACCGTGGTGGCGTCGGCCGAGGCGCTGGCGCGCACCCTGGGCGTGCCGTCTCGCCGGGTGGCGCTCGGAGGTCGGTCCATGGGAGGGCGCATGTGCTCGATGGCGGTGGCCGAGGGTCTGGCCGCGGCCGCGCTCGTCCTCGTCAGCTACCCGCTGCACCCGCCGGGCCGGCCCGAGAAGTTGCGGACCGAGCACTTCCCGGCCATCGACGTGCCCTGCCTCTTCGTCTCGGGGACCCGCGACGCCTTCGGGTCCCCCGACGAGCTCGAGTCGGCCACGGCGGCGATCGCCGGAGCGGTGACCCATCACTGGATCGAAGGCGGGGACCACGGCCTCCGGAGACGAGATGCCCAGGTGGCCGGCATCGTTCGAGACTGGGTCACCGCCCTGCGCTGAGGGGGGGGCACGCTCCCACGCCCGCTCGTTGGGCCAACCATGACTTGATCGCGCCCCCGAAGGCGCCGATGACTCCATGATGTGCCCCCCTGAGCCTTACCTTCCGCCGCGCCGCGCCTCGGCACGAGACGAGGCCGACCGCCACCGTCACGGCCCTCGCCCGCTGTCGACGGCGTGGCGGCGCACGTCACCGCTCCACGCCCGGCACCGCACACGCGCCCGGCGGCTGGGCCCGGTCCTGATCGGGGTCGTGGTCGGACCGCTGGTGGCGACGATGTGGCTGGCGGGAGGAACGAACCCCGGTGCTTTCGCCGCCACCACGACGGTGCGCCCCGGCGACACGCTCAGCGCCATCGCCCAGCGCTACGGCACGACCGTGTCGTCCCTGGCCGCCGCCAACGGGATCACCAACCAGAACCAGATCCTCGCCGGCACCACGCTGGTCGTCCCGGGCCCGACCCCCGTCCCCCGGGCGGGGGGGCCGTCCGCCGCGGCGCCGGGCGGCACCGGTGGCACGGTGACGGTGCGCAGCGGGGACACCCTCACGTCGATCGCGGCGCGCTACCACACGACGGTGGGCGCGCTCATGGCCGCCAACAAGATCACCAATCCCAATCTCGTGTTCGCGGGAGCGAAGCTCGCCCTGCCCGGTCCGGTGCTGCCCCCGGGGTGGGGGGCGGGCGGCCCGCTGCCACCGGCACTGCTCGCCCACCCGGCCCGCCTGGCTCTGCGTCCCGCCTTCCTCAGCGCCGCCAATGCGTCGGGGATGGCACCCAGCCTGCTCGAGGCGTTGTGCTGGTGGGAATCGGGATGGCAGTCCACGGTGACGTCGTCGTCCGGCGCCATCGGGCTGTGCCAGCTGGAGCCGTCCACGGTGGCCTACGCGCAAACCACCCTCCTGCCGCGACCCGGCGCTCGACCCGCGCAACGCGTCCGACAACATCGCCATGGCCGCGGCCTACCTCCACGACCTCACCGTGCGCGACGGCGGCAACGTGCGGGTGGCGGTGGGCGCGTACTACCAGGGACTGAGCTCGGTCCAACACGCCGGACCCATGCCCTCGACCCAGAACTACGTCACCGGCATCTTCAATTACGCCGCCGCCTTCGCCGCCGCGGGCTGAGCGCGCCGAGCGCTGAGGGGGCGATCGGGCTCTAATCTCCACCCATGGGCCCCCGGCGCGACCCCGCCCCGCTCCCCGCCGACGGGCTCCGGGCCGCCCTGCTTCCGTTCGGGGAGAGCCGACTGCTGCCGCCGCGCCGCCTACATCGAGCAGTCGGTGTTCGACTGGGAGCAGCGCCATTTCCTGCGCGGCGGGTGGATGGGCGTGGCCCGCAGTGAGGACGTGGGGCGCGTGGGCGACCAGCACGCCCGGGAGGCCGGCGGCGCCGGGGTGTTCCTGGCTCGCGCCGAGGACGGGACCTTGCGGGGCTTCGCCAACGCCTGCCGGCACCGGGGCCATGAGCTGCTGCCCTGCGGGGAGACACGCAACCGGCCCATCGTGGTGTGCCCGTACCACTCGTGGTCCTACAAGCTCGACGGCTCGTTGCGCCACGCGCCGCGCTTCGACCAGTGGGACGCCTTCGACGCGGCGGACAACGGGCTCGTGGAGCTGCCCACCGAGGAATGGCACGGCCTCGTCTTCGTCGACGCGTCAGGCCAGGCGCCGCCTCTGGAGCTGCATCTCGCCGGGCTCGAGCCCTTCGTCGCCGGGCACGAGCCCGAGCGACTGCAGGAGGCCGTACACCACGACTACGTCGTCGAGGCCAACTGGAAGATCGTCATCGAGAACTACCAGGAGTGCTACCACTGCGCCGTGATCCACCCCGAGCTGTGCGTGGTGAGCCCACCGAGAAGCGGCGAGAACTACCGGCTGGCCGACCGCGGTGCCTGGGTGGGGGGCTGGATGGCGCTGCGCCACGACGCGGCGACCATGTCGCTCACGGGCCAGAGCGGCGCCGGCGTGCTGCGGGGCCTCGAGGGCGCAAGCCGGCGCGAGGTCGTCTATCTCGTGCTCTTCCCCAACGTGTTGCTGAGCCTCCACCCCGACTACGTGATGACCCACCTCCTCACGCCGATGGGGCCCGGCCGTACCCGGGTGCGCTGCAGCTGGTCCTTCGCCCCCGAGGACCGGGCCCGACCGGGCTTCGACCCGTCCTTCGCCGTGGACTTCTGGGACATCACCAACCGGCAGGACTGGTCGGCGTGCGAGTCGGTGCAGCGGGGCATCGCCTCGGAGCACTGGACACCGGGGCAGCTCGCTCCCGACGAGGACGGCGTGTACCAGTTCGTCACCATGGTGGCCGGCGCCTACCAGGGACTGCCGCTGCGCGCCGGCGTCGTCCCGGCCCGCTGACGCCGGCGACGCCGTGGCGCGCTGACGACTGCGGACGGCCCGGCGCGCCGCGGTCCGGTACCTTGCGTACCGCCCCGGGGCGTCGACTCGGGGCGTCCGAAGCGCCGGTGCGGTCGTGCCCCGTGGTGGCCTTGCCCAGAGGAGGAACCGATGACACACGAGGTGCGCGGCGTCGTCGCACTGTCCAAGGGCACCGCCGTCTCGCTCGAGACCGTGCTCGTCCCCGACCCCGGCCGCGGGGAGGCGCTCGTGCGCGTCCAGGCCTGCGGCGTGTGCCACACGGACCTCCACTACCGAGAAGGGGGCATCAATGACGACTTCCCCTTCCTGCTCGGGCACGAGGCGGCCGGGGTCGTGGAGTCGGTGGGCCCCGACGTCACGTCGGTGACGCCCGGTGACTTCGTCATCCTCAACTGGCGGGCGGTGTGCGGCGAGTGCCGGTCGTGTCGCCGGGGCCGCCCCTGGTACTGCTTCTCCACCCACAACGCCACGCAGAAGATGACGCTCCCCGACGGCACGGTCCTGGCCCCGGCGCTGGGCATCGGCGCCTTCGCCGAGAAGACCCTCGTCGCCGCGGGCCAGTGCACCAAGGTCGACCGCCGGGCCCGTCCCGAGGCCGCCGGACTGCTCGGCTGCGGCGTGATGGCGGGCCTCGGGGCGGCCATGTTCACCGGCGAGGTCGGCCCCGGGGACTCCGTGGCGGTCTTCGGGTGCGGCGGCGTGGGATGCGCGGCGGTGGCGGGCTCGGTCCTGGCCGGCGCCTCGCAGGTCATCGCCGTCGACCTCGACCCCAAGAAGCTCGAGCTCGCCCTGCGCTTCGGCGCCACCCACACCGTCGACGCGTCCGAGGGCGACCCGGTCGAGAAGGTGCGCGAGCTCACCGGGGGCAACGGCGCGGACGTGTGCATCGAGGCGGTGGGAAACGCGGCGGTGATGGAGCAGGCCTTCTTCGCCCGGGACCTGGCCGGCACGCTCGTCCAGGTGGGCGTGCCCACCCCGGACATGCGCATCGACCTCCCCATGATCGAGTTCTTCGGCCGGGGCGGGCGCCTCAAGCCCAGCTGGTACGGGGACTGCCTGCCGTCGCGCGACTTCCCCATGCTCGTGGACCTCTACCTCCAGGGGCGCCTCGACCTCGACGGCTTCGTGTCCGAGACCATCCCCCTCGAGGGGGTGGAGGACGCCTTCCACCGCATGGAGCGCGGCGAGGTGCTGCGGTCGGTCGTGGTCATCGGGGGCTGAGCGCGGTGCGCAAGGGTGGGCTGCGGGTCGAGGTGGTGCGCACCGCCGGCGTCTTCTCACTCGAGGGCCAGGACTTCGACGTCGAGAACAACGTGTGGCTCGTCGGTGACGACTGCGAGGTGCTCGTCGTCGACGCCGCCCACGACGCCGCACCGATCGCGGCCGCCCTCGACGGTCGGGACGTGATCATGATCGTGGCGACCCACGGGCACAACGACCACATCAACGCAGCCGAGGCCCTCCAGGACATGACCGGTGCGCCGGTCGCCCTGCACGCCGACGACGCGGCGCTGTGGGACGCGGTCTATCCCGGGCACCGCTTCGACCGGGCCCTCGTCGACGGGGAGCGGATCGGGGTGGGCGGCCACCAGCTGACCGTGATCCACACCCCGGGGCACTCGCCCGGGGGGGTGTGCCTCTACGACGACGAGGCCGGCGTGCTGTTCTCGGGCGACACCTTGTTCCGGGGCGGGCCGGGGGCGACGGGCCGGTCGTTCTCGAGCTTCCCCACCATCATCGAGTCGATCCGCACCCGGCTCCTGACCCTGCCCGGGCCCACGACCGTGCACCCCGGGCACGGCGACGACACCACCGTCGGCGACGAAGCGCCGCATCTCCAGGAATGGATCGAGCGCGGGCACTGACGATGGCGCGGCGCATCGAGGGAGCGGGGCGCTTCACCGCACCGGCACAGGCCGAGACGCACTGGGTCGAGCACCTGCGCACCGTCCACCTCAGCGTCGGCACGTACTCGCTGGCATCGGACGGGGCCGACGACCAGGTCCCGCACCTCGAGGACGAGGTCTACGTCATCACGTCGGGGCGGGCCCAGCTGTCGACGCCCTTGGGCCCGCTGCCGGTCCGGCCCGGCGACGCCGTGTTCGTCCCCGCCGGCGAGCCCCACACCTTCGTGGAGGTCACCGGCGATTTCGCGGCGTTGGTGCTCTTCGCCCCGCCCGAGAGCGAGCCCTCGTCGACCTGAGCGGGCGCGAGACGGCTCGGACCGCCCCGGCCGGTGCCGCCAAGGGAAGTGGTGCATGATCGGGCCATGCGAATTGGACTGCAGATCCCGAACTTCAACCTCGGCGTCCCCGACGACCAACTCTTCGAGGCGGTGGTGGAACTCGCCCGCGCCGCCGAGGACTCGGGGTTCGAGTCGCTGTGGGTGATGGACCACTTCTACCAACTCCCGGCGCTGGGAGGGCCCACCCAACCCATGCTGGAGTCCTACACGCTGCTCGGCGGGCTGGCGGCGCGCACGACCCGGATCACGCTCGGCACCATGGTGACCGGTGTCACCTACCGCAACCCCGCGCTCCTGGCCAAGATCGTGACCACCCTCGACGTGCTCAGTGCGGGACGGGCCATGCTCGGGATCGGGGCGGCGTGGTACGACGTCGAGCACGAGGGCCTCGGCGTCGACTTCCCCCCCGTGGGCGAGAGGATCGACCGGCTCGAGGAGGCGGTGCAGATCTGTCGGGCCATGTTCCGAGACGAGGTGGCGACGTTCGCAGGGCGTTACTACTCGGTGCACGAGGCCAGGAACCTCCCCCGCCCCGTCCAGCCCGGCGGACCGCCCATCCTGATCGGCGGGAGCGGCGAGAGGCGCACGCTCCGACTGGTGGCGCGCTACGCCGACTACTGCAACATCGTCGGCGACGCCGCCACCGTCCGACACAAGGTGGACGTCCTGCGCCGACACTGCGAAGCAGAGGGCCGCGACCCGGGGTCGGTCGTCGTCAGCCGCCTCAGCACCCTGGTCATCACGGACTCGCCCGACGAGACCAAGCTCGTGTGGGAGCTGCTCAACGAGGCGGCGGGCGAGGCGGCGGGCGGCTTCAACGTGGGGACCGAGGACGAGATCCTGGCCCAGGTCGAGGAATTGGCCGAGGCGGGCGTGGACTACTGCATGTTCAACATGCCGACGTCCGGCGTCGACGCCGTCCGGCGCGCCGGGGGCCTCCTGGCCCCCGCGTAGCGCGGGCCGCTCGTTTCCAGCCCATCCCGGGCGTGGCTCAGTCGCGGTCGTGCGGCCCCGGCGCCGCCACCGGTGTCGACGCGGGGTCGTTCACGACGATGGTGTCGGCGACCTTGTCATGGAGGCATTGGCGTTTGTCGTCCCACAGGCACCACAACGGGTCGAGCACACCGATCCAGCTGAGCAAGGCGAAGAGCGCCTGGATGGCGGCTCGTCCGAAAGCTTGCCACCCGCTCAGCGCCGTCCCGTCGCCGCGCAAGGGCCGGATGCGCAGCCACCGCTTGCCGAAGGTCCGCCCGTAGCGGATCGTGGTGATGGTCTCGTAGGCGATCGCCACGATCCACGTCACGAACGCGCACGCGCCGATGACCGCCTCGAGCCAGACGAACCCCGGGACGGGAACGTGGGCGTGGTCGTTGGGCGGGACCTTGGGGAAGAAGGGGCCGAAGTGCGGAGCGGCAATGGGGATGGCGATGCCGGCCAGCACCGCGAACACGACAGACAACAGCACGCCGTCGAGGAGGCGGGCGGCCAGGCGTCGACCGGGGTCGGCCAGTGCTCCGGGGCCCGACGGGGGCCGACCCAGCTGGGCCCCTTTCCACGGCGACGCCCACGGCGCGTAACCCGGCCCGTAGCCCGCGCCGTAGGGGGCGGCGTAGCCCGGCGGGTAGGCCGGCGCGTACCCCGGAGGCCACGACGGGGCGGGGGGTGGCGGGGGCGGGCGGTGCTCGGTCCAGGCCACGCCGTCGAAGTACCGCACGCCACCGGAACCGTCGGGGTCAGCGAACCAACCCGAACCCGTGCCCGCCGTGGTCACATCCCGCCCTTCGGTCCGAGGTCCACCCATTGTGACGCGAACCCGCCCTCCTGGTCGGGTGGTCGGAGGGTCGGCCGGGGCGCGGCCTCAGGTCGCCACGAAGCGGGTGTAGTCGTCGAGAACAGCGATCATGTCGGCTTCTGGTCCCGACGGGACGCGCAGCACCACTTCGGTGCACCCGATCGATGCGTAGTGCGTCAGCTTGCCCTCGTCGGGAACGGTGCCGAAGGGCACCACCTCGAGGGCACGCGGATCGCGTCCGCGCGCCGCGAAGGCGCGCCGCAACGGGTCGAGGGCCTCGGCGACACCGGCTCCGCCGATGGGCATCCACCCGTCCGCGTACTCGGCGATGGCGTCGTACAACCGGGGCCCCGCCGCCGCGCCGATGAGGATCTTGACGCGCGGTTGCTGTAGGGGCTTGGGCCACGAATACGACGGCGGCAACGACACGTGGACCCCCTCGAACGCGGCCTCGTCCTCGGACCACAGCGCCTGCATGCACAGCACCTTTTCGCGAGCCACGGCCCGCCGCTGCGCGAAGTCCACGCCGTGGTTGGCCGCCTCGTCCCGGTTCCAGCCGTAGCCCATGCCGAGCACGACGCGACCACCCGACAGCCGGTCGAGGGTGGCGATCTGCTTGGCCAGGACGATGGGGTCGTGCTGGGCCACGAGCGCCACCCCCGTGCCGAGGAGGATGCGCTCGGTCACCGCCGCCGCCGCCGCCAGCGACACGAACGGGTCGACGATGCGTTGGTAGTCGTCGAGGCGCATCCCCCCTACCAGGGCCGGCGGCGTCGCCAGGGCCACGGGCAAGTGCGTGTGCTCGGGCAGGTAGAGCGAGTCGTAGCCGCGCTCCTCGACGGCACGGGCGAAATCGTCCACGGGCATGGAGCGGTCGGTCGAGCGCGGCGGTGATGCCGATGCGCACGGGGCTCGGGCGGGACTAGGCGTCGTCGCCGGGCTCGCCCGACCACCACTGGGGGGCGTCGCTGGCGGGGAACGACTCGTCGCTGGCCTCGTCGATCTCCTCTTCGCTGCCGTGCTCGGGGCGGCGCGGCGGCGCGGCCTCGTCTGTCTCGGAGCCCTCGGCGTCGGCCCGGCCGGGATGCTCGCTCGGGGTGTCGCTCACCGCGTCGACCCTACCGCCCCGCCCAGGTCCTTCCACCGGGGACACGACGTCACGTGGTCATTGACCAGGCCGGCGGCCTGCATGGTCGAGTAACACGTGACGGGGCCCACGAAGCGGAACCCGCGCCGGCGCAACGCCGCGCTCAGAGCTTTCGACGTCGCCGTGGCCGACGGCAGCGCGCCGAGCTCGGTCCACGCATTGTGCACGGTCTCGTCCGACACGAAGGACCACAGCAGCTCGCTGAGGCTCTCGCCCGCCCGGTGCATGGCGTCGATCACCTTGGCGTTGGAGACCGTGGACTCGATCTTGAGCCGGTTCCGCACGATCGACGCGTCGGCGAGGAGCCGTGTCACATCGGCGTCGTCGAAGGCCGCCACGCGCTCGGGCGAGAAGCCGGCGAAGGCACGGCGATAGCCCTGGCGCTTGGCCAGGATCAAGGACCACGACAGCCCGGCTTGGGCACCCTCGAGGGTGAGGCGCTCGAACAGGGTCGTGTCGTCGCGCACCGGGACCCCCCATTCCCGGTCGTGGTACTCGCCCATGGCGGGGCTGGCCATGGCCCAGGCACAGCGGCCCTCGGGATCGTCGGCGGAGGGAGGGCCCATGGGGGTTGTCTAGCGCCTGTCCGGTTGCCATCGCCCGCCGGTGGTGTTTGGCTGTCGCCCCATGCGCGTCGTGCTCGGATCTGACCATGCCGGATTCCACCTCAAGCAGGTGGTCGCCAGCCACCTCCGGGGCAACGGGCACGAGGTCGAGGACATCGGGACCTTCTCCGACGAGCCGGTGGACTACCCGTGGTTCTGCGCCACGGCGGCCCGGGCCGTGGCCCGCGGGACGGTAGACCGCGGCATCGTCCTCGGCGGCAGCGGACAGGGCGAGGCCATCTCGGCCAACAAGGTCCACGGGGCACGCGCCGCCCTGTGCCACGACGAGACCACGGCCCGCCTGGCCCGACTCCACAACGACGCCAACGTGCTGTCGCTCGGCGCCCGCATCCTCGGGCCCGACCTCGCCCTCGCCATCGTGGACGTGTTCTTCTCCACCGACTTCGAGGGTGGGCGGCACGTGAAGCGCCTGGCCGAGGTGGGCGACATCGAGACCCAGGAGTGCGAGCGCTGAGACACCGGCTGATCGCCGCCGTCGTCGGCGCCGCGGTCGTGACGGCGGGATGCACCACGTCGTCGCCCACACCGGCGCAGACCACCGCGGCCCCGACGACGTCGTCGACGCCCTCGTCGCCATCGGTGTGGCGCGTCGCCCAGGGGCCCTCGGGTGCGCTCGAGGGGTGGCTCGACGGGGTGGACTGCGTGACCGCCACCAGTTGTGTGGCTGTCGGGAACGAGACCGGGACCAACGGCCCGACCAAGGTCCTGGTCGAGACGCTGCGCGACGGCTCATGGTCGGCCACCAATCCTCCGCCGCCGCCTCGGAGCGAGGGTGGATACCTGTTCTCCGTGTCGTGCCCGGCGGTCGGGGCCTGTGTGGCGGTGGGCTACTTCTTCACACCCGTGAACGGGGGCGGGACCGGGACCATGCTCATCGAGACCCTGCACGGCGGGAAGTGGTCGGTGAGCTCGACGCCGGCGCTCGGCTCGGCCTTCCGCGACAGCTTCTTGTACGGGGTGTCGTGCACCGCCGCGACGAGCTGCGTCGCGGTCGGCAACACCGACCACGGCGACGCGTCGACCGACCTGCCCCTGATCGTCACGCTGTCGGGCGGGTCGTGGTCGGTCACCTCCAGCCCGAGCGTCGGGGGCCAGGGCGGCCTGCTGGCGGTGACGTGCCCGGTTCCCGCCACCTGTGTCGCCACCGGGTACCGGGCCTCGTCGAGCGCCATCCGGACCCTGGTCGAGACCCGCACCGAGGGCTCGTGGTCCCTCACGCCCAGCCCGGGATCGGGGAAGCTGAACCCGCTCTACGGGGCGCGTGGGCTCAACGCCGTGTCCTGCGTGTCGCCGGCGTCGTGCGTGGCCGTGGGGCAGTTGAGCGGACCGGGC
The DNA here is from genome assembly GCA_963811775.1 of uncultured Acidimicrobiales bacterium. Lineage (GTDB taxonomy): Bacteria > Actinomycetota > Acidimicrobiia > Acidimicrobiales > UBA8190 > Chersky-840. Next base: position 267,671 of record CAWESO010000010.1, on the reverse strand, counting down.
CCCGTGGTCGACACGGCGTCGGGCCAAGGGTGGTCGAGCGCCCCGAGCCCCAGGCCCGCGGCCGCGGACGGCGCCTCGGGCCTCTACGGCGTGTCGTGCACCGCGCCCACGGCGTGCGTGGCGGTGGGGTCGGTGGCGGCGAAGTTCGGCTCCGACGCCCCCGACGGTGCCTTCGGGTTCCCCCTCGGCCTGCTCATCGAGACTGGTTCGGGCCGGACATGGGAGCTGTCCACCAACCCCTCGGCGGTGCCCGCGCACAGCGGGCTCCACGCCGTGTCGTGTGTCGGCCTGTCGTGCGTGGCCGTCGGCCAGTCGGGCCAGTTCACGAGCCCGACGAGCGTCTTGAAGACCCTGATCGTGCAGACCCCGTAGGCCCGCGCCCGGCGTCGGGGGCCTGGGCTCGCCCGGGCCGCGGGGCGGGTGCGATCATCGCTGCATGCGGGTGCGACGGACCTTTGCCTTTCTCGACCTTTCGGGGTTCACCGCCCTCACCGAGTCCGAGGGTGACGAGCGGGCCGTGGCCGTGCTCGGGGTGTTCCGCTCGGCGCTGCGCGACATCTGCTCGCGCCGGGCCGTGCGCATCGCCAAATGGCTGGGGGACGGCGCCATGCTCGTGAGCGTGGACACCATGCCGCTGGTGGCCGCCACCTTGGAGATGAAAGCGGCCATCGACGTCGCACCCGAGCCGGTCACGATCAGGTGTGGCGTCACGTCCGGGACGGTCATCCTCCTCGAGGGCGACGACTACATCGGCCACGCCGTGAACGTCGCCGCCCGGCTGTGCGACCTGGCCGTGGGCCACGAGGTGCTGGCGGTGTCGTCGGTCGTCGCCGAGCTCCCCCCGTGGGCGACGGTCGAGGCGGCCGACAAGCTCTCGATCCGCGGTCTCGAGCAGCCCATCGACGTCGTGCGCCTGTGCCTCCCCGACCGCGGGCCCGAGACCCAACCCGACCCGGTGTGCCAGATACCGCTCACCCACGCCACCGCGGTGGCGCGCCGGCGCGACGGAGGCGGGCGGGAGCTGTTGTTCTGCGCCGAGAGCTGCGCGGAGATGTGGGACCAACGGCGACGGAGCTCGTCGGACCTCGAGACCGGCAGCATCCGCGAGGTGTGGATGCGCTGAACGCCGGCTATCCGGGACCGCCCTAGCGGTTGGTGCCGGGGTGGCGGGTGAGGTCGGTGGCCTTGGTCATCTTGGGGCCGCTGGGCCGGTTCCCGGGCCGGGGGGTGACGTCGACATCGAGCGCCTGGGCCCGCAGCGCCCCCACCGTGCACTGCTCCTTGGGGCGGTGCACGAACGGGTCGAAGCGGTAATGGCGCATGGCGTTGCGGTACGTGAACTTCTCGATGTCGTCGTCGGGGACCCCGTCGAGCGACTTCATGAGCATCTCGGGCGACTGGGGCCAGGTGGAGTCGGAATGGGGGTAGTCGGACTCCCAGCACATCGAGTCGATCCCCACCCGGTGGCGCAGCTCGATGCCGGCGGGGTCGTCGATGAAGCACGTCACCACGTGCTCGGCGAAGACCTGGCTGGGCAATTTGTTCCCGAAGTCCTGCCCCGTCCAGCCGTGGTGGCGGGTGTAGATCCAGTCCATGCGGTCGAGGAAATAGGGGATCCAGCCGATCCCGCCCTCCGACAGTGCCACCTTCAGGTCGGGGAACTTGCGCAACACCGGCGACCACAGCAGGTCGGCGGCGGCCTGGACGATGTTGACGGGCTGGAGCCCGATGAGGACGTCGATGGGGGCGTCGGGCGCCGTCACCACCAGCGACGACGACGACCCGATGTGCAGGCACACGAGCGTCCCCTCGTCGCTGCACGCGGCCCAGAACGGGTCCCAATGGTCGCTGTGGAAGCTCGGCAGCTTCAGCTTGAAGGGGTTCTCCGAGAACGACACGGCGTGACAGCCCTTGGCCGCCACCCGCCGCACCTCGTCGACCATGGCCGCGGGGTCCCACAGCGGGGGCAGGGACAGGGGGATGAACCGGCCCGGGTAGGCGCCACACCACGCGTCGATGTGCCAGTCGTTGTAGGCCCGGAGCACGGCCAGGCCGAGCTCGGGGTCCGATGCCTTGGCGAAGAGCTGCCCGCACAGCTGGGGGAACGACGGGAAGCACATCGAGGCCAGCACCCCGTTGGCGTCCATGTCGCGCACCCGGTCGTGCACGTCGTAGCAGCCCGACCGGATCTCGGCGAACGACGTGGGCTCGATGCCGTATTCCTCTACCGGGCGCCCGGCCACGGCGTTGAGCCCGATGTTGGTGGCCTCCTTGCCGTCGAAGCGCCAGATCTCGGTGCCGTCGTCGCGCACGTCGACGCACGGGGCCTGGTCGGCGAAGCGGGCGGGCAGCCGGCCCTCGAACATGTCGGGGGGCTCCACCACGTGGTCGTCCACGCTGACGAGCACCAGGTCCTCAAGCTGCATCGGCCCTCCCGTCCTCGTCCCGTCGCCTCCGGCGAGAGCCGCACCGGCGTCGATCCCGGTGCGCGTTCTCTGACACGCGTGTCGGAGATCACTGTATCGTCGGCGCCGTGACGCCACAGGCTCGGGGGGGACAGGGCGCGCCCGCCATGGCGCTGCAGGGCCTGCGCATCCTCGATCTCACCCGCCTGGGCTTCGGGGCCCAGGCCACGTTGATCTGCGGCTGCCTGGGCGCCGAGGTCATCAGGGTGGAGAGCACGCGCTTCCCCGACGCCATCCGGGTCATGCCGCCCTTCGTCCCCGAACCCGGCGAGCGCGGTGAGGCCTTCGGCGCCGCCACGCTCGCCAACGCCACCGGGGCGGCGAGCCCCAACCGGGGGGGGATCTTCTACAAGTACAACACCGGGGGCAAGCGCTCCATCACGGTGAACGCCCGCCATCCGAAGGGCCTGGCGCTGCTCAAGGACCTCGTGGCCGCCTCCGACGTCGTGACCGAGAGCTTCGCGGCGGGGACGCTCGACCGGTGGGGCCTGTCCTACGAGGTCATGGCCGAGATCAAGCCCAACATCATCTACGTGTCGATGTGCGGGTTCGGCCACGAAGGCCCCGACACGAGCCACGTCACCATGGGGCCCACGGCCCAGGCCCTCACCGGCCTCACCTTCATGGTGGGCCTGCCCGACCGCCCGCCGGCCGGATGGTCGTTCTCGTACCTCGACCACGTGGGCGGCTACCTCGGGGCCGTCGCCATCCTGGCCGGGGTCATCCACCGGGGCCGCACCGGGGAGGGCCAGCACGTCGACGTGTCCCAATTGGAACCGGCCACCGCGCTGTCGGGCGCGCTGCTGCTCGACGCCATGCTCAACGACCGCCCCAGCCGCCGGCCCGGCTTCCCGACCGGCAACCGCCGGGCCCATCCCCCGTGCGCGCCGTCGGGCGCGTACCGCGCCCGGGGGGACGACACATGGGTGGTGGTGTCGTGCCGCACCGAGGAGCAGTGGCAGGCGCTGGTGGACGCCATGGGCCGACCCCCATGGGCCCTCGACCCCGGCCTGGCCACCCTGGCCGGACGCGTCGAGCGCGCCGACGCGCTCGACGCGCAGATCGAAGCGTGGACGATCGAGCGCGACCGCTACGAGGTCATGGAGCTCCTCCAGCGTGCGGGCGTGCCGGCCGGCGCCGTGCAGGACGCGGCGGACCGCCTCGAGCGCGACCCGCAGCTGGCGGCCCGGGGCCACTACACCATGCTCGGGAACACCGAGGTCGACCCGCTCCCCCTCGAGGGCGTGCCCTTCCGCATGTCGGCCACCCCGCCGCACACGGGGGGGATCCTGCACCGGGGGCCGCCGTGCCTGGGTGAGGACAACGAGACGGTGCTGGGCGAGGTGCTCGGCATGAGCGCCGAGGACGTCGCCGCCCTCGCCGCGGACGGAGCGCTGTCGTGAGCGCGCCGCTCGACTCGGTGCGCGTGCTCGAGCTCACCGACGAGTCGGCGGAGTACTGCGGGCGCATGCTCGCCGGGCTCGGTGCCGACGTGGTGAAGGCCGAGCCGCCCGACGGCGCGCCGTCGCGCCGTATCGGGCCGTTCCTCGACGACGAGCCCGGGCCCGACCGCAGCCTGGCCTTCTGGGCCGACAACGTGGGGAAGCGCTCGGTCGTCGTCGACGACGACGAGTTGCGCGACCTCGCCGCGCGCGCCGACGTGCTCGTCCACACCCTCCGACCGGGCCAGGCCGAGTCCCGAGGGCTCGACTTCGCCTCGCTGCACGAGGGGGTCCCGAGCCTCGTGGTGTGCGCGGTGACGCCGTTCGGACAGGACGGGCCGTGGGCGGACTACCTGGCCGACGACCTCGTGCTCATGGCGCTGGGCGGGTCCATGGCGGCGTGCGGGTACGGGCCCGGCCCCGACGGGGTCTACGACACGCCCCCGCTGGCGAGCCTCGGGGACCAGGCGTGGCGCACGGCGGCGACGTACGCGGCGGTGGCGATCCTGGCCGCGCTGGCGTGGCGCACGCAGTCGGGCGAGGGCCAACTCCTCGACGTCTCCGCGCACGAGTGCTCGGCCAGCATGACCGAGTGGCACCTCATGACCTATCTGTGCTCGGGGGCGGTGCACCGCCGGGGGCCGCATCCCACCCTGACCGCGGCCGACGGCCGGCAGGTCGCCGCGCTCAACCCTGACTTCCTCGGTCCGCATGTGTTCGCCGGCATGCTGGCCATGCTCGAGGAGGCGGGTGTGGCCGGTCCGCTGTCGGACCCCGCCTTCGCCGATCCGGTGCACCGGGCCGGGCACTACGGCGAGGTGTGGCGCGCCCTCAAGCGGCTGGCGGCGCAGAACGACGGCGAGACGCTGTACCAGCTGGGCCAGGCCGCCGGCCTGCCGTGGGGGGTGATCCGCGCCCCCGAGGAGGTGCTGGCCGACCGGCACCTGCGCGCCCGGGGCCACTTCGTCGACGTCGAGCACCCCGAGCTGGGCCGGTCGGTGACCTATCCGGGCGCCCCCTTCCTGGCGCACCGCTCCCCGTGGGTCATGGACCGGCGCCCGCCCCTGCTCGGCGAGCACACCGCCGAGGTGCGCGCCCAGTGGACGGCGCGGTGACGGCCCACGGGCGCGCCACGTGCGTGGTCGGGGTGGGCGAGACCCGCTACGCCAAGTGGGGTGGCATCACCGACACGAGCGAGTACCAGCTGGCCATCGAGGCGGTCCTCGCCGCCGTCGCCGACGCCGGGATGACCGTCGACGAGATCGACGGCCTGGCGTCGTTCGCCGAGGACCGCAACGAGGCCACGTTCATGGCGGCCGACCTCGGCCTGCCCGAGCTGCGCTACGCCAGCCTGTCGTGGCTCCCGGGCGGGGGTGGCGCCTGTGCGGCGGTGGCCAACGCGGCCATGGCCGTCGAGACCGGCGCGGCCGAGGCCGTCGTCGTCTACCGGTCGTTGTGCCAGGGCCAGTTCCGGCGCTTCGGCCAGGGGCCGGGCAACCTCCCCGAGCGCGTCGGGCCTCCCCGGGTGCCGCACGTGCGGCGGGCGAAGAGCCTCCTCGAGGCCCACCTCGCCTTCACCATGCCCTTCGGGATGTTCAGCCCCCCCATCGCCTACGCCATGGTGATGCAGCGGCACATGCACCGCTTCGGCACCACGGTGGAGCAGATGGGGCACGTGGCCGTCACCACCCGGGCCCATGCGGCGCGCAACCCCCGCGCCGTGATGGGCGACCGTCCCATGACCATGGACGACTATCTGGCGTCGCGACTGGTCTCGGAGCCCTTCCGGCTCTTCGACTGCTGCCTGGAGAACGACGGGGCCTGTGCCGTCGTCGTCACGACCGCGGCGCGCGCCGCCGACGCGGCCAGTAAGCCGGTGGCCCTCCTGGGCGCGTCCCAGGGCGCGTTGCAGGGGTTCGGGCACGGGCAGTACAGCAACGTCGGCATGCCCGACGACGACTACGCCAGCGGCGGCGCCCGCGACGTCGCCGCGCGGCTGTGGGCCTCGGCCGGGATCGGGCCCGGCGACGTCGACGTGGCCCAGATCTACGACCACTTCTCCGGGCTCGTGCTGCTGAGCCTCGAGGACTTCGGGTTCTGCCCCCGCGGGGAGGGTGGGCCCTACGCGGCGTCGGGGGCATTGGCGTGGCCCGAGGGGGCCCTCCCCACCAACACCCACGGGGGGAGCCTGTCCGAGGCCTACATCCACGGGCTCAACCACGTCGTCGAGGGCGTGCGCCAGCTGCGCGGCGACTCGACGTGCCAGGTCGAGGGGGCCGAGACCTGCCTCGTGACGAGCGCGGCGGGCGTTCCCACCAGCGCGTTGGTGCTCGGAGCGGGATTGCCGTGAGCGTGCGCTGGTTCCCCGACGAGATGCCCATGCCCGCGGCGAGCGCCGAGACGGTGGGGTGGTGGGAAGCCGCCGCCGCGCACCGCCTCGTCGTGCAGCGCTGCACCGACTGCGGGCACACGCGCCATCCCCCCGGCCCGGTGTGCCCGCGCTGTCGCAGCGCGGCGGCGCAGTGGATGGCGCTCCCGGGCACGGGCACGGTGTACACCTTCACGATCGTGCGCCAGGCCTTCATCGCGTCCTTGCAGGACAGGCTCCCCTACGTCATCGTCGTCGTCGACCTCGACGGGGCGGGGGGGCGCGCATGGTGTCGAACCTGGTCGACGCCGAGCCCGAGGAGGTGGCCGTGGGCCTACCCGTCGACGTGGTGTGGGAGGACATGGGGCCCGAGCTGGCCCTCCCCCGGTTCCGCCCCGCCGTCACCCCCGGCTCCCGCGCCGGCACGCCCGAGGCGGCCCGTCCATGACGGCACGCCGGGGGCGACGTGCGGTCATCGCCGGCGTGGCCACGTCGGACTACCCGCACCTTCCCCATCTGTCCGAGCACGCCGTGCACGGTCAGGCCGCCGACCGGGCGCTGGCCGACGCCGGGTTGACCTTCGCCGACGTCGACGGCTTCGCCACCACGGGGTTCTTCCCCATGTACGCCACCGGCGTGGCCGAGTACCTGGGCCTGCACCCGATCTACTTCGACGAGACCAACTCCGGTGGCTCGTCGTTCGAGGTGCTCGTCGAGCACGCCGCCTACGCCGTGGAGTGCGGGGCGGCGGAGGTCGTGCTCGTCACCTACGGCAGCGTCCAGCTCTCGCAGATGGGACGGCGTCTGGGCACGGGCGGGGGTGGCGGGGGTGGCTTCGCACCGGGGCCGGCCATCTACGACGCGCTGTGGGGGAACACACTGGTGGGCAACTACGCCATGGCGGCGCGCCGCCACATGCACGAGTTCGGCACCACGCCCGAGCAATTGGCCGCGGTGGCGGTGACGATGCGCCATCACGCCGCGAGCAACCCCCAGGCCCAAGAGCGCGAGCCCATCACCGTCGAGGACGTCACCTCGTCGCGGCTCGTGGCCGACCCGCTGCACAAGCTCGACTGCTGCGTCATCTCGGACGGGGGCGGGGCCTGTGTCGTCACCACCGAAGAGCGCGCCGCCGGCCTTCCCCGCGACGCGGTCTACATCCTCGGGGCCGCGCACGCCACCACGCACCACCTCAACCTGTCGGCCATGCCGAGCTTGACGGTGTCGCCCGCGGCCCAGTGCGGCCCTGTCGCCTTCGCCCGGGCCGGCATCACGCCCGCGGACGTGGACGTGGCCCAGCTCTACGACTCGTTCACGATCACGGTGGTGCTCACCGTCGAGGACCTCGGGTTCTGCGCCAAGGGCGACGGCGGGGCGTTCGTGGCCGACGGCGGCCTCGAGATCGGTGGCCGGCTCCCGACCAACACCGACGGCGGCGGCCTGTCGGCGTGCCACCCAGGCATGCGGGGGATGTTCCTCATCGTCGAAGCAGTCCGCCAACTGCGCGGCGAGGGCGGTGCCACCCAGGTGCCCGGGGCGCGCATCGCCGTGGCGCATGGCACCGGCGGCATGCTCTCGACCGGCGCCACCCTCGTACTGGGACGGGAGGCACCATGACCGATCGAAGCGCGCCGGGCGGCGACGAGCGCCCGCCCAAGCCCCGACCCGCGCCGGTCCCCGACGCCGACAGCGCGCCGTACTGGGCCGCCGCGCACGAGGGGCGCCTGGTGGTGCAGCGCTGCACGAACTGCGGGGCCCGCCAGCTCTACCCCCGTGACCGGTGCCTCGTGTGCCGCGGCCCGGTGGAGTGGGTCGACGCCAGCGGGCGGGGCACGGTGTACAGCTTCACCGTCATCCGCCAGAACTACTCCCGTCCCTTCCGGGACTGGATCCCCTACGTCGTGGCCCTCGTCGACCTGGAGGAGGGGCCCCGGGTCATGACCAACATCGTGGACTGCGAGCCCGACGACGTGCGGGTGGGCATGGCCGTGCAGGCCCGGTTCGAGGCGGTCTCCGACGAGGCCGGGATCGCGCTCTTCGCCCCCGCGGACTGACCCCGCAGCGCGGAGCACCGCGGTCGGGCCGGCGGTCGGGGCCGGCGGGCGGCGCCGTCGGGTCGGAGGCGGTCGGGAGGGCCGGGGCGGTGGCGGCTTGCCCACCGCCCCTGTGCATGGGATCGTTCCAGTTGGCCCTCCGGCGGGAGATGGTCACGCGGGTTGCGCCGCAGCGCCCGGGAGAGGAGTCACGATGTCGGGCAAGCCCAGCTACCTCGGACTGCTGAACGCGATCGCGGTGAACGAGGCCCGCGCCCATCAGTACCTCCAGGTGTGGATCGACAAGACCACGGACCCCGACGTGAAGGCCGTGCTGCGCACCGTGGCCTGGCGCGAGGGCGAGCACGGCATGAGCTTCGCCAAGCGCGTCAACGAGCTCGGTTACGAGCTGCGCGATCGCGACGACCTCAACCTGGCGGACCGCCTCGAGGTGGCCGGATCGGATCGCAGCGACCTCGAGAAGATGGAGTACTTCGGCCAGGACCGGCTCGACGAGGTCCTGGGGGCGTTCGACACCATCTTCTCCGACCACACCATCGACATCCAGACCGGCGAGCTGCTGGGGCGCTACGTGGCCGAGGAGTTCGACACGGCGCGCCTGCTGCGGTGCTGCTACGAGGCGCTCAAGGCGCGCCAGGGTGACACGACGCCGTCGAGCGCCCGGGCCGCGGCACCGGCGGCGGGCGAGCTCGCCGCGCTCAACGACAAGGTCGACGCGCTGTGTCGCGCCGTGGAGGAGCTCCGCCAGATCGTGTGCGCGCAGTCCATGCCGACCAAGGCGTCCTGAGCGCAGCTCGGATGGCGCGCGGAGAGACGGCGCCCGACACGGGCGTGACGGGCGTCGCCGTCCCCGTACGAGAAGGCCTCTTCACCGACACCGAGCCGCCCCGGCTTCTCGGAAGCCGGTGCGGGGAGTGCGGACGGCTCCACTTCCCCCGCCACGACACGTGCCCCTTCTGCAGCGCGGTTGGCACCCGGCCCGTGGAGCTCTCGGGCACGGGGCGCCTGTGGAGTTGGACGGCGGTCACCACCGCACCGCCGGGATACCGCGGCGACGTCCCCTACGGGTTCGGCGTGGTGGAGCTGCCCGAAGGCCTGCGCGTGGTGAGCAGGCTGACCGAGCCCGACCCCACCCGCCTGGCGGCGGGCCAGCCCATGCACATGGTGGTCGTCGCGGTGCGCGTCGACGACGACGGGCACGAGGTCACGACGTACGCCTTCGCCCCCCACGCCGCGCCCCCGGCCGGCGGCGCGTCGTGAGCGCCGTGGACGTGGCCGGGGTGGGGATCCACCCCTTCGGCCGTTTCGAGGACCGCACCATCACCGACATGGGCGTGGCCGCCGTGCACGGCGCGCTGGCCGACGCCGGCATCCCCCGGGGAGGGTTCCAGGCCGCCTTCTGCGCCACCGCCTACGGCGGCGTGGCATCGGGCCACAAGGTGCTGTCGCGCCTGGGCATGACGGGCATGCCCATCGTCGACGTGGAAGCGGGCTGCGCCAGCGGCGGTGCGGCGCTCATGCTCGGCGCCGCGGCCATCGGCTGCGGCGCGTATGACACCGTGCTCGTCTTCGGGGTGGAGAAGATGCCCAAGGGCATGATCCGGTCGTCGTTCTTCGAGCCCTGGCAGGAGGAGTCGGGCCTCGCCGCCACGCCGGCCTACTTCGCGCTGCGGGCGCAGCGCCTCATGCAGGACTCGGGCGTGACCAAGGACCACCTGGCCCAGGTGGTGGTGAAGAACCGTCGCCACGGGGTGCACAACCCCGATGCCATGTTCCGCGCCGAGGTCGACGCCGCCGCCGTGCTGGCGTCGCGACTGGTGTGCGAGCCGCTGCACCTGTGGATGCTGTGCACGCCCAACGAAGGCGCCGCCGCGGTCGTGCTCCGGCGAGCCGGAGACGGTCCGACGGACGCGAGCGTCGCCGGTGCTCCGCCGGTGCGCCTCGGTGCCGCCGTCTTGCGCTCGCACCTGCCCGGGTCGGTGCTCAACGAGTCGACGCCCATGTCGGGACTGGTCGACGACGCCGTCCCGGCGCCGTCCACGCTGGCGGCCACCGCCGCGTACGAGGAGGCCGGGGTCGGCCCCGAGGACCTCGACGTCGTCGAGTGCCAGGACACCGACGCGGCACGCGAGCTGCTGTCGTACGAGGAGCTCGGGCTGTGCCCCGCCGGCGGCGCCGCCGCCCTGGCCGCCGACGGTGCAACCGAGCTCGGGGGACGCCTCCCGGTCAACACGAGCGGAGGCCTGCTCTCCAAGGGAGAGCCGCTCGGTGCCTCGGCGTTGGGCCAGGTCGTCACGCTGGTCCACCAACTGCGCGGCGTGGCCGGGCACAACCAGGTCGCCGGGGCGCGCGTGGCGCTCGCCCACACCGTCGGGCGCGGCGCCAACGCCAGTGTCGTGATCCTCACCCGCTGAGACGCAGCGCCACGGCACCGCTGAACAATCCATCGACGACGTGCGAAGGGGTCCCATGACCGACACGGCAAGCAGTGCGGCACCGATCCTCGTGGGTGTGCTCTACGACTTCCCGCAGGCTGACGGGGGAGCCCTGTTCGAGGACGCCGTGCGCACCGGCATCGACGAAGTCGCCGCCTCGGGACGCCTCGACCGCCCCATCGAGCTGGTGCCGCGCCACGCCCACGGGTTGCCGGGGGGTACGGCCTTCGACGTCGAGAAGACCTTCGCGGAGCTGGTCGACGCGGGCGTGCTCGTCGTGCTCGGCCCCACCATCAGCGACAACGGGCTCATCGTGGGCCCGCTCGCCGACGCCGCGGGCGTGCCGTGCATCAACTACACCGGCGGCGAACGGACGCGCGGTGAGTTCATGTTCCACTACCAGGTCGGCTCGCTCGAAGAGGAGCCCGCCGTCCTGGCCCGGTACGTGGCGGCCCAGGGACGGCGTTCGATGGCCGTGGCCCACGACCACTCCCCCGTCGGGCGCCGCTACGCCGAGTTCTTCGGTGAGGCCTGTGGCGCGCTCGGCATCGACATCACCGCCGTGGCCGCGCTGCCGCCGCTGGCCGAAGACGTCTCCCCCGTGGTGGCCCGCCTGCGGGCCGGGGCGCCCGACGGCCTCGTGTACCTCGGCCTGGGCGTCGCGGCGCGCGCCGTCGCCCTGGCCGTCGAGTCCGAGAAGTGGGACGTGCCGGTGGTGGCCAACTCGGCGCTCATGTTCGCCTACGGGCGGCGCGACTGGCGGGCGGGCTGGGACGGCTGGGTCTACGTCGACAGCGTCTCCGACGACAACCGCTCGCGGGCCGCCCTGCGCGAGCGCTCGCGCCGGAGCGCGGCCGGGCCCATCGGCGTGGCCGGCTACGACATGGGACGCCTCGTGGCCGAGTCCGTGGCCCGCGCCGCCCACCTCACGCGGGCCGGGATCAGAGACGGCCTCGAACGGGTGAAGCAGCTCCCGGCCTCGAGCGGCATGGACGGCACCACGATGGGGTTCGGGCACTACGACCACGGCGCGCTGAAGGGCCGCTACCTCGTGCTGCGGCAGTGGCTCGACGGCAAGACCGTCCAGGTCGCCGACCAGTAGCTCACCCGAGCAGCGCGCCCAGGAGCGGGGGGAGCTCGTCCATGGAGGCGAAGGTCGCGTCGGCCCCCTGCAGGCGGCGCACGGGGGTGAGCGCGGCGTAGCCGAGGACTCTCATCCCCGCGGCGCGCGCCGCCTCGATGCCGTTGGCGCTGTCCTCGACCACGACGCAGCGCCCCGGGGCCACACCCATGGCGGACGCGGCGTGGAGGAAGAGGTCGGGAGCGGGCTTGCCGTGGGTGACGTCCTGGGCGCTGAAGATCCGGTCGTCGAAGAAGTCGAGGAGCCCGGTGATGGTCAGCGACCGCACGATGCGGTCCCGCGTCCCCGACGACGCCAAGCAGTACGGCGCCCTCAGGCCCTCGAGCACCGTCCGGATCCCGGGCACGGGGCGGAGGTCGGTGAAGGCGGCGAAGAGCCGTCGGTGGTAGGCGTCGTCGAAGTCGCCGGGGAGCGGCGCGCCCGAGCGGGCCTCGACGATGGACCGCACCCCGGCGATCGTCCCGCCCAGGTAGGCCTCGATGCTCTGCTCGAGCGTCGTGGGATGGCCGAGCTCGGTGAGCAGGTCGGCCAGGACGCCGTTGGCCAGCACCTCGCTGTCGACCACGACCCCGTCGTTGTCGAAGATGACGAGGTCGACGCCAGGTCGCGCCGTGACCCCATCGGCGTCGGTGCCCGTCACGGCATGGCGGGGGTGTCACCCAGGCGCTGGATGTAGATGGCGATGTGGGCGATCTTCCCCTCGTCGTCGAGGTCGAAGACGAGGGCCTCGGGGGTCTCGAGCGGCGAGCCCCCGACGTCGACGAACTCGGTCAGCTCCACGAGCACGGTCCGGTGGTTACTCACCACGCGGTCGACGCGCATGGAATAGCCGGGGAGGGCCGGCATCAACCCGGTCAGGAAGGCCACATAGGTGTCACGCGGGGTGTAGGTGTCACCGAAGGGGCCCACGCGCACGACGTCGTCGGCTAGGCACGCGGCCATGGCCTCCCAGTCGTGGGCGACCAACCGGTCGAGATACCGCTCCACGACCGTCCCCGCGTCCTCTGTCGCCATGCCCATGTGTCCTCCTGTCGCCGATGCGTCGATGGCCCTCTGTGTCAATGGAACGTCACGTTCATGTGCTTGACCCCGGCGTGTTTGTTGGTCCGGAAGCGCTCGATGGGCCCGTCGAGCGACAGCCGCGTGAAGCGGGCCGCCAGCTCCTCGAGCATGATGCGGATCTCGAGACGGGCCAGGTTCGCGCCCAGGCAGAAGTGGCTGCGATGCCCGAAGGCCAGGTGGGGGTTGGGGCTGCGGCGCACGTCGAAGCGGAACGGGTCCTCGAAGACAACCTCGTCGCGGTTCGCCGACGCCCACCACAGCGTCACCTTGTCCCCGGCCCGCATCCGCTGCCCGGCCACCTCGACGTCGCGGGTGGCGGTGCGCCGGTTGTAGAGCGTGGGGCTCGACCACCGCAGGATCTCCTCCACCGCGCTGGCGCGGACCGACGGGTCGTGGCGCACCAATTCCCACTGCTCGGGGTGGTCGATGAGCGCAGCCATCCCGAGGGCGATGGCGTTGCGGGTCGTCTCGCTCCCCGCCGCGATCAGGAGGTTGAAGAACATGAGCAGCTCCAGGTCCGAGAGCGCTTCGGGCCCGGCGTCCTCGCCCTCGATCGTGGCCAGGGCGACGGTCGCCACGATGTCGTCACCCCCCTCGACGCGCTTTCGCTCGATGAGGTCGGCGCCGTAGGCGGCCATGGCCGCGGCGGCCTTCTCGGAGGCGGCGCTGCGGGTGCCGAGCTCGCGGTCGTCGTAGGTGAGCGTGGCGGTGGTCCACGCCATGAGGTCGTGGCGGTCCTCGTCGGGGACGCCCATGAGCATGGCGATGGCCCGCAGGGGGAGCTCGACGGCCACGTCGACCAGGAAGTCGCAGCCACCGCGCGCCGCCACGGCGTCGAGGATGGCGGCGGTGCGCGCTCGGAGCTCGGGCTCGAGCTCGGCCAGGGCGCGCGGGGCCACCGCCGGGGTGATCAGGCGCCGGATGCGGTGGTGGCGGGGGTCGTCCATCATGTTGAGCAGCACCCCCGCCGCGAAGCCGTAGGGCAGGTCCTCGATGAGCGTGCCGCCTCCGGGCGCACCGGGGGCGCGCTCGGAGGAGAACGTCTCGGCGTCGGCGCCGACGGCCTGCGTCTCGGCGTGCCTGCTCACCACCCAGAAGCCGACGCCGTCGGGCGTGTGGCTCGTGGGCTCGTGGAACCACACCGGAGCCTCCCGGCGCAGCAGCGCGAAGGCGTCGTCGGGGAACCCGCCGGCGAACGACGCCAGATCTGTCAGGTCGATATCGTCCAGGCCCACCCACCGGCTCCCTTCGTGGCGGCGCCCGTCATTCGACCACACCGGGCCGCACCGACCCACCCGGGCCGACCCGGCGCGCTGCGGCCACCGGTCAGTGTTGGACGGTGCCGGTCAGTGCCGGACGACGAGGCGGAGGCCGCCGTCGACGGTGTCCCGGTGCAGCAGCTCGCCGTAGCGTCGGGCCCAGGTGCCGTCGGCGATGTCGGCCCGCAGGCGCTCCATGCGCTGCGCCACCAGCGCGTCGGGCAGGATGGCAAGCCCGGACATACACGCTCGCACCTCGGGGTCGAGGTACGCCTCGGGTCGTCGCCAGAAGGCCCAGTTGAAGCCGTCGACGCAGTCCGAGGGGATCATGACCGGCTCGATGTGCTGCGCCCCGATGAGCGCGGCCACGGCCTCGGGCCCCATGACCTGCGTCGACTCCAAGGCGTTCACCTCGGGCACGTAGTCCCGGAACATCCAGAACGCACCGTGCACCTCTTGGTCGAAGGTGAGTATCGCGATGCGGCGCGCCACGCGGGCCATCTCACGGAGCCCGCCCACCACGTCGCGCCAGTGGTGGATGGTGAACACGGCCATGGCCGCGTCGAAGCATCCGTCGGGGAACGGGAGGCTCTCGGCCACGCCCCGCACCACCGGGGCGGCGCCGGGCAGGCGTTGCGCGGCCATGACCGGGGACGGCTCCACGGCGACGACGGCCCGGTCGGCCGGCTCGTAGGAGCCGGTTCCGGCGCCGACGTCGAGCACCGAGCGGGCGTCGCCCAGGGCCCGCTCGATCTGCGCGCCGATCCGAGGGTCGGGTCGCCGGTGCCGCGCGTAGACGTGGCCGATCCCGTCGTAGACGGGACCCGACTCGTTCACGGCCCTGAAGTGCTCGACGGACCCGGCAGCCCCCTGCGGGTCGTCCCGGCCTGTCGACGCACGCCGCGGCGGGGGACGGGCACGCCCATCATCATGGCCCGCACCCCCCGCCGCGGGCCGCGCCACGGGGCCGGGGTCCGTTCCTGTGCCGAACCCGCCTAGGGGACCGGGATGCTCACCACCCCGGTCGTCGCCGACGCCTGGGTCGTGGTGGGCGGAGGCTGGGTCGTCGGCGGGGCCGTGGTGGTGGGCGGCCGGCGGGGCCGGGTCGTGGTCGTGGTGGGTGACCGACGGGGCCGGGTGGTGGTCGTGGTGGGTGCCACCGTGGTGGCCGGCGCCGTCGTGGGTGTGGTGGGTGAGGTGGGCCTGGTGGTCGGGGGCGAGGTGGTGGACGGAGGCCGGGTGCTCACGCTCGTCGACTTCGTGGAACCCGACGCCGCGGTGGCCGGCTTGCGGGTGACGACCCGGGTGACCTTGCCTTTGGCGGCGCCTTTCGACCCGGCCACGGTCGAGGACGGGGTCGAGGTCGAGGCCGGTGTCGACGACGAGGTGGCCGCGGGGGCCGTGGACGAGGTGGCGGCGGCCGGGTCCGTGACCATGCCGGGGTGCTCGGTGGTCGGGGGGGCCCCCGAGGTCGCCGTCGAGGCTGCCTTGTGCGGCGCCTGGGCGCTGGTGGCGACCCCGGCGATGGACGCCGCCACCACCGTGACCACGAGCACCAGACCGACCACCAGGGCCGAGCGCAGCCGGGTCGAGGCCGCGCTCAACAGGAAGACGGGGCCGGCCCGGCGGCGCTCGGCGACGAAGCGGCGGCCGGCGTCGGAGAAGCGCCGGGCCGCCGACTCGTGCGACACGCGGACGTTCGACCGGAGGGGATGCCCGATGGGGGCGAAGGCCCCGAGCATGGCCAGGGTCTCGTTGGGCAGGTCGGCGGCGGGGACCAGCACGCGCACGGGCCAGCCGTTCACGATGACGTTCAGCGCCGTGGCGGGGCGGCCGTCGGGCGTCTTGCCCGCACCGCGCACGACCTCCAGGCTGCCGATGGTGTCCCACGACCACAGCCGCTCGACGGTGGGCTCCTCGGCATCGGTCAAGGTCCAACCGGCGGGCTCGACGCGCAGTTCGAACGGCGCGAACTGGCCGATCGCCGGGCTGGACCCGCCTTCGACCACCCAGACGTTCAGGAGTTTCACGTTGCGCGCGTTTCTCGTACGGTCACCGCGTCCTCGCCCTCCACGGTCTCCGATGCTAAGAGTTGCTCGCGGTCGATGGAAATCCAACCACGGCACGTCATCACCGACTCACGCATCGTCGATTGCGGTTATATCAGAGGGCCCACCATACGGCGGGGATGGTGCTCGTCAGCGGCGCGTCACGACCCCAGGACGTCGGGCCCGACCAACAAGTGCTTGCTCACGTCGCCGACGAGATCGGTGGTGAAACGCCGCTCGACGAAGTGCCACGCACCGTCGGTGCACGAGAAGACGTCGCGGTAGCGACCGGCCAC
Source organism: uncultured Acidimicrobiales bacterium (assembly GCA_963811775.1). Classification (GTDB taxonomy): domain Bacteria; phylum Actinomycetota; class Acidimicrobiia; order Acidimicrobiales; family UBA8190; genus Chersky-840. The sequence goes on along the minus strand of CAWESO010000010.1, from coordinate 251,101 downwards.
GATCGGTTGGAGCGGCAGGTCGGGCAGCGCTTGGAACACCGTGACATAGGAGTGGGCCACCGCCGTGCCCGCCGCTGCGTCCAGTTCGATGCGGACGTTGGTCGTGACGTGCTTGGTGCGCGGCGTGCCGTCCTCGTACAGGCGCACCATGCCGCGAAACAGCCTCTCGACGGGCGCGGCGCCCCGCACCACGGCGTCGCCTTCGCCGCCGAAGAGGGCGTCGGCGAACAGCTCCCCCAGGCCGGCGAGATCCCCGGCGTCGATGAGCTCGGCGTAGCGGGCGATCAGGTTCTCGATGGACCGGGCACTGCCCGCGTCGTCGGGGACGGCCACGGCCGTGACCGTAGCCGCACCCTCACGCGGGCAGGTGCATCAACTCGATCCGGACGCCGTCGGGGTCGGTGCAGTAGACGAAGTCGAGCGCCCCGGCGTCCCCGAAGGTGGTGCGCGTCCCCCGCACCACGGCCCCGCCGAAGGATTCGATGGCGAGGGCTACGGCGTCGAGGTCACCCACCCGGAGGGAGAGGTGGGTGAGGCCGAGCTGGTTCATGGGGCGGCGCTCGGCCTGGCCGAGGTGGCCCGGGGAGTCGAAGTGCAGCAGCTCGATCGAGACGCCGTCACGACGGAGAAAGCGCGACTGCAGGGCCACCGACTCGAGCTCCATGAGTGGCCCGAACTCCTCCCCGACGGCGTGGGACTGCACGAGCTCGAACCCGAGCCCCTCGCAGTAGAAGCGCACTGACCGTTCGAGGTCGCTCACGCAGATACCCAGGTGCGAGAACGTGACGTCCGGCACGGCCCCTCCGTTTCGCCGACGGTGTTGTCGCCCCAGCTTGGCCCGACGCCCCCGGTCCGGTCAGATCCTTGACTCCGAGGCGACGAGACGAGAGCCTCGCCCGGTGGAACCTCCCGATGGCACCGGACCGGACCGCCACGACGCGGACCGCGCGCCGTACGGCGTCCCGAGGATCCCGGCCTCGGCCGGGGCGCTGATCTTCGACGGTGCCGGGCGCCTGCTCGTGCTGAAACCGACGTACAAGAGCGGCTGGACCGTCCCCGGGGGCCAGATGGAGGACGACGGCGAGACACCGTGGGAAGCGTGCCGGCGCGAGGTGCGCGAGGAGTGCGGCCTGGTCGTCGGCCGCGGTCGACTGGCGTGCGTCGATTTCCTCCGGCCCCGTCCCGACCGGCCCGGGGGCATGCGTTTCCTCTTCGACTGCGGCCCCTTGGCCGACGACATCCTGGCCGGCATCGCCTTGCAGGAAGACGAGATCTCCGAGCACCGCCTGGTGGCGCCGGACGAGGCGTTCGGCCTCCTGAGCGGCCCGGTGCGGCGCCGAGTCCGCGCCGCGCTCGGGAGCGCGCGCCACCGTGTACCTCGAGGACGGGCGGCCCCTCGACGCCGACGGCGCCGGTGCCGAGCGGTGAGCCGGCCCGGGGTGGGAGCAGGCCGGGTCGTCGCTGCGAGCCGGGCGCCTCAGCTGCGCAGCAGGGTGCCGGGCCGGGAGTCGAGGCCGTCGGGGACCGGCTCGCCGTCGGCGCGGATCGGCACGCCGTTCACGAGGACATGGGTCATGCCGACGGGCTGGTCGGCGGTGAGGCGCTCGCCGTCGGCGGGGAAGTCGTAGACGCGGCGCAGGGGCCCGGGGGCGATGGTGGCGGGGTCGAACACACACAGGTCGGCCGCCTTGCCGAGCTCGACACTCCCCCGGTCGGTCAGGCCGTACACGCCGGCGGGCTCGGCCGTGAGCTTGTGCACGGCGCGCTCGAGGCTCATCACCCCGCGGTCGCGCACCCAATTCCCGAGCAGGTCGGTGGCGAAGCAGGCATCGCACAGCTGCGAGACATGGGCGCCGGAGTCGGCCAGTCCGAGCAGCACGTTGTCACGGGGCAGGAGCCAGGCGATGGCGTCGGGGTCGTTGTTGGCCAGCACCGACCAGAAGCGGGACTTCAGGTCGTCGTCGAGCGAGATGTCGAGGATGGCGTCGAGAGGCGTGCACCCCCGTTCCTCGGCGATGTCGACGATCTGGCGGTCGATGAGGTCGGGATGCGACGCCGACTCGGCCACCGACACCGACGCCCAGTTGAAGGGGAAATTGCCGTCTCCGCCGGAGAGGTCCTCCCACGTCACGGCGCGCCACGCCGGGTCACGGTAGGCGGCCTTGCGCTCCTCGAAGCTCAGCCCCATGAGCTTGGAGAAGCTGGCCCGGATGTTGAGGGTGAAGGGCTCGGCCAGGTTCATCTGGAACACCAGTGGCCGGCACGACACCTGGGGCCATACCTCGACCCCGTCCGCCCGCGCCGCATCGTTGTCGGCCACGACCTTCTCGTGGTACGGGTAATCCTTCACGGTCAGCAGGGCCGTCCAGGTGATGGGCCGCCCCACGTCGCGCTGGAGGTCGAAGAGCTGGCGGTTGGGGATCACGCCCCCGGGGAGCAGCGCCACCACACCCTTCCCGGCGTCGTGCACGGGGACGAGCAGGGCGCGCAGCTCGTCGAGATCGGCGACGCGGTGACGGCACCGGGCGCCCACCGTCGCCGTTGTGGGTCGGCGAGGCGCTGGACGCGAACCCCATGGCCCCCGCCGCCATGGACTCGGCCACCACGGCCTGCATGCGCGCCAACTCGTCGGGCGTGGCCGGACGCTCGTAGGCGTCGTCCCCCATGACGTACATGCGGACGGCGGTGTGCCCCACGTAGCAGCCGTAGTTGAGGGCCGTGCCCCGGCGTTCGACGGCGTCGAGATACTGGGGGAAGGTCTCGAACTCGTCCCACGGGACGCCGGCGGCCAGGGTGTCGAAGCTCATGTCCTCCACGTGCTGGAGGGTGCGGGCCAAGAGCGACACCATGTCGGGGCGGATGGGGGCGATGGAGAAGCCGCAGTTGCCGGCGACGACGCTCGTGACACCGTGGAACGAGGACGGCGTCAGCCACGGGTCCCAGAACACCTGCGCGTCGTAGTGGGTGTGGATGTCGATGAACCCCGGGGCGACAACCTGGCCCGAGGCGTCGATCTCCCGCTCCCCCCGCAGGCCCTCGCCCACGCCGACGATGCGCCCGTCCGCCACCGCCACGTCGGCGGCCCGGGCGGGGGCGCCCGTGCCGTCGATCAGCGAACCTCCCCGGATCACGATGTCGCCGTCCACGGTCGCCTCCTCGGATCACACTGCTGGCCTTGGCGCGGCCAGAGCACCCTGCATCGTCGCAGACCAGGGGGCGCCGTGCCGAGGCAGGGCAGACCCGACGGCGCAGGGCCCGGTCCCGGTCCCGAGGTGGGCCAGACCTGGACCTCGTCGACCCGAATCGGCCCGGCCCCGAATCTGGGGACGTCGGCGCTCCGATGACCGCCGCCCCAACCCCAATGGGGTGTCAGCACCACCGCTTGGCGGAGGGCAAGCGCCCTTGCCTCTCAAGAGAGAATCAGCCTCAATAGGTGCACGGCACGAGTTTTGGAGGCTCGCATGACCAGCGCCGACGTTTCAGTGAACTCCCGCTCTTCAAGCAGAATTGTGCAGCTCATCGGCAGAGGGCGCACTCTGCTCACGGTCGCTGTCACCGAGGTGGTGCTCTTCGTCATCGCGAACGTCACCTATGGAAATGGCAAGAACCACCATGGCCCAATGCGGACGCTGTCAAATGTCGTGTGGGCAATCTTCTTGGTTGGATTCGTCATCATGATCGTTGTTGCCATCATCACCTTGGCCCGACTGATCATGCATCGGACGAAGGGCAAGGTATAAGGCTCTCCTGGGTCACGAACCGGTCGTGGCATGGGGACGTCGGCGCTTGCGTTGCATGACGTGATGGGCGCAGTGCAGGTGCTCTTCGCGGGCGACGGGCGGCCTCCACGAGGCGCTCGTCTCGAGAGCACCCTTCGCTGCTAGGGAGAATCGGCAGAGAGGCCCAGCATCTGTGTGACGCCGTGGTCGCGCCCGGCCGTGTAGCCCCCGTCGACGACGAGGGCGTGCCCGGTGATAAACGAGGCATCCGACGAGAGCAGGAAGGCGGCCGAGGCCGCGATCTCGTCGGCCCGCCCGTAGCGCCCGAGCTTGTGCTCCTTCGTGATCTCGCGCCGGGCCCGCTCCATGCCCTCCATGCCGAAGATGGCCTGGGTCATGGGCGTGTCGATGAACCCGGGACAGATGGTGTTCACGCGGATGCCGCGCCCGGCGTAGTCGATGGCCATGTTCTTGGTGAGGATCACCACCCCACCTTTCGACGCGCTGTAGGCGCTCCCCCCGGCGGTGCCCTCGATCCCCTCGATGCTGGCGATGGTGACGACCGCGCCGCGGGCGTCGTCGACGAGAGGTTGCTCCAGCATGCGGGCGATGGCGTACTTGGCCGTGAGGAACGTGCCGTAGAGGTTCACCCCCACGACGCGGTTCCACTCAGGTGTGTCGATCATGTGGACCGCACCACCGCCGGCCACACCGGCCGCGTTCACGAGCCCGTCGATGCGCCCGAACCGTGCCACCGCCGCGTCCACGAGACCGGCCACCGAGGCCTCGTCGGTCACGTCGACCGCGGTGAAGGCCCACGACCCCTGGCCGGCGGGCACCTCGGGGGTGACCGCACCGGGAGTGATGTCCGCACCCATGACGCTGGCACCTTCCTCGAGAAGGCGCACCGCGCAGGCGTGGCCGATCCCCGACGCGGCCCCGGTGACGATCACGTTCTTGCCCGCCAACCCGCGCATTGGGACCTCCTCGGTGTGCCCGCGGACAGCTTGTCGGCGGGTGGGCTGGATGATAGGACCCTGCACCGTGAAGTTCGCCCTGTTCTACGAGATCCCCGTACCCCATCCGTGGGGTCCCGACAGCGAGCACACCGCCTATAAGAACGTCCTGGCCCAGGCCGTGGCGGCGGACCGCTTCGGTTGGGACGCCTTTTGGACGGTCGAGCACCATTTCCTGTCGGAGTTCTCGCACTGCTCGAACCCCGAGGTGCTGTACGGGGCGGTCGCCGCGCTCACCGAGCGTCTCCGCATCGGGTACGGCGTGCGGCTCATGCCCCAGCCCTACAACCACCCGGTGCGGACGGCGGAGTCGGTGGCCGTGCTCGACCTGATCTCCGACGGACGCGTCGACCTCGGCACCGGCCGCTCCTCGACGAGGGCGGAGCTCGAGGGGTTCGGGGTGGACCCCGCCGAGACCCGCGCCATGTGGCAGGAGGCCATCGGCCACGTGGTGGGGTGCTGGACCAACGACGAGTACGAGCTGGCCGGCACGTACTGGCAGATGCCCAAGCGACGCGTGCTGCCCAAGCCGCGTCAGAGCCCGCACCCCCCCATCTGGGGCGCGACCAGCAGCGAGGACGGGCACCGGCAGGTGGGTTCGCTGGGTCTCGGGCTGTGCTCGTTCGCCGTCGGGGTCTCGCCCGACGAGGTGAAGGCCAAGGTCGACATCTACCGCGACGCCATCGCCACGTGCACCAAGCCCATCGGCGCCTTCGTGAACAACCAGGCGGCCACGTTCACGATGGCACTGTGCGGTCCGGACCGTGCTGCCGCCCACGACGTAGCCCGCGAGTCCTTCGAGTGGTACCCGAAGACCGGCGCCCGGCAGATCGCGTCGATGACCGACTGGATGATCGAGCGGAAGCAGGACCTCGGCACCTACGCCTACGCCGCGGACATGAAGAAGATCGACGACGAAGGGGCGCTCGACCTCCTGTCACTGGAATACCTGGTGGAGGCCAACGCCTGTGTGCTCGGGACCCCCGAGGACTGCCGAAAGACCCTGCGCCTCTACGAGCAGGCCGGCATCGACCTGCTGCTGTGCCTGGTGAACCCGTACAACATCCCCCACGAGGCCGTCATGCAGACCATCGAGCTCATGGGGACAGAAGTCATCCCCGAGTTCCGACGCTGACGCCGAGACGACGATGCCTCCCACCCCCGCGCTCGACCCCGAGCTCGCCCAGGTCCTGGCGGCCTTCCCCGCCGGCATCGACCCCGGCGCGCACCTCGGGGACATGAACGTCGTCCGGTTGCTCCGCTCGACCCTGGACGTTCTGGGGGTCGTGGGAGGCAGCCTTCCCGTCGACGAGCGCATCGAGGCCGAGGACCGGTCGATCCCCGGCCCCGGCGGCGAGCTCCCGGTGCGCATCTACACACCGATCGAGCGGGGGGACGGCCCCGTGCCGGCCCTGGTGTTCTTCCACGGCGGGGCGTTCGTCATCTGCGACCGCTACACCGAGGAGCTGCGGTGCCTGCGCTACGCGGCCGAGACGCCGTGCGTGGTGGTGTCGGTGGACTACCGCTTGGCACCCGAGCACCCCTACCCCGCCGGTGTGGACGACTGCTACGCCGGTCTCGAGTGGACGGTGTCGCACGCCGCCGCGCTCGGCGTCGACCCCACGCGGGTCGGGGTGGGCGGCAGCAGTGCCGGTGGCGCGCTGGCCGCGGCGGTCGCCCTCATGGCTCGAGACCGGGGAGGGCCGGCCCTGGCGGTGCAGGTCCTCAACTACCCCGTGATCGACGACCGGATGCAGACGCCGTCGATGCGCGCCTTCGATGCCACGCCCATGTGGACCACTTCGGCCAACGCGGATATGTGGCAGCACTACCTGGGTCACCCCGATCAACGGGGGGAGGTGTCGGCCTATGCCGCCCCCGGGCGCGCCACCGACGTCGCCGGCCTCCCGGCCGCCTATGTGCTCACGGCCGAGCTCGACCCCCTGCGCGACGAGGGCATCGAGTACGCGCAGCGCCTCATGGCCGCCGGTGTGCCGACGGAGCTGCACACCGTGGCGGGCGCGTGCCACGGGTTCGACATCATCGCCGCGGGCAGCACGCTCGGTCAGCGCGCCATCGCCGAGCAGGTGCGGGCCCTGGCGCGGGCCCTACACCCGCCTACCGGCTGACGCGCGGGCCGGGGCGTCCGGTCACGAGACCGTCGAGGAGGGCCCGGGTCGAGCGCGCCACGTCGTCGACGGCGCGCTCGAAGGTGGCCCGGTTGGCCTCGGACGGGGCGCGGTAGCCGCTGATCTTCCTGACGTACTGCAGGGCCGCCGCCCGCACGTCCTCGTCGGGCACGGCGTCTGGGCCCCGGAGGGTCATGATGCTTCTGCACATCCCGACACCGTGCCACACCGAGGCGGCCGTGTCCGCTGCGGCTCACCCGCCCTGGCGCCCGGGGCCGGGCCGAGGGGCATGATGGGGGCCATGCAGATCACCGTGACCCTCGACAGCGTGGACCCCGCCGGGCTCGCGCCGTTCTGGGCCGAGACCCTGGGATATCGCGTGGCCGGGTCGGTCGACAACTACGTCCTGCTCCGGGCCGTCGACGGCGAGGGGCCCAAGCTGCTCATCCAGCGTGTCCCCGAGACCAAGGCCGGGAAGAACCGGATGCACCTCGACCTCGCCGTCGCCGACGTCGACGTCGACGCCACGGTGGCCCGGCTCACGGGGCTGGGGGCGAGGCGACTGGAGGGCGACGCCTTCTCCGAGAACGACTGCCGCTGGATCGTGATGGCCGACCCCGAGGGGAACGAATTCTGCGTGTGCTCCAACGTGGAAAGTTGAGCGCATGGAAGCGCGCGACCTCCTGGCCATCCACGAGCTCCTCGCCCACTATGGCCACGTCGTCGACGACGCCGACTGGAGCAAGCTCTCCGAGGTCTTCACCCCCGACGGCGTGTTCGACCTCGAAGCGATCGGCAGGGGCACCGCCACCGGGATGGAGGAGCTGCGGGCCTGCTTCGCCGCACTGGACCACCCTCTCGCCCACCACACCACGAACGCCTCGATCCAGCCCTCCGGGGAGCGCCACGCGCGCGTGCGCTGCAAGTACCTGGTGGTGTCCGACGACGGCCGGGTCCGAAGTGGCGAGTACCACGACAACGTCGAGTACACCGCGGAGGGGTGGCGGCTGCAGCGGCGGACGGTGGTGCCCCGCCGGGCGCGACCGGAGCGGACGTAGGCCGGCGGGCACCGTTCTCGGGGCGGGCGTCGACCCGGCCCGACGCGCTACGGTCCGGCTCGTGGGGGCCGACACGGGGAACACCATCGAGGTCACATGGGGCCTCGTCGACCCCGGCACCCTGGAACGCATCGTCGTGGTCTCGCCGCATTTCGACGACGCCGCGCTCGGTGCCGCGCACCTCATCGCCGGTCACCCCGGGACCACCGTGATCACGGTGCTCGGAGGCCGGCCTCCGGCCTATCCCGCCGAGCCCACGTCCTGGGACGCGTGCGGGGGATTTCGCGCCGGTGACGACGTGGTCGCCATGCGCCGCGACGAGGACCGGGCGGCCATGGCGTTCCTCGGGGCGGTCCCGGTGTGGCTGGAGTTCCCCGACCACCAGTACCTGGCCAAGGCGGAGCGCCCCCACCCGCCGCAGGTCGCCCCCGCGCTCGAGCGGGCCATCGCCGAGGCGTCGCCGACGGCGGTGTTCCTGCCCCTGGGCCTTGCCAACCCCGACCATGCGCTCACGCACGAGGCCGGGCTGCTGGCGCGCGACGGGCTCGCCGGGGCCGCAGATCCGCCGGCATGGTTCTGCTACGAGGACCACGGCTACAAGCACATCCCGGGCATCATGGCGTGGCGGGTGGCCAAGCTGTTCAAGAGCGGGTTGTGGCCCACGCCGGCCGTGATCGCCATCGACCCCGACATGGCGCGCAAGCGCGCCGCCATCGAGCTCTACAAGAGCCAGGTGCCGCCGCTGCAGCGTGACCACGTGCTCGACGAGCGGCTGGACGCCAACGTTCCCGAGCAGTACTGGCGGCTCGAGCCTCCCCCGGCGGGTTGGGAAGCGCTCACGGACACGATCTGAAGGAGAGGGTGCGTCGATGAAGGGACTGCTCTACGGAATCCGGCCCGACGAGTGGGAGGCGCCCGACGCCTCGAACCCGTTGCTGGTCGGCCTGAGCCGGACGCCGATGAAGCTCGTCGACCTGGACGAGCCGCGCCCGACCCGGCCCGGGTGGGTCATGGCCAAGACGCGCATGACGGGCATCTGCGGGTCCGAGGCCAAGCAGGTGTTCATGGACTTCGGCGAAGCCAACACCGACAGCCCCCTGGCCAACCTGTTCACCTTCCCCACCATCCTCGGGCACGAGGTCGTCGCCAACGTCGCCGACGTGGGCCCGGGGGTCCCGGGGCTCGAGGTCGGGCAACGGGTGGTGCTCAACCCGTGGTTGTCGTGCGCGCCCCGGGGCATCGACCCGGTGTGCCCGTCGTGCGAGGCCGGTGACTACAGCCTGTGCTGGCACTTCACCGAAGGGCCCCTGGCGGCGGGCATCCACACCGGCACGTGCAAGGACGCCCCCGGAGGCTTCGCCGACTACTTCCCCGCCCACCACACCATGCTCTTCCCCGTCCCCGACAACGTCCCCGACGAGCTGGCGGTGTTCGCCGATCCCTTCGCCGTCTCGTTGCACTCCATCACGCGCCACCCACCGCCCCCCGGCGGCCGGGCCCTCGTCTACGGCGCCGGTGCCCTGGGCACCACGGCGACCGCGATCCTGCGGGCGCTGTACCCCGACGTCGAGGTCATGGTGGTGGCGCGCTTTCGCCACCCAGGCCGCGTTGGCCCGTCGCCTGGGCGCGACCGTGGTGGATCCCGAGCCGCGCCAGGCCCTCATCGAACAGGCCGCGGCGTGGTCGGGCGGTGTGCTCCAGCCCGTGCGCGACGGGCTCCCGATGGCCCATCCGGGCGGGATCGACGTGGTCTACGACACGATCGGCAAGCCCGAGACCTTCGAGGTGGGCGTGCGCGTCCTGAAGGCGCGCGGCACCCTGGTGAAAAGCGGCGTCCACGGCCCGGCGCGCTGGGAGTACTCACCGCTCTACTTCAAGGAGATCACCTGGGTCGGCTCGAACGCGTTCGGCGTCGAGGAGGTGGAGGGCGTGCGCAAGCACGGGATCGCCCACTTCCTGGACCTGGCCTCGGCGGGCCGGGTCGACCTCGACGGGATGCTGACCCACACGTTCCGCCTGGAGCAGTGGCGAGAAGCCTTCACGGTGCTCGCCGATCAGGAGCACAGCGGCGCCATCAAGGTGGCCTTCGACTTCCGCTGACGGGCGCGACCCAACCCGGCGGCCACGTGGTCCGGTCCCCGTCGGGGACGGGACCACGTCAACCGCGGATGCTCAGGCGGCTACTGGGCTCGGGGTGACCGCCCCGGGGGCGGCGTCGTCGAGCGTGCGGTCCTCGAGGGCGGCACCGAGCACGTCGGCCACCGTCTCGGCCAGGTGGAACCGCATCTCCTCACGCACGCTCTCGGGCACGTCCTCGAGGTCCGGCCCGTTGCGCACGGGCAGGACGACGTCGGTGAGCCCAGCCCGGTGCGCGGCCAGCACCTTTTGCTTGACCCCGCCGATGGGCAGGACCCGCCCCTGCAGCGTGACCTCGCCGGTCATGCCCACCACGGGCCGCACGGGCCGATCCCGCAGCAGGCTGACCAGGGCCGTGGTCATGGTGACCCCGGCCGAGGGCCCGTCCTTGGGCACGGCCCCGGCGGGGACGTGGAGGTGGAACCGCTTGCCGGTGAAGGCGGCGGGGTCGATGCCCAGCTCGGCCGCGTGCGACCGCACGAACGACAGGGCGATCTCGGCCGACTCCTTCATGACGTCACCGAGCTGTCCCGTGAGGGTCAGGCCCTCGGTGCCGTCCATCACGGTGGCTTCGACGAACAGCACGTCGCCGCCGGTGCCGGTCACGGCCAACCCGGTCGCCACGCCGGGGACGGCGGTGCGGTCAGCGGCCTCGAAGAAGAAGCGCGGCCGCCCGAGCCACGTGCGCACGTCGTCCGCGCCCACCACGACGGGTGCGGTCGCCGATCCCGACGCCAGCTTGGTCGCCACCTTGCGCAGGAGGCGGCCGATCTCGCGCTCGAGGTTTCGCACACCGGCCTCGCGGGTGTAGTCGGCCGAGATGGCGCGCAGGGTGTCGTCGGACACCTCGACCTCGTCGGCCCGCAGCCCGCTGCGCTCCAGTTGGCGGCGCAGCAGGTGGTGGCGGGCGATCGTGACCTTCTCGTCCTCGGTGTAGCCGTCGATCCGGATGACCTCCATGCGATCGAGCAGTGGGCCGGGGATGGTCTCGGCCACGTTCGCGGTCGCCAGGAACAGGACCTTCGACAGGTCGAGCTCGACTTCGAGGTAGTGGTCGCGGAAGGTGTGGTTCTGGGCCGGGTCGAGCACCTCGAGCAACGCCGACGACGGGTCGCCGCGGTAGTCCGATCCCAGCTTGTCCACCTCGTCGAGCACGATCACCGGGTTCATCGTCCCCGCCTCGCGCAGGGCCCGCACCAGGCGCCCGGGCTGCGCGCCCACGTAGGTGCGGCGGTGGCCGCGGATCTCGGCCTCGTCGCGCACACCACCGAGGGCGACGCGCACGAACTTGCGCCCGAGGGCGCGGGCCACGGACTCCCCCAGCGACGTCTTGCCCACACCCGGCGGCCCGACCAGGGCCAGGATGGCCCCCGAGCCGCGCGGTCCGGTGGACACGAGGCCGCGATCGGCGCGCAGCTTGCGCACGGCCAGGTGCTCGAGGATGCGTTCCTTCACGTCGGTGAGCCCGTCGTGGTCCTCGTCGAGGATGCCCGCGGCGGCGCCCACGTCCAGGTTGTCGTCGGACACCACACCCCACGGCACTTCGAAGATGGTGTCCAACCACGTCCGGATCCAACCGTGTTCGGGGCTCTGCTCGCTGGTGCGCTCGAGCTTGTCGACCTCGCGCAGCACGGCGGTGCGCACCGCGTCGGGGAACTCGCCCCCCTCCACCTTGGCGCGGTAGTCGTCGACCGATCCTTCGTCGGTGGTGCCGTCGAGCTCGTTGAGCTCCTTGCGGATGGCCTCGAGCTGGCGGCGCAGCAGGAACTCGCGCTGGGTCTTCTCCATGCCTTCTTCGACGTTGGTCTTGATCTGCTCGCGCAGCGTGAGGTCGGCCAGGGTCTCGCGGGCCCAGCCCAGGACGAGGCGCAGGCGAGCCTCGAGGTCGATGGTCTCGAGCACCTCGACCTTCTGCGCCAGGCTTAGGTCGGGTGAGTACCCGGCCAGATCGGCGATCTGCGAGGCGTCGGTGATGTCGCGCAGACGCTCGGCCATACGACGCGCCCCCGCGTGAGGAGGATGTTCTCGAGCACGGCCCGGTACTCGCGCCCGAGCTCCTGGGCCCGGGGCGTCTCGGGGCCCTCGCTGATCGGGTCGACCTGGACCCACAGGGCCTGGCCCGTGCCGGGCACGGCGGTGCCGATGGTGGCTCGGCGCAGCCCGTTCACCACCACGGCCACGGGGCCGCCGGGCAGCTCGCCGGTCTCGAGGATCTTGGAGACGACCCCCACCGAGGCGTAGCGCCCGTCGATGTGGGGCACGAGGACGAGCTCGCCCCCCACCGACCCGGCCGCCTCGGCGGCCGTCTTGGCCTCGTCGGTCTCCAGGGCCATGGTGAACACCATCCCCGGGAGCACGACCCCCGAGGTCAGCGGCAGCAACGGCAGTGTCTGGTTCAGCTCGGTCATTGTCTTCGGTCCCTCTCCAGCCCGGCCGCACCCCTGCAGGGCACATCCCGGATTCGTTGCAGTAGCAACAACCCGGAGGGTACCGGGATTCCCCGCCGGCGCAGCCCGGGGCTGGCCTGGGGAAACGCCGCCACCGGATCGGCCCGACGGGCCGGGCGGCTCAGTCCGAGGGACGAGGTGAGTCGTCGGGAACGATGTGGGCGGCCACGAACAGCTTCCCGTCCACCGTCACGGGCTGGAGCCGCCCGGTGATGGGGACGACCTCGCCTTCGGCCGTCTCGGCTTCGGGATAGAGGCCGGGGTCCATCTCCCTGTCCCGGGGCTCGACGAGGTAGCCGCGCCGGTAGGCCTGGTGGCCCCAGCGCTTCTTGGTGGGAACGAGCATCTCGACGAACTCGCCGGCGATATCCGCGCTCTCCATCTTGAAGAGCTCCTCGGCCGGCTTGTTCATCCCGAGCACGACCCCTTGGAAGTCCACGATGACCACGGCGGCCTGGTCCCCTCCGTACTCGGGGACCGCAGCGAGCACCTCGGCGGGGATCTCGAGGGACGGCATCTCGGGAGACGACACGAAACGGGCTCCTTCTCGGCATCGAACGCGCCCGGGCGCGGCGAGGCACCGGATGCAGGGACGAGGTGAGCGTACCCGGCTGCGCCCGCGGCCAACCGAGATGCCGCTCGAACACCTCCGGTCACGGGAGGGCCGTCGCTGGCGCGACGACGCTCAAGCCACCACGGCTTAGCGCGGCCCGCCCTGGTCCCGAGAGCCGACCAGTTGGCGCGTCGTGTCCCCGGCGTCCTCGCGTCCGGTCGTGTGGCCGCTTCCGGCCCGCACGGGGCGGCGCTGCTGGCGGAGCAGGCGCCGACGGTGCCGTTCCGACGCGCCGCCCCAGACGCCCTCGTCGATCCGGTTGGCCAGTGCGTACTCCAGGCACGGCTCTACCACCGGGCAGGCCGCACAGATCCGTTGCGCCGCCTGCACTCCCACCCCGTCGCTCGGGAAGAACACCGCCGGGTCCATGTTCTTGCACTTCCCTTGACTCATCCAGCCGGTGTCCATGGGGCTCCTTGCACATGAGTGGACCAACTGACAGGCCTGTGGCTCCCATTGGACCGAGCCATCCTTGGCAGTGTCCTTGAGATGTCTGTGAAGCGCCTGTGAGCCGACCCGAACCGGGACAGGTCGGGGTGGGGTAGAAACTGCCCCGTGCCCGTGGCCCAGCCCACGATCCTGGCGACGAGCATCGGCTTCCAGCCCGACGGTGCGGACCAGGGGAACTTCCGTCCCGGTCCTGCCTACTCCTTTGCCGCCGAGCTGGCCGGGGCGGGACCGCACCCGAGGTTGTGCATCATCGCCACCGCCCTCGGCGACAACCCCACAACGCTGTCGGCCCTGCACCACGCCTTTTCGAAGCTCGAGATGATCGTCTCGCACCTGGACCTCTTCCCCATGCCGAACGTCGACGACATCGCCGGGCACCTGGCCAAGCAGGACGTGATCTGGGTATGCGGAGGGAGCACGGCGAACCTGCTGGCGCTGTGGCGCCTGCACGGGCTCGACACGATCCTCGAAGACGCGTGGCGGGCCGGCACCGTGCTCATGGGGGTGTCGGCGGGCTCGCTGTGTTGGCACGTCGGGGGGACCACCGACTCCTTCGGGCTCCCGCTCCGTCCTGTGACCGACGCGTTGGGATTCGTCCCGTTCAGCAACAGCCCGCACCATGACGCCGAGCCGGGCCGGCGTCCGCTGATCCACCGGCTGGTGGCCGACGGCACCCTGCCCCAGGGCTATGCCACCGACAATGGCGCGGGCCTCGTGTACCACGGCACCGACCTCTACGAGGCGGTCAGCGAGAAGCCGGGGGCGCTGGCCTATGAGCTCCGGCGCGAGGGCGACACCTGTCTCGAGACGCCGCTGCCCACCCGCTCGCTGTAGCGATGCGGGTCCTGGTCACAGGGGCGACGGGGTTCATCGGGTCGCACGCCGTCGCCGCCCTGCGCCGCGACGGGCATGACGTCCGCATCCTCGTGCGTGACCCGGGTCGGGTCGAACGCGCCCTCGGACCGCACGGCGTCACCGCACCCATGGTGCAAGGCGACATGACCGATCCCCTTGCGGTGGCCCGCGCCGTGCAGGGGTGTGACGCCGTGATCCACGCCGCGGGGGAGGTCGGCGTGGAAGGAGGCACGGGGCCGAAGACCAACGCCAACGTCGAGGGGGTGCGCACGGTCATCGGGGCCGCGCTCGAAGCGGGGCTCGACCCCGTCGTCTACACCTCGACCATCACCGTGCACCTGCCGACCGACGAGCCGGTCATCACACCGTCGAGCCCGTTGGCGCAGCCGCGGTCGAGCTACGGCGCCTCCAAACGCGACGCCGAGATCCTGGTGCGCGCCTGGCAGGAGGAGGGCGCGCCGGTCACGAGCTTCACCGTGGGCGGGGCCTACGGGCCGCTGTCACCGCACCTCGACGGGAGCTTCGGCGCCGTGCTCGGCGCGCTGGAGACCTTCATGCTGGTGCCGCCGGGCGGGCTCGGGGTGGTCGACGTCCGGGACCTGGCCACGCTGTTGTCGCGCGCCGTCGAGCCCGGGCGAGGGCCGCGGCGCTACCTGGCCGGCGGCCAGTACGTCACCTGGGCGCAGTGGACCGAGACCCTCGGCGTCGCCGCCGGCGTCGACGTGGCGCACCAGGAGGTGACGGTCGAGGAGCTGCTGGACCTGGGCCGGCGGTTCGACGAGCTCCGGGCCCGGGGCAAGTCCTCCGCGCCGCTGTCGGAGGAGGCGGCCGTGATCATGACCAGCGGCGTGCCCACCGACGACACGGCCACGCTGCGCGACCTGGCGTTCTCCTACCGGCCGCTCGACGAGACGTTTCGTGACACCGTGGCGTACCTCCGCGCCATCGGTCGCCTCGCCCCCCTGGCGCCCTGAACGGACCGTCGCCCTGAGCTTCCCGTTCTCGTTGCGCAGCCCGTGGTGCCGGCCGGCGCCGGCGCGCTCACGAGTGTCGTGGCGGGGCCCGGCGCAACCACCACGTGGGTGGCCCCGAGGCGATGTGCACCTCCGTGACGTCGGTGAAGCCCCGGCGCCCGTAGAACTCCCGGTTCTCGACGGTCGAGGTCTCGAGGCAGCAGTCGAGCCCGTCCTCGTCGGCCCGCTCGAGCACCGGCCCGATCACCGACGTCGCCAGCCCCGCACCCCGGCGCCCGGGGTGGGTGGCGAGGACTCCCAGGTACCAATAGGGGGTGGGTGGTCGGGCGGCGTCGACCGCCTCCTCGTAGGCGCGCAGCCGGGCCCAGGCATCGACACCGGCCGTGGCGCGATAGGTGCGCCACACCGACTCGATCTCGGCGGTGGGCTCGTCGCCCCCACCCAACCGGTCCCACATGGCCACGGCGGTGACGTCGTTCGTGACCCAGACCGCGCCCGCGTCCACCCTGGAGTCGAACAACGCCCCGGTGAACTGCGGCGCCAGGCGGTCGTACGCCTCACCCAGGAGGAACGACCACGCCGGGTCGTGGGCGAAGGCGGCGCTGACGGTGTCGATCACCGCGGCGCGATCCGTACGCCGAGCGGGCCGCACTCCGTCCATGCGCTCACGCTACCGACGACCGAGCCGGCTTATCGGATGGCGAGGGCGGCGGCGATCAACGAGGGGTAGCGGGGATGGGCGAGCGGCAGGCTGGCGACAACCCCCGGCGACGTCCACGCCACACGATCGTGTTCCTCGGGGGAGGCGTTGACCGGCGTTCCGTCCCACTCGGTGACGATCCAGACCCGCATGTCGAAGTCGCTCGTCACCAGGCGCGAGAACTCGGGCGTGGCCGGTTCTGTGATCTCGATGCCGAGCTCCTCGCGCAGCTCCCGGACCAGCGCGCTCGTCGGCCGCTCGCCCGCCTCGAGATGCCCGCCCGGGAGGTCCCAGACATTGGGGTACCAGGCCCGGTCGGCCGACCGGTGACAGAGCAGCACGCGCCCGTGCGAGACCACGATCCCGGCCGCGACCTCGACCGGGCCCGGGACGCCGTTCCCGTTCACGCGGGACCGATCACCGGGGGGCGCCGGTGCTGTCGGGGTCGCCGTCGGTCGAGCGTTGCGACTGGACGGCGCGCCGCAGCGCCGTCCGCAGGATTGCGGCGGTGAGCATCCCGACGGCGGTGGGGGTCTGGTCGAAGTCGATCATGAGCGCCTGGGTGGTGAAGGCCGAGAGGTTCAGCGCGAAGGCCAGGACGAGCTCCGGCGGCGGGTCCCCCGTTCCGCCCGCGGCGCGCCACGCCACCGCGGTGAGATAGCCCACGCCCTGCAGCCGGTACCGACGGCGCAGGGTCGCCACCTCGGCGAGCGCCTCGGACGGCGTGGCCGTCGGGGCGTGGATGTCCCAGAACGCCTCGCCGAAGATGCGAGCGGTCCTGGTGTGGATGGTGACGGCCACGCGTTCGAGCCAGTCGTCGAGGTCGTCGATCCGTTGCGGCAATCCGTCGATCCAGGCGTCGAGGTCGTCGACCAGTCGGGGCAGGCCTTCGACCTCGTAGCGCCCGCACGCCTCGAACATGTCCTTGACCGTGGCGGCGATCAATCGGTCATGGCTCCGGTAGTGCCGGAAGATGGTGCGCGGACTCACCCCGGACAACTGGGCGATCTCGTCGACGGTGGCGTCGAAACCTCGCTTCGCCACGACGTCCATGGCGGCGCGCCCGATCCGGTCCCGGGTGAGTTGCTGCTGTTCGCCGGCCAATGAAGAAGGCCCGGCGTCGTCTCCCTCGATCACGCGTCCTCTTTCGACGGCCCACGAGCGCAGGTCAGCCTCGCCACCGACCCCCGGCAAAGTAATTGTGCACCTCGAAGAACGTGAGATCGGGGGGGAAGGCTTGGCCCACCTCGGCGGCGACCACGCGCATCCTCGTCGACAGGAACTGCTCGAACGCCTCGCGCGATTGCCACACGTCGACGACGCGGAACCCGTCGTCGGTCTTCGTCACCCAGTGGAACAGCTGTTCCGGTGCGCTCGGCCCACCCGGAAGGAAGCCCAAGCGCTCGACGGCTTGGTCGTACTGGTCGAGCGTGCCACCTTTGAAATCCAGCTGAACTGCGACCGCCACCTCGAACCCCCAATTCTCGGCGACCCGCAATTTACCGGCCTCGGCCCGGGAGTCCAGGGCGGCGTGGCGCAGCCGACCCCATCACGTTCCGCCGCGCCGTGGCAGACGACCGTGACACCGCGACACGCCGACGTGCTCGTCAGTGTTGAGGATGGTGCAGGCCCGCGCGGTCGGGGCATTCTCGACATCGCCACACCCCGGCAGGCGAGAGCCGGTATACCCCAGCGCGACGGGAGCCCCCTGGCCCACCCCCGAGGTCGGGGGGCTCCCGCCCGCTACGGGCCGGCCAGCTCGAGGCCGAGCGCGATCTCGCCGAGCACGCGCAGGTGGGCGTCGACCGAGTCGAGCCCCGAGCCCATGGTGTTCACCGAGAGGTGCGAGGCTCCGGCGCCACGCCAGCGGCCGGCCTGCTCGACGAGTTTCGCCACCGTCTTGTCACCCCAGCTGACGCGGCCCTCCATGGCGATCGTGCTCGGATCGCGACCGGCCTGGCGAGCCGCCTCCTCCACCACGGCCCGGGCCTCGTCCAGCTTGGGTCCGGGAGGCACCTGGGGCAGCCAACCGTCGGCGAGACGACCGGCGCGGCGATAGGCGGGGGGCGACTGCGCGCCGAACCACAACGGGATCGGTCGCTGGCGCGGCAGTGGGGAGAGCCCGGCGCCGGTCACGCGCTCATAGGTGCCGTGGAACGTGACCGAGTGTTCGGTCCACAGTCGTCGCAGCAACTCGACTTGCTCTTCGATCCGCTTGCCCCGGTCGGAGAACGACTTGCCGAGCGCCTCGTACTCCACCGCGTTCCAGCCCAGCCCGACCCCGAGGCGCAGACGTCCGTCGGACAAGACGTCGAGCGCGGCGGCCTGCTTGGCCACCAGGGCCGTCTGGCGTTGCGGGAGGATCACGATCCCGGTCACGAACTCGAGCGAGGTGAAGCCGGCCAGGAACCCGAACAGCACGAACGGCTCGTGGAAGGTGGAGTCGAGGTCGTAGGGCCCCGACCATCCCCGGTGCACGGCGGGATCGGCCCCGAGTACGTGGTCGTAGGCGAGGACGTGGCTGAAGCCGAGCGCCTCGACCGTCTCGGCGTAGGCGCGCACCGCCCCCGCGTCCGCGCCGATCTCGGTCTGGGGAAAGACGACACCGATTCGCATGCCCTGTTGTCTACCCCCAAAGCCGCGGCCTGCGTCCCCACCTGCTCTCGGCGATCGAACCCGCTGCCCAGAACCCCGGGGACGGGGCCCCGTCGCCGGCGTCACACGGAGGTGATGGAATGGTCCCGATGCACCCTTCCCAGGCGTCGCCCGACGGGGCCGGGGACCCCGGTCTCGACGGCTTCCATCCCGCCATCGCCACCTGGTTCGCCCGGCGCTTCCCCGCCGGCCCCTCCGCGCCCCAGGAGCAGGGGTGGCCGCAGATCGCCGAAGGCACCGACACCCTGATCGCGGCGCCCACCGGCTCGGGCAAGACCCTGGCCGGCTTCCTCGTCGCCATCGACGCCGCCTACCGGGCCGCGCAGCGGGGGGAGGACCTGGGCGCGGCGGTGCGGCTGGTCTACGTGTCCCCGCTCAAGGCCCTGGCCGTGGACATCCACCAGAACCTCGAGCGCCCCCTGGCCGAGATCGCCGAGGTGGCACGCGAACTGGGACTGCCCGTTCCTCCTGTCACCGTGGCGGTACGCACCGGCGACACCACGGCCGGGGCCCGCACCGCCATGGTGAAGACACCGCCGACGTTCCTGGTGACCACGCCCGAGAGCCTGTATCTCCTCGTCACCGCCCAGCGCAGCCGGGCCGTCCTGGGCAACGTGGAAACGGTGATCGTGGACGAGATCCACGCCTTGGCGCGTGACAAGCGGGGATCGCACCTGGCCGTCACGCTCGAGCGGCTCGAGCATCTCCAACTCGGCCGCCGGCCCCAGCGCATCGGGCTGTCGGCCACGCAGCGCCCCATCGAGAAGACGGCGCGCCTGCTGAGCGGGGCCGGCGCGACGACGCCGACGGCGATCGTCGACTGCGGGCACGCCCGGAGCCTCGCCGTGCGCATCGAGCTGCCCGAGACCGAGCTGTCGGCCGTGTCCTCGACTGAGCAATTCGGCGAGGTGATCGACCGCATCGCCGCCCACGTGCTCGAGCACCGCACCACGCTCGTTTTCGTGAACACCCGTCGGATGTCGGAACGCCTCGCCCATCTCCTCGGTGAGCGCCTCGGGCCCGAGCAGGTCGCGGCGCACCACGGCAGCCTGTCCAAGGACCGCCGGCTGCGGGTGGAGGACCGGTTGCGCGCCGGCGACCTCCAGGCCCTCGTCGCCACTGCGTCACTCGAGCTCGGCATCGACATCGGGCCGGTGGAGCTCGTCTGCCAGGTGGGATCGCCGCGTGCCATCGCCACGTTCCTGCAACGGGTGGGCCGGTCGAACCACTCACGGGGCGGCACGCCCGAGGGGATCCTCTACCCCATGACGCGTGACGAGCTGGTGGAGTGTGCCGCGCTCCTCGCCGCGGTACGGGCGGGGCGCCTCGACGCCACCATCTCCCCCGTCGCCCCCCTCGACATCCTGGCGCAACAGATGGTGGCGGAAGTGGCCGCGGCCGAGGAATGGAGCGAGGACGGGCTCTTCGAGTTGATGCGCCGGTCGGCCCCGTACGCGGAGCTGGCGCGCGCCGACTTCGACGCCGTGGTGGAGCTCGTGTCCGAAGGCATCACCACCGGCCGGGGCAAGCGCATGGCCTACGTGCACCGCGACGGCGTGCACCACGTGCTGCGGCCCCGGCGCGGCGCCCGGCTCGCCGCGCTCACGAGCGGCGGCGCCATCGCCGAAGTGGGCGACTACCGCGTCATCGCCGATCCCGACGACACCCCGGTGGGCACGGTGAACGAGGACTTCGCCATCGAGTCGATGGTGGGCGACGTGTTCCTGCTCGGGACCCACTCGTGGCGCATCCGGCGCGTCACGCAGGGCGAGGTGCGCGTCACCGACGCCGAGGGAGCGCACCCCACCATCCCGTTCTGGGTCGGGGAGGCGCCGAGCCGAACCGAGGAGCTCTCCGACGAGGTCTCGACGCTGCGGCGCACGGTGGGTGAGCTCCTCACCGACACCGGCGGGAACGGGACACGAACGCAGCGTGGCCTCGACGCGGCGCGCGCCCATGTGGAGGAGGCGTGCGGGCTCGACCCCGATGCCGCCGAGCAGTTGGTGCAGTACCTCGCCGCCGCCCTGGGTGAGCTCGGCACGCTCCCGACCGGCGACGACATCGTGTTCGAGCGCTTCTTCGACGAGGCGGGCGGCATGCAGATGGTGGTGCACGCGCCCCTCGGCGGGCGCATCAACCGGGGCCTGGGACTGGCGCTGCGCAAGCGCTTCTGCGCCACCTTCGACTTCGAGCTCCAGGCCGCGGCGAGCGACGACTCGGTGGTGCTGTCGCTCGGGGCCCAGCACAGCTTCCCGCTCGACAGCGCGCCGCGCCTGCTGCGGTCCGAGACGGCCGAGGGGGTCCTGCGCCAGGCCGTGCTGGCGTCGCCCATGTTCGCGGCCCGGTGGCGGTGGAACCTGAATCGCTCCCTGGCCGTGCTGCGCTTCCGGGGCGGGAAGAAGAACCCGCTCCCCATCCAGCGCATGGAGGCCGACGACCTCATGGCCGCGGTCTTCCCGGCCCTGGCCGCGTGTCAGGAGAACGCTCCGGGTGGTCCGATCGTGATCCCCGACCACGTCCTGGTGCGCCAGACGCTCCTCGACTGCCTGCACGAGGCCATGGACATAGACGGGCTCGTCACGCTCTTGCGACGCATGGAAGCGGGCACGGTGCGCGTGCACTTCGTGGACTCGACCGAGCCTTCGGTGCTCTCCCACGAGATCCTCAACGGCAAGCCCTACACCTTCCTCGACGACGCACCCCTCGAAGAGCGTCGGACCCGCGCCGTGCAACTGCGGCGTGGGCTCCCCCTGCACGCCGAGGCCCTCGGCCGCCTCGACCCCGACGCCCTCGAGCGCGTCCGGGGCGAAGCCGCACCCGACGTGCGCGGGCCCGAAGAGCTGCACGACCTCTTGCTGTCGGCGGTGCTGTGGCGCCCCCAGGCGGACTACGCGGCCTGGTTCGACGCCCTCGCCGCCATCGGGCGCGCCGCCCGGGCGACGGTCGGCGACGGCGGCGAGCTGTGGTGCGCGGCCGAGCGGCGCACGTGGGTGCACGCTGCGTTCACCGCAGCGTGCTTCGATCCCGATCAGCGCCTCGACGCAACGGCGGGCGAGGCGCTCCCCGACCCCGACGTGGTGGCCGCCGAGG
The DNA here is from genome assembly GCA_963811775.1 of uncultured Acidimicrobiales bacterium. Lineage (GTDB taxonomy): Bacteria > Actinomycetota > Acidimicrobiia > Acidimicrobiales > UBA8190 > Chersky-840. Next base: position 229,259 of record CAWESO010000010.1, on the reverse strand, counting down.
TCGTGCGTGGCCACCTCGAGGTGGCCGGGCCGGTGACGGTGAACGAGCTGGCCGCGCGCACCGGGCTCGCTCCGAGCCGGGTCGAGGTGGGCCTCGGCCGGCTCGAGGCCGAGGGGTTCGCCATGCGGGGCCGCTTCGACACCGGGGTCGAGAACGAGCAGTGGTGCTCGCGACGCCTGCTGGCGCGCATCCACTCCTACACGCAACACCGCCTGCGGCGCGAGATCGAGCCCGTCACCACCCAGGAGCTCGTGCGTTTCCTCCTGCACTGGCAGCACGTGGCCCCCGGCACGCAGTGCCAGGGCCGGGCCGGCGTGCTGGCCGTGATCGACCAGCTCCAGGGGTTCGAGATCCCGGCCGGCGCCTGGGAGGAGGCCGTCCTCCCGGCGCGCGTCGAGGGGTACCAGCACCGCTGGCTCGAGGACCTGTGCATGTCGGGGGAGCTCGTGTGGGGTCGCCTCTCGCCCCGGCCCGTCGACGCCGCCGACGGGCCGCGCCGCGGCTCGGCCACACCGTCGCGGGCCACGCCGGTGACCTTCGCCCTGCGCGGCGACCTCCCGTGGCTCCTGGCCGGGACCCGCGGAACGGTCGAGCCGGCCGAGCCCGAGCACGGGCCGGCGCGCGACGTGCTCGACGCCTTGCGGTCCCGGGGGGCGATGTTCCACTCGGAGCTGCGCAGCGCCACCGGACGCCTTCCCATCGAAGTGGAAGAGGGGCTCTGGGACCTGGTGGCACGCGGCATCGTGACCGCCGACGGGTTCCAGGCGGTGCGCTCTCTGCTCTCGGCCCGCCAGGCCTGGAAGCGACGCCAGCGCCACGAGCAACGGCTCCGTCCCGGGGCGCGGCGTTCCCCCACGTGGCGCGAAGGGGGCGAGGGACGATGGGCGCTCCTGCCCACGGCCGGGGCCGAGGACGACACCGACCGGGAGACGTTGGCCGAGCAAGTGGCGGGCCAGCTCCTCGCCCGGTGGGGCGTGGTCTTCTGGGACCTGTTGGCGCGCGAGAGCCTGGCCCTGCCGTGGCGCGAGGTGGTGTGGGCCCTGCGCCGGCTCGAGGCCCGCGGTGTCGTGCGCGGCGGGCGCTTCGTGACGGGACCGTCGGGCGAGCAGTACGCGCTGCCCGAGGCGGTCGAGGAGCTGCGGCGCGTCCGGCGCAGCGCCCGCAGTGGTGAGACCGTGCGCCTCAACGGCGCCGACCCGCTCAACCTGGTGGGGATCATCCTGCCCGGAGCGCGCATCGCCGCGGTGCGCACGAACTCGGTCACCTACCTCGACGGTCTGCCCGTACCCGACGACCACACCGACGCCAGGAGCGGGGCCCGGCCGGCGTGGTCGAGTTCGACCCCGGCGTGACCGACGGCGGGCGCAACGCCCCGTTCCGCGCGCCCGGTGGCGCCACCTTCGTGGCCGCCATGCGCCTCGAGGCGCTCGCCATCGGGGGCAAGGTCGTGCGCACGGGCATGGGCCACGTCCGCGCCCACGCCGCGGCGCGCGCCCTGTCCGCGAGCATCGAGCCCGGAGCGGCGGTCGTGCTGGCCGGCATCTCGGGCGGGCTCGACCCCTCCCTGGTGCCGGGCGAGATCGTGGTGGCCACGGCGGTGCGCGGGCCCGAGGGAGACGAGCTGACCCTGTCGGGGTCCGATGCCGCGGCGGTGGCGGCCGAGCTGCGCGACGCCGGGCGGCGCGTCCACCTCGGGCCGATCGTGTCGTCGAAGACGCTCGTCCACGGCGAGCGTCGGACCGAGCTGGCCCGCAGCGGCGCGCTGGCCGTGGACATGGAGTCGGCGTGGGTGGCGCAGGCCCTGGCCGGACACCGCCTCGTGATCGTGCGGCTCGTGGCCGACACCGCGGGCAACTTCGCGGTGGGGCTGGTGAAGGGGCTCGCGGCCCTCCGCCACGTTCGGGCCGCGATCGACCGTTGGCCGGGCGCCGGCGACTGAGTTCCCCAGACGCGGGCGCACCGGCGCGAGCCCGTCCTCGCGGCGTCCGGCTCGGGCTCGGCACCGCGCCCGGTAGCGTGGCCCGGTGCCCGGGGTTGGATCGACCGTAGTTTTCCCGCTGCGGACCTTTCCGGTCCGACTCCGGGCGCGCTGAGTCCCCGCCCCGACTCGTCTGCCCTATGCAGGATCTGGTCGAGGCTGCGCCCCGACCAGTGACGTCACTCCCGGGAGCGACACCACGACAATGGTGCTGAGCACCGGCCAACCCGCGCCCAGGTACAGCGCGCCGTCGATCCCGAGCAGCCGGGCCAGGGTGCCGGCCAAGGCGTAGCCGAGCGGGAGGAACACCATGGACCCGAACCAGTCATAGGCGCTGGCCCGCGACAGGACCTCGGGGGGCAGCTGGCTCTGCATGGTCGTGTCCCACAACGGCCCGAAGACGCCGATGGACGCGCCCGAGACGAAGGCTGTCGCCGGCCCCGAGCACGTAGCCGACCTCCGACGTCGAGCCGTGACGCCCGAGCACGGCGAAGGCCAACGCCACGGGGAGCATGCCCGTCCCGATGAACGAGGTCAGCCGTCCGGCCAGAAAGAGCCGGAAGTCGCGCCCCGACAAGGGCCCCAACCAGCGATCTCTCTCCACCTCTCGGAGGCTACGGCCTGCGTGCGAGGCCTCCCGCGCCCTGTGGTAGTCAGGTCTCATGCTCGAGTTCGACAGGCTCACCCGCCGCTTCGGTGCCGTCGTCGCTCTCGACGACCTGTCCTTCACCGTGCCGCGGGACAGGTCTTCGGGTTCCTGGGACCCAACGGCGCGGGCAAGACGACGGCCATGCGGGCCGTGTTCGAGTTGGTGGCGCTCGACGCCGGCGCGGTCCGCTGGAACGGGGCCGCCATCACCGCGGCGATCGCCAGCGCTTCGGGTACATGCCCGAAGAGCGCGGCCTCTACCCGGGCATGGTGATCGTCGAGCAGATCGAGTACCTGGCCCGGCTGCACGGGGTGGACCACGGCCCGGCCCGGACCGCCGCGCTCACGTGGCTCGACAAGCTGGGCGTCGCCGACCGGGCCAAGGACAAGCTCGAGGCCCTGTCGCTCGGGAACCAACAGCGCGTGCAGCTGGCCGCCGCCCTCGTCCACGAGCCCGAGCTCCTCGTGCTCGACGAGCCGCTGTCCGGTCTCGATCCGGTCGGGGTCGACGCCATCAGCGCCGTGCTCGTGGACGAAGCGGCCGCGGGACGCGGCGTGTTGTTCTCCAGCCACCAGATCGACCTCGTCGAAGACCTGTGCCAGTCGGTGGCGATCATCGACAAGGGCCACCTGGTGGCGGCGGGGACGGTGGAGGAGCTCACCACGCACGGCAAGAGCCGGCTCGTGGTCAAGGTGGGCGGGGACTTCGCCGGCGCCTGGGCCCAGGGCCTGGCCGGAGTGCGCATCTCGCGCGTCGAAGGCGGCGCGGCGCGTCTCGTGCTCGACGAGGGCACCGATCCCCAGGCCGTCCTGGCCGCAGCCATGGCGGCCGGGCCCGTCGAGCAGTTCGGCTTCGAGCGCCAGCGACTGTCCGAGGTGTTCCGGGAGTCGTTGGTGTGAAGAGTGGTTCGGGACTCGGTGACGCGAAGTACGTCATCTACGCGGCCGTCGTGGTGGTGGTGGCCCTGCGGGTGTGGTTCCGGCTGAAGCGACGCGCCCGGGCGCGCTCGTCGGACCCCTCGGCACCACCGAGGGCGGCGGGCGCCGGGCGCGTCGGCGCGGTGCTCGACAGGCTCGGCGGGGACGTGGGCCTCGTGGCCCGGCGCGAGGTGCGCGAACGCGTCAAAGGTCGCACCTTCCGGATCGGCACGGTCATCATCCTTCTGGCCGTGGCCGCGGCGGTGACGATCCCCGTGCTGCGCAAGGGATCCCCGGCCCACGCGCACATCGGGATCGTGGGCTCTTTGTCGGCCCCCCTGCGCCTCACGGTGGCCGGCGCGGGCCCGGCCGTGGACACCAAGGTGACGCTCGTGCCCGAGGCGTCGGTGGCATCGGCGCGACAGGCGCTGGCGGCGGGCCGCATCGATCTCGCCCTGGTCGGCACGAACCGGATCATCGTCGAGCAATCCCTGAGTGCCGGAGACACCTCGACCACGGCGCTGCTGGCGCGCGTCATCTCGGGATCGGTCAGCTTGCAGGCGGGGCTCGAGAAGGCCGGCATCGCGCCGGACAAGGCGTTGCAGCTCGCCAACCCCCCGCCCTTGCCGGTGCAGAGCCTGAAGCCGGCCCGCCACAAGGGGACGGCCCAGACCACGGCGGTGTACGGGCTCATCCTCACCTACGTGCTCCTCACCCAGTTCGGCACGTGGCTGCTCATGGGCGTGGTGGAGGAGAAGTCGTCGCGCGTCATCGAGGTCCTGTTGTCCACGCTGCGCGCCGGGCAGCTCCTGGCCGGCAAGGTCATCGGCATCGGGGCCGTGGCCCTGCTCCAGGCCAGCCTCATCGTCGCCGTCGCGCTCGGGCTCGGGGCGGCCGAGGGCTCGACGCTCATCCACGGCACCGCTCCGCTCGGGGTCGTCGCCGCCCTGGTGTGGGTCGTGCTCGGCTACTCCTTCTACTGCTGGGTGTACGCCGCCGGTGGCTCGCTGGCCGACCGCCAGGAACAGATCCAGAGCCTGGCCTTCCCGCTGCAGCTCCCCATCCTGTTCGGGTACATCGTGTCGTTCACGGCCCTCGGGGCGGGGCAACCGTCGGAATTGGTGAAGGTCCTCGCCTACGTGCCGTTCACGGCCCCTTTCGCCATGCCGGTGCTGGTCGGGCTGGGCGTGGTGACGTGGTGGGAATTCGCGCTGTCGGTCGGCCTCATGATCGTCTCCATCGTCATCGTGGCCCGTCTCGCCTCGGTGGTCTACCGGCGGGCCATCCTGCGCACCGGGGGTCGCGTCCACCTCCGCCAGCTGTTCGCGTCAGACGCCGCGTAGGCACACCGCCGCGCAGGGGGCTCGGGGAACCGCGCTCTGGCTGATCGGTGGTGGGTCACTTTCAATCAAGCCCCCTGCATGGCCCCTCACGGTGGCGGGCTGACTGATCGGAGCGGCTGGCTCAAGGGGGCCAGCATTTGCCCTGACTGATCCCCCAACAACTCAGCCGGGGAGGACTGTGGTCACCCGAAACGACCAAGAGGATGACGACAAAGACGAGGAGAGCACCGATCAGGACTACGGCAAGGCGATATGTCCGCACCCCCCGGGAGATCGCGGCCCCATCGACGATCGGCAGAACTCGCCCGACCCTCCCTCTGGTCATCACCGAATTGTCCCACCGGCGCCGCTCTCGGTCCAGCAGGCAGCGATCCCCCGACCAGAACTCGAACTGCCCACCACCAGCTGATCGACCGCGGTCGGGGATCGACCAGAATGACGCCGTGTCCGGTGTCGATGCGCAGGAGGAGGACTTCGTGCCGGTGGTCGACGCCCGCCCCGTCGACGTGGCCTGGCCGGCGATGTCGTGGCCGCCCGCACCCGACGCCGTGCTCACCGGGCAGGTGGTGGCGGTCACCCCCGTCGATCCCGAACGCGACGCCGAGGCGCTGTTCGGCGCCCTCGACGACGAGCGGGTGTGGGAGCACCTCCCCTTCCGGGTGGCCGACCCCGACGCCTACGCGCGGTTCCTGCGGGCGCGCCTGCAGTCGGCGGAGTATCCCTGGGTCATGCGACTGCGGGTGAGCTACCGCGGTCTACCCGCCGGAACGGTCGTCGGCACCTCGAGCTACCTCGACATCTCGGTGGGCAACGCTCGACTCGAGATCGGCGCCACCGCGTACCGCCACGACGTGTGGGGGAGTGCCGTGAACCCCGACACCAAGCTCCTGCTCCTCGGCTACGCCTTCGACGAGCTCCACGTCGGTCGGGTGCAGCTCAAGACCGACGTGCGCAACATCCGTTCGCAACGGGCCATCGCCCGCCTGGGCGCTCACTACGAGGGCACCCTGCGCCGCTTCCAGCGCCGGGCCGACGGCACCGTGCGCGACACCGTGCTGTTCTCGGTGCCGGCCGAGGAGTGGCCTCGGGTGCGAGACGGGCTGCGGGCCCGCCTGGCCGATCAGACCGAGGGCTGAGCCGGGGGTCGGGTGCGTCGCCGGCCCTGTGTGCGCCCCGCTCAGCCCTTCTTGGCGCCGTGCCCGTGGCCGGCGGCCCCCAGGTGCACGCCGTGGAAAAGCGTCCCGAGCACCCCGGTGATGAGCGAGAGCGGGATGGCCCGCACCTGCGTCGAGGGCGGGGCGGTCACGGTGACGGGAGCGTCGTAGCCGCTCAGGTCCACCACCGCCGAAAGGCCGACCGCATGGCGTCCGCCGCCGACCGCCGCGTTCACCTTGGCCTCGACGAGCTGGCCCGACGAATTCGCCCACAGGACGGCGGCGAGCTTCAGGCCCTTCACGCGCGCTGCGATTCGGCTACCGGTCACCGAGGTGCCGTCGACGATCGACGTCCCGGCGCTGTGGACCGAGGCGTGATGGGACCGGGCGAAGGCCAGGATCTCGTTGACGTTGCCGAGGGCGCCACCGACCTCGGTGAAGACGCCGGGGATGGCGCTCGTGGCGCTCGGGGGCAGGGCGATCGAGATCCACGGCGCGCCGAGCAGCGTGGCCAGCGCCGGCACCTCGACATAGACCGTGCCACCCGACAACACGGCGTTGACGACCTCGGGCGTGGCCGACCCGCCGGGGATGAGCCTGGAGATCGAGGCGGGCAGCGTGGCGGACAGCGACACGGCGTCGTTCACGAGGTCGGCCTGTCCGGTCCCCTTGACCACGATCGTGCCCAGGCCGGCGACGCCGCTGACACCCACCGAGAACCTGAAGGAGGCCGAGGTCACCGGGGCCGTCGCGGCCGAGGTGTGCACGGTCTTGGGCTTGGGACGCGCCGCGGCCGACGTGGCGATCCCCGCTCCGACTCCGACCCCCAACGTGGCGACCAACCCGACCGATGCCAGCCACTTCACCCGGCGTGTCACAACACCCACCCCCGCTCGTCCCGACGTATGCCGTCCCGATTCCCTGACGTGTTCGTCGGGACGGCGCACGAAGCCTAGGGCAGTCGGGGCCGACGGGCCCGGACGTCACGACAGCGGCCGACGACGGTTTCACCGCCTCGGGCGCCGCCGCGCCCGGGGTTCGACCCCGGGCCGCAGCGGGCTAGGGTGTCGTTGACGTGAACGTAAAGCTCCTCCGGGCCCCGAGCGCCGAGCAGGCCGGCGACGGCTACAAGTGGGTGGCCCTCATCAACACCACCCTGGGCGTGTTGATGGCGACCATCGACGGCTCGATCATGCTGATCTCGCTGCCCGACATCTTCCGGGGCATCCGGCTCGACCCCCTGCAACCCGGCAACAGCTTCTATCTGCTGTGGATGATCCTGAGCTTCCTGGTCGTGAGCAGCGTCCTCGTCGTCAACCTCGGGCGCCTGGGTGACATCTACGGCCGGGTACGGATGTTCAACCTCGGCTTCGCCATCTTCACCTTCTTCTCGCTCCTGCTGACCATCACGTGGATGACCGGGCCCGCCGCGGGTCTGTGGTTGATCGTGGTGCGGGTGTTCCAGGGGATCGGCGCCGCCTTCCTCGTGGCCAACTCGTCCGCGATCCTCACCGACGCCTTCCCCGAGGAGCAACGGGGCATGGCACTGGGCATCAACCAGGCCGCCGCCATCAGCGGGACGTTCATCGGGCTCGTCCTCGGAGGCGTGCTGGCCCCCATCAACTGGCGGCTCATCTTCCTCGTGTCGGTGCCCATCGGGCTCATCGGCACGGTCTGGGGCTACACGCAGCTGCGCGAGGTAGGCAGACGCGACCGCGCCCATATCGACTGGCCCGGGAACCTCACGTTCGCGTTCGGCTTGATCTCGCTGATGATCGGCATCACCTACGGCATCGAACCGCACGGCACCCACACCATGGGCTGGACAGGCCCGACGGTGATCGCCGAGCTCGGCCTGGGCGTGGGCCTGCTCGTCGCCTTCGCCATCATCGAGACGCGCGTGGCCGAACCCATGTTCCGCCTGCCCCTGTTCCGCATCCGCGCCTTCACCGCCGGCGTGCTGGCCAGCTTCCTGGCCGCGGTCGGGCGCGGCGGGCTCATGTTCATGCTCATCATCTGGTTGCAGGGCATCTGGCTCCCGCTGCACGGCTTCGACTTCGCCCGAACACCGCTGTGGGCGGGAATCGCCATGCTCCCGCTGACGACGGGCTTCTTGATCTCGGGCCCCGTGTCGGGCGTGTTGTCAGACCGCTATGGCGCCCGTCCCTTCGCCACCGGGGGGATGGTCGGATCGGCCGCGTCGTTCGTGGCCCTCGAGCTCCTCCCCGTCAACTTCTCGTACTGGATCTTCGGGGTCATCCTCCTCGTCCTCGGCCTCACCATGGGGGCGTTCGGCTCGCCCAACCGTGCCGGGGTCATGAACAGCCTCCCGCCGCAGCACCGCGGTGCCGGCTCGGGCATGAACTCCACTTTCCAGAACTCAGCGCAGGTGCTGTCCATCGGCATCTTCTTCACGCTCATGATCGTGGGGTTGTCGTCCTCGCTGCCCGGCGCCATGTACCACGGCCTGGTGGCCCAGGGAGTGCCGGTGGGTGTGGCCGACCGCGTGGCGCACCTCCCCCCGGTGTCGACCCTGTTCGCCGCGTTCTTGGGGTACAACCCCATGCAGCACCTGCTCGGCAACGGCGTCCTGGCCCAGCTGCCCGCCGGTCATCGCGCCGTGATCACGGGGCGCAGCTTCTTTCCCGACCTGATCGCCACGCCGTTCCGCCAGGGGCTGCACGCCGCCTTCGACTTCGCCATCGTGGCGTGCCTGGTGGCGGCAGGGGCGTCGTGGCTGCGCGGGGGAAGTACGTGTACGTCGAGCTGGCGGCGCCACGATCAGCGAGCCACCGTGCGGCCGCCCCGCAGGTCCGAGACGACGCCGTGCCGGTGCTGCGAGTCGAGCACACCCCATGACCGCGCCGCGCGCCAGCGCGCCCGCCGCACCGGGTGCGGGGGCCACTCCCCCGCCGACGCGCATCGGCGAGGTGGCCAAGCTGTGCGGCGTCACCACCCGCACCTTGCGCTACTGGGAGGAGATCGGCCTGCTGGCCCCGAGCGAGCCGCGCCTCGGCAGCGAGCGTGTCTACGCCCGCTCCGAGGTCGAGCGGGCCCAGCGTATCCGGGAGCTGCAGGCGCTCATGGGCTTCTCGTTGGCCGAGATCGGCGTGATCCTCGAGACCGAGGACGTCCTCGACAAGCTGCGCAGCGCCTACAAGGCGAGCGCCCGGCCCGAGCTCCAACGCGACCTGCTGGCCAACGCCATGGAGGCCAACGACAACCTCGTGGCCCGTCTGGACGACACCCTCGCCCGCATCACCGCGTTCCGCGACGAGCGCGTGGCGAAGGCCGGGCGCCTGCGCGCCCGGGCGGCCGAGCTCGACCGCGAGATCGGGGCTGCGAGCAGGCCCAAACGTCGATGACGCGATGCCTCCCGGCGGGGTTTGCCGCCGAGATAGCCGAAATGGACGTCGCGGCGCACGCCGGAGGACCCGATGGCGAACCGCCGCCGCTGCGATCGGTAGCCTTGCCGATCGATCGCCCATGACGTCCCCCCATCTCGACACCACGGCACCGGTCGGTGACCTCGACGGCATCGTTCGCACGATCGACCTGACGAAGATCTACGAGGGGACCGACTTCCGCGCCGTCGACGCCCTCAACCTGTCGGTGGGCGTCGGTGAGATCTTCGGTCTTCTCGGTCCCAACGGGGCGGGGAAGACGACGACGGCCGGGATACTCACCACGCGGGTCATTCCCACGTCGGGACAGGCGTTCATCGCCGGCATCGACGTGGTGGCCCATCCCGCCCTGGCCAAGCAGCTGGTCGGGGTGGTGTCGCAGACCAACACCCTCGACCGGCAGTTGAACGTGTGGGAGAACCTGTACTTCCACGGTCGGCTGTTCGGCATCGGCGCCGCCCAGTCGCGCCGGACCTCCGACGAGCTCCTCGAGCAGTTCCAGCTGGCCAAGTGGTCCAAGGCGTCGGTGTACGCCCTCTCGGGCGGGATGGCCCAGCGCCTCATGGTGGCCCGTTCGATCTTCCACAAGCCCGCCGTCCTGTTCATGGACGAACCCACCGCCGGGCTCGATCCCCAGAGCCGGCTCCTGCTGTGGGACATCCTGCGCGAGCTCAACGCCGACGGCCAGACCATCGTCCTCACCACCCACTACATGGAGGAAGCCGACCAGCTGTGCGGGCGGGTGGCCATCATGGACCACGGCAAGATCCTGGCCCTCGACACCCCGGCGCGGCTCAAGCAGGGCGTCGGCGCCGACACCATCGTCACGGTCAAGGCGGCCGGCGACCAGCAGCGGCTGGCCGAGGTCCTCCAGGGCGAGGTGGCCGAGATCGGCCGCGTGCGCCTCACCGACGACGGCATCGAGTTGCACGTCCGGGGCCGCAACCGGCTCCTGCCGCGGCTCGTGGCCGCGGCCGAGACCGGTGGCTTCGAGGTGGCCGATCTGTCCGTAGCCGAGCCGAGCCTCGAGACCGTGTTCATCAACCTCACCGGCAGGGAGCTACGCGACTGATGACGACGACCGTGCCCGCCCCCACCGACCACTCCTCCATCGCCACCAAGCCCGTCCGCTCCGCCGCCTCGGCCAGCCGCATCGCGCTGCGAGCGCTGATCCTGCGCGACGCGGCCGTGCTGTGGAAGCACAAGGTGGAGTTCGTGTCCCGGACCGTGGTCCAGCCGTTCCTGCTGTGCTTCGTGTTCCTCTATGTCTTCCCCAAGATCGGCCAGGCCGTGGGGGGCGGTGGTGGCGGCGGGAGTGCCGCCGCGTCGTCGGCGTTCGCCACGGTGCTCGTTCCCGGTGTGGTGGGGATCTCCATCATGTTCCAAGGCGTCCAGTCCGTCGCCCTGCAGATGGCCCAGGAGTTCGGCTACACCCGTGAGATCGAGGACCGTGTCCAGGCCCCGTGCCCCATCTGGCTGGTGGCGGGGGCCAAGGTGCTGTCGGGGGCCATGCAGGGGATCATCTCGGCCGCCATCGTCCTGCCCATCGCCTCTCTCGTCCACGCCGGTGGCGTCGAGGCACACCTCAACCTGCACTGGTGGTTCATCCTCACCCTGGTCCCGATCTCGTGCGTGGCCATGGCGGCGTTGGGCCTCGTCCTCGGCACCAGCTTCGAGCCGCGCAACATCGGGCTCATGTTCGGCTTCGTCGTCCTGCCCATCACGTTCCTGGGGGGCACGTACTACCAGTGGACCCGGCTCGTCCCGGTCAAGGTGGGTGGATGGCACTGGCTGCAGACGATCGTGCTCGTGAACCCGCTCATCTACGTCAACGAGGGCATGCGCGCCGCCTTCACCAACGCCCAGCACATGCACCTCTACGTCATCTATCCCGTGCTGATCGGGTTCTGCGTCCTCTTCCTCCGGCTCGGCCTGCGCAACTTCCGCCGCCGCGTCCTGGCCTGAGTGCAAGCGGGCCCGGGCGCGCACCTCGCCGGGTCGTCGCGTGATCCGCAGCGTCGAGGCTCAACCCCGTGACGCGAGGCGAACGCGGGCCTTGCGATAGGGATCACTGCGGCGCGGCGCCCAGCTCCACCGGCGCGCCGACACGAAGATCCCCACGACGGCCCAGACGGCCATGACCTGGATGTCGGGCCACGACCACGCCGAGCCGCGGCCGGCGAAGAACGGGGCGAGGGTGGCGTTGATCATGTGACGCACGGGGAAATACGACGAGAACCGCGCCAGGCTGGACCCGTTCTTGATCGGGTAGTACAGCCCGGACAGGAACAACAAGATGAAGAAGATGATGCTGACCACCGGGCCCGCCGCCTCCTGGTTCGGGATCACGGTGCTCACCGCGATCCCGAGGGAGGTGAAGCAGACCGCCCCCACGACGAGCGCGACCAACAGCGCCACCAGGTTGTGGGGGAACGCCACCTGATACCCGAACCTGCCGATCAAGAGGAGCACGACCACCTGGAAGACGGAGATGATCAGGGCGTTGATGAAGATCGCCGCGAGCATCACCCAGGTGGGAACGGGTGAGAGCCGGACCCGCTTGAGAAGCCCCGTCTCGCGGCGCACCACGATGGCGATCGTCAGGGTGTTGAAGCACGCCGACATCACGCCGTAGGCGGCGAACGCCGGCACGTAGTAGTCGACGACGCGCCTGTTGCCCAGGAACGAGATGCGTGAGCCGCCGGCGGTGGCGGCCAAGAGCACCAGGAAGACGACGGAGAAGCCGACGGTGAACACCGCGGCGACGGGGTTGAGCCAGAACCCCAGCTGCTCGTAGTAGACCTGACGCCCCACCAGCCTGAGGTCGTCGACGGCCCGGCGGCGCTCCCGGTGCAGAGGCACGGACGCGGCGGGCGCGGGCTCGGTGGGCGTGGACCCCGGCGACGCGCTCATAGCTCTGTTCCGGTGGTCGGCGCGGCGCCCTCGGGCTCGTACCCCGTGAGGCGCAGGTACACGTCCTCGAGGGTGAGGCGCTCGACCGTCAGTCCGATGAGGTCGATCCCGTCGCGCAGCGCCCAGGTGGTCAGGCGGGCGAGCACCTCGACCTCGCTGTCGGTCTTGATCTCGACGACATCACCGACGGTCGTGGCGCCGGTGACGGGAAGATCGTCGAGGGCCGTGGCGGGAGAGAGCCGGAAGTGGATGGTGGCCTCGCCCACGTCACGACCACCGAGCGCCTCGGGCGTGCCCTCGGCCACGATCCGGCCGGCGTTGATGACCGCCACGCGATCGGCCAACGCCTCGGCCTCGTCCATGTAGTGCGTGGTGAGGATGACCGTGGTGCCACCTCCGGTCATCGACCGGACGAGGTCCCAGGCCTCGCGACGCGCCGAGGGGTCGAATCCGGTGGTGGGCTCGTCGAGGACGAGGAGATCGGGGTTCCCGATGATCCCGAGCCCGAGGTCGAGACGCCGCTGCTGGCCCCCGGAGAGGGTCCTGACGCGATCGCCTGCTTTGGACTCGAGCCCGACGAGGGCCAGCACCTCGTCGACCGAGCGCGGCCGCGGGTAGTACCCGGCGTTGCGCGTGAGCGCCTGGCGCACCGACAGGAAGGGCTCGACCGCCAGCTCCTGGAGGACGACACCGAGGTGCTCACGCAGGTCCCGACTGGTGCTCTTGTCCGCCGGGTCGAACCCGAGCACCTCGACGCGGCCCTGGTCGCGGCGGCGGAATCCTTCGAGGATCTCGATGGTGGTCGTCTTCCCCGCCCCGTTCGGACCGAGCAGCGCGAAGACCTCCCCTTGCTGCACCTCGAACGACACGTCGTTCACCGCGTCGAGATCTCCGTAGCGCTTGCTCAGGTGTGCCACCGAAACTGCAGCCACGCAACCTCCCTCCGGCGATGCCCTGCTCTGGCGGGCGCGCGCCGACAGACCCCTGGGGGTATGTGAGTTGGTGAATGTCGATGCTAGCGGCGCCGGACGCGCCGATCGTCACCCTTCCCGGTGTCCCAGGGTTCCAATAGCATCGCGGCCACCGCCGGAGGAAGTCTCTTGGCTCGACCACAAGGGCTGCGCTCGATGAAGACGTTCCTGACCGAACTCCGCCAGACGATCGTGCCCGCGGGTGGAAGCACCTACGGCCCGCTGCCACCGATGCTCCTCGCCATGACAGTCGTGACCGGATTGGTCGACGCCTGCAGCTATCTCGTGCTCGGCCACGTCTTCGTGGCCAACATGACGGGCAATGTCGTCTTCCTCGCCTTCGCCCTGGCCGGCGCGCACGGGTTCTCGATCCCCGCCTCCATCGTGGCCCTCGGGTCGTTCGGGCTCGGTGCGGCGGTCGGTGGCCGCGTCGGCTCGACCCTGGCCCGCCATCGGGGCCACCACCTGAGCGCGAGCACGATGATCCAGGCTCTGTTCCTGGCCGTGGCGGTGGTCCTGGCGGCGTGGAGCATGACACCGGTGACCGAAGGGTTCCGTTACGGCTTGATCGTGGCGCTGGGCCTGGCCATGGGCCTCCAGAACGCCGCGGCCCGTAAGTTGGCCGTCCCCGACCTGACCACCACGGTGCTCACCATGACCATCACCGGCATCGGCGCCGACGGGCCCGTCGGCGGCAAGACCGGCGCCCGGGTCGGTCGCCGGGGGCTCACCATCGTGGCCATGTTCGCCGGGGCCGTCGTGGGGACGGTGCTGATCGTGCACGCGCGCATCGTCTATCCGCTCACCATCGCCCTGGTCATCGCGGCGACGGTGGCGGTGAGCGCGCGGGTGCTCGGCGCCTCGAACCCGGCGTGGACGCGCGCCGAGCCGTGAGCTGTGCCCGGCCGGCGTCACGCGGCGGGCGGCGCGAGGTCGAAGCCGGAGGCCGGCCCCGACCCGCGGGACGACTCAGTGCGACCCGGGGGGCACCGGTCGATTGGCGCGCGGCCGCGTGATCTCGAAGAACCCTGGTTCCCGGGCGATGACCTCGACGGCGTCCCACAGGGCCAGCGCGGCGGCTCCCGTCGGCGCCGGCGCCATGACCGGGCCCTTGAAGCCGTAGGGCGGGTCGGCCCGCACCACGACGGTGGGGGTCTGGGTCTTGGGTCCTCCGAAGGCGTAGGCGACCTCCATGGCCTCGCGGATCGGGGCGTCCCACCGGACGTCCCCGGCGGCGGCGAGGAGCTCGGGACCGAGACCGCACGCCGACAGGCACTCCGACAACAGCGCGTCGTCCACCGGCCGGCGGGCGAAGAACCGGCGGCCCCATTCGCCGTAGAGCGCGTCGACAGCCTCTTCCCCGACCTGGGCCCGTGCCGCCTCGAAGATGCGGAGCATGCGGTGGGAGATCGCATGCCCCGCGAGCGCGGCAGCACGGAGTTTCTCGGGCACGGTGTCGGCCACGCCGTAGTCATCGCGGATCTCGAGGCAGTACGAGCGCCACGTCACGACCAGGGCGCGAGACGGCGCAACCTCTTTGACCCACAACGCCGTGATCCACGCCCACGGGCAGCTGGGGTCGACGAACACCTCGACGTGCTCCACGGGCTCCACGGGCTCCACGCTAGAGCGAGCGAGCTCGCCCCCCCGGCACGGCGGCCACCCGGGCGGCCATCGGGCCGAGCACGGCCCGGACGGGGTGCTCGGGATCGGGATCGCCGTGGGCGCCGACGCGGTCCGGGGCCGTGACCTGCCCTCTTCGGGCCGGGAACACGACCCGCGGTGGGGGCGTTGAAAGAGGTGTGAGCGAGCGTGTCACCGATGCCGACTTCTGGTTCGACCCGTTGTGCCCGTGGGCCTGGATCACGTCGCGATGGATGCTCAAGGTGGAACAGGTCCGGCCGGTGAAGACCCGGTGGCACGTGATGTCACTGGCCTATCTCAACCTGATCCAGCACGAGGGTGAGGGATTCAGCGAGCAGTACCGCGCACGCATGGAACAGGCGTGGGGGCCCATCCGCATCTGCGCCGCGGCAGCCGCCGAGCGGGGCGATGAGATCCTCCTCCCGATCTACACGGCCCTGGGCACGCGCTTTCACGTCCAACGGCGCCGGGACGCCGACGCGCTGGCCGAGGCGGTCGCCGAGGTAGGCCTGGCGCCATCGGTGCTCGACGCCGCCACCAGCACGGAATACGACGACGCGATCAAGGCGTCGCACCACGCGGGTATGGACCAGGTCGGCACCGACGTCGGGACTCCGGTCATCAGTGTCGACGGGAACGCATTCTTCGGTCCCGTCGTGACTCCGATCCCGCGTGGTGAGGCGGCGGGCCGCCTGTGGGACGGCGTGCTCGTCGTCGCCGGCACCGACGGGTTCTTCGAGCTCAAGCGCACCCGGGACCGAAAGCCCACGTTCGACTGACCCGCCGGGCCCGGCGCGCGGTGCGGCGCTACGACGTGGTGGGCGGGGAGGTCGTGATCGTGGCCCCGGCAGGCAGCTGGAACAGCGACGCCGGAGGAGACGCCGAGTAACTCTTGATCTCGAAGCTGGTCGAGTCCGACGCCACGTTGACGTACCCGAGGATTCCTTGTGCGGTGGTGCAGATCGTGCTCGTGCCGGCGACACCCGACGCCACGAAGTCGACACACTGCATAGTGAACCCGTCCACCGTCTTTGTCGACGACGTCACCTTGTCCCCCGCCAGGCCGGCCACGAGCGAGAAATCCTTCAGGAAGCTCGTCCAGTGCGACGGTGTGTAGAGATCGAAGATCTGGTTCTGCACCTTTGCATCGGCCGTCCCGAGCCTCTGGCACGTCGGCCCCTTTGCCGAGCCGGACGACGACGCAGCGCACGAGTACTCACCTGACGAGTTGACGATGATGTCCACGTTGGGACTGCTCGTCCCCGACGGCGTGTCCTGGAAGGCGAGACCCTGGGGTGGCTCGACGGCATAGACGACCGTGGCCGGGGAGCTACCCGTCGTCACGTACGTGGCCTCGAACGTCGCCCCGTTACTCGACTTGATCGTGTTCGTGAAGTTGTCGATCGTGTCCTTGTTGCCTTTCACGCTGTGCTCGACCTTCTCGGCGGCCTTCACCACCCCGCAGCCGGTCAGGCCGAATCCGGAGACCACGAGGGCGGCGGCGGCGACTGCGGCGCGGCGCCTTGCAGAGGGGGTGATGCCTCGATTGCTCTTCGGGTCCATTGCGCGGCCTCCCGGGTCGACGCCGTGAGCGTGTCAGTGGGAGACCCCACTGAGCCGAGGATACGGCATCACCCCTCGCGTCGGGCAGGACCCGATGCACCGGCACCGATGTTGTGTCTCAGCGGTCACAGAGAGCCCGCGCCTAGTGTTGTGCGCACTGACCGGTGAGCCGGCTGGGCCTCGGCCCGACAGGCACACGAGGGAGAACCACTTGGTCGTGAGCCCTGTCGCCGAGGACCCGTTCATCGGGCCGACGTCGTCCGCCGACGGGGTGGTCGCCCATGCGGTCTGGCGGCAGTTCGGCTCCGTTCAGGCACTGCGGGGGATGGACTTCACCGCCCGGTACGGGGAAGTGACCGGGCTCGTGGGACCGAACGGTGCCGGGAAGACCACGTTGTTGCTCATCCTGGCCACGCTCCTGCTCCCCGACTCCGGGACGGTCAGGATCGCCGGCTACGACCCCGTACGCGACACCGACGCCGTCCGCGCCCAATTGGGATGGGTGCCCGACGCTTTCGGTGTCTACGACAACCTCACGACGCGCGAGTATCTGCGGTTCGCGGGCGCCGCCTACGGCCTGGGCGCGGCGGCACCGGCCCGGGCCGACGAGCTTCTGGCGCTGTCGCGACTCCAGGAGTACGCCGACCGACCCGTGCACGTGCTCTCGCGTGGCCAGAAACAGCGATTGGGCTTCGTGCGGTCGCTCGTGCACCGGCCGCGGGTCCTGCTGCTGGACGAGCCCGCCGCCGGCCTCGATCCATACAGCCGGGTCGAGCTGCGCGACCTATTGCGCCATATCGCCGCTGCCGGCGCTGCGGTTGTGGTCTCGAGCCACGTCCTCGCCGACCTGGAGCAGGCTGCGGACCGGGTGGTGTTCGTCGATCGCGGCGTCACGGTAGGCGAGCGCCGGATCGACGACATGGCGCGTGCTCCGGGGCCTCGGATGTGGCGGCTGCGGGCCCTGAACCAGGAAGCGCTGATCGTCGCCCTCGACCAGCACCGCTACCCCCACAGCCCGCCGACGGCCCTCGGCGTGGACGTCGAGCTCCATTCGGACGAGGCCGCGGCCGGGCTCGTGGCCGGGCTCGTCGGCGACGGGGTGCACGTCGTGTCGTGCACACCGCTCACGAGCTCGCTCGAGGCCACCTACCTCGAGCTCACCGGGGAGCAGGGATGAGCGGCATCCTGACGGTGGCCCGCCTGGAGCTGACGGTCAGGGTGCGGGCCGGGCGCTGGCGCTGGCTCCTCGGTGGATGGTTCGTCGTCCTGGTCGGCTTCGCGGCGCTTCTGAACCTGGCTCTCTCCAATGCCCATGACCTCGACGGTGACCGCGGCACCGTCCTGTACGGCGGGTTGCAGCTGTTCCTGCTCGCACTGGCGATGCTCGTGATGCCGGCGCTGACATCCCAATCGGTGAACGGGGACCGCGAGCGCGGCACCTTAGGCGTGCTCCAGGTCACCCGCCTGTCCGCCTTCGACATCGCGGCGGGCAAGCTGCTGGCTGCGTGGGGAACCGCCTGCGTCTTTCTGCTGGCGTCGGCACCCATGGTGGCCTGGTCGATGGTCGAGGGGGGCGTCCCCGTGATCCGCGTGGTCATCGTCACGCTGGTGGTGATCCTCCTGCTGGGCGTGATCTGCGCCATCTCCCTCGGCCTGTCTGCCTTGCTGTCGCGGGGCACGACGTCGAGCGTGCTGTCGTATCTCTCGGTGTTCGCGCTCACCCTCGGGACCCTCATCGTCTTCGGCTTGGCCACCGCGGCGACGATCCAGACCCGCGTCGTCCACTTCTCCCCGCCCCCCGGCGCCCCGAGCAGTTGCTGCACGTCCGACCAGAACGTGGACCGGACCGACCTGACGTGGTGGCTGCTCGCCCCGAACCCGTTCGTGGTTCTGGCCGACGCCGCACCCGTCGTGGCTCCGCGGCCGTCGCGCGGATGCGTTTCGGAGAACGGTTACGCCTATTGCAACGTCCAGCCCTCTGACGGCATCGATCCCCTCGGGGACATCAGTCGCGCCGTCCGGTCGCTGCGGGCCCCGCCGCTCTCGGCCACGGCGCAGCTGGCCACCAACCAGGGGCAGCGCCGCGGCGGGCTGGTGTGGCCCTACGGGCTCGGCTTCGACGTGGCGTTGGGTGCATTCATGCTGGGGGTGGCCACCCGTCGGCTGCGGACCCCGCGCCGCAAGCTCCCCCGCGGCGTCCGGCTGGCCTGACCTGGCCTGAAAAGACCACATTGGCCACATTGGCCACATCGGCGGTATGGATTGTCACGCGTTTGCAAACCGCGCCTCTAGTCCTCGGACGGACCCGGGTGCAGGATGATGAAGGTGGTGCTTCCTCGCCCCGACGGAGTCCGTCGCCAGTGGTTCGACGACGCGCGGGACAACGGACGCCGGATGGAGGTGACCTGGCATCCCGATGAGGGACTGCTCATCGTGAGCCTGTGGCACGGCGCGTTCTGCCGGGCGACCTTCCAGCTCCCCGTGGACAGTGCACCGCAACTCATCGAGACCCTGGTCGCGTCGCTCGACGATGTGGCGCCGTCGCAGCCCGCCGGGACGACGGCGGCGCCACCAGCATCGGTGGTCGACCTGTGGGCCCTGGTCGGACACAAACCCCGGTAGGTGCCCGGACCCCACTAGCGCTCGACGCGTGGGTGCGCCACGATCTCGCCATGCGAATCCTCTCCCTCCTGCCTTCGGCCACGGAGATCGTCTACGCCCTGGGCCTCGAGGACGACCTGGTGGGGGTGACCCACGAATGTGACTTCCCTGCGGCGGCCCGCACCAAGCGCTCGGTGTCGTTCTCGGCACTGCCGACGGAGGCCGATCCGGCCGAGATCGATCGCCTGGTGAGCGCGAGCATCGGCGGCGGGGAGCCCATCTACCGCCTCGACAACGAGGCCGTGCGCGAGCTTCGTCCCGATCTCGTCTTGACCCAGGACCTGTGCGCGGTGTGCGCCGTGCCCTCCGGGCACGTCAACGACGCGTTGGAGCTGCTCGGGTGCCGCGCAGAGGTCCTGTCGATGGACCCGAGCTCTCTGGGCGACGTGCTCGACTGCCTTGTGCGCGTGGGCACGGCCACGGGGACCGAGCACGCCGCCACCGCGCTCGTCGACAGCCTTCGCGACAGGCTCCAGGCGGTCCGAGACGCCGTGGCGGGACGGGCGAGACCCCGGACCTTCGCCCTGGAATGGTCCGATCCTCCCTTCAACGGCGGGCACTGGGTGCCCGAGATGATCGAGCTCGCCGGGGGTGAGGCCGTCCTCCCCAGCCGGGGGACGCCCTCGGTCCGGGTCAGCTGGGAGCAGATCGTCACGGCATCACCCGCGGTCGTCGTGTTCATGCCGTGCGGGTACGACCTCGACGCGGCCGCGGCCGAGGCGACCTCGCTGCTGGGCCGGAGCGAGTTGGCGGGCGTCGAGGCGTTCTTCGCCGTCGACGCCAGCGCGTACTTCTCGCGTCCGGGACCTCGACTCGTCGACGGGGTGGAGATCCTCGCCTCTGCTCTTCACCCCCAGGTGGTGCCGGAGAGCCCCCCGGGCACCGTGCGACGCCTCCGGTAGAGGGGCGTCGATGACACCGGCGGCCGAGACCCTCGAGTACGACCCCTACGACGCGGCGTTGTGGCGTGACCCGTACCCCACCTACGCCCGCCTGCGCGACGAGGACCCGGTCCACCACGTGGAACGGCGGGGGTTCTGGGTCCTGTCACGCTTCGCCGACGTCCAGGCGGCCACGTGTGACACCGAGACGTTCTCCTCGGCCCACGGCCTCACCTTCGAGGAGGACGAGATCACCAAGCTCGGCCTCATGCCCACGTTGGTGATGATGGACCGGCCCCGCCACACCCTCTACCGGCGGCTGGTCAACTCGATGTTCACCCCCCGGGCGGTGGCCGAGCGTGAAGATGCCGTGCGCCGGTTCACGCGGTCCCGCATCGAACGGGTGGCCGAGATGGGCGAGGCGGACTTCGTCGACGAGGTCGCCTCACCGGTCCCCTCTTTCGTCGTGGCCGACTATCTCGGTGTCCCCGAGAATGACCGCTCCACCTTCGGCGAGTGGAGCAGCGCCATCGTGCAGGCCAACGCCACCGGGAGCGTGCTCTCGGCCGGTGCCGCCGTCGCCGATCTCTACGCCTACTTCACCGATCTGGCCCGCTGGAAGGAGGCGCACCCGGCCCCGGACATGATCTCGGTCCTCCTCGGGTCCGAGGTGGAGGGCCGGCCCGTGACCATCGAGGAGATCCTCGGTTTCTGCTTCGTCATGATCGCCGGCGGCAACGACACCGCGGCCGGGCTCATCGGCGGGACCGCTGCCCTCCTCACCGACCATCCCGACCAGCGCCGCCTCCTGGCGTCGGGGGCGGTCGGTAGTGCGCAGGCGGTGGAGGAGCTCCTCCGGTACCTCTCCCCCGTCCAAGGCCTGTCGCGCACCACGACGACGGCGGTGGCGGTGGGGCCGGCAGACCACCTCGCGACCATCCCGAGCTCGACCAAGGTGCATCTGCTGTTCGCCTCGGCCAACCGCGACCCCCGGGAGTTCGGTCCCGATGCGGGCACGCTGGACCTGGGCCGCGCCATCGCCCGCACGGTGGCGTTCAGCTCCGGGCCCCACCACTGCCTGGGGGCGGCGGCGGCACGTCTCGAAGGACGGATGGTCATCGAGGAGCTCCTCCGGGCGATGCCCGACTTTGCCGCCGACACCGCCGGGGGCCGGTACGCCCCGGGACCGTTCACGCGCCGCTTCGAGTCCCTGCCGATCCGGGCCCGCCGCTGAGACCTCCCGTCGGCGCCGGAGACTCGCTGCCTAGCGAAGCTGCTGCGAGAGGATCTCCCCGCACAGCCCGAGGCACTCATCGCAGATGGTCGGCGGCGTGTCCTCGTCGCGCGCCGGCGCGGCTACGAGGGATTGCACCTGGACCCGCGTTTTGCCGCAGAACGAGCAGAAAAGCTCGGTGGTGGCAGCAACGGGCTGCAGGGTCGGATCCTTCGCCGGTCGCCCGGAAGCGCTCACCCCGACCGCGGCCATGATGCAGGGGTCGCAGATGTACACACCGGGCCCGGCGACGAGCTTGCGGAGCTGTCGTTGCTCGCGGCCGCAGAAGGAGCAGACCCGCTGGGCTGTGGGTTCTTGGCGGCGCCGCCGTCGCCACCGGCGAACGCCGCTGTCCTCGATGATCTGGTGGATGCGCTGGTGGCTGACGCCGAGGGCTTCGGCAACCTCCCGCATCGACGCGCCTGCCAGGTGCAGGCGTCGGACCGCTCGGCGGTATTCGGCCTTGGCTGCCTCGAGCTGCTTCTCGAGCTCGGTGACCCGGCTCGCCGCGGCGGATGTCTCGGTCAACAGGTCCTGATCCACGGCCATCTGTCTATGGTACATAGACAGATGCGCCCTCCCAGCGATACCGCAGGTCAACGGGCTCGTTAGGTCCCAATCCGGGTCCGGATGCGCGTCCGCCGGCTCCTGAGTTATCACTTATTGTGTTTACAGGACCACTCACCGGGTTAGACAATCTCCCTCAGAGCCTTACATCCACCTGGTTCGTCGTACCGGAGCGTCGCTGCGGTGCGGCGGCCATCCGGTCCACCGGACCGCTTCGAGTCAATCGAATGGACACAGGGGGAGACATGTCGAAGATGTCACGGATGGCGACGGTCGCCACGACGGCCACCTTGATCGTGGTTGTGCTCGTCGGGGACGTTGCCTCGGCCACGACGCTGCGGGCCCCCTCGGAGCATGCGGCGGTGGAGCCGCACCGCGGCCACTGGCACCACCCCGCGCCACCGGCCGTCTTCGGGGTCGTGGCCTCGGTCAACGGGACAGACACCGCTAGGACGTGCGGGACCGCCGGAAGCGCCGGGGCCTTTGTGGTGACCGGTCCACGCGACACCTCGACCACCGTAGACGTCACCACGACCACTGCGTTCGTGGAACAGGGCGTGAACGCACCCACGTTCGCCGACGTGTGCGTGGGTGATCGAACGGGATCGTTCGGCACCGTGTCGAGCGGAACCTTCACCGCGACGGTGGTGTTCGTGGCTTCGCCTCCTCCACCCAAGCCCCGCTTCATCTCGGGCGCGGTGGCGTCGGTCAACGGGACCGAAACCGCCGGGACCTGTGGCACGGCCGGGACAAACGGGGCCTTCGTGCTGGACGCCTTCCACGGGACCACCGTCACCGTGGACGTGAGCACCACGACGACGTTCTCCGAGCCCGGCGTGAGCGCACCCACGTTCGCCGACGTGGCACCGCCGGGATTGCTGGGGCCTTCGTGCTGGACGCCTTCCACGGGACCACCGTCACCGTGGACGTGAGCACCACGACGACGTTCTCCGGGCCCGGCGTGAGCGCTCCGACGTTCGCCAACGTGTGCGTGGGTGAGCGCGTGAGCGCGGTCGGCATCATCACGAGCGGAACGATGGCCGCCACCAACGTGTTCATCACCCCGCAACCCACGTCGACCTCCCCCGACCACCACCCCTTCTTCGGCGAGCCCAAGACTTCCTCGAAGACGTCGGGGCCCAAGTACACCGATGAGGTGACGACGCCGGCAGGGTACAACCCGAGCAACAACAGCGGATTCGACCCGGGGACCTCGTCCGGGTGGTCGCAACACTCGAATGGCGGGGCCATCCACGGCTCTGGTCAAAGCTGGAACCACGGCTCCGGCCAGAGCTGGAGCCACGGCTCGGGGCAGCGCTCGCACTGAGAGACCGGAGGACCTCCACCCGGTGCCGGAACCGTCGAGGGTGATCGGCACCGGGTGCGGTGGTCCGTCGTTTGCTACCGAGGTCAGCCGTCGTCGCCCCCGATGAGCGGACGTTGCGGCGGCCCGACTACGTGTGAAATCTCATGAAAAGTCGCCGGGAAATTCCATTTGGTGACATCGGGACGTTCGTATACTTCCGTTAGCACCGCCCGGCCCGGGACATCCAACCCTCGTCGCCTCAGTGCTGGGTGCCTTCACGGAGGCACAGTGGAGGACATGGAACGCACCCCGGCCACCGGGCCGAGTACAGGAGCCCTCGGCCATGGCTAAACGAAACTATTTAGTGGAGGGTTTATCGGGTGCCGGAAAATCCTCGGTTTACGAGGAGCTGATCCGGCGCGGCTACAAGGCGATCAGCACCGACAGTGCCTGCGCCTATCATGCCGACCCCGACACCGGCCTCCCGGGTGGGCCCATTCGTCACGACAACTGGGTGTGGGACCGGCAAAAGGCTGTCAGCGAACTCGAAAGCCAGGAACCAGAAGTGTTGTTCGTCTGTGGGAGCAGCCGTAATCTCGACCACTTTCTGCCCTATTTCACCAAGATCTTCAACCTTCGCATCGACGATGACACCATGCGTCGCCGCCTCCAAGCGCGCACCGCTGACGACTGGACCCTCCACCCCGACCCCGCCACCTACGACGTGGCCCTGGCGGCGATGATCGAACTCATGCTCGAGCTGAATCGGAACAACGAAAAACCGGTCGGAGCGATAGACGTAGACGCTACCCAGCCTCTCAACCAGGTGGTCGACGAATTGCTTCGTCTAGCGAATTGTTCCGCCGATTCGCCGGCGGCTACCTGACTGAAGAGGTAGTCGAAGGGGTCAGGTACTGCGGTGCTCATCGGGCGTCACCATGGCTGTGGCCCCAGGTCTCCCTGGGGCCACAGCGTGCAACTGTTGCAAGCACTCGCGTGTCATCGAATGAGAAATCGCGTGTCACTTGGCGCGAACAAACGCGTCATCTGGCGCGAATTGTCGAGATTCACCGGCCGCAATTCCACACTACGTGTGAAATCTCATGAAAAGTCGCCGGGAAATCGCGTTTGATGACATCGGGCCGATTCGGATACTCCCGCTAGCGCCGGTTGCCTTAGCCTCGATACACCGATGAACAACCGGAGTAGGTAGCCGCGCATCCGCGGAAAGGGCCTCCCCGCTTGGGAAAATAGCGATTGTCGAAGTCGCTGTCATCCCCAAACAAGGAGGCACTTCCTGTGTCCGAAGTATCGCGCGGAATCGACCGCATCGAGGTGACCTTCGACGAGCCCAATCTTGTCGCCAACGCCGGGCTGCTGCTGGTGGCCACGTTGACGGTCCGGCTCGGACTGGAACGCCTGATCAACGCCACCGTCGACCTTTCGGGCCGGGTTGGTGGGGCCCTGCCGGGACGCAAGGTGCTGACGCTCGTGCATGCCATGGCGGCGGGCGGGTCCCACATCGACCATGCCGACATGCTGCGTTCGGGAGCCACCGGGTCCGTGCTCGGTCACCGGGTGATGGCACCGTCGACCCTCGGTTCGTTCCTGCGGTCCTTCACGTTCGGCCACATTCGCCAGCTCGACCGGGTGCTCGGCGAGACGCTGCGCCGGGCGTGGGCCCTCGGAGCGGGACCGGGGTCCGACCAGCTTGTCATCGATCTCGACTCCACCATCTGTGAGGTGTGTGGCAAAGCCAAACACGGAGCCGGCTATGGCTACACCAAGGTCCTCGGCTACCACCCCTTGATCGCAGTGCGGGCCTGGACGGGTGAGATCCTCCACGTGAGGATGCGCAAGGGGGCGGCCAACACCCAGCGCGGGGCCGTGCGCTTCGTGGAGGAACTCGTGGCCCGGGTGCGCCGGGCCGGGGTCACCGGGGAACTGATCATGCGCTTCGACTCCGGCTTCTGGTCCAACGCCACGCTGGCCACATTGGAGCGCCTCGACGTCGGCTACACGATGGGTGTGCGCATGATCAAGGCCGTGACCAGGGCCATCGAGGGCATCGAGGAGTCGGCCTGGACACCAATCGACTACACCGCCGACGGGGAAGCCGAGGTGGCCGAATGCATCTACAAGGGCCGACGACTCATCGTGCGCCGCACCCGGCTGGTCGGTCGCCAAGCCACGCTGTGGCCGCAGTGGCGTCACTTCGCCTTCGTCACCGACCTGGGTGGGACGGCGGTGGACGTCGACGAGTTCCACCGGGCGCATGCCACCGTCGAACTGGCCATCCGCGACCTCAAGGAGGGCGCCGGTCTCGAACACGTCCCCTCGGGGCACTTCTTCGCCAACTCGGCGTGGCTCCTGTGCGCCGCTCTGGCCCATGACCTCATCCGCTGGACGGCCATGCTGGGCGACATCACGCCCGAGGACCACCTCACCGTGGCCCGCACCGTGCGCACCCGGTTCCTGTCCGTCCCGGGACGACTCGTCAGTCGCTCCGGCCGACCGACGCTGCGAGCGCCACTCCAGTGGCCGTGGGCCGACGCCTTCAATCGCGCTCTGGACCTTCTGCGTGGCTTGCCACCGGTTCCCGTGTAGCTGAGCTCCCGCGGCCGGCGCACCGCAGACGAACGCAGGACGGCGCTGACAATCGAAGCGAGGTTCACGAAGGTCTGGTTCCGCACGCCTCAGCTGCGGCTAAAGAACTCAGAGCGCCGTCGTTCACCACGGCGCGGTGCCAATCACCTCAAACGGCTACCCGCCAGGTCGCCGATCGGTGGATCGAGGCTTAGGTGTTTCGCCGGGGGCACGCATCGGGGGCAGGCGATGGCTCGGGTAGCCAGCCCTGGCTGCCCCTGAGACTAGGCACTGGTGGTAAGGCGCAAAATGGCGCAAGTTGCGCGGCCGCCGTGGTTGTTGGCGGGCCATTTCGTGCCATTTACATCAATGTCTGTCGTTCCAGGAGGAATCTCTTCAGTGGCGGTTCCGGTCGCGACATGAATGCCGTTCTCCGTGAAGGCGACCTGTACGGACACGTCAGTAGTCTGACGACCAGCATTGTTGACCGTAACGATTGCTGTGGGTCCTATGGAGCTCGAGCCGCAGGAAGTAATGCTGGCGATAATCGTTGAATTTGAGCAGGAAGTAAGAAGGCAGTTGGCGATGGCCAGTGCGGCGACCAATTGTCTGAAACGTCGTGCTCGCGTGAGGCTCAGCGCGAGGAAATTCGACTGCCCAGGCGCGATCACGTTCAGATTGTCCTTCGTCGGTGTGTGACCAAGGGCGGAACAGTGAGAAACACGACGGTGTAAACGGCCAGAACGACGAACGAAAGGTTCGTCGCCAATGCGTAATTCGGCGCGGGTGGCGATCCCGAGGGGGTGTAGCCGCCACTGCCGGCAAGGAAGGTCAGAGTTGCCGTAGCTGCAGTGGGCAACGCGTCGTACACGGCGAGCGCTGCGCCGTGGAGTGCCGGCACTATCTCGTACTGCAACGTTGTCTCGAGTGCTAAGCACCACACAAGGGCGAGCGCCATAGCTGGCCCGGGGCTGCGGAACAGCGTACCGAGAGTCCAGCCGATCTCCGCATAGGCCACGGCGATGATCAAGGCGACGCCTACCGCGTCACCGAGATGGGCTACCGAGGGGAACGAGCTGGCACCGGCCGGCACGTTGGCGTGCCGATTAGCGAGGGCGATGATCTCGCTGGTGGCCCCACACAAAATGAGGCTGATCAACGGTCCGACCGCGGCGACGACGGCGACGGCGAGTCCTTGGCCAAGTGAGGTCTTCATTCGCCCTGGGCGCTGCAGAAGGGCCGTCCTGAATGTCCCATCGGCCCAACTGCTGCCGCCGACCAAGGCTCCGATGAGCATGAAGGAGCCGAAGCCGAAGGTGGCAGCGGGCAGGTTGTTCAGAAACGCCGCCGCGAACTGGGCTGGCAAGAGCGTCGGGAGCTTTCCGGCCGCAGCGTACCCGGTGTTCGTCAGGAGAGGAAGAAGGTACTCCTGGTACACGGTCAAGAACGCAGGGACGGTGACGAGAGCCAAGATCACCGGCCAGCGGATCACGGCGAATAACTCAGCCCGGAGCGACGCGCCCAAGCCGGAGTACCGGTGTCCCCGTCGAGCCCGCCCAGTGGATTCCGCCGCGCCGATCCCCACAAGTGGCGCATGAGTGCGCGTGACATCCCGTGCTCTGTACAGGAGCCGAACGCCGCCGATGCGACCCACGCTGACGTCTCGGAACCACAGAATGAGCACGACGAGAGCCACGGATCCTAAGGTGTAGGCGAGCACGACCCACACCGATGAAATCGGCCCTATGGGCAGAAGCTGGCCTCCCCCGCCGGGTTGGCCGAAGCGGCCCGTCAGTCCCACATCGCCGGCGAATGGCATGTGGTTGGAGATCGTCGTGAAGACGCCACCACGGGCGAGCGACAGACCCCACACCACGTCCTCGACGACCAGCAACCAGACGACACATGCCACGACCGCCGTGCCAATCCTGCGGAACACTGTGCCCACGACGAGGCCCATCGCGGCATACGTGACACTGACGAGCACGACACCGCCCAGGGCCTCTGCCACCACAGACGCTGAGGGCCACACCCCGGCGCCGGGCGGGAAGACCCCGGGGTGCACCCACCACATCAGGACGCTGAATGCGGCGGCCATCACGAAGGTCGCGACCGAGGAGATCGTCACCGCGATCCACACGGCCCCTGCTTGGCCGACTGTCACACGCAACCGGCCAGGCCCCGCCAGCAGCGATGACCTGATGGTCCCCCGTTCCCAGTCCCCAGCTGCCACCAACGCGCCGAGGATCATCGTGAACTTCGCACCCAAGCTTTCGAAGCCGGTTGCCGCCACCTTGACGAAACTGCTCGGCGACAGCGCCGCCAAGTTGAAACTGTTTGCAACGGACCCAGCGCCACCTTGCGTAGACGGGGTCAGGACGTAGAGCAGGTAGAACGATAGGTCGTAGACGAGGAACACGAGGACAGGGACGGCGGCAACCAACGCCCACGCCACGCGCCACCGACGCAACACCAGCAACTCGGCGCGAAGGGATGCAAGCATCCGCTCACCGCCGGCGCCTACGACGGGCCTGACGAAGGGAGCCTGCGCCACCTGTCCGACCGCCGGTCCGCTCAAGAAACACGTCCCGAAGCGATCGCCGACCGGCGCGGACTTCGCTTAGCTCGAAGCCTGCTCCTACCAACTCCCGCGTAAGCGCCGCCACCTCGGCCGATTCGCACGGCTCGATCTCGACATCCAACAGCCCGTCGGACACCGTGACGTTCTTCACACCGGCAGCGTCTGAGATCACTGCCGCTGACGCATCGATCGGTTCGGAACGGACCCAGAGGTGCGGCTTCCCTCGGAGTTGCTCCGGCGAACCCTCAGCCAGCATTCGACCACCGTCGATGAGTCCGACCCGCTGGCATAGGCGCTCGACTTCCTCCATGTCATGACTCGACAGGAGGATCGTCCGACCCTGGTCGGCCAATGCCCGTAACAAGCGGCTCACCTCGAGCTGCCCTGCTGGGTCCAACCCGTTGGACGGCTCGTCCAGGACTAGAACCGCTGGGTCCTTCAACAGCGCTGCTGCCAGCCCGAGACGCTGCTGCATCCCATAGCTGTAGGTACGAACCAGGTCGTCAGCGCGCTCGGTCAGAGACACTTGTTCGAGCACAACATCAACGCGACGGTCTGATACTCCCGAACGGCGCGCCACTGTACGGACGTTGTCCCTGCCCGATAGGAAGGGATAGAAGGCGGACTCACCCATTGAGCCGACTTGGCCGAGGGCAACCGGATCTCCTGGTTTCCGACCGAGCACTCGCGCGACTCCCGACGTCGGCCTGACCAGACCCAACAGGACCCGCAAGACTGTTGTCTTGCCGGCACCGTTGGGACCAAGCAGACCGTAGGTCTCCCCCTCCGCAATGCCAAAACTCAACTCGTCAACAGCAGTCACGTGGGGACCAAAGCGCTTGACCAGTCTCCGAACCTCTATCGCCTGCCCCGTCACCGAATCCCCCTACCTGGATACCGCCGACAGGCGCTCGTCGCAGCTGATGACCGTGGGGTCCTCCTCGGCCTCATCGGCGATGACCGTGGCCGTCCCACCACTGGGGTGCTCACTTTCGCAAGCACCCCAGTGTCACCTAATGGAGATTCACATGTCACTTGGCGCGAACAAACGCGTCACTTGGCGCGAATTACCGAGAGTCATCGGGCGCGACTTCACACCACACTACGAGCAGCCGCTCGTCGTCCCGCAGCTGGCGCACACGTAACAGGACCCGGCGCGTTGCATGACCATCCCGCACTGGAAACACAGCGGGGCGTTGCTCTGCTCCGCTCGGGCCTGGGCCGTTCCCGACGCCGACGGCGACGCTTTGCTCAGGGCTTCGGGGCGGTCCCCGAGGCCCGAGGACACCGAGCTGGCGACGGAGTCCTCGACCAGGCCGTGTCCGGGCGTGGCGGCTTCCTCCACTCCGGGCAGCGTCGGCTGCATGCGCTCGGCCGTGGACAGCACGCCGAGGTCCTCGCGCTCGGCGAGCGGCAGGTAGTCCACGGCCAGTCGGCGGAAGATGTAGTCCAGCAGGCTGGTGGCGATCCGAAGTTCCGGGTCGTCGGTGATGCCCGCCGGCTCGAAGCGCATGCTCGAGTACTTCCGCACGTAGGTGGCCAGCGGGACGCCGTGCTGCAGGCCCAGGCTGACCGAGATCGAGAAGGCGTCCATGATCCCGGCCAGGGTCGAGCCCTGCTTCGAGACCTTGATGAACACCTCGCCCGGACGCCCGTCGTCGTACTCACCGACGGTCACGTAACCCTCGCAGTCGGCCACCCGGAAGGCGAACGTGCTCGACTTGCGCCGCCTCGGCAAGCGCTCCCGGATCGCTCCCACGACCACGGTGTCACGCGATCGACCCTGCTCGTGCGCCAGCGCCGCCTCGAGCTCGGCGATCCGGCCCGCGGCAGCCCGGTCACGGGCCTCGGCATCCGACCCGGGCGGGGCGAAGTCTCCGCCCTCCCCCTCCGGCACGGCGGCCTTCTTAGTGGTGGACAGGGGCTGGCCCACCTTGCAGTTGTCCCGGTAGATGGCGACGGCCTTGATGCCGAGCCGCCAGGCGTCGAGATGGAGCTGCTCGATGTCCTCGACGGTCACGTCCTCGGGCAGATTCACCGTGTTGTGGTTGACGATCCCATTGGCGACGAAGGCGTGCGTGTACGGCACCGAGATGTCGAACACCTCGCGCTCGCCTGCGTCGACCACGGACTCCACGGGGCTGAAGTGCAGGCCGTCGTCGAGGACCTGCTGCAGCCATTCGGGGAACACGACCCCGTCGATGCTAGCCACCCGCTCCACCGTCTCCCGGCTCACGTACTTGGTGCGGCGATCCGCCAGGAAGTTGAACTCGGTCCGGAGAAGCACACCAAATGCGTTGCGACGCCGGTAGGGAACGAACGCATAGAGCTCGCCTGGTGTGATCCCCGGCACCACGTCAGCCGTGTTGTGATGCGTCGTCGTGGTGCCGGCCACCATGCGGGCGACCGCTGACGACTTGTGGGCCTCGAGGAAGGGGACGAGCTCGACCATCTTCTTGGCGTGGACACCTGCGGCATAGACCTCGTCATAGGTCTTGCCGTTGAGCTTGTTGAACTTGCTCACCCGGCCATGCACCACACCGAGGTTCGTCAGGACGGCCTGAAGATCATCGAGGAGCGCCGGTGCATCGAGGCAGATCGCCCATTTCGTCGTCGTTGCATCAGTGGTGTAGGCACCGAGGGCGAGACCCTTAAGGAACGAGAGCACGAGTTCCCGGGGGGAACGGAGCACCGCATCGGGGATTCGCTTGGCCGAGGCGCGTGCGCCGCATCCTAGGTGCTCGAAGAACTCAACGATCGTCTTCGAGGAGATCTCGACGCTCGGGCAACGGTCCGCGGATCGGCGGATCTTGGCATCGACGTCGAAGCACAGTCGAGCAGCCTCAGCGATCTCTTCCAGAACGGCGTCCTCGGAGTTCGTGATCACGATGGTCCAGTTGGATCGCTTGGTGCACCCTTCGGATGCGTAGGCACCGAGAAGAAATGCCAACGAGTCCGTCATCTCGTCGGGGATCCGGACCGTCTTCTGCGAACACCGCTGGGGCGTCGGGACAAAATCGTCGAAGCGTGCGGGAATCTCCGACCACAATTCGTCCCCGTACTTCGAGGTCACGTAGTCGCCCGGCTCGATCTCGTCGAGTCGCTTCCAGTCGAGGCCCGTCGCCCCTGCAGTCAGCACCCGGTGGTTCGGGGTTCCTGTGACGGTGTGGCCGGAGCGCAACACCACCCGACGTACCGGGCGGACACCGCCGTAGTAGAAGGCGTCGGTCTTGTGGATGCCACCAATCGACGCCACGGCAAGGATCTCGTCACGGAAGCTGTCGGGACTCTCCCCTCGGTGCAGGTCACCGATGCGGATCAGCCCGTCGGCGGTGGCCAGAAGGGTGTCGCCCACAACGCACTTGCTAATGGCGCCGCTGATGAACGGCTGGACGGCGCCCATCATCCGGACGTGACCGGTGTAGTGGATCGTATTGTCGCCCATCGAGCAGGCGAACACGGGCATGTGATCGGCGATCAGGTGGGGTGCACCCACGATCGATTTGTGCTCATCGACGTACGAGATGATGTCGTCGATCTGCTCGGGCATGTACCCGAGCCTCGCCAAGGCGCGCGGGACGGTCTGGTTGACGATGGACATCGTCCCGCCGCCCACGAGCTTCTTGGTCTTCACCAGGCCGAGGTCGGGCTCGACCCCGGTGGTGTCGCAGTCGAGCATCAAGGCGATGGTGCCGGTCGGGGCGAGCACGCTTGCCTGGGAATTGCGCACGCCGAACTGCTCTCCGAGCTCGACGGCGTCGTCCCAGGCTTCCTGGGCGGCCGAGAGCAATTCCATCGGAACGAGTTCCTCGTCGATCTTGGCCACCTCGGCCCGGTGCATCTGCAACACGTTGAGCATGGCGTCGCGATCGGCGTGGAAGCCGGCGAAGGGACCCATCCGTGATGCGGTACGGGCCGACACGGCGTAGGCGTGGCCCGTCATGAGGGCGGTGATCGACGCGGCCCAAGCGCGACCCTCGTCCGAGTCGTAGGCCAGGCCCTGGGCCATGAGCAATGCGCCGAGGTTGGCGAAGCCGAGGCCGAGCTCACGGTAGCGGCGGGAGTTCTCCTCGATCTTCTCAGTCGGGTAGTCGGCGTTGCCGACCAGGATCTCCTGGGCGGTGAACACGACGTCGACCGTGGCGTTGAATCCCTCGGTGTCGAAGGTGTCGTCGTCGCGCAGGTACTTGAGCAGGTTGATCGAAGCCAGGTTGCACGCGCTGTTGTCGAGGTGCATGTATTCGCTGTTGTGAACGATCACTCCGGTGGACTCGCTGGTAGCGACCGCGAAGTTGTGGACACCTGCCACTTCCAGGTCGTAGACGGGGACTTCACGATCCAAAAGGAGCTGACCGGCAGACACGACCCGCTCGTTCCCCTCAAGGCCATGGAGCATCGTCCCAGGCTCAAGCCAACGTGCGTGGACGAATTCACCGTGCGCTGTTAGGAAAGGGTGTTCAGGCGTGCACCGAAGCCGGCCTCGCTCTGTGACCACTTCCACCAGCTCGGATGTATACCCGGCCACCCAAGCCTTGACCGTCTCGGGCATGACCAGCTGGGCACCATCGAGATCGAAGGCGACGATGTTCGGCAGTTCTTCTCCAAGCTCACAACGGACTACCAACTCGGAGATGGGAAGCCGTCCTTCCGCGGTGACGACCTCCGTCTCGCCGACGAAGCAGCAAGGATTGCTTCCATTGATCCGCCCCGCGTTGGGAGCGGTGTGCCAGCGGTTGATGGTCGTGTCGAACTGCATCCCCGGATCGGCGCACTCCCAGGCGGCGTGGGCGATCTGCCGGAACAGGTCTCGGGCCTTCACGATGCGGACGGCCGAGCCGTCAGTGCGGGCCGTCAGGGCCCAGTCGGCGTCATCGAGCACGGCCTGCATGAACTCGTCGGTGACGCGCACCGAGTTGTTGGCGTTCTGGTACTGGATGGAGAAGGAGTCCGACCCGTCGAGATCCATGTCGAACCCGCCGTCGCGCAGCACCCTGGCCTTGCGCTCCTCGATGGCCTTGCACCAGATGAAATCTTCGATGTCGGGGTGGTCGTCATTGAGGATGACCATCTTGGCGGCACGGCGGGTTTTGCCACCCGACTTGATCGTACCTGCCGACGCGTCGGCGCCCCGCATGAACGACACCGGGCCTGACGCCGTCCCGCCGCCCTGTAGCCGCTCCACCGAAGCGCGAATGCTCGACAGGTTGACGCCGGCCCCTGACCCACCTTTGAAGATGATCCCCTCCTCGCGGTACCAGTTGAGGATCGAGCCCATCGAGTCGTCGACAGAGAGGATGAAGCAGTTGTGGACTCGAAGGCCGGCACTCAGGTACTCGCCGCTCTCGGTCTGGATGTCGTAGACGTCCATCTCGTCAAGCTCTTCGACACGATCGATTGAGACCCACCTCGTTGCTCCGGAACTCACCTCTGAATCGACCTCACCGGTCCCGAAGGAGTCGACGCGGCACCACTGCAGGGTGTCACCAGGGCGAAGCTCACCGGCCGGTACGAAGCTGCCGTAGTTCTCGTCGCTGCATCTCCACACCAGGTGGTCGGCCGTGACCTCGAGCTCGTGACCCGCCTTGGTGACGATGCGCAAGACCTTCTTCTTTCCGTTGTGCTTCACGGCCACGACGCGCGTCAATCCGAACGCATCGAAGACCTTGGTCCCGACCGCGTTCTCCTCGACGAGTCGGCCGATGGGCACCAAGCCCTCGGGCGTGCTCACCAGGGCGTGGTACGGCTGGCACGCGCTTGCCTGCTGCGGCACGTCCTTCACGCCGATGTTGAACCAAACCGGGGAGTTGAAGGCGGCTCGCTGGTTCACGATGATGTGCTTGAGCTCGGCCCGGAAGGTCTCGGCCTCGGCCTCGTCCTCGAAGTACCCGTCCTTGACGCCCCAATCGGCAATGGTGTCGACCACGCGGTCGGCGACCTGCTTGAGCGAGGTCTCGCGCTCGGGGGTGCCGGGCGTCCCGCGGAAGTACTTCTGGGCCAGGATGTTGGTGGCGTTGAGGCTCCACGACGCCGGGACCTCCACCCCGAGCTGCTCGAAGGCCACGCTGCCGTCGCGGTAGTCGGTGATGCGCGAATCGCGCCGATCCCAGGCGAGCTCGTCGTAGGGGTGGACCCCTTCGGTGGTGAAGTGCCGCCGGATGCCGATAGCAGTCCGCTGCGGAGCGATGGCCATGATCGTTGTTCCCTTTCGTTGGTTCCCAGCGTATGTCTCGACCCTCAGGAGACGACCGGGCCCCCCGGCCCTTCTCCCCCCTCAGACCACAAGATGTTGTGGTCTGCCCTGAAGGGCCTACCAGATGCAGGGGACATTACAGCACTGTAGTTACGAAAGTGTCAACGGGTTTCGCTGCACGTCAGCCCTGGTCGCGACCCGTTCGCGAAGGTTTGCACCCGGGGCCGTCGGGGGCTCGGTCCGGTCGCTCCCGGGCCACGCCTGGGGCCACCGGTAGGGTCCCGATCCGTGGCCTGCGTGATCGCCATCGATGCGGGGACGACCGGTGTCCGGGCCCTCGGCGTCGACGAGTCCGGGGCCGTCATCGACGTTTCGTACCGCGAGCTCACCCAGCACTACCCCCGACCCGGCTGGGTCGAGCACGACCCCGCCGAGATCTGGGAATCGGTGCAGACCACCGTGGGCGACGTGGCCCGACGGCAGGCCGAGCGGGGCACCACGGTGGCCGCCATCGGCATCACCAACCAGCGGGAGACCGTCGTCGCCTGGGACCGCACCACCGGTCGCCCCCTGCATCGCGCCATCGTGTGGCAGGACCGTCGCACCGCGGAGCGCTGCGACCAGCTGCGCGCCGAGGGACACCTGCCCGTGGTGCGGGCCCGAACGGGGCTCGTGCTCGACCCGTATTTCTCGGGCACGAAGATGGAATGGCTCCTCGGGCCGGGTGGGGTCGAGGTCACCGACGACCTCGCACTCGGGACGGTGGACGCCTGGTTGATCTGGAACCTCACCGGGGGGACCGACGGCGGGGTCTTCGCCACCGACGCCACCAACGCGTCGCGCACCTTGCTCTACGACATCGTCGCGCGCGCCTGGTCCGACGAGCTGTGCGGCATCTTCGGCGTGCCGCGTGCCGCGCTCCCCGACGTGTTCCCCTCGTGCGGGCGCATCGGCGTGGTGCGCGGCACGCTCGGCGAGGCATCGGCGGTGGCGGGCGTGCCCGTGAGCGGCGTGGCCGGCGACCAGCACGCCGCGCTCTTCGGCCAGGCCTGCCTGGCGCCGGGCATGGCCAAGGTGACCTACGGGACGGGGAGCTTCGTCCTGCTGAACGTGGGCGAGCGTTGCCCGCCACCGACGGAGGGGCTGCTCACCACCGTGGCCTGGGACCTCGGCGAGCACGGCGGCTCGTCACCGGTGGCCTACGCGCTCGAGGGGGCGGTGTTCGTCACCGGGGCCGCGGTCCAGTGGCTGCGCGACGGGCTCGGGCTCATCGACGACGCGGCGGGCATCGGGCCCCTGGCCCTGCGGGTAGAGGACAGCGAAGGCGTCTACGTGGTGCCCGCCTTCACCGGGCTCGGCAGCCCGTGGTGGGACCCCTATGCACGGGGGACGATCACCGGCCTGTCGCGCGGGATCGGCGCGGCGCACATCGCCCGCGCCGTGATCGAGGCCATGGCGTATCAGGTCCGCGACGTCGTGGACGCCATGAGCCGCGCCGGTGCCAGCCTGTCGGCGTTACGGGTCGACGGCGGCGCCGCCGTGCTGGATCTACTGCTGCAGGTCCAAGCGGACCAGGTGCGCGTGCCCGTGGCCCGCCCGGCCACGACCGAGACGACCGCGTTGGGGGCGGCCACGCTTGCCGGCTTGGCCGAGGGCGTGTGGACGTCGTTCGCGGAGCTCGAGTCGATGTGGTCCCTGGAGTCGCAATTCGAGGCACAGGCCAGCGCGCTGGCCGCGGACGGCGCCTACGACGGGTGGCGCCACGCCGTGCAACGTTCACTGCGGTGGGCCGAGCCCGAGGGCTGACCGAACGGCGTCGGGCATCGGCACGGGCATAGCGCGCCACCGCGCGCGACGTCTCTTTCGAAGCGCACGTTCGTACGATGGCAGTACCCGGAAGCCGAGTGGCCCCGGAGGAAGGTACGCCGGGCCGTGCTCCTGCTGTACGTCATCGGGTTCGTGGCGGGGATCATCGCCGGCATCTCACCGTGCATCCTCCCCGTCCTCCCCGTCGTGCTGGTGGCCGGGGCCACGACGCCGAGGACCGAGGATGCGACGACCGAGCCGTCGGAGCCGTCGGAGCCGTCGGAGGTTTCGCCCGACGCGACGCCGCGCCGGACCCCGGCGGGCACCCGGGGCTCGGGCGACACGCTGCGCGTGGCGCCACGCCCCCAGCGCCCGGGCGCGGCGCGTGTGGTTCGCGACGATCGCGCCCCGGGACGCAGCTACCGCGCCTTTGCCGTGGTGGTGGGCCTCGTCGTCAGCTTCAGCGTCGTCACCCTGGTGGGCTCGTCCCTGCTCAGTGCCATCGGCCTGCCCCAGGACTTCCTGCGAGACGCCGGCCTCGTGGTCCTCGGGGTGGTGGCGGCCGGCCTCATCGTCCCGCCACTGGGCCATCTCCTCGAACGCCCCTTCGCCCGGGTGGGGCGGCGCCAGCCCAACGGCAACACCGGGGGGTTCGTGCTCGGCCTCGGGCTGGGCGCGCTCTTCGTTCCCTGTGCGGGGCCGGTGCTCACCGCCATCTCGGTGGTGAGTGCCAACCACCGGGTCGGCTTCGGATCGGTCGTGCTCACCGTCGACTTCGCCCTGGGGGCGTCGGTCCCTCTGCTGGCGGTCGCGCTCGCCGGCCAGCGCGTGTCCGAACGCGTGAGCGCCATCCGGTCGCGCGCCGCGTTGGCTCGCCAGGTCGGCGGCGTCGTGCTGCTGGCCATGACGTTGCTGATCGCCTTCAACGTCACCGACGGCCTGCAGCGGGTGGTGCCTGGCTACACCCACGCCCTCCAGGGCCACATCGAGGGCAGTGCCTATGCCACCAAGCAGTTGGCCTCGCTCACCGGTGAGAAGAAGTCGGGCAAGCTCGGGAGTTGTGCGCCCGGGCTGTCCTCCCTCGAGGACTGCGGCGCCGCTCCCAACTTCCAGGGCATCGCGGCGTGGCTCAACACCGCCGGGGACCGCCCGCTGTCCCTGGCGTCGCTCAAGGGCAAGGTCGTGCTCGTCGACTTCTGGACCTATTCGTGCATCAATTGCCAGCGGTCGCTGCCCCACGTCGAGGCGTGGTACGCCCGGTACCACGCCTATGGGCTCGAGATCGTGGGCGTGCACACGCCGGAGTTCGCCTTCGAGCACGTGGTGTCGAACGTGTCGGCGGCGGCCAAGCAGCTCGGCGTGGCCTACCCGATCGCCGTGGACAACGGCTACAAGACCTGGGACGCCTACCAGAACGACTCGTGGCCGGCCGAGTATCTCATCGACGCCACCGGTCAGGTGCGCCACGCCATGTTCGGAGAAGGCGACTACGGCACCACCGAGTCCCTCATCCGCACGCTCCTGGTCGACGCCAACCCGAAGGTGAAGCTCCCGCCGCGCACCGACATCCTCGACAAGACCCCCACGACGGCGCAGACACCGGAGTCGTACCTGGGGTACAAGTACGGGCTCCCCAACTTCGACGGCGCCAGCATCACCGAGGACCATCCTGCGGTATACAAGTTCCCCGGGTCCCTTCCCCCCGACTACCTGGCCTTCTCAGGCACGTGGACGGTGGGCCCGGAGAAAATCACCGCCGGTGCGAACGCCCGGATCGAGCTCTCCTTCCAGGCCAACGACGTGTACCTGGTCATAGGGGGAATGGGCACGGTCAAGACCACGGTGGGAACGCACACCCACACCTTCGAGGTCTCGGGCATCCCCCGGCTCTACACCCTGGTGTCGTCGACGGAGTACGAGTCCGCCACCATCGTGCTCGACGTGTCGCCCGGGGTGGACGCCTACGACTTCACCTTTGGTTGATCGGGGGCGGTCCCCGCGTCGCGACGGACCGGGCGCCATCTAACTTCAGAGGTCTGGACATCGGGGGTCACGCAGCCACCCCTGATCGGTGCACCGCCACCCGGTATCTGACGGGAACGTCGGTGCCTGGGAACGTGGCCCCGAGGCTGGTCAGATCATCGACCAGCCCTTCAAGGGCGCGACGGTGGATGGGGGTGTCGGGCGGATCGAGGGTGACCTCGACCACGCCACCAGTCGTCCGTATCTCGCCGGACAGCTGGGCAAAGGAGCGCAAGAGATCGCGCACGTCATGAGGGTTGCGGTAATGCTGGACGAGTCGGTCGAGCAACCACTCTTCGGCGTTGTAGGCGGTGACCTTGACGCGGTCGATGATGGCTTTGTGTTCGAGGCGCATTACGTGGCGACGCTTGCCTGACTGAGCCAGGGGCACCTTGGCCGGCAAAGGGTGCCGACTGTCGACGGCGTCGGCGATCTGCTTTTCGAGCGCCCGGAGCCGGGACACCGCACCGCCTTGGGACACCTTTAGGCCGTGGGCGCTTCGACTCTGCTCCCGGGGTTCGTCAAGCAGGACGTCGCCCAGTTCCTCCTTGAGCTTGGCCGCCTGGCGTCGCAGGTCGGCGATCAAGCGGTCGAGGCGCTTGCGTTCGGGATTGGGGACGAGCGTGGTGGGATCGGCTTCGTCGGCCCCGTAGCTCACGAGGGTGTCCAGGCCGTGGTGCTCGCCCATGTACTTGAAGAAGTTCTCTTGGCGCCAGCGGGCGAACATCAAGCAGCAGATGCGGGCCGGAGACAAAGACGAGGCGATGTTGGTGAGGATGGGGGTCTGGTGCCCGTCTTTGGTGCGCACCACGATGCGGCGCCACGGCCCCGATTTCCCGATGTGCACCTTGTCCTCGGTGGCCCTGAAGCGCACTCGGCGGCCCTCGAAACGAGTCTCCCGGCGAGTGAAGGAGTCCTCGGGCAGCGAGACGTTGCCGCGCTGGTAGGTGATGAAGTCGATCTTCTCCTTGGTGAGCCACGTGAACAGCTTCCCGTCGAAGCCGCCGCGGTCGAAGATGACGGTGAAGCGCCGGTCGCCGAGCACTTCTCGTATGGCCTCTATGACCCGGGGCATGGCCTTGGCCAGGTTGGCCGAGAGCTCCTCGGTCAGAAACAGCAACGGCCGACCCTGGAGATCACCCACGAAGTAGCTATGCACGGCGGGCAGGGGCATGCGTCGTTGGGAGTTCCAGACCTCCTGGAGGTGGCGTTTGCCGGAGTAGACCTTCATGTGACCGTCGACGTAGAGATAGGCGCTCTCGATGACCCCGGTCTCCACCCACCGGCGGGCCAGGGCGGTGCCGAGCTCCGACGCCTTTCCCTGGGCCACCAGCTCGCAGAGCTTGCGACGAAGGGTCTTCACCGCCGGGGCCCGACCGGTTCCCACCAGCGCACCGAACTCGGCCCGGCGCAGGTGCTTGGCCGACTCCACCGTGGTGCGGGCCAGAAGCGTCATGAAGAACAGGGTGCTGAACACCGCCCGCACCCCGAAGCGCTCCGAATTGGGTAGGCGGAAGAGTTTGCGCGACACGTCGACGAGGCCGAGCGCGGCCAGAGCGGGGTAGTACAAGGCCAGGCCCATGTATTGCCCTCGCACATGACGCGGCACGATGACCGGCGGATCGTCGTCCGACGCGTCGGACCCGGGTTCCGGTGGAAAAACGACCGCTGCCGGTACTTCGCTCTCGCTCGCCTCTTCTTCGTCTTCTTCGTCGGCAACGGCTGCCAGCTCGGGCTGCACGGCACCGGGCCCGGCCAGGCGCCGGGCATGCGACGTCGACAGCACGACACTGGTCCGTTCGGCGACCAGTCGCACGAGGGCGGTCGGACCGAGGCCGGCTCCTTCTCCTTCGATGACACGTCGAACCTCGGGCGTCACCTTGTGCGGACCTTTCGGTCCACGCTTGGCCGGCATCACCGCCGACAGGCCATCGTGGGCCAAGCGCCCGGCCAGCCGGGCCACCGTGTTGCGATGGCAACCGAAGGCAGCGGCGATGTCAATGTCGGAAGCCAGATCGGCGCGGCGACAGCATGGCGATGCACGCTGCTTCGGCGCCCTTGTCGTCGGCGTCGTAGATCTGGATGGCCACCGAGCCGAAGAACACGGCCCGCTTCCCGCCGGAGTCGAGGAGAGTCAGGCGCTTGCCGATGGGCGTGCCCGGCACCACCGAGTACTCGAACATCGGTGTGGCGACGGGCGCATCCTGGCCGATTTCCACGCTCTGATTTTAACCGGATGCCGTCTCCAAAGTGGTGGCAATCTGCACTATGAATTATGACGCTAGCTCCTGGGCACGATGTCCAGACGTCTGAAATTAAATTGGGTCCGCGCATCCGATCCCCGGGAGGTGGTACATGGTCGAGGACCTGACCGATTCACGTCGTGCCGAGCCGACGTACGTCCTCCAGGAACGCGACATGCTGGAAGGGTGGCTCGAGTTCCACCGGGCCACCTTGATGCTCAAGTGCGAAGGTGTCTCCGACCTCGATCGCAAGGCGAGGCCCATCCCCACGTCCAAGCTGTCCCTGCACGGCCTGCTGCGGCACATGGCCGAGGTCGAGCGGGGCTGGTTCCGGCGAACGCTCCTGCGTGAGCCCGACACCCCGCCCATCTGGTACGACCCTGCCGTCGAGGACAGCGAACTGGTTCCCCTCGACGACGCCGACTGGGAGAGAGACCTGGCGACATGGCTCAAGGAATGCGAGCGCAGCCGGGAGGCAGCCGCCAACCTCTCGCTCGACGACACCGGACTCAGACAGGGCGAGCCCGTGTCCCTGCGGTGGATCTACGTGCACATGATCGAGGAGTAATAGGCGAGTAGCTCCCGCAGCTCAGCCCATCAATCCGGACCTACCGGCAATCCTGGCCGAGTACCTCGAACGCTTCGCCAGCCACAACGGCCGCCTGAGCATCCAGAGCCGCCTCCAGGCCCTCTTCCGGGACACCGCCACCACACACCCTGAGCAGCTCGACACCCGAACACTCCTGGCCTGGATCACCGCAGCGACCGCCAACAACTCCGTCCGAGCCCGACTCTCCACCTCCCGGGCATTCCTGCGCTGGTGCGTCCAACGAGGGTTCATCGACACCAGTCCCGCCGACCTGCTCCCCAACATCACCAAGCAATACCCGAGCACCTACGGGAAGCTCCAGCACCACAACCCAGCACGCTTCCTGACCTACGACGAAGCCTTCGGACAGCTCGTGCCCACCTGCCAAGACGGCACGCCCACCGGACTACGAGACGAGATCATCATCCGACTTGGCTTGGCGGGCATGCGGGTGACCGAGATCGCCACCCTGCGAGTCGAACACGTGGCGCACCTCCCACACGTCCACTGGATCGGCAAAGCGAACCGCCCTAGGACACTGGTGACGGGCGACAACTTGTGCACTGCGATCCAACGCTGGCTCCTCATGCGATCACACCACGCCACGGCACCAGGAGAGCAACGTCGCTCACATCTCGGCGCAACGCCGAGCGCTAACACCGATCCAAAGCGACACCTCCTTGAGAGCGAGTACTTAACGCTCAGCTTGGGAGAGCAGATACTGTCTGACGTCGCTGGCCAAGAGACGGGCGGCGCAGTGTGCGCAGCGATTAAACGCTGGCACACTATGCGTCCAGACGACGCCACATCACCACGACCCCAACACGCCTTGTTGCTCCCAGAAATCCCCGCTACCGCACAACGAGGCCGCACTCGCCAGATCGACTGGCACGCCACCACACCGCTCGACAAGAGCACGCTCTATCGCATCGTCACCCGCCGAGCGCAACAAGCCGGCCTCGGACACGTCGCACCACACGACTTGCGGCGCAGCGCTGCAAGCATCCTGCACCACAGCACCACCGACGACGGAGCGCACCGCTTCGACCTACTCGACATACAGCGGGTACTCGGACACACCGACCCAGCGACAACGATGCGCAGCTATCTCGAGCCGATGGACACCACCGTCATCAAACGAGCTAGTCGGTTTCTCGACTAGCGGGCCGGGGCTGGGGCGGGCCTTGCCCACCCGACGGCGATGAACCTGCCGTCGTGCGGGTCCCTGGCCCTTCCTCGGAGCGGTGTCCTGCTCGGACCCCGCCCCGGCCCTCATCGGCTTGTGTCACGGACAAAATGACCCGCTGTGTTCTCGTCTAAGGCTCTGGAACCGAAAGCGGGATGGCTAGTGCCACCGATCGACCAGGAGTTACCCCTGAGCAAATCTACGGGCCTACCGACGCCACACACCGACACCACGCCGTGACCGACGACGACAGTCGACGACCACCGATCACGTTGCCTCCGAGCACGACGGAGCGCTACGGACACCGCTGCTGAGGCGCCGGGTGGTCTTCGTATACCACTGAGCTGTCACACTGACCGGGACCGGTCGGAGCCTGGCGGCCCCACACTCGCCGTCAAGAGTGCGCTCGCTTCGCTCGCCGCCTCGGTGGGGACCTCGCTCCGCTCGGCCTCGGCGCTCTTGACTGCGAGCCTCGGTGGGGCCGCCATCTCTAGCGTCAAGTCCGATGCGATGGTGCCGCATCGGCCTCTCCCGACCGGTCCCTTGCACGATTACTGACTCGTGACACCGACCGGTGCCGCTCCGAGGCGAACCGAGACGCTGGCGGCGACGCAGAGGGGAGACCCTGGGTTCGGTCGGACTCAGCCGACCTCCCCCAGGGCACCCCCCGCTGTGACCACACCAGACGATCAGCTTCGTCGGCACCAACGTGCCTTCGGAGATCACGGGGCCGACCTACGGACAAGGAGTCTGACGGGACGCCCTTACCGGCGGCTCTGCGCCTGGTGGATCGAACTATGTTCCTGGACCTCTCGCAGCAACCACGATGCGAGCTCAGGCGAAGGGATGCACTGTTCCCATCCGCACCGACGCACCTCGCAACGAGCACCGCAGGGACGCCCGAGCAAATCGAACACGAGACGGAACGTGACCTCACCGCACGACGCACGACCCGGCAACACCGACTCGACGCCCTCGTGCCGCATTGGCCTTTGACGTTGCCCCATCATCCCCACCCCCCCCCTCAGACCGCCCGACGCCCACATGCAGTGTCCACCAGCCACACCGTGGCACCTCGAACACAGCGGGATCCGCCGGAACGACGACCACTGGTCGCCCATCGCAGGAGGGTGTATCACCGGGGCCGTCGAGGGGGAGGTCGCTCGACGGCCCCGGCATGAGCATGAGACACACCTAGAGCACACGAAAGGACACCCATGCGTGGTTCTCGGAGCGAACATGTAGTTATATCGAGGAATACTCTCGACATAACGGCCACGCCGATCTCATCCGAGAGATGGTCGACGGAGCGGTCGGCTGGTAGTCGCTTAGGCGCCCCAACCAGGCTGCGGGCACTGGGGCCACCCTCGGACAACGCTGCCCTCTTCGTCATCGTGGGCGCCTTCTGTGACCGGTACCCCAACCCGAACACCAACGACCACTACCGGCGCCTGCTCAACGACCTGTTCCGCACGAGCAATCGGCGTCACCCACGAGACCTGACCGAGCAGGATCTGATCGACTGGTGCAGCGGTGCCGGAAGGCGGATTGCCAACAACAGCGTCCGGTCCCGGATCGCCCTGGCTCGCACGTTCCTCGGATGGTGCCTTCGAAACGACCACGTGGCCGACAACCCGATGGTGGACGCCGCAGGACCTGATGGACCCCTGATCCACCCTCGCTCACCTCGTGGACGAGCGACGACGCGTTCGATGCTTCAGCGTGGTGATCCAGGCTACGAACACAACGAAGGCAGAGA
Source organism: uncultured Acidimicrobiales bacterium (assembly GCA_963811775.1). Classification (GTDB taxonomy): domain Bacteria; phylum Actinomycetota; class Acidimicrobiia; order Acidimicrobiales; family UBA8190; genus Chersky-840. The sequence goes on along the minus strand of CAWESO010000010.1, from coordinate 185,073 downwards.
CGAACGCCAGGAGCTTGTGAAGCCTGTGCAGGTAGTCGAAATTCAGCAATTGGTTGAGGACGATGGGGAGAAAGAAGCCGACAATCGCAAGTGCGAGTCCCCACCTGACCCCAGTCGGAGAGAGTTCGTTTCTGCTCTTGAGCACGTAGCCGACAGCAACCGCGACCAATCCGGCGCCCCATACAAAACCGGCAGGACCCTCAACCGGCCATGGCGCATGAGACGCTGCCGTCAAATAGGCAAGCAACAGCCCAGCTACACAGAGGAAGATGATCGCCGAACGCAAGACCCTCTTGGGCCTGTCAACGCCAGGGCGAATATGGACGCCAGGGACTTCCCCACCCGCGCCAGACTCCATTCGTTCTTAGGACGTCCGGGGCCGATCCGACGAACGCTTTGTCCATCATGAAGGCATCGTCAGAACCTGACAATCAGGATCTACCCTTACGCGACCCTTGCGGCGCGGCCCAGCCACGTGCGGAGAATCTCCTTTGGGCTACACCCCCCACAGGGATGTCATCCAGGAGCGCCTCTCGTGTGACCGGTATTGCCGGCGAGTAACGGATACCCTGGCTCGACCGGGCGACGGTCAGGACCTCGACCGGAAGCGGCACCTACAGGACGGTCGAGTCCACCTCGCGGGATTTCACTGATGGCCCTGCTTCCGACGCGCCGGCTGCCGTCCCGAATCCAAGTGCGGCCACGCAAAAGCCGACCAGCGGTAGTCCGTAGCTGAGGAGCTGTCGTCGCAGCCCAGAATGATAAAGTTTGGTTCGATGAAGCTCGATGAGCTCGTTGATCAGCCCTACATAAGCGATCCCGAGAACCAAACACGCAAGGGCTACGAGTCTGAGAACCCAGCGCATCCCAGTCCTGCCCTCTCTTGTGCGAGAGAGAGCGGTCAGCCAGGCCCAGGATGCCCACCCCAAGAGGATGTATCCAACCGCCGAAACAATCAAGTAGAAGTGATAACTGTGTGGCGAGAAAGAAGCGAACCCAAGCGGAGGTAGTTGGCCTCCCGCAACAAGAAGGAAGCCCAGCAATACGAGAACTCTTTGCACGCCCGGTGTGCTCGACTTCATCCCTAGAAAGGTTACACGTGCGCCCGTCTACCCGACCGCCCGCTATTGCACGTGATATCGCCGGGTGCAAGCGGCCAAGCGAGGCCAGGGCGGGGGCAGGGCTGGGGGTCGATACCACCCGTTCCGGTGTGGGTGAGGAGTCGCGTCCGAAAAGTGAGGAATGCCGGTGTTCGCCCGAGCCAGGGCGAGCGTTCGTGGACCCAACCGTCCGCAAATCTTCACACACGGTGACACAGGGCGGGTCGGTTCCGCGGCGAGACGCACGACATCAGGCACATACCGGTTGGCCGATCTTGACCTATGAGATGCAGGCCCCCTCTCGCTGCGTTAGTGGGGACACTGTGGGCGCAGCGGACGGGCCTGCATCATCCGCGCACATGACCACCCCGCGGGATCATTGGGAGAGTCGGGTCGTCGGCGGCGCGACCGGCAATCCGAGTTGCTCTGAGGAGGAAGCAGCTTGGTCACAGACATTCTCAAACTTGCGTCGCCAAGTAATCCGATCGATCTCGAACAGATCCAACCCCGCGGCTTGATCGACTCGGACCTCGTCCGAGCTCTGCGCCGTGTCCACAGTCATCAAAAGTGGGTCTCGGCCTCCGCCCGCCGGGCGCGGACACCGGCACGGAAAGGCGCCGCGCCGTGTGGGTGCCCGTGCGAGGTCCGAGGTGAGACCATGACCCCGGGCCGACCGTTTGACAACCCTAGACCGCGGCCTCGCCCCCCCAGCCCCCCTTAGGCAGCCCTGAGGACATGTGTGAGTTGCCAAGAGAAACGCTACGCGCGGGCAGGAAAGCTCCTCCCTGGCTGAGAATTCGTCATTTCTGACGAGAGCGCAGCTTGACAACGTCTAGTCGGCGGGTACCTCCTCCAGGTAAAATCGGGAGTGAGGATGTTGGGGGGGGGTTGGTGCCATGAGGTACCTCGCGGTTTCGGAGATGCCGCGTCGCGGTTGGATGGTTTCGCTTTTGCGTCCCAATTATTGGGCACCCGAGTGGCACGCCGTGGCCGAAAGCTTCCCCAAGCCGACCAAGACGCTGTGCGGTTTCCAATACCTGTCAGAGGCACTGTGGACGTGGGACCAAACCATGTCTGGCTCTCGCTGCGCCCAGTGCGAGCGTCTGGTGCCGGTCATATCGGTTTCCCCCGCCGATGCGACCCTGACGGCCTTGGAGGGGGAGAGCGGTGTCATCGTGTCCCGGTTGCACGGGCGCCCCCTGGTCGGCCGGGTTGGCGTGGTTGTCATCGGCCTTCTGATCTTGGTCGGTGTTTCACTCGCGCTGGTCTCGGGACACTCATCGACACCCCGTGGTGTCACCGAGCGACGCGCGCTGCCATCTATTGCTGCGATTCAGGCACCGTCGCCGTCACCGACGACTGCCAGTGTGACAACTACCGGTGTGACAACTAATAGCCAACCGAATACTACGATAGCTCGTTTGCGTCAGCTGGTGCTTCAATCGCAGCAGGATCAAGCAAGTAGCACGGCCAAACTGACTTCGATGTCACATCCAAATTCGCATGGCGGAACGCGCCAGCCCGCGACGTTCAAGGACACATTCCTGACGATCAGTCCGGTCGTGATCGATGGTCCGACAACCACAGCGACGACCGCGACGACTGGGACCACGGCCCCCGCACCGACCACGACCGTCCCGACGACGACCACGACCGTCCCGACGACGACCACGACCGTCCCGACGACGACCACGACCGTCCCGACGACGACCACGACCGTCCCGACGCCGACCACGACCATCCCGACGCCGACCACGACCATCCCGACGCCGACCACGACCATCCCGACGCCGACCACGACCATCCCGACGCCGACCACGACCATCCCGACGCCGACCACGACCATCCCGACGCCGACCACGACCACCACCGCGACAACACAGGCGGTCGCGTAGGCGATGCTACGTTGGGGTCACCGGGAGCAGTACAGGGCGAGCACTCGGGCTGTCCGCGAAAGCTCTCCTTGCGCCCCTGCACTTCGGACTTATCGGTATAGCCCGGTCCGGGATGGGTGACGCTCCGTCTGTGAGTGTCGAATCAGTCCGTAGGGGTCGGACTCGCCTCTGACCGGATCCATCGCTATCGCTCGGCGCCGCGAATACTGCCCGGGTTGCTCCGGCCCGGTTACCCGACTCCCACGCAATCCTCATGCCACAGATGGATACATGACCCAGGCGGGATCCCCGAGTATCGGATGCCCTACTGCCGCCACCCGTCCGGCCGAGGCGCCGGTCGGGTCGAGGCACGTTGCGCGTGGGGCGCGACCCTATCCAGTCAAGGCTGAAACGTCTCGTGGACGGGGAACTCCTCGACGCTCGGGGGTCCCTGAGGAGTCACACCGGCTGCTTCCATGCCCTGTTGAACCCCAACCATGGCCACGTCGTAGTCCTGACGAGACTCCCAGAAGTCGATCACTTGCCAGCCACCCTCGACCGGCGCCGACGAGTGGAACAACAGACCCTTCGGCGGCTCACCAGCGGTGATGAGCTTGTGCAGAGCGTCGAACTGCTCTCGGTTGACGCCGGGAAGAGTGGTGTGGATGCGGACGGTCATGAATGGTCACCTTTCATTGCGTGGTGATTGTCGGACTGTACGACTGCGGCGTTTGCATGGGCATCTAGCCCCGATCATTCACGGTTGGGGCTACGGCGTCATCTCCTCGATGACGGTCAGGTCGACGAACTCCCGTGGACCGTCGAGGATCTCTTCCATGAGTGCCCGGACCTTGGCCAACCCTTCCTGGCGTCGCTCGTCGTTCTCGCGGGCTCGCGCTTTCTCCTCGCTCTCGAATACGACGAGCATGTAGGCCCGGCTCGGGTCCTTCTGGTCCTGCATCATCATCGATCGCACTAGACCCGAGCCCGGCTGTTCGGTCGCCTGCAACTGCTCTGCCAGCTTCGGCAGGTCGCCTTCCCGGCCCGGTTTGATACGAGTGGTGATGAGTTGCGCCCACATGATGTCATCCTCCCATCGCTGATGGATGTGGCACCCGCGTGCCTCGCACCCACTCGGCCCGGATCGTAGACGGCAGGCCTGACCGGCACTGCGCCCGCCAGAAAGCTCGCCAGCGTCGGGGCGACCGGCACCGTTCAGGGCCGTCGTTTCCGGGCGGCTGGGCTCCACGTGAGGGCGAGAACAAACGGCACGTCCCGCCCGAGCTAGACAGATACGCGACCCCACCGGGATCCCCGATTATGGGTGCCCGGAACCGTCCTCCACCTGGCGCTTGCGAAACACGTTTCTCTAGAACTGCATGGCAAAGATGAGCCTCTCTTTGCCGTCCAGGGAATCAACGCGCTCGAGTGACATGCCAGCTTGCGTGCGACCGACTGTGAGGGAAGGTTCTCTGCGTTGATGATTGCGATTAGCCGTTCTCGTTGGAGGACATCATGGGCGTAGTCGCGGACACTGAATCCTGCTTCGGTGGCGAGGCCAAGGCTCCAAAGATCTCGCCTCACGTGCCAACCGGCTTCAAGCTCGCGCCCATCCCCGTAGCCCACGCGCTGCCAGGTCAGCCCGCAATCCCCTATAACTTCGTTAGTCTCTTTCAGCACAAGTGCCCACAGGCCATACCCGTGCTCGTTGTAGCTACGGAGGTTCCATTCGATCCATGCCGCCATCTGCTCACGGGTGAAAGGCGAGGGATAGAACCGCATGGTGTCGGCGTCACCAAAAACCCTCAATAGTGGGTCGACGTCGACGTCCTCCAGCTGCATCTGCCGCAACCGGAGCCGGGCCGTTTCGAGCGGTGCATTTGATCCGTCAGTTGTGTGGGCCATTACCGGAGGACTCCTACGAGTGACGGGGAAGGCAACAAGGCAGCCCAAGATGCTACTGCCCGCTACTGCCCCTCCCGCCTGATCACCTGCTCAAGGTTGCCAGTGCCGCACGCCCTGAAGCCGGCCTCTACGACGTGCCAGTGATACCGGTATCACCCGGGGCGGTGCGACCGGGATCCCCGAATACCGTGGGCGCTTGCCCTGCCGCCGAGCGATTTCCGACCCGTCGGGAATCAGGCACTTAGCGTGCTGCGTTTGAATACACCCTGTCCAGTCGCACCAGGAGTTGGTGACGCTCCGTCCACTCAGTCGATCGGCATCGCGGTGGCACTGATGGCGAAGACTGGGCGGGCGAGGGGCCGGCCTCCCATGGAGCCCAAGAAAGGCGCTCCACCGAGGGCGAACACCCCGCCATCGGCGGCGGCCAGCCAGTAGCCGGCCCCGAATCCATTGGCGGCAATGCCAACCACCGGCTTGGCCAGCACGGTGTTGGCCATGGATCCGCCGAAGGCGGCACTACCGAAGCTGAAGACGCCACCATCGGCGGCCGCCAGCCAATAGCCCTTGCCGTCCGGTGTCACAACCACGCCCATTACCGGCGCATTGAGCGGTGTGGCACCCATCGAACCGTAGAAGGTGGCGTCGCCGAAGCTGAACACTCCACCGTCAGAATCGACGATCCAGTACCCCTTGCCCTCGTGGGTGGCGGCCATAGCGACCGGCTTCCCGACATGGCCAGTGGTGCGAGCGATGGTGGTCTCGTCGCCGTAGCTCATGGCGTCGCCGAAGCTCTGAACGGAGCCAAGCCCGCTTAGCCCCTCTTCCAACACCCAGTAGCCCTTGCCGTCAGGGGTAGCCACTATCGCTATGGCCGTGGGCCACAGATCTGCCCCCCCGCTGTAGGCAGCGGTGTCGGCTGGCTGCCCGTATGAGACAGCGTCGCCGTATGCGTAGATGTCCCCGCTGTAGGCGTTGAGGATCCGGTACCCCCCACCGTCAGGGGTTGGAGCCATGGACCAGCACGAGCCGTTGGGCATGGAGCGAGCTGGGGGATTGGCCGGGCAGCGACTGGCGTCGGAGGCAGCCGAGCCCTCGAAGGGCGCCCCAAAGGTGAATACGCCACCATCTCCAGCCTCCAGCCAGTAACCGGGGCCCATAGGAGCCGCTGATGCCGAGCCCGGGGTGGCGATCATGAACACGAAGGTCGAGACCAAGGCGAGCAAGGTCCCCACGCTTATCATCAGAGCCCGCCTCTCATTGTTCGCTTGCTGTCCGCAAGGCTACTCATGTGCCTGCACGTCTCCTCAGCGGCGCGAACGTCACGATCTCATCGTGTTCAGAGAGACATGACAAACGGAAGAGTCGAAGGACTCTTCCAGCAAGGCCTTGCGGGCGCTGCACTGGTATAACCTGCCCACGAGGAGGAAGGACGTGACGCACTACCGGTGGCGATGGCTGATCTTGGTCGTCGCGCTCCTCCTCGTTGCCGGCTGTGGTGGAGGACTCGGGAGAGGAGCAACCTCGACGACGACTGTGCCCACGTCAACCACGGTCGCTCCCACCTCGACCACGAGGCCAGTTGCTGCTGACGCCGGCACATGGTCCCTCATCCCCGCCGGCCCCAACCCGGTGAGCCCCCCGGTGGCGTGGACGGGCACCGAGGTCCTCGTCGCCCAGGCGGGCTGCTGCGGCGACCTGGGTTCGGTGAACCTTACGGCCTACAACCCCGAGACCAACACCTGGCACATGCTGCCGCCGACACCGCTCACGCCCCGGACGTTCGCGGCCGGGGCTTGGACAGGGACCGAGATGGTTGTGGCCGGAGGACGCGCGAGCCCGGATGGCGACGCCGAGCACGCCGTTCCCGTCACCGACGGCGCGGCGTGGGACGCGGCCATAAACACATGGCATCCGATCGCTGCCATGCCCACGAGCCTGCCGGGTGGCGATCCCACAGCGGTATGGACGGGCCGGGAGGTCTTGGTGTGGTCGTCGGTCCCCGGCACGCCCGACAGCCAAGGGCGCGAGGTCGTGCTCGCGTACAATCCATCCAGCAACACGTGGCTAACTCTTCCCCCGTCGGGGCTGACCCCCCGGGCGGACGCCATCACGGTGTGGACCGGCAAGGAACTCGTCGTGTGGGGTGGCATAAACTCGGACTTCACCGCCGCGTACAGCGACGGGGCCCGTCTCGACCCGGCGACCAACACCTGGCGGCGCTTGCCACCCGCACCTGTTCCTGCCCGGGGCATGGCCACGGCGGTCTGGTCGGGCCACGAGGTCCTCCTGTGGGGCGGCGATACCGCCGCCGGCACCGAAGTGGGCAAGGGAGCGGCCTACGACCCCACGACCAACACGTGGCGGGCCCTCCCTCTCTCCCCGCTGCGAGCGAAGACGCTGCCCGCCGGCGTATGGACGGGGCGTTTCTTCATCGTGATCGGCGGATCCGCCGCCGGTTCCCTACCCGCACCGGGGCCAGGGGCTGCGGCCTACGACCCCGTAACCAACATATGGACGGCCTTACCTGCCGCGCCGCTGTACCCACCTGGACCCAGCTCGCCGACCTTCGCGGCCGACCAGCGGGAGGACGGCGCCGCTTTCTGGACCGGAATGGCCGTCGTGCTCGTGGGCGGCCTCGACTACCGGCAGCAAGCGCCCCGTGCCGACGGTATCGAGTGGACGCCGGCGGGCTGAGTGGACGGGGCGAGGAACCCCTGCGATGAAGCTGCTGCCGGCTCCCCACGATTTGGGTCGTACCGATGAATCAGGGGAGCAGGACGAGATGGGCATCGGCGAAGAGGGCGCTGTATTGCCGGATGCACGGCAGCCTGGGCACCCGTTCCTCTAGCCTGCTGCCCCAGGCGGTAACACCCGGAGTCGGGCGGGTGACGCGCCGTCTCCCCGTGCCGAGTCAGTCTGAAGGTGACGGACTCGTCTCCGACCTGACCCATCCGCTATCGCTCAGCGACGCGAATACTGCGCGGGTTGCCTCCGGCCCGGTTACCCGACTCCGACGGCATTGCTCATGCCAGAGATCGCTACGAGGTGTTATCGGGATCCCCGATTATGGGCGTCTCTGACCACTGGACTTCCGGACCAACAGACCAATCGCAAACCGGCACTAATGAGCGGTCAAGGGGTCGAGACGAACCGGGCACTGACCCAAGGGGGCTGAGACTCGATGGAGCGCCTTCCCGGTCCTCCCAGGAGCAGCGCCCTGGGCTGGTCAGATCGACTCGCGGAACTCGGCGCCAGCCGCCGTCACGACCACGTTGTCCATGATGTCGATCACCGGTGTGACTTCGAATTCGAGCCATGGAAAGAACTTCGAGGGCGCGTCAGCCAGGCTCGCCGGGTTATCGGTCTCGACGACGGCGTAGCCGCCCTGGCCGTCAACTCGGGCAAGGAACTGCAGAAAGTTCTGGTCGGTCGGAATCTGCCACTTCGCAAACGTATCGAGCAGCTTCTTCCCGCCATCGTGGTTCTGCTGGGCCGTGCCGCCCGCCCGCACCTTCCAGCTCACGACGTACTTCGCCATTGTCATCTCCCGTTAGTCCGCCCCTTCGCTCTTTGCGAGGTCTCCTGCACCGTAACCCTGATCGCAGCTTCCTGCTCGGCCGAGAGGTCCGAGTGCACGAGACGATTGCTCGGACGGAAGACACGCCGGAGGGTCCTCGACGGCTGGCACTCTGCTCGGGCCGGGGTGAGCCCGGAGTCAGGTCAGCGAGACCGTCGTTATCGGGTGGGTCTACCCCGGGGCTTGGGCGCTCGAACACGGCACGTTCCGCCCGGCCAGATGGATACATGATGCGACCGGGATCCCCGATTATCGGGTGTCATCAGGCCCCCATGCCATGGGATCGGACCCCATCCGACTCCGGCATATCTACACGTTGCGCGCACCGCGCCGTACTATCAATGTGACTCGCGTTCCGGCTGTGCTACCCGTCACTACGCTGTCGACGCTGCTCCCGCCTAGTGCTGCGCCTCCAGATTCAGGCACCTGCTTCAGCGGGCGACTGCTACAGCCAATGAACCGGCGAGTCCCGCCGTCCCGCCCCCAGATGGCGCTTTGAGGCGCCTACGTAGAAGAAGGTGAGGAATCTTCTGGCCGCCACACGGGGCTCGAGCCTTGCCCGGCAATTGGCAGCCACGCGTGCCGAGGTTCGGTGTCGATTGCATTCACAACAGCTGCAACGCGATATCAGCATGTCATCGGGCGAGAGTGTGACACAACCGACTGCCAATGCGGCAGGATAGACCGTCGCAGCGGCAGACAGCCGTGCTCGTCATTCTTGGGGATGGCACCGCAACCGATGTGCGACATCGTTGACGAGTGGGGACGGTCGCTGTGCTAGTTCAGGCAGCTCAGCGCGAGGCGGGAATCCCAGGACTGTCCAAGCGTTGGCGGTCCCCGCGTCGCACCAAGGGAAGTTGAGGTCGCGACATGGAACGCGCAAGGCTAATACGAGGTACGAGGACCGCATTTACGAAGTCGATCAGTGCCTTTGCGCTGGCAGCGGTGTTGGTGGCCGTCGTGGTCCAGCCTGCCGAAGCCGCTCCGATGACCCTCTATGTTAACGCTTCGAGTGGCCACGATACCGGGATCTGCCACTCGGTCGCAGGAGCGTGCGCCACGATCTCCTACGCCCTTACCAAAGCGGGAGCGGGAGCAACGATCAATGTCGCTGCGGGTACCTATCCGCAACAACTCACGATCACCCAGAGCGTGACAATCGTCGGCACAGCACCGAATGTGACGATTGCGCCTCCAATAGTGTCACAGAACGACATCGACGCTGATAGCACGACCCCGCAGTTCGCCATCGTGGACGTGCACAATGCCGGCCACGCCATCGCCAAGGTGAACCTCGAAGATCTCACCGTGAATGGCGCCGCTGCTGGCACCACGCCGTCCTTCAGCTGCGGAACTAACTTCCCCGGCATCTATTACCACAACGCCTCGGGAAAGCTGATCAACGACCATGTGATCAACGTCGAAATGCCCCCAGCTCTTTTCGGTTGCCAGACCGGCGCGGGCATTGGCGTCTTAGTGCACAGCAATACCGGCGACGTCTCGAACGTGGTCATGACAAAACTCACTGTCACCAACTACCAGAAGGGCGGGATCACGTGCTTCGACCTCGGCACCACGTGTGCCATCTCGAAGTCGACGATCACGGGACTCGGGCCGACGGCGCTCACTTCCCAGAATGGCGTTCTGACCTGGGGGACAGGTTCGTTCTCATTCGTCGGTAACCACGTCTCGCAAAACACGTTCAACGGAGACCAAGATGCCCAGGCCGTGGGCCTCTACATCCTCAACGCCGGGACAGTCAACGTCCGCAAGAACATGATCACGGCCAATGATGTCGACGTGTACGCCCAGGAGAATGCCTCATACGGGCTCGTCGCACCTGCTGGGCATTGGTCCTTTGTGGGGAACCATTTGCAAAATGCCACTGACGATGCGCCCGCACCATGGAACGTCGAAGGCCAAGGGTATGGCGACGGCATTGATGTAGACAGCACGTCCAACGCTGTGTTGATTCAGCATAATCGGACCATCTCGAACTTCGAATACGGCATCGCCTTGTTCGGAACCACCGGTGTTACCGTGAAGAAGAACAACTTGGTCTTTCACGGTCACGGGAACTACGACGGGATTTATGTGGGTGGGCCCGGAAGTGCGGTGGCGTCCAGCACCAGGAATACCATTACGCACAACAAAGCGTTCTTTGAGCGCAACGACGGCATCCTGGCCGGTGTCACGACGACTGAATCTCAGAACACCTTCAGTTTCAATGTACTGAAGGACGACCCACACTCGGCCCAGGACCTGTCGGCAGGTAGCGGAACAGCGGGGACGGCTAACACATGGACCCACAACCACTGTGGCTCGCCACCCGTTGCGCACCCGGCAGGCATCTGTTGAGCGTTGTTTCCGGTGGATGATAGGCAGAGGTGCCCCGCACTGAGATTCCACACGATCTCGAGTATCCACAGCTTGCGCTCTCCGGGCACTTTCTGAGCACCATTTAGCGCTCCACCGTTGGAGTTGTAACCGGCGAACGCGGCGTTAGCGGTCCCCAAGCTAGAGCGCCCTCGTCGATGTGTGGCCACCTGTTGCTGCCTATCCGCCAATGTGCCCTCGTTCGCGGGAGGCTGCTGGCAGCGCGCAAATGCCGGTTCTGTGCGCCCTGACGGGGCTAGGGTCCCGACCGAAGGGCCAGTCGAGATCACCCGGAGTCGGGCGGGTGATACTCGGTCTACCAGTACCGAGTCAGTCCGAAGCTGACGGACTCGCCTCCGACCTGACCCATCCGCTATCGCTCAGCGACGCGAATACTGCGCGGGTCGCAATATCGGCCCGGTCGCCCGACTCCGGTGCGACCTGTCGGACGAGAGGAAGACACCCGGGAGCGCATCTAAACAGGACGGACACTCCAAACCTCGGGATTCTGGGGTCATAGGGTGCGTCGGGTTGATCCCGTCTTGTCTCGTCTCAATGGGCACGCCGGAGCGCTGTAGTGCGACTCCTGGGCTATGAGCGGCGGGCAGGACGGGCCAGCCCGGTGGGCGCAGAGACCCTGTTTAAGGAATTCGGGACTGGCGAGGCCAGAGCCCTCTTAGTGATGTTCGGGACCTTGCGCATCACCGGCCGGCCGTGGATCGACATCGACGGGAGCCGAGGAGGACCTGTGAGCACATTGGGAGTCGACCTGGCTGTGCGGGCTGCGCACGTCGCCACCTTGAGTAACGAGAGGGGGGAGGTGATCTGGTCTCGTCGGCGCTTTACGAGCCATCCCCATGACCTGGCGGCTTTGAGCGCGGCGGTTGGACCTGCATCGAAGCTGACGGTGGTGATGGAGCCCACCCGCAGCGCGTGGGTGGTCGTGGCGGCGCACTTCCGGGCCACCGGCGCCAAGGTGGTGATGATCGCTCCCGAGCAGTCGGCCGATCTGCGCAACTACTACAAGAAACACACCAAGAACGACCGGCTCGACTCGCTCGTGCTGTCGCGTGTGCCGCTTCTTCATCCCGAGGGGCTCAGAGAGGTGAGCGGGCTCGGGCCGGCCGAGCCGCTCAGGCGAGCGGTGCGTCGGCGAGTGGACATCGTCGACCAGCGTGGGGCGTGTCACCAGCGCATCGACGCCATGTTGGACCTGCTGGGCCCGGCCTACAACGAGGCGCTCGGGAGCCGAGGGACCAAGACCTCCGCCGTGGTCCTCGAGCGCTATGGGAACCCGAAAACTCTGCGTCGGCTGGGCCCGTCCCGGCTCACCGACCTGGTGAGAAAGACGAGCGGTGGCCACCTGGGTGCCGAGTACGCCGCTGGGCTCCTCGAGGCGGCGGCGCAAGCCATCACCTTGTGGAAAGGCGGAGGTCTCGACTTCGACGAGCTGGCCTGGGACCTCGCCCAGGAGGTTCGGCTCATCAATCAGTTCGATGTCGAGATCGAACGACTCGATGGTCGCATCGCCGAGCTCTACCAGTTGGCCGACCCCAAGGGCATCGTGCGCTCGGCGCCCGGTGTCGGCCCGGTGCTCTCGGCGGGGATCACCGGGCGCCTGGGCGATGCGACGCGCTTTGCCAACCTGGCGGCCGTTCGCTCGTTCTCGGGGATCGTGCCCGGTGTGAACCAGTCGGGGTTCACCGAGACCCGACCCGGCATCACCAAACAGGGAGACCCCGGCCTGCGCCGGGATCTGTTCCTCGCCGCCGACCTGGCTCGCCACCAGGATCCCCAGCTGGCCGCCAAGTACCACCGGCTGATCATGGAGCGCCGGCTGCATCACTACTCGGCGATCTGTCACCTGGCCACCACCCTCGTTACCCGGATCGCCGCGTGCATGCGCTCGGGCCAGCTCTACGTGGTGCGAGATGTCGACGGCACTCCGGTCGACAGTGAAGAGGCCAGAGCGATCATCGCCACGCGCTACTCGATCCCACCCGCTGCACGCCGACGGTCTCGCATCCCTGACGCGGTGAGCGAGCCAACGAGATAGGGGTCACCATCGGCGCCCCGCGCTGGCTCGCTCAAGAGACGAGGCTACGCCCCCTTGACGCGGTTAGGAATTTCATAGCCCCGAATATGCGTGGTTCCGACGGTAGGGAGTTTCCTGCCAGATGTCGACCGGTACCGGCACTTATGCCGGTAATCGCGTCAAGTAACTGCGGGATATGCCGGTAATCGGCGGGCCCCACCACCTTCGTGAGAGGCAGGGCCCGCCGAGTCCGGCATGGCGGATCAGTCGAGCTCGAGAGGCGTCTTCCTTCGTCGGCCGAAGGGTCCGTAACGGCAGAGAGCGAAGAACCGGCCGGTGTCGAGGATGCGGCCGATCTCAGCCCACGATGTCTGCTCGTCCCGGGCGTCGGCGACCAATCGGACCAGGCGGGAACGGGCTGCCCGGGCCAGCGTCACGGCCGCCTGGAGGTCCCTGGCGGCCACGCTGTCGTAGGGCAGGTGCTGCACCAGGGCGATGACGCTCAAGGCGTCGTCGACCACGCAGCTGGTCTCTTCGTTGATGATGTCCTCGCGCTCTGTCACGACGCCCCCGTCTCGAGCCCGTCGAGCAGCCCCTCGTAGAGCACCGTGCGCGTGGCTTGGCCGTGGGCCGCAGCATGGTCGCGTTGGCGTTTGAGGGTTCCTTTGAACTCGACGGTGGTGGCGAAGAAGCCACACCCCTCGCACAGCGACTCGAAGCTGCAGTCGAGATGCGACGGCCTCGTGCACCAGCCGTTGCCGAGCATGCGGCTGTGCTCGAGGCGAAGCCGGCGCATCTCGGGCGTCTCGGGCAGATCAGGCGGCTCCTCGTGGAGCGCTTCGACCTTGTCCACTGCGGCCCGGTACTCATCTGCCACCGTCTTGTTGGCGATGCGGGCATAACGGATGGTCATGCGCAGCGTGCGGTGCCCGAGGAGCTCGGCGATCGATTCGAGCCGCATGCCCCGGTTGACGGCCTGGGTGGCGAGCGTGTGGCGCAGCTGATGGGGATGGACGTGTCCGATGCCGGCGCGCTTGGCCACCCGGTTCACCATGCGGGTGACGCAGTGGCGGTTCAAGGGCCGACCTTCGTTGGTGAGAAGCAGCCCCGTGCCGGCATCGCCGTGGCTGTCCTGCCAGTCCAAGAGCAGCTCCACGAGGGGCGAGACGAGTGGCACGGTGCGGTCGTTGCGGAGCTTTCCCACCGGGACCTTCAACCACCAGCCCCCACCCCGGCGGGCCACGGCGTCCTTCTCCAGTGCGCACAGCTCTCCCACCCGGATCCCCGTGCGACAGAGGATCTCGAGCACGAGGCGACGAAGCGGGTCCTCTTCAGCGGCCACCTCCCGGAGAAAGCGCGCCGCAGCGGCGTCGTCGAGGGCCTTGGGCAAGAGCTCCTCGGGACGGGGGATGTCGGAGATGAACAGCGGGTTGCGCACCGGCGCGTCCTCATAGCCCCACTCGATGATGCGGTCGAAGAACGTCATGAGCATCCCGAGGCGCATCCGCAGGGTGTTCACCTTGAGCGGCGTGCCCTTGGCCGTCACGTGAGCCGCCAGGGCCAGCTTGTAGGACTCGACGTGGATCCTGCCCACCTCCGAGCACCACTTCAGCTCGGGGTGACAGGCCACCAGGTGCCGGCAGAAGCGCCGCAGCGAATCGCTGGTGCGGGCCACGCTGTTGTGGTGCAGCGACAGCTCGAGCTGGGCCAGATAGCGCTGGGCGGTGGCCGCCAGCGCCGGAGCCGCCGCGGCGATCTCGGCCCAGTCGCGCTCGGCGGCCGTGGGCGTGGTGACGGCACGGGCATAGACGATGGTCATTGGGCCACCGCCTCGAGCACCGAGGTGTCGATCATGGCAATGGCCCGGGCGTACTCGTCGGCCAGCCACTCGTTCGACAGGTGCAGGTAGATGCGTGTCGTCTCGATCGACCGGTGCCCGGCCTGGGCCTGGATGGCCTCCAGGGCCATGCCCGCTTCTCGGAGCCGAGTGAGACAGGTGTGGCGCAACTCGTGGCAGGTGCAATGGGCGAGACCGACGCGACCGCGCCTGTAGCGCACGATCTCATCGAGGCCGTCCTCGGACAGGGGATGCCCGCGCCGGGGGCCCTTCAACACCACGAACAGCCGATCGGTCTGTGCGTCTTCGGGGCGCTCGGTCGACAGATAGGCAGCCACCGAGCGGAAGAACCGCCGAGAGACCGGGACGAGCCGTTGGTGACCTCCCTTGCCGTCTGCCACGAACACCCGGCCCTCACCGGGGCGCAGGTCGCCGAGACGAAGCCCGAGCACCTCACAGCGCCGCAGGCCCCCGAGGACCATGGCCTCGACCATGGCCCGATCCCGCCAGCGGCGAAGCGCTCCCATCAGCGCGTCCACCTCGGCGGGCTCGAGGATCTTGGGCAGCACCCGAGGAGTGCGCACCAAGGGGACCAGTGCTCCCTTGTCCTTTCTCGATCGCCTGGTGGACAGGCCCTTGGGGACCGGGTTCGACTCCCGCTCACCGATCATGACCAGATAGGAGAAGAACCCCGACAACGACGACAGGCGCCGCTTGATGGTGCTGGCCATGAGCCCCGACCCCCCGTCGGAGAGGCGCACCACCTTTCCCTCGAACAGCGACCGCCGCTGGGCGCTGATGAAGGCCAAGACGTCGTTCACGACGACGTCGACAGGCTCCTTGTCGATCTCGGTGAAGAACACCCGCAGATCCGAGGCCGTGGCCAGCAGCGTGTTGTGGCGTGCTCGGGCCTCGACAAACTCCAGGTATCGGTCGATGACCGGGTGACCCAGCCGCACCGCCGGGTCACCTCCAGGCGCGCCTCGCGAAGAGTGAATTGAAGTGGACAAACCGGGCTCCTCTCAGCTTTCCGACCTGCCCGTCTGGCAGGCCATGGAAAGCATCAGGGATTACCGGCATATCTACACTTACAGGTCGGTCCATTTGAATACACACGGCCGTCAGATCCGAAGTCAGATCGGCGCTGATCGCGATCGCGATCACGCTGGGTCGCCTTGGCACCGTTGGCTTGGGTCCCGAGGCTGACTCGGCAGGCGCTCCCATCCGCACCTACGCTGGCGTCGCTGGGGTGGAGGTGACTCTTGACGACCGAGAACGCGGCGATCCTGTTCACCGACGTAGTGGGCTCGACCGAGCTATCCCAGCGCCTCTCGCCCGAGGTGGCCGAAGAGGTGCGCCGGGGGCACTTCTCTATCCTGCGCCAGGCCATCGCCGAGGCGGGAGGCACCGAGGTGAAGAACCTCGGTGACGGCCTGATGGTGGCCTTCTCATCTCCCTCTTCTGCCCTGGCCTGTGGGGTGGCGATGCAACAGGGCGTCGAACTCGATAACCGGAGCCGGGAGCACTGGGTGGGCCTGCGGGTCGGCTTGAGCATGGGAGAGGTCGGCAGGGAGGACGACGACTACTTCGGGGACGCCGTGGTGGAGGCGGCGCGGCTGTGTGCCACCTGCGAGAGCGGTCAGATCCTCGCCACGGACGTGGTGCGGGCCATGGCCGGTCGCCGCAACCGTCACGAGTGCCGTTCGGTCGGTGGACTCACCCTGAAAGGACTCCCCGACCCCGTCGAGAGCGTCGAGGTGATCTGGGAACCCCTCGGCGGTGCGGAGATCGCCACCATCCCGCTTCCCGCCCGCTTGGCCGTGCGCCCCGCCGTGGGGGTCGTGGGGCGTGAGTCCGAGACGCAGGCAATCGCCGATGCGACGAAGCGGATGGCCGCGAGCGAGGGGCGTGAGGTTCTCCTCATCTCGGGCGAGGCCGGGCTGGGCAAGACCACCCTGGTGGCCGAGGCGGCCCGCGCCGCCTTCGACAACGGAGCGGTAGTGGTATTTGGTCACTGTGAGGAGGGCCTGGCCACCCCCTACCAGCTCTTCGCCGAGGCGCTCGGATATTTCGTCACCCACGCTCCCGAAGATCGACTCCTGGACCACATCGCCGCCCACGGCTCGGAGCTGTCGAAGCTGACACCAGCCCTCGCCAGTCGCATCCCGGACCTGCCACCCTCCAAGGCCACCGACGCCGACACCGAGCGGTTCCTGCTCTTCGCCGCCGTGGTCGGTCTGCTCGCACAGGTATCGCAGGACCAGCCCGTCGTCGTGGTCCTCGACGACCTCCAGTGGGCCGACAAAGCCAGCCTGCTGCTGCTGCGACACATTGCGGCCTCCGATCAGGCCATGCGGGTGCTTGTGATCGGGACCTATCGGGACACCGAGCTGTCCCAAGGGCACCCGATGCTCGACGCCCTGGCCGCCCTGCGGCGACTGGACGGGGTGACCCGCATCGACCTGGCCGGACTGGGCGACACTGGCGTGGTGGCGTTCCTGGAGGCCGCCGCCGGTCAGACCCTCGATGACGACGGGCTGGGCCTGGCCCATGCCGTCTACCGCGAGACCGACGGCAACCCCTTCTTCGTGAGCGAGGTGCTCCGCCACCTCGTCGAGACGGGGGCGCTGTACCAGGACAGCACCGGCCGGTGGGTGTCCGATCTCTCCCTGGACGAGGTCACCCTCCCCGACAGCGTTCGTGAGGTGATTGGCGCTCGGGTGGGGCGACTGGGGCCAGATGCGGGCAAGGTGTTGTCGATGGCGGCGGTGATCGGCCGGGACTTCGACCTCGACGTCCTTGCCCGGGCCACGGAAACTTCCGAGGACGACCTGCTCGACATCTTGGAGGCAGCGGCAGCGGTGGCCCTGGTGCGCGAACTGTCAGGTCGCTACAGCTTTTCCCACGCCCTGATCCAGCACACCCTGTCCGAGGACCTCGGCCCCAACCGACGGGCACGGGCGCACCGCAAGGTGGCCGAGGCGCTGGAGGACCTCTGCGGTGACCGTCCGGGGGCGAGAGTGGGAGAACTGGCCCGACACTGGTTGAGCGCGACCCAGCCCATCGACATCTCCAAAGCCATCGCCTACGCCCGCCAAGCGGGCGACGCCGCCCTGGCCGCCCTCGCCCCCGCCGATGCCTTGTCGTACTACGCCCAGGCCCTCGACCTCTATCCCCAGGCCAGCGATCCCGATCCGATCCTGGCGCTAGACCTGGCCATCGGCCTCGGCACGGCACAGCGTCAAACGGGGGACCCGGCGTTTCGTGAGACCCTTCTCGACGCCGCTCGTCGAGCCGCAGATCTCGATGACACCGGCCGCCTCGTTGCCTCGGCCCTGGCCAACAACCGGGGCTTCTTCAGTGCAGCCGGTGTCATTGACACCGAGAGGGTCGAGGTCCTGGAGATGGCCCTCGATCGGCTCCCCGCCAACCAGCCCGACCGGGCGCTCGTGCTCGCCACGCTGTGTTCTGAACTCGCCCTTGGCAGCCCGCTAGAGCGCCGCCAGTCCCTGGCCGACGAGGCCCTGGCCATCGCCGAGTCCTCCGGTGACGACGCCAGCACCGTGCGGGTTCTGAGCGCAGTTTCGTATTCACTCTTAGTACCGTCGCTCCTCGAACAAGCGCTGACGTTGTCCGCTGACGCATTGATTCGCGCCGAGCGCGTGGGCGACCCAACACTTCACTTCCTCGCCTACCTGATTCGTATCGACGTCGCTGCCCAGAACGGTGATATTGACGAGGTCGATCGCGGTCTCCTCGCCTTGGGATCCCTGGCCGAGCAGCTGGACCAGCCGTTTTTCAGTTGGACGCATGCTTGGTTGCGCTCCACCAGAGCCCAGATCGCCGGGGATTGGAACCGAGCCGAACAGCTAGCCACGGAGGCTCTGCAGATAGGTACCGACGGCGGTCAGCCAGACGCGTCTTTCATGTTCGGCTCACAACTTATAATCGTCAACCACCAACGCGGAACCCTGGGCGAACTGGTCCCAGTGCTGGAGCAGATGGTCGCAGATGCCCCCGATTTGGCCGGGGTGCTCACCGCGGCGCTGGCTCTGGCCTACGCGGAGGCCGACAGAATAGAAGAGGCGAATCAGCTGCTCGAAGATTTCGTTGCTGGCGGATTCGATCTTCCCCTCGATCCGGTCTGGCTCGTCACAATGGCTGACTGGGCAGACGTTGCTATCGTATGTGGGCACCGAGCCTGCGCCGGTCCGTTGTCGGACCGACTTGCGCCGTGGGACTCGCAGTTGTGCCTAGCCCCCGTCGCGTTTGAAGGACCGGTCAGCCTTTACCTTGGTGGCCTTTCCACCGTCCTCGGGCGTTACGACGAGGCGGACGCCTACTTTGCCCAATCCTCCGCCTACAGCAGTCGAGTAGGTGCCAAGTTCGTCGCTGCGCGGACCGACCATCTGTGGGGAACGATGTTCGCCGAACGCCAGGCTCCGGGCGACATCGAGAAGGCTCGGGACCATCTCACCAAGGCACACTCCATCGCAGCGGCCAACGCTTATGGGACCATCGAACGGCGAACCGCTGACGCTTTGCAACTGCTGGACGATTGAAGGACGGCTCGTCGGGACCCGACTCGCTGGCTGTCGCGAGCACTCCCAGACACCTGCGGGTCAATCTCTGGGCCGTCCGGTACTGCGTCATATGTGGGTCATCCACCAGCTGGGCTGACCCCGCCTTCATGGTGGGGCCTTTCCAGTGGAAGGAGACCCCGAAATGGACCTCTCGGTGCGGCAGGAGCTCACGGCCACCGGCGATCAGGCGGTGCGAATCGGACACGATCTCGCTGACGACTACCTGATCTTCCTGGGCGGAAGGGCTCGCCCCAACACGGTGGTGGCGACGGCATTCGATCTGAAGGTCTTTCTGTCCTGGGCGCAGAAGGAGCCCTCTGAGGTCACGCCGCGAGACATCGTCGATTTTGTGGCGTTCCAGCGGGCGCCACGGATCAGCTCCAAAGTGGTGCGCATCTCCGACGGTGGGTCGGGACTGTCGACTCGCACCATTGCCAGGCGGCTGTCGTCGGTCTCGGGGTTCTTCGCCTACCTCATCGTGCGAGGTGACTGCGACGTGATCAGCTCGCCTGTCCCTCGGGGCTTGATCAACCGCCGGTCGAGAAGAAATGGCGGACACGCCACGCCGCTCGTGCGCACGCCCAAGCTCCTCCCTCGGATCCTTCAGCCTCAGGAGGTCGACACCTTGATGTCGGGGCTTCTCTCGGCACGGGACCAGGCCATGATCGAAGCCATGGTGCTCGGTGCTCTGCGTCGCTGCGAGGTGCTCAACCTCCGCCTCGGAGACCTCCAGGTCGCCGAGCGCAAGGTGTTCATCACCAACGGCAAGGGTGGACGCCAGCGGGTGGTGCCCATCTCGAACCGTTTCTTTTCCTCGGTGGCGAACTATCTGGACAACGAACGACCGCCCGAGGCGTCGACCGATCACGTCTTTGTCGTCATGAAAGGACCACGACGAGGACAACCGCTCTCTGCCTATGGGCTCGATCAGATCATCGAGCGGGCCAAGGAGCGAACCGGTCTTGCCCGTGGCACCTGCCATGAGCTTCGTCACACCTGTCTCACTCGACTTCGTGAAGCCGGCATGGCGCTCGAAGCCGTCCAGGCCCAAGCCGGCCATGCCTCGATTGAGACCACGCGGCTATATCTGCACTTGGCGGACGACTGGTTGGCCGGCGAATACCGCCGGGCCTCCGAGGCCATCGACGCCCAAGCGCTGGCAGCTGTCCGATGAGCGCCCTTCCCGAGCCGGTTGATCGCCCGCTTCTGATCGAGACGATCGATGACTATTTGGCCCAAATGATGCTGTCGTTGCGGCCCCAAAGCCTCGTCAGCCTCCGAAGCGACTTGAATCTGTTCGCCGTCTTCATCACCGAGCACCACCCCGAGGTGAAAGGCGCGGGCGATCTGGAACGCCGCCACATCGAGAGCTACAAGATTCACCAGGCCAACTCTCCTGGCTACAAGGGACCGAGGCTCGCTCCGGCCACTGTTCGCCGGCGGCTGTCGACACTTCGGATGTTTCTGGAACGCATCATGGAATGGGGATGGGACGACGCCCCCACCCGGGCGCTCATCTTCGCCGGGGATTTGCCCAAGAGAGACGAGGCTCTTCCCAGGTTCCTGGACGACGCCAGCTTCGCGGCGTTCATGCGGGCAGTCCGAAGCGAACCGAGGCTTCTTCTGCGAGTGGCGATGGAGCTTCTCGGTCGAACGGGCATGCGAATGGGAGAGCTCTGTTCGCTCGAGGCCGAAGCGATGGTGAAGATCGGAGACGTTCACTGGCTTCGCATCCCCGTTGGAAAACTTCACAACGACCGCTACATACCTCTTCACCCACAGCTCGTCGAAATCCTCGATGAATGGTCTCGGCATCCTGATTGTGCAGTGGGCGGTCTGCTCCTCACCAACGAGGGAAGGCCGCTCAACCGTCATGCTGTCACTCGGATGGTCGCACGGTGTGCCAAGAAGGCCGGCATCCCTTATTTCAACCCACACCGCCTTCGCCACACGGTGGCCACCCAGGCGGTGAACCGGGGGATGAGCCTCGAAGCCATCGCCGCCCTCTTGGGTCACCGGTCCATGTACATGACGATGCACTATGCCCGCATCGCCGATCGCACCGTGGCCGACGAGTATTTCGCAGTGAGCGAGAAAGTCGAGGCCCTCTACAACAAGGCCCCGCTCCCGGCCGACGCGGAGGGGCCGAACATGCGCCGGCTCCGAAAAGAACACCACCGGATGCTCGGAAACGGCTACTGCACCCGTCCTGTCGAACTCGACTGCGCCTTCGAGACGATCTGCGAGACCTGCACGTACTTCACCACCGCTGTGGAGTTCCGCCCGACCCTTCGGCGTCAGCTCGCCGACGCCACCAAGAAGGGCCAGAGCGGCCGCCAGAAGCTCTACAGCGGTCTGCTGGAGGGCATCGAGGAGGAGAAGGAGCAATAATCCACAACTACCAACCCCGGATGACCCACATAATGCCGGGAGCAGTGCGGCCCCTGAGTAGGCATTGATCGGGCGAACAACCCCCGCTCCCTGAAGCACGCCACGAGTCGACCACCGAAGTGTGGGTCACGCCACGGCGTGCCCTCGCCTGATGCCAAGATCCGATGGACCGTGGCGAATGGTTCGGGCAGCGGTTGCTCGGCAAAGGCGCGCATGTCGGTGTCCTCCACCAACAGCCAGCCCCCGGGCTTGGTCGCTGCGACCAGACGATCGAGTACGACCTCACGTTGCGGGATGTGCGGGAGAACGGCACGAGCATGGACGAAGTCGAGATGGGCCTCTGGCAACGGATCGCCTACGACATCGAGCTGTAGCACCTGGACGTTGTCAGACATCGGATCGTGGAAGCGCAAGTCCTGATCGACGGACCAAACCGAGCCCTGAGCGCCGACCCGCTCGGCTCAACGAGGTTTAGGAGGGCGGCCTGGAGACCGGTCGCTCAGGCCATACCTCCGTAACCCGACGAACGGGACGCTCTTGCAACTGCAGTGTTACTGTCAGCGTCACGACGGGGGCAGCCGGTCTCGACGGCCATGGCTGGCGCACCCGGGACCAGGGGATGGTGGCATGAACATCCTGCTAACGGGAGCCTTCGGCAACGTCGGGCAAAGTGCCCTCGATGCCATGGCCGACGAGGGGCACCGGGTCGTGGCTCTCGACGTCGACAACCGGCGAAATCGTCGGCGAGCGCGGCAGTACTCGGAACGCCCCGGCATCGAGATCATCTGGGGAGACATCAGGGACCGCTCGGTCGTGGAGCGCGCCTCGTCGGGATGTGACGTCGTCGCCCACTTGGCCTTCGTGATCCCTCCGCTCACTGACGTCGATCCCACGCTGTCCGAACAGGTGAACGTCGGGGGCACTCGTCATGTGCTCGAGGCCGCGGCCAAGCTTTCCCCGCCGGCAAGGGTGCTTTTCGTCTCCACCTTCGACCTCTTCGGGCGCACCCAGGACAAGCAGCCGCCGAGACGGGTGACTGACCCAGTGGTCGCCACGGACACCTATACGGCCCACAAGCTCCAGTGCGAGGAATTGGTGCAGGGCTCCGGCCTCGACTGGTCGATCGTGCGGTTCGCCGATGTGCCGATAATTGGGTTCCGTTCGCTGTCACCCATCATGTTCGAGCTCCCGCTGGCCAACCGCTTTGAGGTCCTCCATTCCAAGGATGCCGGCCTCGCCCTAGCGCGCTCCGTCACCTGCGACCGGGTGTGGGGTCGTGTGCTTCTGGTGGGCGGCGGCCCGTCCTGCCAGGTGACCTATCGCGACTTTCTCGAAGGAATGCTCGACGCCATGGGCTTGGGCACGTTGCCGGAGAGGGCGTTCACCTCACGGGCGTGGCCGTGCGACTGGATCGACAGCACCGACGCGCAGCAGCTACTCGACTACCAGCACCACTCCTTCGCCGACATCATGGAGGAGGTGCGCCACCGGACGCGTGTGGCCAGACCCTGGATCCGGGCCGTGAGCCCCATCGCCCGCTGGTTCATCTTGCGGGGGTCTCCCTACCTACGAGAGAGCCGCTCCGTCGGCAACGCGCGAGTGGCGGCCGGCTAGAGCGCGATGGCTCCCGTCACCCAAACCATCACCGTCTTGTTCACCGACCTCGTGGGGTCGACGGAGCTCTTTTCGTCTCTCAGCCCCCAAGAGGCTGACGACCTCCGCAACGATCACTTCTCGCTGCTACGGGGGGCGGTGAGTGGTGCCGGCGGGCTCAAGGTCAAGAGCCTCGGCGATGGGCTCATGGTCGCCTTCTCCAGCTTGAGCCGCGCCCTGGCCTGTGCCGTGGCGATGCAACAGGCCGTCGAGCGTCGCAACCGTCGCTCTCCAAACGCCCTAGCCATCCGGGTGGGCCTGTCCACCGGCGGGCGGGCAGCCAAGTTAAGTTAGAGCCCGTCGAGGCCGAGAGCTTCGGCGATCTCGTTCTGCACGAAGCGATCGAGCGGCTGCCCCGACACCCGGCGCACGACTTCGCCCACCAGCCAGCCGTAAGTGAGGGCGTGATAATGACGTGAGAGAGATGAAGCGTCCGGAACTGCCGGGCCCGTGCGGGTGACCGGGAGTCCAGCCAGATTCCGTGTGCCCGGGTGAGCACAAGCGGCATCCCGGATGCGTGGGCCCTGAGATGCGGGACACAAACGTCAGACCGGCGCGCTGGCGAGCTGTCGCAGGTTGGCAGCCAAGGAGGCCAGGTCGCTGGTGGCGATCTGCGAGCGCCGCGATGTCGCAGTCAGCATGTCCTGAATCGGGACCAAGAGGGCAATGTCGATCTCTTCCGCCATGCCCCACATCTCGAGCAGTGGGTTCTGAATGGTCTTGGCATCGACGAGCGCCTGGTTGGTGTACTTCTCGGCGAGGCTGTCGGCGAGAGCCATCAGCTCCTGCACGGATCTCCTTCGGGTGAGTCTTTGCGGTGCCGAGGTAGCGCGGAACCTTCCGTGGTTGCCAGGGCATCGGCCGCAATCGCCGCGAATCTCGCGAGCTAACCCGGACCTTTCAGTAAAAAGCCCTACATTCTTGTCGTATTGACGCGGAAAAGCCCTCGTGGCAAGGGAAACTGTTGATTGCGAAGCCAACAGGAACCAAACCAGGAGGGCACTTCCGAGATGAAGCGTAATGCGGGCCGACCCAGCATTGTGGTGACCACCGGCGGCAAGGGTGTCGCCGCCCATGCGGGCGCTCGCCTGCTGTGTGACCTGGCCGACGAGCTTGGGTTGCGGCAAGGACTTTCAGAGGCGATGGCGCCGACCAAGAAGCGCCGACGAGGCCATGACCGGGGCCAGGTGCTCGTCGATCTGGCCGTTGCTATCGCGGACGGGGCGACCGCCATCAGCGACCTGCGGGTGCTGGCCGATCAGCCGGCCCTCTTCGGCGATGTGGCCTCGGTGCCCACGACCTGGCGGACCCTCGAGGCCATCGACGCCGCGGCCCTCGAACGCATCGCCTCGGCTCGGGCCACGGCGCGGGCCGAGGCCTGGGCGGCCGGTCTTGACCCGGGCTTCTACGTGATCGACCTCGACGCCACGTTGGTCGGTGCGCATTCGGACAAAGAGGGGGCAGCCCCGAACTACAAGCACGGGTTCGGCTTCCAGCCGCTCATGGCCTTCCTCGACGCGACGGGTGAACCACTGGCCGCACGATCTGCGGCCCGGGCAACGCCGCGCCGGGCAACGCCGAAGATCACGTCATCGTGCTCGACGACGCCTTGGCCCAGCTGCCGGTCGATCCGAAGCGCTGCGAGGTGATCGCCCGGGCCGACTCCGCGGGCTGCTCGCACAATTCACCGAGGCCTGCACGGCACGCGAGGCGTCCGCTTCATCGTCGGCCACAAGCTCAGTGCCGAGGTGGCAGCCGTGGTGACCAATATGCCCAAAGAACGCTGGCACAGAGCCATCTCGGCCGATGGTACCGACGAGCGCGAGTCCGGAGAGGTGGCCGAGATCACCGACCTGGTGGACCTGTCGCGCTGGGGCGAGGGCACCCGGATGATCGCCCGGCGCGAGCTGCCCCATCCCGGCGCCCAGCTCACCTTCAGCGATGTCGAGGGCTATCGCTACCAGGTCTTCATCACCGACCACCCCGAAGACGACGTCTGCTTCCTCGACGCCCTCTATCGGGGCCGGGGACGCTGCGAACGTCGGATCTGCGACGTCAAGGACACCGGACTGGCCAACCTGCCCTCGGCCAGCTTCGCCATCAACGCCGCCTGGCTGACCCTGGTCCTCATCGCCGGCGACCTCTTGGTCTGGATGAAGGGACTCTGCCTCGAAGGCGAGCTGGCCCGGGCCGAGCCCAAGCGGCTGCGCTACACGCTCTTGCACACCGCCGGCGTGCTGGTGCGTTCCGCGCGGCGCACCACCTTGCGCATCGCCGAGGGATGGCCCTGGGCCGACGACCTCGTGATGGCCTTCACTCGACTGCCGAACTGGTCCAGCGCCTGACCACGTTCCACCGCTTGCTCTTGTTGCAGGACACTGAGTTGCACAAACACGCCCATCGATCGGGCGTGGACACCGCCCACGCGCTGAAACACCTCGACCGGCCCCACCCTGGCCGCGCCCACATCAACCATTGCACCCGCAGGCGCCCACACTGCCTTTGAACGACACATTGGACTTCACCAGGGGGTTACTGAAAGGTCCGGGCTAAAGTAGAACCTCGAACGACGGCACCCTATTCCCGGTGCGGGATTCCCACTGCCTGGTGCCGTGATGGCCGCCGACTCGACCCGGTCCGAGCTGCTGACGAGCGGCACATGCAAGTCGGTTGCACAACGTGACGCAACCCCAAACGGCGGAACCTCCGGATCAGTTCGCTGGGCCCACACGGACAACGGAATCGGGAATAATCCGACGCCGGGCAGGGCTGGTGTATGTGCGCATGCTCTCTCCGCCCCTCTTGTCGTGGTCCTCGTTCCCACGCTCTGTGGCCTGTTGACTTGGGCGGCGAGGCAAGCGCGACCGAGCCGATTACTTCTCGGGAAGTCGTACTGCTATCGCAGCGTGTCCCTCGACAGGGAGGAGCGGCAATGAAGATCGGCATCATAGGGGCCGGCAATATCGGCGGTACCCTGACCCGGCGCCTGACTTCCCTTGGCCACCAGGTGGCGGTGGCCAATTCACGAGGTCCGGAGACCCTGTCCGACCTGGCCCGGGAGACCGGAGCGACCGCCGTGCCGGTCAGCGAGGCCGCAGTCGGGGTGGCGCTGATAATCGTCACGATCCCCGAGAAGCACATCCCAACACTGCCTAAAGATGTGCTCGACGGTGCCGCCGACGGCGCAGTCATCGTCGACACGGGGAACTACTACCCCCAGCGCGACGGCCGGATCGCCACCATTGAGGCAGGGACAACCGAGAGTCGCTGGGTGGCGCAGCAGCTCGGTCGGCCCGTGGTCAAGGCGTTCAACAACATCCGGGCACAACATCTGATGGAGATGGGCCGACCGGCGGGAACGCCGGGACGAATCGCTCTTCCGGTGGCCGGTGACGACCCAGAGGCCAAAGCGCTGGTGTTGGCGCTGGTGGACGAACTGGGCTTCGATCCGGTCGACGGGGGCGGTCTGGATGAGTCGTGGCGCCAACAGCCGGGCTCCCCCGTCTACGCCACCGACCTCGATGCCGAGGGAGTGCACCGGGCCCTGGGTGAGGCCAGCCCGGAACGTGCGCCGGAGTTCCGAGCCTGACTAGCTTCACGTCGAACCGCGAACAGCGCGCGGTCGGCTCTAGGCCCCGGTTTGCCGACAACGGCAAGTACAGAATGGCCTGCGCGGTGGGGTGGTGGGGCTCAACAGGCATTGAGCTGAGCGGTCCAGCCCTGGCCCGGCGTGTATTGGGCGGTGAACAGGAGTCCGCCGATGTCGCCGTCCCACGTGCTGCCTCCAGGTGTCAGTGGGGCGACATGATGCCAGGTGATCGGCAGTAGAACGGTGAACCGGGAACCGCCACACTCATCGCAACCCGAGTTGGCCTCGAGGATGTGTCGCAGCCATATGGCGAGATCGGCAGCGGCCTGCGAACTGGGTTCGACGGGCGCGACCGGTGGCGCGTGGGGCGGAGCATTTGAGCTGGCGCCCGCTCGGGATCGAATACGGGCGGCCCGGCGGCCTTGCCCCCACTCGGACCTCACGCCTTGACCCTCCCGCGCAGAATCAGGCTCGTCTCGACCGCGCTCGCCATGCCGCATCGACGAAGCAAACTGGATAGGAGTCGCCCGAGATATCGTGGAGTGGTGATGGGACCTGAGGCCGCAACCAGCGAGGCACACTTGCGGCCGATTGAACGGCGAATTCGCCGCCTCGTAGCGGCCGGCATCGACCCGGCCGAGGTGGCCTGGAGATTCCGGCGCAGTCGACGGAGTGTGTCCCAGATCCTGGCCCTTGGTTCGCGGCCCCATCGTGGGGCGAGACCGTTGACCAACCCGCAGGTGCTCCGGCCGTTGGAACGGCGGATCCTCGCCTGGCGGGAGGCCGGTGCCAGCTACGCCGAGATCGGGGCGCGCTTTCGCCGCAGTCCACAGTTTGTCCGTCGCGTGGAGGACCTGGCACGGGCGAAGCTGGCCCGAGTCGAAAAAGACGATTAGTAGGGCGTGACCTGCCGCCGCTGATCGGCGGGACATGAACGGCGCATTCCGGCCAGCCGACGTTTTGGCCGAGTCCAAAAGATCCTTATCGAAGCCTGCCGATACCTCGGCAGAGGTGGCCCCGAAGAGGTGTCATTCACTCGAACGT
Organism: uncultured Acidimicrobiales bacterium; assembly: GCA_963811775.1. Lineage (GTDB taxonomy): Bacteria > Actinomycetota > Acidimicrobiia > Acidimicrobiales > UBA8190 > Chersky-840. The sequence goes on along the minus strand of CAWESO010000010.1, from coordinate 157,109 downwards.
GCCCAAGATGGCAGCGGCGTTTAGCCCTGCTCGATGAAGATGCACTCCCCGGGGCACTCCTCGGCCGCTTCGGTGACAGCATCCTCGAGGTCCTCGGGCACGAGGGCGAGGCCGGCGGAGCCGGCGGGATCGTTGCGGACCTGTTCGCCCTCTTTGACATAGGCGAGGCCGTCGTCGAGCAAGGTGAAGACGGCCGGAGCGATTTCCTCGCACAGGCCATCACCGGTGCAAAGATCCTGGTCGATCCACACCTTCATCGGTTCGCCCCTCCGGGTTGGGAGGACGCCACGCTCCGAACCGTAACGATAATCGGTTTCTCGGTGTCAACGTGTAACTTCCGGGCGCCCCGAACGCCGGCGGCGTGAGCCGTGCGCGGGACGAGGGTTGAAGCGTGCGCAGTGTTCACTGCGAGGTGCGTCGTGTGGTCAGGCGCCCGCCTTTAGCTTGCAGATCGCTAGGTGAGCGGCGAGCACCGATTCACGGGCTTGACTCGACAACCCCGCGTCGGCTTCGGCCGCCGCTTTGGCGCTATCGCCGGCCTGCTCCAGCTCCATCACGGAGTCGCGACCGGGCACGCCATCGGCCGCGTGCCTCTGCGCCTTCGCAAGCTTCGCCTCGAATTCGCGGACGACGGCGACGAGGACGGGTGAGGCGCCTCTGTCGGCTTCTATTTGACGCGCAGCGTCGGTGATCTTCTCCACGACTTCCTCGAACGCGACCGGCATCAATCCTCCCTCGGGCTCGGTGCTAGCGAACGAACACAGTGCCTTCACGCTCGACGAGCTCGCCGCGACCAAGGGGCAGCACCCTCGTCAGCCAGCGGTAGCCAGCATCGAGCCCGGGGATCTTCGCGAAGAAGCCCTGCGGGCCGCGCGTCATCCGCCCGGTGGCAACGTCGTATCTCGCGCCATGCCACGGACAGACTAAGCAACCGTCTCCGTCGATCGATCCATTGGCGAGATCGGCACCGAGGTGCCGACACCGGCGAGTCACCGCGAATAGGTCGCCGTTCGAGTTTCCCACCGCGTACCGTCGGGTACCGCGGACCTTCCCCGGCACCAGGTCGGCGGCGGGTCCCACCTCAATCTCTCGTGCCATCGCCCCTCCCATGGGTCGCTCGCGTTCACCCTAGCCAGCGGTGCCATATCCCGCCCTCGGTCCGTTGTTGTCGAACGCTGGCTGCGCGGTCCCGCGCACAAGGCCAGGTCATCGGTTCGCACACAGGCGGCGTTCGAGGTGGCCTACGCCGCTGAATCGCCTCAGCGCCCGCCCCAGAATGCTCCGCGCTTTCGTCCGGCACGCCGGTGGGCCGGCCAGGCGATAACGCCCCGTACCGTGCACGACGGTCAGCGGGTCAGACCGCCCGCAACTGCCGGTTCTGTGCGCCCCGACGGGTGCAGCCCGACCAACCTCAGACCGATCGAGATCACACCGGACCCGGACGGCCTCCCGAGCCCGGATCCGTCCCAATGTCGCACCGTCGCCGGATAGGGAGCACTCGCGAGAGCCGCACGGAAATGTTCGGCGGCGGTGATCTCGGGCGGGTCGCCATCCGCCAGTTGCCCGACCCCGATGCAGTGTTCATGCCACAGATGGTTTGAAGGTGATAGCGGGATCCCCGAATACCGTGCGTCGCCCAGCGCCTTTCCCTGAACCGCGACCCAGTCGGTACGGGCCGCACTTTCCGGATGCCCTCTCGTGCGACATCATCTGGACATGCGCCACGAAGTGAAGATCAGCTCTCCCTTGGCCGCGATGCCTAGCTTCATTGGTGGTCTCCGCCTCCGTTTCATCTTTGCAAACTGGGGATGGCCGGGTGTCAGGTTGACCCTGTTTACTGAAGGCGTCCGGATTGGTCCAGCCTGGATGATCTTCCGCCCGTTTGTTCCGGTTGGGGATTTCAGATACGACGATCTAAGTGAAGTTCAGGCCATCGGCATTTCAAAGATGTTCCCGGGGATTAGGTTTGGCTCACGGTCATCCGGTAACTAAGTGGGCGATCTTCTGGACTTTTTCACGAAAAGAAGTCCTAGAAACCCTCACCACTTTTACGGATCGCGTCAATAACGTTCCGATCAAGCTGAACTATTGGAACCCCGGTCCCCTGGGTACGAACTGAAGAGCCAAGAGTGACCTCGGTGCCGGGTCCCTTTGGGCTGCCGGACCACTCGGGATCACCGTTATGTGCGGGAGGGCAAGGCGGACCCAAGAGCCAGACACGTCGGCTGCCGATCCACTATCCCGGCGGTCTGCGACTGGCCCGTCGAGGCTTTCCCCCATTGGGCGGCCTTCGGCCGGTCCCCTGGCCCTGCCCGCGTACCGGACAAAGGCCGACAGCCCAAGCAGGACCCCAAACCGGTGGCCGTCCTCGACCTTGCGCCACCCGCCCACCGGAGCCCACCACCTCCGCCTCGACGCTGCCAGTTCCCTCCGCCACCACTCCCTTCGCTCCCGATCCCACGACGCGTCCTGTCGGCGTTGGGCACCTGAGCCGGACCGGGATCACCGGGGGTACTCGGCTCCGTAGGTGGATACGTCCGGTCCGGGAAAGACGAGTCCCACATGCCCGGTGTCCACCCAGTTGACGACCATTACGTAGGGACGTTTGCCGAGGGTCGCGCACAGGTTCACGATCTGACCCGTTCGATCGCCGTCGCCCAAGACGAGCGTGTCCCCAACCGATGGTGCGCTCACTTCTTCCATCCGTCGGATAGCGGTTCGTCCCCGTGCTCTCTCGGTCATCGGTCATCCGCTTCCGAGCATTGTTCGCGCGATTGCGTGAGCGCTCTATCGAGGGATGTGTGTTTCGGCGAAGACACGTCGTCGTACAAGATGGCGTCGAGTAACGACGCTGCTCCCGAGACGTCTCGGCGTGACGAGACCATTCCCACAGCTTCATCCGCATTGCCCATGGTCGAGGGTTTGGCCTCACGGTGAATGACGACCGCGCCGTCCTCGAAGTTCCGACGAAGCGCGATCCGGGTGACGTCGCTTATGCCCAGGGTGTCAGCGTCATCAGGCTGGGTGTCGACGGTCTCGCAAGCCATACCCGTGTCCCTCCACTGGTGGACTTCGGGCATCATCGGTTGTTTCGACCGAGGCAGCCAGTGCCAAAGGTCCCAACGTCACGATCGTCGCCGTCGAGGGATCGCGACCGAGACGGGCACCTGAGGATACGTGATGTTCCGCCCGATTCCGGTGTGTCGGTGGGGGGCTGTCCATCGAGCTTGTCTGCCCGGCTGCCTCGTGTGGTCGCGAGCCGGACGCCGTCGCGGGCCGCCACGCTCAGGCGGCGGGCTCCGAGGTCGCCCCCACGTGCTCGGGCGTGCGCACCGGTGGCGGGTCGTGAGCGTCGCCGTGAGCCGAGGTGCTGACGCGCGCCACATCGGCGCCACCGACGACGTTGTGCCGTTTGGCGTAGCGGTCGACGTAGGACTGCCTCGACAGGTTCCGGATCTCGAACATCAGCTCGTCGGTGGCGGCCCGCAGCGTCAACGGGTCACCCGCGGCGTCGCCCGCGAAGCGCGACAGGTCGATCGGCGCCCCGAAGTGCACGGTGACCTTCTTGAACGGGCGCGGCCGGTTGGACCCGGGAGGTTGCACCTCCGACGTCCCGACCACACCCACGGGGATGAGGGTGGCCCCGCAACCCAGGGCCAGGCGCGCCGCGCCGGTGTGCCCCCGGTACAGCCGACCGTCGGGCGAGCGCGTGCCCTCGGGATAGATCCCGAGCACCTTGCCCTCCTTCAGCACGTCGCGGGCCGCGGCCAAGGCGCGCTCTGACGCGCTGCCCCCTTCTCTCCGCATGGGGATCTGACCGGCGGCACGGAAGAACCACGCCGTCTTCCACGAGTCGAAATACTCCGCCTTGGCCACGAACGTGACGCGTCGTCGCAGCACGAGCGGGAGGAACATCGAGTCGAGGAAGGTGACGTGGTTGGGCGCCAGGATGACGGGCCCGGTGGCGGGGACGTGTTCGCGACCTTCGACCCTGATCCGCCACGTGAGGTAGAACACGGGGCTGAGCAGGACTTTCAGCACCCAATAGGCCACGCCCAAAGGGTAGCGCGCCCCCCGGCGCGGTGAAATCGCAAGATGTGCACCCCCGGGGACCGCCGAAACCACATGTAGCGTTCTCAGCCGATGGCACGCCGGTTGACCGCACGGGGACAACGGCGCCGGCTCGAATTGCTCGACTACGCCGCCCGGCGCTTCGCCTCGCAGGGCTACCACTCCACCACCGTGACCGACATCGTCGACGGCCTCGGCGTGGCCAAGGGCGTGTTCTACTGGTACTTCGCCTCCAAGGAGGAGCTGCTGCGGCAGATCCTGAGCGACGCGCAGCGGGACCTGCGCCGGACCCAGCGCCAGGCCATCGCCGACGAGCCTGATCCCGTGCGCCGCATCGAGGCCGGCGTGCGGGCGTCGGTGCAGTGGCTCGACGCCAACCGCCATCTCTTCGTCCTCCTCGAGTTCGCCCGGACCCAGGAGCGGTTCGCCCCCCTCATCCGCCAGGGCGAGGAGCAGGCCGTGGCCGACGCCCTCCCCCATGTGAAGGCGGGCATCGCCGCCAACATGATCCGGCGCGACGACCCGCTCGTGCTCGCCCACGCCATCCTGGGCGTGACCGATCGGCTGGCGCGGGTGCTCGTGCTCGAGCAGGGCCGGCCCGCCGATGAGGCCGGCGACGCCGCGGTGGCCTTCTGCCTGGAGGGCATTCTCTCCGCCTCCGCCGCGCAGCGGCGCCTGGGCCGGGGATGAGACAATCAGCGCCATGACCCCGACGAGTCCTGTGCGCCCGTGACCGGGCCCCGCACGTTCAACTTCCGCTACGGGGTCTTCCGCCCCCTCCTGTCGATCCTCGGCATGGGCCCGGGGTTCTCGAGGATCGAGCTCGAGAGCGGCACCCTGCACGTGCGCATGGGATGGACGTTCCGCTGCGCCATCCCGGTGGGCCAGGTCACCGACGTGCAACCCCGACAGGGGCTCGTCGGCGGCATCGGCGTGCACGGCTGGCGGGGTCGCTGGCTCGTGAACGGCGCCGCCACCGGGCTCGTGGCGGTCACCGTCGACCCCGCCGTCCGAGCCTGGGCGGTGGGGATCCCGGTCAAGCTGCACGTGCTGACGCTGAGCCTGGAGGACCCCGACGACTTCGTGCGCGCCTTGGGCCGCTGAGTCGAGCCGGCGACGCGGCGGCGACGCCGCGCCGGACGACGGGGTCCCGACTCAGTGCAGCTTGGACTCAGTGCAGCTTGGACTCAGTGCAGCTTGGACTCAGTGCAGCTTGGACTCAGTGCAGCTTGGACTCAGTGCAGCTTGGACTCAGTGCAGCTTGGACTCAGTGCAGCTTGGACTCAGTGCAGCTTGGACTCAGTGCAGCTTGGACTCAGTGCAGCTTGGACTCAGTGCAGCTTGGACTCAGTGCAGCTTGGACTCAGTGCAGCTTGGACTCAGTGCAGCTTGGACTCAGTGCAGCTTGGACTCAGTGCAGCTTGGACTCAGTGCAGCTTGGACTCAGTGCAGCTTGGACTCAGTGCAGCTTGGACTCAGTGCAGCTTGGACTCAGTGCAGCTTGGACTCAGTGCAGCTTGGACTCAGTGCAGCTTGGACTCAGTGCAGCTTGGACTCAGTGCAGCTTGGACTCAGTGCAGCTTGGACTCAGTGCAGCTTGGTGAGTGCCCGGCGCAGGTTGCGCACCGCCTGGCCGATGCGCTGCTCGTTCTCGATGAGCGCGAAGCGCACGTGGCCGTCGCCGCCCGGGCCGAACCCGACCCCTGGTGAGGTGGCCACCTCAGCTTCGGACACGAGGAACGACGCAAAGTCCAGGGAGCCCATGTCGCGGTAGGGCTCGGGAATCGGGGCCCACACGAACATGGTCCCCTTGGGCGGCGTCAGGTTCCACCCGATGCGGTGGAGCCCGTCGCACAGGGCGTCGCGCCGGGCCAGGTAGCACTCGTTGATCCATTTCGGGTAGTCGGGCACCTCGTTCATGGCCACGATGGCGGCGATCTGGATGGGTTGGAACGTCCCGTAGTCGAGGTAGCTCTTGAGCTTGGTCAGCGCGGCCACGATCTCGGCGTTTCCCACCATGAAGGCCACGCGCCATCCGGCCATGGAGAACGACTTAGTGAGCGAGTACAGCTCCACGGCCACGTCCTTGGCCCCGGGCACCTGCAGGATCGACGGCGGCGTGTAGCCGTCGAAGGAGATGTCCGCGTAGGCGAAGTCGTGGACGAGCACGACGTCGTGTTCGCGGGCGAAGTCGACGATGCGCTGCATCCACGCTAGGTCGACACACGCCGTGGTGGGATTGTGGGGGAACGACAGCACGATCACGCGCGGCTTCGGCCACGCGGACTCCCATGACTCCATCAAGTTGTCGAAGAACGCCTCGGACGCCGGTGGGCCGTCGACGTTGGTGGCCTGCTCCAGCCGGACCTGCCGGACCTCGGCCCCGGCGAAGAGAGGGGCGTAGATGTGGATCGGGTACGACGGCGAGGGCACCAGCGCGCTGTCGCCCGGCGCAAGGAGCACCCACATGAGGTGCGACATCCCTTCTTTGGCACCGATGGTCGTCACCACCTCGGTGTCGGGGTCGAGCTCGACCCCGAAGCGTCGCATGTACAGCGCGGAGATGGCCTGGCGCAGCTTCGGGATGCCCTTGCTGGCCGAGTACCGGTGGTTCTTGGGGTTGTGGACGGCTTCGGCGAGCTTCTCGACCGCGGCGTCCGGCGACGGCAGGTCCGGGTTGCCGAAGCCCAGGTCGACGACGTCGCTCCCGGCTCGACGGGCCGCCAACTTCAGCGCCTCGATGTGCGCGAAGACGTACGGGGGCAGGCCGTTGATCCGTCGGAACTCCATCGCCCGAGGTTAGTCCCCGTCCTGAGCGCGTCCCGCGACGCGCACCGGCCCCGGCCCGGCGCCGGCGACGCTCAGGAGTCGCGCACGTTGGCGGCTGCCTCGGCCACCGCTTCGATCGACGACGGCCACGCGCACACCGCCCACGTGGCGCCGGCCCCGGCCACCTCCTCCAGCCACTGCGTGATCTCGGGGACCCCTCCCGCCACCGACCCGGCCCACGTCACCTCACACCGGGTCTGGAGACCGGCCAGCGCCGCGGGCTGGCCCTCCCACAGGTTCAGCGCCGCGCCGAGATCGACGGCGAGCTCGGCGGTGGCTGGCGCCCCGCCCCCCACCCACACCGGCACCCCCCGGGAACGCAGGTGGGTTGCGCACCGGCGCAGCGCCAGCCGGCGCTGGTCGGCCGGGTCGAAGGGGATTCCGAACGCCAGGTTCTCGGCCGCGCTCTTGCTGTCGCCCGTGCCGAGCCCGGCGATCAGGCGGCCCGGGGCCATCTGCTCGAGCGACAGGAGCGCGGCCACGAGGACCTCGTCGGGCACGAGCCCGACGCGCGCCACCAACGGCCCGAAGCACACCCGCCCGGTGGCGGCGGCCAGGGCCCCGAGGACGGGGAAGGCCGACAGGGCGGGACGCTCCGGCGCGCCCATCGGCCACAGGTGGTCGAAGACGAACACGCCGTCGAGACCGAGCTCCTCGGCCCGCACCGCAGCGGGGATGCAGGCGGCGTCGTCGCGAAACGTCGGCAGCGTGACCCCGACCTTCATCGCGTGGCGGTCGACGCCATCGGGAACCGAAGGCGCGGCGCTCAGGCCACGTCGACGCGGTAGCGGTCACCGGCGCGCGCCACCAGCGCCGCGCCCATCGCCCCGGCCCGCTCGCCGAGCAGGGCGGGGAGGATCTTCACCTCGGGCCGGAAAGCGCGGCCCTCGAGCAAGGCGTCGAAGTCGGTCCGCACCTTGTCGAGGACGAGGGTGACGGTCTCGACCAGGCCTCCCCCGTAGACCATGACGGCGGGGTCGAGGGCGAGCGCGAGGTTGGAGAGCCCGAGGGCCAGCCACCACCCCAGCTCGCCCAGCACGGCCAGGGCCCCGCTGTCGCCGGCCTTGGCCGCCACGAGCACGTGCTCCCCTCGGACCGACTCGGCATCCCCACCGGCGAGGGCGACGACGTGGTCGAGCCGGCCGGCGTGGGCCGCGTCGCGGGCCAGGCGCCCGAGGCCGCTCCCCGACGCGAAGCGCTCCCAACAGCCCCGCTTACCGCACGGGCACGCCGGCCCGGTGGGGTCGACCACCATGTGCCCGATCTCGCCGCCGAACCCCGAGGCCCCCCGCACCACGCGGCCCCCGGCGATGATGCCGCCCCCGATGCCGGTGCCGAGCGTGACCATGACGGCGTCGGTGGCGCCTGCGGCGGCGCCGAAGGCCCACTCCGCCACCGTGGCGCACGTGGCGTCGTTGTCGACGACGGTCCGCATGCCCCCGAGGCGGGCCGCCAGGCCGCCGGCGATGTCGAGCCCCGTCCCGCGCGGCAGGTTGGGGGCGTAGCGCAGCACCCCGGTGTTGTCGACGAGGCCGGGCGCCCCGACGCCCACCGACGACACCTCGGCGTCGATGCTGTCGCGCAATTGCTCGGCCACCGAGGCCAGGACCTCGATCACGACGTCGTCCTCCCCGGGCCCGAGCTCCGAGGCGCCGTCGCCCGGCATCGGCACGACGGTGCGCCCCGGGCTCGGGACGCGCACGTCGCCCAGCACCACACCCTCGTCGTCGACGGCCAAGCCGAGCACCTTGGTGCCCCCGACGTCGATCCCGATCGTCACCTGCCCGGCCACGCCGACCTCCTGTGCCGGTGGGCGGGAGTCGGGGCCGGGCCCGCGCTCACGTCGTGAGCGAGGACTCGACGCGTGCCTTGAGCTCCTCGAGCGCGGTGTGCATGATGCGGCTCTGCGCCCGGCGCTTGATGAAGCCCGGGAGCGGGACCCGCAGCTCGACCTCGAGGGCGTAGGTGACCTCGGTCGAGCCGTCGCCGGCGGCGTCGAAGCGGTAGCTCCCGTCGAGCTTGGAGGTGAGGTCGCCCGCCGTCTGCTTCCAGGCCAGGATCCGGGGAGCCTTCGAGAAGTCGTAGGCCAGGGTGTAACTCGTGGACCGGCCGAAGGCCCCGGCACGGAAGGTCGCCTCGCCCGGCCGCCCCTCGTCGTCACGCCGCTCGACCAGGACCTGCTTGATGTCGGCCGCCCACTCCGGGTACCGCTCGATGTCGCTCACCACGGCGAAGCACTGCTCCGGCGTGGCGGTGACGACCATTCGCTCGGTGGCCAGTTCCGCCACAAGCACTCCTTTGTTTGCTTCTCGCTGCGGAGGGGCCCCGGTCGGGGTGCCGCTCCCAGGCCTCGGGCGGGGTGGGCGGCGTTCAGCCTTCCACGTCCTGCAATGCGCTGGCCAGCCTATGTGCGAGGAGGTCCCAATCGAAGCCCGTCCGGGCCCGGCGCCGAGCAGCACGCCCCATGCGGCGACGCAGCTCGTCGTCGGTGAGCAGCCGGCGCAGCGCCGCGGCCACCTGTCCGGGGTCCGCGGGGTCGTCCACCACGAGGCCGGTCTGTCCGTGGAGCACGGCTTCCGCCGCGCCGCCGCTGCGCCCGGCCACCTGCGCCACCCCGCACGCCGCGGCCTCAAGGAAGACGATGCCGAAGCCCTCCTGCTCGAGGCCCAGCCACCGGTCGCGGCACGCCATGACGAACACGTCGGCCACGCCGTAGAGCTGGGGCAGGTCGTCGGGCGACACCGCGCCGAGCAGGTGCACCGGGGCCCCGCTGGCGCGCACCCGGGCCTCGAGCCGGGCCCGGTCGCGCCCGGTCCCGCCGATGACCACGGTCAGGTCGGGGAACGACGGCACGAGCGCGGCGGCGGCGTCGATGAGGACGTCCATTCCCTTGCGGGGGACGAGCCGGCTCACGCTCACGACCACCGGGCCCTCGACCGGGAGCCCCAGGGCGACCCGGCCCTTGCGGCGGGCCGCGGCCGTGAGGGGGGTCAGGCGGTCGATGTCCACCCCGGGCGGGACCTCCACCACCGGTGGCATGTGCGCGCCGGCGACACGCCGGGCCTCCGCCGCGGGATAGCCCCCGGCGCACACGGCGAGGACCGAGCGCGACAGCACGTACGCCAGCGCGTGGCGCGAGCCCGGCAACCGGCCGGGCACGGTGACCTCGGCGCCGTGGAGCACGACGGCGTAGGGAAGCCCACCGAGCGCCGGCCCGACCAGCCCGAGGGGCAGGGCGGGGTCGAGGACGACGAGCGAGGCGCCGAGGTGGAGCGCCGTGTCCCGGATGCGCCGGACCGTGGCCGGGGTGGGGAGCAGGACCGGGGCCCGGACCCGCTCGATGCGGAATCCGAGGCCTTTCTGCTCGGCGTCGAAGGCGGGTGCGTCGGGATGCGAGGAAGCGGTGAGCACGGCGAACGACGACGGGTCCATGCGGCGCCACAGCTCCCACAGGTACGCCTGGATGCCCCCCACCTTGGGCGGGAAGTCGTTCGTGACGAGGAGGTGGGTCATCGCCGTGGTCCGACCCCGGGCAGGTGCATGGGCCCATGCTGGCATGCCGGCGGGCTCGCGCCCCCGGCCCGACGGTGCGCCCCCGGCCCGACGGTGCGCCCCCGCCGCGTCAGCCCGTGGCCCAGTTCCCGTCGACGCCCGAATGCCGGAGCTCGGGCACGAGACCGGCGCGCGACAGCATCCGCATGGCCCGTGCCTCTTCGACGTCGACCACGATGGCGTCGTCAGGCTCGCGCCCGAGCACGAAACTCACCAGGCAGTCCGCGCACGCCGAGGTTCCCTGGAGGTCGCAGTCGTCGCAGCTGATGCTGATGGGCGCATCGCTGGCCACGTGGAGCCTGTCGGTCCGGGCGCCGGTCGGTGTCATGGGGACAGCGTCGCGCCCGGGTGTAACGGCCCGGATCAGGCCGGTGCACCGCCTGCGTCGGCCGGTGCGACGACGTCGGACGGGGGGCCACCGGGGGGCGGGCCTTCCTCGTCGTCGAGCACCTCGATCGACCGGCCGTGCCCGCACCACCGGCAGCTCACCTCGATCACGGACTCCGACAGCACCTCCACGTCCTCGACGGTGAGCTCGCCTCCCACGCTGTAGTGGTGGAAAGCCTTGGCGCGGCGGTCGGAGACGACGTCGAAGCGTGTGATATTGCCGCACGCCGTGCAGCGGTAGCGGCTCGTACTCGGGCTCGGTGCCGGGCTCACGGCGCCCACGCTACCGCTGCGCCGTCACCGCCCGGCCGGGCCCGGGTCCCCGTCACCGAACACCCTCGTGCTTACCATTCACCTCGTGGCGATCGGCGCCCCCTCGCGTTGGGCTCGGTGGGTCGGACTCACCGGTCGGCGAGCCGCGGGCCAGACAGCGCTCGCCAGCCCCGCGGCGGGACCCCTCGCCGCACCCGTCGAGGGCCCCTGGGGCCCCGGGCCCGACCTGGGGGCGGCATTGTTCGACGTGTGCTTCGCCGTCGTCGACGTGGAGACGACGGGGGGTTCCCCCGCCACCGCGGCGCTCACCGAGATCGCCGCGGCCAAGTACCGCGGGGGCGAATGCCTCGGGGAGTTCCAGACACTGGTCGACCCCGGGTGCGACGTCCCGCCGCTCATCACGCTGCTCACCGGGATCACCGACGACATGGTGCGAGGCGCCCCGGCGGTGTCGAGTGTGCTCCCCTCGCTGCTCGAATTCCTGCACGGCACGGTCGTCGTAGGCCACAACGTCGGGTTCGACCTGTCCTTCCTCGACGCCGCCCTGGTCGGCGGCGGTTACGAGCCCCTCGCGAACGCGAGCGTCGACACCCTGGCTCTGGCCCGCCGGCTCGTGCGCCCCGACGTGCCCAACTGCAAGCTCCGCACCCTCGCCAGCGCGTTGCGCCTCGAGCACCTGCCCTCGCACCGTGCCCTCGACGACGTGCGCGCCACGGCCGACCTCTTGCATCGGCTCATCGAGCACGCCACCGGGTACGGCGTCTTCGTCCTCGGCGACCTCGTCGACCTGGTGGCGAAGACCCCGCCCCGCTCCGCTCCGGTGGCAGGCGTGGGCTAGGGCCTCGGGCCCGAGCTCGCCGCGGGATCGGGAACCACGCGGCCCGCACCGTCGTCCAACACCTGCATGAGACGCCACTCCCGCCGAGGCACCGGCGCCGCCGTCGTGGTCGTGGCCCTGGCGGTGGCGGGGTGCGGGAGCGGGGCCGGCACCCTCCCTCGTCCCGCCGCCCCGAGCCACGCCGGGGCCGCCGTCACCGACTCGCTGCAACTCGACACCACCGTGTCGACGGCCGGACCCCCGATCCACGGTCGGCTCGTCGTCGTCAACCCCGGCGTCCCGCTCGAGCTCGGCCGGGGCGCCTGCCGTCCCCGGTTCGTGGTGGTGCTCACCAACCGCACCTACGCGCCGGTGGTGGCGTGGCCCGCCGACTGCGATGTCAGGCCTCTGCGCATCGGGCACGGAACGACGTCGCTCGCCTTCACCGTCGCCACGACCTACTTGGCGTGCCAGCAGTCGGGCCCGTATCACGCCACCATGCCGCCGTGCACGGCGTCGGGCCCTCCCCCCCTGCCTCCGGGCCTGTACCGCGCCGTCGTGGAATGGGACCGACCCATGGCGTCGACGATCCCCGCCCCCCGACCGGAGACGGTGACACTGCGCGCCAGATCGTGACGACCGGGCCGGCTGGCGCGCCTGGCGCGGCTCGGGTGAGCGACGTGCCCTGCGGATATGCTTCGCCTGCCTTCCCGACTGGGGGTCCCGCCCATGGCCCAAGCAACGGTGTTCGTCGACGACGCCGTGCTCGGCAGGCTGCCTCCGATCTGCATCAAAGACGGGATCCCCACGACCGACACGTTGGTCGTGAGCACGCCGGTCACCGACGGCACCGGCCTCGGCGTGGCATGGCTCCTGATCCTGGCCGGGCCGCTGGGATGGCTCGGGCTCCTCGTGATCGGGGCTATGCGAAGGCCGGCCGGCACGCTCACGGTCCGGCTCCCCTTCTCGGACGCCGCCTACGTCCGGCTCCGGCGGGCCAAGCAGGAGCTCTGGCCGTCCGCGCTGGCCACGCCGATCCTTCTGATCGCGGCGTTGTTCGCTCTCGGTCATCACGCCGCACTTCTCGCCGGGGTGCTGGCGATCGGGTCGGTGCTCGCGGCAGCTCGATGGGCCCTCGCCCTCTCCCGCATACGGTCGGGCTCGGTGCTCATCGAGCTCGACGCATCGCGGCGCTGGGTCACCTTCAGTCGCGTGCATCCGAACTTCGCGGAGAGTTGTCGGCGCGGGCCACAGCCTCCGGCCTTCGACGCTGCGTGGAACGATCGTCAGCCGGGATCGGTGCGCGACCCCGCCTGGTAGCGACGACGGTGGGGAATCACGGCCCCGGGAGCCGCGTCGTCGGTAGGCTCATGGCGTGCTGCACGCCTTCGTCTTGATCGACGCCGAGCCCTCACGCATCGCCGCGCTGTGCGAGGAGCTGTCGGACACCGACGGGATCACCGAGGTGTTCTCGGTGGCGGGCGGCGTGGCCGACCTCATCGCCATCGTGCGCGTGCGCCATCACGACGATCTCGCCGAGGTGGTCACGGGCCGCATCGCTCCGCTGCCGGGGATCGAGTCGACGACGACGCTGGTGGCGTTCAAGGCCTACAGCCGCCACGATCTCGAAGCCATCTGGGATCTCGGCTCGACCTGACACCGGGCGATCAAGAGGCCGCCGCGGCCGCCTCACGCGAGATGCGCACCAGCTTCTCGAGCGCGCCGTGCGCGGCGCCGGCGTCGATGACCGCGGCGGCCCGCTCCACGCCGTCGGCCAGGTCCGCGCTCAGCCCCGCCACCACCAGGCCGGCCGCGGCGTTGAGCACGGCGATGTCGCGGTGGGGGCCCGGCTCCCCGCCGAGGACGCGCCTCACGACCTCGGCGTTGTCCGCCGCGTCCCCACCCCGGAGGTCCTCGAGCGTGGCCGGGGCGAGCCCGAGGTCGGCCGGGTCGACGCGCCCCCGCCGGACCTCGCCGTCGGGGCCGGCGTCGAGCACGGTCGACGGTCCCGTGGTCGACAGCTCGTCGAGGCCGTCGGCCCCGTGCACCACCATGGCCCGCCGACTCCCGTTGGCCACGAGGACGCCGAGCATCTTGTCGGCCATGGCCGGGTCGCTCACCCCGACGACCTGCAACCCGGCGCGCGCCGGGTTGGCCAGGGGGCCGAGGAAATTGAAGACGGTGGGAACCCCGAGCTCTCGCCGGACCGGGATGGCGAAACGCATGGCCGGATGAAAGCGCGGCGCGAAGCAGAACCCGATGCCCGCCTCCTCGATGCAGCGGGCCACGCCGGCGGGGCCGAGGTCGATGACGACGCCGAGCGATTCGAGGACGTCGGCCGACCCGGCGGCCGACGACGCGGCGCGCCCGCCGTGCTTGCACACCCTGGCACCCGCACCCGCCACCACCAGGGCGGCGATGGTCGACACGTTGATCGACCGGCTGCGGTCGCCTCCGGTGCCGCAGGTGTCGACCACCTCCTCGTGACGCGGGACCGGCAGGGGCTCGGCGTGATCGAGCATGGCCCGCACGAGCCCGGTCATCTCCTCGATGCTCTCGCCCTTGGCCCGCAGGGCGATGACGAAGGCGGCGATCTGCGCCGGGGTGGCCTCGCCGCTGAGCACCTCGCCCAGGGTCAGAGCCGCTTCGTCGGCGCCCAGGTCCTGGCCCGCCACCAGGCGGCCGAGCACGCCCGGCCACCCGCCCAGCGCGGCGAAGGCGCTCTCCCCGTCATCGCCGGCGTGGCGCGGCCCGGCGCCGGGGCGCTCGCTCCCGGGCACGTCGATCAGTCCCACCACAGGTCGTGATCGAGCACGCCCCGCGCCACCAGGCCCAGCTGGACCTGGCTCGTGCCCTCCACGATGGTCAGCTGCTTGGCGTCGCGGTACCACTGCTCGGTGGGATGGTCCTCCATGTACCCCGCCGCCCCCAGCAGCTGCACGGCCAGCCCCGAGGCCCGCACGGCCAGCTCGGTGGCGTGGTACTTGGCCGCCGAGAGCATGGGCACCCACTCCTTGGTGAACTTGCCCTGATCGGCGAGCCAGGCGGCGCGGTAGGTGAGGAGCCGGGCCGCCTCGAGGTCCACCGCGCACTTGGCGATCTCCCATTGCACACCCTGGAAGTCGGCGATCGTCTTGCCGAAGGCGGCGCGCTGGCGGACGTACTCGGTGGCGTACATGAGCGCGCCCTCGGCCAGGCCGATGCCCCGGGCCGCCACGACGGGCCGCATGGAATTGAGCCCGAGCATCGCCAGGCGGAAGCCACCCACCTCGCCGATGACGTTGCCGGCCGGGACGCGCACGTCGCTGAGGAGGAGCTCGCCGGTGTCGACGCCGCGCACCCCCATCTTGTGGTCGATGCGGCCGACGTCCACGCCGGGCCAGCGTCGTTCCACGATGAAGGCGGTGACCGAGTCGTGCGCCCGGCTGGCGGGGTCCCCGCTCTTGGCGAACACCGTGTACCAGTCGGCCTCACGCACGCCCGACATCCAGCACTTGGTGCCGTTGAGGACCCAGCCGCCCGCCACCTCGGGATCGGGCGTGGCGCGCGTCCGCATGCCCATGACGTCGCTGCCGGCCTGGGGCTCCGACAGCCCGAAGGCGGCGCGCGTCGACCCGGTGGCCAGGTCGGGCAGGTACCGCTGCTTCTGTTCCTCGGTCCCCGCGATCATGACGGGGCCCGTCGGCAGCCGGGTGAGCAGCAGCATGAGGGCCGCCGCGTTGGAGTACTTGGCCACCTCTTCGATGGCGATGGTGAGGCCCAGGATCCCCGCCCCCGACCCGCCGTAGGCCTCGGGGATGCACAGGCCGAGGAGCCCGGCGTCGCGGAAGGCGTCGAAGATATCGGTCGGGTACTCGCCGCTGCGGTCGATCTCCCGGGCCCGGGGCTTCACCTTGTCGCGCGCCAGGCGCCGCACCGCCGCCTGGAGCTCGGTCAGCTCGGAGGAAAGATCGAAATCCATCGCCGGAGGCTACGCCTGCGGGCCGGGCCGTCGCCTACCGGACACGATGCCAACGGGGACGCGCCGTGACCTCGTCGCGCCGTCTCCTAGTCGCGCAGGGCGACGGTGACCTCGATCTCGACCGCACCACCGCGGGGCAGCGCGGCCACACCGATGGCGGACCGGGTGTGGCGGCCCTCCGCACCGAAGACCCGGTGCAGCACGGTACTGGCCCCGTCCACCACGGCCGGTTGCTCGTGGAAGTCGGGGGTCGAGGCGACGAAGCCCGTCACGGTCAGGACGCGGGCCACGCGGTCGAGGGTGCCGAGCGCCTGCTCCAGCACGGCCAGGGCGTTGAGCGCGCAGACCTCGGCCGCGCGCGACCCTTCCTCCACCGTGACGTCGTCGCCGAGCGTGCCCACGCACGTCAGCTCGCCGTCGATGCGCGGCAGTTGCCCCGATGTCCGGGCCACGCCCCCGTGCACGACGACCGCGTCCAGCGGGTCATGCGGCGGGTGCGGCCCGTACAGGGTCAGTCCCAGTTCCGCCAGGCGCGACGCGATGGTTCCGCTCACGCCGGCAGCGTAGAGCGCCGCGCTAGGCCGACTTGCGACGCTGCCTCAGGATCCGACGGCGCTCGCGTTCGGTGGCTCCGCCCCAGACGCCTTCGCGCTCGCGGTTGGCCAGGGCATGCTCGAGGCAGGCCTGGCGGACCGGGCATACGGCGCAGAGCTCCTTGGCCTCTTCGGCGTCCTCATCGGATGCCGGGTAGAAGACCTCAGGGTCGATGCCCTGACAGGCTGCTCGCTTGCGCCACGTGGCGACGGAGGGGGCGGTCATTGGAGTCACTTCCTCAAGCACTCTGTGTGTTTGTATTTTTACGCTATGTGAGTTTTTCCGTCAATTACCCTTTGACCAGGGACAATGGTCCCCTGGGAGGAGAATCAGCGGAACTACAAGTAAAGCGCACGGCGCTGCCCGTGTAAAGAACACCCTGGTGGCGATGCCCCTCGGGCGCCGTGTCCGGTCCCGGGCCATCCCGGCGCCGGGATCGGGGGGAGCTCCAAAGGCGCAGGTAGGAGCGGTCCCCCTCAGGGTCGCAGGTCGGTGAGGAGCTCGGCCCGCACCTCGTCGGACAATACGGATTCGGCCCGGTACTCGGGGTGGTCGACGGCCAGGGTCACCGGGCCCGCCGCGAACCGCTGGACCTGGGCGGGCGTGAGGGCGAAGCGGATGTAGTGGACCGAGGCCGTGATCTCGGGCCTGGTCAGGGCCTCCTCGTGGGCGGCCTCGGGCACGGCCCGGACCGTCTCCCCCTCGCCCAGGGCCTCCACCGCCCCCCCGATCTCGCGGGCCGGGTCTTGCTCGGGGAGCCGGAGGACCACGGCGTGCTCGATCCCCACCAGCCGGGGCAGCCAGTCGCGCAGGGCGTGCTCCCCGGTGAGCTCGATGAACAGGGTGGCGGAGAGCTCACCGGGCTCGGGGATGAGCGCGTTGTAGATGTCGAGCTCCTTCTGGATCTGCTCGTCGGTCACCATGCGCTCGGCCCGGGCCATCTCCTGGATCTGCGAGCGCATCGTCTCGCGGTTCTCGAACACGAGCGACAGGATGGGGCCCACCGCCACCCGGCGGCGCCGCTTGATCTCGATGACGGCGCGGCGGTACGCCTCGCGCTCGCGTTCGTAGGCGCGCAGGTCCGAGATGTCGTCGAGTGTCAGCATCCGGCTACGGGCTTCCATGGCGTGCTCCTCGCGAGATGCGTCGGGCCGACCCGGGGATCCGGGCCGGCCCGCGCGTCGGTGTCACCGGCGCCGTGCGCCGATCGTGCGCCGATCGGGTGGCGCTGCGGCCAGCGGCTCGAGTTCGCTCAGGTGAGCGATTTCAGGCCCTCGGTGAAACGCCCGGCGTGGCTCTTCTCGGCGCGCGCCAGGGTCTCGAGCCAATCGGCGATCTCTTCGAACCCCTCGTCGCGCGCCGTGCGGGCGAAGCCTGGGTACATCTCGGTGTACTCGTAGGTCTCACCCTCCACGGCCGACTTCAGGTTGTCGGTGGTGGGGCCGACGGGGACGCCGGTCACCGGGTCGCCGACCTCGCGCAGGAAGTCGAAGTGTCCGAAGGCGTGTCCGGTCTCGCCCTCGGCCACGGAACGGAACAGGGCGGCCACGTCGGGGTAGCCCTCCACGTCGGCCTTCTGGGCGAAGTAGAGGTACCTGCGGTTGGCCTGGCTCTCGCCTGCGAACGCCTCCTTCAGGTTCGTCTCGGTCTGGGATCCCTTCAGCTTGGGCACAGTGTTCCCTTTCTCCTTCATCGGTTGTGTTCATCGGTTGTGTTCATCGGTTGTGTTCATCGGTTGTGTTCATCGGTTGTGTCGTTGGAGCGTGACTTCGCAAATCTCGGTGGCCGATACCGGCGGCTCTCGGGCGGGCGGGGCCCGGCTATGCGCTCGCCTTCGCCCGCCGGGGGGTGCTCGCGGCGCGTCGGCAGTCGCGGCAGCGACCCCGGAACACGACTTCGGCCGCACCCACGTCGAATCCCTCGTCCGCGCCGCTCGGCACGGTCACGTCGCTGAAGTCGGCGTGCAGGTCGCGCACCTTGCCGCAGCCGCGGCACACGAGATGGTGATGGGTCCCGTCCACGTTGGGGTCGAAGCGCGTCATCCCCGTGCCGAGGTCGAGGGCGACGATCTCTCCCATGGCGGCCAGCTCGTGCAGGGTCTGGTAGACGGTCTTGAGCGAGATCGTCTCCATGTGCGCCTTGGCCTCGGCGTGGATGGACTCGGCCGTGGGATGGCTCACGTCGCCGTAGAGCACGCGGAAGATGCACTGGCGTTGGGCCGTGATCTTGCGCCCCTGGGCGCGGAACAGGTCCGTGAGCTCGTCCGGCGATTTCATGACGCCGACCACGCTATCACCAACGATTGTTTCTTGACAACCGTTGTCGAAATCCCTCGTCACGGGGCCTCGGAGGGTGCCGTCGGCCCCCTCGGGAGGGCCGGTTCGCCACCGAGGAGCGGATCCGGGCTGTGGCAGGCTGGTCGGGTGCCGTCGGCCCGCGCCTCAGTCCCCGCGTCGCGCGGCAGCTTCGACCGGGCCCAGTCCCTGCGCCGCCTGGCCCAGGAGACCTTCGACGTCCTCGTGATCGGAGGCGGGGTCACCGGCGCCGGCGTCGCCCTCGACGCCGCCTCGCGGGGCCTGCGCACGGCACTGGTCGAGCGCCACGACTTCGCCTCGGGCACGTCGTCGAAGTCGTCCAAGATGGTGCACGGCGGGCTGCGCTACCTCCAGCAGCGCGACTTCCGGCTCGTGTACGAGGCCCTCCACGAGCGCCAGCGCCTGCTCGAGAACGCGCCGCACCTGGTCGCCCCGCTGCCCTTCCTCATCCCCCTCTTCGGCCGCGACGGCCTCGTGAACAAGAGCGTGGCGCGCACCTACGCCATCGCCCTCACCCTCTACGACATGACCGGAGGGCTGCGCATCGGCAAGCGCCACCGCCGCATCGACCAGGCCGAGACGCTCGCGCATCTCCCCACCCTGCGCACCGACCGGCTGGTGGCGGGCTTCATCTACTACGACGCCCGGGCCGACGACGCCCGCCTGACCCTGACGTTGGCCCGCACGGCCGCGCTCGAGTTCGGCGCCGTGGTGGCCAATTACGCCGAGGTGCGGAGCCTCGTCACCGACGCCTCGGGTGCGGTGACAGGCGCCCGGGTGCGCCCGGCGGTGCCGGGCACCGCCGGCGCCACCCTCGTCGGTGGGGGCGACGGGGACACGGGCAACGACGGCCCGAGGAACGACGGCACAGGCGAGTTCGAGGTCCGCGCCCAGGTCGTGGTGAACGCCACCGGGGTGTGGGCCGACGAGGTACGCGCCCTGGAGGAGCCCTCGCACCCGCACTCGATCCGGCCGGCCAAGGGCATCCACATCACCGTGTCGCGCGCCAAGCTGCCGGCGGACATCGCCGCGGTCATCCCCGTGCCCAAGGACCGGCGCTCGATCTTCGTGGTGCCGTGGCCCGACGGCGACGACGTGTACCTGGGCACCACCGACACCGAGTGGCAGGGACCGCTCGACGACCCCGCCTGCCTGCCCGACGACGTCGACTACGTCCTGGCCGCGGCCAACGGGGTGATCACCGAGCCCATCGGGCGCCACGACGTCACCGGGGTGTGGGCGGGGCTGCGGCCCCTGCTCGCCCCGACCCAGGGCCACGAGGTGAGCGAGCGCACCGCCGACTTGTCGCGCCGGCACACCGTGCGCGTCTCCGTCCACGGCATGATCACGGTGACCGGCGGCAAGCTCACCACCTACCGGCGCATGGCCCAGGACACGGTGGACGCGGTGGTGAAGCACCTCGGCGGCCGCGCCCCGGCCGGCGCCCGCCGGTGCCGGACCAAGCGCCTGGCCCTGGTGGGATCGTCCGGGCTCGACGCGTTGCGCGCCCCGGGGGCCGCGGCGCGTTTCGGCGTCGCCGACGACACCTTCGCCGCCCTGGTGGGGCGCCACGGCGGCGAGACCCCGGCCGTGCTGGCGCTGGCGTCGGGGCGGCCCGAGCTCCTCGAAGCCCTCGTCCCGGGCCTGCCCCACCTGCGCGTGGAGGCGCTGTGGGCCGTGCGCAATGAGATGGCCATGACCGTCGACGACGTGTTGTCACGCCGCACCCGCAGCGTGCTGCGCCGGGCCCGCGCCGCGGCCGAGGCCGCCCCCGGCGTGGCGGGCCTGCTCGCCCCGGAATGGGGGCGCGACGAAGCCGACGCGACGCGCGACGCGGCCGCCTTCGTCGAGCAGGCCCGCCGTGACCTCGCCCGGGCCGGGCTCGACCCCGTGAGCAGCACGCCGTGAGCACCCCCACCCCGGTCACGCCCATCGACGCCGCACCCGCGACGGTGACCGACCGCCTGTCCGGGCCGCGCGTGCCGGTCGACGACGCCCTGCTCGAGCGGCTCCGCTCCGTGTGCGCGCTGGTGAGCACCGACGACTCGGTGCGGGCCGAGGCCGGGCGGGACTGGTGGCCACTGGCCATCCGCTGGGCCACGCGCGGCGCGGTGCCGGCCCGCCCCGCCGTGGTGGCACGACCCGCCGACGCGTCGCAGGTGGCGGCGGTGCTCGCCGCGTGTCATGACGCCCGCGTCCCGGTGACGGCCATGGCGGGGCGCTCGGGCGTGTGCGGGTCGAGCATCCCCGTGTTCGGAGGCGTCTCGCTCGACCTGTCCGCGCTGGCCGGGATCGTCGACGTCGACACCACCTCCCTCGTGGCCGACGTCCTCCCCGGCACGTTCGGCCCCGACTTCGAGGCCGGGTTGCGCGCCCACGGCGTCACCGCCGGGCACTGGCCGCAGTCCATGGACCTGTCCACGGTCGGGGGCTGGGTGGCGTGTCGCGGCGCGGGCCAGTACTCGACGCGCTACGGCAAGATCGAGGACATGGTGACCGGGCTCGAAGTGGCCCTGGCCGACGGACGCGTCATCACGACGGGCGGGGCGGGGCCACGCGCGGCGATGGGCCCCGACCTGACCCAGCTCTTCGTGGGGTCCGAGGGGGTGCTGGGCGTCATCACCGCCGCCCAGCTGCGGCTGCACCCGCTGGCCCCGGCCGAGGGGCGCCGCGCCTACGGCTTCGGCGGCTTCGCCGAGGGGCTCGAGGTGTGTCGCCGCATCCTGCGCCGGGGCGCCACCCCGGCCGTGCTGCGCCTCTACGACGGCACCGAGTCGGCCCGCAACTTCGAGGTCACCGGGCACAGCGCCCTGGTGGTCCTGGACGAAGCCGACCAGGGACTGCTCGACGCCACGTTGGCCATCGTCGACGCCGAGTGCGGCGCGGCGGGCGCCACCGAGCTCGACGTGGGCATCGTCGAACGGTGGATGGGGCACCGCAACGACGTCTCGGCCCTGGCCCCGCTGTACCGGGCCGGGATCGTCGTCGACACCATCGAGATCGCGGCGCGGTGGTCGGCGCTCCCCCGCCTCTACGACGACTGCGTCGCGGCGCTGGTCGGGGTCGACGGCACCCTCGCCGCGTCGGCGCACCAGAGCCACGCCTACGTCGACGGGGCCTGTCTCTATTTCACCTTCGCCGGCCGCATGCCCGATGCCGGGACCGACGCGCCCGAGGGCGCCCCGGCCGAAGCCGACGCCGACGCCTGGGCCGAGCGATACTACAACGACGCGTGGCGCGCCGTGATGGAGGCGGTGCGCGCCCACGGGGGTGCCATCAGCCACCACCACGGCGTGGGCATCAACCGGGGCCGCTTCCTGGCCGACGCCCTCGGCGGTGCCTTCGACGTGCTGGTGGGGCTGAAGGAGAGCCTCGACCCCCGCGGCATCCTCAACCCGGGGAAGCTCGGCCTGCCGTCTCCGTTCGGCGAGGTGGGTTGGCCGTGAGCGGCGTCCTCGTGATCGACGTGGGGACCTCGGGCGTGCGCGCCGGGGTCGTCGACGCGCACGGCACCATCGACCACGTCCACCACGTCGAGGTGCTGCCCTCGTCCCCGGCACCGGGGTTCGTGGAATTCGACGCCGTGGCCATGGCGGCGGCCGTGCTCGAGGTGGCCGGCGCCGCGCTGGGCGCGGCGGGTCCGGTGGCCGGGGTCGGGATCGCCAACCAGCGGGCCTCGACCATCGTGTGGGACCGCGACAGCGGCGAGCCGGTCGGGCCCGGCCTCGGCTGGCAGGACCTGCGGACGGTGGGCACGTGCCTCGTGCTGCGGGACCAGGGCATCCGGGTGGCGCCCAACGAGTCGGCCACCAAGCTCGCCATGCTCCTCGACCTGGCCGATCCCGATCGCAGCCGCGACCTGTGCTTCGGGACGGTGGACACGTGGGTGGCGTGGTCGCTGTCGGGGGGGTCGCTGCACGTCACCGATGCCACCAACGCCGGCGTCACCGGGCTGCTCGGGCAGGACGGCTCGGACTGGGACGACGCCATGCTCGACGCGCTGCGCATCCCCCGGGGGGTCCTCCCCGCCATCGTCGACTCGTCGGGCGCGGTGGGCGAGGCGGGCGCGCTGGCCGGTGCCCCGGTCATCTGCGGCATCGCCGGCGACCAGCAGGCGTCGCTCGTCGGCCAGGGCTGCACGCGCCCGGGGTTGGCCAAGGCCACCTTCGGCACGGGCGGGATGCTCGACCTGTGCGTGGGCGAGCTGCGACCCGGATTCGTGCGACGCGGCGGGGCCGGCACCTTCCCCATCGTGGCGTGGCAACGGGCCGGCACCAAGACCTGGGGTGTCGAGGCCGTGATGCTCTCGGCCGGCATGTGCGTGGAATGGCTGCGCGACGACCTGGGCATCATCGACACCGCGGCGGACTCGCACCGGGTCGCCGCGTCGTGCGCGGACACCGGCGACGTGTGGTTCGTGCCGGCCCTGCTCGGACTGGGCACACCGGTGTGGGACTTCGGGGCGCGCGGCACCTTCGTGGGGATCACGCGGGGCACGGGGCGGCCCGAGATGGTGCGGGCCGTGCTCGAGGGCGTGGCGCACCGGGGCGCGGACCTCCTCGAGGCGGCCGAGGCCGACACGGCCATGACCATCGAGACGCTGCGCGTCGACGGCGGCATGTCGGCCAATCCCACCTTCGTCGCCGCCCTGGCCGACGCGGTGGGGAGACCGGTCGAGATCTCGCCGGTGACCGAGGCCACCACCCTCGGGGCCGCGTACCTGGCCGGCATGGCGCTCGGGGTCTGGGCCGACGAAGCCGAGGTCGCCGCGGCCTGGCGGCCCTCGGCCGTCGTCGAGCCCACCGCCACCGAGCGCACCCGGTCCGGCCTCCGGGAGCGCTGGTTGGCGGCCCGGGAACGGGCGGTGGGGACCGTGCCCGAGCTGAGCGCCCTCGAGTTCTGACCGCCGTCGGGTGGTGAGCGCCCTCGAGTCCGGAGTGGGCGCCATTCTCCCTGGTAACGCGTTCAGTTCGGCTCGGAACGTGCCGATAACGTGGACCTGATGGAGCCCGCCCACTTCGGGGAGCGCGAGGCGACCACCGACCGCGGCGTGAGCGTGGCCGGGAGCGTGCGCGCGGGACCGCTCCCCGACATCGGGCTGCTCGACGGTCCTTCCGACTCGCCCCACGCGCCCGTGGAGGTCGACGTGGCGGTGGCCCTCGGACGCTCCCTGGTCGAGAACCTGAGCCGGGTCCTGCTCGGCACGCCCGGCGCCCTGACCGCGGCCGCCATGGCGGCGCTGTCGGGCGGGCACCTGCTCATCGAGGACGTGCCCGGCGTGGGCAAGACCGTGCTGGCGCGCGCCCTGGCCGTGTCGCTCGGGGCCGAGCTGTCGCGCGTGCAGGGACACCCCGACCTCCTGCCCTCCGACGTCACCGGCGTGTCGGTGTACGCGCCGGACACGAGCACGTGGGAGTTCCGGCCCGGCCCCGTGTTCGCGCACGTCGTGCTCGTCGACGAGCTCAACCGCACCCCGCCGCGCACGCAGGCGGCCCTGCTCGAGACGATGGAAGAGCAGCAGGTGAGCGTGGACGGCGAGTCGTGGGCGCTGCCGCGTCCCCATCTCGTCATCGCCACGCAGAACCCCTTCTCGCAGCTCGGGACGTACCCGCTCGTCGAGAGCCAGCTCGACCGGTTCGCGCTGGCCACGGCCGTCGGCTACCCCGACCCCGACACCGAGGCGCGCCTGGTCCGCCACGGCGGAGGGAAGTTCGCGCTGGGCGACCTCCAGCCGGTGTGCACGACCCAGGAGTGGCTCGGCGCGCAGCGCGCCACGGAGGCCGTCGTCGTGAGCACGGCCGTGGCCGAGTACGCGGTGGCGCTGTGTCGCGCCAGTCGCGGCGCACCGGGGGTGCGGCTCGGGGCGAGCCCGCGCGCCGCCATCTGGTTGATCCGCGCCGCCCAGGCCCACGCCGTGCTCTCGGCCAGGGCGTTCGTCACCCCCGACGACGTGAAGGCGGTGGCCGTGGCGTGTCTGGCGCACCGCCTCCTCACCGACGAGGGCGTCGAGCAGGGGGTCGCCGTCGTCCGGGGCTTGCTCGACACCACACCTGCCCCCCGTCCGTGACGACCGTGCCCGGTCGGGGGAACCCGGTCGGCGCCATCACGCGGCGGCGGCGCGTCGTGCTGCCCGTCCGTCCTCTCGTGCCGCTGGCGAGCTGCGCCGGGGTGCTCCTCGCCTGGGGGCTCGTGGCCCACAACAGCGGCGCCGGTTGGGTCCAGGCCGTGGGGGACGTGCTGGCCGGGACCCTCGCCGTCGGCCTCGTGGCCCCGGCCATCGTCACGGCGCGCGCCAGGGTGACCGTGGTCGCCTCCCCCATCGACGCCACCGCCGGGCTCCCGACGCAGGCCATGGCCCGTGCCACCACCCGGATCCGGGTGCGGCCCCTCGTCCCGCCCGGGCCCGCGGCGTTCGTCGGACCGCACCGCAGGGCGCGCCGGGCCGGACCGGCCGCCGCCGTCGACGGGTCGGGCCTCGGGCCCGAGGAACCGGTCACGTTCATCCCCCCCACACGGGGGGTCTTCGACCACGTCGTGCTCGAGGTGTCGAGCGCGGCGCCCTTCGGCCTGCTGTGGTGGCGCAAGACGGTGGTGGTCGCGCTGGCGCGCCAGCTCCACGTCGGGCCCCGACTGGGCCGGCCCCTGCCCCTGCCCCGGGGCCGGGAGGACACCACCGGCGGCGGGGTGCTCGACTCGGCCGTGCAGATCGGCGTGCCCCGCGGCGTGCGCCCGTACCGGCCCGGGGACCACCGGCGTTGGGTGCACTGGCCCGCCACCGCGCACAGCGGGGAGCTCATGGTGCGCGAGATGGAGGGGCCGACGGCCGAGCCCGTCACCCTCGAGGTGCGGCTGCCCGCCGACCCCGCCGCGGCCGAGGCCGTGGCCGAGCAGGCCATGGGCACCGTCGTGGCCCTCGTCGACCGCGGCGCGTCGGTGCTCCTGGCCACCACCGAGGACGACGGTCCGACCCTCGGGACCGTGGGCGACCGGCGCAGCGCCGGTCGTCGCCTGGCCCGCGCCGTGGCCGAGCCCGGGAACGACGGCCGGGGCGGGACGTCGCTCGTCACGTCGAGCGCGTCCAAGAAGAGACGATGAACGTCTTCGACGCCGTCCGGCGCGCCAACCGCCCCGGGCCCCCCGAGCACTCCATCGTCCTGCGCGCCTCGTGCGCGGGCGCGGTCATCACCGGGATCGCGGCGTGCCGGGCCGAGAACGAGCTGTCGTGGGCCGTCGCGGGCGGCTCGATCGTGCTCGTCGTGGGCGGCATGGTCCTCGCCTACCGCACTCGCGAGAGACCGCTGCCGTGGATCAAGCCCATCCTCGCCCTCAGCGCCGTGGCCGCCTTCGTGTGGTTCTTCCGACAGCTGACGGGCCAGACCATCTACGACGTGAGCACGGTGGAGAACCCGCTGGCCGTGCTGTTCGTGTGGGTGCAGGTGGCGCACGCCTTCGACGTCCCCGCCCGCCGCGACCTGTCGTTCTCGCTGGCCGGCTCGGCCAGCCTCATGGCGGTGGCGGCGGCCCAGGCCATCGACCTGCGCTTTGGGGTCTTCGTCCTGGTGTGGCTGGCGTTCGGGCTGGCCGGGCTCATGGCCATGTGGAGCTCGGCCAGCGAAGGCGGCCGCATCGGGGGGCGCGGCGCGCTGGGCACCCTCGGCGCCGTGGCCGTGGGCGCGACGGTGGTGCTCGTGCTCCTGCCCGCCCCCCACGTGGCGGGACGCATCGACTTCCCCTCCGCCTCGGGGCCCGGGGCACCCGTGCCCATCCCCGGCGGGCTGGCCGGCGACGGCCGGGCCACGCAGCTGGCCAAGCCCGGGACCCCGGCCGGGGCCACGCGCGTGGGCGGCTTCTTGGGCTTCTCCAACCGGCTCGACACCGCGCTGCGCGGCTCGCTCGGCAACGAGGTGGTGATGCGGGTGCGCGCCGACCGGCCGTCGTACTGGATCGGCGAGACCTTCGACGACTGGAGCGGAGCGAGCTGGAACGCCTCGCCCAACAGCGCCACCCCGCAGCGCCTGGACGACAACGCGCCGTTCATCGTGCCCGGTCCCACACCGTCCCCGGGGGCGCAGAACGACCTGCAGACGTTCTACGTCGTGCAGTCCTCACCCAACCTGGTGTTCCACGCCGACACCGCCCACGAGGTGTGGTTCCCGACACACGACATCTACGTGTCGAGCAACGACTCCATCGTGTCGCCCATCGCCCTCGGGCCCGGCGCCATCTACACGGTGGAGTCCACCGTGAGCACGCCCACGCCCACGCAGCTGCGGGCCGTGCCACAGACGCCGGTCCCGGCCGGCATCGCGTCGCGTGACACCGAGGTCCCGCACCCCTATCCCCGGGTCAAGGCCCTGGCCGAGGCCGTCACCGCCTCGCAGTCCGACACCTACGACAAGGTCGAGAGCCTCATCGCCTGGATCGGCGCCCACACGCACTACTCGACCGACATCCCTCCCCTGGCGCCGGGCCAGGACACCGTGGACGAGTTCCTCTTCGGCAACCGCACCGGCTTCTGCGAGCAGATCTCCACCTCGCTGGCCGTGATGCTGCGCTCCATCGGCATCCCCACGCGCGAGGCGGCCGGGTACGTCCCGGGGAGCTACAACCCGATCACCGACCTCTACGACGTGGAGGCCAAGGACGCCCATGCCTGGGTCCAGGTGTGGTTCCCCGGGTACGGGTGGCAGAGCTTCGACCCCACCGCCGTGGTCCCGCTGGCCAACCCGTCGCCGGGCTCGACGCTGGCGCACGACGTCGCCGGCGCGCTGCGCCGGCTCCCGTGGGTGCCGATCGGCCTCGTCCTCGTCCTGGTCTCGGTCGGGGCGGTGGTCGTGACCCGGCGCCGGCAGCTGCCGCGCACCTGGGCCGAGAAGGCGGCGCGCCGCATCGAGGTGGCCGGGGCCGGGGCCGGCCGACGGCGTCGTCCCGAGGAGACCCTCACCGAGTACGCGGCGGCCCTCGACGCGCTGGCCGGCGACCGCTCGGGAACCTGGCAGGCCCTGGCCGCGGTGGTGGAGGCCAGCGCCTACGGGGACCGCCATCCCCGACCCGGCGACGACCGCCGGCTCGAGGCGTCGGTGCGCGCCCTGCGCAGCGAGCTGCCCCGGGGCGGGGTGCTGGCCGGCGTGGGTGCCCTCAGGCGGGGCGCTGCGCCAGAGCGTCGTCGAAGCTCGCCTCCGCCTCGAGGAGAGGGCGGTACCCCATCAGCTGACGGGGACGGCTGAAGCCGAGCGCGGCGCGCAACCGCCCGGCGCGCCCGTAGAGGGCCACGAACCGGCCCTCGGCGAGCGACCCGTCCACGACGACGACCTCGTCGTCGGGGCCCGGGTGCCCGATCACCTGGATCTTCACGTCGTACTGGTCCGACCAGAAGTACGGGACCGGGACGTAGGCCTCGGCGCCCGCACGCCCGGCCAGCAGGCTGCGCGCCGCGGCCACGCCCTGCTCCGCGGCGTTGGTCCAGTGCTCGATGCGGACGAGCGCGTCGAGGCCACGGTCGAACCAGCGCGCCACGTCGCCGGCCACGACCACGTCGTCGGCGGCGTGCAGCGTGGCGTCGCACACGATGCCGTCGGCGAGCTCGAGGCCCGCGCCCTCGAGCCACGCCGTGGTGGGCACGACGCCGATGCCGATCACCACCACATCGGTGTCGAGCACCGAGCCGTCGTCGAGCTCGACCCCGTCGACCGTCGCGCCGTCGGGCGCGGACCGCAGCGCCGCCACGCCGACGCCGGTGCGCAGCTCGACGCCGTGGGCGCGGTGCAACGCGCCGCACGTCGCGCCCATCTGCTCGCCGAGCACGCGGGCGAGCGGCTGCGGCAACGCTTCGACGACCGTGACGCGCGCCCCGAGCCCGCGACACGTCGCCGCCACCTCGGACCCGATGAACCCCGCTCCCACCACCACGACGCGCGCCCCGCTGGCGCGCACCGCGTGCCCGAGAGCGATGGAGTCCTCCAGCGTGCGCAGGACGTGGACGTTCGGCGCAGGACCCGCCCCGGGCAGGGGCCGGGGATGCGCACCGGTGGCGAGCACCAGGCCGTCGAAGCGCAGCGTGCTCCCGTCGTCGAGCTCCAGGCTGTGCCCGTCGACGTCGAGCGCGCCGGCGACGTGCCCCAGGCGCAGGTCGAGCCCGAGGGCGGTGATCTTCTCGGCCGGCCGCAGGAGGACGCGCTCGAGCCCCCACGTGCCGGCGAGGAACTGCTTCGACAGGGGCGGACGGTCGTAGGGGAGGTGGGGCTCGGCGCCGATCACGACGAGCGGCCCGGTGTGCCCCTCGGCGCGCACCGTCTCCGCCGCGCGCAGGCCGGCCAGGGACGCGCCGACGACGGCGATGGTGGAATCCGGTGCGAGCCCCATGAGCGAGCAGACCCTAGTGCCGACCGGTCAAGCTCCGATCACTGCCCGGTCACGCGCCGAACATCGCCATCCACTGTTCGACGGAGCGGGGCCGGAAGACGTAGTTGCGTTGGCGCGTCTCGCCCAGCGTCGCGGAGGGCTCGGGCGAGTAGAGGTGCCCGGGGTACAAGACGGTGTCGTCGCCGAAGCGCGCCAGTCGGGTCGTGAGCGACTCGTACATCTGCTCCGGGTCGCCACCGGGGAGGTCGGTGCGGCCGCAGCCGTCGAGGAACAGCGTGTCCCCCGCCACCAGGCGCCCGTCGACCGAGAAGCACTGGCTGCCCGGGGTGTGGCCCGGGGTATGGACGAGCTCGATGGCGACGTCGCCGACCGTGACGACGTCCCCGCTCGAGTGCTCGACGAGCTCGTCGCCCGACACCCCCGTGGCCCGCACCACCCACGGGGCTTCGGCCCCCTGGACGTGGACGGGGACGGACACGGCCTCGAGCAGATCGGTCACGCCTTGGATGCGGTAGCCCATCAGGTCGCCGCCCACGTGGTCGGGGTGGAAGTGGGTGGCGAGCACGCCCGCGCAGCGCATGCCGTCGGCGGCCAGGACCTCCAGCAGGCCGGCCACGTCGTAGGCGGGGTCGACGACGAACGCCTCGCCGGTGTCCCGGTCGCCGATGAGGTAGCAGAAGTTCACCATCTGGCTCGCCACCGGGTCACCGACCGCGAAGTCGCGTCCCGAGAGGAGCTGGCGGAAGTACAAGCGGTCGTCGGCCATGGACCGATGGTAGGGGGTGCCCGGTCGGGAGCCGCACCGGCGGGCTCGCGCCGGTGCTCGACCCCGGTGCGAAGCCCGACGGCCGAGGCCGGTCGGGGCGTACAGTGTGCCGGGCCGGCAGCCTCGGCGCGCGGGACGGCAAGAGGGGGACGATGCGGCATTCGAGCGTGGCCGGCATGTTCCGGTCCAACGTCGCCGAATTCGGCGACAAGCCCATGTTCCGGTTCAACGGGACCTCGGTCACCTGGGCCCAGCACCACGCACGCGCCTGCCGGGTGGCGCGGGCCCTGCGCGACGAGGGCGTGGGGCCCGGCGACCGGGTGGCGTTCCTCGATCGCAACGGGCTCGAGTACTTCGAGGTGCTCTTCGGGGGAGCGCTCGGCGGTGCGGTGAACGTGGCCGTCAACTGGCGACTCGCCCCGGCCGAGATCGCCGCGGTGATCGACGACTCCAAGGCCTCGGTCCTCGTGATCCACGCCGACTACGTGCCCTGCCTGGCGGCGATGGACGGTGGGCTGCCGTGGGTGCGGCGCGTGGTGGTGCTCGGCGACCCGAAGGCCGACGCCGATGTCGGCGGGGCCTCGGACCTCGCCCGACGGGTGGGCTACGAGGACTGGTTGGCCGGATCCGACGCCACCGACCCCGGACACCAGGGTCACGCCGACGACGTGTCGATGCAGCTCTACACGTCGGGCACGACGGGGCTTCCCAAGGGCGTGATGCTGGGCAACCGCAACGTCGAGGTGATGCTGGAGCTGGCCGCGGGCCAAGCCTTCGAGATCGACGAGGACACGGTGAGCCTCGTGGCCATGCCGCTGTTCCACATCGGGGGGTCGGGCTGGGCGTTGGCCGGCATGTCGCGCGGCGGCACCTCGGTGATCCTGCGGGACATGGACCCGGCCGAGCTTCTCCGCCTGATCGAGGGCGAGCGCATCACCCATGCCTTCCTGGTGCCCGCCGTCCTGATGGCGCTCCTCGCCACCCCCTCCGTCGCGCACCGCGACCTCTCGAGCCTCGACACCATCTTCTACGGCGCCTCGCCCATCGCCGAGGACGTCCTCGTCCGGTGCCTCGAGGTCCTCGGCTGCCGCTTCGCGCAGGTGTACGGCATGACCGAGACGAGCGGTGCCATCGTGCGCCTCGCCCACGAGGACCACGACCCCGGGGGGCCGCGCCAGCACCTGTTGCGGGCCGCCGGGAAGCCCCTGGCCGAGGTGGAGCTGCGGATCATCGATCCCGACACCGGGAGCGAGCTCGGGCCCCACGAGGTGGGAGAGGTGCGCACGAGGTCGGGCTTCAACATGCTCGGCTACTGGGACAAGCCCGCGGAGACGGCGCGCACCGTCGACGAGGGGGGATGGCTCGCCACCGGCGACGCCGGCTACCTCGACGAAGACGGCTACCTCTACCTCCACGACCGCATCAAGGACATGGTGGTGTCGGGCGGGGAGAACATCTACCCCGCCGAGGTCGAGAACGTGCTGATGGCCATGCCCGCTATCGCCGATGCCGCGGTCATCGGCGTCCCCGACGACAAGTGGGGCGAGACGGTGAAGGCCGTCGTCGTCGCCGCACCGGGGTCGGACCTGGACCGGGACTCGATCATCGCCTTCTGCCGGGAGCGGCTGGCGCACTACAAGTGCCCGACGTCGGTGGACGTCGTGGCCGCCCTCCCCCGCAACCCCTCGGGGAAGGTGCTCAAACGCGAGCTGCGCGAGCCGTACTGGCGCCAGCGCGAGCGCCGTATCCACTGATCGATGCCGGTACTGGGCTCATCACCGTCGCCGGGTACGGCACCTGGGTCGTTCGACCCCGCCGACGAGCTCGTCGTGCTGCTGGCGACGCCCGAAGGCCGGGCTGACCCGTATCCGCACTACGCCCGCATCCGCGAGCATTCGCCCATCTTCCGATCGTCGTTGGGGAGCTGGATCGTCACGCGCTTCGCCCATTGCCAGCAGGTGCTGCGATCCCCCCACTTCGGCAAGGGCGATGAGGACACCACCGCTTTCGCGCGGGTGGCCCGCTGGGGGATCCCGGCCGATGAGGTCGACGACTTCTTCGCGTTCTTCGCACGCCGCCAGTCGATACTGACGCTCAACCCACCCGACCACACCCGCCTGCGCGGGCTGGTGGCACGGGCCTTCACGCCCAACACCGTCGAGGCCGTGCGTCCCCATGTCGTAGCGCTGTGCGACGGGCTCCTCGACACCATGGCCGAGCTCGGAGCCGGCGGTGACAGCGTTGACGTCATGGCCGAGCTCGCCTTCCCCCTGCCGGTCGCCGTGATCGGCGAGCTGCTCGGGGTACCGGTGGAGGATCGTCACCAGTTCCAGGATCTGGTGCGCGCCGCCACGCGCCTCCTCGAGCCCGTGTCGACCCTCGAGGAGCTCCGGGGGGCGCGGGCGGCGAGGATCGTCATGGAGCGGTACTTCGCGGGGCTCATCGCCGAGCGGCGCGCCCGACCCCAACCGGACCTTCTGTCGGAGCTCATCGCCGTGTCCGACGGGTCGGACCGCCTCACCGAGGACGAGGTGGTCTCCACCGCCATCCTCCTCTTCGCGGCCGGCTTCGAGACCACGACGAACCTCATCGGCAACGGGCTGTGGGCGCTGTTGTCCCACCCCGACGAGCTGGTGCGCCTGCGCCGGTCGGTCGACGACCCCGACGCGGTGCAACGGGCCGTCGAGGAACTGCTGCGGTGGGACAGTCCCGTGCAGCTCGACGGGCGCACGGCATTTCGACCGACCGTCATCGAAGGGCAGGACATCGCGGCCGGGGAGCAGGTGCTCACGTTGCTCGGTGCGGCCAACCGCGACCCTCGCCGGTTCACCGATCCCGAGACCCTCGACCTCGGGCGCGACGAAGGGGCGCCCCTGAGCTTCGGGAGCGGGATCCACTACTGCCTCGGTGCTGCGCTGGCCCGGCTTGAGGGGCAGGTGTGCTTCAGCCGTCTGCTGTCGCGTTTCGGCACCATCGAGCCCGGCGAGAACACCGTCTCTCATCGCGACACCATCACGCTGCGCGGGCTCACCCGCCTGCCCGTGCGCCTGTCGTCGGACTGAGAAGGCCCGTTCAGAAGGGAAGTGTGTCCCCGTCCGACGCCCCGTCGTCGGCGTCCCCGGCACTCGACCCGTCCGCGGCATCGTCGACACTGGTCTCCGGTGACGCGCTGCGCCCCGCCGCTTCGAGCTTGGGCACGAGCTCCTCGACCTGGGCCCGGGTGCGCCGGATGCGCCGGTCGAGCTCGTCGACGATGGCGGTGGCCCGCTCGAGGCGCGCCACGAGCTGGTCCACGTCGACCTCGCTCTTCTCGAAGAACTCCACGATCCCGTCGAGCTCGCGGCTCGCCTCCATGTAGCTCAGCCCCCCCACCGCGTCGTCGTCGGGCGCAGCCTGGTCGTCATGTCCCTGTGCGTTCATGATTGCCCCTCGGTCGTCGGGTGGGACTCTGTGGCCTCGACCGTCGAGCGGACCCGGCCGTCCGCGAACCTCGTGACCAGGGTGGACCCGGTCTCGATGTCATGCGCCGAGCGCACCACGGTGCCGTCGGGCCGGAGCGTGATCGTGTAGCCCCGTTCGAGCTGGCGCTCGATGTCGTAGGCGGCCAACAGGCGTCGCCACGTGCCGAGCTTGTCGTGCAGGCCGTCGAGGACGGCGAGCGCCCAAGGGCCGAGGCGTTGTGACCGGCGCTCGACGGCGTCGGCGGCCGCATCGAGCTGCCGACGGGCATTGACCGAGACGTGGGCCACCCGCCGCTCGAGCCGTTCGGAGTGCCGAGAGAGCTGATGGCGCGTGGCGGTGCTCAACCGGTGTCGGGCGGTCGCGTCCCGGCGCGCCGCTGCCTCCAGGGCAGCCACGGCGCGCCGTCCCACCTGCGCCCCCGAGCGGACGATGCCGTCCCACCACTCCCCCACCCGGAGGACCAGTTCCTGGGCACACGCCGTCGGCGTCACGAAGGCGCGGTTGGCGACGATGTCGGCCACCGACTGGTCGCCGGTGTGCCCGATACCGGTCCACAAGGGGATCGGCAGGGTGGCGATGGCGCGGGCCACGGGCTCGGCGTCGAACGCGGCCAGGTCGGCGCGGGAGCCACCCCCGCGCACGAGGACGGCGACGTCACAGTCAGAGCCCGAAACCGCCCGCAGGGCGCGGGCCACCGAGGCGGGTGATCCCGTCCCCTGGACGTTGGCGCGGAACAAGATCACGGAGAAGGCGATGTCCGACGCCTGGAGCTGGCCGGTGAAGTCGTTGTATCCCTCCGATCCCGGGCTGGCCACGAGACCGATCCGCAACGGCACCTCGGGCACGGCGAGTGCCGGGTTGCGACGGAGGAGGCCCTCGGTGTCGAGGGTGTGGAGCAGCGCGGCCCGCCGCGCCGCCATGCGGCCGAGGAGGGCGGTGACGTCCACGTCCACGGCGATGAAGTTGATCTGGCCCTTGGGGGGGTAGAACTCGACGTGGCCCCGCAACGAGACCACCGCGCCGGGCTCGAGGACGATCCCCTGCTTCCCCAGCGCGTTCTTGAGCGGGCCCCAGGTCCGGCCCCAGCAATTGACCTTCAGGACCGGGGTGTCACGACCGCGCGGTGCGTCGGGGTCGACAAGGTCCATGTAACAGTGCCCGGTGCGGTCCGAGATGCTCTGGATCTCGCCCCGCACCCACTGCAGGTGCCCCCGCGGGAACGACGCCGCGACCGCCGCCTGGACCTGGCGGTAGAGGTCGGCGATGGACAGCGGCTCGGGCTCCTCCACCAGGGCGAGCCGCTGGGGCTGCTGGTCCATGGCCAAACCCTATCGAGGGGGGTGGTCGCCGACGGTCCGTCTCCGGGCGCGGGCGAGTCGGTCCGGTGCCCGACCTGGCAGACTGCGTATGACGGTGAGTCGGCCGGGTGGCCGCGCCACGGGCTCGTCCTCGGACGGGACCGGGGCGAGGAAGGTCGGGGCTCCACAGGGCAGGGTGCTGGCTAACGGCCAGTCGGGGTGACCCGAAGGAAAGTGCAACAGAGAGCAGACCGCCGATGGCGGGCGCGAGCCCGAACAGGCAAGGGTGAAACGGTGCGGTAAGAGCGCACCAGCGGCCGGGGTGACTCGGTCGGCTCGGTAAACCCCACCCGGAGCAAGGCCAAACGTGGGACATGGGTTGCCCGCCCGCTCCTCGTGAGCAGTCCCCAGGTAGGCCGCTGAGATGGATGGTCACCTCGTCCGCAAGGACGAACAGAACCCCGCCTACAGGCCGACTCACCGTCACAAAGGCGCTGAACAGGGAGTTTGTCTAGCTACCCTGGGCCAACCCCACACCAGCCCCACGCGACGACGGACCGAGCACGTCGTCGACCGCCGTTCTCGTCCGGTCCTCGTCCTCAGGCCCGAGACCGGCGTAGACGTCGAGGGTCATCTGAGCTGAGGTGTGGCCAAGTCGGATTTGGACTGTCTTCACGGACTCCCCCGCTCGGATGAGGAGCGAGGCATAAGAGTGGCGAAGTTGGTGGAATCCCTCACCCTTTGCGATCCCGAGTGGGCCAGCAGCCTCTGCCACATGTCCGAAAAGGTCGTTCTACGCACCGCTCCCCCGCGTGGGCCGGTAAACAGCAGGCCCCGAGGTCCGAGACCGAAAGTCGCCACATGTGCTGCCAGGGCGTCGATTACGACTTGTGGAAGTGGAATCGTTCGGGATCGGTTTCGCTTGTCCTTCACAGGCCCAAACTCCGGTTCACCCCGGGGGTCGCACCCAACCAGTTGTCGGTCAATGAGAACACTTCTGCCGAGCCAGTCCACGCGGTCGTTGGTAACGGCCAGAGCTCAGAGATCCGCAAGCCTGCACCAGCGCCCAGGATGATCAGGGCTCGGTACCGACGAGGTACGGCGTCGATCAGCTTTCTTGATGGTTTCTATTGGTTGTATTCAGAGACGACTGCCTCATATGTACTTCGGATTTCCGAGAGTGACATCGTGGTCGTGGACGCGAAGGAGGAGTAGCTCAAACGCCCGAAGGTGGCGTTGATGCGGATGACGGGCTTCAGCGTTGGCCCGCGGCGGAAAGTCCAAAATCCAGTGCTCCGACCACCCTTCGAGCAAGAAAACGGGAGGAGCATTCCCAACGGCGTCCAGGTACGGTGTTGGGACGGGAACGGGTGTTGGCAGCGATGGACGCGCTCACCTGAGGGCTTGCCCCATGAGGAGTTGTCCCCGAGCGACCCGTTGCCCCCATCAGGTCGCCGGGGGTGACATCTCTCTTGGCCCCTTGCGATGCGAACCACCAGTGTCATCCGCATGAGTTACAAACAGCCTGGCCTGTCGAAGTGTCAAAGTTCTGTCATGTCAATACCGCCCTCGGGCCTTTCAAGGGCTGAGTGTTTGCGCGCAATGATGCGTATGCTACGGGGAAATGCGATAAACGACCGATCTGCGAAGATGAGGCTCGACGGGCTCACGGGCGGGGAGAGTACGGATGGTGATCGCAGTGCAACTCGACTTCGAGAGTGCCACGCTTGAGCAATATGACCGGATCAATGAGAGGATAGGGCTCCTACCTGGCGGTCCGGCCTCTCCGCACGAGATCTTTCACTGCGTCATGAAGACCGACGACGGGTTTCGCGTTGTCGATGTATGGGAGTCACGGGAGGCGTTCGAGAAGTTCGCGCAAGACAAGCTCAGTCCGATCTATGAAGCGGTCGGCGTGCTCCATCCCCCTAAGATTCAGTTCTTTGAGGTCTACAACTACCTGGCTGGCGGTCGTTGGAGGGGCTGAGCGAGGATAAGTGCGAGAGCAACCCTCGTCTAGTCGTTCGAGGACCCGGTTGCTCGTGACGTGATCGGCCATTGACCATCGGCACCGGCGTCTCGCTGGCGTTGAACCTCCCGACGCACCAGCATCTTCAAGATGTCGGCGGTGAGCTTCCCGATCTGATCGGGCGTTTGCTCAAAGTCCACGATGAGTGCCTGGGTGGTGAAGGCCGAGAAGTTGAGACCAAATGCAAGCACCAAGGCCTCGGGCGGTTCGCCGATGCCACCGGCTGCGCGCCAGGCGCGTGTGGCGAGATAGTTCACTCCCCGAAGCCGAGACTCGCGGCGAGTCGCGGCAACCTTAGTTAGCGCCTCAGATTCGCGAAAGTGTGAGGAGTGAATGTCCCAGAAGGCCGCTCCAACGATCTCAGCGTTTCTAAGGTGAATCGTCGACGCCAGGCCCTCCAGCCAGCCGTCGAAGTCCTCGGTAGACCGAGGGAGGTCCTCTAGCGGGCCTTGGCCGCAGGCTTCGAACATGTCCAGGACCGTTGCGGCAATCAAACGGTCGTGCGTGATGTAGTGGCGAAAGATGGTGCGAGCGCTCACGCCCGATACCTCTGCGATCTCTTCGACGGTTGCGTTGAAGCCGTGCCGAGCAACAACCTTCATCGCTGCTGCCCTAATGCGAGACCGAGTGAGGTCCTGGTGTTCTTCACCAAGCGAGGAAGGAGGTGACGTGTCTGCTGTGTCGGTCACAACTTCCTCCAAATGTTGATCCTGAGCGCTGTGACAAAGCCATCATAGGGCCTTTCCCGCGTCCGGTGTCAATATCCGTTGACAGTGGACTGCGAGAGGGTCATCGGGAATATGTAGCCTCGGCACCATCGCGTCCGTTCTGTGCTGGAGAGGTCATGACGTCCATCAAGAGAGATCATCTTTTACAACGAATCGCTGAACTCGTTGAATGTTCCGCTCGTTTGCGAGAACAACTTCTGCGCTATGAGAAAGCCATGCTCAAGATCGCCGAGCGACTTGAAGCCGGGGCGCCGGGGATCGCCGCAGCTAAGCGAACAAGTATTCCAACGAACCGGCGCCTTGTGACCGAATCCATCGAGGAGTTTGAAGCGGCTCGTCACCAGCTTCGTCTGGCCTTATTCGCTCTGGGAAAGGAAGAAGGTGCATCAATCAGCGAAGTCGGGCGCGTGCTTGGGATCTCGCGACAACTAGCGTCGCGCTTGGCACGTGAGGCAGAGACGCTTCGCTAATCATGGTGGAGGGAACCGCTCGCCCGCAGTGTGTGGCGCATGAGGTGCCCTGAACCCCGTCAGACCTACACGCATCTCGCGGTTTCCTTCATCACACGCCTCGCGCCGGACACCTCTGTCAGGCCCGGATTTGTCTACGGCCCCAGCCCGCTCGGCGAACCTACGGGCAAGCTCCTCGCCGCCGCTTTCGGGGATGGTGATGGCGTTGATGCGGATGACGGTCATGGCCTCCATCATCAACCTGATTGAGGAGGGCCGAGGCCCAGGTGAACTGATTATGAGAATGGAGGAATCGGGTACTGAAAACAGTCACCGTCCCATAGGGCCCCGGGGTAAGTGCCTCGGAGCAACCCTGGCACCAAAGCAGCAACCCGGCGCTCTCGCTCGATGTACCGAAGGCCTGGAGTCTCAACCTGGGTGCGTAATCCCTTCTGGGACCGGACGTCGCGTTCAGATGGGACAGGCCCAGCGGATGAAATGGCCTATCTGGTCGGCTCGTCAGGCAAGGGCCGCGAAGCTCGGATGACGACGATCTCGTACGTCGAGTCGTCACGGGTCCAAGGGCCGTCCTGCTGAACCTCCCATGCCCGCTGTCCTACTTCCGCGAGCAGCAGCGGAACCACGCGGCGGGCCGCGATCTCCACCTTCATTCCCTGGGCGGTGAGCGACTCGAGTGTCGCCGGGACGTCGCAAAACGACCCCTGAACAAGCAGCAGGAAGCCTCCAGGGCGCAGGTGGGCTGGTGCCGCGGTGCACACGCGATCAATCAGTTCGCGCCCGTTGCGGCCTGCAGCCCAGGCGCGGGAAATACCACCTTCGGGCAACGTCTCTTTGTCGGAGGGAAGCCAGGGGGGATTGGAGACAATGACGTCGAAGAGCGTTCCGTCCCCTAGAGCCGCAAAGAGGTCGCCGCGACGTGTATGTATCCTGACGCGGTGTAACAGGGCGTTCACTTGTGTACAGAACAACGCGCGCTGCGAGACATCCACCGCAGTGACGGTTCCGGCGCCTAGGAGTGCCGCCACGATCGCGAGGACGCCACTGCCAGTGCACATGTCCAGCACTGCGGCACCGGGTTTGAGCTCTTCGGCGCTCAGGGTTTGAGCGAGGAGAGCCGAATCATCCCAGGGTCGAAAGACGCCTGGGATACTTAGAATTCGGACGACGTCATGTGAGGACCTGGAGGACGTCAGTTTGATCTTTCTGAGCCCCGCCCCTCGGACCAGCTGCCGCATGGCACTCAGTACGTGTTTCATAACCGGCGCCGCTGCCCTTGTTCCCACGGTTTCGGCCCCGGTGGCCGCGCCAGGCGGTTGAGCATGAGTCCGACCATCGCCCACTTCACCATCGCCTCATGGGTCTCGGGGAAGCGTTCGTAGTCGCGCACCAGCCTGCGCCAGCGCATGAGCCAGGCGAAGGTTCGCTCGACGACCCACCTCCTCGGGAGGGGGGAGAACCCGCGTTGTCCCGGTGGCTTTCTCACGACCTCGACGGTGAGCTTCCAGTAGCGCTTGGCCTTGGCCACCAGTCGTCCCGCGTAGCCACCGTCGGCGAAGACGTGGCGGAGGGTGGGCACGAGCTTGTGGGCGAGCTTCAAGATGGCCGCCCCGCCGTCGCGGTCCTGCACCGATGCGCTCGTCACCATGACCACGAGGAGCAGGCCGAGCGTGTCGGTGACGATGTGGCGCTTGCGGCCGTTGACCTTCTTGCCGGCGTCGTATCCCCTGGTCGCCTGGGAGACCGTGTCGGCTCCCCGCAGCGACTGGGAGTCGACCACGCCCCCCGTGGGTGTCGGGTCCCGTCGCTTTCGACCCTTCGTGGCCGTGGAGACGCGCACCTCTTCGCGCAACGTGTCGTGGATGAGATCGAGGGTCCCGTCGTCGCGCCAGAGGGCGAAGTAGCGGTAGACGGTCTGCCACGGCGGGAGGTCCGTGGGCAGCATGCGCCAGGCACACCCCGCTCTCACCACATAGAGGATCGCATTGACGATCTCACGCTTGGCGTGGACCGGCGGACGCCCACCGGGACCGGCGGCTTCGATCTCGGGGATGAGGTTCTCGATGATCGACCACTGTCGGTCGGTCAGGTCTGTCGGGTAACGGCGCCTTGCCGCCATATACACAAGTCCAATGCATCGACACGCAAATCGCGAGCATCTCGACATGGCAAACGCGCTGGTAGCGCGCATATTTGGAAAATCTCTCGAAGACTCACGCTCTGCGAGACCCGTTTGCTACCCGACCCGAGCGCTCCATCGGGGTAGCTGTTGCGAAGGAGTTATGAAACACGTACTAAGCCTCACCGTGCCGACCCGTCCCCTGCGATTGCGATGGGTGTCGGCGACACCGGGCGCCAGAGCCGGACGGTGCCGCCGTCGACCCTCGCCAGGTGGATAAACAGGATCGTCGCACCCTCGGTACTCAGGAACCTCCTCCCGCCTGGGAAACACCGTGGAGGCGACGGCCCGAACGGCCTGCCGAGCAGAGCGAAGGCAGCGAAGGAGCAGCCCCGGGGGTTCGCGCCCTCGACCG
Source organism: uncultured Acidimicrobiales bacterium (assembly GCA_963811775.1). Classification (GTDB taxonomy): domain Bacteria; phylum Actinomycetota; class Acidimicrobiia; order Acidimicrobiales; family UBA8190; genus Chersky-840. The sequence continues at coordinate 116,664 of CAWESO010000010.1, read as the reverse complement.
CCAGCTAGTGGGTATGCGAGCGACGGTCCGGGCGCAACGTGCCGTAAGTCGGCGCTGAAGCCGAATCGCTCACTCTTCGCTCCCCCTGGTAATCCCGGTCGAGAGGCGGGCCGACCGAGCCTCGGCTCGGGCACGCAGAGCCGACATACCCGCCTGGTCGCGCCCCGAGAACCAGACCCTGCATACCGTTCGGGGCGAAGGCAGCGAGTAGACGTCTCTACGGTTGCGCTCGCCAATTCGACCGGAAACGATCAGCCATGGCGGACATCACTGAGAGAGCGAACGTCGGCGTCTCGTGGACCAAGAAGAGAAATCGGTGTTTGTTGAGTACGGCCAAGACACTGTCGGAACGGGCGACCGCGGTTGCCATCCGTGGAGAGGAGTCGACGAGAGCCATCTCGCCGAAGACATCATCGGCCCCAAGAACTGCGATGACCCGGTCCGCCGTATGGAGTTCGATTTGGCCCTCGATGATGCCGAACATCTCTTCGCCCATGTCCCCCTCTCGGAACACGACGCCACCAGCGGGGACTTGCAAGGTGCTTTGCGCATTGCGAAACAAACCGGTGACATGGTGGATCGTGGGTTGGGGCGGAGGAGTCGGGGCGTAGTTCGGGTGGAGCTCCGGCGGATACCATTTTCCGTCCGAAGCCATCCACCACCCCGGCCCCTGGGATACGTCGCTCATTCGCACAACCTCCGCCTCGACCGCTGTATCGACAGGACCCATCATAGAAAGAGGTCCTCGCGGGCCTCCAAGTCGTCATTCGACCACACCGCCGTGGTGGGCAGGAAACGGGCAAGCTCCGACCGGGAATAGGGCGTAAAATGCCACTCGATGGACCGCAACGAGCGCCGCTGGATTATCGGTGGAGGCATCGTTGCCATCATCGGGATCGTGGGATGCGTGCTGGCGGCCGCCCTGGCGCGAGCACGCAGCAACCCGCTCGAAGGCGGCGCCTTCATCGTATTTCTCGCAGTCTCAGTCATCGGTCTTGCCCTGATCGTGGCTGCGGGCGCACGGGATGCCCTCTCGTCCAGTGGAAGCGGGGCCCGACGACTCGAACTGACGCGACTCGACGCCGTGACCGAGCCTCCTGCCGGAGCAGCCACCGAGCAGCTGACGGTGCGCCCCGTGTATCGGAATTGCCACGAGGATTCTGTGTACCGCACGAGATATGAAGTGGCGATGCAAGCACGGACCGAGGTGACGGTGCTGCTCCTGGAGGCCCTTGCTCCCTCCATGATCGGAGTGCAATTCGATGACGTTCGCATCGTGCATCAGGAGGCGGGGCAGGGCTCGGGGATCGCGTGGGCGAGCGTTCCGGACCCACCGTTCCTGTTCCGTTTCGACGTGGTGACGAGCTTGCCCGAGGAAGACATTCATATTCGGGGATCCGTCTGCTGAACCGAGTGAATGGTTGTGCACGGCCCTGAGTGATCGGTGGATCGGCGTGCCTATCCAGGAACGCACATGGGTCAACTCCGGAAGATTCAGGCGTCCGATCGGGGCCTGAACCGAGTCGCATCGACAGTCAGCATCAGGATCCCGATGGCACCGCTAGATTGGCCGTGCCATGGCACTCGATCCCGTCGTGCTCGCCGGAATCCCCGTGCGACGCGTGGGCTTCGGCGCCATGCAGCTTCCCGGGCCGGGCGTGTTCGGCCCGCCCGCCGATCGCCACCGGGCTGTGGCCGTGCTGCGCCGGGTGGTGGACGCCGGCGTCAACCACATCGACACGGCCCAGTTCTACGGGCCGGTCGTGGCCAACGAACTCATCCACGCCGCCCTGCACCCTCACCCCGACGACCTGGTCATCGTGTCCAAGGTGGGGGCTGCCCGCGACGAGCGTGGCGGGTGGCGCGGAGCGCAGACGCCCGAGGAGCTGCGCTCCGGCGTGGAGGCGAACCTGCGCACCCTCGTGCTCGACCGCATCCCGGTGGTCAACCTGCGGCGCCACCCCGAGACTGACGTGCCGCTGGCCGAGCAGCTCGACTCCATGTTCGCCATGCAGGCCGAGGGCCTGATCGGCGCCGTGGGCCTGAGCAACGTCGAGGTGGGCGAGTACGGCGCCGCTCGCCGGCGTGGCGAGATCGCGTGTGTGCAGAACGCCTACAACATCGTCGACCGGACGCATCAGCCCCTCCTCGACACCTGCAACACCGACGGCGTCCCTTTCGTGCCGTTCTTCCCCCTCGGCTCTGCCTTCGCCGCCGACCGCCCCGTCCTGAATGCACCCAACGTGCGGGGCGCCGCGGCCCACCTCGGCGTCACCCCCGCCCAGGTGGCCCAGGCCTGGCTCCTCGACCAGGGCCCCACCGTCCTTCTCATATCGGGGACCTCCTCCCCCGCCCACCTCGAGGAAAACCTGGCGGTGGAGGACGTTGTCCTCGACGCCGAGGCGCGGGCCCTGCTCTAGGGATAAGGCGCGGCCGACAACCTTCATCGTCGACAACGAACGACCTCCGCCACGACCTCCGCCACGCCCTCCCCGGGATACCCGGCCCGAAGAGATCTCGCACTGACGGTGGTGGCGTTTCCGTCGATGCGTCCGGTCGGCGGCACTCGGACACCGCTTTGGAAACCGTGTCATGGGGGCCCACCAGCGCATTTGCACGGAGACTTCCCGGACTCGGCGGTGTCGGCTTCGGCCACTCCCCGCGCGCGTCGTAGCATGGCAGTCACCCCGGTGACGTGCACTCGGTCGACGGTCTCGGCATGCATTCTCGTTGCCTATCTTGGAGAACGTGGCACGAGTTCGACCCCGCCGGATAGGCGTGCTCCGGGTTGCGATCGCCGGCGCAGCCGTGGCTCTCACGAGCGCCAGCACGGCCCTCGGATTGTCGCTGGCGGGGGTGACGACTCACACGGCCGCCGCTGCGGCGTCCTCCACCTCGACCGCGCCGACGATCGTTGCGTCGACGACGAGCACCTCGACGCCCGAGCAAACGCCGTCGAGCACCCTGCCGACGTTCGTGCCGACGCCGGCCGAGACCCCCGTCTCGGTGCCCACCGTCGCGCCGACCGTGCTCGAATGTCCGTACACCGGAGGCCCCTGCATCGCGGCGGCGTCATGCGACTCGAGCTCCTATCAGTGCCAGCCCCTCACCGGGAACGGAGACGAGAACCCGGACGGAGGGGACTCCGGGCGTTTCCACCACGGAGGAGATCGGTCGTTTCGGTCGGACGACCAGTGACGGGGTGACGACGGATCGCAGTGAGGGTAGGGCTGCTCGATCTGTGCCCACTCCGTGATCGCTCACACCCGATTAGGGTCAGGATGGTCGAGAGAGGAGACTCGCCATGTCGGACAATCTGCGGCTACTCGGCAAGTACAGCGCAGCGATGGAGTCGGGGGACGGTGACGCTGTCTTCGAGTTCTTCGCTCCCGAGTTTCACAGCCACGTGACCGAGCGGGTCACTCCTGGACGGGTCGGAGACGACATCCGCGGCGACGAGCAGTACTGGTGGCAGCAGGCCCGATCGGCGTTTCCGGACATGACGTTCACCGTCGACCTCCTCATCGAGTCGGGTGATCTCGTCGTGTCGAATTGGACGGTGCGAGGCACCCACACCGGGACGGCGTTCTACGAGGTCCCGTCGTCGGGCCAGCCTGTGACCATCAACGGCACCGCGATCCTGCGCATCCGCGACGGGCGGATCACCGAGCACTGGGGCGGCCCGCATTGCCAGGAGGGCCTGGGCCTCATCCGCTGAGGCGGGCCGAACGTCGGCTGTCGGCAGGTTCAAGGCCGGTCGCAGCAGGTGAGGCCGCGTCGGCCTTGACTACTCTGCAACCGGCGGCGACCGAGCGGGTCGACTGCAACCCTCGAGGACTGCGCCGTGGAAGACAAGCGTGACGCATTCGGCCGGGCGCTCATGGACTGGGCCCACGGTGGCACCGATCCCGAGGTCTACGAGCGCGACGACGGCTACATCGACATCGGAGCCGGGCACGAGCTGTTCCTAGCCGGATACCCCGACTGGCCGGCGCCCGAACGTCAGGCCATGCGGTACGTGCGCGGACGCGCCGTCGACGTCGGCTGCGGCGGGGGTCGGGTGGCACTGCATCTCCAGCAACGCGGCCTTGCCGTCGTCGGTGTCGACTCCTCTCCGCTCGCGGCCCGGGTGGCGCGGATGGAGGGGGTCGAGGACACGTGGTGCCTGTCGATCGACCAGCTGACCCGGCACATCGGGGCATTCGACACGGCGGTGCTCTTCGGGAACAACCTGGGCATCTTCGGCACACCCGACCGTCTCAGGCGCATCCTGAGCGCCTGGGCCAGGCGCATGCCACCGGCGGCGCGCATCCTGGCCGAGAGCACGAACCCCTACGGCGGGGGCGCCCCGGGGATCGACCGGGGCTACTACCACCGCAACCGAGAGCGCGGCCTCATGCCGGGGCAGACGCGGTTGCGGGTCCGCTACCGCGACTGTGCCACCCCGTGGTTCTCGTGGCTCTTCGTGTCGCGCGCCGAGATGCGATCGCTCCTGCGGGGCACGGGCTGGCACCCGGCGCGGGTCCTCGGCTCGTCGGCCCACGACCCCTATGTCGCCGTGCTGGAGAAGGACTGACCTTGCGCCGCCACCGCGCCCGGGCGGGCCCGGATCAGCTCGACGGCCCCCGGTCGAGCTCGATCCACGCCTCCCCGCTCCAGCGCCGACGGCCCGTCCAGGACTGGCCGTCCCAGTACACCTCTTCGCTCATGTGATCCGGGTCCGCATGCCATCCGACGACGCGCGCCTCGAACCGGTCGGGTCGCGGCGGCCGTTCGGTGGGGACCGCTCTGGTCGGAGCGGTCATTCTCGGCGGTGGTGGCCGGCTGTGGACGCGACGGCGCCGGCGGGCGCGCAGGACGAAGAAGAGCGTCCAGCCCGCCACGAGCAGCGCCAGCAGGACATAGCCGATGATCGCCCGGGTGCCGAACGCCGAGTGGACCATCGGAGGCACGGTGGTGGAATGCGGGCTCGACTGGGCATCGGCACCGAGCACCGTCCTCACGAGGAACGTGGTCAAGATGGCCGTGGTTTCGCGTCTCCCGCCGGCCTGCCCCGCACGCTCAGAGTGTATTGAACGCCACCTCGACCGACGGGGTTGGTTACCGACGGTGCAGCGTCCGTACTCGGTTTGGCGAATTCGATCGCCGACGAAGCCCGCCGCACGCCGGAATGGGCGGACCAGGACCCGTCGCCGCCCGGTGTGGCGTCACGAGCCGGGGGGCGTCGCCTCCGGGGGTTCGCGGTCACCGGCCGTCGGCGGGGGTTCGATCCAGATCCCGGGGCTGTCAGCCGCCTCGGGATCGTGCCCTTCCGGCGAGGCAGGAGATCGCGACGCGTCGCGATATTGGCGCAGGCGCCACAAGACGCGCCGCGGGGCGTCGACCAACACGAGCAGCACGACGCCGATCACCATCAGCACCGCGCCGAGAGGGAGAGCCCATCCGATGCCCGCCAGTGTAAGCGGACTGGCCTCCCGGCGCGATCTCCGTCCTCGGCGTCGAAGCGGCCGGGCGGGACCTCCCACCGACCGTCGCCGCTCGCCCAGGTAGGCTCGGGCGCTTCGGACCGACACATGATCCTCGTGCATTTCGCTCGTCGGGAGGGTGGTCATGCGCTGGAGATCGAGGCTCGTCGTCACCCTCGTCGTCTCGGTCGCCTGGCTCGGCCTGGCCGGTGCGTCGCACGCCGGCGCCTCGTCGTGGTGGACGCCCCCGCTCGGCAACCAACCCTGGCAGTGGGAGCTGAGCCACCCCCTGAAGCTGTCCAACGCCCGGGACATGGGCACCAACGACGAGCTCCCCGACAAGAAGCACGCTCCTGACCCGGTCATCTACGACATCGACGGGATCATCAACCCCCGTTCCACCATCACAGCGTTGCACGCGCTGGGCAAGCACGTCGTGTGCTACGTCGAAGTGGGCGCGGCGGGCAATTACTACTCCGCCGCCCAGGAGGGCGTGTCCACGACGTACTACCAGCAGCTCCGGTCAGCGGGCGCGTTCGGGGCCAAGGTGCCCGGCTACCCCGAGTACTACCTGAACATCCGGTTCCCGGCCACGGTCTCGATCATCGAGTCGATGATCGCCAAGCAGTGCGCGGCCAAGGGCTTCGACGCCGTGGAGACCGACATCGACGACGAGTACGGCGACCCCAGTGGCTTCTCGTTGACCAAGGCCGCCGAGGAGACCTACATGACGACCCTGGCGCACTACATGCACGGCCTCGGGCTGGGGTGGTGGATCAAGAACCCCGACGACACCGCCGACAGCTACGCCGGCGACATGTACCCGCTGGCGGACGCGGTGCTGACCGAGCAGTGCAACCAGTTCTCGACCTGCGGCTATCTGGCCGCCTATGTGGGGCACAAGGCGGTCTTCAATGCCGAGTACCACGCGTCCACGGCGTCGTTCTGCGCCCAGGACGACGTCCGGGGGTTCAACGGGGCCCGCTTCAACCTGGGCCTGACCGGCATGCGCAAGCCGTGCCGGTAAGCACCGACGCGCTCGGCGCCGCGCCATAGCCCGCGGGTGCACACCGGGGTGGCATCGGGGCGCGGCGGTTACGCCTCGAACAGGCCGTAGGCGCCGACCACCGTGGCGTCGGCCTGGATCGGCCCCTCGGTCAGTCGGTCGGAGATCTCGGCCTGGAACGCCGCGAACGCCGCCGACCGGGTCAGGGGGTTCTCCCCGCCGTCGAGCATGGCGATGTGGACGAAGCTGACGCCGTCGTCGAGACGCAGAGTGGCGTAGCGAAGTCCCTCGGGGTTCTTGAGCGCCAACTCGGCATAGACGGCCTCGACGAGGGCGGCGTTCTCGTCGGCACGCTCGGGCTTGGTGGTGTAACGGATCACCTTGGTCACGGTCATCATGCGCTCCTCGTGTCGTTCATCGGGCCCGCATCGTGTTGTTGCGGGGTTCGTGGGTGAGCTCGGCCAGGCCCAGTGCCTCGAGCAGCGGCGGCAGGTACATGCCGAAGCGGCCCCGGTAGCCGCTGCGCAGGCCGTACCAGCCCCCGACGGGATTGTCCGGGGACCGCCCCCAGGCCTCGACGGTGTCGGGGGCGGCGGGCTTCTTCTCGTCCGCGGCGCCGAGGACGACCCAGTCGCCCTGCGCCTGCAACCACGCGTGCAGGTCCTCGATGGCGCTGAGGTGGTACTTCAGGGTGGTCGATCCCACCTGGCACACGAGCGCGGGCGGGTCGGCCCGGTCGTCTCGGTACATGGTGTACGCCGATGTGCCGGGGGGCGTGTGCAGCTCCCACGGGTCGTCCTTGGTGCCGGTGCTCATGGTCGATCCCCTTTCGCGATGGCGGCCAGAAAGTGCGGCAGGACCGCCTGCCATCCCGCCTCGTTCTGTTCGCGCCGCTGCGCACCGGCGGACGCCAGTCGCTCCCAGCCGCGGTGCTCGATCTCGACGCGGGTCTCGGCCGCGCCGCGGGGCAGGAAGCGGATCTCCACCTCGGTGGCGTCGGCGCGGCCGTGCCCGATGTGCCACACGTACGCCAGCAGTGTGGGCGGCACCCACGCCGTGACCTCACCCCAGTCGTGCTCGACGCCGTCCGCGGTGCGCTCGTAGATCCGCCCGCCGACACCGGCCTCGAGGACGACGGTGTCGGGTTTGCCGCTCACGGTGTGGTCCGGCGGCCACCACGTCCCGATCCTCGCCGTCCACACCTCGAAGGCGTGCGTGGCGGTGCACGCCACGTCGAAGGACATGGTGAGCGGCGTCGTCATCGGTCCGCGGACGGGTCGGTGTTCTCGGCCACCAGTCTGAAGCGCGCCGCCGCGTCCCCCCAGATGCCCTCGAGATAGACCTGCACGGCGCGTATCCCCTGCGCCTCGAGGTGGTAGATGCGGCGCGTCCCCCGGGCGTGCTCGTCGACCAGCCCGGCCTCCTTGAGCAGGCGGAGATGGCGAGAGACCGCGGGCCGGCTGATGGTCATGGCGGCCGCGATCTCCTGGACGGCCTTGTCCCCGTCGCTGAGCAGTCGCAGGATCTCGCGTCGGTTGCGGTCCCCCAGCGCCTCGAAGGGGTCACCGGGAGCGGGCTTCGGTAACACGAGGGCTACCGTAACACAATAGTTACCAATGTCCAGCGGGTCGATCAGGCGGCTCGGCGACACCAGGCTCGGGGGCCGGTGTCGGGGCTCAGGACAGCCGGTGCCCGGACGACCGGAGGCACAGCCGGGCTCAGCCCGGAGGACGCACCCCGCCCGGCGCCACGGTCCGGGCCAGGACGCCGAGTGTGGCTCGTAGCGCCCCCTCGGAGATGACCGGGAAGATCGCCGCGTCCTTCCACGCCTCGTCGATTTCCGACCAGTCGTAGTACGACGTGACGAGGGTGCCCTCCTCGACCGGCGCCAGCGTGTAGCCGTAGATGTGGCGCAACGGCGGCTTGATCTGGCCCTCGACCGTCCACGCGATCTCCCGATCGGGCAAGAAGGTCGTGATCACGACGGTCACGTCGTAGCGCCCCATCGGGTAGTCGTTGAGCGACTCGCGGTCCATGTGCACGACGAAGCGGTCCCCGACCGCGGCGGCGGGATCGCCGGTGGCGTCCATGAGCATCCCCGAGCTGTCGATGGCCACGTGCCCGTGCGGATCGCACAGGACCGCGAAGATCGTCGCCGGGTCGGCCGCGATGATGCGCTGGACTTCCAATCGCTCGCTCGTCATGGCCGCATCCTGCCACGCGTGCCGGCGCCCGCCCCGACGCCCGGCCCGACGCGGCACGGGCCCCGGGGCCGGAATCGGGCCCGCCTGTGGTTGGGCCCCGTGCTATGACGGGCGTCGCCATCACGGCTCGAGGCGCCGGTGGTCCGGTCCCGACCGCTCGGGACCCGGGATCTGGCGGGAGGCGGGAGGCGTGTTCCTGATCTTCGGGGTCAAACGGGTGGTCAAGCGACTGGCCACGGTGTTCGCCCTGTGCAGCCGGTGCGGCTCGCCGGCGGCCCAGGTGGTGGCCCGTCGGACGACGTGGTTCGCGCTGTTCTTCGTCCCTGTCGTCCCGCTCAGAAGCACCTACTTCTCGACCTGCACGCTGTGCGGCACCTCGACTGAGCTCGACAGGGAGGAGGCGCTGCGCACGGTGGCGCTGGCGCAACGCTCCGCCGATGCGCCGGCTCCCAGCCCGGTCCCGGGGTCGTCGGCCTCGAGCGACCACCGAGCCGTTCAGTAGCGCACACGATGTCTTCGATGGACCCGGAGGACGACGGCACCGAGGACGGCACCACCGACGCAGGCCGGGCCAAAGAGCGGACGCCATGGGAGATCCAGGAGATCGTCGCCGTCGCGCTCCTCGGCGCCATCGCCGTCGTGGCCGTCACCGGCGTGGCCTCGGGGATCATCAGCAACACCGTTCACGTCGGCCACCTGTTCAGTGAGCCCGCCGGCCAGGCCCTCATCGAGTCCACCCAGTGGGCCGGGCTCCTCACCGCCTTCGTGCTGTTGTGCGCCCTGGCGCTGGTGTGGTGGCAGGTCGACGGGTGGACCGACGCCCTCGACGATCTCGCCGACGACGGGTCGAGGTCCAGCGGCGAGGGTGACGCCGTCGCCGACATCGACGAGGCGCGGCGCCACGTCCGGCGCAACCGGAGCCTCACCACGTGGGCCGGCGTGTTGCTCGTCATCACCGCTGTGGCCGCCGTCGCGCTCGTGGTCGGGGTCGTGATCCAGCAGACCCCGGTGGTGCCGTCCGCGCTCGACTGGAACGAGATCGTGTCGTTCGGTGGCCAGTCCCTGGCCACCACCATCCTCGCCGGCGCCGGCCTGTACGCGGTGCGGCGCGTCCGGACGCAGTGCGACGAAACCGTGAAACCGCGGCACACCGCGCCGACCGGCCAGGAGTAGAGCCGCTCAGGGCAGCGGGCGTCGGTACCGGACCTCGTCGACGGCGATTCCCCACACCTCCACCGTGCGCCGGACGTCCTCGGCCCCCCATCCGTCGATCCGGTAGAAGCGCTGGGCCCGGTCGTTGCCGGCCAGGACCCACAAGACGGCCTCGGTGCACCCACTCCGGCCCAGGCGCAGGCGGGCGTCGGACAGGAGTTGGCGCCCCACCCCGCTCCCCCACGCCTCGGGATCGACGTACAGCGCCAGGACCTCTCCCGGTTCGGGCCCGTCATCGGGCCCACCTGGTCCGGGCCCGGCGCCGGGGCCGGGGCGCCTCGTGGTGACGAACCCCCGGAGGTTCCCGTCGAGGACGGCCACCACGGTCGCCGGCGCGCCGGGGTCGGCGGCGCCGAAGCGGTAGTGGCCCATGCGGTCCTCCGGGCGCAGGCCGTCGAGGTAGGCGTCGGGGAGGAGCCTCCGGTACCCCGCCTGCCACGAGCGCACGTGGACGCCGGCCACCGCCGCCGCGTCTTCGGGTCGGGCGGCGCGCAGTTCCAGCACGAGGGCATTCTCCCAGCCGACCCGGGCCGGGCGCCGGTGCGGCTCGGCCGCCGCGAAAGTCACCTCTCGCGTCGTGACGAACGCGCCGCGTCGACATAGGCTGGAAAGGGCCGTCACTCCGGGGGGCGATGGCGACCAGGGGGATGCAGCATGCGCAGGGGGGCGATCGCAGGAGCACTGGGCGCGCTCGCCCTGTCGACGCTGGCGTCGTGCTCGCTCCCCGTCGCCTCCTCCAACGGCCTGGGCTTCTTCGTCGGCTCCCAGAGCCCGGGCGACGTCACCGCCCTGGCCAATCGGCTCGGCGTCGCGGTCGAGGGGATCTCGAGCTACACGAGCCAGGCGTCGTGGGCGGCCATCGGCGCCTACCAGCCGCCGGCCACGTCGCTGCGCCTGTACCTGAGCGTCGCCATGTCGCCCACCGGCTCCGCCCCGGCGCAGACGCCCGCCAACCTCGGCGTGTACCAGGAGCTGGCGCAGAGGCTCGTGGCCGCCGGCCAGGCCTACGCCATCCTGCGCGTGGGGTGGGAGTGGTCCACGACCTACTTCTCCTGGGGAGTGCAGAACACGACCCCGGCCCAGTACGTCACGGCCTTCGACGACATCGTGACCACGATGCGCAGCATCCCCGGACAGCACTTCCTGTTCGACTGGTGCGCGGCCGCGGACGAGACGCCGACCAACGGCTCCTATGCCGCGTCGTACCCCGGCGACCAGTACGTCGACTACATCGGCACGGACCAGTACGACAACCCCGGGTCGAGCTGGACGGCCACGCTCGGCACCGTGGGCGGATTGTCCTCCACCGCGGCCTTCGCCAAGGCCCACGGCAAGTTCGTGAGCGTCCCCGAATGGGGCCTCAACGGCAGTGACGACCCCGCCTTCATCAACGACATGTTCGGGTTCATCAGCAACCCGGCCAACGACGTGGCCTACAGCTCGTACTTCTCCTACGACGGTGCGGTCGACTCCGACATCACCCAATTCCCCAATTCGGCGGCGGCCTTCACCCACGACTTCGGCTAAGGGTGCCGGCACAACGGGCGCGCGGGGCGCGCCCGGTGGTCAGTCCGAGAGCTGGCTCATGAACTGGTTCAGGTCGAAGTAGTCGCGCCATGCCGTGATGAGCCCGTCGGCGAGCTCGAAGGTGCCCATCACCGGCAGGTTGATGGTGCGCTCCGACGACACGAAGTGGTCGACGCGCTCGGTGAGCACGACGTCCCCGTCGGCCACGATGTGGCGCACCTCGAAGTCCACGCTGTCCCACCCGGCAGTGAACCCGACGATCATCTCCTTGATGGCGTCAACGCCGTGGAGCGGGTCGACGGGGATGTTGTGGTACACGGCGTCGGGGTGGAAGTACTGCATGATCTCGTCGATGTCGAGCTTCGACCACGCGGCGCAGAAGCTCGAGACGACGGCAAGCGGCGATGTGGGCACGAGGGTCCCCTCTCGGGTCGGCGGTGGTGGTCATGCGTAGCACCGTCGGCGCCGGCCCCGCCACAGAAATTCGCCCCAGAGATTGAAACCGAACATGGCCATGAGCTGACCAGGTTCGGCGCGAAGCTGGGCCCATGCGGGCCGACCGACTCGTGGCCGCCTTGCTGTTCTTGCAGTCCCGGGGCCGCGCCACGGTGGCGGAGGTCGCGCTCGAGCTCGAGGTCTCCCCCCGCACGGCCCGCCGCGACCTCGAGGCCCTGGCCATGGCGGGCGTGCCGGTGTACTCCCAGGCGGGGCGGGGAGGCGGCTGGTCCCTCGTGGGCGGGGCCCGCACCGACCTGAGCGGGCTCAACGCGGCCGAGGCCCGGGCCCTGTTCCTCGTGGCCGGGCCGGGCGCGGCGACCCCCGAGGTGAAGGCGGCGCTGCGCAAGCTGGTGCGGGCCCTGCCCGAGACCTTCCGCGCCAGCGCCGAGTCGGCGAGCGGTGCGGTCATCATCGACGCCTCGGACTGGGACCGCATCCCCGTCGACCCGCCCGTCCACCTCGCCGCCCTGCAACAGGCCGTGGTCGACGGCGTCCAGGTCCGGCTTGACTACGCGGGACGCGACCGCGCCCCCGGGGCGCGCCTCGTGCATCCCCTCGGCCTCGTGGCCAAGAGGCAGACCTGGTACCTCATCGCCGACACCGATGCCGGCATGCGCACCTTCCGCGTCAGCCGGGTGCGCGCCGTGTCGCTCACCGATGAGCCGGTGCGACGGCCTCCGGAGTTCGACCTGGCCGAGACGTGGCGGCGCGTGCTGTCCACGCTCGACGAACGCCGCACGCCGTGCAAGGTCGCGGCGCGGGCCGATCCCGCCATCGTGGGCGTCTTGCACGGCGTGCTCGGGACGCGGCTGTCGGTGGGCGAGACCGCCGACGACGGGCGCGTCGCCGTCGAGATCCGCGGCCACACGGCCGAGGTCGTGGCGGCCGAGCTCGCCGGCTTCGCCGACCACATCGAGGTGACCGCTCCCGACGCGGTGCGCACCCACCTCGCCCATCTCGGCGCGCGCCTCACCGACCGTTACGGGCCTGGGTAGGGCGCGACCCGTCGGGGAGGGCAGACGGCCGGGCCGGACCTCAGCCCGAGGCGTCGCGGACGTCGAGGGCGGTGGGAATGGGACGCAGCCCGGCCTCGTCCGCGTGGCTCTGGCCCTGGACGAGCTGGCTCCGGCTGATGGCCACCACCCCCGCCACGAGGGCGCCGAGCGCGGCCGCCTCGACGAGCACGGCGAAGGGCGACAGCTGCAGGTGCTCTTCGAAGATGAACACGCCGAGCAGGCTGGCGACGAGAGGGTCGACGATCGTGAACCCGGGCTGCGAGGCCGCCAGCGGCCCGGCCTGGAAGGCGTGCGTCGACAGCAGCATCGACGCCGCCCCGACGGCGACGAGGACGTAGGGCGACCACGTCTGGAAGATCCTGAAGCCCTCGTCGGTGTGCGAGCTCAGCTCCTTGATCACGGCGGCCACGAACCCCCACGAGATCCCGGTGGCCACGCCGAGAATGGCCGCCTTGCGCGCCGGCGAGGGCGGCGTGCCCCGTCGCATGGGCGTGAACGCCACCACCGTGGCCACGAGCGCCAGTCCGACGGCGGAGATCCCCGCGAACCACCACGACGCGGCCTGGGCGTGGAGGTGCCCGCCCGAGGGGCTGGCGGTGAAGAGGAACACCCCGAGGCCCGCCGCCATGGCCGCGGCCGCCAACCAGTCATGGCGCGCCACACCGCGCGTGCCGACGAGCGCCATGTAGGCGAAGACGAAGAGCAGTTCGGTGGCGAGGATGGGCTGCACGAGGGCGAGGTCGCCGTAGTGCAGCGCCGCGATCTGGAAGACGAACCCGAGGATCATGCTCGCGATCCCCGCCAACCACACGGGTTGGCGCACCAGGTAGAGCACCAGTCGAGGGCTGAACCGCTCCCCGCCGGGGGCGGTGGCGGCGCCGAGGCGCTGGCACACCGACGACGTGGCCGTGCAGAAGCTGGCGGCCAGTGCCAGTATCACCGCCCTCACCACGAGCCCAACCCGTGTGTCATCGACCGTCCCGTCCCTTACCCCCGACCTGCATGTTATTTGCTCCCGGCGCCGGCCCCGCGACCGCCCCAGCCTTGACCCGAGAAATAAAGATAGGTAAAACTATCTTTATATAGGTGGGCTGGACGGCGGCCCGGAGGAGGTTCGGGACATGGCCATCGCAGTAGTGACAGGGGCGTCGAGGGGCCTGGGGCGGGCCCTGGCCGAGGAGCTCGCCTCCCGGGGCTGGAGCCTCGTGATCGACGGCCGCGACGGCGCGGCGCTGGCCGAGGCGGCCGCCGCCATCGGGTCGCATCTCGTCGACGGCGCGTCGGTCGTGCCCGTGGCCGGCGACGTCGCCGACGCCCCGCACCGGCGCGCGCTCGTGGAGGCGGCGCTCACCCTCGGGGGCATCGACCTCGTGGTGAACAACGCCAGCACGCTCGGCGCCACCCCGCTGCCGGGCCTCGTCGACTACCCGCTCGAGGAATTGCGGCGCGCCGTGGAGGTCAACGTGATCGCACCGCTCGCCCTGGTGCAGGAGTCCGTCGCCGCGTTGCGCGGCGCGGCGCGCCCGGCCGTGCTCAACATCACCTCGGACGCATCGGTCGAGGCCTACGAAGGATGGGGAGGGTACGGGCTCACCAAGGCGGCGCTCGACCACATAAGCGCGGTCGTGGCGGTGGAGGAGCCGGCGCTGCGCGTGTGGGCCGTCGACCCCGGCGACATGCGGACGCAGATGCACCAGGACGCCTTCCCGGGCGAGGACATCTCGGACCGGCCGCGGCCCGACGAGGTCGCCCCCGACCTCGTGCGCCTCGTGGAGGAGGCACCGCCGAGCGGGCGCTACCGCCTGTCCGACCTGCGGCCGGCGCCGGAGTTCGCCCTCGGGAGCGAGCGGTCATGACCGTCCTCGCCGCCAGCGGTTCCCGGACCCTTCCCGGACTGCCCACCTTCGTGCTCCCCCCCGAGCTCGAGGCGGGATCGCCGCCCGAGGCGCGCGGCATGACGCGCGACGCGGTGCGCATGCTCGTGGCCCACAAGGGCGACGGCACCCTCGTGCACTCGCACTTCTCGGAGCTGCCGCGCTTTCTCGACGAAGGCGACCTGATCGTCGTCAACACGTCGGGGACCTTGGCCGCGGCGGTGCCCGGCGTCGACCGGGCCGGGCGCCGGCTCGAGGTGCACTTCTCCACGCTCCTGCCCGCGGCGCTGTGGACGGTGGAGCTGCGCCTCGGTGACGGGCCGTGGTTCAGGGCCGAGGCCGGCGAGGTCGTCGCGCTCGAGGGCGGCGGCTGGGTCGAGCTCCTGGCGCCCTACGCCGCGCACCCCCGGGGGGTGCGCCTGTGGATCGCGACGGTTGCGACCGCCGAGCCGCTGCACACCTACCTGGCCGTGCACGGCCACCCCATCCGGTACGGGTACGTGCGGGGCAGCTGGCCCATCGCCACCTACCAGAACGTGTACGCCACGGAGCCGGGCTCGGCCGAGATGCCGAGCGCAGGCCGGCCCTTCACCCCCGAGGTCCTCACCCGGCTGGTGGCGCGCGGGATCGGCGTCGTCCCGATCGTGCTCCACACCGGCGTGGCCTCGCTCGAGTCCTCCGAGCCGCCCTACCCCGAGTACTACCGGGTGACCCGGGCCACCGCGCACCGCGTCAACGACACCCGGCGCGAAGGTGGGAGGGTGATCGCCATCGGCACGACCGTGGTGCGCGCCCTCGAGACGGTGGTGGACGCGCGCGGCGAGGTCCACGCCGGCAGCGGCTGGACCGACACCATCGTGACGCCCGAGCAACCGGTGACCTCCGCGGACGGGCTCCTCACCGGCTGGCACGAGCCCGAGGCGTCGCACCTGGCCATGCTGGAGGCCATCGCCGGCCGGCCCGTGCTCGAGCGCTCCTACGAGGCCGCGCTGGCCGAGGGCTATCTGTGGCACGAGTTCGGCGACGTCCACCTCATCGTGCCGTGACCGAGCCCGACGGCGCGGTCGAGGCACCATTGGGCACCATGCCCACGACACGGCGCGCCATCCTCACGGCGCTGAAGCGCAACGGGTCGATGCGCGCCACCGAGCTGGCCGAGCACCTCGGGATCACGGTGGCGGCCGTGCGCCAGCAACTCAGCCGGCTGAGCGAGGACGGGCTCGTCACCCACCGGCGCGACGTCGAGGGGCGGGGGCGTCCCGCGCACACCTACGTGCTGGCGCCGAGCGCGGAGGTGCTGTTCCCCAAGCGCTACGGCGACCTCACCACGGAGCTGCTCGGCTATCTGGGCGGGCCCGACAGCTCGGAGGTGACCGAGCTGTTCGAACAGCGCCGCCAGCGGCGCCTGGCCGGCGCCCAGCCCCGGTTGGCCGCCATCACCTTCGACGAGCAGGTGGCCGAGCTCACCCGCATCCTCGACGAGGACGGCTATCTGGCCGACGTGGAGAAGCTCGAGGACGGGGGGTGGCGTATCACCGAGCACAACTGCGCCATCTTGTCGGTGGCCACCGGCTTCCGACAGGCCTGCTCCAGCGAGATCGCCTTCATCCGCGACGCGCTGCCCGGAGCGCGCGTCGAGCGCGTCGCCCACCTCATGGACGGCGCCCACGTGTGCGCCTACGAGGTCCACGCCTCCTGACGGGCGCCCATGCTCGGGCCCGGCCGTAGGCTGGGCGCGACGACCCGAGCGCGAGAGGCCCGCATGGAGACGACGACCGACCAAGTCCCCCAGAGCCGGCTGGTCCAGACCGCGGTCCCCGGGCCCCGGTCGCGCGCGCTGATGGAGCGCCGCGCCGCGGCCATCCCGGCCGGGGTCGGCACCACGCTCGGGGTGTGCGTGACCCGGGCCGGGGGCGGGATCGTCGAGGACGTCGACGGCAACCGCTTCATCGACCTGGCCTCGGGGATCTCGGTGACCAACATCGGCAACAGCGCGCCGCGCGTGGTCACGGCGGTGAGCGAACAGGTCGAGCGCTTCACCCACACCTGCTTCCAGGTGACGCCCTACCTCGGCTACGTCGAGGTGTGCGAGCGCCTCAACGCGCTCACGCCCGGCGACCACGTCAAGCGCACCTTCCTCGTGAACTCGGGGGCCGAGGCCGTCGAGAACGCCGTGAAGGTGGCGCGCTACGCCACGGGCCGCAGCGGCGTGGTCGCCTTCGACCACGGGTTCCACGGCCGCACCCTGATGGGCATGAGCCTCACGGGCAAGGCCATGCCCTACAAGACCGGCTTCGGGCCCTTCGCCCCCGAGGTGTACCGCGCCCCGTACTCCGATCCGTTCCGGGGCACGGGAACCCTGGCCGAGACCATCGACGTCCTCGAGACCATGGTGGGCGCGGCCTCGGTCGCGTGCGTGGTGGTGGAGCCCATCGCCGACGAGGGCGGGTTCGTCGTGCCCAAGCCGGGCTGGCTCCCGGGTCTGGCCCAGTGGTGCCGGGACAACGGGGTCGTGTTCGTGGCCGACGAGATCCAGTCCGGCTTCGGCCGGACCGGCGCCTGGTTCGCGTGCGAGCACGAGGGGGTGGTGCCCGACATCGTCACCACCGCCAAGAGCCTCGGGGGCGGGCTGCCCATCGCGGCGATCACGGGTCGGGCCGATCTCATGGACGCTGTGCATCCCGGGGGCCTGGGGGGCACCTTCGGTGGCAACCCTGGTCCTGAGTGCCGGCACCCACGGCAACGTCGTGCGCCTGCTGCCGCCGCTCGTGATCCCCGACGACCTTCTCGACGAAGGCCTCGCCATCCTCGAACGCGGCGCTGGCGGCCCTCTGACCGGCCGGTCCCCTGCGCCCCGGTCGGGGCCGGCGGGGCCGTCAGGCGTCGAGCGCCGACATGACGTGCTTGATGCGGGTGTAGTCCTCGAACCCGTACATCGACAGGTCCTTGCCGTACCCCGAGTGCCGGAACGCACCGTGCGGCATCTCGGCCACGAGCGGGATGTGGGTGTTGATCCACGCGCACCCGAAGTCAAGCCGCTTCGCCATGCGCATGGCCCGCCCGTGGTCGCGGGTCCACACCGATGACGCCAACCCGTACTCGACCCCGTTGGCCCAGGCCACGGCCTCGTCCTCGTCGGAGAAGCGCTGCACGGTGATCACGGGACCGAAGACCTCGTTCTGGACGATGTCGTCGCCCTGCACGACGTCGCTCACCACGGTGGACTCGTAGAAGAACCCCCGCTCGCCGATGCGGTGGCCGCCGGTGCGCACCGAGGCGTGCGACGGCAGGCTGTCGATGAACCTCCCACCCGGGCCAGCTGGTCGCTGTTGTTGAGCGGACCGAAGTCCGCCCCCTCGACCTCGGGCCCCGCCACGGTCTGGGCTCGGGCCCGCTCGACGAGCGCGGCGAGGTCGTCGTGGACGTGAGGCCCGGCCAGGACCCGCGTCGCCGCGGTGCAGTCCTGGCCGGCGTTGAAATAGCCGGCGATGGCGATGGCCTCGGCCGCCTTCTCCACATCGGCGTCGTCGAACACCACCACCGGGGCCTTCCCTCCGAGCTCGAGGTGCACGCGCTTGATGTCCTCGGCCGCGGCCATGGCCACCTCGCGTCCGGCCCGCACGCTCCCGGTGATCGACACCATCTGGGGGACGGGATGCGACACGAGCGCCCGTCCCGTGTCGCGGTCCCCGCACACCACGTTGAACACCCCGGGCGGCACCCACTCCGAGACGATCTCGGCCAGGAGCAGCGTCGAGACCGGCGTCGTCGGGGCGGGCTTCAGGACACGGTGTTCCCGGCCGCGATGGCGGGGGCGAACTTCCACACCGCCATCATCATTGGGTAGTTCCACGGCGTGACCTGCGCGCACACGCCGACGGGCTCGCGCCGCACGTACGACGTGAAGCCTGACATGTACTCGCCGGCCGACCGCCCTTCGAGGAGCCGGGCCGCACCGGCGTAGAAGCGGATCTGGTCGACCATGGGCGGGATCTCCTCCGACATGGTCAGGGCCTTGGGCCTGCCCGTGTTCTCGCACTCGGCGTCCACGAGCTCCACAGCACGCGCCTCGATGGCGTCCGCGATGCGAAACAGTGCCAGGCTGCGCTCGGACGGCGTCGTGTCGCGCCAGCCCCCGAAGGCATCGTGGGCGGCGGTAAAGGCAGCGTCGACATCGGCGGGGCCCGAATCGGGCATGGTGGCGAAGACCTCGCCCGTCGACGGGTTCACGACGTCGTTGGTGGCCCCGCCCTGGGTGTCGGCGTACTTCCCCCCGACGAAGTTCCGCAGCCCGCGCCGGCTGCCTGTCATGGATGCCCCTCTGCCCCGTCGGGACGGCATTGTCCTCGACCGCCAACAATCGCACCCGCACGGTCCGCCGACAAGGGACCCGGGGCGTGACCGACGATGCGTATGGCCCGGCCGTGTCGGTCACCACCGGTACTGTCGGTCGAGGGGAGGTGCTTCGATGCGGGTACTGCTGGTAGGGGCCGGAGGGGTGGGGGCGGCCTTCGCCCGGATTGCGGCCCGGCGCGACACCTTCGAGCACACCGTCGTGGCCGATTACTCCCTGGCGCGCGCCGAGCGAGCCGCACAGGCCGCCGACGACCGTTTCGAGGGCATGGCGCTCGACGCCTCCGACGAGGGGGCGGTGGAGGAGGTCCTGCGGGCCACGCGCTGTGACGTCCTCGTCAACGCCATCGACCCGCGTTTCGTCATGCCGCTGTTCAACGCCGCGCTCCACGCCGGGGCCACCTATCTGGACATGGCCATGTCGCTGTCGCATCCGCATCCCGAGGACCCCTACACCCGGACGGGGGTCAAGCTCGGTGACGAGCAGTTCGACCTGGCCGCCGCCTGGGAGGGACGCGGGCAGCTCGCCCTGGTGGGCATGGGTGTCGAGCCCCGCTTGTCCGACGTCTTCGCCCGCTATGCCGCCGACAACCTCTTCTCGCACGTCGAGGAGATCGGGGTGCGCGACGGGTCGAACCTGGTCGTGGAGGGCTACGACTTCGCCCCCACGTTCTCGATCTGGACCACCATCGAGGAGTGCCTGAACCCTCCGGTGATCTGGGAGCGCGATCGCGGCTGGTTCACGACCGAGCCCTTCAGCGAGCTCGAGGTCTTCGAGTTCCCGGGCGGCATCGGCGCCGTCGAGTGTGTCAACGTCGAGCACGAGGAGGTCTTCCTCGTGCCGCGCTGGGTCGACGCCGAGCGGGTGACGTTCAAGTACGGCCTGGGCGAGGAGTTCATCGGGGTGCTGAGGGCGCTGCACAAGCTCGGCCTGGACTCCACCACGCCGGTCAAGGTGGGCGACGTCGAGGTGTCGCCGCGCGACGTGGTGGGAGCGTGTCTGCCCGACCCGGCCGGGCTCGGTGAGCACATGCACGGGGTCACGTGCGCCGGCACGTGGGCGACCGGAACCGGCACCGACGGCCGACCCCGCCAGGTCTACCTGCACCACCTCGTGGACAACGACTGGTCGATGTCGGAGTTCGGCAGCCAGGCCGTGGTATGGCAGACGGCGGTCAACCCTGTCGTCGCCCTGGAGCTGCTGGCCTCAGGAGCGTGGGCGGGCGCCGGTGTGCTCGGGCCCGAGGCCTTTCCCGCCGAGCCGTTCCTCGACCTTCTCGACGAGCACGGTGCCCCGTGGGGGCTCGACGAGCGGGCGCCGCACCGACGCTGACTCCGGAACGGAGGCTCGTCGGGCTCATGTAAGGGACATCGGTGCCGTGGATCCACCACGGGGCTGGGGTCTCAGGGTTGCATGGTCATCCCGGCTGGTCCGGCGGGTGGCGTCGAGAAGGGCTCTGAGGGGGACCCGTGAGGGTCCGGCCTCGTTGAACTGCTTGCCACGCTCGGCCCGGCCACGGATGCCCCGGATGAGGGAAGTGGACCGGTCCATCGAGGCCGGGTCCGGTTGCAGCACATGAGTGGGAGCCGCGGTTGGGCGTGTCTCCTTGGGATCGTGGCCTAATTCGTGCGTCGTTCCTACGGACGAGCCGGTGCAACCGACACGACCGAAGGAGACGACATGAATCATCGACGCCTGGTCGGCATCGACCTGGGTATCGCCAGCGCCCACACGGTGCGAGTGCTTGACGGTGAGGGCACGACGATCGCCAAACGCAAGGCGTGGCCGACGGTGCAGAGCCTCACCGAGGTAGAGACGACAGCGCTGGCCGGGTGTCCGGCGGGCACGCAACTCGAGGTTGTCATGGAGCCCACGGGTCCGGCGTGGCTGCCGATCGCCGTGTTCTTCGCCCGTCGCGGCCACCTGGTGTTCCGCGTGTCGTCGCAGAAGGCGGCGGACCTGCGCCCGTTCTTGTCTCGGCACACGAAGACCAACGGCATCGACGCCGACACCTTGGCCCGGCTCCCGCTGTTCGATCCGACCGGACTCCGACCGCTCGTGCTCCCCGGCGCCGAGCGCAGCGCCCTCGACCGCCGGGTGCGGGCCACCGATCGGCTCACCCGGGCCGGCGCCGAGCACAAGCGACGCATCAAGGACCTGGTCCGCCAGCTGCTGCCGATGACCCCCCTCACCGGTGATCTCGGGCAGGCCGACTTGGCCGTCCTCGAACGCTTCGCCGATCCGAACGCCCTGGTCGTGCTGGGCGCCACCCGGCTCACGAGGTTGATCTCCGAGGCGTCGCACGGGCACCAGGGTGCGCCGCGGGCCCGACAGTGGCTGGACGCCGCCGAGGCGTCGCTCGAGCTCTACGGCGGCCACCTCGGGGTCGCCTTCGGAGATCTGGCGGCGGAGGTCGCCACCGAGGTGCGCCTGCTGCGTGGCATCCAGGCCGAGCTCGCCGTCCACGCGGCTGAGCGCGAGACCCGCTACCGAGTCGTCGACCCAGAAGGGCTCGCCCGCAGCCTGCCCGGGCTGGCCGACATCGGCGCACCGGCGCTCGTCGCCTGCATGGGTGACCCTTCCCGGTTCCCCACGGGCAAGGCATTCCGGTCTTTCACCGGCCTCGTGCCCAAGGCGTCAGAGACCGGCGACACCGATCGCAAGGGCCAGGCCATGTCCAAGGCCGGCTCGTCGTTGCTGCGGACCACGATGGTGCGAGGCGCAGACAACGCCAGAAAGGTCGATCCCCAGCTGGCGCGTCTCTATTACGTGCAGATGGTCGAGCGCGGCAAAGACCACCTGGGTGCGCTGTGTGTCGTTGCTGCCAACCTCGCCGAGCGCGCTTGGGCGGTCATGCAGCGGGGGACGCCCTCCGTCATCTGCGACGTTGACGGGAACCCGGTGAGCCCCGAGGAGGCCACAGCGATCATCGCCGCGCATTTCACCGTGACTCCAGAAGAACGTGCCCGCCGACGCAGCAAGAAGGTGGGGAAGGCCCCCCAGAAAGTCCTCACGGGACAGTCAAAGCCACGCGGACGAAGCGCGGGCACGCGGGGCGACCTTCCCCGACCGGCATCGTCGTCCCCCGACCGTCACTCGGTCAAGCATCTCGCCGGAGCAGCTTCTTGACAGCTGATCCTCAATAGGGAATCAGCTCAGGGACGGGCGGGCTCGTCGGGCCACGGCGGTGGGTCGTCGAGGTCGAGGTCCAGCTCGCGCAGGGAGTGCTCGAGGACGAGCTCGGACAGCTCCGCCGCGCTCGGCATCGAGGATCCTCGTGTTGTGGGCGACGCGGCGGGCGTCGGCCTGGGCGGCGGCGAACTGCTCCTCGAGGCGATGGCGGCGCCGTGACCAGTGCAGGATGCCTGCGGCCGCGGCGCAGCCCAGCAGCAGTACCTCCGCGCCCAGCGCGAACGCCAGGGCCGTGGTCACCCCCCCACCCCCATCAGACCGACAGTACTGCGGATCGAGCCGTTCGGCTCGGTCCGCAGGAGATCAGTCCTCGGGGGCCGGGACCACGAGCACGGGCACCGTGGAGCGGTGCAGCAGCTTGTGCGGCACCGAGCCGAGAATCGCGCCCATGATGGGCCGCTCCCCGTTCCCCCCGACGACGATGACCCGCGCTTCTCGCTCGAGCGACGCCTCGAGCAAAGATTCCACCGGCCGGAGCGCGGCCACGATCGGCTCGACCCGCACGGTGGGGTCGATGGCCTTGGCTTCCGCGACGGCCCGCTCGAGATGATCGCTCCCGATCTTCTCGAGTTGGTTCTTGTAGTCGGCCGTCTCCCCACCCATGGGGTTGGGCTCATAGCCGAAGACGACGGTGAGCGGGGCGTCGAAGGCTTTCGCCACCGACACCGCCACCCGGAGGGCGGCCTGGGACCCCTCGGACCCGTCGTACCCGAGGATGACGTCGCCGGCCATCAGTCGGTCACCGGGATGACGCCGGGGGTGAGGGGCGGAGCGGACGCCTCCAGCGAAACGGCGTATTCACGACTTCGACGGAAGAAGGCGACATTCTTCAATCTCCACAGGAGCATGAGCGGGATCCCTATGAGCAACAACCCGACTCCGATGACAAGGATCGGAGACACACCTTTCTTGACGTAGAGATCCCAGTTGAAGATATGGAAATTGAAGTGGATGAACTTGAACCACGCCTGGCCGGTGTTGGCCGAGTTCTCCGGGTTGGAGTAGTAGAAGACCGAGATCAAGAACATCGCGGCGAGCATCACACCGCCAAGCAGCGGGGCCAGCCCGATGAAGATGAAGTTCTTCACGCTCTTGAACAGGAGTCGCCGGTAGTAAACAACACAAGCGAACCCTGTGATCCCGTAATAGAACGAGATCCCGAATCCCAAGGCCAAGATCGAGTTGGCCAGGACCACCCCGGGGCTGAGAAGCGTGAGTCCGACGTACCAGACCACGGCCACCGCGCCGAAGACGAGCGTCGAGAAACCCGGGCTCAGGAATTTGGGGTGGATGGTGCCGAACCTGGGAGGAAAGGCCTTGTGGACCGACATCGACAGCGACGAGCGAGCCGCAGGAAGGATGGTGGTCTGGGTCGACGCCGAGGCCGAGGTGAGCACGGCGATGATCAGCAACTTGTCCCATGGGGATCCGAGGACGTTGCGTCCGAGGGCGTTGAGGATGTCATCGCTGTTGTTCGTCAGGAATTCGGCTCCGTGGAACGACTGCGCCGCGACCGACACGATCAGGTAGATGGCCAGGAGCACCAGCGTTGAGAGCAGGGCGGCGATGCCGGGGGTGCGCTTGGCGTCCTTGGACTCCTCGTTGACCGTGACGGCGGTGTCCCAGCCCCAGTAGATGAACACGGCGGTGAGCATGCCCACCGCCAGCTCCGGAACCGTGATCTTGAACGGATTGATCCACTCGAATGAGGGTCGCACGCTGTGCGCAATATGCTCGGTGTACACCTTGGTCAACGCCACAATCGAGAAGATCGTCAGGATGACGAGCTCGGCACCGAGCAGCAACACCTGGGTGAAGGCCGACAGCTCGATACCGATGTAGCAGATCGCCGTCATCACCACGATCCACACCACCCCGACGAAGGTGACCCAGAAGGTGCTGTTGGCCAAACCGTTGGCATTGAACAGGGTGAAGGTGTAGTAGCCGGCAATCGAAGCCAGGCTGGGCATGACCACCAAGTCGGTGACGAGGATCCCCCACCCTGACAACCACCCCGTCCTGGGACCGATGGCGCGGGTCACCCAGGTGAAGGTGGTGCCGCAATCGGGGTCGGCTCGGTTCAGGTAGAAGTAGGCCGCCGCGATGAACAGCATGGGCACGAAAGCGATGAGCATGACAGCCGGGGCGTAGATCCCGACGACGAGGGTGACGAAGCCGAGAGACGCCGCCAGGCTGTAGGCGGGGGCCGTCGACGCCACCCCGATGACCAGACTCGAGACGAGGCCGAGGGCACCGGGCTTGAGGCCTTTGCCGCCGGGCGCTTCCCCGGTCGGCGTGGACCCGAGTTCCCCGGAGTCCACGGTGGTCGTCGTCAATTGACCCCTCCCCCGTCGTGCTGCGAGCATATTCGCAGACCTCATCGAAACTGACAAGCAATTTCGTTGCATAATGACCCCAGAGGCCGCAGATTCGTATGGCGACGCCATTCGTGTCGGCGGAGCCGAATGGCGGTAGGGAGGACGCGATGGCGACGAACGACTCCAAGCGCGAGGGTGCGAGTCCGAGCGGCAGCGGCGCCGACCACCAACGGCTGGGGGCCCGGGCCCGGGAGCTGTTCGCCCGGGAGCACGCCGTGCTCATCGAGGCGACCCCCGAGTCGCGCCGTCTGTACGACCGCGCCCTGCGCTCGATGCCCCTGGGGGTGACGTCGTCGTTCCAGGCGGCGGACCCCTACCCCATCTACCTGGCGCGCGGGCTCGGCGCCAAGGTGTGGGACGTCGACGACCGGGAGTACATCGACTACCACAACGGCTTCGGTTCGACCGCGGCGGGTCATGCCCATCCGCGCATCGTGGCCGCAATCGAGGGCGCGGCCCGGTCAGGGACGCAGTTCGCCGTGACGACCGAAGCTGCGGTCCGACTGGCCGAGGAGCTGTGTCGACGGTTCAGGCTCGAGCGCGTGCGCTTCACCAACTCCGGGACCGAGTCCACGATGGACGCCATACGACTGGCGCGCGGCGTCACCGGTCGCGACGTCGTCTGCAAGATCGAAGGGTCGTACCACGGCCACCACGACACCGTCATGTTCTCGGTGGCACCCAGCCTGAGCCTGATCGAGGCCAGCGAGGAGACCGGGCTGCAGCCCCCGGCATCGAAGGGCATCCCGCTGGAGATGAGCAAGTGGACCACGGCGGTCCCCTACAACGACCTCGGCGCCCTCGATCGGTTGCTGGTCGAGCGCGGCGACGAGATCGCGTGCTTCATCCTCGAGCCCGTCATGATGAACATCGGCATCGTGCTGCCGCGCCCGGGCTATCTCGAGGGCGTGCGCGAGCTGTGCACGCGCCACGGCGTCGTGCTCATCTTCGACGAGGTGAAATGCGGTGCGACCATCGCGGCGGGAGGGGCGACCGAGCGCTTCGGCGTGCAGCCCGACCTGGCCTGCTTCGCCAAGTCGGTGGCCGGCGGCGTCCCCGCCGGCGCCTTCGGTGGGCGCGCCGACCTCATGGACGAGATCGGCAAGGGCATCGCCCAGCAGGGCACGTTCAACGGGAACCCTCTGGCCGCCGCCACCGGCCTGGCCTCGCTCACCGAGGTCCTCACCCCCGACGCCTACGAGCACTTCAAGCAGCTCGGGAACAGGCTGGCCGAGGGGTGCGCCCAGGCCATCGCGGCGCACGACATCCCGGCGCATGTCATCGACCTGGGCTGCAAGGGATGCGTGTCGTACCGCCGCGATCCCTTGGTCGACTACCGGAGCTTCCTCGAGACCGACGCCGATCTGTTCGATGCGTCGTGGGCGTGGCTCGTGAACCGGGGCATCTTCATGACCCCGGGCAACGAGGAGCAGTGGACGTTGTCGGTCCAGCACGAGGCGTCGGACATCGACCGGTTCGTCGACGTCTTCGGCCAGTTCTGCGCCACCGTCGCCGGCTAGCGAGAGCGCGCAGTGGCACCGTGGCCACAGCCTCGTCGTCTCACCGGCCCAGCGCGTCGCGCACCTTGAACCCC
Source organism: uncultured Acidimicrobiales bacterium (assembly GCA_963811775.1). Classification (GTDB taxonomy): domain Bacteria; phylum Actinomycetota; class Acidimicrobiia; order Acidimicrobiales; family UBA8190; genus Chersky-840. Next base: position 90,344 of record CAWESO010000010.1, on the reverse strand, counting down.
ACCCCGGCCGCGGCCAACAACCACGGGACCCGGGCGGCCCCCGGCAACGCCCGCCACGGCCTGTCGGCGAAGGGCGGCAGGTCGCCGGTACCGCACAGCCATCGGCCCACGGCCCGGCCGAAATGGATCGACAGGGCCACCCCGCTGCCGCAATACCCCATGGCGTACACGACGCCGGTGCCGCGGTGACGGCCCACGTGGGGATAGCGATCGGCGGTCAGCGCCACGCGTCCTCCCCACGCCCGCTCGAGGCGGACACCTCGGAGCTGGGGATGGAACCGGACGAGGGCCTCGTACAGGAGGTCCCGGGACCGCTCCACCGTGGTCGGCGCCAGCGACGTGCGACCCCCGAAGAGGACGCGGGTGCCGTCGGGCGACAGGCGCCAGTAGTGCAGGAGGTTGCGGGTGTCGAAGAACATCCGCCCCCGGGGGCTGACCGATGCCGCCACGTCGGGATCGAGGGGCTCGGTGGCGATCATGTAGCTGCCGATGGGAAGGATGCGCCGTCCCAACCACGGCACCAGCCGGTGATCGGTCGTCCCGTTGGTCGCCACCACGACCTCGGCGCACGCCACGGCGCCGCGCGACGTCTCGAGCGCGTAGCCGCGGCCGCGGCGCTCCACGGCGAGGACCGTCGTGGCCCCGTGCAGCTCGGCCCCCGAGGCGGCCGCGGCCCGCGCCAGCCCGGCCGCCAGCTTGGCGGGGTGCAGCCCGGCGCTGCGTTCGACGAGGAGCCCGCCGCAGAACGCGTCGGTGCCGATCTCGCCCCGCAGCTCGGCGGGGCCGAGGAAGCGGGCCCCTTCACCGATCGAGGCGTAGGCCGAGGCGACGACCCGCTGGCGCGCCGCCACCCGGGGGTGATGCGCCAGCTCCAGATGGCCGCAGCGCTGCCAGTCGAACCCGGTGCCGAGCTCGTCGGCGAGGATGCCGAGCGATTCGAAGGCGGTGACGGTCTCGTCCCACAGACGGCGCCCGTCGGGTTCGGCCAGGAACTCCGACAGGTCGTGCTTGCCACCGGGGTGCGCCATGCCGCCGTTGCGACTGCTCGCCCCCGCCCCGATGTCGTCGCGATCGAGGACGACGACCCCGCGCCCGGCCCGGGAGAGCTCGAGCGCGGCGGCCAGTCCCGTGTACCCGCCCCCGACCACGGCGATATCGACGGTGTCGGTCAGCGGCGCCGACGCCGGTTGCGGCACCTCGACCCCGTCCCACCAGTACGGCCGCGCCTCGTACGCCGTCGTCAGCGGAGCGGAACGGGTCACGGGGCAAGGTTCGCATCGGACCGCAGTCTCGACAACATCGGAGGCCGGAGATGAGCGCCGACAGCAAGATCACGCTCGACGACGTCGACAAGCGGATCATCGAGCAGCTCCAACAGGACGGGCGGCGTCCGTACACCCAGATCGCCCCGGCCGTCGGCCTGTCCGAGGCGGCGGTGCGCCAACGGGTGCAGCGGCTCATCGACTCCGGGGTCATGCAGATCGTCGGTGTGACCGACCCGAAGATGGTGGGCTTCGGTCGCCAGGCGATGATCGGGCTCACCGTCGAGGGAGACACGCGCGAGATCGCCGACGCCGTGGCCGCCTTCGACGAGGTCGTCTACGTGGTGCTCACCGCCGGGTCGCTCGACGTCCTGGTGGAGGTGGTGGTCGAGGACGACGAGCACCTCCTCGACCTGCTCAACCACAAGATCCGGACGATCGAGGGCGTGCGCGACACCGAGACCTTCATGTACCTGCGCATCCACAAGGAGACCTACGCCTGGGGCACGCCGTGAGCGCCGATCCCGATCGGCTCCAGGCCGACGCCCGACGCCATCTGTGGATGCACTTCACCCGTCTGGCCGCATTCGAGGACCACGACGTCCCCATCTTCACCCGGGGCGTGGGGGCCCGGCTCTTCGACGTCCACGGGCGCTCCTATCTCGACGGGCTGGCGAGCCTGTTCGTCGTGCAGGCCGGCCACGGGCGCGCCGATCTCGCCGACGCCGGCCGCCGCCAGGCCCAGGAGCTCGCCTACTACCCGATCTGGTCGGCGGCCCACCCCGCCGCGGTCGCCTTGGCGACACGACTGGCCGACCTCGCCCCCGGCGACCTCAACCGCGTCTTCTTCACCACCGGAGGCTCCGAAGCGGTGGAGTCGGCGTGGAAGCTGGCCCGGGCCTACTTCAAGGCCGTCGGACAGCCCGGTCGCACCAAGGTGATCGCCCGCGACCTCGCCTACCACGGCACGACGATGGGCGCCCTCGCCATCACCGGGCTCCCGGCCCTGCGGGACCAGTTCGAGCCGCTCATGCCCGGGGCCGTGCACGTCGCCAACACCAACCGCTTCCGGTCGCCCTTCGGTGCCACCGTGGCGGCCGACGACGACCGGTTCGCCCAGGCCTGCGCCGACGCCATCGAGGCCGCCATCGTGGCCGAAGGGCCCGACACGGTGGCCGCGGTGTTCCTCGAGCCCCTGCAGAACACGGGGGGCTGTTTCGTCCCCCCGCCCGGCTACTTCGCCCGGGTGCGCGACATCTGTGACCGCCACGGGGTCCTGCTCGTGTCGGACGAGGTGATCTGCGCCTTCGGCCGTCTCGGTGCATGGTTCGGGGCCGCGCACTACCGGTACCAGCCCGACATGCTCACCTTCGCCAAGGGGGTGACCTCTGGGTACGCGCCGCTGGCGGGCGTGCTGTGCCGTGACTTCCTGGCCGAGCCCTTCCTGGCCGGCGAGGCCAGCTTCGCCCACGGCATCACCTTCGGCGGGCACCCCGTCTCGTGCGCGGTGGCGCTCGCCAATCTCGACGTGCTCGAGGACGAGGGCATCGTCGAGCACGTGGCCGCGCTGGGCCCGGCGATGGGCGAGCGGCTCGAGACCCTGCGCGACCTGCCCATCGTGGGTGACGTCCGGGGAGAGGGCTTCTTCTGGGCCGTCGAGTTGGTGAAGGACCCCGACCACCCCGAGGTGCGCTTCACTCCCGACGAGCGCGCCGAGCTGATCCGCACGGTCGTGGCGCCGAGGCTGTTCGAGGAAGGCCTCGTGTGCCGGGCCGACGACCGCGTCGACCCCGTCGTGCAGCTGTCGCCGGTGCTCGTCTGCGGTGAGAGCGAGCTCGACGAGATCGAAGTGACCCTCCGCACCGTGCTCACCGAGGCGGCCAAGCACCTCTCGTCGCGCGAGTCGTGCTAGCCCGGAGGCCGCCGGTCCCCGGGTGCGAGCGCTGAGGAGCCCGGGTACCCATCGCTACACTGGCGCCTGCGATCGCGGCCCGAGCGCCATCGGGCCGTGCGCAAGACATCGTGAGGAGACCCGTGGACAGCGCCGAGATCCTGTCGATCTGCCAACTGAAGTACGCCTATTTCCGGCTCCTCGACACGAAGCGCTTCACCGACCTCGGAAAGCTGCTCACCGAGGACGCCACCACCGCGTACCAGTCGGGTGAACTGCGCCACAGCGGCCGGCCGGCCATCGTGGCGTTCCTCCAGGAGTCCCTGGGCGATCCCGGCATCGTGACCATGCACAACGGGCACCACCCCGAGATCGAGCTCACCGACGACGGCGTCGCGGCGGGCCGTTGGTATCTCGAGGACCGCGTGATCGTCCCCGCGCATGACTACGAGATCCACGGCACGGCGCTGTACCAGGACCGCTACGTGAAGACCGACGACGGGTGGAGGATCTCGCACACCGGCTACGACCGGATCTACGAGGAGCACATCCGGTATTCCACCGGCGCGGTGCGCTCCATTCGCGCCGGGGGGCAGACCACCACGTTCTGAGATCGGTCCTGCGTATCGGGAGCCGTCGCGTCGCGACCGTGCACCGCTGGCGCTCAGGGAACGAGCACGACCTTGCCCGTGACCGTCCGGTCGAGAAGCGCCGCCATGACCTGCACCCCCTGCGCCAGCGGGCGCTCGGCGGGCACGACGGGATGGAGGCGGTCGCTGCGCACGAGGTCGATGAGCTCGTCGAGCATGCGACGATGGTCCTCAGGCCGGCGCATGGCCCACGCCCCCCAGTCCACCCCGACGATGGTGCGGTTGTTGAGCAGCACCTGGTTGAGCGGCACCGAGGCGATGGGCCCCGAGGCGAAGCCGATGACGCAGAAGCGGCCGAAGGTCTTGGTGGCGCGAAGGGCGGGCTCGCTGTGGCGCCCCCCGACCGGGTCCACCACCACGTCCGCCCCGCCGTCGGTGAGCTCACGGACGCGGGCCTTCAGGTCCTCGTGCTCGTAGTCCACCGTGGCATGTGCCCCCATGCGCCGGGCCGCGTCGAGCTTCTCTTCGCTCGACGCCGCCGCCACGACCCGGGCGCCGAGCGCCACGGCGAGGTCCACGGCGGCCAAGCCGATGCCACCCCCGGCCCCGAGCACGAGCACCCATTCGCCTTCGGCCACGGTGGTGCGCCGTGTGAGCGCGAAGCCCGCCGTGCAGTAGCTCTGGATGAAGGTGGCGGCCTGGCCGAAGCCGAGCTCGTCGGGGACGGCGTCGAGTGAGGCCGCGCTCAGCACCACCTGCTCGGCGAAGGCGCCGAACCCGGTCATGGCCATGACGCGGTCCCCGACCACCACGCTCGTGATGTCGTCGCCGACGGCGCTCACCACACCGGCGATCTCCCCGCCCGGCACATACGGGGCGGCCGGCTTCATCTGGTAGCGACCCTGGCAGATGAGCCCGTCCACGTAGTTCACGCCGGCGGCGCGCACGTCCACGACCACCTGGCCTGGCCCTGCCGTCGGTGTGGCGCGCTCCTCGATCACGACGTTGTCGAGTGGGCCGAGCTCGGTGCACACGAGGGCTCGCACGGTCCGGCACATTAGGCGACGTGCCGTCCGCATCTGCTCGGCGGCGCGGGAAGTGCACCGTGGCCGCAACGAACTTCTTGCATTATGAGTGCAATCTTCTTAGGATCGGGGCGTGGTCTCGATGGTCGCGCCCAAGGCGGGCGACGGGCGGGTGGCCCGGGGGGAGCGAACGCGCCTCGCCCTGGCCGAAGCGTTGATCACCCTGCTCGAGGAGGGCGACCCCCAACCCACCGCCCGCCGGATCGCCGAGAAGGCCGGGGTGTCACTGCGGCTCGTGTTCCATCACTTCGACGACCTGGAGTCGATCCTGGGCGCGGCCGTGAAGATCCAGGAACAACGCCACTGGCGGCACGTGCGCCCCGTCGACCGGGCTCTCCCCCGGGACGAGCGGGTGGCCCGTATCGTCCGGCAGCGCGACCACGTGTTCCGAGCCACGGCCCCGGTGCGACGCGCCGCCGAGCAGCTGAAGCACAGCTCTCCCACCGTGGCGACCGAGCTGGCGCGCAGCCGAGACGCGCTGCGCGGCCAGCTGCGCGACACCTTCGGCCCGGAGCTCGAGGCGCGCCGCGCCGCCGACGCCCGCCTTCTCCTCGACGCCCTGGAGCTGTCCACGTCGTGGGAGACGTGGGAGCAACTCGAGCGCCTCGGTCGCCCGGCACCGCCATGCCGGCGGACCATGGAGGCACTCACGGGTGCCGCACTGTCCATCGCCCCTACGGGAAGAAGGCCATGAACAATCTCCGGACACCAGACGAGCGCTTCGACGGCCTGCCGGGGTACGACTTCGCGCCCCACTACCTCGAGATCCCCAGTGGTGACGGGACCGGGACCCTGCGGGTGCACTACCTCGACGAGGGACCCGCCTCGGGGACCGAGACGATCCTGCTCATGCACGGCGAGCCGTCGTGGTGCTACCTCTACCGGAAGATGATCGGGCCCCTCACCGGAGCCGGGTTCCGGGTCGTCGCGCCCGACCTCGTCGGCTTCGGTCGCTCCGACAAACCCGACAGCCGCGCCGAGTACACCTACGCCCGTCACGTCGAGTGGATGCGCGCCGCCCTGTTCGACCAGCTCGAGCTGTCCGGGATCACCCTCGTCGGCCAGGACTGGGGCGGCCTCGTCGGCCTGCGCCTCGTGGCCGAGCACCCCGATCGCTTCCGCCGGGTGGTCGCCGCCAACACCGGGCTGCCCACGGGCGACACCGACATGGGCGACGCCTTCCTGGCCTGGCAGAAATTCTCCCAGGAGGTCCCGTCGCTTCCCGTCGGGCAGATCGTGGGGGGCGGATGTGTATCAGACCTCCCGCCCGAGGTGGTGGCGGCCTACAACGCGCCCTTCCCCGACGAGTCCTACAAAGAAGGTGCTCGTCAATTCCCCGTGCTCGTGCCGTCGCGCCCCGACGACCCCGCCTCGGACGCCAATCGGCGGGCGTGGGACGTGCTGCGCCGGTTCGACAAGCCCTTTCTGTGCGCCTTCAGCGACCGCGACCCCATCACCCACGGCGCCGACCGGCCCTTCTGCGACCAGGTACCCGGCACCAGGGGCCAGGACCACCCCACCATCGCCGACGCCGGGCACTTCCTCCAAGAGGACAAGGGTCCCGAGCTCGCCGCCGCGGTTATCGACTTCGTGCGCCGCGACAGCGGCGCCTGAGCACCGACTGCCAACCCACCAACGAACGGATCCTCCCATGGGCCGCAAAATCCTCTTCGTCACCACCGACCAGCAGCGTTTCGATGCCCTCGGCTGCACGGGCAACACGATCGCCCGGACACCGGTCGTCGACGGCCTGGCCGCCGACGGCATCCTCTACAACCGCGCCCACAACCAGAACACGGTATGTACCCCGGCACGGTCGACCATGATCACCGGGCAGTACGTGCGCACCCACGGCGTCGTCTCCAACGGCGTCCCGCTGCCGGTCGACGCACCCTCGGTGGCCGAGCATCTGCACGACACGGTCGGCTACCGCACGGCCCTCGTGGGCAAGGCGCACTTCCAGCCCGGCTTCGACCCCGACGGCAAGTGGATCGAGAATTGCCTGGCGCGAGACGGGTCGACCGGGCCCTACCGCGGCTTCGACCACGTGGAGCTGGCTATGCACGGCTACCTGCGGCGCTGGCACTACGACAAATGGCTCGAGTCCAACGGCCCGCAGTGGCTCGACGCCTACTACCCGCTCATCAACTTCGCCAGCATGGGCCTCAACGACGAGGGCGGTGGCGACACCGACGCCCCGGAGGTCAAGCACAATCCCATGCCGCGCGGGATGTACCACACCGACTGGGTCGCGGACCGGACCATCGACTGGCTCGACTCCCTCGACCCGGCCGATGACTGGTTCTGCTGGATGAGCTTCCCCGATCCCCACCACCCGTGGGACCCTCCCGTGGACGAGGTGCGGCGCCGCGTCGACTGGCGCGACCTCGATCTGCCCCCCGGGCACCCGCGCTCGACCGACAAGGCCGTCGAGATCCTCGCCCAGAAGCCGCACCACTGGCTCGACTGGTACGAGGGGCGGTTCCAGAACATGGAGGGCGGGCCGATGAAGTTCGTGCCCGGCAAGATGTCGCACGACCAGGTGCGGGAGGTGAGCGCCCTCATCCACGTCGAGAACGAGCTCATCGACGAGGCGCTCGGCCGGGTCATGGCCCGCATCGAGGAGCGGGGCTGGGGCGCGGACACCGACGTCGTGTTCACCACCGACCACGGTGAGCTCCAAGGTGACTTCGGCCTGCTGTTCAAGGGCCCGTACCACGTCGACGCCTTGATGCGCGTCCCCCTGATGTGGCGCCCGGCACCCAGCGCGGGCGTGGCCCCCGTCGAGATCCAAGAGCCGGTCGGGCATGTCGACCTCGTCCCGACCTTCTGCGAGATCGCCGGCGCCACGGTGCCGGACTGGGCCCAGGGCCGCGCCCTTCCCACCGGACCCGGATCGGACCGCGAATTCGCCCTCACCGAGTGGGACAGCCAGTTCCCCCACATCGGCATGCGCCTGCGCTCGATCTACCGCGACGGGTGGCTGTGCACCGCCTACGAGGCGGGACCTCTCTACGAGGGCACCGAGGGCGAGCTCTACGAGCTGGCCGAGGACCCCCTGCAGTGGCACAACTTGTGGGACGACCCCGCCTACCGCGCTCGGCGCGACGAGCTCGTCACCGACCTCTACGACAAATTGCCCGCCGAGCGCGAGCCCAAGCTGGCGGTCGAAGCCCCGGTCTGAGACCTCGGCCCGACCGGGGGCCCGTGGGGGTCAGGCCGCCGGGCCGGGCCCGGTGCCGACCGTGGCGTTGTAGCCGTGGAGAACGGGCCCATCGGTCCCCCATCCAATGCGGCTGATCGACGCCGTGGCCAGGTGCAGGCGCCACACCACCTCGTCCCCCGCGCCGAGCGCCCACGCCACCGCCGCCTTGATGGGAGAGACGTGGCTCACCACCACCACATCCCCGTCCCCGTCGCGGCGCGCGCCCGCACCGCGCTCGGCGAACAACTCCTCGCACGCGGCGCGGACCCGGACCCCCACCGCGGCCAGCGACTCGCCGCCGGGGGGCGCGAAGGCGGAGTCGGCCCGCCACCGCGCCCACAGCTCGGAGGGGACGTCACCGAGCGCCCGTCCCTCGATCTCGCCGTAGTCGACCTCGATCCACCGCTCGTCGATCTCGATCGGCACGCCGCAGCGCAGCGCCTCGGCGCTCTCCCGGGCCCGACCGAGCGGGCTCGACACGAGACGGCTGACCGAGCCGACCGCCCCGGCCAGCGCGGCGGCGTCGGCACGACCCTTGTCGGTCAGCGGCGACTCGCGCCGGCCGAGCAGCTGGCGCGCCGCGTTGCCCGACGTCTCCCCATGGCGCACGAGGACGAGCACCGGCGGGTCAGGGCACCAGGATCCGGCCGCACTGTTCGCAGGTGATCACGGCGTCGGGGGGCGCCTTGCGCACGCGGTCGAGCTCCATCGACGACAGCGCCAGGTGGCACCCGCTGCACGAGCCGTTGACCAGGCGGGCCGCCCCGGTCCCCCCCAGCTTCGACCGCAGCTGCTCGTAGCGCGCCAACAGGTCGTCACGCACGGCCGAGGCCGCCGCGGCGCGCGCCTCGCCCTCCTGGCCCAGCTCGGCATCGATGTCGTGCTCGGCGGTGGCGATGACCGACCGCAACCGCTGCGCGTCACCCTCGAGAGCGGCGCGCGTCACGTCACCCGCCGCCAGCTCACCGTCGAGCGGTTCGAGCGCCTCCATGACCTCGATCTCGCGCTCCTCGAGCTCGGTGATGTGGCGGTCGAGGTGCTTCACTTCCTCGTTCATGGCTTGGAGCTCGCGCGACGCCACCACCTGGCCGCTGAAGAGCCGCTTCTCGATGGTGGCCCGGCGACCCTTCGACGCCTCGATCTGCTGCTCGAGCGCCCCTTGGCGCCCGCCGAGCTCGTCGCGCGCCACGCGCAGCTCCTTGGTCCTGACCTCGAGTGCGCCCAGCTGCCGGTCGATGCCGGCCAGCTCGGCCCGTTCGGGCAGCGCCGCCCGGCGATGCTGCAGCTGGTCGATCACCGTGTCGTGATCCTGTACGGCGAGCAGCCGGGCCAGCGGGGGCGCCTCGGGCCCCGGCTCGTGCCCGCCGGGCTCTCCTGATCCTGGTGCTGTGGTCATCCCCTGCCTGTCATGTGGCGGCGTGGTCACCGCTGGCTCGAGTCGTGTCCGTCTCCGTGTCCATTGTGCCGGGGCCCGAGACCCTCGCCTACCGCGCCCGGGGACGGGCGCTGGGGGCGGACACTTTCGAGCCGGCTGCCGGCGTCGACCTCGGCTTGGAGGCGGGCGGCACGAAGCGCGCCGACGAGTGCCACGTCGGCCACGGCCATGGCCTCCTCCCACTCGAACCACCGGGCCTCGGGGCTCTCCCCCGGCGGCGGGGCGGGCTCCGCGTCGGGCGCGACCAGGAGGTAGCGCAGGTCGAGATGGGTGTGCCCGTCGGCGGCGTCGTGCACGTCCACGTGGAGCAGGCGTGGCCCACCCCGAGGATGGGCCACGGCCAGGCCCGTCTCCTCCTCGGACTCACGCCGAGCCGCGTCCCACGGGCCCTCTCCCGGTTCGAGGTGCCCGCCGGGCTGCAACCAGCGATGCAGGCGCTTGTGCATGTGCAAGACGGTGCCGCGCCGTCCCACCACCACCGCCGACCCGGTGACGTGCTCGGTGCCGGCCTCTTGGTCGAGCGGACGGGGCAAGGTGGCGAGCGCGGCCGCGATCCGGTCCCGGGCCCGCGCCTCACGGCTGTCCGCGGGCACGTGGGCGTCGAGCGCGTGCGCGACATCCGCCACCATCGACGAGGACCAGTCACGGCTTCGGACCGGTCGCCGGGCACCGTGCGACACGGTGCATGACTACCACACCGAGGCCCCGTCGCCCCCGGGGAGACGCCGCCGTCCCGGCGCCCACGAGGACCGGAGGACGCGGACCGGGAGCAGTTGGGTGGGGTGACCCCGCGCGGCGCTCGGGCCGTTCCATGATGGAGCCATGAAGCAGAGCATCCGCCTCGGCCGTGTCGGTGGGGTCCCGGTCGGCGTGCACTGGAGCGTGGCAGTCATCTTCAGCCTCGTGACGTGGGAGCTCGCCACGTCGGTGTTCCCCGGCGCCTACGGTCCCGGGGCCCATGCCTCGTACTGGGTGGCCGCGGTGGTGGCGGCCACGCTGTTCTTCGTGTCGCTGCTCGCCCACGAGGGTTCGCACGCGGTGATGGCCCGGCGCCACGGGGTCGGGGTGCGCTCGATCACGCTGTGGCTCTTCGGCGGGGTGGCCCAGCTCGAGGGGGAGGCGCACACCCCGGGTGCGGACCTCACCATTGCGGCCGTCGGCCCCGGCACGAGCATCGGGCTGGCGGGCCTGTTCGCGGCGGCACAGCTCCTGCTCGAGCGAGCCGGGGCATCGGGCCTGGCCGTGAGCGTGGTGTCGTGGCTGTGGCAAATCAACCTGCTCCTGGCGGCGTTCAACCTGATCCCGGCTGCGCCCCTCGACGGGGGTCGCATCCTGCGGGCCGGGCTGTGGCGCGCCATGGGCAGCCGGGCCCGCGCCTCGGTCCTGGCGGCACGGGCCGGGCTGGGGTTCGCCGTCGTCCTGATCGCCGCCGGCCTCGTCGAGTTCGCCATGGGCAGCGCCTTCGGCCTGTGGCCCGTGTTCCTCGGCTGGTTCCTCTTCATCGTGGCCCGGGCCGAAGGTGACGCGGCGCGCCAGTCGGGCGGGATCGAGGGCCTGTCCGTCGGTGCTGTCATGACTCCCCGACCGCCGGTCGTGTCCGCAGCCATAACCGTGGCCGAGCTCCTGGCCGGACCGGTCGCGGCCTGGGACGGCCGTGACGTGGCCGTCGTGGTGGGACCGACCGGGTGGCTGGCGGGCGTCGTCACCCTGGAACGCATCGGGCGCGTGCCCGGGTCTCTCCAGGCCACCACGCGCCTCGGGGACATCGCCGAGCCGGTCGAGGCCGTGCCGGTGGGACGACCCGACGAGGCCATGGCGATCCTTCTCGATCGCATGCTCGGCGCCGGGGGACGGCCGGCGGTGGTGCTCGACACCGCCAATCGTGTGGCCGGCACCGTGACCATGGGCGACGTCGAACGGCGCACGCACCACCCCGGGCACCGCACCGCACCGGTGGCCTGACCGACGGTCGCCGCTCGAGGCCCGACCCCACCGGGGCCTCGGCAGTAGCGTGACCACGATGTCCGATCCCGGGGCCGCTCTCGCTTTCGACGCCGTCGTCGTCACCCCGGAACGGGGACCGGGTGCCCTCGTCGTCCTGCCCGAGCGGGCCGCCGCCGTGCTCGGGTGGCGCGCCCGTGTCCCGGTGCGGGCCACGTTCAACGGGGTCTCCTACCGAGGCTCAGCCATGCCCATGGGCGACGGGATGTTCGCCGTGGGGCTCACCAAGGCCGTTCGCCTCGCGGCGGCGGTGGAGGTCGGTGACACCGTCCACGTCGTGGTCGAGCGCGACGACGAGGAGCGCACCGTCGACGTCCCCGACGACCTCTCCGCCGCCCTGCGCGGCGCCGGTCTCGACGGCCGCTTCGCCGAGCTGGCCTTCACCCATCGGCGCGAGTACGCGGCCTGGGTCACAGGGGCCAAGCGGGCCGAGACCCGCGCCACCCGCGTGGCCAAGGCCGTGGCCATGGTGCGCGACGGCAAGAAGCTGTCGTGAGCGACGCGGCCGCCCTGACGCGTCAGGTCGTCGCCGCCCGCCAGCGCCTCATCGAGTTCGTCGACCGCTGCCCGCCCGGGCTGTGGATCTCGAGCCCGCTGGCCGACGGCGACCCGCGCCCGGTGGCCGTGATCGTCGACCACGTGGCCGACGCCTACGAGTACCTGGGCTCGTTCGTGTCCTCGCTCGCCCGGGGCGAGCCCGTGGAGGTGTCGCCCGACATCGTGGACGGCCTCAACGCACGGCACGCCGGCGCCGGGCCGGCGCCGACCCCGGAGCAAGCCGTGGCCCACCTCGTGCGCAGTGGCGACCGGTTCGTGGGCCTGGTCAGGTCGCTCCCGCCCGAGCAGATCACCGGAGGAGGCGGTGGCGTCACCATCGCGCGGTTCGCCGAGATCGCCGCTCTGCACGCCGATAGCCATCGGACCGAGCTCGAGGTCGACCTCGAGCTCGAACCGCCCGCGCCCATCTAGGGCACACCGAGGCGATCGAGCCCGCTCGGTAGGATGCCCGGCGTGTCCGAGGTCTCCGACCGCTACGAGACCGTGGCCGCAGGGTTCACGGCGCGGGTCGTCGCCGTCACCCCCGAGCAGTGGTGGGCCCCGACACCGTGCCCGGATTGGACCGTGCCCGACCTCGTCGCCCATGCCATCGGGACCCAGCGTGGCGTGCTCACCCGGCTCGACGAATCGACGCCCGTGCCCGTCGACGCCGACGGCGATCTCGTGGCGCAGTGGCAAGAGGCACGGCGCGCCGTGGTCGACGCGGTGGGCGACGACGCTCGTGCCTCGACGGTCGTCGGGGGGATGTTCGGGGAGCAGTCCTTCGCATCGCTCGTCGGACGGATGGTGTGCACCGACCTGCTCGTCCACACCTGGGACCTGGCCCGGGCGACGGCGCAGGACGAGCGTCTCGACGTGGCGGCGGTGTCGAGCTCCCAGACGTTCCTGGCTTCGATCGACGACGCCATCCGGGCCCCGGGCGGGTTCGCCGACAAGATCACACCGGCACCGGACGCCGACGATCAGACCCGGTTCCTGAATTTCTGCGGTCGCGCCGTCTGAGGCCGGCGACCCGCGCCCGGGCGCGCCGGGGCCCTGGGCCGCGGCCCGACGAGCGGGACCACGGCCCAGAGCCACGCGTCATCGGCCCGTCAGGCCGATGACTCCGTGCCGGTCGAACCGCTGGCGGTGCCGGAACCGCCGCCGCTCCCCGAAGCACCCGCTCCCGGTGGCGGGCCCTCACCTGTTCCCGGTTTCGCTCCGGCCCCTCCGGGGCCGCATCCACCGGCCATCCCGGCGGGGCCGCCTCCCGCCACCAGTTTGTCGATGGCGGTCGTACCATCGGTCGTCACGGTGCTGAAGGCGACGACGTCGCCCGCGCGCAGCGCGCCGGCCCCGGTCTTCCCGTCCTTGTCGATGTCACTCGTGGCGGTCACGGCGTAGGTCGTGGTGCCGCTGCTCGTCTTGATCGTCACACTCGACGCCGAGACGGCGGTGACCGTGCCGTGGAGCGGGAGGGCCGCGCCACCGGGCGGAGCCGTCGGTCTCTGACGACCGCTCCCCGCCGGTGGGTTCGACGTGGTGCTCGATCCCCCCGTGCCCGTGCTCCCCGACGCGGTCGTCGTGGTGGTCGTCGCCGCGCCGGCGCTCATGGTGGCGGACACGATGCCCCCCGTGATCGCACCGACTCCGACGAGCGCCGACCGCGTTCAGCACCGCCCTGTTCAACCGGCGCCGGCCGGGTCGATCCTGGTCCTCGTGTGTCTGCACTGTGTGCTCCTTTCCGATCCTCCCGAACTCGGGGGACATCAGGAGCCTGCGCCCACACCCTTCGCGCCCGCGCAGGGCCGGCTGTGTGCCACCGAAGAAATCGGATCGAGACCGTCACGCGGCCACAGCAGGGGCACAGCGCGCTCGGCAGAAACCTCGTGCCGAGGGCGCTCAGGGCCACGTACGCCACGACGCGATGTCGATGGCGATGACCGGACCGGGTGGCGGCGCCGATCGGTACTGCTCGTACTTCTCGCTCAGGAGCCTGAGGGCCCGGCCGCGCTCGTCGACGTCACCGACCGTGCGGGCGCCCCCGTCGACCCGTACCCACCACAACCGGGACCAGTCCTCGTCATAGTGGTCGACGAGCAACGACGCCCTGTCGTTGGCCTCGATGTTCCGCACCCGCCGCAGGGCGTGGGTGGACTTGGGTTTCACGTCGTCGACAGCCCAGTACACGGTGTCGTCGTCGAGGACGAAGCAGCACGGCACGATGTGGGCGCCGTTCTCGGGGGTAACAGAGGCGAAGTGGCCCACACGGGCCGAGCGCAGCCGACGTCGTGCGGTACGCGCCTCCACTCACCCGACTGTAACCATCGTCCCGTCCGGTGCGGGGTGCGAGTGCTCAGATCACCGTGACGTTGCTGGCCTGATCGCCCCGACGACCGGCGGTCATGTCGAAGCGGACGCGCTGTCCGGGCACCAGGACGGCGGGGCCATGGCCCCGGATGCCACTCACGTGCACGAAGACGTCGCCGGCGCCATCGGGCCGCGACAGGAAGCCGTACCCCTTCTTGGCATCGAAGAAGCGCACCGTGCCCACCGGTGACCCCGACGGCCGAAACCGGTCCGACGCGGCGACGGGGTGGCGTGCGGCGCGGGCGCGAGCGCCCTGCGCCTTGGCGGCGCGGGCCTTGGACGGGACACGGGGGGCGTGCCGGTCCGGCGCCGCGGGGGTGACAGGCTCCTCGAGCCGGGGTGAGCGGCGCGACCCGCCGGCCGGGCGCGGCCCGGGGACGGGTCGCCCTCCGGCCTCGAGTGGATCGAGAACGGTGTCGAAGCCCAGGGCGCGCTGGAGGAACCGGTTCGCCGCCCGTTGCTCGTCGGCGACCAACGACACGACCGTGCCCGTCTTCCCGGCCCGACCAGTGCGGCCCGAGCGATGCAGGTAGTCGGTATGGTCGGCGGGCGGGTCGTAGTGCACGACGCAGGGCAGGTCCTCGACATGGATTCCCCGGGCGGCGACGTCGGTGGCGACGAGAGCCCGGGCGCGACCGTCGCCGAAGGCGGCCAGGGCGCGCTCACGCTGCCCCTGGGTCTTGCCGCCGTGGATGGCCAGGGCCCGCACCCCGCCGGCGTTCAACTGCGTGGTGACGCGATCGGCGCCATGGCGGGTCCGGCAGAAGACGAGCGCCTGGCCGTGCTCGCCGACCAGGGACACGGTGACCGGGACCCGGTCCTGGCGGGGAACGCTCCAGAACAGGTGCGACACATCGGGCGTGTCGAGCTCCTCGACCACCACGTCGTGGCGGGCGGGGTCGGTTTGGTACCGAGTGACGAGGGTCTCGATCTCCGGCCCCAAGGTGGCCGAGAACAGCATCACCTGGCGGCCCGGTGCCGTGCGGTCGAGAAGGCGGCGCACGGCGGGGAGGAATCCCATGTCGGCCATGCGGTCCGCTTCGTCCACGACGACGGTGTGCACCGCGCCCAGATCGATGGCGCCCTGCGCCACGAGGTCCTCCAGGCGCCCGGGACAGGCGACGACGACGTCGACGCCACGGGAGAGGGCGTGGCGCGTCGCCCCGTATCCGGTGCCGCCGTAGACGGCGATCACCCGGTTGCGGCCCTGACCGGACAACGCGGCGAGCTCCTCGCGCACCTGGGCGGCGAGCTCACGCGTGGGGACGAGGACGAGCGCACCGGGGCGTCCCGGCTTCGATCCCGAAGTGCGGCTCACGACGGCCAACCCGAAGGCCAACGTCTTTCCCGACCCCGTCGGGGCCCGGCCGCACACGTCGCGTCCCTTGAGCGCGTCGGGCAGCGTGGCCTCTTGGATGGGGAACGGGTCGGTGAGGCCGCGGGCGTGCAGGCGGGCAACCAGGTCGGGGCGCACCCCGAGATCGGAAAATGAGACGGTCACGTGACTCCAGACGAGTGAGGTAGGCCAACTCGAACTGGAATCGAATCCGCCCCGCCGCCAGCGGCGGCGAAAGGTCGACAGGCGCCGACCACGTAGTCACATGCTAGCAGACCGCAGGTCTCGACCGGTCGCAACGCACGGGGATGGGACGCGACGCGGCACCGATCAACCGTGCCGACCACCGCCGACGGGGCCCGACACGTCGGCGCGGCGGCCGGCCCGGGCTCCCCGGTCGGGATAGGCCTCCACGTACGCAGGAGTGATGACGCCGCGCGGCAGTTCGCCGTCGGGGATGGCGGTGCCGGCGACCTGTCGCAGCGGCACCTGGCCGGCCCAGACCGCAGACCCCATGTCGCTCGCTTCTTCGATCGGACCACCCGTGCGCACCTTGGCCGATCCTTCTTCGATCGGCACACGGACCATGAGCGTGGCCCGCAGCTCCTCGGCCGTCGGGAGTCGCGTCTGCGCGCTCCGACCGGGCGCGACGTGCTCGAGCAACGCCACCATGGCCCGGTGCTTCTCGTCGTCGTCGCGGACCCGCTGAGCGGTGCCGAACAGCATGACCGAACGGAAGTTCATGGAGTGATGGAAGGCGGATCGGGCCAGGACCAGCGCGTCGAGGAGCGTCACGATGACGCACACGTCGGCCCCGTCGGCCAGATGGCGCAGCATGCGGTTGCCGGTGGCGCCGTGGAGATAGAGCGTGTTCCCGATCCTGGCGTACGCCATCGGCATCACGAACGTCGACCCGTCGAGGCTGAACCCGACGTGGCACAGCAAGCCTTCGTCGAGGACGCCATGCACCACGGCCCGGTCGTAGGTGCCCCGCTCCTTCTTCCGGCGGAGCGTGGCTCGGTCCGTGACGGCCAGCGTGTCGTCGGGATTCGGTCGAGATTGGTCCGCCACCCGCCCATGATGCCCGATGGAGCGATCGTGACCGGAGGTGTCGAGACGACCCCCAATCCCAGGTCAGGGCGGGCTCGGCCGTGGCGTGGTCGCGACCGCCGGGCCCCGGGGTCGGGGCGCACCGAAGCGCGGCCTCGTGGTACTTCGGGGTCGAACGGCCATGATCCACCGGGAGTCGTCGGTGGAGGCCGCGGGCTGAAAACATGGGTGGGTGCAACCCGCCCACGAGCCCGCGACGCCGTCGTCGCGCACGTGGCGATCCATCGTCCCCAGGTGGTTGCGCCATGGAATTCTCGTCTTCCTGGCCCTGCTCGTCATCGAATACCTGGTCATCCCCGAGCTCGTGGGGGCGAGCAAGAACCTCCATCTCCTGAGCGAGCTCAACGTCGGGTGGCTCCTGGCGGGCATCGCGCTCGAAGCGTGCGCCATCGTGAGCTACGCGCTCTTGACCCGCACGCTCCTGCCCGGCGGTGGGCCCGGGCTCTTCACGGTGGTCCGGATCGTCCTGGCCACCACGGCCGTCGCCCATGTCATCCCGGGAGGGGCCGCAGGCGGAGCCGGGGTCGGCTACCGCCTGCTCACCGCCAACGGCGTGGAAGGCGCCGACGCGGGGTTCGCCATGGCGACCGAGGCCATCGGATCGGCGATCGTGCTCAACGTCATGTTGTGGATGGCCCTGCTCGTGTCGATCCCGCTGGCCGGCCTCCACCCCATCTACGTCGTCACCGCGCTGGTCGGCCTGCTGGCGCTGTTCGGGGCGGCGTCGCTCGCCTACGCCTTCACCGCCGGCGGAGACCGGGCCGTGCGGTTCGTGCGATCGGTGGGCAGGCGCATCCCCCGCGTCGGCGCCGATCGCCTGGAGCGGCTGGTGCGGCAGGTCGGCGATTCGGTCGTGCACCTGGCCCAGGACCGGCCCATCCTCAAGAGCGCGTTGTTGTGGGCCGCGCTCAATTGGCTCTTCGACGCCGCGTCGTTGTGGGCCTTCGTGGCCGCGTTCGGGCATTTCGTCGACCCGGTCGAGCTGTTCGCCGCCTACGGCATCGCCAACGTGTTGGGGGCCATCCCCATCACACCGGGCGGCCTGGGCGTCATCGAAGCGTCGGCCGCCACCTTGCTGGTGTCGTTCGGAACCACGCGCAACGTCGCCACCCTGGCCGTGTTGGGCTGGCGCCTCGTGAACTTCTGGCTCCCCATCCCGGTCGGCGGCGGCGCTTACATCTCGCTGCGGGTGCCCCGTGGCGCCGGGCTGCGGGCCCAGCGCCAAGCGCTCGTCGACATGGCCGCCGAAGCCAAGCGGCCGGGCCAGGACCCCGAGTCCGACCCGACCGCCGAGGAAGCGACGCCCTGAGACCGCTCCTCCCCTGCCGACGGCGCGGCGCGTCGTCGGCGAGCGTCGACCCGAGCCCACGCCGTGCGGTCCCGCGGCTCGTAGTGTGGGATCCTCGGCGCCGACGCGGGAGGCGGCCATGATGCCCCTCGTGGCGGGCTCGGACTTGCGGTTCTTCCACCATCACGTTGGGCGCGGGCTCGTGTCGATCGTCCTGCTCTCACTGGCCAGCGCCGCCTCGTACGGGATGGCGGCGGTCCTCCAGCACCAGGCCACCATGCGCGAGCCCCCCGAGCTGTCGTTGCGGGCCGGGTTGCTCATGAGCCTGGCGCGCCGACCGCGATGGCTCGTGGGCAACGCCCTCGACGGGGTCGGCTATCTCTTCCAGTTCCTGGCCCTGCGCCGGGGCTCTCTGGTGCTGGTGGAACCGCTCCTCGTCCTGAGCCTCGTCTTCGCCCTGCCGGTGGCGTCGTGGCTCGAGCACCGTCGAGCCTCGTCCTCGGACATCGGCTCCACCGTGGTCATCGCGGCGGGGCTGGCCCTGTTCCTCGGAGTGGCGCGTCCGGGCATCGGCCATCCCCACGCGTCGGGCCCGGCATGGGTGATCCTGAGCGCCGCCATCGCGGCATGCTGCGGCGCCACGATCGTCGGGGCGCGCGGCGGGAACCGGACCCGAACCGCGGT
Organism: uncultured Acidimicrobiales bacterium; assembly: GCA_963811775.1. Taxonomy (GTDB): domain Bacteria; phylum Actinomycetota; class Acidimicrobiia; order Acidimicrobiales; family UBA8190; genus Chersky-840. The sequence continues at coordinate 71,550 of CAWESO010000010.1, read as the reverse complement.
GCTGCTGGCGGCGGGATCGGGCATCGCCTTCGGGTACGTGGCCGCCGTCACCGAGCGCACCGGCCACATCCTGGATGCCGGCGTCGCCCACACCCTGGCCACGTGGACGCCGTATGCCTTGCTGGTGGCGGGAGTCGCCGCCCTTCTGCTCACCCAGAGCGCCTTCCACGCCGGCGCCCTGCGCTTGTCACTGCCGACGCTGACCGTGGCGCAACCGCTGGTCGCCGTGGCCATCGGCCTTGGATTCTTCGGCGAGCACGTGGACGCCCGGGGAGTGGCGCCTGTGCTCGAGGGTCTCGGGCTCGTCCTCGTGACCGTCGGGGTCTTTCTCCTCGGGAGGTCCCCGCTCATCGCGGCCGGAGACACCGACACCCGAGCCTCGGGCCCGCCGGCGCCGCGCCACGCCTCGAGCGGTTAGGACGAGGTCGCCAGCCGGATGCCGTCGGTGAGGAATTGGCGGCAGAACTCGGCCGGGTCGGGAGCGCCGAGCACCTCGTCGCGTCGGCGCACGGCCCCGAACGGGGCGTTCCAGAAACCGGGGTCACCGGGCCGGGCCGGGTCCCACGGGCCCACATAGACATAGGGCTCGCTCTCGAAGCCGTCCCCAGGCGAGAAACCCAGGTTGACGGGTTGCGCCGGGGAGATCGTCGCCGTCGTGGCCGCGTCGAAGTGCTCGGGCCACAGCTGGATGGTGGTGGCCTCGGTTCTGGGCGGGAGCGACGCCAGGACGTCGTCGAGGACCAACCAGGCCAGGCTGAACCAGTCTTCTATCGACGCCCCCACGAGGGGCACGACGTCGATGGGCACGTCGGCCGGCCCCATCGGCGGCGTGTCGTCTCCGGCGCTGAACGGCGCGTCGACGTCGGCGTCGACGAACAGGGCCAGGTCTCGGAGCGTCGAACCGTTGACGGGCATGAGGGTCCGCGTCGAACCGACTTCGCGGATCAGATGGAGGCGGGAGAGGCGAACCGTCTCGGGTGCCTCGCCGAAGGCGGGGGTGGCGATCCCCCCGGGCCCGGCGCGCAGTCCGAATCGTCCGCTGACGGCGAATCGCCGACGAGCCAGCACGTTGACCGCGACGTCGTGCAGCGCAGCCCGGGTCGGACCGGTCGTCGTCACGTCGGACCAGCGTCAAGAACCCAGACGTGGCGCGCTGCGCGTCGGGGGACTACGGCCCCGGTCACGGGTGCGAAGGCGCCGGGGTCTTGTCGGCCAACTCGAAGGCGACGTCGTCGAGATAGCACCAGTACCAGTCCTCGCCGGGTTCGTACGACCGGATCACGGGATGCGCCACTGCTCGGAAGTGCGCGGTGGCATGCCGACCCGGGGAACTGTCGCAGCACCCGACGTGGCCGCAGGTCTGGCACACCCGCAGGTGGACCCAGTCGCGCCGACCTGCCGCCAGGCAGTCCTCGCACCCCGGCGACGACGGATCCGGGTCGTCGATCTGATCGATGTGGCTACACGTCGGTTCGCTCATGGCGTCGCTCCGAATCGTTCCCGATGGTGGACCGAGCAGCCGATCGCGGGTGTGATCTGCGTGGCCCGGTATCCGCTGGAGCCATCGTAAAGGGAGCCGGATCTTCGGCGGTCACCCCGAGACGCGACGCCGGCTCCCACCGGGAAGGGGCGGCTGGGCGCCCAGGTCCCGGCGAGGTTCAGCCGGTGACGGGGAACGACCCCTGCTGCCAACCGATGGTTCCCGGCGAGGGCGCACCGGGGGTCGGCGCCTCGGGCATGGACAGCGCGACGCACGTGGTGGCGTCGGGCAGCACGCCGAACCAGGTGCTCGACGACGAGAACCAGACGTACCAGCAGGTGCCGGACTTGGCCTGTGCCGCCAGGGTGACGCTGCCGTATCCGAGCGCCCCCCCTGCACCGTCGGGGGGCGCCACCGCGCCCGCCACGTCCGAGGCCGAGGTGGACGCTCCGGCCGTCACGCCGTACTGGCCCAGGTCCGACGCCGACACGGCACCGTTGCTGATGGCACCGTCGCGCACGTTCTGCATCGCACTGGACAACGCGGATTGGGCGGCGACGTCGTAGGCCTGATCCACCGACGTGTGCAGGCCCTGGGGCCCGGAGGCCGACCCTGTCGTGGCGGCGAAGGACTTGAGTGCCACCACGCTGAGGATCGCCACGATGGCGAGCGAGATCACGATGCTCACGAGGCCGAAGCCGGACTGTTCCATCGATGGTCGAGGCTCGGGGCCGACGCGCATACCTCTCTCATCGGCACACGGGCGCCACCGGGTTTAGCCCCGGCTGCCTGGCGACGGCGGGTTAGGCCAGGGCGCGGGCGATCTCGGCCCCGACCGCGGCGGTCTCGACCAGGAAGCCGTCGTGCCCGACGGCTGACTCGATGACGGTGACCCCGGGCGAGCCGGGGAGGAGCCGGGCCAGTTCGTGCTGGAGCGCCATCGGGTAGAGGCGATCGGACGAGATGCCGACGATGGACACCGGGGCCGTCACACCCGACAGGGCCGCGGCCACGCCGCCGCGGCCCCGACCGACGTCGTGCTGGTTCATCGCCTCGCTCAGCACGATGTAGGAGTTGGCGTCGAAACGGCGCAGCAGCGCGTCACCGTGGTGCTCGAGGTAGGACTCGACGCTGTAGCGGCCCCCCTTCAGCGGTTGCTCGGCTCCTTGCGCCTCTCGACCGAAGCGAGCGTCGAACTCGGGAGCCGTGCGGTAGCTCACTTGCCCTATCCCTCGCGCCAAGGCCAAGCCGCCGCTCGGGCCTTCGGCGTTGTCGTAGTAGTCGCCCCCGGCGAACGCGGGGTCGGCGCGAATGGCCCGGACCTGCAACGAGCACAGGCCGATCTGCTCGGCGGTCGCGGCGGCACCGACGGCGATGACGATGGCACGCTCGACGCGTCCGGGGAACCCCACGCACCACTCCAGAACGCGCATGCCACCCATGGAACCGCCCACCACCCCGGCCCAGCGCGCGATGCCGAGATGGTCGGCGAGCAATGTCTCGACGCGAACCTGGTCCCTGATGGTGAGGATGGGAAAGCGCGACCCGTAGCGCCGGCCATCGGGTGCAACCGACGCCGGGCCCGTCGTCCCCTGGCACCCCCCGAGCACGTTCGGGCACACCACGTAGAACCGGTCGGTGTCGATCGGCGCCCCGGGCCCGACGATGCCGGGCCACCACCCCGCACTCCTATGGCCGGGGCGGGTGGGTCCGGCGACATGTGAATCGCCGGTCAGGGCATGCAGGACGAGCACGGCGTTGGAGCCGGCCGCGTCGAGCTCACCCCAGGTCTCGTAGGCCACCTCCACCGGGCCCAGGCGACCCCCGGCCTCGAGAGCCAGACCGTCGGCACCGCTCACACGGGCGAAACGTCGGTCTCCGGTGGGGTCGCCGATGCTCCAGGCGCCGGTCGTGGTGCTGCGGTCACCCGACCTTGGCGGCACGGAATCCGGCGTCGAGGTCGGCCAGGATGTCGTCGAGCGTCTCCAGCCCGACGCACAGACGCACGAGATCGTCGGTCACGCCCGCCGAGATCTGCTCGGCCTCGGTGAGCTGCGAATGGGTGGTGGACGCCGGGTGGATCGCCAGGCTCCGCACGTCCCCGACGTTGGCGAGATGGCTGAACAGCTCGAGCCCTTCGATGAACCGCCGGCCGGCGACGGCTCCCCCGGCGATCCCGAATCCCATGATGGCACCGGCGCCGTTGGGCAGGTAGCGCTTCTGCCGCTCGTGCCACGGGCTCGATTCGAGGCCGGCATAGGACACCCACGACACCTCGTCGCGCTGTTCGAGCCACTCGGCCACCTTCTGCGCATTGGCGACGTGGCGCTCCATCCTGAGGCTGAGGGTCTCGAGGCCCTGCAGGAACAGGAACGAGTTCAGCGGGGCGATGGACGGCCCCGTGTCCCGCAGGTACTGCAGCCGGGCCTTCAGGACGTAGCGGGCCGGGAACAGCGGTGCGGGCAGTTGGGCGAAGACGAGACCGTGGTAGCTGGGGTCGGGCTCGGTGAATCCCGGGAAACGGCCGCTTCCTTCGTAGTCGAAGGTGCCCCCGTCGACGATGATCCCCCCGATGGAGGTTCCGTGGCCCCCGATGAACTTGGTGGCCGAGTGCACCACGATGTCGGCGCCGTGGCGCAGAGGTTGGGCCAGGTACGGCGTCGCCACCGTGTTGTCCACCACGAGCGGGATCCGATTGTCGTGGGCCACGTTCGACACTCCCTCGAAATCGAGGACGTCGCCCTTGGGATTGCCGATGGTCTCGGCGAAGAACGCTTTGGTGTTGTCCCGAACGGCGGCCTGCCACTCGGCGAGGTCGTCGGGGTCGTTGACGAACGTCACCTCGACGCCGAGCTTCGGCAGCGTGTAGTGCAGGAGGTTGTAGGTTCCGCCGTAGAGCGACGCGGAGGCGACGATGTGACCGCCGTTCTCGGCCAGGTTCAACAGGCTGACGGTTTCCGCCGCCTGACCGCTGGCGACCGCCAGCGCGGCCACTCCTCCCTCCAGTGCGGCCACGCGCTCCTCGAAGACGGCTTGCGTGGGGTTCATGATCCGGGTGTAGATGTTGCCGAGCTCCTCCAGCCCGAAGAGGGCGGCGGCGTGGGCGGTGTCACGGAACGTGTAGCTCGTCGTCTGGTAGATCGGCACGGCCCGGGCGCCCGTGGTGGGGTCGGGGACCGCACCGGCATGGATCTGTCGAGTCTCAAAGCCCCATTGCGACATCGTGCTCTCCTCGTCCCTCGGAAGCGGCCTTCACGCCGGCCGCAAAAGTCTAGGCAGGCGCCTGTTCGGCGGTCCCCCGCGAACCGTTGCGCTCGGCACCGATCCCGATGGCGTCATCGCGCCCATCGGGCGAATCCGGAGAGCGGCGGGCGAACCAGGTGCTCCACGCTTGGTAGCCGCCGACGAGGTCGACCGCCCGCGTGAAGCCGAGGTCCGCGAGCGACGCAGCCGCCAGGCTCGAGGCGTAGCCGGCCGAGCACACCACCACCACGGGCTGGTGCAGGTCGCGGACCTGGGGCAGACGGTGCTCGGAGGCGGGGTCGAGGCGCCATTCGAGCACGTTGCGCTCGACCACCACGGCGCCGGGGAGCTCGCCCTCGCGCCCACGCTGCTCCGCGGGCCGGATGTCGACGACCAGCCCGCCCTCGGCGACCAGGCCTTCGAGCTCGTGGGGACCGACCCGGCGGATCCGCCGCCGGGCGCGCTCGACGAGATCGTCCACGGACACGCTCACGACGCCGCCTCCATCAGGTCCCGGTCCATCAGGTCACGGCCTATCGGCGCACGACTCGTGGCCCCGGCCTCGAGGACACCGTCGGTCACGCGGTAATAGGTCATCGAGGTCAGTCGGGGGGAGTAGACGTGCACGCTGAGCGCCGGGGCCGGTCCGGTGTTGACGACGTCGTGGACGTGGGAGCCGGGGAAGACGATCGAGCCTCCCACCTTCAGTCTCCTCGTTCGAGGAGCGGCACCTCCCGACGGCAGCGACACGATGCTCGTCTCTACCAGCTCCCCTGCCGCCACGACAACCGCGCCCGAGGATCCGCCGTGGTCGTGGAGCTCGATGGCGCCGTTGGACGGCCACGCGATGACCCAGGCCTCGAGGTGGTCGGTGGCCATCATGAGGTCCCAGCACCGTCGGGTCGGACGGGTCATGCCCGGCCACGACTGCGCCCGACTCGCCAGGGCCACGGCTATCGCCAGCACTTCCTCCGGTCCCACGTGCTCGTGGCCATCGTCACCGACGGCGTCGCTCGGCCACGCCAAGGCTCGAGGGACCGGCGGTGCGGAAATGGCGAAGCGCCGCGGGCTCACGTCCCTGTCGCGCTGGGGGTGTACGGCAGGGGGGCGCACGGCGATCGCCATGGCCAGACCCTAGGTCCTAAAGGCGATTAAGTCAATCGGATTTATGGGATTAGTTGCCTAGGGGGCGCGACCGGGTGACCCGGTCTTGGATGGTCGGTTCGCCGCGTCCCACCACCGGCACGGCGTGGGTGGGGCTACACGGGTTTCGGCCCGGCGTGGGCGTTGCCCTCGGCGCGTGTGTCCGCCTCGGGCGTCGCCGGCACTCGCAAGCGCCACAGGGAGAGCGAGCGACCGGCGACCCAGATGAGATCAGCGACCCAAGAACCAGGCCGCGGTCCGGGTGGACGCCGTGGCGACCCGGTGTCCGAGACTGCGGGCCGCGGCCGGAGCATCCGAGAGCCGATCTCCGACGCGACGCCTCGCGCTTTCCAGAGAGCCACCCACATCGCGATCGGTCAGGGCCCGCACCGCGCCTCTCCCTCTCGTATGCGCCAGGCCGGCCATGGCCCGCCGGGGAAGGTCCAGGACCACGGACATGACGAGCAGCCCCAACAGGAGAAGGACACCACCGAGCGCAGCAAGCCACCCCACCGCGGGGCCGGGGCCGGTCGAGGCCAACGCCGTCGGGGCCGGAGTCGTGACTGCGGGCGTGGTCGTGCCCCCCGAAGCTCCGGTCACCGGCGCCACGGTCGTGGTCGGAGCCTTGGTCGTCGGCGTCGTGGCCGTGGAAGCCGTCGTCGTGGGCGTCGTGCTCGGAGGCGCCTCGGATCCGAACAGGATGTTGCCCTGGGCGGCGTCATTGGCCTCGTCGCCGTACGCCAGGGTGCACACATCGCCGATCGCCTGCTGCGCCGCGGTCGGGGGACACGGGAACAGCGCGGCGTCGGCCGTCGGGCTGCCCCCCGTGCTGTCGGTGGCAGGACAGGTCACGACGGCCGGAGCGGGCCCACAAGGGGGCCCGTTCGTGCCCTGGACAACAGAGAATGTGCCCGAGATCGTCCCACCGGCGGTGACCGTCACCAGCTTCGAAAACGACGGGGCGGTGCAGCTGACCGGGATGTCGCTGTTGACGACTCCGCCGTCATGGACCGTCGGCTGCTCCTTGGCATCGCTGTTGCACTCGACGAGGTTGCCGATCGACGCCGGGGTCAGGCCGCTCGCCGTCACGGTGACGGACTCGCCGTTGGTCAATCCGGTGTCCGGGGTGATCGTCGGGGTGACCGTTTTCCCGGCGGTCGCCGCCGACGCGGTCGACGCCACGCCGAGGATCGTCAGTCCCGCTACCCCGAGGAGGACGGCCCCGAGCCCGAGAAGCCTGGACGCGATGTGGCCGTGCCGACCGACGCGGGTCGACGGCCCACCACTGATCGATGCGCGCTGAGACAAGACGTCACCCCCACGGAGGGGACGAGCCCCTCTCAATTGCCTGTGCTCAGGATATTTGAGCACCAGCCTGAGCACATCATCACTATTGATGACGTCGTGGCCTCATGGGACCCGATCGTCGCACCGCGGGGATTCGCCACGGCCACCGGCGAAGTGTGGCTCGCCCGTCTCCGGGATCTCTCGCATCGTCGGGCGCCGTTGTCGATACAGATGTGGCTCGCGGGTTTACTGTGCTTCAACGTCATCAAAAATGAGGATTCCCGAAAAGTCCTGGTCCCATATGCTTTGTAGTGACCACGTGCGTGGTCCTTGAGCTTGCCGCGAACGGATCGAGGTCCTCGCGGTGACGCGGGGGGTGGGTTGTGATCAGGTCAGGCCGGTCGAGGATCGCTGCAGTGATGCCGAGGGGACGAGACGCGAAGGCGCGGTGCGTCATGGTCGTGGCGTCGATCCTCCTCATGTCGGGCTCGGTCATTCTCGGCACCGCCATGTCTGCGTCGGCGGCAGCGGGGAAGACGGTCACACCGACGATCACGCCGAACCACGGATTGACCAACGGCGAGTCCGTCACCATGACTGCGAGCGGACTGACTGCGGGGTCGATCGGCAACATCATCGAGTGCAACAGCGATGCCAAGCAGCCGACGGTCCATGACGGTGGAGTCGTCAACAGTGACATCCCGGTCAGCTGCACCGCTCCGTCGTTCTCCGCGCTCGTGTCGGTCACCGCCAAAGGGACGATCTCGGGCACCATCAAGGTAGTCCAAGGGACGAACGGGCCCCCCTGTGGCCCCGCTCCATCCGTCGTGACCTGTCCCGCCACCGACAGCAACGGGAAGAGCCCCACGGCCGACGCCGCGCTGTATCCGTGTCCCCCGACCGCGGCGCAGCAGGCGATCGGCGACGTGTGCACGCTGGCGTATGGCGACGAGGCCAATGACGCTGCTCAGGGCAACATCCTGTTCGGGACCGAGGCGCCTCCGAGCGCGACCACCACAACCGGAGCCGGCGCCACATCCACGACCGGTGCAGGCACCACGACCACCGGGGCCGGTGCCACGACCACGACCGCAGGGGCGACTACCACGACAGTCACCGGCGCCACGACCACGACCGAGGGCGCCACGACCACGACCGAGGGCGCCACGACCACGACCGAAGGGGCGACCACCACGACCGAAGGGGCGACCACCACGACCGAAGGGGCGACCACGACGACCGAGGGCGCCACCACGACGACCGTGGGGGCGACAACCACCACGACAACCCCGGCGCCGAGCGCCACGATCACCGGGCCCTATGAGCTGTACTGCCCGGGCACCCCGGTCGGCAACATCGCCCTCAACGGGGCGGTGACCTCCGCCACGCTGTCGCCCGCAGCCCCCACGGCGGGACAGGCCTTCAGCGTGACGGGCTACCAGACGGTGGTGAACCTCCCCGCCTCGCTGGCCAGTGCGGCGGCGGCGCTCGGGCCCGACCTCCAGGGCACGGCCACGGCCCAGATCGACGGCTTCCCGGCGAGTGCGGTCACCCCGGCCTCGATCAAGCCCCCGGCCATCACCTTCGACGTGCCCATCCCGAGCCCCGTGCCGAGCGCTGGGGTGCCCCTGTCGCTCCCCTCGACCGCCGCCACGGTGCCCGGCTTCACGGCCCAGAGCCCCAACTTCATCGTGGCTGAGGACTCCTCCGCCTCCCTCAGCCTCACGGTGGCGGGCTCGGCCCTCAGCCTCACCTGCACCGCATATCCCAACGACGCCATTGCCCAATCGGGCATCACCACCACGCCGCCGACGGGTTCTCCCATCGACCCGGTGATCGCCATCGCCGGCACCGGATCACCGGCGCCGACGGTCACCACCACCACGACCACCAAGGCGCCGGCCACCTCGGGCGGCGGTGGCGGCGCCGTCACGGGCAGCTCGAAATCGCTGGCCTTCACCGGGGCGGGGCCCGGCATCGGGATCCTCGGCGTGATCGGTGGCGTGCTCATCCTCCTCGGCTTCGCCCTCCTCGTCCTCGTGGACGCCCCCCGGCGGGCCCTGGCCAGCCTGGCCGTGGTGGGCAAGTCGTCCGTCTGGCACACCGGGCAGGCGGGGGACCAGAAGCACCAGAACCAACTGTGGGCGACCACCGGCCGCAATCTCCCCCAGGACGCCGGCCGCATCGCCCGGCGAACAGGGCGCTGGTTCCTGGGACGGTAGGGACTGATCCCGGTTCGGGCGATCGTCACGCAAGAGACGGACGCTCGGGCCGGGAGCACGACCGCATGTGCGGGCCAAGTCTTTCTCGCCGTCAGCCGGGTGCGACGCCGCGCTTGCCTGCGGATCCACTGCCGGCTTGACGTGCCCGGCGGGCCCTCTCGGCGTCGGCGACCTGTCGTCGGGCGGCGGTGAGCGCCTGACGGGCCCGCTGCAGAGCCTCTCGAGACCGGGCGCGTCGATCTTCGGCCTCGTGCAGCACCGTGCGGGTGCGCTGCAGGTGAGCCGAGGCGGCATCGTCGTCGCGTCGCGCCTCCTCCACCAAGGCGGCCGCCGACGCCAGCTCAGCCTGCGCGTGTGTGAGCAACCGATCGGCGTCGGCCCGCGCCCGTTCCGCCTCCTCGTCGCGAACCGGTGCCGACTCCTTTCGGGGGCGTCGGGAACGGGCTCGTGCCCCGGACGTGGCCCGGGGCCCATCGTGGCTCCCCGTCGTCGACGGCCCGTCGCCGAAACCCACGAAGAGCAAGGAAGCGCTCAATCTCCCCGCCAACAGTGCCGTTGCCGAGGCCTCGTCGGCGACAGCTGCTTCGAGGCTCTGTTGGAGCTGGAGTCGCACATTCGGCCCCAGAGCCCTCCCGGCCCCGGCCATCTCCGCGGCACGTTCGAGGAGCGCGTCGACGAGCTCGCGACGTCGCGCCGCCAATCGGCGCATGTCGTCGCCAGAACCACCCCCCTGCGCGTGGCGGATCTCGGCGCCGAGACCCACCAGGTCTGACACCTCGGCGCGGTGACGGCGGACGAGCATGTTCAAGGACCACGCCGACACCGATGGTTTCACCAGCTTCCGGACCTCGGCGGCGAGCGCACGCTCCCCGACGGCGACGAGCTGCGTCGCTCGCGCATTGCGGGCCGCGGTGAACTCTGCGGGAGAGACGCCGTAGAGCTCGGCGGCGATGTCATCGAGGGTCACGTCGCCCCCCATCGTGGCACCCAACTCTCGGGATCGCCGCGCTTTGCGTCTGCGGCCCGGGCTGCGCCATGGAACCGGGTCCGGCTCCGCTTTGAGATGGGGGGCTGGGTTGGTCGGCACCCAGCCCCCACTCCCCCGTTTCCCAGCCGGAACGGCCCAGACTCACCGTTCCGACCGAGCTCTATGACTTCTACCCACAAGGCTCCCCGGACATGCGTGGTCCGGGCGCGAGCGGCCCCGGTCGTCACAGGTGAGTGGCGTGCGTAGACCGGACGGCGCGGCAAGATGGGGGGATGGCGAACAACGTCCTCGACAAGGCCCTCCTCGAGCTCCAGCAGGAGCTGGTCTTGATGCAGCAGTGGGTCCGGGACGAGAGCAAGCGCGTGGTCATCGTGATCGAGGGTCGAGACGCGGCGGGGAAGGGCGGTGTGATCAAGCGCATCACGGAGTACCTCAACCCACGATGGTGCCGGATCGCCGCCCTGCCCGTTCCGAGTGATCGGGAGAAGACGCAGTGGTACTTCCAGCGCTACATCTCCCACCTCCCCGCCGGCGGGGAGGTCGTCCTGTTCGATCGAAGCTGGTACAACCGGGCCGGCGTCGAGCGTGTCATGGGCCTCTGCACCGACGAGGAGTACCACCGCTTCCTCCGCCAGTGCCCGGCCTTCGAGCGGATGCTGATCGATGACGGCATCATCTTGGTCAAGTACTGGTTCTCCGTCAGCGACGAGGAGCAGGAGCGTCGCTTCAGGGAGCGGCTCAACGCCCCTCTCAAACGATGGAAGCTGAGCGAGATGGACCTCGAGGGCCGCAACCGTTGGGTCGAGTACTCCAAAGCCAAAGACGAGATGTTCGCCCACTGCGATCTCCCCGACTCACCGTGGTACGAGGTCGAGGGCGACGACAAGAGGCGTGCCCGCCTCAACTGCATCGCGCACCTGCTCTCGGTGGTTCCCTACCGCGCCACCAAGCCCCCGAAGATCAAGCTGCCACCGCGCCCGGCGCCGGGCAGCTACGAACGCCCGCCTCGAGAGCGGTACCGTCACGTTCCCGACTATGCCGCCACGTTCACGGCGAGCAAGTAGCCGCCCCGGCCGAGGCCGACGTCACTCCGGTCGAGGTGGGCCCGAGGCGCGAGCCGCCAGTCCGCGCAGGTCGCCATCCTCGTCGTACCATGCCTCGGTGGCGTCGAAGCCGGAGCGGGCGAGCACGTCGGCGAGCGCCCGATCCTGGTCGGCGCCCAACTCCAGCAGCAGCCATCCGCCGCGGTGCAACAACCGGGCCGCCGAGGCGACGATCCGACGGACCACGTCGAGGCCGTCGTCACCACCGTCGAGGGCGAGGCGCGGTTCGTAGCGCTGGACGTCGGCAGGCAGGAGACGCAGGTCGTCGGACGGGACGTACGGGGCCACCGCCGTCACGATGTCGAACGCGCCGCGGCCGAAGGCATGGCCGAGATCGCCCACGACCACCTGCACCCCGTTTCGTCGAGCGCACCGGGCCGACCCGGGATCGATGTCGACACCGATGACCACGGCCGCGGGCGCCGCCGCCATGAGATGCACGGCCACGGCGCCGGCACCCGTGCAGAGATCGAGGGCTCGGGCGCCGCCGGCGGCAAGAAGCACACCGGCCCGACGCGCCAGTTCCTGGCTCTGATACCGGGGAACGTAGACGCCGGGGTCGACGTGGATGGCGTGGCCGCAGAAGACCAGCGAGCCGGTGATCCATGCCAGTGGCTCACCCTGTTCGCGTCGTTGGACCCAGGCCTCGAGTGCCTCGTCGTCGGGCGCGCCGGCGACGAGCTCGTCGACCTCCTCGTCGGCGGCCACGCAGCCCGCGGCGGCGAGCCGGCGGACCACAATCCGACGGTCGGTGACCGGACCAGGCATCGGCCCAGTGTGACCGATGCCCATCGGGGTGTGCCCGGGAAGGGCGCGCAGGTGGTCACGGGTCCCAGGTTCCGTGGCCCAACGCCCTTGGTAGCCCGGGGCCCACAACTAGCCTTGTCGATAGGCCGCTACGCACGGGGGCGTCGGTGACCACTGGCGACACACCCACACACGCAGTCGAGGACGAGCCGTCCCGCTTGCTCGGGACCGATGCGGACACCGAGGCCTTGTTTCGCCTCGCGGCCGAGACATTCGATGCTCAGCGCGCTGACAGAGGGAGGGAACTCGCTGGTTGGGCCCGCGTGACGCGTCGCTCGATGACGGGCTCGTCGGTGGCGGACGCGAGTGACTTCCAACAGCGGTTCGGTGTCGGTGGGCAGGACAACGCTGCGCCCGTCTCGTCGAGAGACCCATCGGGGCCGCGCCATCTTCGCGGTCGATTAGTAAGGTCTTGCGGCGTGGTGGCAACGAAACCGCCTTTGGGACGGCCATGACGACCGTCGGATCCGATTCCGAATCGGCGGAGCCTGGCGACGCCCACGCGCCTTCCAATGCTATCGAGCGATCCACCGACGTCCGGAGGACCACGGCGTCCGCTCAGATGATGGAACGGCTGGATGGCGCGCTCGCCACCGCTGAGAGGACAGTCCTCACGCCCGTCCGTAAATTCAATGAGTGGGTTGAGGAGGACTTGAGAGAGACCAGGGGTGACGCCCCTCGTGAGCCCCTCTATGTCTCCTACCTGAAACTGCCCCGCGCAGGACCGGTCACCGCGCTGGTAGTGATGATCCTCGGGTACATCGCTGTGTTTGGGACGCTCACCTACCAGCAGCAGTCGAACTACGGGACGTTCGGGTTCGACATGGGCATTTACGACCAGGGAATCTGGCTGACCTCTCGCCTCAAAGACCCGTTCGTCACCATCATGGGCCTCAATTACTTCGGTCACCACGTCAACATCATCACGCTGCTGTTCGTCCCCGCCTACTGGCTCGGAGCCGGTCCACACTTCCTCTACGCCGTCGAGACGGCGTGGCTGGCGGCCGGTGCCATTCCTGTTTGGCTTCTGGCACGGGACCGCCTGCAAAGTTCCTGGACCGCGCTTGGTCTTTCAGCGGCGTACTTGCTCTACCCGTCGGTCGAATGGATCAACTGGTGGCACTTCCACCCTGACGCCCTGATCATCGCACCACTGATGTTCGCGTACTGGCTGGCGACCCGACGTCGTTGGGGTTGGTTCTGGGCTGCAATCGCGGTCGCCCTGTCGTGCAAAGAAGATGCAGGCCTCGCCGTGTTCGCCCTCGGGATCTGTCTCTGGGTGAAGCATCGTCAGCGCGCACAAGGGCTGTTCACGGCGATAGCCGGAGCGGGGTGGTTCCTGACCTGCACCAAGCTGATCATTCCGTTCGCAACCGGGGGCGCAGACCCCTTCTACACCAGTTTCTTCTCTGGCCTCGGCTCATCGATCTTCTCGATCATCGGAAACTCCGTGGCCCACCCCAGCAGGTGGTTCAAATTGGTTGTCGCACGGTCACGATGGATGTATTACGCGCAAGTGTTCTGGCCGGTTGCGCTCATCCCGTTGCTCGAACCCCTGGTGCTCTTGATCGCCATACCCCAGCTGTTCGTCAACACTGTCTCGGGGCAAAGCACGACGCGCAACATCCACTTCTACTACACCGCGATCGTGACCGCTGGAATCTTCTTGGCCACCGTCGAGGCTTGCGCAAAGCGCGGGCGTACGGCGGCTGGACGGCGATTCATGGTCGGGCTAACCGTGTCTGCCGCTCTCGCGAGCAATGTGGCGTGGGGACCCTCACCGATCAGTGTCGACTTTCACAGCGGGATCTGGGCCCAACCGGGATCACAAGACGCGGCGATAAACAAGGCGATCAGCATCGTGCCGAAAGACGCATCTGTGTCCGCGACGTACAACATCGACGATCACATGGACCACCGGGTGCTGATCTACGAGTTCCCCAACCCATGGACCGTGACGAACTGGTTGTCGATCAAGAAGCCGCCTGATCCATCGAAGGTCGACTGGCTCGTCCTCGACACGAGGGTGACCGGCAACTCCGGCCTATACGAAGCATTGGCCATACGGGAGTTCAAGGTGGTGTTCAACCAACAGGGGATACTGGTCCTGCACCGAGTGAGACCAGGTATTCCCAACGACCACAATTGGCCATGACAGGGCTGATCCCACCCTTATTGCGGGATCTACAGTTACAGACTTGTCCCGTTGCGGGGTTGCCGACCCTGGATACTGACGTCGGATGCCCAGACCGACACCATCGTCAAGATGGTCAGGACTGGGTTGGAGCCGGCTCGGCGCGGTCGACAGGGAGCGCGCCGGACACGGCCACGGTCGTGGCCCGGGCGGTCGACACCGTCGGTGTGTTGACCACGACCGTGGCACTCGCAGGCTGGTAGTACCAACCGGTCGCATCCGAGCCCGCCGTCTGGACGCGTAGCCGTCGCCCGTTCACCGTCACCTGGGACGGTGAACTCTCGTCCACCAGCTCGAGGCGGTACTCCCTCGTCGAGGGCTCACCGGGGTACCGGCCCCGGGCGGCGCCGACGGTCACGAGAGCGGCGGTGGCCGACCCCCCCTCCCCCGCCGAGCCGGTCGACGCGGCGAGCCCGGAGGTGACGGTGATGGGCGTCTTGTTGTACTCGCCTGTGGCGTACCCGAGGCCGGAACCGCTGTCGGCGTAGAGGCTGAAGGCTCCGCTCGACCCCGAGAACACCTTCAGGACCATGGGGCCGGTCGCCTTCGTCGACGGCGCGACGTCGACCGACTGCTCGGGGACGATCCCACCGGCGCGGACGAAGACCGGCATACGGTCGAGGGGCACGGCCAACGTCGTGGTCAGTGGGCCATCGAAGGTGGCCCCCGTGAAGAAGTCGACCCACCGCCCGGGCGGGAACCACACGGTGGTGCGCGCCACCGCCCCCGGCGACGTCACCGGCGCCACCAGGACGTCGGATCCGTAGAGGTACTCCCCGGGGTTCGCGTACGCCGCCGCCTGGTCGGGGTAGTCGAGGTAGAGGGGTCGGGCCATGGGCATGCCGGTGGCGTGCGCCTGGGCGGCGAGCGTGTAGGTGTACGGCACGAGGGCTTCCCGCAGGCGGAGGAACTCATCGGTGATGTCACGAACAGGCTGGGGGTACTGCCACGGCAGGCGTTGCTCGTCGTTGGAGTGCAAGCGCAGAATGGGCTGGAACGTCCCGAACTGCACCCACCGGTCGTAGAGGTCGGGGGGGTCCTGTGTCCCCTGCGGCGGCGGCCCGAGGAAGCTGCCGACATCGTCGCTCACGTAGGGCTCACCGATGGTCGCCTCGTCGGGAGTCAGCGCCACTTCCTGGGCCAAGGTGTTCCAGGTTCCCCAGGCATCCCCGGTGAAGGCGATGGTCGAGGTGTGATTGGACCAGGGTCCGGCCGGATACTCCCGCTGCGGGTTGCCGTTCGACGATCCGAGACGGGCCAGCACGAAGCCCCGCTCGCCCTGGTTCACCATTTCCTGGGCATAGAGATGGTCGATCCACGCGTCCGGGGTCAGCCCCGGCATGGAGACGACCGACGCATCACAGCACCAGTCCAGCCACCAGAACGCCACTCCCTGGTTCTGGAAGCTCTGCTGCAAACTGAAGTTGGACTCGGCTTCGGGGACCGAGCTCCAGTCCCAGATCTTGCAGATGCCGGCCATACAGCTCGACTTCTCGAGCGTCGTCCCGGCGGTTCGCTGCGCGGCGGGCACCTTCGGGTCGTCGACGGCGATGCTTGAGTGAATGTTCAGGGTGACGCTCACATTCTCTGACCGGGCCCATCGCAGGAATGCGCTCGGGTGTGGGAACAGCGAGGTGTTCCACTCCCATCCGTCCCAGTTGTTGGGAGCCTTCCAGTCGGTGTCGAGCGACAGCGTGTCCAGCGGGACCTGGTCCTTTTGGAAGGCGCGGTACAGGGTGTCTTCGATGTACGAGCTGGAGTAGGGGGTGTAGTCCGAATACCACACACCGAAGATGCTGCGGGGAGGCAACGGGGCCGGGCCCGTCAGGCGGGTGAACGTGCGCAACGCACCGGCATAGTCCTGGCCGTAGACGAACAGGTACCCGTCTTCGAGGTCTCCGTCCGCCGGCCGGGGCCGAACCCAGCCCTGGGCTGTCCACACCGCGCTGCGGGTGTCGTCGAGCAGCCGCCACCCGGCTCGGTCGAGCAAGCCGTCGCTGTGCAGCGGCTCGAAGGTGTTCTGGCACGTCGCGCCGCTGCTACCCGCAGCACAGGGTTGGAGGGGCTCATAGGTGAAGGTGTCGAAGCCCCGCACCCAACCCCCGAGCGGTTGCGTCTGGGCGGCCGCGGGGACGGGCGCACCGGCGGGACCGACGGCGAGCGAGTCGAGGTCGACACCGCAGCTGTCGCCGGCGCCGCAGCGCACCTGTACCGAGTTGGACCCGGCCCGCAGCACCGCGGACGTCGTGAGCGTCGACCACGGTGCTGCCGGCGTGGTGGGCGCGGCCGTGAGGGTGGTGGCGCGTTCTCCGTTCACCATCAGGTCGACGGTGCGCGCCATGGCCGGCGAGTGGGTGCCGGCCACGCTCGCGTACCGGATGGAGAGTCGAGCCCGGCCCGGCGATGCCCCCAGGAT
This sequence comes from uncultured Acidimicrobiales bacterium, assembly GCA_963811775.1. Taxonomy (GTDB): domain Bacteria; phylum Actinomycetota; class Acidimicrobiia; order Acidimicrobiales; family UBA8190; genus Chersky-840. The sequence continues at coordinate 54,667 of CAWESO010000010.1, read as the reverse complement.
CGTCCAGGTGGCGCTGGCACCATGGTGGACGAAGTTGCCCACATACCCGGCGCTGCTCTCGTACCCACCCTGGGTGAAGCTGAGCGTGGCCCCGCCCCCGAGGACGGCGGCCCCGGCCTGGCAGAGTTGGTCGAACGGGCATTCCCAGTCCCAGGTGGGATGCGCAGTCTCGTCGCTCGTGCCGTCGACGAAACGCACCGAGGTGTTGGCCGCGGTGAACGGACCCGATCCCAGGCGGTAGCGCCAGGTCACCATGGTCGTACGCAGCGTCAACCAGCCTCCCGACACCTGGTCGCGGTACTTCGGCACCGCCATGCGACGGTCGAGCGCGTTGACGGTGGGGGCGTCCTGGAAATGCGACGAAGGTGAGTACTCGAGGCGCAGCAGCGTCGGGCTGAGCACTTCGATCCGGGCCGCACCGGCGCGCACGATGGCGGACGGGTGAGCGGCGCCGTTGGCCATGTCCACCGGTGTGGCCAGGTCGACCGGGGAGGTGTCGGTGGAGACGGGCCCCGAGTGGTTGAAGACGGTCGCCAGGAGCACCACGACCACGATGGCCGCGATCGTGACGATCGACACCACGAGGACGGCCGAACCCCGTCGCCAGCGCTTGGCCGGGGCGCCGGCGGGCTCGTTCACCACGGCGGCACTCTAACCTCCGGGTCTTCGCGGCGCGACCCCGACACGCCACCAAACGGCGTCTCCGTCGTGTCGGCGGACATCGCCACCCGCGACACATCCATGCGGGCCGTGTGCCGTCAGGCGACCGCGCCCACCTGGTGGAGCTCGACAGCGTTGCCGGCCGGGTCGTTGACGAAGGTCTGGCGGTTGGCACCGACGGCGACGGGGTCCCCGACCTCGAGGCCCTTGGCACGCAACTCGTCCACCACCGCGTCGAGATCACCGACCCGTACCGCGAAGTGCTGGCCGTAGTTGGGGGGAACCGGGGCCTCGATCAGGTGGACCTGTTGGGTGCCGAGGTTGATCCAGGCCCCCGCGATGCCGAAGTCCGGCCGATCTTCCCGCAACGTCCCGCCCAGCACATCGGTGTAGAAGGCGATGCCCTCCCGGACGTCCGGAACGTTCAGAGAGACGTGGTGAATGGCGATCGGTTCCATGCCGAGAGTCTCGCCCACGCCACGACCCGATGCAACAGAGCAAGGGGTCCGTCGCGCCGGACTTCGACCGCCGCCGGACCCGCCCGTCGCGGTCACCGGCGAACGGGGTCCGGGCAGTGCGTCGCGCCGCGGCGCACGTAGTGTCTGGGTTTCGACATCCGACCGACGGAGGTGGCCATGATTCGCTGGGAGAGTGGTGAAGGACTGCGACGTGAGGCGCGTGGGAGCGAGATGTTCTTCAAGGCCACGGCGTCGACGACGCACGACCGCTTCTCGTTGATGGAACGGACGCTTCCCGCCGGGGGGCGCATGCCCCCTCCGCACAGCCACATCGGCAACGAGGAGGCGTACTTCGTCCTGGACGGGCTCGTGGAATTTCGGGTGGCCGACGAGGTCTTCGCGGGGTCGCCCGGATCATTCGTACTCGTGCCGGCCGGAGAGCCGCACACCTTCGGCAACACCGGCACCGCCACGGCCCGGCTGCTGGTTCTCCACGCGCCCGCTCTCGACGGCTACTTCGCGGACCTGGAGCGCTTGTGGGCCTCGCCCGAGCCACCCGACCGCGACGCCGAGCTGGCGCTGATGCGACGCCACGGCATGGACCCCGTGTGAGGCGTCGCCACCGCATCCCGCCCCGGCGGTCGGCCGGCGCGGTTACAGGACGGCGATGGGGTTCACAGGTGACGCAGTCCCTCGATTCAGGACCAAGGGGGCGACGGTCAAGAGGAACGCCCCGCGCCCCTCGGCCGTGCACGCCAGGGCGAGCATGTCGAGGTCGAGGTTGTCGAGCAGGTGGATTCCCATGGCCACGATGGCCACGGTGTGGATCGGCATCGGGACCGTGTCGACGCGCGACGGCATGACGTCGGAGACCCCGTCGCTTCCGAGCACGGCGATCTCGCGATCGTGTAGCCATGCCAGACAGGACGCGTCCAGCCCCGCCATCCCCGTGTTGGGCGACCACGGGCCATGGGTCTCTCGCCACCGCCAACGGCCTGTCCGCACCAGCAGGGCGTCACCACGCTGCACCTTGACCCCGGCCGCGGCCTCGGCCACCTCGAGGTCCTCGGGAAAGATGGGCTCGCCCGGCTCGAGGGCGTCGACGCCTCGTCCCCGGGGTACGTCGAGGAGGACCCCCCGCGTGACGATCCCGGATCGCAGGTGGTGGATGCCGAGCTTGGTGGCGCCATGGGCGGTCACTGCGTCAGACGAGAAGCCGTTGTACATCACGCCCTCGTGGAAGATGTGGCACAAGGCATCGATGTGACTGGTGGCGTACCCGTGGGTCGTTATGGCGAAATAGTCGGCCCCGTAGCCCTCGGTGGCGGTGCCGGTCATGTGGTGCACGACCGGATTCATGTTGTCCGCAGCGGGCCTTGTGGGCAGCGGTCGGGCGCACGACACCGTTCGGCCCGACCGCACGAGGGATACGGCGGCTGCGGTCACCTCGGCGGTGATGAAGTTGAGGGTCCCGATTTGGTCGTCCGGGCCCCACCGACCCCAGTTCGACAGCCGCCCGTGAAGAGCCTGGACGTCGTCGGTGCTCAGCGGGTCACGGGCCACGCCGGAACTGTAACCCGATGTCGACCGCGTCAGCGATCGACGAGAACGGCGACGCCACCGCGGTTCAGTTGAATACGGTCCTGATCAACGCGCCCGAGTCGGTGTCCATCTCCGTGAGGGAGTTGCCACCCTCGTTGACGATCCAGAGGTTCTCCCCGGACACGACCGCAGCCTCGGGATTGTTGAAGAGATAGGGCCCGTTGGTGTTGCACATCATCCAGCTGACCGTGGCCGACGACGGGACGACTTGGCTCACCATGGGCGATGCCCCCGGAGGGCTCACCGTGAAGATGTACCCGTCGCCATAGGTGATGGGGCCGACCATGGGCAGGTTGTCGCTCTGCACCCAGTGCAACTTCCTGCAGTGTGGTGGCCGAGATCTCGGTGACGGACTCGGAGTTCTGGTTGGTCACCCAGACGCTGGACCCGTCGAACGCGACCCCGGTCGGGGCGTCGAAGGAGTACGGCGAACCGGCAAGGACGGCCACGAGCGCCCGGGTTCTCGCGTTGACGACGGTGACCGAATTGCTCGATGGACTGGCGACGAAGATGTTCGCGCCGGCCACGCCCAGGCCGGTGGGATGGTGGAAGCCGAACGCCGCGCCCGAGATCGTGCCGACCAACGCTCCGGTCCGGTCGGCGATCTCCGTGATCGACCCCGCGCCGTTGAGGACGAACAGGTCCTGGCCGTACGGGGCCAGAGCGACGGGGTCGGCGAAGTGGTACTTCGGGCGGCGAATGGTGCGGACGTGCTTCAGCCCCGCCTGGCTGAACTCCGTGACGGAGTTCCCCGTGCCGTTCGTCACGAACAGGTCGGTGCCGGCGCTGGTGATAGCGGTCGGGTGGCCGAACTTGAACCGCTTGGCCGAGATCGTCGTCATGTAGGCACCGCTGGAAGCAGAGAGCTCGGTCACGGAATTGCCCCCGCCGTTGGTGACGAACAGATCCCCGCCTGACACCGCCGCCGAGGTAGGAGACTTGAAGTTGTACGTGCTCGTGTTCGAGCGGGGGGTCGCCGAACGACCTTGGGCTACGGCCGGCCCGGTCGCGATCAACCCGCCGGCCACGACCGCCGCATCTGCCACAAGTGCGGCCAGCCCATGGCGAAACTGGCGGTCCACCCTGCCCCGGACGTGCATGCGTGGCTCCGGGCTCGGGGCCACCCGGGCGAATCTGCTCCGAAGCCCCCGCGGCCAACTTCCCCGAACGGTCCACCGCCGGGGGGCTTCGGGCTCGGCCCGTATGGGGCCGCGGTCCGCGCACCGTCAGGCGAGGTGCGGGAACGTGGTCGGGCGGAAGGCGAACCGGTCGTCTCTCCGCTCAGCAGCGGTAGACCCGCTCTGCGGTCCCGGCAAAGACGTTGTCACGAGACTGGGCGCCGAGGCCGGAGGTGACGGTGCTGAAGGTGGTGTAGAGCTCGTCGAAGGTGCCGTACACGGCGTCGACGGGGAAGTTGCTGGCGAACATGCAGCGATCGACACCGAAGGCCTCGATGGCGTACTCGAGCCACGGCGCCAGGGCGTCGACGCTCATGGACCCGAACGGCATGGCCAGGCCCGATAGCTTGCACAGGACGTTGTCCCCGACGTCGGCCAGCGCGTCGATGCCGGTCCGCCACAGGTGGCGTTCCTCGTCGGAGTTCGACCGCGGCCATCCGGTGTGCTCGACCACGACCACGAGATCGGGGAGGTCGGCGAGCTGCGCGGCGGCGGCCCGGAGTTGATCCGGGTGGCTCATGAGCTCGAAGAGGAGGTCGCGGTCCCGAAGAGCATGGAGCACCTCGGCACGGGGCAGTGGCCCTTCGAACGCCCCCATGGGTCGCACCCCCCGGAAGCGCGACGCAGCCATCTGCCTGTCGATGAGCTCGATGGCCTCAGCCACCGTGTCGGTGGGCGGGAGGCCGCCGATGATGGCGTCGGGACGGCCACTGGCAGCCGCATTGCCGTCGAGCTCGATGGTCTCTTCGATCGAGTGACCCCCGGTGGCGGCGGCGACGTTGACGAACTTCACGACGTTCCACCGCGCCGCCTCGGACTGATAGATGTCGGCGTCGAAGCGGCGGAACATCCTCGACGAGTCACCCGGGCCACCCTCCGGAGGCCGCGACAGGTACGGGTACCAGTCGGTGCGGACCGGGTCCCAGAGGTGGACGTGGGCGTCGACGACTCGCTCCGGCTTGGCCGTCATCAGGCCTCCACGCGTGGCGGGTAGCCGGTGGCGCCGACCACCTCCTTGATGGTGACGTCGAGCCAATCGGGAACCGCAGGTCCGCCGTAGGTGATGCTGGCGCTCGGGCGGGGGTGGCGACGAAGGCCGAGCCACCCCGCTCCTATCACCAGCTCGGCCCCGGCGAGAGCATTCGCATCGGGGTGCCCGAGCAGATGGGCGACGAGCTCGCCGGCGGATTGGTGCGCCTCTTCCTCCGCAGCCTCGAGGCTCGCCGCGAAGGCGCTCACGCGACCTTCTGTCGTCGCGGCGGCGACGCGCGCCAGCTGCGCCGAGGCCTGGGCCCGGCTGCGACCTCCGGCCGTGGTCGCATCGCTCAGGGTGACCAGCCGGATGGCACGGGCTGCGCCGGCGGCATAGTCGGCGGCGGCCCGGGCCCAGCCCGCGTCGCAATGGATGTCCTCGACGATGGCGTCGTGCTCGGCGAGCACCCGCTCCCAGCCGTCGGTGGCGGGGGGCGCCGGCGCACGACCAGCCGGCGCGACGACGATGGCGTCGACCGGCCCGGCCCTGTCAACCACGGTCCGCAGTGCGGCGGCGGCGGCGTCGAAGCCGTTCGCAACGTCGACTCGGTGGCACGTCACGGACCGGGCCTCGAGCGCGGTGGCGATCGACTCGGCCAGCAGCGCTCGGTCGGTGACGACGACGCAGGTGCCGATGTTCGCCGACGCGAGCTCGACCTGCGCCGGCTCATCGAAGATCGGCCCGAACCGGGGATTGCTGGCGCCGTCGCTCGCCTGGTTGGACTCGGCCGGCGCGAAGGCGCGCGGGATAACGGCCTCGAGCACCTGGGCCAGGGACACGACGTCATCGGTACGGAGGACTTCGAGGAGCCGGGGCTCGTCGATGACCGCGACCTCCGAGCCACCGGCGAAGAGGACCTGCCCCGAGCACCACCGGAATCCCTCGCCGACCAGATGGGCGCCCAGCGGTCCGAGATCCTCCGGGCCCAGCATCGAACTGAGCGAGAGACCGCCGCCACCGGACTTCCGGCGCTCTCGACGAGCGCGTTCGAGGGCGGCGGCGACCATCCGGGTGGCGGCGATGGGCGAGATGGCGTTGACGGTGACGCCCGACGGCACCAGCCGACCCAGCTGCCACGTGAGCGAGGCGACGGCCCGCTTGGCGCAGCTGTAGCCGCCGGCATCGGCGGCCCGCCACCCCGACCCGGACGTGACGCCGAGGACGCAGCCGGACCTGGCGGCGGCCATGAGCGGGAGCGCGGCACGGAGCACGTTGAGATAGCCACCGAGATGGACGGTGAGCAGCGCCAGCCAGTCTTCCTCGGTGCCGTGCGCGAAGCCGGACTGCCTGGTGATCCCGGCGACGTTCACGACGGCGTCCACGCCGCCGTGTTCGTCGACCAGCTCCCGGAACAGGGTGCGCAGCGCCTCGCCGTCGGTCACCGACACCGACGAGGCCCGGGCCGAGCCGCCCGCCGCCACGATACGACCGGCCGTGGTCTCCTCCGGTTCCGGGAGGCGCTCGGAGCCGTCGAGGGTCACGAGGGGGTCGACGGTGACGACGAACCAGCCACCTCGACCGAGCTCCTCGGCGATGGCCGCCCCGATCCCTCCCCCGCCGCCGGTCACCACCGCGACCCGCTGACGCCCGCTCACGATGCCGTCGACCGGACCTCGAGCTCCAGGCCCTCGAACGTGCCCGCCTCGAGCCACTGCTCGAGCAGCTCGCGATAGCCGAACCAGTCACCCATGCCGCGACCGTAGTTGCCGTTGCGGGGGTTCATCGCTTCGGGGTGGCCTTCGTTGTTTATGCGCGACGGCGTGCAGGCGGACATGACGGCGCTGGCGTCGACGAAGGAGTCGACGACCTTCTGCGTCCACGCCTCCTCGGCCTCGGCGCTCACGTCGAAGACCTCGACGTCGTTCTGTTCGAGGAGTTTGACGGCGCCACCGATGAAGTCGCCCCCGAGCTCGGCCAGCTGGGTGTAATTGACAGTCACCACCGCCTGCTGACCGGGCGCCGGCATGACGAACATGTTCGGGAAGCCCCGGGTCATGATCCCGAACAGGCTGGCGGCGCCATCGGCCCACTTCTCGGCCAGGGTCACACCGCCGCGGCCGACGATCTCGTGGCCGGCGCGACGGAACAACGGAGTGAGCTCGGCCTCGAAACCGGTGCCATAGATGATGCAGTCGACGTCGTACTGCTTCCCGTCGACCACCGGGCCCCGCTCGGTGATCTGCTCGATCCCGGCCGGGCAGCCGATCAGAGTGACGTTGGCATGGTTGAACGCCTGCAGATACTCGTCGTGGAAGCACGGACGCTTGCAGAGGTACCGGTAGTACGGCTTGAGGATCTCGGCGGTGGCCGGGTCGGAGACCAGTGCCTCCACCCGGCGCCGGTGCTCGTCCATGATCTGGTAGTCGAGCTCCTCGGCGCTGCGCAGAAAATCGGCCGTCGTCATGCCCTCGCGTCGCGGCGGGTGATGGACAGCGGCGTAGTGGTGTGTCCACCCGTCGTCCACCTGGTCGACGTCGACAGGACGACCCAACATGATGGCCTGGAAATTGTCCATGCGGGCCCGCTGCCAGCCCGGCTCGAGCCCGTGGGCGAAGTCGGGATCCGTGGGCCGGTTCCCACGCTCGCCGATGGCCGACGGCGTGCGCTGGAACACGAAAAGGTGTTTCGCCGACTCTGCCAGCCACGGCACGCACTGGATGCCGGTCGCCCCGGTGCCGATGAAGCCGACGACTTTGTCGGCCAGGCGGGTGAGCGGCTCGTGCGGCCCGCCACCGGTGTACTCGTAGTCCCACCGTGCCGTGTGGAACGAACGCCCGGCGAATGCCTCCATGCCCGGAATGACGGGCAGCTTCATGAGGTTGAGGATCCCGACGGCCAGGACGTACCAGCGGCAGCTGACGTCGTCGCCGCGGTCGGTGCGGACCTGCCACCGTGCCGTGTCCTCGTGCCACACGGCGCGGGTCACCCCGGTGTGGAACAGCGCGTCGGCCTCGAGATCGAACTTCTCCGCGATCGCCTCGAGGTGGCCCAGGATCTCCTCCCCGTAGGCGTAGCGCCGGGTCGGGATGTAGCCGAGCTCCTCGAGCATGGGGAGATAGCTGTAGGACTCGATGTCGCACATCACGCCCGGATAGCGGTTCCAGTACCAGGTGCCCCCGATGCCTCCCGCCTGGTCGATGATCCGGATCCGCTGGATTCCGGCCATGCGGAGGTGGGCGCCGGCCACGACCCCGGCGATGCCCCCGCCCACGATCACGACATCGACCTCGTCGGCGACGGGATCACGCTCGACGACGGGGGTGTAGGGGTCGTCTCGGTAGTGGGCGAAGTACTCGTCGGTCTGTAAGTCGCGGATGGTGGCGCGGCCGGGGACCAGCCGCTTGTCCCGCTCGGCCAGGTACTTGGCGCGGACCGCCTCGGGGTCGTAGCTCATGGCCCTGCTCGCCCCCGCCGTCGGTCCCCATCGCAGCGAAGAAAGTGCCCTTGGCTGGCCCCAGACATGCCCCAACGCTACCCGTTGGATCTGACGCCGGTGTCAGCAAATCGACCGTCTGTCCCCCCAGCGAGCGCCCCCGACGGGAGCCCGACACCGTCTCGACGCGGCGACGATGGCTCGGGGCGACGGTCCCCGTCGGCGTCGCGTGTCTGGAGCTCCCCCGTCCGGGGCGACGAGTCAGCCGGTCGCGGTGTGGGTGGGAGTGGTGCCGTCGGGCCGGAGCAGGTCAAAGCCGTCAGGCGTGTTGAGCATGCCCGGTGCCGTACCTGCTTGATCGTTGATCCCGTATTGCCACACGAGGGCCCCCGTCTTGGGGTCGATTGCCACCATGCGATTGCGGTAATCGTCGTTGGCCATGAGAACTCCGCTGGGCAGCATCTCCGTCAGTGACGGGTGATCGAGCATGCCCGGACCGCTGGCGACGTCGTAGCGGTAGAGGATCTGGCCCTCGCGGGTGAACTCGAGGATCTGGCCCGGATTGGAATAGTCAGCGATCAAGTAGAGATCAGGCCCGATCTGCTGCGGGTCGGACGGGTAGCTGATGGGGAGATGCACGGTCCACACCAGCTTGCCCTGCGGGGTGTATTCGCTCACCCAGGACCCGTTGATCTCCGACACCAGGAGGTTGCCGTCGGCGAGCGGTGTGTCACCGTTCGGGGATCCCATCGACGCGGGTGGATTGTGCACGCACACGCCCGTTGTCCCGATCTGGTTGGCGACGGTTCCGTTGGGGTTGAGGATGAGGACTCGGCAGTTCTGCGCATCAGCCACGCTGATCTGCCCGTTCTTGAGGAGATAGGCGTCGTCGGGCTCGTGCAGATATCCGGGCGCGGTGCCCACCTGTTTGGGATGACCGTAGGACCAGAGGATCTTCCCCGACGGGTACCCGATCTCGACGATGGTCTCGTTCTGTTCCTGGTTCGAGATGATCGCCGTGCCCTTGTCGATGAAGAAGGCGTCGTCGGGGAAGTAGAAGTCGAGCGCGTCCGACGGTGAAGTAGCCGACGGGTAGATCCACAGCACCTTCATGGTGGCGTCCAGGACGAGGAGGCGATTGTTGCCCCGGTCGGCGACGAGGAGCTTGGCGCCGAAGTAGGGAGACCCTGCTCCGGGGGCCCCGGCGGTCCCGAACGCGGCGTTGGGGCTGAGCATCTGCACCGTGTTCACCTGCGTCCCGTCGGATTCTCCGCCGACCAGCCACGCCGTGGAGCCGAGCACGGCGACACCGGAGTGGGACACGGGGACCTGCAGACTCCCCGCCGACTCGAATCGCGCAGAGGAGGCGTCGAAGGCCCAGATGGTGGACGCCGTGCTGGTCGCTGCGGGCACGACCGAGGCCAACAGATGTGCAGCAGGGACGGCCCCGGTCACGTATCGGTCGGTGATGGCTCCGCTCTTGCCGGCCCCGGGGTTCGAGGAGGAACTGGCTCCGATCTGTGTCGACCCGACCCCCGGGGTCGAGGACTGCGTCGTGGTGCTCTCGCCCCCCACCACGTAGATGTGCCCGGCAAGGGTGACGGCAACGGCACCGCTCAAAGGCTCGGGGAGTCGACCGACTACCGACACCGTGTGGCGCGCGGGATCGATCGCCTGGACGGTGCTTGTTGGCTCCCCGGCTTGGGCACCGGCGATCGCCTGGCCGCCGAACACGTAGATCTTCCCCCCGATCGCCGCCACCGCGGGATAACGAACCGGGACAGCGAGCGACGCCACGGAACGAAAGGTGTGGCCGTCCGTGGTGGCGAGGACAGCCCCGTCGGCCGTGGTTCCGTCGTACCCACCCACGAGATAAGTCGTCGGTCCCACGGTGACCGCGGCCGCGTCGGATCGTGGCGCGGGAAGTGAACCCACCACGGTGGCCACTGCGTTTGACGATCCGACGGCCCCGACGCTCGGAGTCGAGGCAAACGCCTGCACCGTGTCGACGGTGCTCGGGGCCCCTCCGCCGAAGACCACGTCGTGGCTCCCCACGACGGCACCGGCGGCGTCGTGTACCGGCGCGCCCAGGGCGCCGACCCGAGACAAGGATCCATCCGTGGTGTTCAGGGAGTAGATCCCGCTCGAGGATGCGTTACCCGTGGTGAGCCCGCCCATGGCGACCAACTGGGTGCCTGAGTCCGGGAGGACGACAACGCGGCTGATGGGAGCCGCCAGCCGCCAAGGGAGGAGGCCCGATTCCACCGCCGGCGTGGAGGCCTGGACTGCGTGCCGGGCCGGGTGGACGACCGGAACAGCCTTGGGAGCCCTGGGCCGGGTTCGGTTCGAATGAGACAGTTGGATGCCGATGACCAGACCGGTGCCGATCACGACCACAAGTGCCATGACCGCTCGAACCCGCCTGGCACGAAGGGAGGTGGTTCGGGCTCGGGGTCTCGCGCCATGCCGCGCTCCCGACGGATCTGCGCCCGCGTGCACTTGCCTCTCACGACGTGGCATCGACCGGGAACGTAGCGGAAAGGACCACACCGAGTCGGGTCACCGCCCGCGGTCTCAGCGCGGCAACGTTGTCGAACCCTCACGCAGCGGTTGTTTCGTCTCTCTGCGGGCCGAGATCGACAAGGGTCGACGCGCCATGCCGGTGTCGACGCGCGCGGCCTTGGCGTTCGAGCGCTCGTTGTGTCGCATCAGCCCCGGCAATCGCACCCTCTTGTTCGTCGTCGGGTGGGCGCTGACGGGGACACAGCCCTGGTCGAGCCCCTCTGCTTTCTGCAACTGGCCGGGTTCACGGTCATGGAGCAGACACTTCATCTCCTCGCTTGTTCGCAACAGGGAGTTCGGCCGACGCCACTCCCTCTCCGTGGGGTCACCGCCTCTCCCAGTCATCAGTGCGTTTCGACAGCCCCAGAAACTGTTTGGGCGCTGCGATGGGCGTCGCATCGACGATGGTTGCCCAGCGGCCACGTGCGGCATTCCAGAAATGGCCGACGCACGAACAGCGACAGCATTAGAGTTTCGATGCCGGGGTCGCCTGGCGTGAGGGGCAAATGGCTCATCTCATCTGGCCGTCCTGGTGAGCGCGTCGATCGAAGGCTCGATCAAGACGGCGCGATCGCTCGACACCTCAAGGGGGTTGTCAGCATGATCAATGCATCGACAATGGCTGCACTGGGCAACTTGAACAGTCCGGGCCGATACCTGCACTGGTCGATCTTCACGGTCTCGGAAGCCAATCTCGTTCTCATCGCGGTGATGGTCGTGATCTTCGGCGCCGCCCTGGTCATCCCGTTCCCCGGCCACGGACGACGCTCGGGGTCTTCCTCGACCGCGAAAGAAGGTGAGGGCGACCGAGGGAACGTGCCCGCCGACTCGGACCCCGGTACCGGCGACGACGCCGACGCCGCCATGTGGACGGCGCGGCTCCGACGGATGGCCCTGCGTCACCTGCCGCCGGGCAAGCTGCTCCCCGACCGCCAGCCCGCCTACGTCGCATCATGGATCTACGTCTTCGGCGTGGCCACCCTGGCCGCCCTTGGAGTCGTGATCGTGTCCGGCTTCGCCATCGCCCTCGGAGGCACCGAGTGGTGGCACACCAACGCTGTCGGACATTTCTTCAACAGCCTTCACCTGTGGAGTGTCGAAGCATTCATGGCCTTCCTGGTCATTCATCTGTGGGGCAAGTTCTGGATGGCCGCATGGCGCGGCCGACGGGCCCTCACCTGGGTGACCGGGGTGGTCGCCTTCATGGCCTCGGTGGTCGAGTGCTTCACCGGGTACCTGTCCCAGCAGAATTTCGACTCCCAGTGGATCGCCGCGAGCGGAAAGGACGCCTTCGACGGCGTCGGCGTGGGCGCCTTCTTCAACCTCATGAACGTGGGCCAGATGCTCCTCTGGCACGTGGTGCTGATCCCCGTGGTGCTCGTGGCCCTCGTCGGGGCACACATTCTGGCCGTGCGGGTCCGGGGTGTCGTCCACCCTCTCCCGGTCCAACGCGCTAGGGGGCGCGTCGCCCGTCGGGCCGGTGCCGCCGCCGACGCCGCCTCGTGGCAGGGCCCGACACGGCGCTACGACATCGTGAAAGAAGCCACCGTCGCCGCCGTCGTGGCCGTCGTCCTGGTCGTGGCGCTGGCCGGGCTCCTCTCCTCCCCCGATGTCCCGCCCGTCACCGTCTCGTCCTGGGCCCGGATCGCTCCGGCCGACTTCGTAGCCACGGCAGCCAGCGAATTGGCAGGAACGAGCGAGACGGCCACGTACGGTCCCCCCTACAACCACACCGCGGGCAACTCCCAGAGCATTCTCTTCACCCCTTCCTCGATCGCCGGAGTCCGCCAGCCCATCGACGCGGCCGAGACCTTTGTGCTGGCCCCGCTGGCGAAGATCGCACCCACCGATCCCACCCTCGCCGCCGCCCTCGACCGCTACCAGCGCGCCACCCCCTCCACCCGCAGTGCCTGGAACGCCGCCTACGGGAAGGCGGTCACCCACGTCACATTCCGTGACGGCGCTCCGGTGGTGCCCGCAGCGGCCGACGGGCCTGTGCCCACCATGCTGGCCACCGAAATAACCCTGGCCCAAAGCGGCGCGATCGACGCCGATCTCCTGGCCAACCACACCTTCTACGGGACCGACTTCACCAAGCCGCTTCTGTTCCTCGAGGATGGTGAGTACTTCAGCAACGTCGCTGCGGCCCAACACCTCACGGGCGCCCAATGGGGCGTCATGAACGAAACGGGGAGCTACCCGGGTCAACCCTGGCTCTGGCTCTACACCCTTTGGTACCAGGTTCCCGGATTCGACAACTCGGCCAACGTCGACCTCATCGCCATCTACCTCACCGGCGTCGCCACCATTCTCCTTCTCGCCATACCCTTCCTCCCCGGGCTACGGGACATCCCCCGTCTTGTCCCCGTGCACAGGATCATCTGGCGGGATTGGAACCGACGAGGCGGTCCCCCGAACGGTGATCACGTCTAACCGTCTATCTCGCGCGCCCCGTCACGAACGCGCATCGGTCGAGGGGAGACGACTCTCTCTCTCTCTCAATTCTCGATTCGCGACGCGCACAGCGCACTGTCCAGAGAACCGCGACCCACACCTCAGTGGTCAGCGAGGGCGTGAAAGGCAACGGCGGCGGCGGTGGCGACGTTCAGCGAGTCGACCCCGTCCGCCATCGGGATGGTGACCACCACGTCGGACGCGCCCACGGCGGCGTCGGTCAGTCCCGGCCCCTCGGCACCGAGGAGCAAGGCCACGCCGACGCGGTCACCGGAGCCCAACATCCATGCCGTGAGCCCGGCGAGGCTGACGGTGGGGACTCCCCTGTCAGCAGACGGCCGCGGCGCCAACGCGGCGACGACGAAGCCCGCCGCCCGCACGTCGTCGAGCCCCGACGGCCACGGTAAAAGGCGGGCGAACGGCATGTGCAGGACATGGCCGAGGGAGACTCGGATCGACCGGCGGTAGAGGGGGTCGGCACAGGTCGGATCGAGGAGGACGCCCCTCACCCCGAAGGCAGCCGCGTTGCGGAACAGGGCCCCGATGTTCTCATGGTCGTTGAGACCCTCGAGCACGGCGACGAGCGGAGGGGTCCCCGCCGGCGACGACGTTCGCCCGGCATCAACCAGCACCTGTCGTGCACCACAGGACGGCGGGCGGTTCGCCACCGCGACCACACCCCGGTGCAGGGTGAAACCGACCGTGCCGGCCACCAAGGCGCGGGACCCCACGAACACCGGCGCCCCCCGAGCCCGCGTGCCCGCCACCAGGTCACCGGCCGCGGTCACCTGGTGATCGTCGACGAGCAGCGAGCACACCGTGTACTCGGAGGTGAGGAGCCGCTCCACGGCGAGCCTCCCCTCGACCACGAACACCGACTGATCGGCGTCGAGCCGGGACCGGGCGGCGGGGTCGTTGAGGTCGCGGTACAGGTCGAGCCGCGGGTCGGCGAGGTCGTCCACCGCCACGAGCGGGCCCGGGGTCCTCACCGGAGGCCTTGCCACATCCGATTCTGGCCTCAACGTTCGATCAGACGCATCTGCTCGTCGTTGTGGTGGTCGCCGACGACGGGGGTGAGGTTGTCGAGCCGGTCGAGCTGCTCGGCACTGAGTTCGACAGCGTCGGCACCGGCGTTCTCCTCAACCCGAGACACCCGCTTCGTCCCTGGGATAGGGACGATGTCATCACCTTGAGCGAGCAGCCAGGCCAACGAGACCTGCGCCGAGGTGCAGCCGACCTCGTCGGCAACGGCCTGGACCTCGTCGGCGCTGTTCAGGTTGTGCTGGAAGTTCGCTTCCGTGAAGCGCGGGTTGGACCGCCGAAAGTCTGAATCGGCCAGGTCGCCGATGGAGCGCACCTTCCCCGTGAGCATCCCGCGACCCAACGGCGAGTAGGCCACGAACCCGATGCCCAGCTCTCGCAGCACAGGCCGCGTCCAGGTCTCGGGGTCCCGGGTCCACAGCGAGTACTCGGACTGCAGGGCCGTGATGGGGTGGACCCCATGGGCTCGGCGGATGGTGTCAGGGCCGGCCTCGGAGAGCCCGATGTAGCGGATCTTGCCCTCGGTGACCAGCTCGGCCAGCGCACCCACCGTGTCCTCGATGGGCACCTGCGGATCGACCCGGTGCTGGTAGTACAGGTCGATGGAGTCCACACCGAGCCGCCGGAGCGAACCCTCGAGGGCGGTGCGGATGTTCGCGGGCGAGCTGTCGGGGCTGCCGGGGGCACCTCCGGTGTGGGAGACCAAGCCGAACTTGGTGGCGAGGACGACCTGCTCCCGCCGACCGCTGATGGCCTGGGCGACGAGTTCCTCGTTGATGAAAGGCCCGTAGACCTCGGCGGTGTCGATCAGCGTCACCCCCAGCTCGAGCGCCCGGTGGATGGTGCGGATGGACTCGGCGTCGTCTGAGCCCGCCCCGGTGTACGCGGTGGACATGCCCATGGTGCCCAGACCGATGCGGGCGACCTCGAGGGCTCCCAACTTTCTGTGCTTCATCGTCTCTGCTCTCGTTTCGTGAGTCGTCTTCTCCGAGGACGGCGGGAACGCCGAAACCCCGGCACGGTCATCAACAGTCTGGCCTCAGGGTGTCCCTCGGTACTCGGCGTCGGTGACGTGTGCTCCCCAATCGGCCTCGGGCTTCGAGCTGGTGCCGACGCCTTCGGTGATGGAGAGATGGGCCATGAAATGGTCGGGGGTAGCACCGTGCCAATGCCATTCGTCCGAGGGGGTGAAGACGATGTCGCCGGGGCGGATCTCGGTGATCTCCTGTCCTCGGGACTGCACCTGTCCCACGCCCTCGGTGACGTAGAGGGTCTGGCCGCGGGCGTGGGAGTGCCAGGCGGTACGGGCCCCGGGGGTGAACCGCACCAGATTGACCCTCACCCGCGAGGGTTCCTCACCCTGGATCACGGAGTCGACCCAGACATCGCCGGTGAACGTCTCGGTTGGTCCCTTGATGGTGGGCTTCTGGGGTCGGATCTCCATTTTGTTCTCCTTCGTGTCCGAATCGGCCCGGGCTCCTCCCGGCACGTGCGGGCGGTCCGGCCCTGAGGGAACAATTGTGCCCCGGCGGACATGATGGGGTGTGAGGCTAACCAAGACGACCAGCCCGGCTTCGGCCGAGTCGTCAGGGACCG
This sequence comes from uncultured Acidimicrobiales bacterium, assembly GCA_963811775.1. Lineage (GTDB taxonomy): Bacteria > Actinomycetota > Acidimicrobiia > Acidimicrobiales > UBA8190 > Chersky-840. The sequence goes on along the minus strand of CAWESO010000010.1, from coordinate 38,710 downwards.
TCGCCTTCGGCCAGCTCTTCGGCCAACCTGGCTGGACCGTCCTGCCGCCTGCGGGCACAAAGTCGTCCCCAGTCGCTCCCCGGACACAGGCGTCATCTTCGGGTTCCCGCGATCGTCCACGGTGTGCCCCATTCACGGTTGCGGATCGACGGGCTGACTACTGACTTACTGATTGGGTGGCTGGTTAGCCCGGCTCGGTCTCGGCCGAAGTCACTGTCGTCACTATCCCAGCTGGCCGGGCTGGTAGCTGCCCGCGGGCTGCCGGGTGATGACGTTGAGCCGGTTGTAGGTGTTGATGAGTGCGATGAGTGCCACCAGTGCCGCCAGCTGCTCCTCGTCGTAGTGCTTGGCCGCGTTCGCCCAGGCCTCGTCGGAGACACCGCCGGCCGCGTCGGCGATCCGGGTGCCCTGCTCGGTGAGCTCCAATGCGGCGCGCTCGGCCTCGGTAAAGACCGTCGCCTCCCGCCAGGCCGCCACCAGGTTGAGGCGGAGCGGGCTTTCCCCGGCGTGCGCAGCGTCCTTTGTGTGCATGTCGGTACAGAAGCCGCAGCCGTTGATCTGGCTGGCCCGGATCTTCACCAATTCCTGGGTTGCGGCGGGCAGCGGTGATCGACTGAGGACAGCCCCGGCCGAGTTGATGTACTTGGCGAACTTCAATGCGACGGGACTTCCGTACACGTCCAGACGGGCTTCCATGGCGACCTCCCGGTGTCCTCGTGGGTGACACCCAATTGACACCGGGACGCGGGCAAATGTGACATCGCGGGTTGCCTCGGGCGGTGTTGAGGGGCAGGGGGCACTCCGGACTCCCCAGCAGGGATCGGTGCGATCCTTGAGATGCTCGTTGGTGCCGAGTGTGCCTCACTCAGCTCTTGAAGCATTCCGTCAGGAACAGATCGAGTGCCGTGGCGTCACGATGGACGTGAATATGCCCTTCGGTGTCCCTCGAAATATCGAGCGATGGGCAGAACACCTCGAAGCCTCCGCAGAAGAAGTGCGGCGAGCCCTTGACCCCGCGGGATTGACCCTCATGCCATTCCCCTATCACCCTTTCTTCGTCTTCGGGACCGACATCACCCACTCCATGTGCGTCGGCGACGCTGACAAGGACGTCCTGGCGAGAAATGTCGCGTCCCGCCTCGAATAGGCAGTCACGCAGTGCCAGGCTCACGGCTTCTCCCACGCGGTCACCGTGGCGATAGGCGGCCGCCGCAAGAGCCAGCGCGGGCAGCGAGGTACGGGGAAAGTGGCTGGGGCGAAATCGAGCAAAGAGGTCGGGTGCCACCTGCGATCGCAGGGCATCGACGTGCTCCGCCGTGGCGGCGGGATCGAGAGGCTCCCCGTTCACCAGCTCGAGTGGCCACGCTCGAACCCGCAGGACGACGTCGTCACGGCCTAGTTGATCCCGCCTCTGAGCAACCATCCGCAGCCCCACATGGGTGAAGGGGCAGCAGACGTCCGCGTACACCTCGATTACGCGCATGTTCGCACTCCTCGCTGGCGGACTCCCCTGCCCTCCCCGGCACGAGTCATGCGTACACCTCAACCTTGGGAATCTCCGCGGACACCGGAGGGTGTTGCGGTCGGGCCAGGAAACCGAGCCAGCGCGGGAGGTACCAATTCCACCGGCCGAGGAGCTTCATCACCGATGGCAGCAGCACGATGCGAACGACGGTGGCGTCGATCAGCACCGCGGAGGCCAGCGCCACCCCGAGCTGCTTGAAGTCGATTTCGCTCAGAGTGGCGAAGATGGCGAACACCGCGGCCGCACTGGTGATGACGCCGGCTGTCGAAGTGATCCCGTCGGCCACGGCCCGGCTTGTGGGAAGCCCCCGGTCATGACCCTCCCGGATCCGACTGAGGATCAGCACGTGGTAGTCCATCGACAGGCCGAACAGCACCACGAGTAGGAACAGCGGTATCCAGTCGATGACCCCGCCGACGTCCTGGGCCCCGATCAGGGACCGCAGATGCCCGTACTGGAAGACCAGCACCATCACCCCGTACGCCGCCCCCACCGACAACAGGTTCAAGACAATGGTGACGAGCGGGATCACCACCGAGCGGAAAGCCACCAGGAGCAGTAGGAAGGCCAGGCCCAGGACAAAGACGAACACGAGCGGCAGGTGCTCTCTCATGGTCTGGTTGAAGTCGACCGACCCGGCGGTCGTTCCGGTCACGTACGTGCGGGTTCCGGCCACGCGGCCGACGGTGTGGGGAATGACCTGGGTACGCAGGGCTGTGAGGGCTGCGGTGGATGTGGGATCGGTCCCGCTGCCGGCAAGGGCCACGGTGACCAGGGCGACGGTCCGGTCGGAACTGACCGTCTCCACCACCGGACCGCCCATCTGGCCGTGGCGGGCCAACACGGCCCGGCTCAGGGCCGCCACCCCGCCACTCACGGCCGGGGCGGTGACGTTCTTGGCGGTGATGACCACCAGGGCTGGCATGGGCGCACCGGGGAAGGCCGCCTCGATCCGGTCGTAGGTCTGGACGATGGGCAGGCTGCGAGGCAGGCCGATGGAGCCGGGATCGACGGTGCGCATGTTCAGGGCGGGTGCGGCCAGAAGGAGCAGTACACCGGCCGAGAAGACCACCGACAGCAGGGGCCTGCGCAGCACCCGGTCGACGAGCCAGGTCCACATCCGGGCCTGACCTTCGGCCCGACGCCGGGCGATGAACGGCACGCGACCCCATTCGACGCGGTCGCCGAGACGGGCCATCGCCGCCGGCAGGACGGTCAGGGACCCGACGACCGCGACCGCCACTACCAGCATGGTCCCGATGCCGAGGGAGATGAACACGGCGTTGCCGGCCAACAGCATGCCGGCCATGGCAGTTATCACGGTGAGCCCCGAGGTCAGGACGGCCCGACCCGATGTCGCCGCAGCGCGGGCCAGCGCCGTGCCGTCATCGGAACCCCGGTGTCGCTCCTCGAGCTTTCGCCGCAGGTAGAACATCGAGTAGTCCACCCCGACGGCCAGACCGACCAGCAAGACGACGGGCTCGATCTGCCCCTGCGCCACGGGGTAGAGATGACTGATCGGCTTGATCAAGCCGAGCGCCCCGATGACGGCGGTGAAGCCGAGCAGCAGCGGTACTCCGGCGGCCACGAGGGACCCGAATGCGATGAGGAGGATGAGCAAGGTGACCGGGAGCGACGTGTGCTCGGCTCGATTGAAGTCACCGTCGTAGGCCTTGATCAACGCTTTCGTGGCGCTGGCCGACCCGAATTCCTCCACCCGCAGCTGCGGGTGGTCACGAGCGGTGGCCGACGTCGCAGAAAGGGGGCCGTCGACGTTGGTCTGAGCCTCGTTGCTGTTCCCCGCCACTTCGAAGTTCACCAGAATCGAGCGCCCGTTGGCTGAACGCAGCGCAGGACTCACGATCGCCCCGGGGACGGGAAGCGGGGACTGGATGACGGCGACCGTCTTGATCCTGCGAAGGCGTCCGACGAGGTCGTCGACAGCCGCGGTGAAGACCGCGCTGTCAGGGGTAACGGCCCCCCGTGCCTGCAGGAGGACTTCTTCTCCGCTGTGGTACGGAAAGGCCTTTTCGAAGACGCTGGTGCCCTGTCCGGAGGGACCGTTCCCCATTTGAGCGTCCGTCAGGTTGTGCTGGCCGACGACGCCCCCCACGAGATAGGCCGCGACCACGAACACCAGCCACCCGAAGATGGCCTTTCGCCTGTTGCGAGCGCTCCAGGCACCCGCCGTCGCGGCGAAATTTCGGCGCATGGGCATTGTGGTGCCATTCTCTGCGCCTCATCCCTGGCCGACTAGGGAACAAAGTCCCCTTAGGCACCCACACAGTAAATTCGCCCCGACAGCGCCGCCCCGGACCGCTGGGGGATGCCGGAGCGCCTCCTAGAAGTCTCGCTCCACGAGCGCCACGCGTTCCCCTCGCGCCGCGCGTGCCGCAGCACGGTGCTCGCCGGGCGCGCCTCCGCCGAGCACGATGGCGTCAAAGTGGTTCACGAGGGAAGCTCCGCGCCTGCCTGTTCGGCCACCATGAACGTGGCGTACCAGTCCGGCCAGTCGGGGTCGGCCTGGCCGATGCGCTTCTCGTGCTCGCCGTGGGCCGCTGCCGCACGGCGCAAGGCGCTCGCCACGTCGCCGACGGAGCTGAACGACGTGACGTCCGGGTCGACCCGTCCGGGCAAACGGTCGGTGACCTCCTGCAGCAACCAGCTATTCCCGTCTGGATCCTCGAACGTGGCAAAGGAGCTGTAGCTCTTGTGATCCGCATCGGGGCCGTTGACGCGACCACTCATATCGTCGAGGTCGAATTGTGCCCCCGGTGCTCCGGCGTGAAATACGTCGCTCACCTTTGCTCCCCGATCAATGAGCTCCGCTCGTCCGGCATCGATGTCGGAGACGATCAGGTAGAGACCGTGCGCGGACCCTGGTGCCGCGGCTGTGATCCTCGTGCCGAATTGTAACGAGCACAACGATCCGGGTGGCGTGAACTGGACGACACGGAAACCGTTGTCGAAGGGGAAATCGGCGTCGAGCCTCCAACCGAGATCGGAGTAGAATTGCTTCGAGCGGTCGGCGTCCGCAACCGGGATCACCACGACTTCCAGCTTCAGGTCAACGTCTCCGTTGCCCGCCGCCCCGCTGGTCTCACGGCCGTGTCTGTCGGTCATGTTCATCCGAACCTCCCTTGGCGGTCGATGTCTGCTCAGTCTCGCGCCGAGGCTTTCGCAACGCATCTGGGTAGGCGCAGAGCTCACGGCCGGACATCCACCCAGGTCGGAGGTCAGACGCGGCCTGCAGAACATGGGAACTTGGCTGTCCCTCTGCGTCTTGCACCCAGGACTCTCCGTGGACCCGAGCCACACCAGTTCAGTCGCCACCGTGTGAGCGTGTTCAGCGTCGAATCGGAGATCGCTCGTAGTCGGGGAGATTGATCGCTGTGGCCAATACGCCCTCGAGGAAGCGCGTATATCCCACCGCGATGTGGCCGAAGTTGAAATAGACGTCGTAGTTGCCGATGACAGCGCTGCACCGGCTTGCGCAAAACCACGGCGTGACACTTATGTAGTGTGCCCCTTCCGCCGCAGCTGCCTCTTTTTCGGCAACGTTGTATCGGGACTCGAAGGAAGAGAATCGCTTGGTGGAACACCGCTGGACATTGTCGACATGCTGGGGAAGACACGACACACGCCCGATAATGGGCGTATCTCCGATGATCACCTTCGGCTCCCGTATCTGTTTCAACACGTCTTCCGTTGCGCCTCGCCACTGTTGGGGTGTGAGGTTCGGGTTGAGTGCTTGCGAGAAGACCACGAGATTAGGATCGATCCGATTGATGCTCTTGATCGCAAACTGATCAAACGAATAGCACGCGGTCCGGTCCCCATGGGACCCGGGCGGCCCTTCGGCGATCGTCGCTGGTTGGCAACCCCCATCGGAGAACTCCAGGAGTTTCCACTGCGCGCGTAGCGCGATGGCGTCAAGCGCCTTGAACCACTGGTCGATGTGAGAGTCCCCGTAGAGGACCATGGTGAATCGTCCTGTGTGATCACCGAAGGTGCAACTGGGCGGAGGGCTCTGCGACAACGAGACGCACGGGCCGGCACCTCCCCAGTTCGCCGAGGGTTGCAAGACAGCCTCGGAGAGCGACGGCATGAGGCGCTTGGGAAGCGCCCGGATGTGGTCAGACGCCGCCACCAGACGCAGGACCGCGCTGAGCGGCGCGGGAGAGCCGCGTGCCGAGGAAGCGGGGGCCTTGGAGACCGCCCGACCGATGCCTGCGCCGATCGCTGCCTCGGACTGGAACGTGACCACCCCCAGAGCCGACGCAGTCAGCGCAGCCCCGAGTCCGAGACTCCCCCAGCGAATGCGGAGGAGAACCTTCGCATGGCGTATGGGGTTCTCCACCAGAACGTAGGTGAGCACCGAGGCGGCGAGAGCCAGCACCACCCATCCCAGGCTTTGGGGAAACGTGGGGTTCGACTTTCCACCATGTTCGGCCGCCAGGATCAAGATGGGCCAATGCCAGAGATAGAGCGAATAGGAGAGCCGGCCCAAGGCGCGAAATGGAGCGAGGCCCAGCAGCGCTTCGACCCCGATCCGGGAGCGCGCACCCCTCCGGCGATGATCAGCGCAGCGCCCACGACTGGGATAGCCACAAGTGATCCCGGATACGCCGTACCGGACGTAAAGAAGAAGGCGGCAGCAACAACGGCGCCGAGTCCGACCCAAGTGGCCATAGCAGAGAGATACGCAGGCACCTTCAAGAGCCAAGGTGTCCCAACGGCGACCAACGCCCCGAGCGCCAACTCCCATGCTCGGGTGAGCGGAGAGAAGTAGGCGCCGGTCGCGTTGGTCGACGTATCGATCACAGAGAAGGCCAGTGATGCGCCAATGATGGCTCCGAGACCGATGGCCAGGCGGGCGCGGAGCGACACGCGTGTTCTGATGGCGGCCAACAGCAAGAACACGGTGGGATAGACGACGTAAAACTGTTCCTCGACGGCCAGGGACCAGAAGTTCTGAAGAGGAGACGGAGGTCGCTGCGAACTCAGATAGTTCGTTCCGATGGCGGTGAAATGGAAGTTAGCCAAGAAGACCGCCGCCCATTGTCCATCGGTCGCCGTCCTGCTGCCTTCTACGCTGCCCAAGAAGACATAGGACAAGATGACGGTGACGACGATCACCAAGGTCGCGGCTGGGATAATCCGACGGCAACGACGTCCATAAAAGACGAGCAGTGACGTGGAACCGGTGGAGGCGCTCTCTCGGAGCAAGACGCCCGTGATGACGAATCCCGAGATGACGAAGAAAACATCGACTCCGATGTAGCCGCCAGACAAAGTGGAGATTCCCGAGTGGAAGAGCACGACCAGGAGGACGGCCACGGCTCGCAAGCCTTCGACATCAGGTCGAAATGGGCGATCTCCAGGTGCGGTGCCCGATTCGTCCCCCGATGCCAGGAAGCGACCACCTCGGAGGTTCACGTCCTGACGGGTCAAACGTCCCGCTCCTTCATTCGACCACTACCGCTAACGGTACTCCGGATATGTGTACGTCATTTGTTAGGTGCCGAGGAGGATCACCTGCTATCAACTCGCCCACCGGTCCTACCTCTCATCGAGGTCAGTAGGGAGGAGGTGCCACATTTGAGGGCTCGTGTCGGAGAGTGCCTTCGCCTGATCCTCGTAGGCGAGGTCGGTAGCTGTCATCCGCTCCCTGTGCTGGCGCAGATGTTCGTCCCACGACGGGACGACGAAGATCTCCTCGAATTCACCCGACCGCTCACCGCTGCGGAACAGTCCCCACTGAATGGCGCCGGTCCGCAGCCGCGACTCACGAACACGACGCATGGCCCGCAGAAAAGTCAGGCTCACGTTCGGTCGGGATCGAATAGGTCGTGCGTACCACGACCGGACTGGCGTCTATGTCGTTCTCCAGCACATCCGGGTCGGGTCGGATCACCGTGCGGCGGTCCATGCCCGAAACATCGACAAATGGCCAGAAGCGAACCGACGCCGAACCGAGGATCATCAGCCCAGCGGCGACAAGGAAAGTACACGTCAGTCCGAAGGCGTCGTCGACCGCACCCCAGGCGACAGCCCCGAGACCTTGCGCACCGAGCAGCACCATCTGGTAGACGGACAACCCTCGTGCTCGAACCCAGCGCGGCAGGAACAGCTGGAGCAGCGTGTTCACCGTCGCCAGCATCCCTACCCATGCCATTCCGGCGGGAATCAGCACGATGACGACCACAACGGTCGAGCGCACCAAGGTCGCGACGAGCGCGGCGCCAAACACCCCTCCGACCAGTTGGATGAGGACACTCGGCGAAAGCCGGGCAGGCACCTTCAAGAGCACGGTGGCCCCTACGATGGCCCCTCCTCCGAGGGCGGCGAGCAGCAGCCCGTACCCGCTTGAGCCAAGTCCGAGGCGGCGGCTTGCGATGAGGGGCAGCAGCGCCCAAAGCGCGCTGGCCGGAACAAGGAAGAGCGCAGCCCGAAGCAAGATCCGGCGGACAACCGGCGCGTAGCGGACGTATCGACCGCCGGCCCGAAGGGCCGACACGAATCGCTCGGGGATCTGTGGGGTGGTGTCCGGGCTCGGCCGCCAGAGAGCGACCACGACCCCGTAGACAAGGAACGTTGCGGCATCGAGGACGAAGACCGCTCCGACCCCGATGTACTCGATCAGGATTCCGGCGATGGCGGGACCGATCGCCCGGGCGAGGTTGACATTGATGGAACTGAGCTGCGCGGCTGCGGGAAGACGGTCGCGCGGGACAAGCTCGGGCACGAGCGACTGGTAGGCGGGGGTGGTCAAGACCGACCCGGTACCGATTACGATGTGAACAGGAGAAGAAGACATACGACCGGCGATCGTGAGCGCGGCGAGTGCCGAGGTGGCGACGACGAGGCTCCCTTGGACTGCCATGAGCAGTCGACGCCGATCGAGGGTATCGGCAAGCACGCCACCCACGATCCCGAACATCACGTCTGGGAGCGTTTCTGCGGTCTGGACAAGGGCGACCAGGATCGCGGCATGAGCGGCGTGGACGAGGAACCACTGGGCGCCGACGGTCTGCATCCACGTGCCGACGTTGCTGACAAGCGAGGCGAGCCACAGCCAGCGGAAGACGGTGATGCGCAGGGGTGCCCGCGTCGACAAAGTTGCGTGTCTCTCAGCCATCGTGCCTGGGCCCTCAGATCGTGGCCTGCACCGTCCGCCTCAGGCTAAGGCACCGCCTGCTCCTGCGCTCGCGTGGCGTGGCGCTGCCGATCCCCGTGTCCCCGACCAGCGGGCGGTGGCCATCAGGACCGACTCAGGATTGCCGCCCGATCGCCGCCCCGGCCGATGGAACCCCGGCGCCAAGTTCCAGGTGGCGCGATGCTGATGGAATCCACTGGCTCGAATCGGCGAAGGGGGACCAATGACTCAAGATAAGCACGAAGCTGTTGCGGTTCTTGGCATCGGAACCATGGGTCATGGGATGGCAGCCTCTGCTCTGCGCGCCCAGATCCCGACGACAATTTGGAACCGCAACCAAGAGGCCACCCGAGACCTAGCCAAGCTAGGCGTGCAAGTAGCGCAAACGGCTCCGGACGCAGCGAGGTCCGCAGCAATCGTCATCACGATGGTGACCGATGCCGACGCCGTCATCTCCATTCTCCGCGACGAAGGCGCGCTCGCTGCGCTTGCTCCGGGCGCGATTCTGGTGCAGATGGGTACCATCGGCGTGGCAGGGATCGAGCGTGTGACAGCGATGGTGGCGGCGGAGCGTCCCGACGTGATCTTGCTCGACGCCCCGGTGTCGGGAAGTAAGGAGCCGGCTGAGCACGGCGAACTGACCATCTTCGCCTCAGGGCCCGACGAGGCCAGGCGGCGAGTGACGCCTCTGTTCGACGCCCTGGGCCAGCGCACGATCTGGGCTGGCAGCGCCGGGACTGGCACCCGTCTCAAGCTTGTAGCCAACACATGGCTCGCCTTTGCGGCGGAAGCCGTGGCGGCCTCGGTGGCACTCGCGCACGGCCTAGGGCTCGAGACCGAAAAAGGCGTCAACGCCCTCCAAGGCAACCCTCTCGTGTCTCCTTGGCAGGAAGCCAAGCTGCATCGGATCGCCCAGGGAGAGTTCTCAACTCAATTCGCGCTGTCACTCGCTCTCAAGGACGTACGCCTCGCCCAGCAGGCTGCCGACGGCCGGCTCGGGACCCTGGCGCGCTTGGCTGATGAATGGCAGCAGGCGGTCGATCTCGGCTTTGGCCACCAAGACGTGACGGTGGTGACGCGCGCACTCGAACAGGAGTGGAGCGGGCGATGACCCCCGTTGGGCATGCGATGATGGGGACAGGCCGGGCCGAAGCGTTCGTGGCAAGATCGTCACCCTGGCCGACAGAGCGATCTTGGACTCGCTGTCAAAGGTCAGCGCGGTCCGGTGTGCTGATCGCGGTGCCCAGCGAATAGATTCGTCTCCGGCACCGAGATGGGAGCAGCCACCGAAATGACCAGCTATATCGCCGCCGCCGACCGCTACCAATCCATGCCCTATCGCCGTTGCGGGCGTAGTGGCCTTCTCCTGCCTGCAGTGTCGCTCGGACTGTGGCAGAACTTCGGCGATGATCGGCCTATCGACACCCAACGCGCCATCTTGCGCCGTGCCTTCGATTTGGGCATCACCCATTTCGACCTGGCCAACAACTACGGCCCCCCTTACGGCAGCGCTGAGACCAACTTCGCCCGGATCCTCCACCACGACTTCCAGCACCACCGCGACGAACTGGTCATCTCCACCAAGGCCGGCTGGGATATGTGGCCGGGCCCCTACGGCGACCTCGGCTCCCGCAAGTACCTCCTCGCCAGCCTCGACCAGAGTCTGTGTCGCCTTGGCCTCGACTACGTCGACATCTTCTACCACCATCATTACGACCCCCTGACCCCCCTCGAGGAGACCCTCGGTGCCCTCCACTCCGCCGTCGCCTCAGGCAGAGCTCTCTATGTCGGGATCTCGTCGTACTCCGACCAGCGCACTTCCGAGGCTCTCACCATCCTCCGCGGCCTCGGCACCCCTCTGCTCATTCACCAACCGTCGTACTCGATGCTCAACCGCTGGATCGAAGGCCGCCTCCTCGACGTTCTCGGCACTGAAGGCGTCGGCTGCATCGCTTTCTCCGTGTTGGCCCAGGGCCTGCTCACCGACCGATACCTGAACGGCGTCCCCCCGGGCTCCAGAGCCTCTCAGGACGGATCACTCACTCGCGACATGCTCAACGACGACAATCTCGCCCGTATTCGGGGTCTCAACGACATAGCCCTGGGTCGACACCAGTCTCTCGCGCAAATGGCCATCGCCTGGGCCTTGCGTGACCCTCGGGTCACCTCCGTGCTGATCGGCGCCAGCAGCGTGGCCCAACTCGAGCAGAATGTCACAGCTCTGGATCACCTCGAATTCACCGCCGAAGAGCTCACCGCCATCGATCGCTACGCCGTCGACGGCGGTATCGACTTGTGGCGGATCCCAGCCAGCTCCTAAGGCAACTTCCGATCGCTGAGCGCGCCAAGTCCCCAATACGGGGGAGGCAACCCGCACCCCGCACGCACCCTGTGCAGTGATGGTGCCCGGCCCGAGGACGACCTGAGCTACATATCGACGCCACCGGTGGAGAAATCGGTGTCAGCGGAAGTCCCGGATCGCTTGCAGCGTCTGATCGGGGGTCTCGACCTGGGGCATATGGCCGGTGTCGGTGAGCAACTGGAACCGGGCCATCGGGATGGCCGCCGCATAGGCACGGCCGTAATCCGGGTCGGCGATCTGGTCGCTGTCACCCCAGAGCACCAAAGTGGGCACCACTAGGCTCGAAAGGCGGTTGGCCAGAGTCGCGTCGCTCATTCAGGTGGATGATGGGCCTGACGGCGGACGAGCTCATCGGTTTGCTTGCCACCTTTAGCTGGGTGATCAATCTGGCTCATGATGAGCGTGAGGCCCTCTTCACAGAGGCCCGCCGCTTGCTCAAGGAGTTTCTCGGGGTCGAAGGCGACGTGACCGTCGACGTCGACTTCCGTGTGACGCGTGGCGGGCCCGTCTCGAAGCCTGAGAGGCCACTCTCGTCGACCACCGAGCCTTCGCCCACGGTCACCCGGAGTGCACAACTCGCGTCCCTCGCCAGGTTTTCACATTGGATTTGCCGTCGGCCCAATGCGCATGCAGCGGTAGAGAACGGACAACCCGATCGAACACATTGGGGTCACGCACTTTCCGCATCGCCGTATCCAATGATAAGTGGTACAGACACACCGCCCAAGAGTCATCGTCTCCGGGAAGGGTGAGAATCGATATGGATCCCACTGGGCCAGCGGGTGACAAACCCCGAGCCTGGTGCTCGGGGCTTGTCGCGTCACGGTCTCTCTTCGAACCCCTTCCGAGAGCCATGGGAAGCGGGGAACGTCAACCCCCAAGTCAAACTCAACCCCAAAGTCAAAGGCACGCGTCCGTGAGCCGACAGCGGAATGGCGTGAGCGTCACCGGATGGGTTGGCTACCCAGGTCTCTTCGTGTCCTCGCCCTGCACCCGGCAGCGACGGACGGCCCTTGGCTCGTGGATCGGACGACCGGGAGCGGGCTTGATCCCGCCTGGGGCAGCATCCTTCACCGGGTCCTTGCCAACCTTCCCCCGTGGGACGGCAGGATGCGGCACGATTGAGCACCGCTGTGGAAGCCTGGGTCACATGCCCGATGACACGTCGAATTCGGACGCAAAGGCTCAGTCGTCATGCCGCAAGGCGGCCAAGCGGTCAGGCAACTCGGAGTGGTGACCGCGCCCGACGTCGGCACACCCGGTCCGGCAACGGTCGATTCGGGGCACGACGGCCGAGGATCATGGATCCCCAACCGCGCCATGATCGCAACCAGGTTCATGGAGCTGCGCAAGCGTCGGGGCCTCATGATCACCCTGATCGCATTGACGATCGGGCTCCCGACACTCTTCCTCGTCATCCGGCTGTTGCTGCACGCCTTCGTGCCGCACTCATACGGGCCGGCTGGTGGGTTCGACGTGTTCACCACCCTCATCGCCGGCGTGCTCTACATCTTCGGGTTCATCGCCGCCATGACCTTGGGAGCCACCGCAGGTTGCTCCGACCTCGCCGACGGGATGTTCACGCAGCAGGTGCTGACCGGGCGCTCGAGAGTGGCGCTCTACCTGGCCCGCATCCCGGCCGGCTTGGCCATCATCATCCCAATGTTGGCCGTCGCGTTCACCATCATCTGCGCGGTCTGCGTCTTTTCCGCGCCGTCTAGTTTCGACTTCCAGGGCACCACCGTGCCCCTCGGCCTGTCCCTCCATGGATACGAGACCTGGGCCGCCGACCACCCGAACCTGATCATCTGCGATTTCCCCTACAACGGGCCATGCCCGGGAAACGAAGCTCAACCCAACACCCCGCTGTCCCGGGCGCTGGCCGAGCGACAGGCCGAACAGAACTATCCGACCTACGCCGTGACCTACAACGCGCCGCCCTATGGCTTGATGATCAGGGCAGGACTGTGGCTCGAGCTCGAGGTGATCGTCGCCTGCGTCTTCGGTCTCGGGTTCGCCTCTCTCATGGGACAACGAATGGTTCCAATCATCCTGATGATCGTGTACGAGATCATCTTCCGACCGCTCCTCTTGTCGACCAAGATTCAGATTCCCTACCTGATCAACCTTCAGCGACCCCTGGTCATCGAACTGGCTGTGGCCCATTTTGAACCGGCCGGGATTGGTATCAACTACGGGATCGCGAACGGACCCGCTGGGCTTCGAGACTCGTCGTACTTGGTGCCGGAGTCGACTGCCATCGCGGTCGCAGTGATCGCGGCTTGGCTGGTGGTGTGGACGGTCTTGGGCGCGTGGAGAATGGCGACGCGGGACGCTTGAGAAACGCCTGGCTCGACTTCGCTGTGTATTCGGCGATCTCGTAAGTGTCGGATTTCGAGCTGCGCCACCCGCGACGTGCTGGAGTCGGGCGGGCGTCCCCATCACGATCGGTGCCGTGCAACGACGTGCCATCGAGGTGGCGGTCGACTTGGCTGACACGTGGAGCACCTACTCAGACCCCCTACTCTCTCGTTGGACGAGGCACGCAAGGACATCGTCGCTCGTGTTCAAGTCTTTGAGGAGCAGTGTACGACGAAGGGACGCGACCCCGATGAACTCCGGAGGTCCCTACTTGTACTCAACCCGCTTGATGCCTGGGAGTCGAAGACCACGGTGGAGCACGTCCTGGAAACCTACGACGGATTGGGGTTCAGCGAGTTCGTCTTCCACCGGCCTCAGCAACATCGCCGGTCCACATTCGAACATGTCGCACAGGACGTCTTGCCCCGGCTTCGGAGCAAGATCTGAGCAATCGCAGGCATCTGAAACGTGCTTCGATCCAGCAGATGACTTGCCCGGCGGGGAATCCCCCGCAATTCACGGTCCCAGGCGATCCAGAGCGGCTCAGACTGTCGGCGGCTCGCTATGCCCCGAACAGCAGCCGGCAGTACCGGGTGGTGGGTCGATAGGTGGCACCGCCCCTGATCCGCAGTGACCCTTAGGCAGCAACCGCGTCGTTGGTCCGTGCAATCACGACTCGGTAGAGCCCGGAACCCCAATGGCGATGGGAGCGATCCCTTAGCCAATCCCTGCTCGCGTCTAGTGTCGAAAGATCTCGTTGGAGGACGAAACCGCGCTCGGCAAAATAGCTCGGCGCGTCCTCGGGGAGGAGACCGAAAACCCAAGGTTCGCCGACATGGGCAACTGCTCGGACCCACCGACGTGCCTCCGGGAACGGGCTGGGCTCCGTGAGCGCGCGTCTATCAACATAGGTGACGACCAAAATGCTGCCCTGCCCGGCCAGGTGGCGGATGACGTCGAATGTGGAGTCGACCGCTTCCTTCTTCAAGTACTGAGTCACGCCTTCTCACACGAAGACGGCAGGGCTTCGGCGATCGAACCCCGCATCGATGAGCCGGTCAGTAAGGTCGTCACGTTCAAAGTCGACCGCCAGGTAGACGACATTGTCGGCTTTGATGCCAAGTCGCTCGATGACGGCGCGCTTGGCCATTTGCGTAGCCGGATGGTCTACCTCGAACACGCGGCAGCCAGACATTGTCGGAAGTCGATGTGCTCGGGTGTCGAAGCCAGCTCCGAGCAGCACGCACTGACCACGAGCGGGCAGCCCATCGTTCAAGGCGTCGTCAATAATCTTGGTGCGGACGATCGCCGACGGTCGAGGCCCTGGCCCCCCAATCGAGTCGTAGACGCCCACAGCCAGCCTTCTCAGGACCGGGACGCCGCTCGCAGCGGACAGCGCCCGCAAAGAAGGACGTAGGAATGCCTCGGCGTACGGGTCAGTGAACAGGCGCCGTCGCCGTGGTTCGTGCGATTCGAAGGCACGTTGCAGTGCCATGGTCTCGGCGGTGACGCTCGGAACGGCCTGCATGGCTTCAGCGCAGCCGCTCTGGCTTCGCATTGGAGAATCCGAGGGTGTCCTCGCTGTCCTCCGAGGGCTGACCTGCGATCGAGGCTGATTGACCCCGAGACCGAATAACACGCCATCCCTCGGGGGTCAGCGCGCAGTTGGCCACGCTGCTCTCCGAGAACCAACGCCAGGCCGCCGGACGTACGAGCGTGGCGGCGGAGGTGAGGAGGAGTGGGATGGCGGCGCGCCAATCTGCGCTGACCGGCGTCAGTTCTTCGGAACTGTCTTTGTAGGTGCCGTCATGGCGGAGCGCTGAGGACAACTCTTGGAGCACTCCAATCCTTCCGCGTCCTTCCTGGGCGGCGCCGAGGACGGCGAGCAGCAGTTGGTGCGTTCGTACACCGGATCTTCCCGCAGGATGAAGGGCTGGCGGCGAGTTGCGGGCGACGTCGAGCATGGCCTCGACGAGATCGACGCCCGACGCCCAGGCGTTCCCCGGCTCGACCAGTCGAGGATTGATGTCGATGAAAGAGGGCCCCGCCGGGGTCGAGATTGCGTCGGCCGACAAGGCGCCGTCCCAGCGCAGCTCCCGTCCAAGCGTGGCGAGGAAGGCTCGCGCTTCGGGGAGGTCGACGCTGCGTTTATGGCTGGCGCCACCCCGCGCCCCTTCCCGCACGCGCAGATTGGCGTGTAGCGCCACTGACTCCCCGTCGGCGAACACGCCTTGGAGCATGACGAGCGGTCCACTGACCGGCGACTGGGCCAGGACACCGCCGTCGGCGAAGGCTCCCGACGCTTCGAGCTCTCGGACAAGGCGCTGCAAGTCATCCCTGCTGTCGACGCGCCAGACGCCGCTGGTGGCAGTGCCGATAGGCGTCTTGACGAAGACGGGCACGGTGTCCCAAGCTGCGAGTTCGTCCTTGGAGGTGAGCACCTCCGCTTTCGGCTGTGGGATGCCGAGTTTGGCGAGCGTGGCATGGGCAGCCAACTTGTCCTGGAGGGCGAGCAGGCCCTCGAAGCAGGGCACGGCCGTGGCCACCCCGTCCTCCCGTAAGGCGTCCGCCGACATCGAGAGCACGGCGACCTGCTCCTGCGTCGGGAACAACACGTCGTACTCGCCGAAGGCATAGGCACCTTTGGCGGCGTGGAGCCAGCCGATGGGGTCGGAGCCATAGGGCGGCACCCGGTGGACGCGCCGCACGCCGCGGGTGAAACGGGCGAGACACAGCGGATCGGGCGACAGGACTCCGACCTCATGGCCCGAGTGCCACAGCAGCCGAGCGACCTGACGCGAGGTGAGGCCCGTCCCGTCGGAGAGGAGAACTCGCATCCCGTTAGTATACACTGCATACTTATGATCGGCACATGGCCGGCGATGATGTGGACATGGCGCGCCCGCAGCTGATCGACCGGGAGGCTGTGCTCGACGAGGCTTTGGTCATCGCCGACGAGCACGGGCTCGATGCCGTCACCATGCGCGCCGTAGCGGACCGCCTACAGGTGACGCAGATGGCCCTATATCGCCACGTGACGAACAAGGCCGACCTGCTCGACGGTTTGGTTGAGAGGCTCCTCGGTGAGCTTCCTGCTCCTGACGTCGGCCTTCCCTGGGACGTCCAGCTCCAGACGATGGCGCAAGGCGTCCGCACCACCGCGAGACGACACCCCGGCGTCTTTCCGCTTCTCCTGCAGCTTCCGGCCAACACCGCTTCTGCGCGGGGCGTACGGGATCGGGTGCGCGCTGCTCTCTTGGAGGCGGGCGTCACCGAGGAGCGAGTCGCAAGCGCGGAGCGGCTTATGAGCACCTCTGTGCTGGGATTTGCCGCGAGTGAGGCGTTGGGTCGTTTCCGAGGCCTGAGTCGGGCCGAGATCGACCGTGACTTCGCTCTCCTCCAGCAAATGCTTGTCGCCGGCCTGCAGGGCCTCAGGCAATGATCTGCGGCGAACTCTCCAGGAGCCTCTGGCCCGGCGATCCGATCGTCGAACTGGCATGGACTCCATTCCACGGCCAGGTCCCACTGTGTTATTCATCTGGACCGGCGAGAAGTGCGATCCTTCTCGCTTCGGTCCGACCGCCACCTGAGCAGTATTCGCGGCCTTGAGGTGATCCCGGATGGTCCGGCCGTTCATGGCCCACTGGGGGCGCACTCCTCCCGGGGCATTACCGTCCGGTCAACCCACGCGAGCAAATGGCCCGCCTTCTGGTCGATGATGGCCGTTACGGCCGATTCCGCAACTTGAATGACACCTTGACCTTGGCGCGGTAGGTCTCTTGACTTGCCCGTCCTCGATCTGGAGATCCAGTTCGACCACTTCGGCGATACGAAGGTCGCGTAGTGACCCCGCCGCCTGGGCCACAGCCGCGCTGGCAGCCTTCTCCAACGATTCCTCGCTGGTGCCAACCAGTTCGATGACCCTGTGAACGCTCTCGGCCATGCTTGTTCCCCCTCTTCCTGTGGTTACTAAATTTAAGAGGGCAGTCTCAACCGGTGGGCGCAACGAGCTCTGTGTACTTCTCCAATGGTGTCAGATAGCCAAGTGTCTTGCGCGGTCGACCGTTGAGGCTTCGTTGGATGCGGCGTAGGTCGGTAGCGGACTGCTTTGAGAGGTCGGTGCCCTTGGGTAAGTACTGGCGCAGGAGCCCGTTGGTGTTTTCGTTCGATCCGCGCTGCCAAGGAGCATGGGGATCGCAGAAGTAGATCGGGATGCCGGTCGACGTCGTGAAGCGGACATGGTTCGACATCTCTGCACCCTGGTCCCAAGTGATGGAGCGCCACAGCTCCTCGGGCAGCGTCGTGATGGCCTTGCGCATGGCCCTCTCGACGCTGTCTGCAGACCGGCCCTCTGTGAGGTGCAAAAGCAGCACGAGCCTGGTGGAGCGTTCGACCAGGGTCCCCACGGCGCTGCGCCCACCCTCGCTCAAGATGAGGTCGCCTTCCCAGTGGCCGGGGACGGCTCGGTCGACGGCTTCGGCCGGTCGCTCGGAGATCATGACCATGCCCGGAATCCGTCCCCGCTTCTCGACCCGGCCTCTGGGCTTGCGTGCCGTCCGTCCCGAGCGCAGGCATCGGGCCAGCTCACGGCGGAGTTCGCCTCGGCCTTGGACGAACAGGGACTGGTAGATCGTCTCGTGGCTCACCCGCATCTCCGGGTCGTCCGGGAAGTCCAACGCTAAGCGCCAGGCGATCTCCTGGGGCGACCAGAGCTGCTCGAGTCGGCGAGCGACCTCGGTCAGGAGCCGGCCTCGGCGAAGCTTGCAGGGCTTGGGGCGCCGTGCCTGCTCCCGGGCTCGTTCGTGGGCGTGCCAGGCCGAATAGTGCTCCCGACCACCGTTGGCGTTGATCTCTCTGGTGATCGTCGACGGCGATCGCCCCAGCGCTCTGGCGATAGCGCTCAGGGTATCGCCCCGTCCGATACCAAAGAGGATCCGCTCACGCTCACGGATCGTGAGGCAACCTGGACGCGGCTGCCAGTCGAAATGTTTTGCCTGCCGGTGCCTTCCGTCGCGCACCATCTTCCCGACCATGGGCGCGGTGCACCCGATCTCCCGCGCAATATCGACCAGTCGCCAGCCTCGTGCTCGTAAGCGGAAGGCGAGCTGCTTCTGCTCGGTACTCAGGTGTCCATGTTGGCCCTGCATCAACGTCCTCCTGTGAATGGCTCTCGCTCATCTCACAGGGCCCGTTGCGCTGACCGGTGGATTCCGCCGAGACTAAGCCGCATTGGGACTTTCTCCCCTTGCTGCCGCCTAGGGGCCCGCCGATCATTGAATCAGGGTCGGTCCGAAGGGGGAGGTGCCATGGCCCTGACTTGGCAAGTGGGTGGGAACGATGAATGAGACCGAACATAGGCATGGCCGTCAGGGCGGCGCCTACGTGGGCGGCAAATGGTTCAGTGCTGACGAGCTGCGAGCCGCCGGGCGTCGTATCACCGACGGGCTCGGCCGAAGAGACGTTGGGATCTGTCCGGCTTGCGGGGCGTCACGCCTCGGTGTCACCGATGGCCCCGGCGGCTTGCAGTTCGCCGAGGGATCGCAGTGTCTCCACTGTGGCCACGTCGCGGTGACCGAGGGCAGAGGGAACGTGGGCATGGCCGAGCGTCCCGATTCAGAGCTGCGCTCCTCTCTCTATCCGGGGGATGAGGATGCTCAACGGCGCATCCTGCAAGCTGAAGATTGCAACGGGGGGGCTGTTGAACCCCTCGATGACGACGAACGTGACTCTCCCTAGGCCTTCCCGATGGACTCTCATTCGAGTAGCCGGACCACTTGGCCGCTTCATAGTCCGTCATCTCGGCCCATTCGGGGCATCGAAGTCGCCATCCGCAACGTGCCGCTTGCGCGTAGGGGTCTGGCAAGACGCCTTGCCACGGATACCGCACGATATTCGCGACGGCTGTTCAGACTGGATCCACGAAGAATCGCCTGGTCGACGCCGGACCTCAACAGACGCTGAAGGGTTTGAATAACGAAACGAACATACCTGAGCGACGGGACACGGAAAGGGGACTCTGACCAGAGGACACGTTGTGTTTTCGACAACGAGTGGAGGTGAGCGGACGACTCTCGAACCAAACCACCCGGGCGACAATCCACGCCCTCTAGTTCCTGACCAGGTCTTTGGGCTAACAGAGGTGGGGCACCCTGAGCTCGCGTGAAATTGGTACACCTTGAAGGGAACCATCGAAGCCCCCTTGGTTCATCGGACCCTGCCACACAAAGGAAGGCGGCGAAATCGAAGAAGGAGTCGCAAGGCCGAGAAGCCCGCGGTAGGCCCACCTGTTGTGATCGTAAGTGCGCCCGCCGGCGTATCGTGCACGAGTCTTGAGCAAGACGCAGCGTCGTCTAACAGCACCTCGGGCGCCTGGGACGACATGCCCCCGACGACGGCTGTCGGCTCTGGTACCGGTTCGGAGCGGCTGGGCAGCACGGCCAGGACCACCATCGCTCCGGCGGCGACGGCCACCGCCCCGATGGTCATGGCCAGATCCATGCCGCTTATGAAGGACCGGCGGGCGACCTCGGCGAGGGCAGTGCCGCCCGTCCCACCGACATGCTGGGCCACCTCCAAGGCGCCGCCCAGCGAGCCGTTGATGACACCCAGGATCGAGGCGGGGACGTGCTGGTGGGCGAGGGCAAGGTGCATGCGGTCCTGATAGCGCGACGCCAGCAGGCTCCCGAGGATCCCGACCCCGAGGGCACCTCCGAGCTGCAGGGAGGTGCTGTTGGTGGCAGCGCCAGTTCCGGCCTGGGCACGAGGTATCGAACCCATGACCGACTCGGTAGAGGGAGCGAACGCAAGTCCGGTGCCGATCCCCAGCATGATAAAAGCAGGTAAAGCAGAGCCGTAGGTGCCGGCCATCGTCGTGCGCGACAGCAGCCACAGACCCAACGCGATCGTCACCATGCCGGTGGCGACGATCGGCTTCGTGCCGAGCCACCGGGCAAGCACGCTCGAAGTCGGCGCGACGACGAGGAGGATGAGGGCGATGGGACCGATGCGCAACCCCGCCTGGAGGGCGCTGTATCCCAGCGAGAACTGCAGGTACTGGGTCAACAGGAAAAGCACCCCAGCAAGCGCGAAGAGCACGAGCGCCATCGAGCCCATCGCCGCGCTGAAACGGCGGGAACCAAAGAACGAGATCTCGAGCAAGGGGTGGGCCGAGCGACGCTCCCACACGACGAAGGCGCCGAGCACCAGCGCGGCACCGCCGAGCGCGCCCAGCACGAGCGGCGACTCCCAGGTCCGGTTGGGCGCCTCGATGATCCCCCAGAGAAGCAGCCCCATGCCCACCATCGACAACAGGGCGCCGAAGGGATCGGGGCGCCTGCTCGAGGGGTTCTTCGAATCGGGAACGAACCAGATCGACGCCACCAGCCCAAGCGCGATGATGGGCACGTTGACGAGAAACACCGATCCCCACCAGAAGTGCGCCAGCAGCCAGCCTCCGGCAATCGGACCGATGGCGACCCCGAGACCAGTCGCACCCGACCAGATCCCGATGGCTCGAGCCCGATCCTGCTCCTCGACGAAGACGTTGGTCAGGATCGACAAGGTCGAGGGCATGATGGCGGCAGCGCCCACCCCCATGAGGCCACGTGCGGCGATGAGCAGATGCGGCGTCTCCGAGAACGCCGACGCCGCCGAGCCCAGCGCGAACACGAGCAGCCCGGCGACGAACACTCGCTTGCGACCGATGCGGTCACCGAGGCTTCCCAAGACGAGCAGGAGCCCGGCAAAGACGATGGCGTAGACGTCGACGATCCATTGCAAGTCGCTTGACGATGCGTGCAGGTCGCGGACGATGGTCGGCATAGCGACGTTCAGGATGGTGCTGTCGAGGTTCACGACGAGCAGACTCACGCACAGCACACTTAGAGTCACCCAGCGTCGGCGTCCTGCCGCGGCGCCTTCGGATGCGACGACTTGCCCTCCTCGAACGGGCGGCCTGGCGCTTTGCGACATCGTCGACATCAGGTTGCCGCCTTTCCCGCCGCCGGCCCACGGCGTAGCAAATCGGAAAAATCCCCGTCGGTTCTAGCCTGGTGACCAGGGGACGTTCCGACCAGGGCCTTTCGGCCCGGAATGGGGGCGATCATGCCGCACGCCTGTGGATGAACCCCTGGCGGTCGGCGCCGCGTGATGTGCACCCACGCACAAGGTGCCTCGAGTACCCGGGATCTTCGGGACGAACTGCTCTTCTCCGGAGCCCGATGTGGCGCGATAACCAAGGATTAAGAGGAGTACGGAGAAGGCCATGACTGTGCGTGTCGGGAACGTGACCGGGAAAGGGCCAGAGCCAGACCGTGAGCACCGGCCCCCACCAGTTCAAGGGTCTCACCACGATGTCGGTTGGCAGTACCCCAGTCCAAGCCACACACTTCCTGCGGCTCCGGACAGACTCGGGTGCCCAGCGAGGCACCGAGCGCTCCGAGGTGTGGTTCAGTACGAGCACAGGCTTGCCCTTGCGAGTGCAACAGGACATCAAGGTCACAAGCCCGACACCTTTCGGCACCTCCACGTGCACGCAAGTCGGGGTCTTCGTCCTCAAGTCGTTGGTGCCACACCGTTGAGCTGCCGATACCTCAGGCGGAAGAGGGCAAAGACCGTGCACAACTTGGGACAACCCTGATGCTCCAGGACATCCAAAGCACTGATGTCATCGTAATCGGCGGGGGGATGGCCGGGGTGAGCGCAGCCCGGGCCCTGGCGCAAGGCGGGACCCGAGTCGTGGTGGTCGAAGCCAGCGACCGCGTCGGTGGCAGGGTCCGTACGATCAGGGACTTCGCCGAGGCCCCCGTCGAAGCGGGTGCGGAATTCATCCACGGCGTGAATGCAGCGACGTGGTCCGACGTGCGCGCTGCCGGGCTCGCCGCGCAGGCGGTGCCATACCTCCGCTCCTCGTGGTTCAATCTGGGCACATCCACTCGCTGGCTTCCGATGCAGCTGGCGCACCCCGGGGTGTGGCGGACAGCGGACATTTTGTGGTCCCTCGGCCATCTGCGGGGTGACGATCAGTCCGCGGCCGCCTTCATCGCCCGCAAGGGGTATCGCGGTCAAGCCCGCCAGTTGGCGCAGCTCGCCCTCACCGGACACCTACCCGGCAGCGTGGAGGAGGTCGGCGTCCGGGGGCTTGTCGCCGATGGTGTCCTCCGCCTCGAAGAGGGACTCAACCATAGGGTGCTCGATGGCTACGACCGGCTCCCCGAGCACATAGCCCTCGGCCTCGACATCCGCTTCGGCTTCGAGGTTGCCACCATCGCCTGGGCGCCCGATGCCGTCGAGATCACTGCCCGCGACGGCCGGCAGGTGCAGGCCCGTGCAGGCATCACGACCCTGCCACACGGGGTACTGCACGCTGGGGTCGTCACCTTCGAGCCTGCCTTGCCACAAGGCAAAGTGTCCGCGCTCTCCCGCATTGCCACGGGTCCCGTGGCCAAGGTACTGCTCCGCTTCGACGAGCGGTTCTGGCCACGACGAATGGCCCAGCTCATTTGTGGAGACGGGCCGGTCACGCTGTACTGGCCAACCTCGTATGGGACCCAGGGCCAGCCGGTGCTCATCGCCTATGCCACCGGGCCGCGCGCCGGCGAACTGTCGAAGGCGGGTGACGCGCTGGCGATCGAGGTCACGCTCGACGACCTCGGTCGGTTGTTCCCCCGGGTGGTTCCTCGCCGCTTGCTTCGCGCCGCGCGTTTTGTCGACTGGTTGACGATGCCGACTGCACTCGGGGGATACACGTTCTTGCCCTCCGGGGCCGTCGGGGCCCGCGCACAGCTTGCCGCGCCAGACACGGGCGCCCTCGTGTGGGCTGGATCCGCCACGGTGTCCCGACCGGTCGCCGACACGGTCGAGGCCGCCTACCTGAGCGGGTTGCGAGCGGCCAGCCAGGTCAGTGCGATCCTGAGGCATCCTTGAGCAACCGCGCTCAGATGGTGCCACTGCGGGGTCAGACAGCGTTCCGCTATAGGAACGATCAGGGGCCCCGGCGACCGTGGTGGACCTCGGAGTTGGCACCGAGCCCCGTCACCGGCGGAAGAGGCAGGCCGTCGCAAAAAGGGTCCAGGGGCACATAAGCTGACACCAGTGTCAGGTTTATCAGCGTTCCCTGGAGTCGAAGGAGTCCCGATCGAGCCCGACTTGCCACTGGCACACCAGTCCGATGCCGAGCCCGAGGCGGCCTCGGGTCCCACGATTTCCCCGGGGCAAACCGGCGAGCCTCGGCCGGCTCCGGGGTCCTGGCCTTCCCCGTGGGTTCTCGCCACCCACATTTACGCGAGGGCTCGGAGCCTGGTGATTGATCCGCGACTCATGGGCGTGTTGCGGGCGGGACCCCGGGTGGGGTTGTTCCTGGCCCGGGGTAACCGTCGGACGGCGACCGCCGGCCAGGACGAGAGCATCGTGCCCGTCCGACCGACTCCGTCTTTGGCTCTCCAGGCGTACCTCGACGAGATATTGATCGCCCTCTTTCGCCACCCAGACCTCTTGCCGAAACCGGCCGACTACGCCCCGGCAGCGGCCGATGTGGCGGAAATCCGGGATCTCTTCTCGACGCGTGGGTGGCTCGAGCAGCCGGCGCAATATCACCGGAAGCCACCGATGCCCGATGATGTCCGCGCCTGGCATGGGCGTGCCGCCGGGCTTGGCTACGAGCACATCACGTTCGCCAGCGGGTGGGAGCCTGATCCCGAGGAGCCGGGGCGAAGCAGGTGGTTGAGCCACGAAGCCAACCGCACCGTCCACGCGCTGGTGTCTCGGACCCCGGGTCGAGAGCACCCGTCCTGGCTCATCTGTGCCCATGGCTTTGGCATGGGCACGAGCGCGTCGATGGACCTGCGGGCATTTCGTACCCGGCAGCTGCATCGTCGGGGCATCAACGTGGTGATCCCGGTACTTCCGCTCCACGGACCTCGGGCCTCGGGTCGGGTCCGCGGCGAGGACCTCATGACCATCGACCTGGTCGACTCCATGCACGGCATGGCCCAGGCCACCTGGGACCTGCGGCGGATCATTCGATGGGTGCGAGAGAGCCAGGGCGCGGAGACCGTCGGGCTGATCGGCTACTCGCTCGGGGCGCTCGTTGCCGCACTGGTCGCCGCCACCGAGGATGACCTGGCCTGTGTCATCGCCGGGGTTCCCGTGGTCGACCTGCCAGACCTCTACCGCCGCCACAGCCCACCCGACATCGCGCGGTTGGCCGACGCCCACGGCGTCCTGGGGCAGGCGGCCGACGACGCCCACCGTGTCGTCTCCCCATTGGCCATGGACTGCAAGGTGCCGCTCGAGCGCCGCTATGTCTTCTCCGGTCTGGCAGATCGGATGTCGACGTTCGGCCAGGCTCGAAAGCTCTGGCTGCACTGGGGTCAGCCTCCCCTTGCCGCGTATCGCGGCGGCCACGTTGGGTTCTTCTTTTCGGGTGTTGTCCGCCATTTCGTCGATGACGCGATAACGAGTTCTTTCCCAGCGGCATCAGGAAGCTCGGGCTAATTATCCAATGTCTCCGCGTGGCGAGAATGCCCGCACTGAACGCAACACGGGCGCGGCACTCAGTGGATGCGCCACCAAAGGGGCGACGGGGTGAGACCGACATGCGGCGGCTGAGCGGGTTGGACGCAGTGTTCCTTGCGGCCGAGGGGCCGGCCAACTACGTCACCCACGGCATGGCGGTGATGGTCCTCGATCCCTCGACCATGCCCGCCGGTGATCGCGTTGGCGCGGTGAGGGACTATATCCGAGCACGAATCCACCTGGTGCCGCCGCTGCAGCGGCGTCTGGTCCCGGTGCCGCTAGGCCTCGACGTGCCCACGTGGATAGATGATCCCCCAGTCGACCTCGACCGTCACATCCAAGCGGTGCGGCTGCCGACACCGGTCACTGCGGTGGCGTTGTCCTCCTTCGTCTCCGATCTCACCGGACGCAAGCTGGATCGGCGCTTCCCCCTGTGGGAGATGTACGTGATCGAAGGGTTCGAAGACGACCGTCTGTGCGTCGTAGCGAAGTTGCACCACTCCTTGATGGACGGCGGTGCTGGTATGCAGTTCATGGCGTCGCTCTTCTCGCTGGAACCCGATGCTCCCGCCCCACCGGCGCCTGGGCCACGGGTCCCAGAGAGACGACCCGGGGACCTGGCCCAACTCGCCGGCGCTCTTGCGTCCATGTTCCGGCGCCCGCTGATCGGCGCTCGAGCGCTGCAGCGAACGGTGGAGGCGGGCCTGCGTGTTTCTCGCCAGCTGGTTGACCATCGTCGCCGCGGTGGCTCCTCGCTCACCGTCCCCTTCAGCGCCCCCCGCCTCCCTTTCGACGCACCAATCACGCCGCGACGTGAGGTGGCCTTCACGTCTCTTCCGCTCGACAAGATCAAGGGCGTCGCCCACGCCTTCGAGGTCACCATCAACGACGTGGTCCTCGCCGTGGTTGCAGGCGCGATGCGGAGCTTCCTCGTTTCCTTCGGGAAGCTGCCAGAGAAGCCGCTGGTAGCCGCAGTCCCGGTGTCGGTGCGAGGTGATCACGGCGTGGAGCAAGCCAACATGGTTAGCGTCATGCTCACCGGCCTGGCGACGGACTTGGAAGACCCCGCCGATCGCTTGGTCGCCATCCACCACGCGGCATCCGAGGCCAAGCTGCTGCAGGCGGCGGTGGGTTCCGATGCACTCATGGAGTGGCTTGAAGTGCCCGTGCCGGCGCTCTTCTCGGTGGCGACGAGCCTCTACGCGCGGTTGCATCTCTCGGCTTTGCATCCCCCGCTGTGCAATGTCTTGGTCTCCGATGTCCCGGGCCCGCCCGTGCCCCTCTACTTCGCGGCGGCACATCTCGAATCGATCTTTCCCCTCGGCCCGATCTTCGACGGGGTGGGCCTCAATATCACCGCGGTAAGTTCGGCGGACACACTGGACATCGGCCTCGTAGCCTGTCCGGACCAACTGCCCGACCTTTGGAAGCTGGCCTCCGGATTGCAACCGGCCCTCGAGGAGCTGGACGCGGCGCGACGCTCTCGGGGCGGAACGAAGACCTCGGCCAAGGCCAAGAAGGCGCGACAGGCGGGCTCCTCGGCATCGACCCCTTGACCCGTGGAGCTGCAACAGAAGAAAGCTCCGCACAGCAGAAGCCACGTTCGTGGCTACGAGACGGCGGGGTTTCGACCTCCTCTCGGCCGCTCGCTTGGGCCCTGGCCGGGTGGAGCGGCTCATCCCGAAGGGGTACGGTCGGATCGTGACCGTGATCGTCAGCGAGGCCGAGGCCCAGAATGACGCTCTGGTCGGCCAGCGGGTTGCCATCGTCGGATACGGCAACCAGGGCCGATCGTGGGCTCTCAATTTGCGAGATTCGGAGATCGACGTCGCCGTCTGCGTACGGGCCGACGCCAGCAGGGATAGTGCCAACACCGATGGGTTTCATACCAGTGACCTCGACGCGGCCAATGATGCCGACGTGGTGTGCGTGCTTGTCCCCGACGACGTCATCTCCACCCTGCCTCTGGCACCTCGCCCCGACGCGCTGGTGATCGTGGCCAGCGGATACACGCTCGCTTTCGGGCGGCTGAACCTGCCATGTGACGTGGGGATGGTGGCCCCGCGGATGCTTGGCCCGGAGGTGCGCCGGTGTTTCCTCGAGGGCATCGGGTTCATCACCGCCGTCGGGATCCACCGTGACGTCACCGGAACGGCCCGGGCCCGCATTCTCGCCGTGGCCAAGGCCATCGGTGGGCTACGTCAAGGCGCCATTGAGCTCACCCCCGAACAAGAGGCCGTACTCGACCTGGCCGTCGAACAGGCGCTCGCCCCCGCTCTGAGGCGCGTCAGCGAGTCGTTCGTACAGGTCATGCTCGAACAGGGTGTGCCCCTCGAGGCGATCGTCACCGAGCTGGTGCTGTCTGGGGAAGTGGAGCGGACCTATCGTCTTGTGCGACTCGAGGGTGGTGCCGCGCAGATGGCCTACCACTCGCCCACGAGTCAGTACGGTCAGTTGTCGCGCGCCGGCCGCTACGGACACCTCGACATCGCCGCCACCATGCGGGAACTGGTCGACGATATTGCCTCCGGACGCTTTGCCGACGAATGGGACGCCGAGCGCGACGCCGGCTACCCGCATCTCGAGGCTCTTCGCGCCACGGCGATGGCGCCGGAGATCCTTGCCTTTGAGGCGGACCTTCGGACCAAACTTGGCGAGCGCGCCGTGCCAGCCTGAGCGTGTGCTACCAGAACACCAGCTTCGTCCCGCCGGGTGATCACCTTTATAGGCTTACCGAGGGCTATGGAATAGGAGGTAGGGCATGACCGACATCACTGCGATCAATGTTGTTCAGAAAGCCTGGGTTGTAGCTGAGGTGGAAGGGTTTGTGAAGCTATGGGATCCAGACGGGGTATGGACCCACTCGGGCCACTCACAGATCTCTGGACCCCACAGCGGTCACTGGGAGATCACCGAAATGATTCGGATCGCATTTGAAGTGAGCGGCGGAACTCTGAAGGCGCAACAAATCGAGTTGGCCGCTGCAGGCAAGGACTCCGTGCTGGGTTACTTCGAACTTGAAGCTCAACGGTCCGGGGCCAAGATCCACCAGTGTGGGTTCCAGAGGTGGGTGGTCCACAACGGAAGAATCGTGTCGCTCGACACCGTGTACTGCGATCAGGACGAGTTCGACGCGTTCTTCAAGTGAGCAATCTTCCTGCATCGCTCGCAGTGCGCGCCTGGTGCGTCGGTCGCAGTGCGATAGAACAAGACCGCCTAGTTCTTCCGGGTAAGTCGAAGAGCCGTGCCGAAGCCGCCAACGTAGAGGGTTGGAGTTGCCCCGATCTTCTGGACATCACAGATCGCCGGAGGCACCCCGGGTCAACTCGAAGCCACATGGACCTTTCGGACATTTCCACAGTGTGACCAGGGAAGAAGAACAGTGGACCCTAGAGGACACTATTCAAACCCCCCTTCACCAGGGGCATTGGTGAATCAAAACGGTGTCGCATGGCCTGATTTGATCAATCTGCGGGTCCGAACAGCCATCGGCGAACTCTACGACCATGTTTTCGGTGAGTCCCGAGACAGCGCAACTACCAAGAGCCGTCGTGTTCAGCCCGACGCTCGAGACAGGTTCAGCGCCGGCTCCCACCCCAGGAAATCGAGGAGCTCGTCGCTTGCTACTTGGCCGGAGCAACGGCGCTCGCCTTGGCCGGCAAGCACTCGATTCACCGGACCACCGTCTTGGCCCTCCTCGAGCGCCACCAGGTGTCCAGACGAGGGCGGGTGCTGACCCTTGATCACGTTGAACGAGCCGTCTCTCTGTACGGGTCGGGAAGCTCCTGTGCCTCGATCGGCAAGGAGCTCCAGGTCAATCCCGAGACGGTCCGCCAGGCCCTGTTGAAGGCAGGCGTGGCCATGCGCAGGCCCGGGCGCCCATCAGCTACGAAGGAGTCTTGAGCCACCTCGATTGGCGATACCGGACGGTCGCGGGGTCCTGGAACCACTCCCCTACCCGCACTCCTCCCGGCATTATGCGGGTAATCCGTGTCAAGGGTTGCTGCGGTTTTTCTTCTCGTCGACGCTGATTCCCTGGACGAGGCTGCTGTAGAGCTTCTGGCGTCCGGTCTGTCCTTTCTTCTTGGCGTCGGCCAGCTGTCGCCGGAGGGTGGGGCGAAACTCGATGCTGGTGGCGAAGTAGGTGCAACCCTCGCAGATGGTTTCGAAGGCACAGTCGAGTTCCACGGGGCGGGTGCACATGCCGTTGCCGAGCATGCGGTGGTGCTCTCGTCGCAGCCGCTTCATGGCCGGTCCTTCGGCGTCGGCCGGAAGCGACTGAGCCTTGCCATAGAGGGCCTCGACCTTTTCGGTGACGGCGAAGTACTCGTCGGCCACGGTTCGATCGGCGATGCGGGCATAGACCATGGTCATGTCCATCGAGCGGTGCCCGAGCATCGCTGCGATGGCCTCGAGGCTCATGCCCCGGTTGATGGCCTGGGTGGCAAAGGTGTGGCGCAGCTGATGAGGATGGACGTGGGCGATGCCGGCGGCCTTGGTGATGCGGTTCAACATCCGGACCACGGCGTGTCGGTTGAGCGGCCTACCGTCGTTGCTGAGCAGGAATCCATCCACCCCGGCGTCGGGATCCTCCGCCCACTCCACCAGCATGTCGACCAGCTGAGGGTGCAGCGGGATGTAGCGGTCGTTGTGCAGCTTGCCCACGGGGATGCGCAACCAGTGGATCTCCCCGATCAGCACCATGGCGTCGATCTCCAAGGTGCACAACTCGCCCACCCGCATGCCCGTGCGAGCCAGGAGCTCGACAGACAGGCGGAGGAGGGGACGGGTCTCGGCCCGTGCGGCCCGCATGAACAGAGCGAAGGTGGGGTCGTCTAAGAACTTGGGCAGCGGCTCGTCTCTTCTCGGGATGTCCCCCGCGAAGATCGGGGACCGGGCCGGGGCGTCGGTCCAGCCCCACTCGATGATGCGCTCGAAGAACATCCGCACCGTCGACAGCGAGGCGCAGATGGTGTTGACCGATGCGCGTCGGCCCTTCACCCCCGGTCTCGCTGCCAGCCAGATCTTGTAGGACTCGATCTGGGGTCGACCGATCTCCGCCGCCCCGATGACGGCGGGGTGCGACTGCGCCACATGCGAGGCGAAGCGCCGAAGGATGCCCGTGGCGTTCACCACGCTGGTGGGCCGGAACGACACCGCCACCTGGGCCAAATAGGCGTCGATGGTGTCACTGAGCGATGCTGAGGCCACAGCCCGCACCGCCTTCATGTCGCCACCCCGATGCTCTGGGCGTCGATGGCTTCGGTGGCTCGGCGGTACTCGCCCGCCAACCAGTCGTCGGCCAGATGCAGGTAGATCCTGGTCGTCTCGATCGAGGCGTGGCCGGCCTGGGCCTGCACGGCTTCGAGGGCCATGCCGGCCTCACGCAGCCGCGTCATGCAGGTGTGGCGCAGCTCGTGACAGCTCCCGTGAGCAAGCCCGGCTCTCTCACGGGCCGACTCCAGGATCTGGCGGAGCCCGGCCGCAGACAGGGGCTGGCCCCGGTGCTGTCCCTTCAGCACGACGAACACGGTGTCGGAGACAACGTCGGCCGGTCGTTCGGTGTCCAGGTAGCGAGCCACGCTGGCGAAGAAGCGCGAGGACATCGGGATGAGGCGCTGGTGTCCACCCTTGCCCTTGGAGATGAACACCTTGCGCTCACCGACACGCAGGTCGCTCATCTCCAAGGCCAGGACCTCACAGCGCCGGAGTCCTCCGAACACCATGGCTTCGACCATGGCCCGGTCCCGTGTGGTTCTGAGCGCCGCCATCAACCGGTCGACCTCGCTCGGTTCGAGGATCCGGGGCAGAAGCCTCGGCGTGCGCACGAGCGGCACACCCCGTCCGCCGTTGCGACGGGCTCGTCTGGTGGCGAGCCCCCGGGGAACGGGGTTGGTGGCGACGCCACAATCGCCGCGAGCAAGGAGATAGGAGTAGAGGCCCGAGATGCTCGACAGCCGCCGGGCGACCGTCCTCGACGACAGCCCCGAACCCCCGTCGCTGATCCGCACGACCTTCTGTGTCACTCGTGGCGTTCGTTGTGCGGCCACGAAGGCGATCACGTCCTTGGTGGTGACGTCCTTCGGCTCCAGGCGCGACCAGGCGAAGAAGATCTTCAGGTCGAATCCGGCGGCAACCAGCGAGTTCGGGCGGGCCCTTCCGGCGAGGAAGTGAAGGTACTCGTCGACCAGCTCATGGCCGACGCGAACCGACACCTCCCCTGAAGTAGGCCTGGACAGATCCAGGCGCGGGGTCCACATTTGACGGGCTCCTTCCGAAGGGCGAAGCACCATCAAAGGACGGTGCCTGACCCAAGTCGTGGATTACCCGCATATCAAGCAGTAGCGGATGGTCCGGCGCGCTCCATTTGCCCGCAGCAGAGCGAGTGATGCCGCGCGCCACCAGGGCCCGTCGCTGGCTTCGTTGGGAATGCCCCGGAACCGGCACTCATGATCGGACCGGCCCCTCAGACGCCAGTTGCAGGCATGGGAAAGTAGACGCTCCATCCTTGTGCACCACATTTGGTGAGCCTAAGCTCACGAAAGGTCATCGGACAGCACCGAAGCGGGGAGGTGCCATGCACATCAAACGGTCACGTCGCAACCGATGGTTGTCCATGTCGTTATGCCTGGCGGTGACGGCAGCCGGTGCGGTCCTCTTGACGGCAGGTACCTCGACGGGAACGATCGCCGCCCCCGTGTTGCGACTACTGCCGAGTCACCTCCTGGGCGCGGCCGCGACAAGGGCTCGTGGGTCCACCACGGCCAGCTCGTCGTTGCTGCCGTGCTGGGCGTCATCGAACTGGTCGGGCTATGCGGTGAGTGAGACGTCGCCGTCCGGGCTCTCGTGTGTACCGGCTTCCGGCACGGCCTATACGAGCGTCACCGGCACGTGGACTGTGCCCACGGTCACCGGATCCAGGGGATCGTCGACCTACTCCGCCGCCTGGACCGGCATCGACGGCTTCACGAATTCCCACCTCATCCAGGCCGGGACGGAACAGAACTACACCGGCGGCAGCGCTCACTACTTGGCATGGTGGGAGATCCTTCCGGCCGCTGAGACGCCAATCTCGTCGATCACCGTCGAGCCGGGCGACTCGATCACGGTCTCGATCACCCAAGTCTCGTTACAGCAGTGGTCGATCACGCTGACCGATAACGGCCAGGCAAGCCATAGGGCCCAGCCCTCGTTTAGCACCACGCAGAGCTACTCAGGTCCCGGGACCTCGGCGGAGTGGATCTTGGAGGCTCCCGAGGTGAATGGTCGCCAGGCCACGCTGGCCCAGTACGGTTCGACGACCTTCGACCTCAGTAAAGTCAATAGCATCTCACCGGGCCTCAGCGCAGGAACGGGCGGCGAGTTGGTCCAGGGCAGCTTCCGTAGGAGCCAGATCGTCTCCATTCCCTCTGGCCCTGATACCGGTACTCCGCCAGGAGATGGCTTTGCCATCGCCTACGGGTCGACCGCTCCGCCGACGCCGTCTTCATAGGACCAGGAGCATTTCGAGGTACGGATCCCATCGGATCTCGGTCGCTTCATGTATCTATCGGGACCGGGCGGAACGTGCCGATGCCGAGCATCCGCTCCGGGGGCGTGACCGCTCTTAACGACGTCCCGGAGCGATCCCGACGGTTGGGCCTAATCGCACCTTTGGCCTCTGGGCGACACCACAATCCCGGCAGCTCCGAGCGGCCTGCATTGGGACGTGAGGTACTGAAAATGCGGTCACACTGGTCGGGTTGGCTGCTCTCGCCCATCAGGCGTCCAACAGTTGGACCGCCGCCGTAGCGCGTCGTTCAACATTCCCATACTCGTTGGTGGTTGCGATGGTGTGCGCTCTCGTGGCGTCTGACCCGACGCATTCTCTAAGCAACTTCACAGGATGCACTGTGACTTCTGGCCCTAGCCGACTCCGCATCGAACCAAAGGACGCTGGCGAGGATGAGGCCCAACACCACGAAGGCTGCCGACAACGAGTTGCAGAAGAGTGAGGTCGGAGAACCGGTGCCGTCCACCGAGGCCCACACCGCTCTGGGCCGCGCTCTTTCGCCCCCGTCGTCCGCCTGGGGTGGATCGACTCCCGGTCCTCAGCCGTCGGCCACAGTGCCTCGTTCATCCTCACTGCCGGCCCACCGGGCCTGAGCCGACCCACATGGTCTACTCCGAGCCCGTGCTGAGCCGTCATCGAAGCTCGTCGCTCTTCCGCGCCGAAAGCGGATGACGCGGACCCGAGTAATGCCGTCCGGGCAGCACGCAATAGAGGCGATGCCCATTGGTGTTCGCAGGGACATGCGATTCGGATTGAGCGCCGGTTCTCCGATCCCGCCCTGGGAGCGTCTCGTCCAGGTCACCTGGGACCGTTTTGTGGCCGTGCGGTCGGGGCTTGGAGCGCGTACTCGGGGCCATGCGCTCCCGGTGTCTTCCTCTGCGTCCGACAGGTTTCACCGGATCGGGTAACCGGGCCGATTGGCGACCCGCGCAGCATTCGCGTCGCTGAGCGATAGCGGATGGGTCTGGTCGGAGGCGAGTCCGTCAGCTTCGGACTGACTCGGCACTGGTAAGACGGAGCGTCACCCGCCCGACTCCGGGTGTTTAGATGCGCCCCTCGGGACGGGGCGTGCCTGGTCCTGCTGAGCCGCCCCGCAACCTCCATTAGCGTACGGCTAATGGAGGTCGATTGGCCCGACCTGCGCTTGGACGTTCTTGCTGCACTTGACCTCTTGCGATCGGCCCCTCCCACATTGGCTCGGCGATGAGAGTGACCAAAGGTAGCCAGATCTGACGAATGCCGTTTATTGGTTCTCCGACGGCAGGCAGAGGGTCTCTGCGTTCGTTACTTTGACGAGCCCTGTGCCGAACTGATTTTGGTCGAACACCGTTCTGTGCAGCCCGTGCCTCCGAAGCGTGACGGCGAAGCACAGCAAGTTATCGGTGGGGTCAGTGATCGGGGTAACGTGCGACCCGATCGTTTTCTGCGTTGGAACACACAGTTGGGTTGGAGCACCCACCGTGGCGAAGTGTTCCCCGAACTGGTCGGTGAGGGTGACGAACTTGGGAATGTCCGGAAATGGTGGTGTCGCCCGCACATAGCTCACCGGGTAGCAGGTGAAGTGATCGAGTCCCGGTGGCTGAGACGGGCTTTGGTCTGGCGGACCAGTGAGGCTCTTCCACGTGGGCAGGCACAGCGACGTGGGCTGGCCGGGCGGCACCGTCGTGCTGTTCAGTTGCGCCGAGCCGAACTGGTTGAACTCGTCCACCGTGAAGGTTGGCTGGATCATCGACGTCGTGATCGACCAGCACAGCAGGTGGGCGACGGGATTGCTGATCGGGGTCACTCGACGGTTCGGCAGTTTCTTTTGAACCGGATTGCAGTGCTCGGTCACCGCCACCGGAGTCACCGAAAAGCCGCCCATGTTGAACTGGTTCTCCAACTGTGGTGAAGGCGGGGAACTAAAGGCGGTCGACGTCGCGCTGTAACAGAGGAAGTGATCGATCGTGGGTACGTGTTGGGCACTTATCATAAGCGCCACCTCGGTGCCGGTGTGGTTGAGAAGGGGAATGTCGTTATGGCCGGCGTACACCGAGCCAATCGGGGGGAGCGTCGTGATGTCGGGGGCGCACATCACTGCGGGATGCCTGTTGTGCAGATCCAAGGGGGGAAAGGTCCGGGTTCCGCTCGAGGTAATGTCGAAGAAGACGTCAAAGCAGCTCTCGGCCGGGAAGTCTGGGCCAGTCGAGGGGCCGTTCGCGGTCACCATGCCCGTAGAGATCCCATACCTGTTGTTGAGGTGGACTTTGATCTGTCCCAGGGTCGGGTCGGTACCGGTGAGATCGAGAGAGAGCATGTGGGTGTCAATGAACCGGTGCCCGTTCGCGTTGACACCGGGACCGCTTCGGTGGATGCGCGTCACCCCGTCCAGGTGGAGGGTGGTGATAGGACCGGTGCCAGGCGGGGCTTGCACCTCGACGGTGGCGAACGAGTCGAAGGTGTCTGTTCCGGCCGCGGGAAATGCGGTCGTTGCTATCGGGCTCGCACCCGCCGCTCGGGGGTGAGCTGCCGTCGTGACCGCAAAGGCGAATGTGGCGGAGGCAACGCCAAGCACCATGACGATGCTGACGGCGAAAACTCGACGGCGAATGGCCTTGCCCATGTGAGCCCCCAAGCAACTAGCGGGCAACGCCGCGTTTGTGGCCGATGGCAAGGTAATGCCGCGGCATCGCACCTATTTCTTCCGCTAGTAGAGCAGACAAGAACCCGCTTAGCTAGGGGCAAATGAGCGACTCTAGGGCAAATGAGTGACGAAGCCGACACGCAGTGTGCCCGGATTGCAGATTCTTGGCAACGGACCCAAGGGAAGCAGGGTTAGTGGACGACACGTCGTGGGATACAAACGATCCATCTGCCTCGATAGGTCTGATTCTTCGTGACGAATCCGAGGCGGATGCCTTGCGAGCGACGGTGGCTGCTCTTGTGCGGGTTGCTGAGCAGCAGAGGACCTACGGCACCGGACAGTGCCTGGTTCACCGAAAGATGAATGGGACCACGTGAGAGCATTGGCTGAGCGAGCGGCTGACTTGCCTCGGCGTATAGACACCAGCCGATAGGTGCCAGTGACCGACCGGGGTCGGGCTCAACGGCGAGGGCAGGCCCAGGTAGTTCATATTCGGGGATCCCGAGCCCCCGTGTCTCCCTCTGTGGCGGAGAGGTTGCGTCGGAGTCGGGTAGCAGGGTCGGAGGGCGACCCGCCCGGGATCACCGCGGCTGAACATTTCCGTGCGCGTCAGGTCGGAGGCGAGTCCCTCACCTTCGGACTGATTCGGCTCCGGCAGACGGAGCGTCACCCGCCCGAGTCCGGGTGATATGAGCGGTCAGAGGCGGACAGCCTGGATGGCCTCGTTGAGCATCACCCAGCGTCCTCGGGTTCGGCCAGCTCGGCCGCAACCGGAGATCCCCCTGGGCGTGGAGCGTGGGTCAGGTCGGAGGCGAGTCCGTCACCTTCGGACTGACTCGCCACTGGCAGACGGAGCGTCGCCCATCCTGGACCGGGGTGATGCGCTCCTTCAGGAGGTGGCGGGCGACCCTGCCGTGGCATCCTGGTGCCGGCATTCCAGGGCGGGTGCCTTGATTAGATCGAAATTTCTTCGATCGACTCGGGGAACTTTCCTCCATAATCGTGCGTCAATACGGTAAATGGACGAGGGTCATCGCCAGGCGACACGGAGCCTTGAGGCAGGGAGGAGAGCTGTGTGGCGAAGGCTGTCCATTGCGCTGCTGGCGCCTTTGGTTCTGTTCGTCAGTGCGTGCAGTGCCGGCTCGGCTCACCGATCCGCTGTCCCTCCTTCAGTCCCGGTGATTCCGGCGGGTTGGCAAGCCGTAGGATACGGCGATGCCGTGATATTCGTACCAGCAGGCTGGGCCCGGATGACGGTTGACTGTCCGTACGGGTCCGCACCAGGAACAGTCATCGTACGAAACGCCGTGCCGTTCACCACCTGTCCTGCCGAAACGGGGTCGGTAACCGCCAATGTCGTCCGAATCGCGCCGCCGTCACCGCCGGTCCTAGAACCCACCACCGAGTACACCTCGATCAACGGCATGCGCGTCATTTGGGGCCATCCACAGACCTTCTACGAGTTGGGATATCAGGTCCCTTCGTTGGGCGCGCAAATCGACGCAAGCGGTCCGCTCGGGCGCGAGATCCTCAACACCCTCTCTCGGGCGAGTCGGCACCACTGAGCCGCCCGCAAAGCTGAAGTCGGGCGGCGCTCTTGGCCGGGAGGCCGACTGGAGCTTGGGCATCCTGTACTCGGGGTTTAGATGCGCCCCCGGTGTCTCCCTTTGCGTCCGACAGGTTGCACCGGATTCGGGTGGACCGGCCAACGGGCGACCCGCCCGGGATCACCACCGCCGAGCGACACCGCGTGTCCCGATCACCCAACTGACCTACGGCAAATAGCGCATCACCGGCATTTACGCTCGGTCTACTCGATGATGGTCGAAGCGTATGACGGGGTGAGATCGGGGGGCGAGCGGCGCCACCACGTCGTCCGATGCGAGGCGGGACCGGGTGGAGCGAACCCGACGAGGCAAGACGCATCGGGCCCGCGCCGGGGTTGTGCATCCGCAGGTTCCGGTTATAACTCCTGAATAATGGCGCATGGCAGTGATACCTACATCAGTGCAGTGAAGCACGTGAGCGATGAGCACGCCACCCTACTGTTCCGAGTGCTGAACGATGAGTAAGGTCCTCGTCTTCGTGGGAGGCTTGGCTGCTCCCGGGAATGAATGGCCGCTCACCGCGATTCGGCGCAGCGCTCGTGAACAGGGCTGGCGAACCAAGTATTTCAACGAGCGATTGGCCTTCGGGCCAATCGCTACCTCAGCGGAGCGCCTAGTCGAGCTGATCAACGAACTGGATCAGACCCACGAGACCATCGTGGTGATCGGGCATTCGATGGGGGGTCTGGTAGCAGAGCACGCCGCAGCGCTAGGAGCACCAATCGATGGACTCGTAACTATCGGTACACCGCACCAGGGCCACAATCTGTCACGCTTCGGCCCATTACCGGTCATGAGGGAAATGGGGACGAACAGCGCCTATCTAAGGGGTGTGGCAGCTATCCCTGGCGAGCGCCCGCCAATCCTGGTGGTAACAGCTGCGAAAGACAGGTTTGTACCGAAGAGTGCTACTCGACCGAACAGGCCACACACTCTCCTAGAGGTGCCGAACGTCGGGCATCTGCGCGTGATCTTCAATCAGAGCACAGCCGACACCATCATGGAGTGGGCCAACGCTCTCACAGACGAGACAACTGAATGACACCAAACTCTCGATCGGGCCGCCACTCGATCCGGACGTGGACCCAACTCCCCACCAGCGACGTCGTAACCGCCAGGTAATCGCTGGCTCTGACTGACCGTGTCCGGTCCGCAAACTCGATTCAACCTCATGCGGTGCGCTCGTGCTCGTCGTGAGCACCCGCCTTGCCAATGATCGGCGTGCCCAGGTCGTAGGTGATGTGCGGCCGAAGGAACCAGTTCGAGATCAGCGTGTCCTCTTCACGACTTGTCGGGGAGGTCCCAACAACAGCACTCTGGGTTCCCGCAGCGTTCGACAACCTGCCCCGCATCGACCAGGCAGCCGCACTGGGCGCAACGCATTTCCATGTCCCCATTGTCCCACTGGACCGAGAGTCGCATTTCCGGTCTGGCCGCCGTTCGCAACGTGCCGTTTGTCAGCACCCGACCCGGAGGTGATCCTCCCTGTATCGCCGGTACGGTACGGAACATTTGCGATCTGTTGGACCTGACGAGGCCTGACCTGAGCCCGACCACGACCCAGCACGAAGCGGGTCACATGAAGCGCTGGGCAATCTGCCTAGCCGTGTGACTCGCGTTCCTGGCGCCGCTCACCTCCGAAGCAGTTCGGCCTTGGACGGCGTCCTCCACGGCATCTGCCAACTCCTCAACTGCCCTGGCAAGCTCGCTCAACCCGTGTTTGAGCGACCTGATGTCGGATTGTGTGTCCATCGGCGCACCGTACCCACAGGACGACCTGCCCACAAGAGGTTGCGGGCAGCTGAGAGGGTGGCACGGCCGATTCGCAACGTGTGTTTGACGGGACCGGTCTGGAAGTGCCGGAGTAGTGCGCCTCCGGCTGGCCGAGAGCCGCGCGCGAAATCGCGGCTTAGAGTGATCCCGGGCGCTTGGGTCGGTCAGGTTCTCCCGGAGGCCCGCCCGAACACCGGCATTCCCGCTCGGTGAGAGGTAGCCCTCTGGGGCTCC
>CAWESO010000009.1:0-297085 GCA_963811775.1 uncultured Acidimicrobiales bacterium | reverse complement strand
AAGGAGACGCGAGCGTCGGGCCGCCACGGTCGGGGACCGGCGCTACACCACCGTCGAGATGCTCAGGGTCGAGGGGAGGATCGTCAACTCGGCGGTTCGTCGGGTCGGGCGGTCCGCCGGCCACGTGAGCGGGCGAACGATCGACGCGGTCCTGGACAG
Organism: uncultured Acidimicrobiales bacterium; assembly: GCA_963811775.1. Classification (GTDB taxonomy): domain Bacteria; phylum Actinomycetota; class Acidimicrobiia; order Acidimicrobiales; family UBA8190; genus Chersky-840. Next base: position 296,926 of record CAWESO010000009.1, on the reverse strand, counting down.
AAACGGCCATCTCGATCCCGAGCAGGCCGACGGGGTGCGCCAACTCCTCGGATCAGGTAACGGCCTGGACCTCGTGATCGGCCAGGCCGGGACGGGGAAGTCGACCATGCTCGGTGCCGCCCGGGTCGGATGGGAGTCCGCCGGCTACGACGTCATCGGAACCGCCATCGCCAGCAGGACCGCGGCGGAGCTCCAAGCGAGTACCGGGATCGAATCGATCACGATAGCCCGACTGCTCATCGATCTGGAGCGGGGGGACACCACACTGACCCGCCGCCACGTGATCGTCGTCGACGAAGCATCTCTCGTCGGCAGTCGCACCTTGGACCGGCTCCAACGCCAGGCCGACGGGGCCCGGGCCAAGCTCGTCTTGGTGGGCGACAACCGCCAACTCTCCTCCATCGACGCCGGGGGGGCGCTGCGGTCGCTGTCGAAGACCTTGGCAGCCCATGTCGTCGAGCTGACCACCAACCGCCGCCAGAGTGCGGTCGATCAGGAGTGGGAGCGTCAAGCCCTCGTCCAGCTCAGAAACGGCGACATCGCCCCGGCCATCGCGGCGTATGACGCCCACGACCGCATCGCCATCGCCACTGACGTCGTGGCCGCCCGCGAGCAGCTCATCAACCGGTGGTGGAGCGTCCACGCCTCCGCCACCACCGCGATCATGGCGGTGACGCGTGCTGATGTCGCCGCCCTCAACGAGATGGCAAGAGAACGACGCCGGGAGGCCGGCGAGCTGGGTGAGGAGATCCGCTTCGCCTCGGGCAAGGAGTTTGCCGTCGGGGACCGCATCGCCTTCGAGAAGAACGCCCGTGCCGGCCTCGCATCCCCAGACCCCGGTGGCCGGGCGTCGACGGTGGCCATCCGCAATGGGACCTTCGCCACCGTCGTCGCCGTCCCCGGCGACCGAGCCGACGGCCCGCCCACCAGGGAGGGTGACGGTCTCCCGAGCCAGGGTGACGCGCCACCGGGGCAACGGGACCAAGCGCTCGTCGTCGAGCTGGCATCGGGCCAACACGTCACCCTTTCTTCGCAGTACCTGGAGGAGTCCACCTCCCTCGGCTATGCCCTCACCGTGTTCCGCTCCCAGGGCATCACCGTCGATCATGCGTTTCTCCTCGGCAACGACACCTTGTTCCAAGAGGCCGGCTACGCCGCCCTCAGCCGGGGGCGGCTGTCCAACCACCTCTACGCCATCGCTTCGGAGAGTCCCCGGGCGGAGATCGCCCACCGCGACGAGGTCACCGGACACCAAGATGCGTTGGCCGGCCTCGTCGATGCCCTGTCGCGCAGCCACGAACAGACCATGGCTCTCGAGTCGCTCCCCGCTCGCACCGCCGGTGATGGTGAGCGGTCAGTGTCTGGATCCTGGGAGAACTGCCGCATCAAGCCTCGGTAGAGGAATGGTTCCAGCGTTTCGGACGAGATCTCGCCCGCAACGAAGAGCGAGCCCACGAAGCCCCGACTCGGGACCCTGGGCTCGGCTGGACTTACGACGACGATCTCTCCTACGGCCGTGACTACGACGACGGGTTTGGACTGTGAGCCGAGATCCCTTCTGTCGTCCTTCGGTGGATCGGTGCCAGACGCGTCTCTTCGGCTGTTTGCCGGCGCGCCAGGCGAAGCAGCACACAGGAGCCGGCAGGGCCGGCTCCGCACCCAGTGTCCCGGTGGCAGTGATCGGGCCCGTCAAGGCGCCCCCTTCGGGCGGCCTGTCGGCCGGCCCTGACCGGCCCGGCCCTCCCTTGTGGATGCCGACGACGGAAACGGGTCCGGCCGTGAGATTCGATTGACCGGCGAAGGTGACATGCTCCGGTTCTCTGAGAACTGAGGGTGACGTCCGGGCCGACGGCTGGGTGACGTTCGGAGTGAAGTCGCTTGGGATACCACTCGTCCCCGAAACGTGAGTCTCCGAGCGGGTGACGTTGAAGGTGACATCAATCGGGACAATGGGTGGGGATCACGACGCAGCACCCATGACTAGACCGTCGACGCGCGGGATCGATCCACGGATTCGACACGACCCAGGAGCAAGAGACTCCATGACGACCTCACTCCCCGACGACGTAAAGCACCTCTCTTGGGCCGCCGAGCAATTGGGGATCGGCACCTCGACTGCATACCGACTGGTCGCTGTCGGCAAGATACCCGGTGCGTTCCGGATCGGGGCTCAGTGGCGGGTCTCGGTCCCGCGCTTCCTCGCCGAGGTGCATGGAGAGGCGGCCGACAGCGACTCGGTGTGACCAGCCGACGGCTGATCAGGAGCGCAGAGCGAGTGTCTTGCCTAGGGCGGCAGCCAGATCACTGTCGCGTCCCTCGAGGGCGTGGGAGTAGACCCGAAGGGTGATGGACGAATCCCGGTGCCCCAATCGACCGGCCACCGTCGTTGGATCGAACCCCGCGGCAATGGCCTGGGTGGCGGAGAAGTGTCTCAATGCGTGGAGGTGGGTGTCCACTCCCGCCGCGGTGGCGACGCGCTTCGTGAACTTTGTGACGATGTCGGGGCGGATCGGTTCGGCTCCGACAGGAGATCGAGAGAACACGAACCCATTCGGGGGCACCTTGAGATCGAGTTCCGAGGCGAGGGCCTCCACAGATTGCCTGTGTTTGCGCAACACCGCCAACGCCAGAACGTCGAGGCCGATGGTACGAATCTGATGGGACTTCGTCCCCTTCTCGGCCCACCCACCGCCCTCCGTCTCGTACACAGAGCGGGCGATGGTCAGTGTTCTCCTTTGCTTGTTGATATCCAGCCACCGAAGGGCACAGAGCTCCCCCCGACGGGCCCCGGTGAGTGCACCGAGCATCAGGAGGGTGGCGAGCGCCGGTTCCAACTTCTCGGCGGCGGCGATGATTGCTCGCACCTCTTTCGGAGAGGGCGCGCGGATTCGTTCTTGGTGGACCGGCGGCGGGCTGGACCTCCGGGTGACGTTGTTGTCGATCATGTCCCACCGCTCGGCTTGGTGGAGCGCGGCACCGATCAGCGCGTGGACTCTTCGAACGGTCGACGCCTTGTTGCCCTTTTTGGTCAGCTTCGCGTAGAGCGCGTCGAGCTGGCGGGCAGAGAGAACCTTGAGCTTGATCTTCCCCAGCTCGGGCCGGACGACTCGATCCGCGATATCTCGGTACTTGCGCATGGTGGTCGGGGAGCGGTCTGGTTCGATGTGTGCCAACCAGAGGTCGAGGAGTTCGCCGAACGTTTCTGTACCGGTAGCCACGTTGCCCTTCGAAACATCGGCAACCATCGCTGCGAGCTCTCGTTCCGCGCGTCGCTTGCCAGCTCCGGAACGAGTTTCTTTGGCGTGGATCGTCTTCGTGATTTGTATCGGCGTGCCGTTGGCACGACGGCCGGCATACGCGCGCAGTCGCCACACTCCGGGCCGGATTTCGGTCATCGTGCCTTGCACGCCCGGGATTGTAGTCACGGAGTAGTCACGAGGAGGTAAGCCACCGGCTTCTCCCTGAGGTATATCCCCTCTGACCTGGTTTTTATTGTGGGCCGCCCGGGGCTCGAACCCGGCACCTTGGGATTAAAAGTCCCCTGCTCTACCCGATGAGCTAGCGGCCCGCCTCGGGGAATGGCCCGCCGAGCCGGCATCTCCCCTGGGTCATCTTCGCATGGCTGGGGCGGCCGTCAGGGACTGGGTCGAAAGGTGATTCGTGCCCGACGGGTGTCTTTGACATAGCCGTTCTCCACGAACCACCGCGCCGAGTCCACCACGGCTTGCTCGGCTGGCCGCGGTGCGTAGCCGAGCTCCTTGCGAGCCCGGGAGTCGTCGAACGCCATCTGGGTCGTCGACATCCGGGCCGCTTCGAGGGGCACCGATGGGTGGCGCCGCAGCAGCCGGCCCTCGACGAACTCCGACACGTGCGCCACGCCGAGCGACAGGGCCCGCGGCACCCGGATCTTCGCCTCGGGAAGAGCGGTGGAGGACGCCAGGACCTCGAGCAGGTGCTGGAGCGAGTAGTTCTCCCCGCCCAGGATGTAGCTGCGCCCGATGTCACCGCGTTCGAGGGCGAGGACGTGCCCGGCCGCCACGTCGTCGACGTGGGCCACGTTCAGGGTGGTGTCGACATACCCCGGCACGCGGCCGTTCAAGTAGTCGAGGACGAGTCGGCCGGTGGGCGTCGGGACGCGGTCGCGCGGTCCGAGCGGGAAGGTCGGCATGACGATGGTGGCGGGCAGGCCTTGGGCGGCGGCGCGCAGCATCTCGTGCTCGGCGACGTACTTGGACCGCTTGTACGAGCCGAAGAGGTGGCTCACGTCGGGGTAGTCGCTCTCGGTGGCGGCTGTGCCTTCGTGGGCGGCGTCGAGCCCGAGGGTCCCCACCGTGCTCGTGTAGACCATGCGCTCGACGCCGGCGGCGCGCACGGCGTCGATGACGTTCAGCGTCCCGCCCACGTTGACGTCGTAGAACTGGCGGGGCTGGCGCGCCCAGAACCGGTACAGCGCGGCGACGTGGCATACCGCCCGACATCCCCGCACGCCCCGGTGCACGGCGTCGGCGTCGCGCACGTCGACCTCGATGCGCTCGGTGTCGAGGTCGTCGAGATTGGCCACATCGGCGCCCGGCTCGACCAGGGCCACCACCGCCGCGCCGCGGGCGAGCAGGGCGCGCACGACAGCCGAGCCGATGAAGCCGCTGGCCCCGGTCACCCCCACCCGGTCGTCGGGGCGCAGGGCGACGGCGAGGTCGCGACGCTCGGTGCCGGTGCCAGTGGCGGTGCCAGTGTCGGTGTCGGTGTCTTGGGTGGGGTCGGTGGCGCTGTGGGGCGCGGTCTTCTTGGCGGGGGCGTTCATCCCGGCGATCGGCGCAGGGCGCCCCGGGCCATCGTCCTGCCAACCTCCCAGAACAGCCCCGAGCCCTTGGCGGCGGCCCCGAGCACGTCGTCGAGGGCGTCGACGAAGTACTCGACCTCCTCCTCGCCGGCGATCAGCGGCGGCAGGAGCTTCACCACGTTCGTGTTGTCGGCGGCGACCTGGGTGAGGATGCCGTGGCGGTGGTAGAGGGGGAGCACCACCAGCTGTGAGAACAGCGCCGTGCGCATGGCCTCGATGGCCGTCCACCGTCGCCGCAGGGCACGTGACTGGGGCTTGTCGAAGACCAACCCGATCATGAGGCCCTTGCCCCGTACCTCGTGGAGGAATTCGTGTCGTTCCACGAGGGGCTCGAGGGCCTTGGTGAAGGCCTCGCCCGTCCGCCGGGCGCGGTCGACGATGTCCTCCTCGTCGAAGGCCTGCAGGGTGGCGAGCCCGGCCACCATGGCGAGCTGGTTCATGGAGAAGGTGGAGGAGTGGACCACGGCGCGGTCCATCGAGCTGAAGACGCTGTCGAAGATCTTCGCCGACGACAACATGGCCCCCACGGGGATGTAGCCGCCGGACAGGGCCTTCGACACCGTGATGATGTCGGGCTGCAGGCCCCAGTGCTCGTGGCAGAAGAACTTCCCCGACCGTCCCAACCCGGCCTGGATCTCGTCGATGACGAGCAGCGTCTTGTAGCGCCGGCACAGCGCCTGCGCCGCGGCCCAGTACTCCTCCGAGGCGAGGTTCACGCCCTTGCCCTGGATGGGCTCGACCACGAAGGCGGCCACGTCGCCGCGGCGCAGCTCGCGGGCCAGGCCGTCGATGTCCCCGTAGGCCACGCACGTCGTGGGCAGCAGGGGGCCGAAGCCGTCGCGGAACTCCCGGCCCCCGTTGAGCGACAGGGCCCCGGTGGTGAGCCCGTGGAAGCCGTGGTCGCAGTAGACGATCCGGTCGCGCTTGGTGGCGGCCCGGGAGAACTTGATGGCGGACTCGATGGCCTCGGCGCCCGAGTTGGTGAAGTAGGCGCGCTCGATGCCGGGGTGCGACCGTTGCACCAACGCCTCGGCCAGGAGCCCGGGCAGCAGGGCGCAGTCCATCTGGACCAGGTTGGGCAGCTCGGCGTCGAGGGCCTCGTGGATGGCCCGCGTCACGGCGGGATGGGCGCGGCCCAGGGCGAAGACGCCGAACCCCGACAGGAAGTCGAGGTAGCGCCGGCCCTCGGCGTCGTAGAGGTAACAGCCCTCGCCCCGCACGTAGTAACGGTCGAACCCGATCGTCTTGAGCACCCGGCCCATCTGCGGGTTCATGTACTGCGCCTGGAGGGCGAAGTTCTCCCCCTGGCGGGAGCGCAGTACTTCGGCGAGGTCGAAGGGCATCAACGGGCTCCTGGTTGCGCGACGCGGCTCAGGATATCGGGGCCCCATCGCCGTCCCGGCCGTGGTGCGACCCCGACGCGGCCCCGAAATTCCGAGCGTGGCGGCTAGTCGCCGCCGGCGCCGGGACTGTGGGGAGGTGTACGGGCGGCGACGCCGATCCGCTCGATCTTGCGCGGGCGCGTTCCTCTGGGGCAATCGTCTGGCGCCTTCCCTGGGCGCCCACGGAGAGAAGGCACCGTCAGCGCTCTCGTCGGCAGACGGCGGGGCCCCGGGCCGGAGGCCGTCTCTCCTGCCCTGAGACCATTTTCCGTCACGCGAGGTGAGCCCTGCGGGGTCCCAGGGCTGCGAAAAGTCCCGATCTTTCTCTTTGAGTGAGTTAATAACCTCCCTCAGTGTTCCGATACTCACGAGATGCTAACGGTGTTCCAGAAGAAAGAGCAGGTCGCGGGGGCGATGGCGCCCGTGGGTGGTCGGCGGGGCCGCATCGGTCTACTGACGGTGGTGGTCCTGGCGGCGGCGCTAGCCGCCGGCCTCGCCCCCAGTGGTCAGAGCGCCCCCCGGGCCGCGGTGGCCCCCGCCACCCGGGCCCAGGCCGGCTCCGGCTCGGGCTCGGGACCCACGTCCGACCCCGCGGCGAACATCCCGCCCTCGCCCAACTTCTTGGCCAGCTGCTCGGGCTCCTCCTACGACACGTCGTCGGGGTGCCAGAACGCCACGGTGGCGGCCATCGACAACGCCCGGACGCAGGAGGGGCTCGCCCCCCTGGCCCTGCCCGGGGACTGGGCCCAGCTGTCGCCACAGCAGCAGCTCTTCGCCGCCACCAACCTGGAGCGCACCGTGCGCGGCCTCCCGGCGCTGTCGGGAATGGCCACCGCCCTGGACCAGGCGGCGCAGACCGCGGCGGCGCAGGACACCGACCCGTCGGCGCCGGCCGGCTTCCCGTGGACGTCGTGGGGCGGGAACTGGGCCGGTGCCATGGGCAGCTCGCTCGAGGCCATCTACTTCTGGATGTACGACGACGGGCCCGGATCGAACAACCTCGACTGCCCCACCGCCGGCTCGGCGGGGTGCTGGGGGCACCGCAACAACATCCTGATGGCGCTGCGGTGCGCGCCGTGCCTCATGGGCACGGGCTTCAACGCCACCGCCTACAAGGGCGACCCGAGCTGGACCGAGCTCCTTCTCGACTCCACCGGGGCATCGGCGCTCGACTTCAGCTGGGGCACCGTTCTCGCCGCCCTGCCCGGCGCGGCGGGGGGCGTCCCTCTCGCCTCGCCCGCCGTCGGCATCGCCTCGACCCCTGACGGCCAGGGCTACTGGCTGGTGGCGTCGGACGGTGGGGTGTTCGCCTTCGGCGACGCCTCGTTCTACGGGTCGATGGGGGGAAAGCGCTTGGCGCAGCCCATCGTCGGTATCGCCTCGACCCCCGACGGCCACGGGTACTGGCTCGTGGCCGCGGACGGCGGGCTCTTCGCCTTCGGCGACGCCGGCTTCTTCGGGTCCATGGGGGGCCGGCCCCTGGCCCGCAAGGTCGTGGGCCTGGCCTCGACCGCGGACGGCCGCGGCTACTGGGAGGTCGCCGCGGACGGCGGGCTCTTCGCCTTCGGCGACGCCGGCTTCTTCGGGTCCATGGGGGGCCGGCCCCTGGCCCGGCCCGTGGTGGGCCTGGCGCCGACGGCCGACGGCCGCGGCTACTGGGAGGTGGCGTCCGACGGCGGGATCTTCGCCTTCGGCGACGCGCCCTACTTCGGCTCGATGGGCGGCACGCCGCTGTTCCGGCCCGTCGTGTCCATGGCCCGGACCCCCGACGGCCACGGCTACTGGCTGGTGGCGTCCGACGGCGGGATCTTCGCCTTCGGCGACGCCCCCTTCCGGGGCTCGACCGGGGGCCAGGCCCTCACCGCACCGGTGGTGTCGATGACGGCATCGTCGACGGTGGGCTACTGGCTCGCCGCCGCCGACGGCGGGGTCTTCAGCTTCGGGGTGCCCTTCCACGGCTCGATGGGCTGAGTTTGGGGACTGAGCTCAGGAGCTGAGCTCAGGCGCTGAGCTGGGGCTGGGCTCGCGGCTGGGCTCAGCCCCGCGCGCACGACGCGCCCGTCTCGCGCTCGTGTCCCCGCCACCCCGGCGTGTCGCTCACGGGCCAGTAGTCGCCGGTGCCGACGTCCTGGACGTACTGGACCGGCGGGGCCTGTCCCGACCGGCCCGAGCCGGCCACGGCCGACACCGCCTCGAGCAGGGCGTCGACGTCGGCGGTGGTGCTCGAGATCCCGCAGCTGGCGCGCACCGCCCCCGGCATGGCGCGGTGGTCCCCGGCGAGCACCTGCTCCCGGTAGGCGTCGACGTCGGCGGGGTCGAGGCCCAGGAGACGGATGAGGTAGGGGTGGGCGCAGAAGCACCCGTGACGCACCCCGATGCCCCACTCGGCGCTGAGCCGGGCGGCCACGAGGGCGTGGTCCACGCCCTCGACCACGAAGGCGGCAATGGCCAGGGTGTCGGTGTCGAGTGACGGCCCGAGCACGCGCACCCCGTCGATAGCGGCGAGCCCGCGGCGCAGTCGCGTGGCCAGGGCGTGCTCGTGGGCGGCCACGGCGTCCCAGCCGATGTGGCCGATCTCGTCGAGCGCCGCTTCGAGGGCCACGGCGCCCACGACGTTGGGCGAGCCCGCCTCCTCGCGTTCGGGGGGCTCGGTCCACCACACCTCGTCCAGGTCGACCAGGTCGACCGCGCCCCCGCCGGCCAGGAAGGGGTCGCCTTCGGCGAAGGTGGCGGCCGGGCCCACGAGGACGCCGGTCCCGAACGGGGCGTAGAGCTTGTGGCCGCTGAAGGCCACGTAGTCGACCTCGGCCGGGATGGCCCGGTGCGGGGCGAGCTGGGCGGCGTCGAGCACGACAGGGACGCCCCGGGCATGGGCGGCGGCGACGATCTCGGTGAGCGGGGGCAACCACCCCGTGACGTTGGAGGCCCCGGTGAGCGCGAGGACCCGGGGCCGTGGCGACTGCTCCAGGCCGGCGACCACCGCGTCGGTGTCGAAGGTCCCGTCCGGCCCGCACTCGACGTAGCGGCGCGTGGCGACGCGACCCCAGGGCAGGAGGTTGGCGTGGTGCTCCACCACGGTCGTGAGCACCACGTCGTCGGGCTCGAACCGCAGGCGGTAGGCGAGCTGGTTGATCGCCTCGGTGGTGTTGCGGCACAGGATGGCGATGTCCCCGGCACGCGCCGCGTTGCTGCCGCCGGCGAAGGCGAGGGCGGTGGCGCGCGCCGACTCGTAGGCTGCGGTGGCGAGGCGCGACTTGTACCCCGCGCCCCGGTGCACGCTCGAGTACACCGGGACGAACTGCTCCACCGCGCCCATGACCGAGGGCAAGGCGCTGGTGGAGGCGGCCGAGTCGAGGTTCACGTACCGGCGCTCGACGCCGTCGACGCAGGGCACGCCCAGGTCGTCGCCCACTACCCGGGCCAGAGGGCCCACCGTGTCCGTCACGGGCCGAGTCTACGGGCGGCCGATCGCGCCCTCCGGCAGCACCGCTCGGTACGATTGGCCACGTGGAGCCCGAGTTCGGCGGTGCCGACGCCGTGAATGGTGCCCGGTTCGACCGCCACGGCGAGGTCGAGGTCGACGGCGCGGTCGACGGCGCGGCCGGCTTCGACGCCACCACCGAGGAGGTCGTCGTGCTCGACGTCGGGCCCGGATTCGACACCCTCGTCGAGATCGAAGCCGGGGTCGTCTTCGAGACGGTGTCGGACGACACCGCCGCGGCGTCGGGCGACACCGCCGCGGCGTCGGGCGAGCTCGACATCGACGGGTCCCTGTTGGACACGATCGAGCAGGAGCTGGCCGAGGTCGAGCGGGCCCTCGCCCTCATCGACGAGGGCACCTACGGGCAGTGCGAGGCCTGCGGAGGATCGATCGACGACGCCGTGCTCGACCGGACGCCCACGAGCCGGTTCTGCGCCGAGCACCTGCCCCTGTCGCTGCGCTGAGACCAGCGCCGCCGAGGCGGCGCGTCCCTATCCCTTCTTGGTCTCCCAGAAGATTCCGTCAATCTCCTTGATCTGGTCGAGCAGGCCCTGGGCGACTGTGGGGTCGTTGGTCTTCTTGGTCTCACCGGCGGCCTTGGTGGCCTTCCAGAACAGGTCGTGGAGCTGGGGGTGCTTGGCCAGGTGCTCGGGCTTGAAGTAGTCCGTCCACAGCACCCACAGGTGGTGCTTCACCAGGTCGGCCCGCTCCTCCTTGATGACGACGGCGCGCTCTTTGAACACGGCGTCGTCGGACCCGTTGAACTTCTCCATGCACGCCTTCACCGACTCGGCCTCGATCCTGGCTTGCGCCGGGTCGTACACACCGCAGGGAAGGTCGCAGTGGGCGTGGGCCGTGAGCGGAGGGCTGATCCGGTCGACAGACGACATGATGCGGTCGACGATGCGCATGGGCGGGGCTCCTTCGTGCAGAGTGAAGTCGATGGGGATCGCGCTCACCTTACCCAGGGAAGACAACCGGTGAACCCGGGCCGACGGGCGCGGCGGCGGGTCCCGGTCCCCAGCGCGACCGGGGTCGGGCTGGCGGGTGGGGCGGCCCTGGCGGTGGCGTGGGCGGTGGTGCACCCGCGTCGGGTCGTGGTCGAGGGTCGGAGCATGGAACCCACCCTGGCCCCGGGCGACCGCCTGCTGGTGGTGCGCGCCCGGCACCTGCACGCCGGGGACGTGGTGGCGGTGCGCGACCCCATCGAGCCCCGGCGGGTGCTCGTCAAGCGGATCAGTGCGGTGCTCGAGGACGAGATCGTGGTGCGCGGCGACAACCCCGGGGCATCGACCGACAGCCGCAGCTTCGGGCCCGTGCCGGCCGGCGCCGTCCTGGGCCGCGTGGTCCGGTGCTACGCCCCGTCGTGGCGTGCCGGCCCGGTGCTGTGACCCCGGCGCCGATGCCCAGGGCCGGGGCCTGGAGGTCCCGACCGGACGAGGAGAACGTCGCCCGGCGAGTACGCTCGCCGTGATGGCCTGGTTGGAAACGGAGCTCGAGCGGCTGCTCGCACCTGACTACCTCGACGGGCTGCGCGAGCGCTCGCTCGAGGACGTCCGGGTCATGCGGGCCGAGTGCCAGGAGGCCGAGACGGCCGTGTCGTACCTGCGGCGCATGGCCCAGGGACGGCTGGACCTCGTCCACGCCTGTCTCGACCACCACGGTGAAGCCGGCGCCGATCTCGACTCCTTGGTGGAGCGCCTCCCGTCGATCATCGGCTCGGGCCCGGCCCGGCCCCAGGGTTTCGGCCGGCTCCCGTCGCAGATGTCGCCGGACCTCGACAAGGACGATCTCACCGAGGAGCTCGACGCCGTGCTGGACGCGGACCACACCGCCGCGCTCACGACCATGAGCGAAGCCGAGCTGCGCGCGGTGGGAGAGAAGCTGACCGCCATCGAGCAGCGCATCTCCGACCAGCGCCGGGCCCTGCACGAGCGCATCGACACGTTGCAGGCCGAGATCGTGAGCCGATACAAGACCGGCGAGGCCTCCGTCGACGGCCTGCTGGCCTGATCCGCGTCCTGGCCTCCGAGGACCCGGCGCGTGCCCAAGCAACTCCCCGAACGCTGGGACGACCTCGGCGCGTTCATCCGGGAGCAGCGCTCGACGGCCCGGCTGTCGTTGCGGCGGCTGTCGGAGCTGGCGGGGATCTCCAATCCCTATCTGAGCCAGATCGAGCGGGGCCTGCGCCGGCCCTCGGCCGAGATCCTCCAGCAGATCGCCAAGGCCCTGCGCATCTCGGCCGAGACGCTCTACGTCCAGGCCGGCATCCTCGAGCCCGGCACGGGGGAGACCGACCTGGCCCGCGAGATCCTCGCCGACGCCCACCTGAACGAGGAGCAGAAGCAGGCGCTCATCCGGATCTACCTGTCCTTCCGCCACGAGAACGACGGCACGCCCGGGCCCGAGCGGCCCGGGGACGCCGGAGCGGCCTCCGAGGCCGCGTCGGCACCGGCCGGCGCCGCGTCGTCCTCGTCGGTGGGGTCGCCCCCGCCCGAGGGCGACCGGGTGAGCGGATCGGCCGACACCTCGACCGGGCTGTAGCGATCAGGCGATCCGTCCTCGTGCGGGACCGCCCGAGCGGCCGTGTCGACGGACCGGGCTCGGGAACGCCCAGGTAGGCTCCACGCCGGTGCGTCGCCTCTCTGTGCTCTCGTTGCACACGTCGCCGCTGGCCCAGCCCGGGACCGGCGACGGCGGGGGCATGAACGTCTACGTGCGGGAGCTCTCGAGCGCCCTGGCCCGGGCCGGGGTGGAGTGCGACGTCTACACGCGGGCCTGGTCGGATGTCCTGCCGGCCACGGTGACGGTGGAACCGGGGCTCCGGGTCCACCACGTGCCGGCCGGCCCTCTGGGCCCCATGGTCAAAGAGGATCTGCCCTCGGTGGTCGACGAGTTCACCGACAACGTCTTGTCCCTCATGGACTCGGGTGCGGGGGTCGACCCCCTCGTGCACGAGGAGACCGGCTTCGACGCCGTGCATGCCAACTACTGGCTGTCGGGCATCGCCGGGCACCGCATCAAGCACGAGCTCGACCTGCCCCTCGTGTCGACCTTCCACACCCTGGCGCGGGTCAAGGCCGAGGCCAGCCCCGAAGAGGTGTCGAGTGACGAGCCCCACCGCCGGGCCGAGGCCGAAGCAGCCGTCATGCGCTGCTCCGAGGTGGTGCTGGCCTCGTGCTCGGTCGAAGCGGCGCAGCTGGCGCAGCTCTACGACAGCGACCCGGCCCGCATCCGAGTCGTCCCCCCCGGCGTCGATCACGCCTTCTTCGGCCCCGGGCACCGGCCCCAGGCGCGCCGGGCGCTCGGCCTCCCCGCCGAGGCGCCGCTGCTGTTGTTCGTGGGCCGGATCCAACCCCTGAAGGGCGCGGACGTCGCCGTCCGGGCCTTGGCGGCGATGACGGACCACCCCGAAGCATCGCTGCTCGTGGTGGGAGGCCCGAGCGGCCCCCGGGGCGAGGAGCACCTGGCCCTGCTGCACAAGCTCGTCGACGACCTCGGGCTGGCCGAGCGCGTGCGCTTCGAGGCGCCGCAGCCGCACGAGCTGTTGTCCACCTACTACCGCGCCGCGGACGTGTGCCTCGTGCCCAGCCGCTCGGAGTCCTTCGGGCTCGTCGCCCTCGAGGCCGCCGCGTGCGGGACCCCGGTCGTGGCCGCGGCGGTGGGCGGTCTCACCACGCTCGTCGACGACGGGCGCACGGGCATCGTCGTCGACCCGTCGACGCCCGAGGCGTTCGCGGCGGCGGCGTCGGGGGTCCTCGCCGATCCCGGCCGGGCCGAACGCCTGTCCACCGCCGCGGTCGTCCGTTCCCGGCGCTACACGTGGGCGCAGGCCGCGTCGCTGCTGCGTGGCACCTACGAGGAGCTCACCGCCGAGCGCCTCGTCGCGTGCCGCTGACGCCTCGGGCCCACGCGGTCACGGCGGCCGTGCCCCGCGCCGATATCGCCACACCTGAGGAGCAGGCCGCCTGCGACTCGGTGATCGGGCGTTGGGCCGAGGCCCGTCTGGCCGAGGGCGGTGCCGTCGTCGCGGTGGACCGCCAGGCCGAGCTCGGACGGTGGTATCTGCGGCTGCGGGGTGACGAGAAGGACTTCGTCACGGTGTGGCTCACGGTCCGCCAACGCACCTTGCAGCACGAGACGCAGGTCATGCCCGCGCCCGAGGTGAACGTGGAGGCGACGTACGAGTACCTGCTGCGCCGCAATATGGACCTCCATCAGATGCGGTTCGCGCTGGGTGCCGAGGACGCGGTGTACCTCGTCGGCGAGATCCCCGTCACCGCGGTGACCGACGACGAGCTCGACCGGATCGTGGGATCGAGCCTGGCGTACGTGGACGACTACTTCCCGACGGCCATGAGCATCGGGTTCGCGGGGCGCTATCGCCGTCGCCCGCGACCTGTCTGACGCACCGTTCTTGCGTCGGGACACGCGACGTCTGCTGTCCGATGTTCATCTCGGGGACTGCGTGACGCGTCACTCGTGCACCATGTGGCGCGCCGGCACGCGGTCCGTTGCCTGTTCACGGGTGCGCGTGGCGCGCGTGCCCGACGCGCACGCGTCGCGCCTTGCGCGCGCGTGTCGCGCACGGGCTAGGGTGCCACTGCGCGCGGCCCGAGGGGCTGGTGATGTCGGTCGATCGGGGAAGTGCGACCGGTGTCCAGGGTTCCTCGGGCCGCGACGCGTCGTCATCGTCAGTAGCGTGAAGCACCGATGGAGCCAAGGTTGCTTGTCGTCGGTGGCGGTCGCATGGGTAGCGCGCTCGTGCACGGGCTCCTCGCGGCGCGCTGGAGCCCCGCCGAGATCGTCGTGGTCGAGCCGGCCGCGGACCGCCGCGCCGCGCTGGCCGAAGAGCTCCCGACGGTGGCGCTGCGGTCCGAGGTGACCCCGGCCGCGGCGGCGGTGGTCGCGGTCAAGCCCGCGGTGGGCGAGGAGGCGTGCCGGGCGCTGTCGGCGGTGGGGGTGGGGCGGGTGTTGTCGATCATGGCCGGCGTGCCCCTGGCGCGCCTGGAGTCGTGGCTCCCGGCGTCGAGCGCCGTGGTGCGGGCCATGCCCAACACCCCGGCGACGGTCGGTGCCGGGGTCTCCGCCATCGCGGCCGGCTCCCGGGCCCAGGAGCCCGACATGGCCTGGGCCGAGGAGGTGCTGGGCGCGGTCGGCCACGTCGTCCGGCTCCCCGAGGCCTCGCTCGACGCCGTGACCGGGTTGTCGGGGTCGGGCCCGGCCTATGTGTTCCTGGTCGTCGAGGCCCTCATGAGCGCGGGGGAGGCCGTGGGGCTGGCCCCGGAGGTGAGCCGCCTCCTCGCCACCGACACCCTGGCCGGGGCGGCCCGGCTCCTGGTCGAGTCGGGCGAGACGCCCGAGAACCTCCGGGCCGCGGTGACGTCGCCGGGGGGGACGACCGAAGCCGGGCTCCGCGTCCTCGAGGACGGGGGCCTGCGGGCCGTCGTGGCCGCCGCGGTGGCGGCGGCCACGGAGCGATCGCGCCAATTGGCGACTTGACCACGGCTGGTGGGGGCCGGGAGAGCGATTCCGGGGCTCCGGTCGGCCGGTTCCGGCGACGGCCCGGCGCCACCCCGGCGACCCGGCGTCGGGGGCCCCGGATCGCCCGGGCGGGCTGAGCAGCTGTTTTCTGGGCCTCTCTCTTTCCAACAATCACCACATTGGCGTACAGTCGCCTCAGGCGGGAGAGGGGTGATTCCACTGAGTGCTGATGACGTCACCAGCGCTCGCTACCTGACGGTACGCGAGGTAGCGAGCACGCTGAGAGTGTCCAATATGACGGTGTATCGACTGATCAACGCAGGAGATCTGCCGGCGGTCCGTGTCGGGAAGTCGTTCCGTCTCCGTGAGGATGACGTGAACCGGTACCTGGCCGACCGGTACACCCAGGCCGGCTGACCCCCGCCGGCCACCTTGGCGACGAGGGGGGCAGGTGGCGAGGCGCGCCGGTGGGTCGGTCTTCTTCCTGACCGACTACGGGCTCGCCGACGAATTCGCGGGTGTGGTGCGTGCCCGCGTCCTGCGTGACGCGCCCGGCGTCGCGATCGTCGACCTGACCCACGGCGTGGCGCCGTTCGACGTCCGGGCCGGCGCCCTGGCGTTGGAACGGGCCGTGCCGCATCTCGGCCCCGGTGTGGTCCTCGCCGTGGTGGACCCCGGCGTCGCCACGGCGCGGCGGGCCATCGCCGCATCGGTGGCGCCCGGCGGTGGTGAGACGCCGCAGTACTTCGTGGGGCCCGACAACGGGCTCCTCCCGTGGGCCATGGACACCCTGGGCGGTGCCGTCCGGGTCGTGGTACTGCGGCGCGCGTCGGGGCGCGACGAGGGCGCCACCTTCGACGGACGCGACGTCTTCGCGCCCGCCACCGCCCGCCTGTGCCGGGGCGCGGCGCTCGGCGACCTCGGCGACGACGTCGATCCCGCCGACCTCGTCCGTCTCGAGCCCCCCCGGGTGGCGGCGAGTGACGGCGCGCTCGAGGCCGAGGTGCAGTGGGTGGACGGCTTCGGCAACGTGCAGCTCGCCGCCGGGCCCGAGGACGCGTCGGCCGCGGCGCTCGGTGCGCAGCTCGACGTGGAGGCCCGCACCACGCACCGGGCTGTCCGGGTGCCGGCGTTCGCCGCGCTCGCGCCCGGGTCGCTCGGGGTGATCGTCGACGCCAACGACCATCTCGCTCTTGTCTGTGACCGACGGTCGGCCGCTACCGTGCTCGGCGTGAAGCCCGGCGACCTCGTCACCTTGCGATCCGTCGCCTCGGGAAACGGCGCGTCGTGAACCTCGCCGCTCTCGCCGACCAGCACGCGGCCCACGACCGGGCGCTGTACGCGGAGGGCCGGTGGCATTCGTGGGGCGAGGTGCGTCGCCGCGCCGCGTCGGTGGCCGGCGCGCTCGCCGCGCTCGACGTCGCCCCCGGCGACCGGGTGGCGATCGTGTGGCCCACGTCGGTCGACTTCGTCGTGGCCTACCTCGGCGTGCTCGCCGCCGGGGCCGTCGCGGTCCCTCTCAACCCCAACAGCCCGCCGGCCGAGCTCGGTCGCGAGCTCGACGTCGTCGAGCCCACCGCGCTCCTCGCCGGCGCCAGGTTCGACGTGGTCTCTCCCGTCCCCCACACGGTGTTGCCCCAGGCCGTGATCGATGCCGGCGGCGCCCCCGCCGGGTCCCTGGCCTGGGAGGGGTTCTCGGGCGCCGACTCCGCCGGTGTCGCGGCTGGCGACGGTGCCGATGATCTCGCTGCTGGCGACGGTGCCGACGGGGCCGCCGACGGCCCCGCTCCGGGGGCGACGCCTGACGCCGCACCGGGCGCGGCGGGCTCCGAGGCTGGTGAGGACGGGTTTCTGCTGCACCCAGTCGACCGGGAGGGGTCGGACCTTGCCGTGCTGCTCTTCACGTCGGGGACCGCGGGTGAGCCCAAGGCGGCCATGCTCACCCACGCCAACCTGACGGCCAACCTGCGACAGATGCTCGCCATCCCCGAGATCCTGCGTGGCGACGACATCGGCCTCGTGGCCCTGCCGCTCTTCCATGTGTTCGGGCTGAACGTGGCCTTGGGGCTCTCGTTGGCCACGGGCGCCGCGCTCGTGCTGGACACCCGTTTCGACGCCGCGACCACCCTCGGCCAGGTCCGTGACCTCGGGGTGACGACGTTGCTCGGCGTGCCCACGATGTTCGGCGCCTGGGCCGACGTCCCGGGCGGGGGCGTGAACGGCGCCTCGCCTCTGGCCGGTGTCCGCCGGGCCATCTCGGGGGCGGCCGCGCTCGACGGGGACGTCGCCGTCCGGTTCGAGCGCCGCTACGGCATCGAGATCTGGCAGGGGTACGGCCTCACCGAGTCGTCACCGGCGGTGTCGACCTCGTTCGGCACCGGCCGCAACCGTCCGGGCTCGGTCGGTCGACCGCTCCCGGGTGTCGAGGTGCAGCTGGTGGACGAGGAAGACGAGCCCGTGCTCGAGGGTGACACGGGGGAGATCTGGGTCCGGGGCGACAACGTGTTCGCCGGCTACTGGCGCGACGCCGCGGCCACCGCGCAGGTGCTCACCGACGACGGGTGGTTGCGCACCGGCGACGTCGGGGTCATCGGTGAGGACGGCGACCTCTTCGTCGTCGATCGCACCAAGGACCTCATCATCGTGTCGGGCTTCAACGTGTTCCCGGGCGAGGTCGAGCGGGTCGTGGCGTCGGTGCCCGGCGTCGCCGAGGTGGCGGTCATCGGACGCCCCGACCCCGGCACGGGAGAGGCCGTCGAAGCGGTGATCGTGGTGAAGGACGGCGCCGTGGTCACCGAGGAGCTGGTGCGCGCCTACTGCGCCACCAACCTGACCCGCTACAAGTGCCCGACTTCGGTCCGGTTCGTCGAGTCGCTGCCGCGCGGCCTCGTGGGCAAGGCGTTGCGACGGGCGCTGCGCGACCAACTCGGCTGAGACGACCGCGTCGCCCCCGCGGACGCGGTGCCGGGCGCGCGCGGACGGGCGTGTCGCTTGGTGCCCGGCACCCTCGCCTCAGTACGATCCGCGCCATGGTGGTCCCGAGCCCGCGCCGCATTCCCGAGGCCACGGTGGCCCGGCTCCCCGTGTACCAGCGGATCCTCCTGGAGCTGGTGCGAGCCGGGACGACGACGGTGTCGTCGGACCAGCTGGCGGACATGGCCCGGGTGAACGCGTCCAAGGTGCGCAAGGACCTGTCCTTTCTGGGGTCGTTCGGGACGCGGGGCTCAGGGTACGAGGCCCAATTCCTGTTGACCCAGATCGACCGGGAGCTCGGCCTGCACGGTGACTGGCCCGTCGCCATCGTCGGCCTCGGGAACCTGGGCCGGGCGCTCGCCAATTCCCAGGGGTTCACGTCCCGCGGCTTCCGGGTGGCCGGGCTCTTCGACGTGGACCCCGGCCTGCTCGGGAGCGACATCGGTGGCGTGACCGTGCACCACGTCGATGAGTTCGAGCGCGTCTCGGCCGCAGACCCGCCTTCGATCGGGGTCATCGCCACCCCGGCCGCGGCGGCCCAGGACGTCGCCAACCGGATGGTGGCGGCGGGGGTCGGGTCCGTGCTCAATTTCGCCCCCCGGGTCCTCACCGTGCCCCCCGACGTCCTGCTGCGATACGTCGACCTGTCCATCGAGTTGCAGGTCATGAGCTTCTATCTCTCGCACCGCGACCTGCCCGGGACCGCCCCCACGTGGTCACCGCTCCCGCACGCCGTGGGCCTGAGCTCCACCGAGCCGGGCTGAGCACCAGCCACCGGGGCCCGGCTTCCGCCGCCTCCCGGTCTGGCACACGGCTGCGCCGACCGGCATCCTGGTGGGGAGGGACCGGGCCCACCGAGGGCCCGTGTCCGCGGTGGGTGGTTCCCCCTCCGCAAGGAGCTCTGCGAGACGTTGTCCGTCATCGTCGTTGGCCTCGAGCAGCACCAGGTCCCGCTCGACGTGCTCGAGAGGGTGGCGATTCCCGAGAACGACCTCGGCAAGGTGGTCGCGGGGCTGCGCGACCGTGCCAACCTGGTCGAGGTGGTCGTCCTGTCCACGTGCATGCGGACCGAGCTTTACGCCGTGGTCGAGCGCTTCCACGAAGGGGTCACCGACCTCCAGGAGTTCCTCGCGGCGATGGCCGGGAGCCCCGCCCAGGCCCTCGACGGGCGCTGGACGGTGTTCTTCGACGACGCCGTGGCCGGGCACCTCTTCGAGGTGGCCGCCGGGCTGCGTTCGAGCGTCCTGGGTGAGACCGAGGTGCTCGGCCAGGTGCGGCGGGCCGCGGAGCGGGCCCAGGCCGAGCACGCCAGCGGACCGGTGTTGACGAGCCTGTTCCGCCACGCCGTCCAAGCCGGGCGCCACGTCCGCTCCACGACCGCCATCGCCCAGGGCGCCACGTCGCTGTCGCATGTGGCGGTGGAGCTGGCCGCGTCGAGGCTGGGCGGCTCGCTCAGCGCCCGGGGCGTCGTCGTCGTCGGGGCCGGAGAGATGGCGGAAGGCGTGGTGGATGCGTTGGGGAGCGATGGCGACCCCGCCCGCGTCGTGGTGGTCAACCGGACGGTGGGACGGGCCGCGGCGCTCGCCGACCGCGTGGGGGGGACCGCCGTCGGGCTCGGTGGGCTCGAGGACGCCCTGGCCGGGGCCGACGTCGTCTTCGCCTCGACCGGCGCGGCACTGCCCGTCCTCGAGGCCGAGATGCTGGCGTCGGCGAGCGCGGCGCGTGCCGGCGCCCCCGTTCCGCTGCTGATCGTCGATCTCGGCGTGCCGCGCAACGTCGATCCCGCCGTGGCGGGCCTCGAGGGGATCGAGCTGCTCGACATGGACGACCTCACCGAACACGCCGAACGGGCGATGGCGGGCCGCCGGGCCGAGCTGTCTGCCGCGCAGGAGATCGTGTTCCACGAGGTCGAGCGCTACCGGGCCGAGGAGCGGTCCCGGGGCGCGGCCCCCGTCGTCTCGGCCCTGCGGGCCCGCGTCGAAGAGCTGCGGCGTTCCGAGCTCGAGCGCCATCGGGGTCGTCGGGCCGGGCTCGACGAGGGGCAGTGGCAGGAGGTGGACTCGGTCGTGCGCGACGTGCTCGCCAAGTTGCTCCATCACCCGACGGTGGCGGTGAAAGAGGCAGCGGGCACTCCGCGTGGAGAGCGCCTGGTCGAGGCGCTGCGCACCCTGTTCGACCTCTGACCAGGTGGTGAGCCCGACGGGCGGGGGAGCCGGGCGCCGGCCCCTGCGCGTGGCGACGAGGGGTTCGCCCCTGGCCCTGTGGCAGGCGACCCGGGTGGCGGGGCTCGTGGCCGCGTTGCCCGGCGCGCCGGCGTGTGAGCCCGTCGTCGTGCAGACCACCGGGGACGCACTGGTCGACGTCCCGGTGTCCCAGCTCGGCGGGCAGGGCGCGTTCGTGAAGGAGGTGCAGCTGGCCGTCCTCGGCGGCCGGGCCGACCTGGCCGTGCACTCGGCCAAGGACCTGCCCTCTGAGACCCCGCCCGGTCTCGTGCTGGCCTGTGTCCCCGAGCGCGCCGACCCGCGCGACGCACTGGTCGGCTCCACGCTCGAGGGGCTGGCTCCCGGCGCCATCGTGGCGACGGGGTCCGTCCGTCGGCGGGCCCAGCTGGCGTGGCTGCGTCCCGACCTCACGTTCTGCGACCTGCGCGGCAACATGGCCACACGGCTGGACAAGGCCCGGGAGATCGGCGTGGGGGTGCTCGCCCTGGCCGCCTTGGAACGCCTGGGGCTCGGCGCCGAGGTGACCGAGGTCCTCGACGCCGAGACGTTGCTCCCCCAGGTGGGCCAGGGGGCGTTGGCGGTTGAGTGTCGCGCCGACGACCCCGTCGTGCTCGGGCTCCTGGCTGCCATCGACGACGCGTCGGCGCACGCCGCGGTCCGGGCCGAGCGGGCCTTTCTGGGCGCGCTGGGCGGAGGCTGCACCCTGCCGCTCGGGGCGTTGGCCGTGGCGGACGGCGGCGCGCGCCTGGATATCGACGGATGCCTGGCGAGCCGGGACGGCCGCGTCCTCGTGCGGGCCCGGCTGACCGGCGAGGCGTCGGACCCCGAGGGCCTCGGGCGACGTCTCGCCCACGTCCTGCTCGACGAGCGCGGCGGCCGGTCGCTCGACGACTGGGCCCTCGACGACGGGGCCGAGCCGACGGAGCCGGCGGGTCTGTCCGACGCGTCGGGAGCGCCGGGGACCTCGGGGCGGTGGGGGACATCGGGGCGGTCGGGGACGTCGCCGTGACGGTGTACCTGGTGGGCGCGGGTCCCGGGGACCCGGGGCTGCTCACCCGGCGCGGGGCCGAGGTGCTGGGCGCGGCCGACGTCGTGTTGTTCGACCGGCTGGTGGACGCGCGGCTGCTGGAGCTGGCCCCGGCCGGGGCGCTGCGCATCGACGTGGGCAAGCGACCCGGCCAGCTCCGCCACCAAGACGAGATCAACGCGCTCCTCCTCGAGCACGCGGCGCGGGGGAGCACGGTCGTCCGGCTCAAAGGGGGAGACCCGTTCGTCTTCGGTCGGGGGGGAGAGGAGGCCGAAGTGCTCCTCGAGGCGGGCATCGCCTTCGAGGTGGTTCCCGGCGTCACCTCCGCCTTCGCCGCGCCGGCGGCGGCGGGCGTCCCCGTCACGCACCGGGGTCTGTCGTCCTCGGTGACGGTCGTGAGCGGGCACGTGGGCGACCGCGACGCGCCGGGCGCGGTGGACTGGGAGGCGCTGGCCCGCACCGGGGGCACGCTCATCATCGTGATGGGGATGGCGGCGCGCGCCGAGATCTCGCGCCGCCTCGTCGCCGCCGGACGAGACCCCGGCACCCCGGCGCTCGTCGTCCATCGAGGCACGGCGCCGGCCCAGCAGAGCGTGCGCACCACCCTGGCCGGGCTGGCCGATGTGGAACTCGGCCCCCCGTGCACCATCGTCATCGGCCCGGTGGCCGCCCTCGACCTGCGCGCCGCGGCGACAGGGCCCCTGGCCGGACGGCGCGTGGTCGTCGACGCGCCCGCGGGCCCAGGCCGGCGCACTCGTCGCCAGCCTCGTCGACGCGGGGGCCGCCGTGATCGAGCTGCCCGTGATCGCCGTCGCCGATCCTCCCGACGGGGGCGAGGCGCTGCGGGCGGCGGCGGCCGAGGTGTCCACCTACGACTGGGTCGTGTTCACGTCGTCGAACGCCGTCGAGCGTTTCGTCCCCCTCCTGCGCGACGGGCGGGACCTCGCCGGTGCCCGGTTGGCCGTCGTGGGTGCGGCCACGGCCCGGGCCCTCGCCGCCCATCGCTTCGCCGCCGACCTGGTCCCGTCGGACGAGACCGCCGACGGCCTGGCGGCGGCGATGCCGGCTGCGCCCCAGGCCGGGGCGAGGCGAGGACGCGTGCTCTTCCCCCGGGCCGCTGCGGCCCGGGACGTGCTCGCCCCCGGGCTCCGGGCCAAGGGCTGGGAGGTGACCGAGGTCGACGCGTACCGCACCGTGGCCGCCGACGCGGCCCACGGCGTCGGGGCCGACGAGCTCGACGCGGCGTCGTGTGCCGACGTGATCACCTTCACCTCCCCCTCCGCCGTCACCCGGTATGCCGAGCTCGCCGGGCGCCGACCCCTCCCTCCCGTCGTGGCGTGCATCGGGCCCGTCACCGCCGAGGCCGCCCACCGCGCCGGGTTCCACGTCGACGTGGTCGCCACCGAGCACAGCGCCGAAGGCCTGGCGGCGTCGCTGGTCGCGCACTTCGGTCCTCCCGGCCACGTCGGGACCGTCGTGGCGCCCCCCGCGTAGGCTCGAGTCATGGACAGCGCCTCCGGACCGCACCAGCACGGTGCCGTGTTCCCGGCGCGGCGGATGCGTCGCCTGCGCCGGACCGCGGCGCTGCGCCGCCTGATGGCCGAGACCGCGCTCGGGGTCGACGACCTGGTGGCGCCGTTGTTCGTGCGGGCGGGCGTCGACGCTCCCGTGCCCATCACGTCGTTGCCCGGGCACGTCCAGCACTCCCCGGCGTCGCTCGTGCTCGAGGCCAAGCGCCTGGCCTCGTTGGGAGTCCCTGGGATCGTCCTGTTCGGGATCCCCGACGCCAAGGACGACGTCGGGTCCGGGGCCTGGGACCGCGACGGAGTGGTGCAGGTGGCCCTGGCCGAGCTGCGCAGTGCGCTCGGCGACACCATGGTCCTGATCGCCGATCTGTGCCTGGACGAGTACACCGACCACGGCCACTGCGGCGTGCTCGGTGCCGACGGCACGGTGGACAACGACGCGACGGTGGAGCTCTACCAAAAGGTGGCGAGGGCGCAGGCCGCCGCCGGCGCCGACGTGGTGGCGCCCAGCGGGATGATGGACGGCCAGGTCGGTGCCATCCGCGCCGCGCTGGACGAGGCGGGACATCTCGACGTGGCGGTGCTGGCCTATGCCGCCAAGTTCGCCTCGGGTCTCTACGGGCCCTTCCGCGAAGCCGTCGACGTCACCATCGCGGGCGGAGGGGACCGGCGCGGCTACCAGCAGGACCCCCGCAACGGGCGCGAGGCCCTGGCCGAGGTGGCGCTCGACATCGCCGAGGGCGCCGACATCGTGATGGTGAAGCCGGCGCTCGCCTATCTCGACGTCATCGCCGCGGTGGCGGCCCGGGTGGATGTCCCCGTGGCCGCGTACCACGTCAGTGGCGAGTACTCGATGGTGAAGGCGGCGGCCGAGCGGGGCTGGATCGACGGCGACGCCGTGGCGCTCGAGCACCTGCTGGCCATCAAGCGGGCGGGGGCCGACATCATCGTGACGTATTTCGCCGGTGAGGTCGCCGAGGCGCTGCGTGGCTGAGCAGACGGCGGCCGCCTCCGCCGGGGCCGGCCGGGACGGGACCGACGCGTCACCCACCAACGCGGCGTGGTTCGAGCGGGCCCGGCGCGTCGTCCCCGGTGGCGTCGACTCGCCCGTGCGCTCGTTCGCGGCGGTGGGGGGGACCCCCTACACCGTGGCGCGCGGCGAGGGGCCCTATGTCTTCGACGTCGAAGGCCGGCGCTATCTCGACCTGGTCCAGTCCTACGGTGCGGTCCTCCTCGGACACGGCCATCGCGTCGTCACCGACGCCGTGACGCGCGCCGCGCCGCTCGGCACCACCTTCGGCGCGCCGACGCCGGGCGAGGTGTTGTTGGCCGAGGCCATCTGCGACCGGGTCAGCGGGTGCGAGCAGGTCAGGTTGGTGTCCTCGGGGACCGAGGCGGCCATGAGCGCGGTGCGGGTGGCGCGCGGCTTCACCGGACGCGACCGCGTCGTCAAGTTCGACGGCTGCTACCACGGGCACTCCGACATGCTGCTCGCCGGCGGTGGCAGCGGCGTGGCCGCGCTCGGGCTGCCCGGCTCGGCCGGCGTCCCGCGCTCGGCCGTGGCCGACACCGTCGTCGTGCCCTACAACGTCGTGCCCGCGCTCGACGAGCGCGTGGCGTGTGTGATCGTCGAGCCCGTCGCCGCCAACATGGGCGTGGTGGCCCCCGCGCCTGGTTTCCTGCAGGGACTACGGACGGCGTGCGACGAGGCCGGCGCCCTGCTCGTGTTCGACGAAGTCATCACCGGCTTCCGGGTCGGCCCGGGCGCGATGTCGACGATCTCGGGGGTGACGCCGGACCTGTGGTGTTTCGGCAAGGTGATCGGCGGCGGGCTCCCGGTGGGCGCCTTCGGGGGGAGGCGCGACGTCCTGTCCGTGCTGGCGCCCGACGGCCCCGTGTACCAGGCCGGCACGCTGTCGGGGAACCCGCTCGCCACCGCGGCGGGGCTGGCCGTGCTCGAGGCCGTCTCCGCCGACGACTACACCGCGCTGTGCCCGACGCGCCGAGCGCCTGGCGTCGGGGCTGCACGAGGTCATCACCGCGGCGGGGATCGAGGTGCAGGTGCCGGTGGTGGGGCCGCTCGTCGGCCTCTTCTTCGGGGGCTCTCCGGTCACCGACTACGAGTCGGCCCGGGCCGCGGTGGCCGGGGGCCGCTACGCGCTGTTCTTCTCGGCCATGCTCGAGCGCGGGGTGGCGCTCGCGCCCGGACCGTACGAGGCCATGTTCCCGGGCCTGGCCCATCTCGACTCGCACCTCGACGCCGTGGTCGACGCCGCCGCCGACGCCGCTGCCCACATGGTTCTTCGCACCGCGTCGCGCTGACCGGCTGCGGGCCGCCGTCGGCCGTTCGTTACCATGCGCCGGATGGACGGGCCGAAGACGCCGCCGGCGAGGCCCGGCACCGCACCGGGGCGAACACCGCCGCGTGGGTCGGTGCCGGTGTCCGGGTCGGTGGCGGTGACTGAGCCGACCTTGGCGTCGGTGTCCGGGCCGGTGTCTGCGACCGAGCCGATGTCTGCGACCGAGCCGGCGTTGCGGGAGTCGGCGTCGGGGGACCCCACCGGGACCGACGATCGATCCGGTGCCTACCCGCGCCTGACGCGGTTCATGGTCGTCGGCGGGATCGTGGTGGTGGTGTTCGGCATCGCGCTGCGCTTCGTGGCCCGTTCCGACATGTGGCTCGACGAGGCCCTGACGCTCAACATCGCGCGACTCCCGCTCGGGCAGATCCACGGGGCGCTCCGTCGCGACGGTGCGCCGCCCCTCTACTACTACCTGCTCCACTTCTGGACCGAGGCGTTCGGGACCTCGGACGAGGGGGCCCGATCGTTGTCCGGCGTGCTGAGCTGCGCGACGTTGCCCTTCGTGTGGGTGGCGGGCCGGCGCCTGGGTGGTCGGACGGTGGCGGCGGGAGCGTTGGTGCTCGTGGCGACGTCGCCGTTCGCGGTCCGCTACGCCACGGAGAACCGCATGTACGCGCTGGTGGGACTGCTCACCGCCGCCGGCGTCGTGGCGTTGCAGCAGATCCTGCGCCGTCCCACCGTGGCCAACGCCGTCGCGGTGGCGGTGGTCACGGGGCTGCTCCTCTACACCCACTACTGGGCGCTCTACCTGGTGGGAGTGACGATGCTGTGGCTGGCCTTCCAGGCCTGGCGCGGCCCCGAGGGGCGCCGCCGCGGGGCGCGGGTCGCGCTGGTGGCCGGCTTCGTTGGGTGCCTCATGTTCTTGCCGTGGCTCCCCACGTTCCTCTACCAGGCCCGGCACACCGGGACGCCGTGGGCCGAGCCCGCGAACTTCGCGGCCATGGTCAACGCCGTGACGTCGTTCTCGGGCGGGGCCACGAACCAGGGCCGTGCCCTCGCCCTGCTGTACTTCGCCCTCGTCGGGCTGGGGTTGTTCGGGGTGGCCAGGGGCACGTTCCACGTCGAGCTCGACCTGCGCACCCGACCCCGGGGCCGGGCCCTGGCCGTGATGCTCACCGGGACGCTGGCGGCTGCGGTCGTGGGCGGCTTCATCAGCCGCAGCGCGTTCCAGGCCCGGTACGCCTCGGTCGTCTTCGTGCCCCTCGTCCTCCTGGTGGCCCTGGGCCTCACCACCTTCGCCGACCGGCGCATCCGGGCCGGGGTGCTGACCGCCGTCGTGGCCTTCGGGCTGGCCAGCGCGCTCCCGAGCGCCTGGTCGAGCCGGACCCAGGCCGGGCAGGTGGCCACCGCCCTGGCCCGACTGGGTCGGCCCGGTGACGTCGTGGCCTTCTGTCCCGACCAGATCGGCCCCAGCGTCAACCGGCTGGTCCCGCCGGACCGCTACCGGGAGATCACCTTCCCGCGTGGGACCGGCCCGGCCTTCGTCGACTGGGTGGACTACGCGAGCGCCTCGCGCCGGGGCAACCCCGGTGCCTTCGCGGCCCGGTTGGAGCAGATGAGCGCCCCCGCCCACCAGATCTGGTTGGTGTGGGCCCCGGGCTACCAGACCTTCGGGACGAAGTGCGAGCAACTCGAGGCGGCCCTTCTCGGCGACACCTCGCTCGGGGCGCACGAGGTGTTCCCGTACCGGCAGGTGGCCGACTCCTGGATCACCTACGAGAGCATGGAGCTGGTGCGTTTCGTCCACGTCGGCTGACCCCGACGACGCGGCTCGGCGCGGCGACGCCACCGTCGCGACAACGTGTTGCAGTTGCTCAGGTTGTGAACGGTTCGTGCCGAAAACAACGGCACAGGAATCGGTCCCATCCAGCACGCGCGGTCGGTGGAGGTCAGCGTGGTTCTAGTTCGGTTGCGCCGGCTAGCGCCGGCGCCGGCGACGTTGACCTCGAGGCGCAGTGCCAACCGACGCGGGCGCGTGTCCCCGCTTCCCGGGCCGGATTCGAGCCCTGGCCGGCGCGGCCGGCTCCGCCCCCCCGGTGGCCGCGACGCGACGGCCTCCGGGCCACCCCCGGCGGGTTCCCCGGACCGCGCCCGTCGGTCCCTTTCGGACCGCGACGACCTCGTTCGGGGCACGACCTCGGCGCGGCCGGGCGCCGGTCGCGGCGCCACAGGCGCCGACAGTCACTTCGCAATCGTCAGGCATCGGCGGGCAAGCCAAATGGAGGAGGCAGGCAATGGGATCACTTGGGCTCGGGAATGGGAGCCTCCGGATGGACGATGTCTACCTGGAGGGTTCCACGCCTGACGGGCCGGCTGTGGTCGGCCATCTTTCGGTGGTCGTCGACACCGCAGGGATCACGTTCCTCGGGCCGGAGCCGGGGGAGCGCCGCACGGTGGGTTGGGAGCGGACCTCTCCCCTCGAATTCGGCCCCCCGGCCGCTATGCCCAGCGGAGAGCAGGCCACGGCGCTGGAGTTCGTGGTCGACGGGCGCCCGCTGCGCCTGCTCGTCCCCACGCACAAAGACCTCGATGACGCGGCGAATGCAGAGAAGGTAGAGCCACCCGAGGCTCGGGCCGTGGTGGCGCCGGCCCCACCGGCCCTCGACCTGGACCCGGGCCTCGACCGGGACCGGGCCCCCGCTCCGGCGCCCGTTGTCGAACCGTCCACGGCTGCGGTCCTCGAATCGCCCACGGCTGCGGTCCTCGACCCCCCGACACCCGTGGTCCTCGATCCTCCGAGCGGAGTGGTCGTCGACTCTCCGACGCCGGTGGCCTCGCAGTCGGTCGTGGCCGAGCCCGTGTTCGTGGAGCCGCCCGCACCGACCCTGGCCGAGCCGCCCGCACCGACCCTGGCCGAGCCGCCCGCACCGACCCTGGCCGAGCCGCCGGTACCGACCCTGGTCGAGCCGCCCGCACCGACCCTGGCCGAGCCGCCGGCCCCCGTGGTCCTCGAGCCACCCGCGCCGGTGCTCCTCCAGCCGCCGGCTCCCCCCGATCGGCCCCACGAGCCGCCGGTGGCGGACGAGGCTGAGGCGCACTCGTCGGTGCCAGACGAGGCGTCGGATGAGCTCGAGCTCGACGACCTCGACGAGTTCGACGATGACCTGCCGCCCTTGCCTCGGCTGCGGGTGCGTTCCGCGGCGCGCCGGCCCAGCGGGTCGCGCCTGCGGTTGCTCCTGCCGAGTCGGAACATGGTGAGGCTCGTCGTCTTCACGGTCCTCGCCGGCCTCATCCCCTTCGCCGCCGGGGTGCGGTACCTCGAGGCACAGGGGGCGAGCGGGCAGATCCCTGCCGGCTTGTTGTCCGACTCCGCCATCGCCGCCCGAGTCGGGATCCAGAAGACCGACCTTCCGGGGTGGGCCGTGGCGGCGCCCACCGTCGGCAACGTCTTCGCTGCCGGGGCCACCACCAACGGGGGTGCGGCCCTGCAGACGGCCGAGCAAGCGTCGACGGTGATGGCGCGTTGCCTGCACGTGCCCGTGTCGGCGGTCGACGGAGCCTTCGGCATGGGAAGCGCCATCTCGCAGGTGACGGCCGAGGCGACCTCACCGACGTACCTCGACCCCAGCGGCAACGGGGGGGCGGTCAGCTCCGTCGTCGACGTCGTCCAGAGCGCCAAGGCCGAAGGGGCTGACGCCGCGGTGTTCCAGGACCCGGCCCTGTTCGCCACGTGCTACCAGCCCTACGTGCAGGCCATGTTGCCCTACGCGTCGGGCACGGGCGAGGTGAGCTACGCCACTGCCACCGTGCAGCCCATCGTGGTCCCTGTGCCCAGCGGCCCGGCGCCGGTTACCGTGGCCGCCTTCCAGATCGCGCGCATCGCCAACGAGACGGGCCAGACCAAGACCGTGGTGAGCACGGCCACCGCCGTCTTCGACGGGCGGGTGCAGGCCACGATGGGGACGGTCAGCAACCTGGTGTTCTCGCTCGCCGCTCAGGACCAGCTGGCGCGCGACCTCGAGATCCGCACGATCGGGGTGAGCCAGTTCTGACCGAGCGCGCCCGGTTCGTTCCTGCGGTCGGTGCGGGAGGCGGCGATGCGGGCGGTGCCCGCGGTGGCGCTCAGCCCGGGGTGAGACGGCCGATGGTGCACAGGGTCCGGTAGGCGGCCTCGGCCGGGCCCACCTCGTCGGGTCGCACCAGGTTGGCCATGATGCGCAGCAGCCACTCCATGACGCTGCGCGAGTGCATGCCGGTGCGGACGCAGGCCCGCATCAACTCGGGCCGGCTGATCAGGCGCACGAACTCCCGGGCGATCCGGTAGTAGAGGCCGTAGGCGGCCTGGAGCTGCGATTCGTAGTCGACCAGGGCGTGGACGCCCTCACCCGACAGGGCGCGGCCGACGCACGCGGCCGCCAGGCGCCCCGTCTCGTAGCCGTAGGCGATGCCTTCGCCGTTGAACGGGTTGATCGAACCGGCGGCATCGCCGATGGCGAGGACGTTGGGGCCGATGCGGGGGCGCACGGACAGGCCCATGGGGAGCTTCCCGCCCGTGGGGGGCCCGCACAGCGTGGAATGCGACAGCTCCCACGAGGCCGGGGCCCAGTCGATGAAGGCGTCCATGAGCTGGGTGGTGTTGGCGCCCTTCCACCGGCCCTCGACCGACAACAGGCCCACCCCCGCGTTCACGCGCCCGTCGCCGAGGGGGAAGACCCAGCCGTACCCGGGGACGACCGCGCCCGAGGCGTCTCGGATGTCCAGGTGGGACTCGATGAAGAGCTCGTCGTGGCGCGGGGAGCGGAAGTAGCCGCGCAGGGCCATGCCCAGGGGGTAGTGGCGGTCTCTCGAGGTGCCGAGGGCCCGGCCGAAGCGCGAGTTGGCCCCGTCGGCGACAACGGTGTAGCGGGCCCGCACCTCGTGCTGGCGCTGCGCGTCGCGGTCGAGGACCCGGGCCCCCCCGCAGCTCGGGAGCACCTCGGAGCTCACGCCGGTCCCCCCGACGTGACCGGCGGTGGCGGGATCGAGGATGGGCCCGATCGCCTCGGCGCCCTGCCACACCGTGGCCCCGGCCTTGGCGGCGCGCTCGGCCACGATCTCGTCGAGGTCGTGGCGGGTGATGACGTACCCGACCGAGGGGAACGACGGATGGTCGGGCCAGGGCATCTCCAGGCTCATGCCGTAGGCGCAGGCCCTGAGCCCGTCGTAGCGGTGGGCGCCGGCCAGGGCACCGGAGAGCCCCATGTCGTTCAGCTGGCGCACAGAGCGCGGCGTGAGCCCGTCGCCGCAGGTCTTCTCCCGGGGGAAGTGCTTCTTCTCGAGGACGACGACGTCCCAGCCGGCATCGGCCAGCCAGTAGGCGCACGCCGCGCCCGAGGGCCCGCCGCCGACGACGACGACGTCGTGGACACGGGAGTCGTCGACGCTCTCGGGACGACCCGTCGAGGTCGACGTCTCGGAGGATCGGGAGGGGGTCACCGGGTAGATCGTAGGGCGACGACAAGGTCCCGGGCACCCTTGTCGGAGCTCCGCCCCGGGCCCCGCCGAGGGCCGATTCTCAATGTGCTCGTGCGCAGGGTGCCGTGGTAGAACCGCATTCGGTCATGAGCGACTACCTCCCCATCGTGGTGCTCTTCGTGCTGGGCGTTCTCTTCGCGGGTCTGTCCTTCCTCGCCTCGGGGCTCCTCGCCCCCCGGAAGCGACCGACGGCCGCCAAACTGGCGCCCTACGAGTGCGGGATCGTTCCCGACCGCGAGCCGCCGCAGCGCTTCCCGGTGCGCTTCTACCTCGTGGCGATGATCTTCATCATCTTCGACATCGAGATCGTCTTTCTCTATCCCTGGGCCGTGGTCTTCCGGGAGCTGCACACCTTCGGGCTCATCGAGGTCCTGGTGTTCGCCGGTGCGGTGTTCTTCTCCTTCCTCTACCTCGTGAGCAACGGGGCCCTGAACTGGGGCCCGGCCAAGCAGCTCCGCCCGGCCATGCCCGAGCGCACCACCGAGTCGACCATCGCCCGCGTCGGGCCCGGTCAGGGGCCGGGCGCCGGACAGGCTGCGTAAAGCGGGCACCATGGGGCTCGAGGATCTCCAGCACAATTTCCTGACGGGGCGGGTCGAGGACCTGGTCAAGTGGGCGCGCCGCAACAGCGTGTGGCCCGTGACCTTCGGGTTGGCGTGCTGTGCCATCGAGATGATGTCGGTGGGGGCGGCGGACTTCGACATCAGCCGCTTCGGGATGGAGGTCTTCCGGGCGTCGCCTCGGCAGGCCGACCTCATGATCGTGGCCGGCCGCGTCTCGCAGAAGATGGCCCCGGTGCTCCGGCAGGTCTACGACCAGATGATGGAGCCCAAGTGGGTCATCTCCATGGGCGTGTGCGCGTCGACCGGGGGCATGTTCAACAACTACGCCATCGTCCAGGGCGTCGACCAGGTCGTTCCCGTCGACGTGTACGCCCCGGGGTGCCCGCCGAGCCCCGAGATGCTGTTGCACGCCATCCTCACGCTCCACGAGAAGATCCGCACTGGCGAGATCACCCGTCGGCGCGGTCCGACGGCGGAGCGTCCCGAGGAGCTCGCCGGTTGGGTGCCCGAGCGCCCCGACGCCGTGCGCCTGGGAACGCCGCGGTGACGCCCGAGCCCGCATCGGTCGACCTGTCGATTCCCGACGTGCCGAGCGCGACTTCGATCGACGGTCACGAGCTCCTCTTCCCCGGGCGCGACCGGTACCACGACGTCGTGGCCGCCCACCGGGAAGCCGGGTTCGAGATGCTCGCCGGCCTCACCGCCGTGGACTACCTCGGCCATCCCGGGCGCACCCTGCCGTCGGAGGTCGCACCCGAGCGCTTCGAATTGGTCGTCATGCTCTTGTCGCTGGCCCAGGTCCGGCGGGTGCGCATCCGGGTGCAGGTCCCCGAGGAGGCGGCGGAGGTGCCGTCGCTGTGGGACCTCTACCGCGGCGCCGAGGCCATGGAGCGCGAGGTGTACGACATGTACGGCATCTCGTTCACGGGGCACCCCGATCTGACCCGGATCCTCATGCCCGAGGACTGGGAAGGCCATCCCTTGCGCAAGGACTTCGGCGTGGGTCGGGTACCGGTGCAGTTCAAAGACGCCCCGGGGCCCCGGTGACCGAGCGCACGCCCGCCACCACCGCGCCACCCGCCGCCGAGGAGGGTGCCGACGCGCCGTTCGTCCGGGAGACCTCCGAGGGCGCCCAGGAGTTACGGGCGCG
Source organism: uncultured Acidimicrobiales bacterium (assembly GCA_963811775.1). Classification (GTDB taxonomy): domain Bacteria; phylum Actinomycetota; class Acidimicrobiia; order Acidimicrobiales; family UBA8190; genus Chersky-840. The sequence continues at coordinate 264,461 of CAWESO010000009.1, read as the reverse complement.
CCGCGACACCCCGGCCGACGAGCTGGGTCGCGAGGTCGGGTCGGTGCTGCGGCTCCCCGAGAGCCACGGCGTCGACGTGTCCGACATCGACGTCGAGCGTCCCGACGACGAGACCATGATCATCAACATGGGCCCGCAGCACCCGTCGACCCACGGCGTGCTGCGCCTCATGATGGAGCTCGACGGCGAGACCGTCCTGCGCACGAAACCGATCATCGGGTACCTGCACACGGGTATGGAGAAGACGGCCGAGGAGCTCACCTACCAGCAGGGTTCCACCAACGTCACGCGCATGGACTACCTGTCACCGCTCAACAACGAGTTGGTGTTCTCCCTCGCCACCGAGAAGCTCCTCGGCATCGAGCTCCCGCCGCGCGCCGTGTGGATCCGCATGCTCTTGTCCGAGCTCCAGCGGATGTCGTCGCACCTCATGTGGTTGGCCACCAACGGCATGGACGTGGGGTCGACGACCATGATGATCTTCGGGTTCAGAGAGCGCGAGCTGGTCCTGGGTTTCTTCGAGAAAACCACCGGGCTGCGTATGAACCACAACTTCATCCGGCCCGGCGGGACCGCCGCGGACCTCCCCGACGGGTGGGAGGACGACGTCGAGGTGATCCTCGACAACGTGACATCGCGACTGGGCGACTACGACGCCCTGCTCACGGGCCAACCCATCTTCCGAGAGCGCATGGAGGGGGTGGGGGCGCTCAGCGCGGAGGAGGCCCTGGCCCTGTCGGCCACGGGCCCCATCCTGCGCTCGACCGGGGTGGCCTGGGACCTGCGCCGCACCATGCCGTACCTGGCGTACGGCGAGGTGGACTTCGACGTCATCATCGGGACCTACGGCGACAACTTCGATCGCTACGCCATCCGCATCAACGAGATCCGCGAGTCGGTGCGCATCCTGTGGCAGGTGCTCGACAAGATGCCGTCCGGCGACTACCGCGTGCAGGACAAGAAGGTGACGCCGCCCCCGCGCGCCCGCATCGATGAATCGATGGAGGCGCTCATCCACCACTTCAAGATCTTCACCGAGGGCTTCAAGGTCCCCGAGGGGGAGGTCTACGTCGCCATCGAGTCGCCGCGCGGCGAGCTCGGGTGCTACCTCGTGTCCAACGGCTCGTCCAAGCCGTTCCGCATGCACATCCGCGCCCCGTCGTTCGTGAACCTCCAGAGCCTTCCCGTCATGATGCACGGGGGCCTCGTGGCCGACGCCGTGGCCACGATCTCCTCGGTCGACCCCGTGATGGGCGAGGTGGACCGGTGACACCCGCGGCCGGATCGGGGCACCTGTCCGAGGACATCGTCACGCGCGCCCGTGAGCTCGTGGCCCTGTACCCCCATCCCCGCTCCGCACTCATCCCCATCTGCCACCTGGCCCAGGAGCAGGACGGCTGGCTGCGGCCCGAGGCCATCGACGAGATCGCCGCGCTGGTGGGGCTCACCCCGGCCGAGGTGCTCGGGACGGCGTCGTTCTACGAGATGCTGCACACCGAGCCGGTGGGCGTGTACGTGGTCTCGGTGTGCACCAACATCGCCTGCATGCTGCGGGGCGCCTACGAGCTGCTCGACCACATCGAGGGCTCGCTCGGGATCCGTTCGGGGGCGACCACCGAAGACGGGATGTTCACGCTCGAGGAGACCGAGTGCATCGCGGACTGCGGCCGGGCCCCGTGCCTGGCCGTGAACCACCGCTTCGTCGGCGACGTGACGCCGGACTCCTTCGACGCCCTCGTCGGGGCCCTGCGCGCCGGGACCATGTCCGACGACATCCCCCGGCACGGCACGCTGGTGCGCGTGCGGCGTCAGGGTGGGCTGCGCGTCGACGATGCCACCATCCGCGCCGAGCGCGACGCCGTCGCGGCCCGCGCCGCAGGGGGGTCGTGATGGCGGTCACCGAGGCTCCCCGCATCGTGACGTCGCGTCTGGAGTACGAGGACTCCCACACCCTGGAGCGCTACCTGGCCACGGGGGGATACGAGGGCCTGCGCAAGGCGCTCACCATGACACCCGAGCAGGTCGCCCACGAGGTCGATGCCGTGAGCCTGCTCGGTCGGGGCGGGGCCGGGTTCCCCGCCGGGCGCAAGTGGTCCATGTTGCGCAAGGCGTCCACTACCTACCTGGTGGTCAACGGCGACGAGAGCGAGCCCGCCACCTTCAAGGACCACCTGCTGGTCGAGCGTGATCCCCACCAGCTGGTCGAGGGGGTCCTGATCGCCGCCTACGCCATCCAGGCGGTGCGCGCCTTCATCTACGTGCGCGGTGAGTTCGCTCTCGGGCTCGAACGGGTCCAGGGCGCGCTCAACGACGCCTACGAGCACGGCGTGGTGGGCAAGGACATCTTCGGGTCGGGGTTCTCGATCGACGTGGTGGTCCATCCGGGCGCCGGCGCCTACATCTGCGGCGAGGAGACCGCGCTGCTCGAGAGCCTCGAGGGCAAGCGCGGGTTCCCGCGCATCAAGCCGCCGTACTTCCCCGCCGCCATCGGCCTCTACGGCGAGCCCACCGTGGTCAACAACGTGGAGACGCTGTCCAACCTGCCCTGGGTGATGCTCAACGGTTCCGAGGCCTTCACCGCTCTGGGCGCGGGCCGATCAACAGGGACGCGACTGTTCGCCCTGGCCGGGCACGTCCGCAATCCCGGTGTGTACGAAGTCGAGATGGTGAAGACGACCTTTCGCGACCTCGTGTTCGATCCCGCTCTCGGCGGCGGCATCCCCGGCGACCGGCCGCTCAAGGCGCTCATCCCCGGAGGGGTGTCGGCGCCGTGGTTCGGTCCCGAGCACCTCGACCTCCCCCTGGGGCAGGACGAGGTGGGTGAGGCCGGGTCCATGCTCGGGTCGGGCTCGATCGTGGTCATGGACGACACCACCTGTGTGGTGCGCGCCGCGTGGAGGATCACCCGCTTCTTCTGGCGCGAGTCGTGCGGCCAGTGCACGCCGTGTCGGGAGGGGAGCGGATGGCTCGAGAAGATCCTGCGCCGCATCGAGGACGGCGACGGGCGCGAATCGGACGTGGACCTGCTGATGGACGTGTGCGACAACCTGGCGCCGGGCGTGTCGTGGCCCCCGCAGCAGACGACGATCTGCGTGCTGGGGTCGTCGATCCCGTCGTCGATCGCGTCGGCCATCCGGATGTTCCGTGACGACTTCCTGGTGCACGTCAAGGACGGGGGTTGTCCGCATGGCTGACCCCGTCGTGACCTCGCACCACGGCATCGCCCCCCGGGTCGACGCCGGCGCCACGGTCACCTTCAGCCTCGACGGCACCGAGGTCACCGCACCGGCGGGGCAGTTCCTCATCGCCGCGGCCGAGCAGGCCGGGACGTTCATCCCGCGCTTTTGCTACCACCCCCGCATGAAGCCGGTCGGCATGTGCCGGATGTGCCTCGTCGAGGTGTCGGGACCGCGCGGCGCCACGTTGCAACCGGCGTGCTACGTGCCCGTGGCGGAGGGCATGGTGGTCGACACCACCTCGGACAAGGTCAAAAAGGCCCAGGACGGGGTGCTCGAGTTCCTCCTCGTGAACCACCCGCTCGACTGCCCCGTGTGCGACAAGGGTGGCGAGTGCCCGCTGCAGGACCAGGTGCTCGCCTACGGGCCCGGCGAGAGCCGGTTCCTCGAGGAGAAGCGGCACTGGGCCAAGCCCATCCCCATCTCCGAGCTCGTGCTGCTCGACCGCGAGCGCTGCATCCAGTGCGGTCGCTGCGTCCGCTTCGCGGCGGAGATCGCCGGAGAGGCCCAGATCGACTTCCTCGGTCGAGGCGACGCCATCGAGGTCAACGTCTTCGAGGACCACGTCTTCACGTCGTACTTCAGCGGCAACACCGTCCAGATCTGCCCCGTGGGCGCGCTCACCGCGTCGCCCTACCGGTTCACGGCCCGGCCCTGGGACCTCGACCAGGTCGAGTCGACGTGCACGCTGTGCTCCTTCGGGTGCCGGGCCGCCATCCAGTCGTCGTCGAACCGGGTGACGCGCCTGCTCGGCATGGACAGCGACCCGTTGAACCAGAGTTGGCTCTGCGACAAGGGCCGTTTCGGGTTCGAGGCCGTGAACGCCGAGGACCGCCTGGTCGAGCCGCTCATGCGCCGAGACGTGGACGGGACCCCCGAGCTCGTGGCCGTGTCGTGGAACGAGGCCCTCGCCGCTGTGGCCGAGCGGCTGGCGCGCATCCGGGCCGAGCACGGCCCCGAGGCCATCGGCGTGCTCGGCGGCGCCCGGTTGTCCAACGAGGACGCCTATGCCTGGGCCAAGCTGGCCAAGTCGGTGATCGGCACGGACTCGGTCGACGCCCAGCTCGGTGACGGCCTCCCCGCCGAGGTCGTGCTGGCCCTGCCCCGAGCCACCATCGACGAGGCGTGCGCCGCCTCGTGCGTCGTGGTGCTGTCGGGTGACCTCCGAGAAGAGCTGCCCGTCCTGTTCCTCCGTCTCCGGGGCGCGGCCGTCGACGGGGGCGTCCCCGTGGTCGAGCTCACTCCCCGGGCTGGCGCGCTCAGCGAGTTCGCCACCGCCGTCGTGCCCTATCGACCGGGCGAGGCCGCCGCAGTGGCCCGCGCCCTGGCCACGTCGGTCGAAACGCATCCCGACTCGGTCGACGCCGACGCGTGGGGAGCGGCGCGTGGCGCTCTGGGTCGTGCCGGCGCCGACGGCGACGGCGTGGTGGTCGTGATCGGGCGTCCGTCGCTGGCCGAGGACGGGGCGATCGTGGCCGCGGCGGCGACGGCGCTGGCCGAGGCGTGGCCGAAGGCCCGCTTCCTCCCCGCCCTGCGGCGCGGCAACGTCATGGGCGCCCTCGACATGGGTCTCGCCCCGGGCCTGCTGCCCGGACGCGTCAGCCTCGACGAGGGCCGGGCCTGGTACGAGTCGGCATGGGGATCGGTCCCCGCGGCCCGAGGTCGCGACGCGGCGGGCATCCTGCAGGCTCTCGGGGACGGATCGATGGCGGCGCTGGTGCTCGTCGGGTCCGATCCGGTCGGTGACTTCCCCGACCGGGCGCTGGCGCAAGAGGCGCTCTCGGGCGAGGCCTTCGTGGTGGCGGTGGACGGGTTCTTGTCGCCGTCGGCCGCGCTGGCCGACGTCGTGCTCCCCGTGGCCATCGCCCACGAGCGCACCGGCACGACGACCAACATCGAAGGGCGGATCACCCGCCTGGCCCAGAAGCTCGTGTCCCCTGGGCAGTGCTGGCCCGACTGGATGGTGGCGGCCGAGCTCGCCGACCGCCTGAGCGGGGGCATCGGCGTGTCGAGCGCAGCCGAGCTCTGGGACGAGATCGAGCGGCTGGCCCCTTCGCACGCCGGGATCACCCGGGCCGTGCTCGACACCCCGGCGGCGCGCGACGGCGTCATCGCCCCGTTGCCGGCGTCGCCGGTGTGGATTACGGCGCGCGGGGCGCTCGCCCCCTTCGACCCCATGGCCACGCCGGGAATCGACGCCGTGGAAGCCCAGGGCGCCCCGCCGCGCGCCGGGCTGGCCGAGCCGCCCGGCCATGACGAGCTGCTCTCGGGCACGAACGGCTCGACCGGCTCCAACGGCTCCAACGGCGCGAACGGCCAGGGCGCCAACGGTGCCGCGCCGACGAGGCCCCGGTCACTGCGCTGGCCCGTGCCCGTGTCGGCCCCGCACCTGCCCCCGCCCGACAGCTATTCGCTGCGGCTGGTGTCACCCCGGCGGCTCTACGACCACGGCGTCCTGCTCGGGGCGTGCGGGGCGCTCGCCGCGCTGGCCGCCCCCGCGACGGTGCGGGCCAATCCCTACGACCTCGACCGTCTCGGCGTCACGACCGGGGCGCGCGTCCGGGTCCGGTCGTCGCGTGGCGTCCTCGAGCTTGAGGCCGTCGCCGACAGCCGCGTGCTCCGCGGCGTGGTCTGCATCGACTTCAACCTCAGCGGGGACCCCGGCGCGCCCGGCGTCGGTGCCTCCTCGCTGATCGGCGGCCCCGAGCCGGTCGTCGACGTGCGCCTGGAGACGTTGTGACCGCGCCCCTCCTCGGTCTCGGTGACCCGCTCTTCGCCCACGGCGTGCACTGGGCGGAGCTGCTCGTGGTGGCGGTCAAGGTTCTGGTCGCCTTCGGGGCGTTGTTGGTGTCGGTCATGCTCATGATCTGGTTCGAGCGCAAGGTGATCTCGGACATGCAGGCGCGCGTCGGGCCCAACCGGGCCGGCCCGTGGGGGCTGCTGCAGACCCTGGCGGACGGCATCAAGCTGTTCTTCAAAGAGGACCTGCTCCCCGAACGCGCCGACCGGACGGTGTTCAAGCTGGCGCCGTACCTGTCGATCCTGCCCGCCTTCTTGTCCTTTGCCATCGTCCCGGTGGGGGGGCTCGTGACCGTCGCCGGGCACACCTTCGAGCTGCAGGTGGCGGACCCGCCGGTGGGCATCCTGTTCCTGCTGGCCATGTCGTCGATCTCGGTCTACGGCGTCATGCTGGCCGGATGGTCCTCGGGGTCGAAGTACCCCCTGCTGGGCTCGGTGCGGGCCTCGGCCCAGATGATCTCCTACGAGGCCGCCCTGGGCCTGACCGTCGTCATGGTGGTGCTCCTGGCCGGGTCGCTGTCGACGCGGGCCATCGTCGATGGCCAGAGCCACACCTTCATCGGGAGCTGGTTCATCATCCGCACCGGGATCCTCCCCTTCTTCTTGTTCATGATCGCCATCACGGCCGAGCTCACCCGCCCCCCCTTCGACCTGGTGGAGGCGGAGCAGGAGCTCGTGGGCGGCTTCAACACCGAGTACTCCTCCATCCGCTTCGCCCTGTTCTTCATGGCCGAGTTCATGAACACCATCACCATGTCGGCCATCGTGGTGACGCTGTTCCTGGGCGGCCCCGACGGGCCCACCGCGCACGTGTTCATCCTGTCCTGGGTGATCCCGGTGCTGTGGTTCTTGGGCAAGACCCTCGTGTTCTTGTTCATCTACGTGTGGCTGCGCGCCGCGCTGCCCCGCCTGCGCTACGACCAGCTCATGGACCTGGGCTGGAAGGTCCTCATCCCCCTCTCCCTCGGGTGGGTCCTCGTCCTCGCCGCCTTCCTGGTGGGACGGTGGTGGGGGCTCGGCGTCGTCCTGGCGCTCTTCGCGGCGGCGGCCTTGCTGCTGCGCTCGGTCCTCGTCGGCGCCGTTCGAGGCGAGCTCACGGCCACCGACGACGCCGCGGCGATTGATGCGCCCGCTCCGGGCACACCCGAGGCGGTGACCTGATGGGGCTCTTCGACGGGTTGCGCGACGACCTGAGCTTCCTCGGGGGGTTCAAGGTCACGCTCGAGCAGATGACGCGCCAGCGCGTCACGCGGCAGTACCCACGGGAGAAGAAGCCCAAGGGTGTGCGCAACCACGGGCGCCACGTCCTCAACCGCTACGAGGACGGCATGGAGAAGTGCATCGGGTGCGAGCTGTGCGCGGGGGTGTGCCCCGCCGACTGCATCTACGTGCGCGGCGCCGACAACTCGCCCGCCGACCCCGTGTCGCCCGGCGAGCGCTACGGGTTCGTGTACGAGATCAATTATCTGCGCTGCATCCACTGCGACCTGTGCGTCGAGGCCTGCCCCACCGAGGCCATCACCGAGTCGAAGCTGTTCGAGTTCTCCTTCACCAACCGGGCCGACGCCATCTACACCAAGGACGAATTGCTCGTCGGCGACGACGGGAAGCCGAAGCGGCTCCCGTGGGAAGACTGGCGTGACGGCGACGACCTGCACACCTCGGGATGGATGCGGGCCACCTCGCCCTCGGGGGTGGCCGCCTACGAAGGTCGTGTGCAGTGGTCCGGGGAGCTGGGCTACGGCGTGCGCGCCCCCGAGGGCGGCCAGAGCGAGGAGCGCCACGACGAGCTGACCGGCAGTCGGCAGCTGCGCGAGACGTACTCCTCCCACCTCGACGACATCGACCGGCTCCCGGACCAGCAGGGGATGCGGGGCATCGCCAACCGGATGCGCGAGCGCATGGAGCAGCGCATGCCGCCCCAGGTGCGGGCGCGCCTCGAAAAGCGCATGGCGGCCCGGGCCCCGGCCCCCGCCGCGCCCACGGTGTGGGTCGAGAACCCCACGAAGCAGAGCGAGACGTGATGCCGACGCCCGTTCTCGCCGCGACCTCCGTGGACGCGCTCACCTTCGCCATCGCCGCGGCCATCGTGCTCTTCGGCGCCGTCGGCGTCGTGGTGGCGCGCAACCCCGTGCACTCCGCGCTCATGCTCGTCATGACGTTGTTCGGCGTGGCCGTGCTCTTCGTGGAGCAGCAGGCCAACTTCCTGGCCGCCGTGCAGGTCATCGTCTACGCCGGCGCCATCGTCGTCCTGTTCCTGTTCGTCATCATGTTCCTCGGCGTCGACCGCGAGGAGAGCCTCGAGAAGGAGCCCCTGCGGGCCCAGCGCCCGTTGGCGGTGGGTCTGATCGTCCTCGGCCTGGCCGGCCTGCTCCTGATGGGCTTCGGCGCCCACTGGGCGGTGGGCACGCACTCGGTGGCCGGTCCCGCCCAGGGCCAGTCCGGCGGGGACGTGGCCGCCCTGGGCCGCTCGGTGTTCACGACCTACCTGTTCGCCTTCGAGGTCACCTCCGCCCTGCTCGTGATCGCCGTGGTGGGCGCGGTGGTCCTGTCCCGACGCCCCGGCGGCGTCCTGGGGGGAGACGGGCCTGACGCCGACGCCGACGCCGACGACGCCGAGCCCGGCGCGCTCAGCGGCCCCGATGCCGCCACCGGTGACGACGACGTCGCCGACGATCCCGGCCGCGACGATCCTGGCCGCGACGATCCCGGCCGCGACGATTCCGCCCGGGCCGGTGGCACCGACGGTGCCGACGAGGACGACGTGGTCGAGGTCCGGGCCGAGACCGAGGAGGCGTCGCGATGAGCCTGAGTGGCGCCTGGTACCTGGGGCTGGCGGCGGTGGTGTTCGCCATCGGCGCCCTGGGCCTGCTCGTGCGGCGCAACGTGCTCGTCATGTTCATGTGCGTCGAGCTCATGCTGAACGCCGCCAACCTCACCTTCGTGACCTTCTCCCGCATGCTCAACGACATCGGTGGCCAGGCGCTCGTGTTCTTCACGCTCGTGGTGGCCGCGGCCGAGGTGGTGGTGGGCCTCGGCATCGTGGTCGCCCTCTTCCGCCGTCGCCGGACCTCAACCGCCGACGACTTCCACATCATGCGGGGTTAGCTCCTCACCCTCGACCAGGCCCCCTACCCCTCTCAACCAACCGAACCCGGGACGTCTCGAACCACATGCTCCACGCCGCCTACCTGATGCCGCTGCTGCCGCTCGCCGGCTTCGTCGTGCTGGCCGCCTTCGGGCGCCGCCTGGGCGACCCGTGGGCGGGATGGCTGGGCACGGCCACGGTGCTGGGCTCGTTCGTCGTGGCCTGCGTGGTCTACGCCGGGCTCCTGGCCAAGGCGGCCCCGGACCGATCCTTCATCCAGAGCCTGTTCACCTGGATCCCCGTCGGCGGCCTCCAGGTGAAGGCGGCGCTGCTCGTTGACCCGCTGTCGATGACCATGGCGCTGTTCGTCACGGGCGTGAGTTCGCTCATCCACCTCTACTCCATCGCCTACATGAAGGGGGATCGCGACTACCCCAAGTTCTTCCTGTACCTGAACCTCTTCGTCGCCTCGATGTTGATCCTGGTCCTGGCCGACAACCTGCTCTTCACCTTCGTGGGGTGGGAGGGCGTGGGCGTGTGCTCGTACTGGCTCGTGTCGTTCTGGTTCGGGCGCGACAGCGCGGCCAGCGCGGGGCAGAAGGCGTTCCTCTACAACCGGCTCGCCGATGTGGCCTTCCTCGTCGCCATCTTCCTGGTCTTCTCCAAGACCGGCACCCTCGACTACGCCGGGATCTTCTCCCACCTCTCGCTCGTGGGGGGAGGGACGGGCACCGCCGTCTGCATCCTGCTCTTCGTGGCCGCGGCGGGGAAGTCGGCCCAGCTGCCGCTGTTCCCGTGGCTGGCCGACGCCATGGAGGGCCCGACCCCGGTGTCGGCCCTCATCCACGCCGCCACCATGGTCACGGCCGGGGTCTACCTCATGTGCCGCATCAGCCCGCTGTTGTCCCGGGCGCACGACGCCCAGCTGGTCGTGGCCTCGGTCGGGGCCGCCACCGCCTTCGTGGCCGCCACCATCGGGTGCGCACAGCAGGACATCAAGAAGGTCCTGGCCTACTCCACGGTGTCCCAACTGGGCTACATGTTCCTCGCCGTCGGCACCGGCGCCTACGAGGCCGCCATCTTCTTGATGGTGGCGCACGCCTTCTTCAAGGCGCTGCTCTTCCTCGGGGCCGGCTCGGTCATCCACGGGCTGCACGACGAGCAGGACCTCAAGCGCATGGGCAACCTGCGCCGCTACATGAAGCTGACCTTCTTCACCTTCGGCGTGGGCACGCTCGCGATCGCCGGCATCCCGCCCCTGTCGGGCTTCTTCGCCAAGGGCGACGTCCTCGACAACGCCTACGCCCACTACAAGGTGCTGTGGGTCATCGGCCTCGTCACCGCCGCGCTGACGGCCTACTACATGACCCGGCTCGTGGCCCTGGCCTTCTACGGCGACGACCGCTGGCGCCAGGGAGCGTCGTCGACCCGCGGGCATGACGCCGAGCCCCACGAGTCGCCCTGGGTGATGGCCCTCCCCTTGGTGGTGCTGGCCGTGCTGGCCTTCGTCGGCGGGGCCCTGCACCTCCCCTGGCACACCAGCTGGAACGCCCTCGGGTGGCTGGGACCGGTGTTCGGCGCGGCGCAGTACGTGCCGCATCAGTCGTCGGGGACGCTGTGGACGCTCGGCGTCGTCGACGCCGTCGTGGCCGTGGTCGGCCTCGGGGTGTCCTTCGCCCTGTGGTCACAAAGGGCCGAGCGACCCGAGCTCGAGCCGGCCGTGCTGCAGCGCTCGTACTACCTCGATGACATCTACGACGCCGTGATCGCCCGACCGGGCCAAGCCTTCGCCCGCTTCTGCGCGACGGTGATCGAGGTCAGGGTCATCGACGGTGCGGTCAACGGGGTGGGCCGGCTCACGCGGGCCGCGGGCGGGACCCTGCGCAAGGTCCAGACCGGCTACGTGCGCCAGTACGCGTTGGGCATCGTGCTGGGCACCGTGGTCCTCCTGGCCTGGATGCTGTCGAGGGCGGTGTCATGACCCACGACACCGCCTTCCCGTTCCTCACCGTGCTCGTGCTGCTCCCCGGTGGCGCGGCCCTGGCCGTGGCGCTCATCCCGGCGGCACTGGGCGAGCGGGCCCAGCGCGCCGCGGTGTACGGCGTGGGCCTGGCGGCGTCGCTCGCCACCCTGGCGCTGGCCGTGACCATCGCGCTGCGATACCACGCCGGCAACGGCGGCTACCGGCTGGTGAGCCAGCACGTGTGGGCGTCGTCGCTGGGCATCTCGTGGCACCTCGGCGTCGACGGCATCTCGGTGTTCCTCATCCTCATGGCGGCCATCCTGTTCCCGCTGGCCATGGTGGCGGGCAAGGCGCCCCCCCGGCCGCGGTCGTTCGTGGCCTGGATGCTGCTGCTCGAGGCGGCGTGCCTGGGGAGCTTCGTCTCGCTCGACCTCATCATGTTCTTCTTGTTCTTCGAGCTGACGCTCGTGCCGATCTATTTCGTCATCACCGGGTGGGGCTACTCCAACCGGGCCTACGCGGCCATCAAGTTCTTCGTCTACACCTTCCTCGGCTCCGCCTTCTTACTGGTGGGGATCGTGGCCGTGGCCTTCATCCACGAGCGTCAGACCGGGCACCTGACCTTCGACCTGGTCGCGCTGAGCGCCACCCACCTGGGACTGGCCTCCCAGGTGCTGCTGTTCCTGGCCTTCACCGCCGCCTTCGCCGTGAAGGCACCGATCTTCCCCTTCCACACCTGGTCGCCCGACGCCTATGCCCAGTCCCCGACGGGCGGGGCCGTGATCCTGGCCGCGGTGATGGCCAAGATGGGCACGTACGGCATCATCCGCTTCGACCTCAACCTCTTCCCCCGGGCCGTGGTCGACCTGGCCCCCCTGCTGCTCACGCTGGGCGTGATCGGGATCCTCTACGGCGCCATCGTGGCGTGCGTGACGCGCGACATGAAGCGCCTGGTGGCGTTCTCCTCGCTCAGCCACCTCGGCTTCGTGGTGCTCGGCACGTTCGCCCTCACCACGCAAGGGGTCACCGGCGGCGTGCTCCAGATGGTCAACCACGGACTGATCATCGCCGTGCTGTTCATCGTCATCGGCTGGATCTACGAGCGGCGCAAGACCTGGCAGCTGTCGGACCTGCGGGGCCTGCAGCGCGCCGCGCCCATCATGGCCGGGGTGTTCACCGTGGCCATGATGGCCGCCATCGGCCTTCCCGGGCTCAATGGCTTCGTGGGCGAGTTCCTCGTCCTGGCCGGCACGTTCCTCACCCACCGGTGGTGGGCGGTGGTCGCCACCGGTGGCGTGGTCCTGGCCGCCATCTACCTGCTGTGGGCGTACCAGCAAGCGTTCCACCACGAGCCCGACGAAGCCAACGCCAAGGTGCACGACCTGTCGTGGCGCGAGGTGGTCGTCGTCGCGCCACTCATCGCCCTCATCTTCGTCCTCGGCGTCTACCCGAAGCCGGTCCTCGACCGCATCACGCCCTCGGTGACGCGTCTCGTCCAGCACGTCGACACGAGCACGGGCACGCATGAGCCCGCCGTGGCCAACGGGCCTCCCGTCGTGTACTCGCCGGTATCGACCGCCTCGAAGGCGTCGGGGAACTGACCCGTGACTGCGCCCCTGTCCCTCCTCGCCCTGTTGCCGCCCAAGATCGACTACTTGTCGATCCTGCCCGTGCTCGTGATGCTGGGCGGGGCCGTCGCCATCCTCGGCGTCTCGTCGGTGCAGCGCCGGCGCGCCGACGCCACCTGGGTCACGGTCATGGCGGTGATGACGTCTCTCGCCGCGCTGGCCCTGTCGCTCGTGCAGTGGTTCGACGTCGCCAACCACGGCGCGCACGTCTCGATCGACTCGGCCGTGGTCGAGGACGGCTTCAGCTCGCTGGTGGCGGTGCTGGTGTCGAGCGCGGCCTTTTTGTCCGCGCTCGTCGCCGACGGCTGGATGCGACGCGAACGGGCGACCGGGCCCGAGTTCCAGGCCCTCATGCTCCTCTCCGCCTCCGGGGCGATGATCATGGGGGAGGCCAACGACCTGATCGTGGTCTTCCTCGGCCTCGAGATCCTGTCCATCGCCCTGTACGTCCTGGCGGCCATGAACGCCCGGCGGGCGGAGTCGGGTGAGGCCGCGCTCAAGTACTTCGTCCTGGGCGCGTTCTCCTCGGCCGTCTTCCTCTACGGCGTGGCCCTCGTCTACGGGGCCACCGGGTCCACCAACCTGCCCCAGATCGCCGACTACCTGTCGCGCAACGTCCTGCTGCACAACGGGCTGCTCCTGGCGGGCATGGCCCTGCTCCTGGTGGGGTTCGGCTTCAAGATCGCCGCGGTCCCCTTCCACCTGTGGACGCCCGACGTCTACCAGGGCTCGCCCAGCCCGGCCACGGGCTTCATGGCCGCGGTGGCCAAGGCGGGCGGGTTCGCGGCGCTGCTGCGCGTCTTCGTGTCCTCGTTCGGCACACTGCGCAGCGACTGGCAGCCGGCGGTGTGGGTGCTGGCCGCCATCACCTTGCTGCTGGGCGCGGCGGTCGCCCTGGCCCAGCGCGACATCAAGCGGATGCTGGCCTACTCGTCGATCAACCACGCCGGCTTCGTCCTGCTCGGGCTGCAGGTGGCGACGGCGCGCGGGATCGAGGGGTCGCTCTACTACCTCTTCACCTACACCTTCATGGTCATCGGGAGCTTCGCCGTCATCACCGTCGTCGGCGGTCCGGGCGACACCCGCCACGACCTCGAGTACTACCGGGGACTGGCCTCGCGCCGGCCCTGGTTGGCGGGATCCCTGGGCGTGCTCCTCATGGCCCAGGCCGGCATCCCCTTCACGACGGGCTTCCTGGCCAAGCTCGAGGTCATCTCGGCCTCGGTCGGGGGCCGGTCCACGGCCCTGGCCGTCGTGGCCATGGTCTCGGCCGCCATCGCCGCCTTCTTCTATCTGCCGCGTCATCCTCCTCATGTACTCGACCGCCCCGGCTCCGGCGGCCGACACCGGAGGTGCGGCTCCCGCCTCGTCGGCGACGGGCCTGCTCGCCGAGGGTGGCGAGGCCTCGTCGGGCCGACCCGACGGTGCCGGTGCGGGCGCCGAAGAGCGGGAGCCGGGCTCGCTCACGCTCGTCTCCGAGGCCTCGGAGGCCTCGGCGGCCCCGGGCGAATCGGCCGTGAGCCCGACCACGGTCGTGGCCATCGCCGTGTGCGTGGTCGTGACCATCCTGTTCGGGGTGTGGCCCGCCCCCGTGTTGGACTTCGCCCACAAGGCGACGCTCCTGTTCAGGTAGGGCGTCGCCCGGGGCTTCGCCCCTGCTGCGGCCTCGCCTCAGGCGCCGGGCCCGCCTCCGGGCCCGCCTCCGGGCCCGCCTCCGGGCCCGCCTCCGGGCCCGCCTCCGGGCCCGCCTCCGGGCCCGCCTCCGGGCGCGCTCAAGGTCTCCCGGCGGTCGGCCGATGGCAAATACGTGGACACGCGCACCCATCGGGCATCGTGAGGCAGCGACCCGAACTCGGCCTCGACGGCGAGCCTGAGCTGGTGTTCCAGCCGGCCGTCGACCTCGCCACGGGCCGTCTGCTGGGCTTCGAGGCCTTCCTGCGCTGGAACGACCCCGATCTGGGCCCCATCCCCCCCAGCGTGTTGATCCCGTGGGCCGAGGCCAACGGCCACATGGTGGAGCTCAATGCCTGGGTCCTGTCCGAAGCCTGTGCGGCCGCGGCCAGTTGGCAGGCCGACCTCCAGCTCGCGGTCAACTGCTCGGTGTTCCAGCTGCGCCAGCGCGAGGCGGCGTCAGCCGCCGCGGCGGCCATCGAGGAGTCGGGGCTCAACCCGGACCGCCTCACCATCGAGATCACCGAGACGAGCGTCACCGACGAGGAGGCCACCGCCGAACTGCACGCCATGTCCCGCCTCGGCATCCAGCTGACCGTCGACGACATCGGGTCGGACTGGTCCACCATCGACAGCCTCCAGCAGTTCTCCATCAACACCATGAAGATCGACGGGTCGCTCATCGAGGGCCTGGCCGACGCCGGGGGCGTGAGCCGTGCCATGGTCGAGACGATCGTGCACGTGAGCCATTCGCTCGGGATCTGCACCGTGGCCGAGAACGTCGAGACCGCGCAGCAGGTGAAGATCCTGCGCGAGCTCGGCGCCGATGTCGCCCAGGGGTACTTCTTCGCCAAGCCCCTCGCCGTCGAGGACGCCCTCGTGCTCACGACGATGGACCCGTTGCCGGTCTTCCCGCTCACGGACCTCGACGAGGTCGAGGACGACGACGAGCTCGACGACGACCCGAGGTCGATCTACAGCGCGCCCGAGAGCGCGGCCGAGGTCATCGGCGCCCTCGACGCCGTGAAGGAGACCTCGTCGAAGAAGCCCGAGGGCGGCGGGGACAAGTCCTTGGCCGACGACATGCACGTCGAGGCGACGGACCTGTCGCTTGTCGCCAAGCGCGGGCGCCTGCTGGCGTTCCGCAAGAGCCGCGGGTCCTGACCGACGTCTAGGACGGGTCGAACCCGGCGACGCCGTCGTCGGAGACGTGCTCGGTCCACACCGTCCCGTTCCAGTAACGCCACTGGTGCCGTCGCGCCGGGTCGGCGAACCAACCCGGGGCTATGGCCGACGCCGTCATGGGGGCCGGCGCCACGAAGCCGGGGTCCGTCGTCGTCGCCGGCGGCACCGACGCGCCGGCGGTCGTCACTCCCGCGGCGGTCACTCCGCCGGCGATCACCCCGGCGGTCGTCACGCCCGCTGCCGCCACGTGCTGGCGCGCCCCGCGGCTGTGCACGGCGAGCTGGCGCACGAGACGGTCGGCCTCGTCGGCGGATCGATCCCGGAACGTGGCGCCGGCGCGCCGTCCGGCCACGTCCACGTGGACCGTGGCCAGCCGCAGGGCCCGTTGCACCGGGCCCTGCACGCGGCGGATGCTCTGGGCCTTGGCCAGGGGCACCCAGCACGTGACCTTCTGCACCCGCCCCGTCACGGCCACGGCCATGGCGTCGTCTTGGCCGGCGGCGAGGAAGTGGTAACTGAGCGCCGCCTTCCACCGGACCCGCTCGGGCGGGCGCGTCACGGGCGGCTCCACCGGGCCGATCACGACCTGTCGCAGGTAGTCCGCCGTGGGGCGCGTCCCCACCGGGAGCAGGGCCTTGGTGACGCGCCCGCCTCCGCCGGTCCGGCCGTGACCGGGGACGCCGGCCAGGTCGACCTCGAGGCGGCACCAGCCGAACGCCCGCCACAACAGGGGCTCGATCTGCCGCACGGCCTGGACCCGGCCGGTCGGGATGGTCTCCGACACCGTGCTGAGCACGCCGCGCCGGATGCGGATGCCGTCGGGCGCGAGGGCCACGGTGAAGCGGTACTGCTCGTTGAAGCGTCGCCAGATTCCCTGGCCGATCCCGAGGAGGTAGACGAACAGCGATCCCGCCACGGCCGCGGCCGCGGCGCGCGACACCGTGCTCAGCCCCACGAGCAGGGCGACGAAGAGCACAGCCCCCGCCGTGCTGGCCGACAGCAGCACCGATCCGAGCAGGCGGGCCGGCGCCACGACCACCACCGGCTGCTCGTCGGGGGCGGGGACGGACTGGTCGAGTCCGTGGTGGGCGGCGAGCAACCGGGCCCGCAGGTCGGCGGCCACCGGGGCGGACAGGTAGGAGAGATGATGAGCCGACTTGGCTCCGGCCACCCGGATGCGCAGCTCGGCCAGGCCGAGGATGCGGGCCAGGAACGGCGACACCAGGTCGACGGCCTGGATGCGGGCCACGGGCAGTTGCTGGGAGTCGCGCCGGACCAGACCAGTCTCGATTCGCAGGGTGGCGCCGTCGAAGGCCCAACGCGTCACCAGCCACTGGACGGCGCCGAAGACGATGCCGATCACCGCCAACCCGATCCAGATGACGTACTGCGTCGAGTCGCTGTGCCCGCCGCGCAGCGAGGACAGCCCCCCCACCAGGATCAGGGGCACGAGCCCCCGTCCGCTGCGAACGGCGGGCGACAGGGGGTGGAGGCGTTGCCAGCGCAGCACGCCGCCGGTGGTCACAGACCGGCGGCTTTGGCCTCGCCCAGGGCGGCGAGACGATCTCTGAGCCGCGCTGCTTCGTCGGGCTCGAGCCCCGGGATCCGGGCGTCGCTGGCCGCGGCGGCGGTGTGGAGCTTGACCGTCGACAACCCGAAGAGCCGTTCCACGGGGCCGGCGGTGATCTCGACGAACTGCATCCGGCCGTAGGGGACGACCGACACACGCTGCACCATCACACCCCGGCGGACCTCGAGGTCCTCGGCGCGTTCGAGGTATCCCCAGGCATGGAACCGGTTGCGGACGAACCACAGTGCACCGACGCTGCACAACGCGACGGCCACCACCGCGGCGAGCGCGGCGACCGAGCTGCCCGCGGCGAGGGAGGCCGAACCGGCGATCACGGCCAGCACGATCCCGACCACGGTGATCTCGACGACGCGCATCTTCATGAGCGTCGGAGACAGTGGCTTCCACGGTGTCGCCGGCGCGTTCGTCATGACTCCACCTTAGGTGGACCTGCCTGGAGCGGACGCGGGCTCGGGCTCGGGTGTGCCGTCGAGCGCGATGCGGTATCGCAGGTCGGTGGCCACGAACGCGTTCCAGTCATGGAGCTTGCTCGCGCCGTCGTGGTGCCAGCCCCGGCGTTCGTAGAAGCGCCGGGCCCGGGCGTTGGTGCTCAGGACCCAGAGCGTGGCGCTGGTGAATCCCCCGGCGCGCAGCGCCGTCACAGCCGCGTCCATCAGGAGGTCGGCCCCGCCTGACCCGAAGACGGTCGGGTCCAAGTAGAACGTCATGAGCTCCCCGACCTCGCTCGTGTCCACACCCTCGTCGCGCGTGGGGCCGAACGAGGCGAAGCCGATGATCGCCTGGGAGCCGAGGCCGGGGCCGGGGCTCTCGTCTCGGGCCGACTCGAGCAGGACGAGGACTCCGGTCCGGGGCCAGGGCGAGCCGGCCAGGACGTCCTCCCACATGCCGCGGCGATCCTCGGACGTGAGTGCATCGAGATACGGCTGCGGGATCAGGCCCGGGTACGCGCCCTTCCACGACCGGACGTAGACCGACGCGATGGACCGGGCATCGTCGAACGTGGCACGTCGGATTCGCACATTCCCTTTCTACTGCTGACACACAGCGGACACGGGCCTCGCCGTCGCCCGACCGTTATGCTCGGCGCGCTTTGACCACGCGGCGTCCATCGAGACGAGGCCGACGACGTCCCGGGGCGAACGGAGTCGACATGGGTGAGCCGGCCACGGTCTTCTACAAGAATCCGTCCTACGACGGACAGCTGGTGCGGACGCTGGCCGCGGCCCCGGTGCACGGGTCGGACCTCGGCGAAGCGCTCGCCACGGCCCGCCGGATCCAGAAGCTCGATGGTGGTGCGTGGTACGAGGCCTGGTCGAAGACCGCCGCGGTGGCCCAGCGCACGGGCGACGACGCAATGCGGGTCGGTGACACCGTCACCGCCCTGCACGCGCTGCTGCGGGCGAGTGAGTACCACCGCCAGGCCTATTACTTCATACGCTCGGACCTCGACGACCCTCGGCTCCTCGGCGCGTACCGGAGCCACGTCGAAACCTTCCGGGCCGCCACCGAGCTCATGGAGCACCGCACCGAGCAGGTCCGGATCCCCTATGAGCAGACCACGCTCGGGGGGTACCTCTTCGCCCCCGATCGGGCCGGCGCGGCCCGGCCGACGCTGCTGTTCCCCTCCGGCTACGACTCAACCGCCGAGGCGGGATGGGTGAACGTCCCCGGCGCCCTGGAGCGGGGCTACAACGTCTTGGTCTTCGACGGCCCGGGACAAGGCGACGCGCTGTTCACCCAGCGCCTCTACTTCCGGCCGGACTTCGAACGGGTGCTGTCACCGGTGCTCGACTGGCTCGTGGCGCGTCCCGAGGTGGACAGCGCCCGGATCGCGGTGGTGGGGAGGTCGTTCGCCGGCTACCTGGCGCCACGCGCCGCGGCCTTCGACACGAGATTGACGGGGCTGGTGTGTGATCCGGCCCAGCCCGACATGGGTGCCCACCTGCCGACCGGCATCGTGGGCAAGGTCGCCGGGCCGGCGGTGCGGGTCCAGAGCAAGATCGATCCGAAGCGTGCGGAGTTCTTCGGCGCCCGCAAGGCGGCACACGGGCTCGATTCCACCGAAAGCTATTTCGCCGAGTTGCGCCGCTTCACCATGCTGGCGCACGCGGCGAACATCACGTGCCCCACACTGATCGTCGAAGCCGACCATGACTTCGCCGGTGGGGGTGGCGCGACGCTGCGCGATGCCATGACCGTTCCGGCCGATCTCGTCCGGCTGAGCGCGCAGCAGGGGGCCGACGGTCATTGCGGAGGGCTCGGGCAGGACATCTGGGCCGCGGCGGTGTACCCCTGGCTCGCCCGGGTCCTGGCCACGGGGTCGTGACCGAGGGTTCTCGCCTCGCCCCGACACGACGGGCGACTCAGGCGCGTTCAGACGTGTGCGGCGTGAGTGACCCGTGTTTGGACTCGGCCGAGTCGGCACCGGGACCGTCGACCGGGAGCAGCGATGCGCCGCTCTGCTCGTCGGAGTCGGGGTTCTCCGACGCGGCGTGGGCCCGGCGCTCCGATGCGGCGATCATCCGACCGATCACCGGGAACTCGGAGAGCGACTCCGCCCGCAAGATGGCAACAGCGACGGGCACGAGGTGCTCGGCGGCGTCGTAGACGACGTAGCGGGGAAGCCACTCGGGGCCGTACTTGGCGTTGAAGCGCCACAGGGTCTCGATCTGCAGGAAGCTCGACATCTTCTTGAGGGCCCACCGTTCCACCCGTTGGGTGGGCCCGTCATCGCCCGCACCTTCGAGCACGGAGCGCAGCGCCGCGAAGTTGAGGCTGATGCCCCGGCAGCCGAGAGTGCGCAGGTGCTCGATCGTCGACACCGAGCGCGAAGTCGATGAGCCCGTTGGGGTGCTCGCCGCGGTCGCGCCGCATCAGGTCCAGTGAGTAGCCGCCGATGCCCCGGGCCGGCACGAATTGGCACATCGCCGCGGGTTCGCCGTCGGGGCCGGTCACCATGCACAGGATCAGGTTCTCGTCGCGAGGGTCGAAGATCCGGCCGAGGACCATCGAGAACCCGCGTTCGAACTCTCCGCGGCGGCTCTGGGACATGAGCCCGGTGAGTCGTGCCGCGGTGGCCCGGTCGAGTCGGGCGGGGTCGTGGAACGTCGCCGAATAGCCGTACTTGGCGATGCGGTTGTGGGCCTGGCGCAGACCCTTCATGTGGCCGCCGGACAACGAGAACTCCTGCACGTCGACCACCGCTTCGTCGCCGATGTAGATGTCATGCATGCCCGTGGCCCGGTAGATCGGCAGCCAGTGCTCGCTGGCGCCCATGACGGTGACGACCCAACCCCGGTCATCGGCGAAGCGGCGGAAGGCCGCCCACACGTGCTCCTGCTCGGCTGAGGGCCCGATGGGGTCGGGCGACACCAGGCAGATGCCGCTGTAGATGGCGTAGGCCACGAGCGAGTCCCGGTGGAAGAACCACTGTTTGTCGCTGCGCAGGGCGAAGTAGTCCAGGGTGCCCTGGCCGTGGCGGCGCACGATGTCCCGGGCCCGCGCCTCGGCGGCGCGCCCGCCCGATCGGCGCCGGTCCACCAGCGGGCGCGTGGCCAGGAGCACCGCCACCGCCGCCAGGGTGACCCCCATGGCGAGCAGGCTCGGGGCCAGGAAGTCGTCGAGCCGGTCGGGAAGGTTCACGCCGTTCAGCCCGACGAGGCGTTCGAGCACCGCCTGCCCGGCACGCCACAGCGGGCATGCGGGGCCGGTCGAGGTCGAAGCGCAGCGTCAGCTCCACCACGGCCGTCATGACGACGGTGATCCCGATGACGCCGCCGACGAGGGCGACGACCGCCGAGCGCAGGGAGGGCCGGTCCGACGCGGCCGGGAACTCCCGGCGGTTCACGACCAGGAAACCGAGCACGATCAGTGAGAACAGCGATCCACCGACGTCCCCGCCGCGCGCCAGGTGCAGGACGACGCTCACGGCGAGGGCCCACACGGCGATGACGAAGGCCCGGCGCTGGCCGCGCCGCACCCCGCCGCGCCAGGGCCAGGAGCCCGATCCCCACCAGGGTGACGAGCGCACCGGCGGCCTGGCTGGCCACGAACGGGAGCAGCTCGAGCACGAGATGGAGGTTGCCCCGAAGCGGCGGCGTGACGGCTGTGAGCACGTCGATGACCCCGGCCACGGCGATGGCGCCCGCCGCCCACCGCCGCACCCGACGCGAGCGGTTGCGGACCACACCGAGGTCCGGTGCCGGCGGCCACGACGCGCCGTGGGGGTAGGCCGCCACCACCAGGGGGTGGGCGTCGTGCACCTTGCGGTCGCGGGCCGCGGCGCGTTCGAGCAGCGTCGCCCCCGGGAGCTCCGACCTCGTGAGCAGCAGGCGCACGTGGAGCTCGGCGCCGGTCTCGAGCTCCACCCAGGCGAGCTGCTGGCAGGCCAGGAAGACGGGCAGGAGGCCCAGCCGTCCGTGGTGCTCCTCGACGATCTCCCCGGCGGCGCCGGGACAGGCGAAGAATCCGGGGCCGAGGTGGGTGAGCTCGGCCTGCAGGGTGGCTCCGCACACGAGCCCCGCGTATCCCTCGCCGCACAGGGCGCGGGCCGCGTCGCGCCCGTCGTCGTTGGCGGTGGACCCCGCGCTCGGCCAACGCGTCCTCGAACAGGCCGTCGAGCTCGCCGCCGCCCAGGGTCCGCCACGCCTTTCGGGCCACGAAGCCGAGCACCACGGCGAGGATGACGAGCTCGGCGATGCACACCAGGGTGGCGAAGAGCAGGCGCGCCCCCACGCGGCGGCCTGGGCGCGCTCTATGGCCCGGGAGGGCGTGGGGTGCCCGAAGACGAGATGGTCGAGCCCCGAGGAGACGAAGGGGAACCGCAGGGCGATGGCGATGACGAAGGGAACGAGCAGCCACCACGCGAAGCGCGCGAAGCGACGGTAGAGCAGGCGCGACGTCAAGAAGCGAGGCGTGCTGGCGGGGTCGGCGAGGCGTTCCAGGCCGTCCTGCCACTCGGCGGCGGGGTTGGGGGTGAGGGTGAAGGCCCCGCGCCCGGGGTCACCGCCCGCGCCCGTCGCGGTGGTCGGTGCCGCCGTCGTCATCGACAGCGGGCCCGGTACCTCCGCCGCCACGCAGACGACGCGACTGCCCGCGGCCGTCGCCATGTGCAGCTCGGCGCCAGCCGCCGTCTCGACGCCGAGGTCGGCGAGCACGTGGCCCGCCCCCGCACCCCAGCGCGCCGTCCGTGGTCCCGGGGATGGCGATGATGCGTCGGTCGTCGCCGCCGGCGAACGCCTCGATGGCCCGGACCAGACGGGGATGGGCCGCCAGCGCCGCCGAGGCCGCCGAGGCCGGGTCGGGCGGCGCGGCTCAGGTCCAGGAGGTTGCCCGCGATCACCACCAGTCCGGGTCCGTCCCAGGTGTCGAGGGCCCGGGCCAGGCCGGTCGCCGCCCACGTGGTGGCGGCGCTGGCCGGCGCGGTCAGACCCAGATTGGAGACGATCAGGGCTCGTCGGCCCACGGCGACGGGGACCCTCAGAGTGTCGGGCCCCTCCACGCTCCGGCTGTCGGGCACGCGGTGGGGGCCTCGGAGGCGCCGTCGGCCATTGCCGTTCCATCTTGACAGGCCCCGGCGGCGTCGAGGCCCACGGGCGTCGTCGGAGCGTCACCTCGGGCCGGTGTCCCGTTGAGGCCCTTGGATAGGCTCGACCCGCGGTGCAGGCCAGGCCGCTCATCGCCGTCAGAAGGGGATCACCAACCATGTCCGACGCCGGCGGACCCGCCATCGAGGACTACTACCTGGAGGAGCGGCTGTTCGCCCCCCCGGAAGGTTTCGTCGAGCAGGCTGTGGTCGCCGACGCATCGTTGGCCGAGCACGCCGGGCGTGACATGGAGGGCTTCTGGGCCGAGCAGGCCCGCGCCCTGGAATGGTTCGAGCCGTGGCACACCGTCCTCGAGTGGGACCTGCCCTTCTCCCGGTGGTTCGTGGGGGGGACGCTGAACGTGTCGCACAACTGTCTCGACCGCCACGTCACCGCCGGCCTCGGTGGGCGTGTGGCCATCCACTGGGAGGGTGAGCCCGGCGACACCCGCACGATCACGTACGCCGAGCTCCTGGGCGAGGTCGAGCGCTTCGCCAACGTGCTCAAAGGTCTCGGGGTCCGGCGCGGCGACCGGGTGGCGATCTACATGCCCATGATCCCCGAGCTCCCCGTGGCCATGCTGGCCTGCGCTCGCCTCGGTGCCCCCCACTCGGTGGTGTTCGGCGGCTTCTCCCCCGATGCGCTGCGCGACCGGATCGACGACGCGCAGGCCAAGGTCCTCGTCACCGCCGACGGCGGGTGGAGGCGAGGTGCGGTGGTGGCGCTCAAGGAGAACGCCGACGCCGCGGTGCGCGACACGCCGTCGATCGAGCACGTCGTCGTGGCCCGCCGCACCGGCGACGCCGGGGGCACCACGCCCATGACCGAGGGGCGTGACCGGTGGTGGGACGACCTGATGGCCGGGGCCGACACCACGTGCCCCCCCGAGCACATGGAGGCCGAGGACCTCCTGTACCTGCTCTACACCTCGGGCACCACGGCGCGGCCCAAGGGGATCATGCACAGCACGGGCGGATACCTCACCCAGGTGGCCTTCACCCACCGGGCCGTCTTCGACCTGCACCCCGAGCGCGACGTCTACTGGTGTGCGGCCGACATCGGCTGGGTCACCGGCCACAGTTACATCGTGTACGGGCCCCTGGCCAACGGCGCCACCAGCGTGATGTACGAGGGGACGCCCGACTTCCCCGACAGGGACCGGTGGTGGGACATCATCGAGCGCTACGGCGTCACGATCCTGTACTGCGCGCCGACGGCCATCCGGACCTTCATGAAATGGGGGACGGAGTACCCCGAGCGCCACGACATGTCGTCCCTGCGGGTGCTCGGTTCGGTGGGCGAGCCCATCAATCCCGAGGCCTGGGTGTGGTACTGGACCCACATCGGGGGCGGGCACTGCCCCGTGGTCGACACGTGGTG
The DNA here is from genome assembly GCA_963811775.1 of uncultured Acidimicrobiales bacterium. GTDB lineage: Bacteria > Actinomycetota > Acidimicrobiia > Acidimicrobiales > UBA8190 > Chersky-840. The sequence goes on along the minus strand of CAWESO010000009.1, from coordinate 240,335 downwards.
GCAGACCGAGACCGGCGCCATCATGATCTCCCCCCTTCCGGGGGTGACCACGTGCAAGCCCGGCTCGGCCACGTTCCCCCTGCCGGGGGTGGTGGCCGAGGTCGTCGACGACGCCGGCCGGCCCGTGGCGCGCGGCGGCGGCTACCTCACCCTGACGCATCCCTGGCCCGCCATGCTGCGGGGCCTGTACGGCGACCCCGAGCGCTACAAGGAGACCTACTGGAGCCGGTTCGAGGGTCGGTACTTCGCCGGGGACGGCGCCAAGATCGACGACGACGGCTACTTCTGGCTCCTCGGGCGCGTGGACGACGTCATGAACATCTCGGGACACCGGATCTCCACCGCCGAGGTGGAGTCGTCACTGGTCAACCATCCGTCGGTGGCCGAGGCGGCCGTGGTGGGGGCCAAGGACGACACCACCGGCCAGGCCATCATCGCCTTCGTCACGCTCAAGGGGGGACAGGAGGAGACAACCGAGGGCGGTGAGGAGCTGCGCGCCCACGTGGCTCGTCACATCGGCCCCATCGCCCGCCCCAAGACCGTGATCTTCACCGACGAGCTGCCCAAGACCCGGTCGGGGAAGATCATGCGGCGGCTGCTGCGCGACGTGGCGGAGGGACGCGACCTCGGGGACACGACGACACTCGCCGACCCGCGTGTCGTCGACGAGATCCGGCGCCTGTCGACGGCGCAGCCCACCGAAGATTGAGCCCGAGCGGACAGCAGGTGCGGACGTGACAGAAGGTGCCCGGGTGCCGCCGCCGGTGCCGGCCAATTGGTGCTGGCGCGTGGAGGCGACCGCGCCCGGGCCCGCGGTGATCTTCGACATCGACGGCGTGCTCTCCGACGCCGCCGGCCGCCAGCACTTCCTGGAGTGGGGGCGACGCGACTGGGACGCCTTCTTCGACGCCTGTGGCGAGGACCCCTTGGTGGCAGAGGTGGCCCGCCTCCTCGAGCTCCTCGACCACGAGCTGCGCATCGTGTTGCTGACCGGCCGTCCCCTGCGCGTGCAGCCCCAGACGCTGTCGTGGTTGGCCCACAACCGCCTGCGGTGGGACGTGCTCGTGATGCGCGACCGCGGTGACTACGCCCAGGCCTTCCGGTTCAAGCGCGCCGCGGTGGGGGAGCTCCGCACCTTCGGCTTCGAACCGAGGCTCGCCTTCGAGGACGACCCCCGCAACCGCGACATGTTCCACAGCGAAGGCATTCCCTGCATCTACATCCATTCCGGCTATTACGAATGAACGACGAATGAGGTGCGATGAGCCATCCCCGGAAGTTCCGCTTCGCGGCCCAGCTCTCCAAGGCGCCGGACGGTACGGCTCGGTCGTGGGCTGATCAGGCCCGGAAGGCCGAGGATCTCGGCTACTCGACGCTGCTCGTCCCCGACCACTTCGGGGACCAATTGGCGCCGGTGCCCGCCCTCATGGCGGCCGCCGATGCCACCACGTCGCTGCGCATCGGGACCCTCGTCTTCGACAACGATTACCGCCACCCGTTCGTGCTGGCCAAGGAGGCCGCCACCCTCGACCTCCTGTCGGGCGGTCGACTGGAGCTGGGGCTGGGCGCGGGGTGGATGCGCACCGACTACGAGGAGTCCGGCATCGCCTACGACCCCCCGGCGCGGCGCGTGGACCGATTCGCCGAAGGCGTGACCGTGATCGCCGGCCTGCTCGAGTCCGACGGGCCGTTCTCGTTCTCGGGCACGCACTACACCGTGACCGAGCACATCCTGTCGCCTCGTCCGGTGCAGCGTCCCCGCCCCCCGCTGATCCTCGGGGGCGGCGGGCGGCGCGTGCTCACGATCGCCGGTCAGCGGGCGGACATCGTGAGCATCAACGTCGACCTGCGGGCCGGGACCGGCGGGGCCGAGACGGCCCCCAACGCCTCACCCGAGGCCACGAGACAGAAGATCGCCTGGGTGAAGCACGCCGCGGGCGATCGGTTCGACGACATCGAGCTCAACTGCCTGATCGGATTCGCCATCATCACCGATGAGGCCCAGAAGATCGCCGATGCCATGGCGCCGACCTTCGGCCTCGATCCTGCCGACGCCCTGCACGTGCCGGTGGCGCTCATCGGCACCCTCGACCAGATGGCCGAGGAGTTGCAATGGCGTCGGGAGGAGTACGGCATCACGTACTTCTCCATCGAGGCCGACTGCTGGGAGTCACTCGCCCCCGTCGTGGCCCGGTTGGCGGGGACCTGACGCCGCAGGGGGACGCGCCAGCCGAACGCGCGTCCCCCTGGGCCCAGGCTCTCTCACACGAGGGAGGCTGTTTCGTTGTGCCTACTTGTGCACGTTCAGCCGGGCCGAGGCCACAAGGGACAGCCCGAACCCGAGCAGGGTGGCGCTGAGGGTCACGTTGACCTTTTCTCGGCCCTTTCCTTTGGCGATGAAGGAGCCCGACAACTTCGGTGGAGTGAAGGTCGTGCCGTTGTAGGTCGCCGGGGCCACACTGCCTGTCCCCTTGTGCCCTCCTGCCTTCAAAGTGACGGGGATGGGCCCGGCGCTACCGCCGCCTCCACCGAGGTTGGACTCGAGATCTACCAGCGTCGCCAGCCACCAGTAGCTCTTCGCGCCGGGGACGTCACTCACCGTGACGCGCTGTCCCACCTTGGCCGTCGTCGTCGAGAGCCCCACGGTGGGATTGGTCGTCGGGAAGAGAGGGTCGCCTTTGAAGTTGAGGACGAAGGTCCCCGGCACCACCGGCTTGAAGCTCTCGAGGTCGATCATCGCCACCGCACAGCCGATCAGTCCCGAGTTGAGCTCCTCGGCGGTGGGTGGGCACTTGGCGTTGGGGTCGGGGGGCTGGCTCGTCGGCACCGTGTAGTTGGTGTCGAGGACCCCACTCGAGTTCGACTCGGGGAACGCCACGGAGAGAGGATTCGAATTCGGGGAGAGCGTTGATCACCGCCAGGAGCCCCGGAAGCGATGTGGTCTCTCCCTTGAGAAGGGGCGCGGCGGCGGGGTCGACGGCCACCAGGAGGCTGGCCTCGACGAGCAGGTAGGGATGGCTCGCCCCCATTCCCGTGCAGTGCACGTGGATGGATTCCCCGGCCGACACGTTGAGGACCAGTGGCCCGAAGGACGGGGTCGGGAACGTGCAGGCGGGGCCGGCCGCCGCTCCCGCCGGTGCGGCGGAGGTGGCGACGGCGCCGACCGTCACTGCGCACGTCGTGAGGGCCACGCACAAGGCGACGAAACCGCGCCCCGCCCACGCTCGTGTCCCGGTCCGTTGATGGCTCGATCCTCCGTGAGAGGTTCGGCCGGCACCTGCGGTGTTCGGTGCGTCCATTGTCAGCTCCTTTCGAGATGCGTGGGTGTTGTCCGATCCCTGAACGGCGCGGCGCGTCATCGGCGGACCAGCATGAAGGTGGATGCGCCTACCGCCCCCGTGCCACCGACGGCTTCGATGGTGTGCTTGCCCTTCTTCCCCGACCGCCGTAGCCGCGGGATGGTGCCTCGGCACTGGAACGTCCCGTTCGATGCGGCCAGGGCGCGGCACAGGACGGTGCTGGCCCGCTTCTTCGCCTTCAGACCGCTCAGATAGGTCACGACGACCGGTGTCCCGGGAGCGAAATCCGAACCCCGGGCGAGCATCGGCGCCTTCCTCTTCCCCGATGACGGGGTCAGCGCCAGCTTGGGGGTGGAGGGTGCGGATCCGATCGGAAGCGAGACGGGCGTCACCGTCAGCGCCGCGACCCCCGACAGCAGTGAGCTCGAATCGGTGGCGGTGATCGTCACCGCCCCGGTCGCCACGCCGGTGGCGACGCCCTGCGAGCCCGGCGCGTTCGAAATGGTGGCCGTGGTCCCCGCCGACGAGGACCACGTCACCGAGTCGGTGAGGTCGCGGGTGCTCAGGTCGGAGTAGGTGCCCGTGGCCGCGAACTGCTCACCGGCACCGACGGCCACATCTGCCACCGGCGGTGTGACCGCGATCGCCACCAGGCTGGGCGTGATCGGAAGCGAGACGGGCGTCACCGTCAGCGCCGCGACCCCCGACAGCAGTGAGCTCGAATCGGTGGCCGTGATCGTCACCGCCCCGGTCGCCACGCCGGTGGCGACGCCCTGCGAGCCCGGCGCGTTCGAAATGGTGGCCGTGGTTCCCGCCGACGAGGACCACGTCACCGAGTCGGTGAGGTCGCGCGTGCTCAGGTCGGAGTAGGTGCCCGTCGCGGTGAACTGTTCGGTCGCGCCGGCGGCCACGCTGGCGACGGGAGGTGTCACCGCGATCGCCACCAGTGTGGCGGGGAGCGTGGGGCCGCCGCTCGGGACGCTCGGCGTCACGGTGAGCGCCGCGGTGCCCGACACCAGCGCGCCGGAAGCGGTGGCGGTGATGGTGGCGATGCCGGTGCCGGCCCCGGTGGCGAGGCCCTGCGAGCCGGCTGCGTTCGACACGGTGGCCGTGCTCGACGACGACGTCGACCACGTCACGGTGTCGGTCAGGTTCTTCGTGCTCAGGTCGGAGTAGGTGCCGGTGGCGGTGAACTGCTGCGTGGCCCCCGGGGCGATCGAGGCCACCGTCGGCGACACCGTGATGGACAACAGGACGGCGGGTCCGAGCGCGCCCGCGGTGTCGGATTGGCTGACGCCGAACAATCCGGCGACGAGTGCCAACGGCAACACGCGCACGGCAATTCGCCCAACCCCGCCTCGCAACATCTCCCCAACCCCCGAGCTCCACTTCCATGCCCACAACGCCACACGCGTCGCCGACGAGTGGAACCTGTCTCAGTGTTGACCGCGCAAAGGATCGATGAGAAGCGGGTGATCACCCGGTTGTCTCCGGGTGATTCCACCTACGGTGGTCGCCACCGACGCGTCTTCACGCCGGGCCGCGGGTCCATTCGACGCCTTGTCCGGGCAGCTCGCGTCGCGACCGTTGTGCACCGAAGCACTGGGCCGCCAGCTCCTCGGCGCCCTGCTTGTCCATGGGGCGACGGTCGTCGCGCCCGTCCAGATGCGACAGGCGGGCCTCGCCGCTCCGGCCCCCGAGCCCGCCGGGGTGCCACGTGATCGACAGCACGACGTCACCGGGCTCGAGTGCCACCTGCCTCCCCTCTTCTGGCCCCGACCTCGGCCGGGTCCCGAGGGGACCAGGTCCCCGGGGGCATGCGGCTCGTGCCGTGCGGCCCCGCCATCAGCGCGGTGTCGGCCGTTCTGTGTCTGTGGTTCTGACCGGCCGGTGGTGACACGAAACACCCAGGGCCAGCAGAACACAACGGGCGGGCCCGGTCTCGCGAGCGATTTTCCTGGTAGACAGCTACAATCACCGAACTGGTTTGGAGCACCTGATTCCAGCGGGGAGGCGGGATGAAGGTCGGCACCCGGCGGGCCTCCGCGCTCGCCTTGGTGAGTGCGCTGGTGATCGCGGCCGCGGCCATCCTCGGCTTCTTCCTGGCCAAACACAGTGTCGACGGCCAGAACCAGGCGCTGCTGACAGAGGACGCCACCCAGGCGGCCGGCTACGTCTCCTCGTTGGCGTCGAGCTTCGACTCGACCCTCGACGCCCTGGCGCCCGGGGTCACCTCGTCTGGGGGCTCGGCCCTGGCCTTCGAGGCGGAGGCCCACTCGCTCGCCGGAGGGCCGATCACGATCCTCCTGGCGCGCAAGAGCGGGGACCGGTACATCGCCAGCGCCGTCGCCGGGACCGGCTTCAAGCTCGGACAGGCCCTCGGGAGCTCCCTGACGTCCGCGTTCAACAAGGCCGGGTCGAGCATCACGCCCGGTCCCGTTTTCTACAACGGCAAGACGACGACCTTCGGCCTTGCCCTCGGGGCCCCTCTCGTCCCGGCCGGGCTCGTGATCTACGAGCAGATTGCGCTCGACCCCTTCGTGGGGACCACGGCCACGCAGGCGGCTCCTTTCCGCGTGCTCAACGGGGCGGTCTACGCCTCGAAGAAGCCCACGACGAGCCAGTTGGTGTTGTCCAACACCCACACGTTGCCGTTGCGGGGAGCGACGTTCGAGACCCCCGTCGCGGTGGGCTCGGGAACGTGGTGGCTGGTGGCACAGGCGAAGAGCCCGCTGGCCGGTGGGTTCCCGAATGCCGCGCCCTACGTCGTGCTCGCCTTCGTCCTGTTGCTGGCGGTCGCCGTCGGTGGCGTGATCCAGGTGTCCGTTCGTCGGCAGCGTTATGCCAACGCGCTGGTGGACCAACGCACGGCGGAGTTGTTGGCCTCCCAGGAGGCCCTCGTCCGCAGCGAGCGGCTGTCGGCGGTGGGACAGATGACGACGGTCGTCGGCCACGAATTGCGCAATCCGCTCGGAGCGGTCATGAACGCCCTCTACATGTTGCGCCGGTCGCTCGACAATCCCGCCGCGGCCGAACCGCATCTGGCCGTGGCCGAGCGCCAGACGGCTCGGGCCGTCAACCTTGCGCAGGACCTGACCGCGTACATGCGCGAGCGGGAACCGGAGCTGGTGTCGGTCGACCTGCGTGACGTGCTCGACGACGTCCTCGAAGCGGCACCGAAGCCCGACAACGTGGAGATCATCGAGGAGATCGAGCCGATCGCGCTCAACGCCGACTCCAAGCAGATCGCCCAGATCCTCACCAATCTGGTGGAAAACGCGTATCAGGCCATGCCCGACGGGGGATCGCTCCACCTCGCGGCACGCGCCGACGGGGACCAGGCGGTGATCACCGTGCAAGACAGCGGGAGCGGGGTCGACCCCGCACTCGTCGAGCGCTTCTTCGAACCCTTCTTCACCACCAGGTCCGAAGGGACGGGTCTGGGCCTCGCCATCGTGCGGCGCCTCACCGAGGGCCACGGCGGGACGATCTCCATCGAGAACGGGCAATCGGGTGGCGCCATCGTCACCGTGCGTCTCCCCAGGGAGCCCTCGAGGGAGATGGCATGGCGGTAGACACCCGATCGTGGGTATTCGTGCCCTACGCCGCGACGCGCCAGGTCAGCGCGCCTCGCAACGCGGGCGGTCCGGGGGTCACCGGGTCGAGGGTCGGTGCGCCCCCTCCTCCCCAGGTTGGGCAGGCGACTCGGCCCGGAGAGCACATCGATGCGGGAGACGACATCGAGACGGTGCCGGTGCAGAGGCGACAGATGAGCGCCGATGTGCTCGTCGTCGACGACGACGCCGATGTCCGGTGGACCGTGGTCGAGGTACTCCGGTCGGCGGGGCTGAGCGTGGCCGAGGCCGAGGACGGCGAGGTCGCCCTGGACCTGTTGAACTCCGGGCACTACCGCATGGTCCTCCTCGACATCAGGATGCCGCGGCGTGACGGCGTGTCGCTCATCGAGACGGCTCGCGAGGTCCCTCCCGTGGTCGTCCACTCGGCCTACGTCGTCGAGGCCTCCGAGCGCGAGCGGTTGGGCTCGAGGGTCGTCGACTACCTGCACAAGCCCGTCTCGCCGCAGAAGCTCTTGCGAGCCGTCGAGACCGTGCTCGGTGCCGAAGGGTGACCGAGGGTTGTTCAGGGCTCTGCCCCCTCAGCCAAAACCCAGCTTTCGTCCCAGCGCGGGCCATCCTGGGGAGGACGGGTCGCGGACCATCGTCGGGGTGGCCACCGGGCCCGTGGGTCGGGGCTCGAAGGGTGGCGCTTTCGACCTCACGACTATCATTGTCCCGGTGAGTGACGGCCCGCTGGGGGCGAATTCAGGCCGGCACGACGGGGCTCTGCGCGTTCTGATCGTCGACGATCACGAGGTGCTGCGCACGGGGACCCGGCAGGTGCTCGAGTCATCGGACGACATCGTCGTCGTGGGCGAGGCCGACGACGGAAAAGCGGCGTTGGCGATGATCGACGAGCTCGCGCCCAACGTCGTCCTCATCGACATCCGCCTGCCGGACCGCAGCGGCATCGACGTGGCCCGGCAGTTGACCGTCTCGCATCCCGGCGTGCGCGTCGTGGTCCTGTCCGCGTACGACGACGACGAGTTCGTGCGCTCCGCGCTCGAGGTCGGCGCCACCGGGTACCTGCTGAAGACGATGCCGCGCGACGAGCTCGTCGCGGCGGTGCGCGCCGCGGCGCAGGGGACCACCGTGCTCGACCCGGCGCTGTCTCCTCGTCTGGCCGGGGCGCACAGCTCGTGGGGCCCGGGCAACGGCCCACGCCTTACCTGGCGCGAGCGCGAGGCCGTCGAGCTCGTGGCCGAAGGGTTGTCCAACAAGGCCATCGCGACCCGCCTCGGCGTCAGCGTCCGGACCGTCGAGGGCCACCTCAACCACGTGTTCACCAAGCTCGGGGTGGAGTCGCGCACCGAGCTCGTCCGCTTCGTGTTGACCCAGGGCATGATCGCGCCGACTCCGGCGAGCGACTTCGAGTCCTGAGCCGGCGCCGTCCGCCGCCCACCGGGGGCGGTCCCGGTCGGGCACGCGTCGAGTTTTACCCGGGTGGATTCTCGCGGGTGGACCCAGGTGGATCCCCGCTAGGCGCGGTGCGGCGTCGGGCGTAGCGTTGTGTTCGGCGACTCCGGGGAACCCCGCATCCCCTTCCTGACAGGGTCGCTTCATGGGAGCGCGGACGGTGCAGTAGCTCCACTGTGCCGCTCCGCCTACCTCCAGCATTGCGTGTGGTACCCCCGCACCCACTGGGAGTTGGTGGGGCATGGGCAGCGTTTGTGACGTGTGTGCGCTGCCCATGCCCTACCGCCCAAAGGCCCGGCCCCTTCGAGAACGCCGATCCGAACACCCGTCCGGCGACCCTGCGGACCGAGGGGAAGGTTCCATGAGCGTGTGCAAGGGCAGCCTGGTCTTGCACAGGGACGGGACTCCCGTCTTCTGCTCCGAAGAGCTGGCGGGCCGGTCCTGCGGCGACCTCAGCTACGAGCACCACCGGATCTTCAGGTCCTGCGGCATGACCTTTCTCCGGGGGTGCCCGGAATGCGCGGACGAGGCCGCGTCGTCACAGGCCTCGGCCGCCCACGGCTCCTGACCGGGCCGCTGAGGCCTCAGGCCGGCTTGCCCCGGGGGCACCAGGCGTTGGCGGGCACCCCCGAGCACGGGTTCGGCATCGAGGGCAGCGTCGACGGAAGCGGGCGCATGGTGATGACCGTCAGCTGCGGGTAGCGCGAGCCGGGCGGGCAGGTCCCGATGCCCGTGTCGCACAGCACCTGCCCGAGAAGCGCCCCACCGCTGTTGGCGACGGCGAGAGCCCCGTTGCAGGTGGGTTGACTCTGCTCGAGGCCGGCCGGCACGCTGCCCGTGGGCGCGGTGTTCCCGGCGAAGCAGTTGCGCGCGCCGCCCCCGTTGATCACGATCTGGCCGAAGTCGGCGTTGGACTGGTTCCCGAAGTACGCGTCGTGGGTGAAGGTGTTGTCGAGGAGCGCGTCCCCCTTGGGGTCGTACACGCACCCGAACCCGGTCAGCTCGGCGCCACCGGTCCCGGCGCAGGTCTGGCCGAGCACCGGCGGGTTGCTGTCGGGGTAGGGCACGAACAGGATCCCCCAGGCGCCGTTGTTGGCGAAGGTGTTGTCCATCACCGTGTCGTTGGTGCCGCCCGAGACCGTCATCCCCGTGCCTGTCGGCCCGGCGCTGGCGCTGCCCGCCTGGGGGACGTCGGGGTTGTTGTTGTCGTGCACCGAGTTGTGGATGAAGACCCAGCAGGAACGGGTGTGGGTGATCAGGCTCGTGGCCGTGCCCGGGCAGTCGCCGTTCTGTGGGGCGGGGGCGTCGCCGTCGATCTGCGTGTTGGTGTCCACCCCGTCCTTGTTGTTGTCGAACTGCGAGTTCTCGATGACGATGGCGCCACCGGAGTTCGTGCCCGAGTACCCCAGGGCGCTGAATTCCATCCAGGCGTGGTCGATGGTGGTGCCGCACACCTGGCGACATCCGCCCACGTACATCCCCGAGTCGTTGAAGTTGCTGGCATAGAGCTGGTCCCACAGCCCCGGGCCGTGGGAGTTGGAGGAGAAGATGCCGTACTGCGCGGCGGTGGCCTCACCGCCGTAGTACGTCGACGTTGCCGTCAGATATCGACCCGTGTAGCCCTGGAGGCCGATCTGACCGGAGTCGTCCCCGCCGTTCCACCAGATCTCGTTGCCCGCATCGCCCGACCCGCTGAGGAAGTTGCACACGGTGAGGTTCTCGACGCTCACATCGTTCGCCTTCCACACCACGATGCCGTTGCGCCCCGCCGCCTTTCCGTCCGAGCCGACGGTGCCGAAGCTCTGCAGGGCCGGATTGGCGGTGCACGCCGTGGATGCGCCCGACTTGGTGCCGTCCACGACCACGGTGTTGCGATCCATGCCTCGGAGGTGGATGTCGGACTTCGTGATCAGCACACCCCCGAAGTCGCCGTGGTCGGCGCCCGACGGCGGATGGGTGATGTCGTCGGTCTCGTGGTAGTCCCCGGGGGCGACGAGGATCCAGTCGCCTGAGCGCGACGCGTCGACGGCCGCCTGGATCGTCCGGTAGGCCCCGGCGTGGCCGGCGAACGTGCCGACGAGGAGGACGCGTCCTGGGCCCGGGGTCGGGGCCGAGCCCTGCTTGCCGGTCGTCGTCGTCGATCCCGAGCCCGAGCTGCACGCCGCCAGGGTCGTGCCGGCCAGCACCAACCCGGCCACCGAGACGCCCAGCCGGCGTTGCCACCGAGACACCTGGCTCACGAGCCTCACCCCCGTCGTCGCGCCGCCCCGGGCCGGGTTCCCGCCCGGCCGGTGCGGATGCGGACCGAACTTACCAACGGCGCATCGGCGGCGGAGGGGTCTCGCCCCGTAGTCTCGGACACCTCGACCGGCGAGAGAAGCCAAGGGGGAGTACGCGCATGGACGCCGCACCGCTGCAGGGGGCCAAGATCGTCGTGACCGGGGTCACGGGCCAGGTGGCCGAGCCTCTGGCGGCCGCCCTGGCGCGCGACAACGAGGTGTACGGCGCGGCGCGCTTCACTGACGCCGCGGCGCGCCAGCGCCTGGAGGACGCAGGGGTCCGGTGCGTGGTGGTCGACCTTCTGGCCGGTGAGCCCGGCGCTTTGCCCGCCGACGCCGACTACGTGCTGAATTTCGCGGTGGCCAAGACCAATGACTGGGACGTCGACCTCGAGGCCAACAGCGGGGGCCTGGGGTGGTTGATGGAGCACCACCGCCGCGCCCGGGCCTTCCTGCACTGCTCGACCACGGCCGTCTACAAGCCCATGGGCCATCACGTGTTCGCCGAGTCCGACTCGCTGGGCGACAACCACGGGGTATGGCCGTTCCTCCGGACCTACAGCATTTGCAAGATCTCGGCCGAGGCCATGGCCCGGTGGGCGGCCCGGCGCTTCGAGCTGCCGACGACGATCGCCCGCCTGTCGGTCCCCTACGGAGACCGCGGGGGCTGGCCCGCCGTGCATCTCCACATGATGATCAACGGCTCCGCCATCCCGGTCCACGTCGACGCCCCGAGCGTCTACCACCCGCTGCACGAGCGCGACATCCTGCGCATGGTGCCCGCCCTCCTGGCGTCGGCGTCGGTGCCGGCGACGGTCGTCAACTGGGGTGGCAGCACCGCGGTGAGCATCGAGGAGTGGTGCACGTACCTGGCCGGGCTCACCGGCCTCGAGGCACGCTTCGATCCCACCGAGCACACCATCGACAGCGTGCAGCTCGACCTCACGCGCATGCACGAGCTGGCCGGTCCGACCACGGTCGACTGGAGAGACGGCATGCGCGAGATGGTGGCCGCCCGCCACGGGGATCTGCTCCGGGCCTGAGCGCCTTCTGATGATCAGGGGCGGACGCGCACGCTCCGGCGTGTGCGCCACGCCCGCCGCTCGCGCCGCGCCGCACCGGTGCTGACCGGGTCGGGGTCCGAGCCCAGCGCGGCGAGCCACCCGAGCACGACGAGGATGGCCGAGGCCACGAGCACGGGGAGGTCACCGCCGCGCTCGTAGAGGGTGCGGCCGGTCCGCAAGGCGACGTCGCGCACGATGACGGCCCGCACGGCGAGGGCGGTGCGGGCGAGGACCCTCCCGTCCGAGTCGATCACGGCGCTGAAGCCCGTGGGTGCGGCCTGGACCACGTCGCGCCCTTCGGAGATGGCCTGGATCCGGGCCGCGGCGATCTCCTGGGTCGGCACCTGGCTGGTGAGATAGGACGAGGTGTTGGTGGGGTCGACGAGCAGCTGGGCCCCGGCGCGCGTCGAGGTCAGGGCGCGTCGCGCGTCGAAGACCTCGTAGGAGATGAGCGTCCCGAGCGGTCCGACCGGGGTGTGCAGGACCCCGTCGCCGTGCCCCGGGATGGCGTCGAGCGGGACGCTCGAGAGGTCGGCGAGGTGCTTGAAGAACCCCCGGTACGGGACGTACTCGCCGAAGGGCACGCGGTGGACCTTCTCGTAGCGCGCCACCAGCCGGCCCGACGGCGCGAAGGCGACGACTTCGTTGCGAAAGCTCTGGGACGACACGTTCTCGGTCACGCCCACGAGCAGCGTGGCGCGCAGGCTGGCGGCGAGCGCGCCGAGTTGCCTCTCGGTGGCGGTGCCGTCGATGCGGGTGTCGAGCGACACCACGTCTTCGGGCCACACCACGAGCGTCGGCTCCCGACCCCCGTCGTGGCCCGCGATCTCCTTCGTGGCCGCGAATTGCGCCGCGGTCACCGTGGCCGGGTCGACCTGGGCCTTGCGCAGACCCCGCACGCCTCCGCCCTGCACCGCGGCCACCCGGACGGTGCGCACCGCCGGGCCGCCGTCGGGGGCCACGGTGCCCCACCCGGCCACGCCAGCCACGACGGCGAGGACCGCCACCCCGGTCACGAGCGGGCGCACGGAGCTCGGCGATCGTCCCCGCCGACCGCCGGCGGCGCCGCGGCGCAACCGTGTCGCCGCCGCGCACGTCACGATGGCCAGGCCCGCACCCCCGAGCCAGACGAGGCCCACGAGCAGCAGCGGGCCCCCGACCCGCGTCGCGTCGGCCAGCGGGCTCGAGGCCTGGCCCAGGGAGACGCCCCCCATGGGCAGGCCGCCGAAGGGCCACGTCGCTCGCAACGCCTCGGTGAGGACCATGGCTCCGACCAGCACCGGGGTGCGGCCCCGGGCCCGGGCCGGGACCACGGCACAGGCCAGGGCCGGCGCCAGAGACTCGAGGGCCATGAGCACGAGGCCCCCGTAGGTGTTGAAGGTCGTGACCCACCACAGGCCGGGGACGAAGATCCCGACGCCCGTGGCCCACCCCGCCACGAGCCGTCCCCGTACCCCCAGGCCGCCGAGACGCCACCACACCACGCCGGCCGCCGGGAAGGCGAGCACCCACAGTCCCCACGGCGGGAGCGACAGGGCGAATGCGACGCCGGCCGCGAGGCACGGAAAGAGCACCCGACCGCGCCGCCGGAGGCGTCCGGTGCGGGCCCGGGGGCGGGTGCGGTGCGCGGGCGCCCCGACCGAGCGCCACCGACTCGCCGACGCGCGGTCGGAGCTCGACGCCGCCGCCGGTGCGGTGTCGGTCACCGGTTCGTGGCTCTCGCCGTCACGGGTTCGCCGTCCCCGTGGCGCCGCGTCGTTCGAGCACGGCGCTCGCCGCGTGCCGGCCACTGGCGATGCAGGCCGGGATGCCCACGCCGCGGTAGGCGGCGCCGGCCACGGCCAGCCCGGGCCACCGGGCCACGGACCGCTCGATGTCGGCCACGCGGTCCAGGTGCCCCACGGCGTACTGGGGGAAGGCGCGGGGCCAGCGCGTGACGATCACCTCGGACGGTCCCGCCCGCAGGTCGAGCATGGGGCGCAGCTCGTCGAGCACCCGGCGCACGACCTCGTCGTCGGACATGCCCGAGGCGCGGTCGTCGCCGAATCGGCCCGCGGACGCCCGCAGGATCACGTCGCCGGGGCGCTGGAGCTCCGGCCATTTCGAGGTGAGCCACGTGCACGCCGTGATCAGGCATCCCGATGTCGCCGGGACGAGGAAGCCCGTGCCGTCCAGGGCGCGCCCGACACCCGAGGCGGGCATCTGCATGGTCACGAGCGTCACGTCCGCGTAGTCGACGGCGCCCACCAACCCGGCCAGGGCGCTGTCGACGGGCCCGAGCAACGCGGCGGCCACGTCGGCCGGGGTGGCGAGGATCACGGCGTCGGCGCGCAGGGGCCCCTGGGTCGTGTGCAGGGTCCAGCCCGGCCCGTCGGGCCCACCCGGTCCGTCGTCGGCGCGGCGCGTGTGGGGACCGAGGGGCTCGAGACGGTCGACCCCGGCGCCCAGCCGAAGGTCGGCCCCCTGGGCCGCCAGCGCGGCGCCGAGGGCGTCGACGAGGCGGGCCAGGCCTCCCCGCACGGTGTGGAAGACCGGCTCGTCACCGCCGGCGCCCTGTCCCATGGCGGCCGGTGCGGCGGAGGGGGAGACGGGTCGCAGGGCGCGCATGAGGCTGCCGGGCCGGGCCGCGGCCTCGAGGAGGGCGGGGAAGACCGCGGCGGTGCTCATGGTGGCCGTGTCACCGGCGTGGATGCCGCCGATGAGGGGGTCGACCAACCGGGCCGTGACCTCACGACCCAGGTGCCGGCGGGTGATCTCCGCCACCGGCCGGTCGCGGCCGGCGGTGCTCGGGGCGTGGGACGGGGCCCGCCACCCGACGAGATCGACCGCGGCGCGCGCCAACCCGAGGGGCGAGAGGATGCCCGAGCGCGCCAACGGGACCAGGCGCGTGGGCACGCCCAGGGCGAGACCGGCGGGGAGCGGGCGGAGGTCGCGGCGCGCCCACACGTAGGCCGTGCGGCTTCCCGGTGACGCGAGCTCGTCACCGAGGCCGAGCTCGCGACACAAGGCGACGGCCTCGGGCCGCCGGGCGAGGAAGGCGTCGGGCCCGAGCTCCACGGCGCGGCCGCCGATCGACCCGGTGCGGATCTTCCCCCCGAGCGCGTCACCGGACTCGAGCACCAACACCCGGGCGTCGGGCGCAGCCGCGACGATCGCCCACGCCGCGCTCAGCCCGGCGATGCCCCCTCCGACGACGGCGACGGTGATGCCCCCGGTCGGTCGACGGGCACCGGGCATGGTCAGGGTGACGTCGTCTCGACCGCGTCGAGCACGACGCCGGCGAGCACTTCACAGAACTCGGGATCGGCGTTGAGCGACGTGGTGCGGGCGAAGGCGATGCCTGATTCGTCGGCCACGGCGCGGGCCTCGATGTCGACGTCGTAGAGGACCTCGAGGTGGTCCGAGACGAACCCCACGGGGCACACCACGACAGCCGAGGCGCCGGAGTCGGCGAGCGCGGCGATCACGTCGCGCACGTCGGGGCCGAGCCATACGTCGCCGGTCCGGCCCGCGCTCTGCCACGCCACCGACCACCGGTCGGTCCCCGACGCCTCGGCGATGGCCGTGGCCGACTCGAGAACCTGCGTGGCGTACGGGTCGCCGTCGTCGACGAGGCGGGCCGGGATGCTGTGGGCCGTGAAGACGACCGTGGCGCCAGCGCGCGCCGCGGGGGCGAGCCGGTCGACGGCGTCGCGTACGCGCGCCGCCTGGAGGGCCACGAACCCGGGGGCGAGGTGCCAGTGCTCGACCATCTGCAGTGCGAGCGGGCCTCCGTCGGCCGGCCCGAGCGCCTCGGCGGCGGTGCGCGCCCGGCGTTCGTAGTCGCCCACGCTGGTGCTCGAGAAGTGCGGGGTGAGGACGAGGCCCACGAGGCCGCTCACCCCAGCGCGACCCAGCGTCGCCACCGCGTCGTCCACCCGTGGTGCCGCGAACTTGGCGCCCACCGCCACGCGGAACCGGCCCGGGGCGCGCCGGTCGAGGGCGGCGCGGATCCCGTCGACCTGCGCCTGGGTGAGCTCGTTGAGCGGCGAGGTCCCCCCGATGGCCCGGTACCGGCGTTCCAGATCGGCGAGCAGGTCGGGCGGCGGTGGGCTGCCGCGTCGGATCTCGGTGTAGAAGGCGGGGAGCTCGTCGAGCGAACGCGGGGTGCCGTGCGCCATCACGACCACGCCGACGGGCTTCACCGCGCCTCGCGTGGTGTGGCCGCAGGGGCGGGCGGTGTGTCGTGCACGAGAGCGACGACGCGGCTGAGGACGTCGGGGTCGGTCTCGGGGAGCACGCCGTGCCCGAGGTTGAACACGTGCCCGGTCCCGCCCCCGCGCGCCAGGACGTCGCGGGTGTGCGCCTCCACCACGGGCCACGGGGCGAGACAGGTCGTGGGGTCGAGGTTGCCCTGCACCGCGTGCCCGGGGCCGATGCGCCGGCGGGCCTCGTCGAGCGGCACCCGCCAGTCCACGCCGACGACCTCGGCCCCTGCGTCGGCCATCAGTCTCAGGAGCTCACCGGTGCCCACGCCGAAGTGGATGCGCGCCACGCCCAGGTCCGAGAGCCCGGCGAAGACCTTGCGCGTGGCGGGCAGGACGTGGCGCTCGTAGTCGGCGGGGGAGAGCGCACCCACCCAGCTGTCGAAGAGCTGTACGGCCGAGGCGCCCGCCCGGACCTGGGCCCGCAGCGAGGCCAGGGCCATGTCGGCCAGGGTGTCGAGCAACCGGGAGAAGAGGTCGGGATCGCCTCGCATGAGCGCCTTGGTGTGGGCGTAGACCCGGGACGGGCCTCCCTCGACGAGGTAGCTCGCCACCGTGAACGGCGCGCCGGCGAAGCCGATGAGCGGGATGCCGAGCGGATCGAGCTCCTTCGTGACCAGGCGGACGGCCTCGAGCACGAACCCGGTGTCGGCCTCGGGCTCGAGAGGCCGGAGCCGGGCCAGGTCCCGGGCGCTGCGGAAGGGCCGGGCGACGACGGGGCCGCGGCCCTGCTCGACCTCCACCCCGAAGCCCACGGCGGCGGCGGGGACCACGATGTCGCTGAAGAGGATGGCGGCGTCGACGCCGTAGCGGCGCACCGGTTGCAACGTGAGCTCGGCGGCGAGCTCGGGCTGGTGGATCGCATCGAGGATGCTCCCGGTGCCGCGCGCGGCGCGGTACTCGGGTAACGATCGGCCTGCCTGGCGCATGAACCACACCGGGACCCGGTCCACGGGTTGGCACCGGCACGCTCGCAGGAACGCCGAGTCGGCCACTGGCACGGGGGCGACGCTACCCGACCGCCCGAGCGCGTCATCTCCAGCTCCACCGGGGCCTTTCGGGCCTCAGGGGAACGGTCCACATGACTCCCGGCCGGCCGCCGGGCCCTGCCCGGACGATATGATCGATGGTTCACTGCGCACCGGGGTGGAGAGGGAGCGGCCGTGGCTACGCATCCTGAGCTCGAGGCGGAACAGGCTCACGTGGACCGGGCCTATGAGCGTCTCGACCAGCTGCGATCCGACACCGAGGAGCTCATTCGCTCCGTGATCGACCAGGGCCGCGGCGGGACCCACCAGTTCCGCGAGGAGCGCGACGTCATCGTCCGCACGAGCCTCGCCCGCCTCGACCAGCTCGACATCGGCGAGCAGGCGCTGTGCTTCGGGCGCATCGACCGTCGTGACGAGAGCGCGGCCGGGCCGGGCGGGACCGAGAGCTTCCACATCGGCCGGTTGGGGGTCTCGGGCGAGGACCTCGAGCCCTTGGTGGTCGACTGGCGGGCCCCGGTGGCCGAGCCCTTCTACCGGGCGACGGGGCGCGAGCCCATGGGCCTGGTCCTGCGCCGACACCTGGCCAACCAGGGCCGGCGCATCGTGGGTGTCGAGGACGAGCGTTTCGTGGTCTCGCCGGCCGCCGACGGCGCCGGCCCCGGGACCGATGGCGCCCGCGCCGCCGACTCCGTGGCGACCACGGGCCCCGGGTCCGACGACCGGGGCGTCGAGGACGGGGACGGCGAGCTCGAGCTGGGCGGGCCCGGTGCTCTGCTGGCGGCGCTCGAAGGAGCTCGGACCGGCGCCATGCGCGACATCGTCGCCACCATCCAGCGCGAGCAGGACGAGATCATCCGCTCCACGCTGCCCGGCGTCATGGTCGTCCAGGGCGGCCCGGGGACGGGCAAGACGGCGGTGGCGCTGCACCGCGCCGCCTACCTCCTCTATACGCATCGCTTCCCCCTCGAGCGCCAGGGCGTGCTCGTCATCGGGCCCAACCCCCTGTTCCTGCGCTACATCGAGCACGTGCTGCCGTCGCTCGGGGAGAGCGGCGTGACGTTGTCCACCATCGAGGGCCTGGTCCACTCGGTCCAGGTCCGGGCCGAGGACGGGCGCGACGCCGCCCGGCTGAAGGGTGAGCCCCGCATGGCCATCGTCGTGGGCCGGGCGGTCCGGAGCCGTCAGCGCCCGCTGCGCCGTGACGCCGAGGTGCCCTTCGGCTCGACCGTGCTCCGCCTGACGGCCGAGGCGTCGGCCGCCATCGTGTCCGCGGCCCGGCGCCGCCCCGGCGCCCACAACGCCCGCCGGCGGTTCCTGGAACAGCTGGTGGTGCGCAAGCTCGCCGACGAGTACCTGCGGACGTTGTCGGTCCACGGCGTCACGCCCCGGGGCGCGCCCGAGCCCGAGCTGGACGATTTCGACCCCATGGACCGGGTCGGGCCCTTGCCTGTGGGCGAGCCGGGCCCGCCCACGTTGCCGGGCTTGGGCCCCGAGGCCGACATCGGCGACATGGCCGACGTGGCCGACGCCTTCGGGCCTCTGGGCGACCACCACGGGAACGGGCACGGGCGCAGGCCTCTCGGCGACCACGAGGAGGAAGCCGCCGGGGACCCTTTCGATGCCGCGGGGGAAACCGCGGAGGAAAAAGAAGAAGGAGAAGAGAGAGAAGAAGGAGAAGGTGGAGCCCCGGGCCTCGCCCCCTCGGCGGACGGCACGGCTCCGACCGCAGGCAACGGCCTCGACGGCGCCGGGCCCGGGACGGGGCGGGGCGATCCTGAGGACGAGGAAAGTGGCTTCGACCTGGGAGAATTCTCCCGCCAGGTCCGCCGCCTCCCCGAGGTGGTCGACGCCCTCGACCGGATGTGGCCCCGGCTGAACGCCGAGGAGCTGCTCCACGACCTGTTCGGCTCCCAACCGCTGTTGGCGCTCGCAGCCAAGGGGGTGCTCACCCCGTCCGAGCAGCATCTCCTTCTTCGGCCCCGCAGCCGGGCGCTGGCCGAGATCCCCTGGACGCGGGCCGACCTGGCCCTGATCGACGAGGCCAGGGTCCTGCTCGGCCCCCGACGCCCCCGCGCCGGCGGTGGTGGGGGTGGCGGTGCCGGGGATCACGCCGAGCCCCGGACCTACGGCCACATCGTCGTCGACGAGGCGCAGGACCTGTCGCCCATGCAGCTCCGTTCCGTGGCGCGTCGCTCACTGTCGGGGTCTATCACCATGGTGGGCGACATCGGCCAGGCCACCGGGCCCTGGGCCCCGTCGGGATGGGACGAGGTCACGGCCCACCTGCCCGGTCAGCGCCCTCCCCGCCTGGTCGAGCTCTCCGTGAGCTACCGCACCCCGGCCGAGGTGGTGGAGGTGGCGGCGCGGGTGCTGGCCGAGACCGCACCGGGGCTGCATCCCCCCACTCCGGTGCGGCGCACCGGCGTGCCGCCGCACTTCGAACAGGTCGACCGGGCCCGCCTGGCCGAGCGGGTGGCCGCCCTGTCCACCCAGGCGTGTGCCGACGTCGCCCCCGGCACCGCCGCGGTCCTGGCCCCGGCGTCGCTCGTGGCCGACCTGGCCGTGGCGCTGGACGCGGCCGGGGTGCCGGCGACCGACCCCCGCCGCGACGGCCTGGGAGCGCCGCTCAGTCTCCTGCCAGTCGACCTGGCCAACGGTCTCGAGTTCGACGCCGTCATCGTGGTCGAGCCGGCCGCCATCGTCGAGGAGTCGCCTCAGGGCCTGCGCGCCCTGTACGTGGCGCTCACCCGGCCCACGCGACGCCTGGCTGTCGTCCACACGAGGCCACTCCCCGGCGCGCTGCGGGGCTGATCGCGACGCGCCGGACGCGCCCGGCGCGCACCGGTCGGTCGCGGGCCCGGGCCATCTCGCGCCGGGAAGGCGCGGGTGGGCGACGGTGTTGGCGCGGAAGGGTCGCCGTCAACTAGGAAAGACCCCGTGACGCAGGCCCTGTCGGTGGAGCATCCGGCGCGCGCCCCCCGCCACGTCCCTGAACGTCCCCCGCTGCTCGCCGTCGGGGTGATGATCTGGCTCGGCTCGGAGGTGATGTTCTTCAGCGGCCTCTTCGCCGCCTACTTCACCATCCGCGCGCATGCCAGCACGTGGCCGCCTTTGTCGGGCGCGCACCTCGACTACGTCCAGGCCGGGATCTTCAGCGTGGTCCTCTTGGTGTCGAGCCCGACTTTCCAGTTCGGGGTGTGGGCCCAGGAGCGCGGCGAACGACGCAAGGCCGTGTCCTGGATCTTGGTCAGCTTCTTCCTGGGCGCCGCGTTCCTGAGCAACACGCTCTACGAGTGGCACGACTTCGCCGGCTCGCACCACGGTCCCGGGCTCAACGCCTACTGGTCCCTGTTCTTCATCATGACCGGGATCCACGGGTTGCACGTCGCGCTCGGGCTGGTGGCCATGATCTTCCTCCTGGGGCGCATGGGGGGCAAGAGCGGCGACCCCGGGGAGACGAACGTGTTCCAGGCGGTCGGCTACTACTGGCACTTCGTCGACTTCATGTGGATCGGCATCTTCAGCTGTCTCTTCCTGCTGAAGACCGGTTGAGCGCCCGGGACTGCGAGGACATGCAAGCGAAGCTCCGCGTGCGTCATCTGCTACCGGGCCTGCTGGTCGCGGGAGTGGCCGTGGTGGGACTGCTGAGCGCGGGCGCGACCGCGTCGCAGGCGGCCACGCCACCGACGACGATGCCCGCCACCACGGCCACGACGACTGTCGCCCCCGCGTCCAAGGTCGCGCTCAAGTCGGCGACGAGCGCCGACAACAATGCGGTCACGTACCACCTGCCGCCCAGCTCCTACATCGCCCCGGGCCAGACCCTGTTCGAGCTGAACTGCTCGAGCTGCCACGGGGCGGACGCCTCGGGCACCGACAGGGCGCCCAACCTCCAGGGGCTCGGGCCCGCCACCGTCGACTTCTGGGTGTCGACGGGGCGCATGCCGCTGGCCGTCGCCACCCAGCAGCCGGTGCAGAAGCCGGCGCGCTTCGACCGCAAGCAGACCCTGGAGATCGTGGCCTTCGTCAACTCCCTGGCGCCCGCGGCCCCCGACTACCCCTCGGGCATCCCCCAGGTGGACCTGGGTGCCGGCAACCTGGCCGAGGGCAACTCCCTGTTCGTCCTCAATTGCGCGGGCTGCCACACCATCACCGGCGCCGGTGACGCGCTGTCGGACGGGTACTTCGCTCCCTCGCTGCACAAGATCTACCCCCGGCAGATCGCCGAGGCCATCCGCACCGGCCCGACCCAGATGCCGCATTTCGGGACGCGCAACCTCACCAACCAGCAGGTGGCCGACATCGTCAAGTACGTGACGACCTCCATCCAGCACCCCTCCGACCACGGTGGCCTCGGCCTCGGCGGCATCGGGCCGGTGGCCGAAGGGTTCATCGGGCTGCTCTTCGGCGTGGGCGGGATCATGCTGGTGGCGTTCTGGCTCGGAGACCGCAAGTGAGCGACGACACCATCACCACCGTCGCATCCGACGCGGGTGTCTCGGGCAACGGCGCCCCCGCCGGCGGCGTGCCGCTGACCAAGTTCGACGACCCCCACCTGCAGCCCTACGCCAAGAACCCGCGCCGGGCCGAGATGCTCATCGGCGTGCTGCTGCTCATCGGCCTCGCCGGGTTCTGCGCCTACGGCGGGCTGTACTGGGTGGGCGGCCAGCCCCAGTGGGAGGGGGTCTTCGGCGGCATCGGCTTCTTCGCCTTCGGCTTCGGCCTCTCCGCCTGGGGCAAGTACCTGCTCCCCCAGGGCCCCTTCGTGGAGGACCGCCACACCATGGCCTCGACCGAGCCCGAGGTGCTGTCCATGGCGGCCGCCATCGAGGACCGGGGCAAGATGGTGTTCCGCCGGCGCGGCTTCCTGGGCACGATCCTCGGCGCCGGTGCCGGCGTGATGGGTGTGGTGCTGGCGTTCCCGCTGCTGCGCTCCCTGGGGCCGCCGCCCAAGAAGACCTTCGACACCACCGACTGGCGCTCGGGCTCCTACCTGGTGGACATCGACGGCAACCGGGTGCACCAGGCCGACCTCGAGGTGGGCGGCGCGCTCACGGTCTTCCCGGAGGGCTTCGCCGGCGCCTCGGTCGATCAGACCATGCTCATCCGGGCCGAGACGACCGACATCGTCACCCTGCCCGGACGCGAGACGTGGGGCCCGAAGGGATACCTGGCGTACTCGAAGATGTGCACCCACGCCGGATGCCCCGTGGGCCTGTACGAGGAGGTGACCCAGCAGTTGCTGTGCCCGTGTCACCAGTCGCTGTTCGACGTGAAGACCGGCGCCAACCCCGTGTTCGGTCCCGCCCCCCGCCCCCTGCCCCAGCTGCCGCTGCGCATCGACAGCGCAGGGTTCCTCGTGGCCCAGGCCGGCTATGACCAGCCTGTCGGCCCCGGGTTCTGGGAGCGGTCATGACCGCCCTGACGTCGCGCCCCGGCGGGCGCCCCCGAGGGGCACGGGGAAAGAAGGGTACGAAACCCGACCCCATCGTGGCCGGCGTGCGGTGGGTCGACGATCGCCTCGGCGTGGCCAAGGGCGGGCGCACCCTGCTCGACAAGATCTTCCCGGACCACTGGTCGTTCCTTCTCGGCGAGATCGCCCTCTATTCGTTCGTGGTGCTGATCGCTACGGGCGTGTTCCTCAGCCTCTACTTCGTCCCCTCGGCCCAGGACGTCATCTACCACGGTGCCTACGCGCCGCTGCGGGGCACGCGGGTCTCAGCGGCGTTCGCGTCGACGGTGAACCTGTCCTTCGGGGTGCGCAGCGGACTGGTCATCCGTCAGATGCACCACTGGGCGGCGGACGTATTCGTGGGCGCCATCGCCGTGCACATGTGCCGGATCTTCTTCACCGGTGCCTTCCGCAAGCCCCGCGAGCTCAACTGGATGATCGGGATCACGCTGCTCATCCTGGCGCTGACCAACGGGTTCATCGGGTACTCGCTGCCCGACGACCTCGTGTCGGGGACCGGCCTGCGCATCATGTTCTCGATCGTGCTGTCGATCCCGCTCGTGGGCTCGTACCTGGCCACGTTCCTCTTCGGGGGGAACTTCCCCGGTGACGGCACGATCATCCCTCGCCTGTTCATCTTGCACGTGCTGGTCGTGCCGCTCATCATCCTCGGGCTCCTCGCTGCTCACCTGGGACTGCTCGTGCGCCAGAAGCACACGCAGTTCCCCGGCCATGGGCGTACGGAGAAGAACGTGGTGGGCTCGCCCATGTACCCCACGTTCATCGCCAAGACGACCGGGTTCATGTTCGTGGTCACGGGCGTGCTGTGGGCGTTGGGAGGCCTGGCCCAGATCAACCCCATCTGGCAGTTCGGCCAGTACGAGCCGTACAAGATCAGCTACGCCGTGCAGCCCGACTGGTACATGGGCTGGCTCGACGGCGCCTTGCGCATCATGCCCCCCATCTCCTGGACGCTGTGGGGCCACACCATCCCGTTCGTGATCCTGTTCCCGGCCGTGCTCTTCCCGGGCATCTGCTTCAACCTCTTCTACGTGTGGCCCTTCGTCGAGGCCAAGGTGACCGGTGACCGCGCCGAGCACAACCTCCTCGACCGGCCCCGCGACAAACCCCGGCGCACGGCCATCGGCGTGGCCTCCCTGACGTTCTTCTTCACGCTGTTCGCGGCCAGCTCGACCGACGTCTTGGCCAACTTCTTCAAGATCTCGCTCAACGAGGTGCTGTGGTTCTTCCGGTTCGCCGTCTTCGTCATCCCCGCCGCGGCGGGCGTGTTCGCCTACTACCTGTGCCGGGAGATGTCGGGCGTGCCCGGCATCGGGCGGCGCAAGCGGGCCGTGGTCATCACCCGCAGCGAGTCGGGCGAGTACGAGAGCGTGTCGAGCTCGCCCCGTCCCGGTGACGGCGAGGAAGACCTTTCCCCCACCCCGGTTCCCGGTCGCATCGACCTCGACGGCGAGCTCGAGCCGGTCGAAGTGGCGACCTCGGGCGTGCGCCGCATCCCGCGTTCCTAGCTGTCGGGGGCCCCGATGCCCGAGGTGGCCCCGCTGGTCCGCCCGGCGCGTCCCGACGACGCCGGTGAGGTCGCCCGCCTGGCCGAGCTCATGTACCGGTCCCTCGGCCTCGACTTCGACGACGAGGTCTGGCGACGGTGGCGCCTCGGCGCCGAAGAGGCGGTGCGGACGCGCCTCGGCGCGGAGCTGACGGTGGTCGTCGCCGAGGACCCCGGTGTCCCGGGCCACCTGGTGGCGTGCGGGGCGGGGGCGATCTCGCAGCGCCTCCCCAGCCCGGCGCATCGCAGCGCCCGCGTGGGGTACGTGCAGTGGATGTCGACCGAGCCCGGCTTCCGACGCCGCGGCCTGGGCCGGGCCGTGCTCGGCGCCCTGCTCGCGTGGTTCGAGTCGCACGAGGTCGACAACGTGGAGCTGCACGCCTCGGCCGACGGCGAGGCGCTCTACCGTTCCGAGGGCTTCTGGGAGGGGAGCACGGCTGTGGCGCTGCGCCGTCGTCCCTGGGACCCCGCTCCGGCCCCGTGAGCCCCACACGGGACGCGGGCGGTTACTCGGGGACACCGCTGGCGAAGAAGCTCGGGGTGCGCCCCGGCGACGTCGTCGCCCTCGTGGGGGCGCCGCGGGGCTGGACCGTGCCCGATCTCCCCGACGGGGCGCACCTGCGGCGCTCGCTCGGGCGCGGCGCCGAGGTGGTCATCGCCTTCGTCCGGCACGCCGCGGAGCTCGAAGAGGTGGTGGCGGCGACCTCGGCGGTCCTCGGGCCCGAGGACTCGCTGTGGATCGTGTGGCCGCGCCGGGCCGCCGACCACGACAGCGACGTCACCGACAACCTCGTGCGCGACGTGGTCCTGCCCACCGGGCTCGTCGACGTCAAGGTGGCGGCCGTGGGTGAGGATTGGTCGGGCCTGCGCCTCGTGTGGCGCCGAGAGGTGCGGGCCGGTCTCGGCGACCGCGCCCGGACCTGACGCTCCCCGCCGGCCCGGGCACGGGTCCGCTGGCAGGCCGGGCGTAGGGCGCCTGGGCGTGGGGTGGGGCGTCACATTACGGTTGCACCATGAGTGTTGACGTGCGCAGCCGGGTCGACGGGGAGCAACCGCCGATCGAACCGGCCCGGTTCTTCGAGGACGACCTGCCCCTCGCCCTCGGGGCGGACGAGGCCAACCTGGCCGAGGCGCTGGCGGTATTGCGGCTCCCGCCACTCGTGATCGACGTGGCCGGCGAGCGCTGGACCCTGCACAGCGACGGCACCGCAGTCACGGTCCGACGTGGCGACGCGGCCGGCGAAGACGGCCTGCGCCTGCGCCTCGACCCCGTGCAGCTGGCCGACTTGGTGTGGGACCAGGTCACCCCCATGGGCTGGTTCTCGAGCGGGGCGCTGGAGCTCGACGGACGTCTCGAGCGGCTCCTCGACTGGTGGCTCGTGCTTCGCAGTGCCCTCGACGGCGTGGCACCCCTGGTGGCGGCGCCGATGACCTTCGAGGACGGCACCGGCGCGGCGCTCGACCTGCACCGGCGCTTCACGTGGGACGACGACGACGCTGAGCTCGAGCAGTTCCTCGGCCAGGCCGGGTTCCTGCATGTGGCCGGGGTCTTCACCGAGGACGAGATGGCGGCGGTCTCCGCCGACATGGACCGGGCCGCCCCGACCTACAACCCGGGCGACGGGCGGTCGTGGTGGGCCCGGACCGGCGACGGGTCGGAACGCCTGGTCCGGATGCAGGGCTTCGACAAGATGTCGGGCGCGGCCGCCGCGCTCGTCGCCGACGGGCGCCTGGCCCGGCTCGGCGCGCTCACCGGCGACGGGCACGAGTGGGGGGGAATGGACGCCAACGCTCTGGAAGCCCTCGTGAAGCCCATCGGGGTCGTCGAGGGGATCTCCGACGTGCCCTGGCACAAGGACTGCTCGCTCGGGCGTCACAGCTACGAGTGCTGCTCGCTGACCGTCGGGATCTCGGTCACCGGCGCCGACGAGAGCTCGGGCCAGCTCCGCGTGGTGGCCGGCAGCCACCGGGCCCTCGTGTGGCCGGCGTTCCTCCGGCGCGACAATCTTCTTCCCGTCGTCGACCTGCCCACCGGCACCGGCGACGTGACGGTCCACCTCAGCTGCACGCTGCACATGGCCCAGCCCCCGGTGCAGAAAGAGCGTCGGGTGATGTACACGGGCTTCCGCCTGCCGCCCGTGCGCCCCGACGCAGCAGCCGAGGCGCGGGGCCGCCTGCGGGACGTACGCGAGACGGCGGCGACGACCGTGTCGCAGCCCCCGAGCACCGTGCGCGGCTAACGCCGGCACCGGCGACGCCGTTGCCCGGCTCCCCCGACGGACCGGTGGTCGCCGACGAGGCGCCCTCCGACACTACGCCGGCCATCGAGAAACGGACCAACAAATGGAGCGTCCGGGCCCGGGCCCGCTCCCTGCGTTCGACGCCCTCGGAGCCGTCGCCGTCGGCGACCGGGCCGTCCGAGACCCCGTCGTCTGAGACCCCGTCGTCTGAGACCCCGTCGTCTGATACAGCGCCGTCCGAGATCGCGCCGTCCGAGACAGCGCCGTCCGAGACAGCGCCGTCCGAGACAGCGCCGTCCGAGGCCGGGCGCGGCAAGCCGGTGCGCGCCAAGGCGAGCGGGCAGCGGACGCCGCTGACCCTCGAGGCCCAGAGCCGTCGGCTCGGGTCCCGCCGAGTCCTCGGGGCGGGTGCGGCCGGTTTCCTGGGCATGGGCATGGTGGTGCTCGGCGCGGCCCAGCCGAGCTCGCCGTTCACCTCGAAGCTCCCCGGATCGTGGCTCTTCGGGATCCCCGCCGCCGGCTCGGCGCCCGCACCGCACGAGCTGTTCGGCATGGCTCTCGTCTACGGCGGGATGATGGTCGTCCTCGGTGCGTGGTTCTGCATCGTGGCCTTCCCCGAACCGCACCGCGCGCCGGCACGGCACCGCCTGTACGGCGTCTTCGCCCTGTGGGTGGCGCCGCTCGTCGTGGCCCCACCGCTGTTCAGCCGCGACGTCTACGCCTACGGTGCCGAGGGAGCGCTCGTCTCACGCGGCGTCGATCCCTACACCCACGGGCTGGGCCCGGTGCGCGGCTCGGCGTTCTTCGACCTGGTCGATCCCCTGTGGCAGCACGCCCATGCACCGTACGGCCCCGTCTTCTTCGACATCGCGTGGGTGAACGCCCATCTGACCCACAGCGTCTTCACCACGGCCGAGGGTTTCCGACTCGTGGCGCTGGCGGGCGTCGTGCTCATTGCCGTATCGGTCCCCGGTCTGGCCCGGTCGTTCGGTCGCGACCCGTCCACGGCCTTCGCGCTGGCCGTGCTCAACCCCCTGGTCCTGCTGTACCTCGTGGGGGGGATGCACAACGACGCCATCATGCTGGGGCTCCTCGTCGCCGCGGTGGCGCTGGCCCGCCGTGGACATCCCGTCCTCGGACTGGTGGTGTGCGCCCTCGGCGCCGGGGTCAAGGTCCCGTGCTTGCTCGGTGTCCTGTTCATCGGCTGGGACTGGGCCGGCGCGTCGGCGTCGGCCTTCCGGCGCGTCCGGTACCTCGTCGGGTCGGTGGTCGTCGCCCTGGCGGTAATGGCGCTCGTCTCGGAGTCCTCGGGCTTCGGCTGGGGCTGGCTGTGGAACCTCTCCGATCCCGGGACGGTGACCTCGTGGCTGGATCCCGCCACCGGGCTCGGCCTGGCGATCTCGCATCTGTTGCACTTCGTCGGCGCCGGATCGCACACCCATGTGCTCGTCAACGAGGCGCGGGGCCTGGCGCTGCTCGTTCGCGGCGCTGATCGTGTGCTTCCTGATCAGCCGGACCCACGCCTATGGCATGCCGAGGGCCCTCGGCTGGAGCCTGCTCGCGATCGTCTTCCTCGGGCCCATCGTGTGGCCGTGGTACGAGACGTGGGGCATCGTGTTCCTGGCCCTCGCCGCCGACGCGTGGTCACGCCGGGTCGTCCTGGTCCTCTCGACCGTGGCGTGCTTCGCCACCGTCCCCGCGCACGTCACGGCCTCGACCACCGACATCGTCGGGGCTGTCCTCGGGCTGGCCGTGGTGGCGGGGGGCGTGGGCTCGGCGCTGCGCGAGGTACGTGCCACGCAGGCTGCGCTGGCCGCCCGGGGGCCGGCGGAACCGGTGTGGGTCACCGCCGGCGACGACGACGGCGGTGGGCCGGGGGGTGAGGACGGGGCACCGAGTTGACCTGGATTTGGGTCGGGGGTGGTGGCCGGTTGATCCCCGGGCAGGAGAGTGGACGGGTTGCCCGAGGGGGCAGGATCCGGGCGACGCACCCGAGATCCGCGGGCCCAGGCTCGGCACCGGGTATTGCGGCCCGGTGCCGAGCCTGCCCGGGTTCTGGGCTGGTTCGGGTTCCGGGGTTGTCGCCCCGGGGCGCGACGCTCAGATGGTGCCGCCGCGCCGGCTCTCGACGGTCACGCCGATGGCGGCCGATAGGACCAGCGAGGCGCCGGGGGCGATGAGCCACAGCCCGAACACCATCGACAGCACCATGAGGAACAGGCCCATGCCGAGCACGAACGGCCAGATGCTCGAGGCGGGGAACGAGCCGATCACGCCGGCGCCCTCGGCCATCTCGGCATCGGTGCGGTCCTCGGGACGCGGCTTCATGCGCAGCGACCACCACAGGTAGTAGCTCCCGGGCAGGAACCCGAGGATGGTGGTGCCCACGAGCATCATGAAGCCGCCCTGCTCGTAGGCCGTGAACCAGTAGAAGAGGCCGACGACGCCGAAGAAGGCGGCCACGCCGAGCAGGAACAGGGCTTCGATGCGCACGCGGGCTCCCTACGTCTTCTTCTTGGCGCTGTCGGCGCCCACGCCGGCCCCGGCCCCGTCGAGGTGCCCGTGGCCGTTGCTGGTGCCGTTGCCGCCATGGGTGATGGTCAGCGCGTCGGGGTGGTGATAATCCCACACCGGTCGTTCGGACCGGATCGGGGGCAGCTTCTCGAAGTTGTGGTGGACCGGCGGGGAGGTGGCGAACCACTCGAGCGTGTGGGCGTCCCACGGATTGTCCCCGGCCGGGACGGGCTTGCGCCATGACACCCACAGGTTGACGAGAAGGAAGACGAAGGAGATGCCGATGACGTAGGCGCCGATGGTCGACACCACGTTGAGCGCCTGCCATCCGAGATTGGCCGGGTACGACGCCACCCGACGAGGCATGCCCCACAGGCCCAGGACGTACTGGGGGATGAAGGTCACCCAGAAGCCGATCGTGAGCAGCCAGAAGTGCCACTTGCCCAAGTCCTCGCGGTACATCCGGCCGAAGAACTTGGGATACCAGTAGTAGAGACCGGCGAAGCCGGCGTAGACGGCGGTCCCGAAGAGCACCTGGTGGAAATGCGCCACCACGAAGTAGGTGTCGTGGGTGGCGAAGTCGATGGGAGGCGACGCCAGCATGACGCCGGTCAGCCCGCCCATCAGGAAGGCGAACAGGAACCCGATGCAGAACAGCATGGGCGTGGTGAAGTGCAGCTGCCCGCGCCACATGGTGCCGATCCAGTTGAAGAACTTGATCCCCGTCGGCACGGCGATGAGCAGCGACAGGAGCGAGAAGAAGGGGAGGAGCACGACGCCAGTCGTGAACATGTGGTGCGCCCACACCCCGGTGGACAGCGCGGCGATGGCCATGGTGGCGAAGACCATGCCCTTGTAGCCGAACAGCGGCTTCTTGGAGAACACGGGGATCACGTCGCTCACGATGCCGAAGTAGGGCAAGGCCAGGATGTAGACCTCGGGATGGCCGAAGAACCAGAAGAGGTTCTGGTAGAGGATCGGTGAACCGCCCCCTGCGGTCGAGTAGATGTGCGTCCCGAAGTGGCGGTCGGCGAACAGCAGCACCATCGCCGCGGTGAGGATGGGGAAGGCGATGAGGATCAGGATGGCGGTGACGAGCATGTTCCACGTGAAGATGGGGAGCCGGAACATCGTCATGCCCGGCGCCCGCAGGTAGAACGTGGTCGTCACGAGGTTCACGGCCGTGAAGATGGCCGAGAAACCGGTGAGGGCGACCCCGAGGATCCATAGGTCGGGTGCCGAGCCCGGGGAGAACTGCACCGTCGACAGGGGTGCGTAGGCCACCCACCCGTAGGCGGCGGCCCCCCCGGCCACCAGGAACCCGAGCATCATCGTGATCGAGCCGCCCAGGTACAGCCAGTACGAGAGGGCGTTGAGCCGCGGGAACGCCATGTCCGGCGCCCCCACCTGCAGGGGGAGGATGAAGTTGGCCAGGCCGCCGAAGGCGAAGGGGCCGGCGAACAGGTACAGCATCAGGCTGCCGTGCATGGTGAAGAGCGCGTTGTACTGCTGGAAGCTGAGGAAGGAGCTGTCGGGGCTGGCCAGCTGGGTGCGCAGCAAGAGGGCCATGATCCCGGCCAGGAAGAACATGATGAGCGACGTCACCATGTAGTTCATGCCGATCAGCTTGTGGTCGGTGCTGGTGAGCCACTTGAGCAGGCCGGTGGGCCCTTCGTGGTGCTCGTGCTCGTGCTCGTGGGCGACCGGGCGCTCGGCGAGAACGGTCATGCTGCCGCCTTCGTGGTCGAGTTGGACGACGACGCCGCCGCGGCGCGGGCCAGGCTCTGCTGCGAGTTCAGCCATGCCCGGAATTGACTGGGCGGCAGCGCCACGACGTGGAAGAACATGAGCGAGTGGTACAGGCCGCACAGCTGGGTGCACTGGGCCCGGTAGATGCCCTCGTGCTCAGGGGTGAGGTCGAAGACATTGGTCACCCCGGGCTGGGCGTACCGGCTGAAGTTGAACTGGGGCACGTAGAAGCCGTGGATGACGTCCTGGGAGTTGAGCGTGATGCGGGTCGTCTGGCCGGCGGGCACGACCAGGCCCGGGCCCAGGCAGTCCACGGCCGGGGCGCACTGCCCACCGTCGAGGCCGACGGGGTCGGGGTCCTCGGTGGTCACCCCGGTGATCTCCACCTGGCCGGGGTACTGGTAGCGCCACCCCCACTGGAAGGCGGTGACGTGGATCTTCACCGCGGGCGAGGGGGTCACGGCGTCGACGTTGTTCTCGGCGAAGACGGTGAACCCGAACAGGATGAGGACCATGATGAGGGGGATCACGATGTAGGTGATCTCGAGCGGCACGTGGTACTGGAACTGGCGGGGCATCTCGTCGGAGCGTTTGCGGTAGCGCACCACCGACCAGACGATCAGCGTGGCCACGATGACGCCCACCACGATCGCCGCGATGGTGGTCCCCACCCAGAGGAGGAACTCGTCGTGGCCCTGTTTGGTCGACCCTCGATACGCGCCGAATGCAGGGAGCTGGCACCCTCCGAGGACCACGGGCAGCGCCGTCGCGGCGACCGCCCCGAGGGCCCGGCGACGCCACCGGGACGCGTCCGTGCTGCTCGATTCGGCGGCGCGGGGGCTCACGGCGACGACACTAGCGAACCGTGATCCGCGAGTAGTAGTTGGAGCGCGGTGCCTCAGCGGGGGGTTCCGGACCGTCCTTCGGAGTCCCGGGCGGTCCAGCTGAACACCCCTTTGGCCATGGTCGAGGTGGCCGTCTCCGACAGCCGGGCGAACACCTGAGCGCGCGCCCGGTGGATGGCGGGGTCCGTCGGCGCGGCCAGCGCCGCCAGCTCGGCCAGGTGGCCCGCCAGCCTCCCCGAGACCGCCGGGTCCGAGCCCTCGGGCGGTGACCCGATCAGCGCCAGGGCCCGCTCGGCCAGCACCCCGGCCCCGCCGGCCAGCGCCGCCAACTCGCCGGCCAGGACGGCTTCGGGGGCCGGCTTCAACGACGACGGGTTCCCGTCCCACCACCCGCCGTACAGGCGCCACACGTTGCGCACCACGAACTCGGGCTCGTCGTAGACAGGACGCAGATAGGGGCGGTCGAGGAGGTGGGCGGGGGCGGCCACGGTGTGCAGGACCTCGTCGAGGCGGGCCCCGGCGTTCATCAGGTCGATGGTCTGGTCGACCAGGGAGTCGAGAAGGTCCGCGGTGTCGGTCAGGGCCTGGCGGACGCGGTCGGCCCCCACGACGGGGAAGCCGTGGCCCGGCAGCAGGACCTCGGGCTCGAGCGAGACCATCTCGCGCAGCGCCACGGACCACTCCCGGGGGTAGCGCTGCACCTTCTGGGGGTTGCCGGCGTTCGGCGACGCCCAGATGAAGAGGTCGCCGCAGCACAGCACCCGGGGCCCGGCCACCCACGTCCAGGTGTGGTCGTCGGTCTCGCCCCGGGCATGGTGGAGATCCAGGCCGACGCCACCCACCTCGAGCTCGAGGCGCTGGGCGTAGGTACGGTCGGGGTAGCGGTACTCGGTGGGCCATCGGAACCCCGGGACCTGGAACTGCCGCTGGTTGATGACCTCGTTGTACCCAGCGGTGACGATGTAACGGTCGAAGCGCGCCGGCACGGCGTCATGGGCCACCACGACGGGGGCGGGCCAGCCCTCGGCGGCCGACTCCTCCTCCCACACGCCCACGCCGAAGACGTGGTCGATGTGCCCGTGGGAGTAGACGGCGGTGTTGAGGCGTCGGTCCGACCAGCCCCGCAAGGCCTCGTGCACGGCACCGGCAACGAAGGTCGAGCCCGTGTCGACCAGGACGAGCCCGTCGCCGGTGGAGAAGGCGGAGACGTTGGCGAAGCTGGGCACGAAGGCGACGCCCGTGGCGACCTCGGCCACCCCACCCATGTACCCGCCCACGGGGTGGATCTCGGCGATGTCGATGTCGCCGCGCCAGAGCTTGTCGGCCAGCTCGAGAACGTCGTCTGCCACCGGTGCACCCCCGTCTCAGTGTCCGCCGCCGGCGAGAGCCTAGGTTGCCGATGCCTCTCCGTCGGGGCCCGGCGCTCCACCCTGCGGCCCGCTCGGCGCGACGGGCGCGTCGGCCGGGGAGCTCCAGGCGCGCTGCACGCGCGCCGCGTGGCGACCCGCCTGGCGGGCTCCGCTGTGCAGCTTCGCCTCGGCCTCGGGGATGCGGCGCGCCGAGCGGCCGGCCAGCAGGCCCAGACCTCGGACGACCACCGCGCCACGGGGAGGAACGGGCACGGCCGTTGCCGGCGCCGATGTGACGGGCGCCGGCGACAAGGCGCCGTTGCCGGCGCCGGCGCCGGCGACGGGGCGCTGGTATCGGGTGAGCGTCGCCAGGCGCAGCCACGCCGCCGCGGTCACCTCCACCACCGCGATGCCGGTGATGTCGGGCCGCAGCGCCGGGACGAGGGGAGCCGCGGCGACGGCGAGGGCCACCACCACGTCGAGCGTGGCGTGCAGTCTCGGCCCGGAGATCCGGGCCAGGCCGAGCGGCCCGCGCGACGTGACGGCCAGGAGGGCGAAGGCACCGGCAGCGACGAGGAGGAGGGCGCTGTGGCGGACGTGGATGGACAGCCCGGCCAGCGCGGCAGCGACGAGATACTCGAGCAGCTGGTGCGCGAGGAAGGGAATCGGCCGCAGGTGGGGCGCGCGCCGTCGACCGGGGTCAGGGCCGGGCAGGCCGGCGGTGATGGAGCGCTACCCCGAGGCGGCGGACGGCTTGTCGCTGTCCTTGGCGGCGTTGGTGTCGCCCGAGGCCGGAGCGTCTGTCCCGGTCGCGGTGTCGTCGCTCTTCTTGCCTTCGGCGAGGCCCTTCTTGAACTCCGACTGGGCGGATCCCAATGACTTGGCCAGCTTCGGGAGCTGGCTGCTGCCGAAGACGAGCACCACCACCACCAGGATGATGATGATCCCCCACTCGCTTTCGAGTACTCCGACCATGGGCATCTCGTTTCCTTGACCGCCACTCACCGAGCGGAGTCGTCACCACAAGATTAGACCCCCGGCCGTGGGCGAGGACAGCGCCGCCCGGCGCCGGCGCGGGCCGGGCCGGGCTCACCCGGCCAGGAAAACCCCCATGACCAGGGCCGCCACCGACGACAGCGAGGTCAGTGCACCCCACACGGCCAGACCGCGCGGGGTGGTCGATCTCGTGTGGAGGAAGGCCGACAGCCCGGCCAGCGCCACCACGCCGATCTTGACCACGAGCACGACCACCCAGGAGCGGGGTTGGCCGGCGTGGACGGCGGAGACGTTCCACAGCCCGGTGATGACGAGGACGGCGTAGGCCGGCCACTGCATGCGGCCGAAGGCCCGGGCCAGGGCTTTGGGCGCCCCGTCACCCAGTCGGCGGGCGGTGGGCACGAGACCCGCCAGGGTGAATTGGCCTCCGACCCACACCGTGGCCGCCAGGACGTGGATCGACAGCCGGATCCCGTCCAGCGCGGAGGACAGCCCGCCGCCCACGAATCCTCAGATCGCCCTGTCGGCCGGTGCGGGGCCCGCTACTTCCCCTGCCAATTCGGCTTGCGCTTCTCGGCGAAGGCCACCGGGCCCTCCATGGCGTCGGCGGAGGTGAACACGGCTCCGACGGCCTCGTCGTTGAACGCCCAGCCCTCCTCCTCGGACACGCCGGCGGCGTGCACCATGACGTACTTGGACCACCGCACCGCCAGGGGTGCGTTGTCGGCGATCGTCTGTGCCAGCGCCAGTGACTCCTCCATGAGCCGCGCCGCGGGCACGACGCGGTTCACGAGCCCCAGCTGCAACGCCCGGGCGGCGTCGATCGACTCCCCCGTGAGCGCGAGCTCCAGGGCGATGGCGATGGGCAGCCGCTTGGGGAGGCGGATGAGCCCACCGGCCCCGGCCACCAGCCCCCGCTTGGCCTCGGGGATGCCGAAGGTGGCGTGGTCGGCGGCGACCACGAGGTCGCACGACAGCATGATCTCGCAGCCGCCGGCGAGCGCGGCGCCGTTCACCGCGGCGATGATCGGCTTGGGGAAGTCCCGTCGCACGATGCCGGCGAAGCCTCCGGGCGCACCCATGATCCCCGCCCCCTCACCGGTGGCGAAGGCCTTGAGGTCCATCCCGGCCGAGAAGGCCTTGTCGCCCGCTCCGGTCAGGACGACGACCGCGCACCCGTCGTCGGTGGCGAGCTCGTCGAGCGCGTTGGCGATGCCCGAGCTCACGTCGCCGTTGACGGCGTTGCGCGCCTCGGGCCGGTTGATCGTGAGGATCTCGACGTTTCCTCGGCGTTCGCGTTCGACGGCGGCCATCTGTGCTCCTTGTCCTCGGTCCGTGGAGTCTGTCCCGGCCCGGCCCGGCCCCGCCACCCGGTGGCAACGGCCCGGTCGGCCGATCGCCCTCAGTGCGCCGATCGCCCTCAGTCGGCCAATCGGTACTGCGGCGGCGAGCCCGACACCTCGATGCGCTCGCCCACCAGGTCGCGCCCGGCCACCCCCCCGAGCTCACCCGGCGCCGCGGCCGCGGCGATCTGGCGCCCGTCGGCGAGGCGGGCGATCACCGGGGCCGACGACACCTCGCCGTCGGGGCCCGCCACCGCGGTCGCGGCCACGACGACGGCGGGGCCGTGCGCCTCGTCGGCCACCGGGACGGCGCTGTCGTCGATGCGCCGTTGCGCATCGGCGGTCTCGCCCCGGCACCAACCCCGTGTCGGGGGGGTCGCGCCGTAGATCCCCACGGCGTGCTTGGTGGCGTACCAGCCCATGGCGCTCACGAGCCCGGTGCCGCCGTGCGCGCGCAGGTGGTCGACCATGGTGGCCACCCCGTGCAGGGCGTAGTCGTTGCCGGGGCCCCCGAAGTACGGGAGGCCGCCGGTGACGGTGAGCCCCCGGGCGTCGTCAGGTGCGACGGAGAGCGCGGCCGCCGCCATCTCCACGGCACAGGGGAAGCACGAATACAGGTCGAAGCGCTCGATGTCGTCCACGCCGATGCCGGTGCCGTGCATGGCCGCGTCCCCGGCGGCGCGCAGGCCGGGCGACGACCCCAGGTCGGGGCGCGCCGACGGGAACCAGACATCGGCGGCGTCGGCGCCGGACCAGCAGAACACGGCCCGGTCGGCGACCCCGGCAGCGCGCGCGGCGGCGAGCGACGTCACGAGCACGGCCGCGGCCTGGTTCACGTGCAAGAACGCGCACATGCGCTTGGGGTACGGCTCGGCCACGAGGCGGTTGTCGGGCGTCACGGTGGCGAGCTCCGCCGGGGTGCGGACGTCACCGAACCACGCACACGGGTGCGCGGCGGCCACCGACGTGAAGGGCGCCATGAGCTCGCCCAGCGCGCGGCGCTGCTCCGCCGCGCTCCGACCGGCACGCGCCGCGATGGCACTCTCGAACAGCGCGTAGACGTGGACCGGGGCCATGAGCCCGATGGCGGCCTCGGCCCCGCCGATCCCGGGGCGCACGTCGCCGACCACCGTGTCGGGGGGGAGGTCACGATCCCCGTCATCGGAAGCGGCCGAAGCCGGGTCGGAGCCGGCGCGTTCGGCGGCCGCGCCCTCGGCGTGCGCCCGGCGGAACCCGGCCCCCGAGCCCTGGACCCGGGCGGAGTGCTGGGCCTCGGCACCGACGATGAGGGTGCTGTCGAGATCGCCGGCGGCGATGGCATCGGCGGCGCGACTGATGAGCCACTGCGGCGAGTTCCCGCCGATGGTTGTGACCTCGGTGCGCCCCGGGGCGAGCCCGAGACGCCGGGCGACGACCCCGGCGGGCGCGGCGGAGGTCGGGGAGAGGATGTTGACCACCGACACGAGCTGCACGCCCGGTCGCAGTCCCGGCACCGAGGCGAGGCACTCGTCGGCGGCCCGCGTCGCCAGGTCGAGCGCCGACACGGCGCCGTCGCGCTCGACCGCTTGCGCGGTGGCGACCACCACCGGCGTCCTGGACTGGTCGAGCACCACCGCCGGGGTCAGCGCGGCAGGAGGCCGTTGAGCAGTAGCGACACCACGAAGTCGGCGGTCACCTCGGCTGACAGGCCGTCGTCGGTGACGAGGCGGCGGTGGGCGATCTGCCCCACGAGCGCGGCCACCGAGCAGGCCACCATGCGCGGCGGCGCCTCGACGATCAGGCCTCGGCGCTGCGCGTCCTCGACGATCCCTTGGATATCAGTGATGAACGCCTCGAAGATCCCGAAGAGGTGCTTCTCGAACCGGTCCCCGAGCGCGTAGGAGTCCCGGAACAGCAGCTTCACGAGCGCCCGGTCGGCTTCGAAGAACTCGAAGGTGGTGCGGACCGCGGCCCGGAACGGGGCGTCGGGCGCGCCGCGCGTCGGCGTCGAGAGCAAGGCGTCGGTGACGTGGTCCCGTAGCGCCTGGCCCTCGGCCTCCATCAGCGCGTGGAAGAGCGCGTCCTTGGAGTCGAAGTACCAGTAGATGGACCCGTACGAGAGCTTCGCCGCCTTGGCGATGTCCGCGATCGTCGTGGCGTGGTAGCCCTTGCGCGCGAACACCCGCTTGGCCGCGGCGAGAATCTCGGCCCGGCGACCCTCCTTCTCCTTGTCGCTGACGGCGCGCCGCACGGCACGGGCCGGGCGCGAATCAGAGGCGGGATCGGTCGTCTTGGTGGGTACCGGGGGAGCGCCCGCCATGTGCGCACGTTAGCAAACTGATTCGTCAGTCAACAGTGGCGTGCCGGCCGGTCACGTGCCTGTCGGCGACGTCCCCCCGGCCGCGAAGTGCTCGGGGTCGACGGTGATGAACAGGCCTTCTCCCTGCGCGAGGAGCGTGGTGCCGTGGCGGGCCTCGGCTTCGATGTGGAGCTTGCGCCCGGTGCGCGAGTGGAGCTGGGCCCGCATCTCGATCTCCACCCCGAGCGGCGTCGGGGCGCGGTAGGTGACGGTGAGGCGCCCGGTGTACGCGGGGGTGGAGTGGATCGAAGGCACGAATCCCATGACCTCGTCCATCAGGGCGGCCACGGCCCCGCCATGGGCGCGCCCGGGCGCACCCTCGAAGGCGGGGCCGAGCGTGATGCGCAGGACGGCGACCTCTCCCTCGCGGGCGATGTCGGCGGCCAAGCCCATGGGGTTGGCCTTTCCGGTGACGATGTCGTACGGGAAGTTCGTGCGACCACGCCCCTCGGGCGGTGGGGCGACGAACACGGCGCGCACCATGTCGAGCGGTGTGCGTACACGGTCGGGCGTGCCCTCGACCTCGGCCAAGAGGCGGCCTGCGTCGGCGGCGATGCGATCGAGGAGCGCGTCACCGGTCTCGTGGGCCACGATGGCGTGGCCCAGGCGCCGCATCACCGCCGCGGTCTCGAGGAGCGCAGCCGACGGGGGCCCGTCGCCAACGGCGGTCAACTGTGTTTCACGTCCGCCCAGGCCACGTCCCGGTCGACCTCGACGTCACGAGGGAGCCCCAGGATCCGTTCCGCCATCTGGTTGCGGAGGATCTCCGAGGTCCCGCCCTCGATGGTATTGGCCCGCGCCCGCAGGAACGTCGTGGCCCGGGCCTCGGCCCGGGTGTCGCCCGGGATCCACGCCGTCGACGCGATGCCGTTGGTGTCGACGGCGAAGCTCGAGCGGCGCTGGTTGTACTCGGCGTTGAAGACCTTGTTCACCGATCCCTCCGGGCCCGGCTGCTGCCCGCGCAGGCGCGCCGAGTTGGCGCGGAAGGCGGTGATCTCCTTCACCTCGGACTCGATGTAGAACTGGGCCAGGCGCTGGCGCACGCGCGGGTCGGTGCGATCGGGGACCCCGTCGAGATAGGACTGCCACGGGTCGCGGCGCACGCCCCCCGTGAACGACACGGGGTCGAGGGAGATGCCCGCCAACGCCACACGCTCGTTCATGAGCGTCGTGCGGGCGCAGCGCCATCCGTCGCCCACATCCCCCACGCGGTTGGCGTCGGGGATCCGGACGTCGGTGAGGAACACCTCGTTGAACTCCGAGGACCCCGTCATCTGCTTGAGCGGGCGGATGTCGACGCCGGGCGACTTCATGTCCAAGATGAAGTAGCTGAGGCCCTCGTGCTTGGGGACGTCAGGGTTCGAGCGCGCCAGGAGCATCCCGAACTTGGCGAACTGGGCGATGGTGGTCCACACCTTCTGGCCGTTCACGACCCATTCGTCGCCGTCTCGCACGGCGCGCGTCGACAGTGACGCCAGGTCCGACCCCGACCCCGGCTCGCTGAAGAGCTGGCACCACACCTCCTCGGCCGAGAGGATCTTCCTGAGGTACCGCTCCTTCTGTTCCTGGGTCCCGTGGGCGATGAGGGTGGGGCCGGCCAGGCCCACGCCGAGGAGGTTGATCGACACGGTGGGGAGCCGGTTGGCGACCAGCTCCGAGCGGATGACGGTCTGCATCCACACCTCGCCCGACAGCCCACCGAACTCCGCCGGCCACAGCGGCGCCGCGTACGGGCTGCGGCCGATGATCCCCTGCCACGTGAAGGGGTTGAACCCCGCCCCCGCCTTGAGCTTCTCGAGCGTCTCGTCGTCCCCGCTGTCGGCTGCTTCCATCCAGCCCGCGGGGAGGACGCCTTTCAGCCAGGAACGGAACTCCACGCGGAATTCCTGTTGCTGCGGCGTGTCCTCGGTGGTCCAGCGCATCGCCCGTGCCTCCCTCGCTCGCCCGGCGCGGGTCGTCGCCAAAACGGATCCGTCGGTCGCTGGGCCCGGTCCAGTGTACGGGGGGCGGGTCGCGCCCCACCACCGTCGACCCGGCCCGGCACGCACCCCGAGCGCGAGAACGGTCGTTCAGCGAACCAGGTGGACGGGGGGGACGGGGGGGACGCCGGTCAGCTCGGTTCGGGCGGCGGCGGCGGCGATCTCGGCCCGGAGCAGTTCCGTTCGTCGATCGGCCATCTCGGCCACGAACTCACGTCCCCGCCGGAGATGACGCAGGATGTCGGCCTGCGCCTGGGGGCGCGGCAGCATCCATGAATGGCCGCCCGGGACCCAGAGGATGTCGATCCCGGTCAGCTCGGCGAATTCCCGGGCCGTGTCCGCGCTCACGATCCGGTCGAAGCAGCCCCACACGGGGAGGATCGGTATCCCCGCGGCGACGATGCGCTCGACCTCGGGGCGGAGGTCCATGGCCATGAGCATCGAGCCCACGGGGAGCGTCCGTCCCATGGAGCGGAGGTTCCGCCTGGCGTCGGGCCACAGCCCCCGCAGCGTCGAGGCGAGGCGCCGGCCGATGAAGAGGTCGGGTGCGTCCAACACGGCGGCGACGAGAAGGTCGGCCACGCCCGCCATGTCGGGCAGCACCGGCGCGAGGAGCGACACGATGACACCACGCCGTTGCTTCCATCCCGGTGTCGCCGCGCCGTCGCGATAGACGATGCCCAGCACCCGCTCGGGATGGGTGTCGGCGTACTGCACGGCGACCGCACCACCCATGGAGTGACCCACGAGCACGGCGCGCCGCGCGCCGACGTGGTCGAGGAGATGGCCGACGACGTGGGCGATCTCGGCGATGGTGACGCGTTCCCACGGCAGCGGGTCGCTGCCGGCGAACCCGGGCAGGCTGGGGTTGAGCACACGCCAACCGAGCGCCTCGGCCATGTTGCTGCTCTCTCTCCAGTACATCCCCCCGCCGGCGAAGTACCCGTGG
Source organism: uncultured Acidimicrobiales bacterium (assembly GCA_963811775.1). Lineage (GTDB taxonomy): Bacteria > Actinomycetota > Acidimicrobiia > Acidimicrobiales > UBA8190 > Chersky-840. Next base: position 200,106 of record CAWESO010000009.1, on the reverse strand, counting down.
AGATTGACCGCCCACACCGGCTCGCTCCCCGGGCCCTCGGGACCGTGCGCGCTCTCGTTGTCCGACACGGCGTAGCGCACCCGCCGGCCGTCGACCACGAGCTTGTCGGGGATCATGCGCACGGGACGGCGGGAACCGGGCGCCGGCCCCGGCACGGGAGCCGGCGCGCTCGGATCACGATCGGTGTGACGACGGGCGGGAAGAGCAGGAGCTTGCATGTGACTACAACGACCTTACCCCAGGCAGCCTTGCTACCCGCGGTACGTGGTGGGCCTGGCACGCACCGTCATAGCCGTCTGCCAGGGGTCCGACGCGCCGCGTAGCCTCACCCTTCGTGGCCGAGCCTCGCACGACCCTACGACGCGCCGTGGCGCAGTCCCGGGTCACAGCCCACGCCGTCCACCATCTCGGCCTGCGCACCGTGGGGCTCATCATCGCCAACTCGGCGCGCCGGCCCCGGCAGGCGGGCCCCGACTCCGCCTCGCGCTCGGACGCCGTTGCGGTCACGCCGGGGCGGTTGGTGAAGGTCGAGGTGTGGAACCCCCGCCCGGGCACGGTGACGTTTCACTTCGAACGAGCCCGGCTCGAAGTGGCCTTTCTGACGGCCGACGTGGTGCGTGTGTCGTGGGGCCCGGGCGTCGAGCCCGTGCCCTACGCCATCGCCGGGGACCTGGCCGGGCCGGCTCCCGAGGTCCACGCCCACCCCCTCGACGTGTTGCGGCCCGACGGCGCGTGGGTGCTGCGCGGCGAGCTGCTCGAGGTCACCGTGTTGCCCGACGGGTCGCTGCGCAACGCCCGACCCGGGGGCGCGTTGTTGCGCAGCGAGTCGGCCCCGGCCCGACGCGGCTCGGCATGGGAGCAGTCGTTCTCGATGCGCGCCGGTGAGCGCCTGTGCGGCCTCGGCGAGCAGGCGTCGGGCATCGACCTGCGGGGGGACACCGTCACCTTGTGGAACACGGACCCGGGGGGATCGTGGGGCCCGGGCCGCAGCCCTCTCTACCTCGGCATCCCGGTCGTGCTCTCGACGCACGACGACGGCGGCGTGCTCGCGTTCTACGAGAACTCGACCCACGCCACCTTCGAGTTCGGGGGCCCGGAGGAGACAGCCCCAGGAGGGACCGCCACCCAAGAGACAGGCACGGTGCGCTTCGCGGGCGGCGTCCTGCGCCGCTACCTCGTGGTCGGCGGCCCGTCGCACCTCCTCGACCGCTACACCGAGCTGACCGGGCGTCCGGCCCTGCCCCCTCGCTGGGCGCTCGGGTACCACCAGAGCCGGTGGGGATACAAGTGCGACGCCGACGTGCGTGCCATCACCGACGGGTTCGCGAAGCTCGGCATCCCCCTGAGTGCGGTGCACCTCGACATCGACTACATGCGCGGCTTCCGGGTGTTCACGGTCGACCCGCAGCGCTTCCCCGATCTCGGTCGCCTGACGACGGACGCGGCGGCCACCGGGGCGCGGGTGGTGACGATCGTCGACGCCGGCGTGAAGATCGACCCCGACTACGAGGTGTTCCGCGAAGGCCGCGACGAGCACCGCTTTTGCACCGACCCGAGCGGGCATGTGGTCGAGGGCGTGGTGTGGCCCGGGCGCAGCGTCTTCCCCGACTTCACCGATCCCGGCACCCGCTCGTGGTGGGCGGGCAAGTACCGCACCCTGACCGACGCGGGCGTGGCCGGCATCTGGCACGACATGAACGAGCCCACGTCGATCGCGCTGCGGGGCGACCCGACGCTCCCGCTCTCCACCCGCCATCACTTCGACGGCCGCGGCGGGGACCACGCCGAGGGCCACAACCTCTACGGGTTGCTCATGAACCGTGCCGGGCACGACGGCCTGCGCCGGGCCCGGGACGGGGCACGACCCTTCATCGTGTCGCGCTCGGGGTGGGCGGGGATGCAGCGCTACGCGTGGAACTGGACCGGCGACGTGGCGTCGACATGGGAGTCCATGCGCCAGCAGGTCGCCACCGTGGTCGGGCTCGGGCTGTCCGGCGTGCCCTACTCGGGGTCTGACATCGGCGGCTTCAGCGGCGTCCCCGACGACGAGCTCTACATCCGGTGGATGCAGATGAGTGTGTTCATGCCGTACTGCCGCACCCACTCGGTGCGCGGCGTGCCGCCGCGCGAGCCGTGGTGCTTCGGCGACGAGTCCCGTCGCATCGTGGCCGGGTGGATCCGGTTCCGGTACCGGCTCCTGCCGTATCTCTACACCCTGGCGCACGAGGCGGCGGCGTCCGGGGCCCCGTTCATCCGGCCGCTGTGGTGGTCGGGCACCGACGCCACCCCGGGCGTGGCGGCGGGGCTCGACGCCGACGACGCCTTCCTCCTCGGTGACGCGCTGCTCGTGGCGCCGGTCGTCGAGGCGGGCGCGCGCCGGCGCACGGTGAGGACCCCTCCGGGGACGTGGCGCAGCGTGTGGGCGGACGCGCACCGGGCACCGGGCGAGGCGGAGGCGTACGACGCCCCGCTCGAGCAGATCCCCGTGCTGGCCCGGACGGGGTCGATCGTCCCCCTCGACGACGGCTGGACCGACGGGGGCGGCCCGTGCCGCGTCGACGGCGACGACGATGCGGCCACCACGCCGGTGACACGCGCGCTCGCTCTCGACCATGCCCCGCACCTCCTCGCCTTCCACTGCTGGCCCGACGACGAGGGCGCGGCCACGGGCACGTGCGTCGACGACGCCGGGGACGGAGAGGGCCCCCTTCGGCACGACGTCGTGCGCGTGGAGGGCGTGCTCCCGGGCGCCACGGCGAGATGGACGTGGGAGCGCTCCGGTGACTTTCCCGTGCCCGAGGTCGTGCGGGTGGTCCTGCACGGGTTCGCCGCCCGGCGCGCCGTGGCCGACGGGGTCGAGGTCCGGGTGTCGGGCGGCGCGGTCGTGTGCCCCCCGTTCGCCGAGCTCACCTTCGAGGGGCTCGTCCCCGCGCCCGACCCGGGCGCCTGAGAGGCGGGTGGCGGTGCGGCTCTGGACTCGACGATCAGGTGGCGGCGGCCGCGGCGTGCTCGCCCCCGAGGAGGTCGAGAACGACGGGGTCGTGCTGCGCCGGCTCACCGCGGACGACGCCGCCGCGGTGTCGAGGGCCGCCACCGAGAGTCTCGAGCACCTGCGGCCGTGGATGGCGTGGGCGACGCCGGAGGGAACCTCGCTCGAGACCCAGCGCGAGCGGCTGGAGGGTCCCGCCTCGTCGTGGACCTCGGGGAGCGGGTACGAGTACGGGATCTTCCTCCCCCACGGCACCCTGGTCGGGGGATGCGGCCTGCACCGCCGCATCGGGCCCAGTGCGCTCGAGATCGGGTACTGGGTGCACGCCGGCTACACGCGCCGCGGCATCGCCACCGCGGCGGCAGGGGCGCTGACCCAGGTCGGGTTCTCGTTGCGCGGCATCGAGCGCATGGAGATCCACTGCGACGAGGCCAATCTGGCCAGTGCGGCGGTCCCCCCCAAGCTCGGGTACCGGCTCACCGGCACCATCGAGCACGAGCCCGAGGCGCCCGGCGAGGTCGGGACACGGTTGGTGTGGGTGCTGTACCGGCGCGAGTGGGAGACGAGCCCCCTGCGGAGCCCACCGCCACGCCCGTAGATTGAGCCCATGAGTGGCTCGTCCATGGTGGCTCGCCCATGAGTGGTTCCGACGATCACGGCTCGGTCCCGGCGCCTCAGACCGCGGCGGTGTTCCACGAGCTTCTCGACGAGCTGCGCGCCCTCGAGGACCGGCTGTTCCTGCCGGACGTGCCCCTCGACGAGCTGAGTGTCCTGGAGGGCTACAAGTGGATCTTCTCGATCCTCGCGGTGGGCCTCGACGCGCACGTGTGGGCCGATGCGGCCCGCCCCCGCTTCGTCGACATCGTCGGTCCGTACCGTAAATGGGGCGGTGACAACGCCGACGCGTACTACCAGTACGCGCCCATCGACCCGGACCGGACCTACGTGGTCACGGGGCGCAAGGGCGACGCCGACTACCTCTCGCTCACCGTGTACGGCGGGCCGTCGGACGGGCGGTACTCCGAGCGCATCGTCGGGACGATCAACGACCGGGCGCTGGCGATCGCCGACGACGGCACCTTCTCGGTGGTGCTGAGCACCCGCCCTCACGACGGGGCCTGGATAGAGCTCGCGCCCGACGCCGTGTGCGCCATCACCCGTGACTACCTCGCCGACCCCGTGGGGGGTCGCCGGGCGCAGTGGCACATCGAAGCGCTCGACCCCCCGGCGAGCCGGCGCGAGGACGACGGCGACCTCGCCCGCCGGTTCCGCGCCGCGCTCACGTGGGTCCGCGACCAGGCGAGCATCGTGCCGATCCCGCTCGGGACGCCCAACACCGTCGACGAGCCCTACGGCGTGCCCAGCCAGACCTTCGGGTGGGCGGCGGGCGACGCGGCCTACGCCATGGGCTCCTACGAGCTCGGCGAGGACGAGGCGCTCGTCATCGAGGGCCGCTCCCCGGCGTGTGCCTTCTGGAACGTCTGCTTGTGGAACCAGTTCCTGCACACCTACGACTACGCCTACGAGCGTGTCACGCTCAACGGCGACCAGGCCGCGTACGAGCCCGACGGCTCGTGGCGCCTGGTGGTGTCGCCCCGGGACCCGGGCCACCCCAACTGGATCTCGACGGCCGGGCACTCCCGGGGACGGATCTGGTTCCGGTGGTTCCTCCCCGAGGTCACCCCGTCGCAACCGGCGACGCGCGTCGTCCCGGTGGCCTCGGTGGCCGGCTTGCCTCCTTCGACGCACAGCGGCCCGTGAGGGCGCGCCCCGCGGCGGTCGTCCTCGACGACCTCGCCCATCCGCGCTTCACGCCCGAGATCGAGGCGCTGCTCGCCAGCCTGGACGACGTGGCGCCCGCCTGCCCGCTCGACCCCGAAGCGCTGTGCGCGGCAGCGGCGGAGCAGACGGGGCTCGACGACTTCGGCGACGAGGCCTTTCGTCCCCGTCTCGACATCCTGTGCGCCGCCATGCGCTCCGAGGCCGACCTGAGCGCGCCGGGCATCGTGAGCTTCTACAGCCAGCTGCTCCAGCTCCTGAAGAACCGCCTCCTCGTCCAGGACCTGGTGACGCGCCATCCCGAGATCCTCGACGTGCAGATCGAGCGCCCCATCATCATCTGCGGCCTGCCCCGCACGGGCACGACACACCTGCACAACCTCATCAGCGCGGATCCGACCCTGCGGTCGCTGCCGTACTGGGAGAGCCTCGAGCCCGTCCTGTCCGACTCCGAGATGCCCGCCCCGGGCGAGGCCGACCCGCGCTTGGCCCGCACCGAGTTCTCCCTCGACGTGCTCAACCAGGCTGCGCCGTACTTCAAGCGCATGCACGAGATGACCGTCGACCACGTCCACGAGGAGATCCAGCTCCTCGCCATGGACTTCTCCACCATGCTGTTCGAGACCCAGGCCCTCATGCCGTCGTGGCGCGACCACTTCAAGGCCGAGGACCAGACCCCTTCCTACGAGTACCTGCGCACCGTGCTGCAGGTCCTGCAATGGCTGCGCGGGGGCAGGCGATGGGTCCTCAAGTCACCCCAGCACCTCGAGCAGTTCGGACCTCTCGTGTCCACGTTCCCCGACGCCACCTTCGTCGTCACCCACCGCGACCCGGCGTCGGTGACGGTGTCGATGACCACGATGATCACCTACATCTCGCGTATGGCGGTCGCCCACATCGACCCCATGGCGATCGGGAGCTACTGGTCGGCGCGCGGCGAGGACCTGTTTCGCTCCTGTGCCGAGGACCGCGCCATGCTCCCCGCCGATCGATCCGTCGACGTGCTGTTCCATCAGTTCATGGCGGACGACATCGGGACGGTCGAGAAGATCTACGCCGTGGCCGACCATCCCTTCACCGACGACTCGCGCGCGGCGATGCAGTCCTTCATGGCCGCGCACCCCCGTGGTCGCCACGGCACGATCCTGTACCGGCCCGAGGAGTTCGGCATCGACCGCGCCGAGCGTCACCGGGCCCTCGACTCCTACATGTCGCAGTTCGGGGTCCAGCGAGAGGACCGCCACTCCTGACGCGCTGCGCTTAGCTCCCGGCGGTCGGACCGGCGCCGCCGGGGTCGGGTTGGGTGATCTTCGGGGCGGTATCGGCGCGGCCCGGGTCGGGGTCAGTGATGTTCGGGTCGGTGATGCTCGGGCGCAGGGCGTTCACGGCATCGTCGATGGTCTGGAAGATTCTGTCCCTACCGATGTGATCGAGCAGACCGCTGCGCGCCAGGTTCTGGGTCGCGATCCCGACGGCCCGCGCCACGGCCAGGGTGATGTGGGACCGCTCGAGCTCGTCCACCAGGGCGTGCACCGTCTTCGTGCCGGTGTAGTCGATGTCGGTGATGGCGTCCGCGTCGAGCACGAGCACCGACGGCGGCCTCGACGCCGCCGCGATCGCCCTGTTGATCTCTGCCTGGAACACTGCTGCGTTGGCGTAGTACACCGGCGCCAGCCATTGCACGACGACGACCCCGGGCACGGTCTCCGGTCCCTGCGACCTCCCCAGTGGCTCCCAGCTCGTGGTCCCGGGGATCTTGCCGAGCACGTAGCTGCGGGGGCGGGCCGACAGTCGGGTCCGGTCGAGGATGGCGAGCCCGACGGCGACGCCGATGCCCTGCTCGACTCCGACGAGGGCCACGGTGAGCAGCGTCACGATGGCGAGGCCGAATTCCCAGCGGTCGAAGCGGAAGACCGAGGCCAGCTGGCCGACGTGGAACAGCCGTGTGGCCACGAAGATGAGGATGGCGGCCAACGTGGCCACGGGCACATCCTTGAGCAGCCCGGCGGCGGGCACGACGAGCACCACGCCGGCCGCGGCGGCGAGCCCGGCGAATTGGGTGCGACCTCCGGCCGCTGCCACCGCGCCGGTGCGGGCCGGGCTGGCGTTGGTCGCGAACGAGCCCGCCAGTCCGGCCAGGATGCTCCCGGTGCCGACGCCGACGAAGTCGCGGTTGACGTCGACGGGGTACCCGCCCTGGTCCGCGAAGGCACGCGTCGTCGCGGCCGTCTGGCTGAGCACGACGAGCGCCACCACCCCTGCGATGGGCAACACCTGGCCCAGTGACGACAGGGAGAGATCGTTGAGCCCGATGTGCGGCGCACCGTGCGCCACCGTGCCGAGGACAGGGACGCCATGGGCACGGAGCCCCGCTGCCGCCACGACGATGGTCGAGCCCACGAGGCCGAGGAGGGCTCCGGGGAATTTGCGGTCGACGCGGTCGGCGGCCATGACGACGACGAAGACGGCTGCGCCGATGGACAGCGACCATCCGTTGGCGTGGCCGAGGTGGCCCACCACGTTGGCCACCCGGTGCACCGTGGTCCCCGACACCGACGGCAACGCCAGCAGGTCGGGGAGTTGGTGCACGATGATGATCACGGTCACCCCGGCGAGGAAGCCCATGATGATGGGGGCCGACAGGAAGTCGGCGATCCATCCCATTCGCAGCAGGCCGACGGCGGCCACCAGCACCCCCACGGCGACGGCAAGCAGTGAGACGAGCGCCATGTAGTGGGCCGAGCCGGTGGGTGCGATGTGGGCGATCCCCGCCGCGAAGAGCGGCGCGATGGTGGAGTCGGCCCCCACCGACATCTGGGGGGCGGACCCCAGGACGGCGAACGCCACGGTGCCGGCGATGAACGTGTACAGGCCGGTGATCGGGGGCATGCCCGCCAGGCGGGACGTGGCGAGTTGCTCGGGGACGGCGATGGCGACAAGCGTGAGCCCCGCGAGCAGGTCGGCGACCAGCCATTGACGGCGGTAGCCGTGCAACGAGCTCAACAGGGCGGGCATGCCGAAGCGCCGACCCGACGGATGCTCCACTGTCATGGCTTCGGGTCTGTCATGGCTTCGGGTCTGTCATGGCTTCGGGACTGTCATGGCTTCGGGACTGTCATGGCTTCGGGTCCCCTCTCCGCCCCCGAGGCCGCCGCGGCGTCAGGGGTCCAGGTCGAGCCAGTGTCTCACGCTGGAGACCACCGTGACCTCAGGGTGCGACCACACGAACCGCTCCACCTTGTCGAGAATGTCCTCGGCGTGGCGGGCGTCGGGCGCGACGGTGCTGAACCCGATTCCCGCTCGCTGCCACAGGTCGTGGTGGGCGACCTCGGAGGCCGACACCCCGTAGCGACGGCGAGCTGTTTCGAGGAGGTGGCGGACGACGGACCGCTTGGCTTTGAGCGAGTTGCTGGCGCCGATGTGCAGTTCCATCTCCAGCGCGCCGACGTGCATGGTGGCCACGGCCATCGACGCTACCGGTGCGTTCGGGGAGTTGCGTTGCGCGTGTTGCAGCTGATGGCACCGAGCTCTTCTGGCTCCTGCGCGCCGCAGTCGAGATGTCACACCCGGATGCTTTGCTGTCATCGTGGATCTCGAAGTCCTCACCGACGTGATCGACCGATTGCACGGGTCGGACGTGTCGGCCTACGCCGACGCGGAGTCGATCGAGAGGCTCCAGCGTCAGTTGTCCCGCCTCGATGCCTTCGTCACCAAGGCCACAGCGGCGTTCGACGCCGAGGGGAACTGGGTATCCGACGGCGCCCGGAACGCGACGGGTTGGCTCGTGACCCGGTGCCGGCTCCCCAAGGCGCAGGCTCGACGAGTCGTGCGCCGGGGTCGCTCGCTCCGGCAGCTGCCCGCATGCACCCGCGCCTGGGCCGACGGCGACATCACCGCTGCACAGGTCGACGTTGTCGACGCCCTGCGCGACGAGTCGACCGAGGAGGCACTGGCCCGGGACGAGGAGATGCTCGTCACGCAGGCCTCCACCTTGCGCTACGACCACTTTGTCCGAGCCGCCTCGTACTGGCAGCAGCTTGCCGACCCGGAGGGCGCCGACGACGAGGACGAGCGGCGTCGAGCCAGGCGTGACGTCTATCTCGACAGCAGCTTCAGTGGTATGTGGTTCGGAAGGATGACGCTCGACCCCATCTCGGGGACCGTCGTGTCGACCGAGCTCGAGCGCCTGGAGCGTGCGATGTTCGAAGCGGACTGGGCCGAGGCGCGCGACGAGCTCGGCCGGGAGCCGACGCACGCGGAGCTGCGTCGCACCTCGGGGCAGCGACGAGCCGACGCCCTGGTGGAGATGGCCACCCGGAGTCGGGTCGCTCCGAGCAACGGGCGCCGGCCGGCGCCGTTGTTCAGCGTCCTGGTCGACTACGAGGTGCTCCGGGGGCGGGTCTGCGAGCTCGCGCAGGGCACCGTCCTCTCCCCGGGATCGCTCCTGCCTTGGCTCGACGAGGCGCTCATCGAGCGGGTGGTGTTCGCGCCGGCCCGCCGGGTGGAGGTCAGCGAAACCGCCCGGCTCTTCACGGGGGCGACCCGTCGTGCCATCGAGCTCCGTGACCGTGAATGCACGCACCGGTACTGCGACGTTCCGGCCGCAGCGTGTCAGGCTGACCACATCGTCCCGTTCGCCGCCGGTGGCCCGACGGTCGAAGAGAACGGTCGGCTGCTGTGCGGGTTTCACAACCGCCGCCGAAACGCCCGCCCGCCTCCTGACAGCTGACGCGATCGCGCCGGAGTCCCGCTCCGGTTCGCCACGATGCGCCGATGCTACGGTGACGCCGATGTCAGGGAGGGGGGCGTTGGCGAGGTGGCGCGGGGCGTCGACCGGGTCGGGCCTCGCCACCTGATGCCACTGTTCTTCACCGACGACGAGATCGCCGTGCTGCGCGCCGCCTGCGACCGTCTTATTCCCGAGGACGACACCTCCGGCGCCACCGGCGCCGGGGTTCCCGATTACATCGACGGGCTGCTGGGCGCGTTTTCCTTCGACCCTCCCCGGATCTGGGCCGGCGGTCCGACGTCGGGGCGACAAGGCGGGGAAGCCGTGTTCACCCGGTTCCATCCGCTGAGCCGGCTCGACGAGTTGGCGTGGCGGACCCGCATCGAGGGATCGCAGGGCATCCCCGAGCGCGAGTTCAACGGGCCCGTGTTGGGTCTGCAGGACCGGTACCGAGCGGGCCTGGCCAGCCTGGGCGCGGACTTCTGCGACCTCGCACCCGAGGACCAGGACGAGCGCCTCCGGAGCCAGCGCGACTTCACGGCCGTGCTCTACGAACACTGCTGCGAGGGGATGTACGGCGCCCCCGAGTACGGGGGGAACCGGGACGGCGGGGGGTGGGAGGCCATCGAGTACCCCGGTGACGTCCAACCACGGGGCTGGAGCGACGCCGAGGTGGCGGGCCCGTGACCGTCGACGCCGTCATCGTCGGGTCGGGACCCGGCGGCGCCACCGTGGCCGACGTGCTCACGCGGGCGGGCTGGAGCGTGGTCATCGTCGAGAAGGGTCGCAACCATCTCCTGGACCCCAACGACCTGTCCCGACCGGCCTCGGACTACTCCAACGACGAGATCAAGTTCGTGCACCGGTACTTCCTCGGGCCTGATCCCCTGATCGAGCCCCGCACCTTCCGCCGCAGCGAGGGCGACGGCGACCGCACCTATGTGGGTGAGGTCAATTCCATCCCCACGACCGTGGGCGGAGGGGGTACGCACGCGGACGGCAAGGTGCCGCGCTTTCGCGAGGAGGACTTCGCCCTCCTGAGCACCTACGGTCCCATCGAGGGTGGCGAGGTGGACGACTGGCCCCTCTCCTACGACGACCTCGAGCCGTTCTACGCCGAGGCCGAGAGGTCCATCGGCGTGGCCGGCACGGCCGGCGCCAACCCGTTCGCGGCATGGCGCTCGGGCCCCTACCCCATGCCGTCGGGCGCACCCATGTACGGCGCCGTCCGCTCGAGCGCGGCGGCCGAAGCGCTCGGCCTGCACCCCTACGCCGCCCCCACGGCGGCGAACTCCGTGCCCTATGACGGGCGTCCGGCGTGCAACAACTGCGGGTTCTGCGCGCACTTCGGCTGTCCCATCCACGCCAAGGGCGATCCCATCGCCCTGCTGCTGCGCGCCATGGCGTCGGGGAACGCCGAGCTCCTGTCGGAGACCTTCGTGTCGCGTGTGCGCACCGACGGACGGCGCGCCACCGGCGTGGACGTGATCGGGCCCGACGGTGCCACCCGCACCATCGACGCCCGTCATGTGGTCATCGCGGCCGGTGCCATCGAGACGCCGCGCCTGTTCCTGCTGTCGGGGATCGACCACCCCCTCGTGGGCCGGAACTTCATGGTGCACTTCCAGACCTTCGTCATAGGGATCCTTCCCGAGCGCATCCACGGTCACAAAGGCCGGGCCGTCACCCACGTCCACGACGACGCCATGGTCATGGACGACGCGGCGCGTGCCGCCGCGGCCGAGGCGGGGTTGCCTTGGATCCGGGGCGGCCTCGTCGAGCACGGCGGCCCCAGCCTGCCGGTGATGGAAGCGAAGATGTACCCGTGGGGGGCGAAGCACAAGTCGCTGATGCGCTCCTCGCCCATGCGTGATCGCATGTGGGCCTTCACCATGCAGGGGGAGGACCTGCCCCAGCTCACCAACCGCGTGGACCTCGACCCCACCGTGCGCGACGTGCGCGGGTTCCCTGTGGCCCGTGTCACGTACCGCCCCCATCGGCACGAGATCGTGGCGTCGGCCTACCACGCCCCTCGACTCGTCCGGGTCCTCGAGGACATGGGGGCCACCTGGACGATGACGTCCACGTCGCCTCTGGCCGAGGGCGAGGACCGGCGGGGTCCGTCGTCGACGATCCCCATGAGCCGCCACGTCATGGGCACCACCCGCATGGGAGAGGACCCCGCCACGTCGGTGGTCGACGCCTACGGGCGCGTGCACGGGCTGGAGAACGTTATCGTCGCCGACTCGTCGGTCTTCGTGACCTCGGCGGGCTACGGCCCGACTCTCACTCTCGTCGCGCTGGCGGCACGCGCCGCCGCGGCCCTGGTGGGGAGAACCACACCGGCCTGACCTGATCGGTCAGGTGGAGCCGCCGGGCGCAGAGCCGGTGGGCGCAGGACCGAGCGCGGGCGACAGGGTCGTCAATGACTCCAAGGTCAGCCCGACCGGCAGGGGCCCGGATCCCAGCACAGCAGCGAGGCCCTTGGCTTCGGCCGCGCTGAAGGTGCCGAACTCGATCTTCCCGTCGAAGGACTCGAAGGTCGAGTTCGTCGGCTGGATCAGGGGCGCCGAGAGCACGGCGCCGTCGAGGTCGAAACCCACGAACTGGTGGAAATTCTGCTGGGCGACGTCGTTCCACTGCACGGCGCCGGTCGTCGTCAGCGTGATCACGACGCTCCAACCGCCCTTGCCGACAGACGATCCGAGCGACTGCGCCTGGGCGGTGGCGATCTCGGACCCGTCGACCTGGGCGGGGCCGAGCACGAACCGGGAATACTCCTGTTTCGCGGCGGACGGATCGGCGCCGAGCAACACCGTCGCGTCGGGGTTGTCGTCCTGTGGCGTCGTGGTCGCGTACGAGGCGAAGCCGGGGTCCGGAGGGATCGTGTTGGCGGGCCGGCCGGTCTGCACGTCGATGCCCAGGTTGGCGGCGGTCGTCTCGTACTGCGCCTGGCATGGCGGCAGGGGACCGGACTGGAGCCCGATGACGTCGGCCGGCCGGGTGGGAACGGCGCCACACGACACGGGTCGGACGAAGAACGCCCCTGTCTTCGCCATCGCCCGGATGTCGTCGCTGCTCGCCCCGGCGACGTCGATCGAGCCGTGATCGACCGTGGCGGTGGCCGTGGTGTCGCCCAAGGCCTTCAGACGAGCGTCCAGCACCGTCGCCGTCCGCGCCAGCACCGACGGCGTGACCGGTCTCGCCGGGGCGAAGACGGCGTGCACCGCTTGCCCCGGCGGTTCGGTGGCCGGGGCCGGGTTCTTTCCCGTCGTCGAGCTGCGTGGCCCGTAGGCGACGAGCAGCGTCACCACGACGAGCACCACGGCCGCGGCGACGGCGCCACCCACGAGACGAACCGAGCGGCGTGAGCGCCCGGCACCGCCTGCGCCGTCCGCGCCGATCGATCCGACCGTCGCGACTCTTTCCCACGGTGGGATTTCGTCGAGGCTGATGCCGGTCACGGGTCGCTCGGCCACGGCCCGGAACGTGCGCCGCAAGCGGTCTTCGAGAGTGCCGCTCTCGGTCATGACAACTCCTCTCGAAGTTTCGACAGTCCCCGGTGCAGGCTGGACTTCACCGTGCCGACCCGGCAGCCGAGCAGGTCGGCGATCTCCGCCTCGGGGAGGTCCTCGTAGAAGCGCAACGCCAGGACGGCCCGCTGGCGGAAGGGCAGTCGGCACACGGCCGCCCACGTCTCGTCGATGACCGGGTCCGAGGGCACCACCCGGTCCGGTGGCGGCAGTCGCCGCTCGAGCCGCAGCCGTCGCAGGTGGCTCCTGGAGAGGTTGGCCACCGTGGTCCGGAGATAGCCGTCGGGATTCTGGGGCCGCACGCGCTGCTGGTGCATGCGCAGGAAGGCTTCTTGCACCACCTCCTCAGCCACGACGCTCGACCCGGTGAACAGGCGGGCCAGACGGACCATGGCGTCGCGTTGGCGCCGGTACAAGGTGGCCAGGTCGGAGGAGGGCATCGGCCCTGACGCCATGTGGGACCTCTCCTCCGCCGCGGACGCCTTCACACTGACATGACGCCCAGTGGCGGCAAAAGGTTCCCTCAGGGCCGACGTCAGGGCGTGGTGGGCACCGCCCCGACGATGTCGGTGACGTGGACGCCGAGCCCGGGCAGCGAGCCCACGAAGGGGGCGTCCCCGAAGGCGAAGATCCCGCCGTCCGCGCCGATGAGCCAGTACCCGCGCTCGTCGGCGGTGGGCACGAGGCCGATCACGGGATGCGACGGCTTCACGCCGAGCCCGGGCAGCGAGCCGAAGAGCCCGGCGTCGCCGAAGGCGAACACGCTGCCGTTCTGCGTCACGATCCAGTAGCCGCCCCCGTCGGGGGTAGACGCGATCCCCGATACCGGTGACGAGGTGCCGGTGGCCGAGCCGAAGGCGGGCGCGTTGCCGAAGGCGTACACCGTGCCGTTGGCGGCGACGACCCAGTACCCCTGGTCCGACGGCGTCGCCGCGATGCCGATGACGTTGTCGATGTGGATGCCCCGGCCCGGCAGTGATCCCAGGAACGGCGCGTCGCCGAAGGCGAACACCCCGCCGTCCTGGCCGACGAGGAAGTAGCCGCGGTTGTCCTCGGTGGGCACGATGCCCCGGATGTCGTTGACGTGGACACGCAGGCCCGGCAGCGACCCCAGGAACGGCGCGTCGCCGAAGGCGAACACCCCGCCGTCCTGGCCGACGAGGAAGTAGCCGCGGTCGTCAGGAGACGGCACCATGCCTTCGATGTCGTTGACGTGGACCCCGAGTCCCGGCAGCGACCCGTAGAAGCCGCCCGGCTGGTTGGTCGGGAACACGAACACCCCGCCGTCGCGCCCGACCAGGTCGTACCCCGAGGACGACCCTGAGCCGGTGTTGTCGAACGACGCCGTGGCCGTGCCGCTGCCCTCGACGCTGGTGGCGTGCACCGACACCGCACCACCGCCCGACGGGACCACGACGGTGGCCGAGGTGGCCGAGGTGCCCACCACCTGGGCCGGGGTGTTCCCGAAGAAGACCGACGCCTTCTCGAGCCCGAGCCCGGTGACGGTCACCTCTGAGCCCGGAGCGCCCGACGTGGGCTGCACCGAGGAGACCTCGGGACAGGTCAGGCCGCTTGCTATGGGCGAGCCCACGCCGCTGGCGGCGTCATAGCTCGAGCCCGCCGCGTACTGGCCGCCGTTGGACCCCGTCAGGTCGTTGTCGCCCTGGGTGATGTCGTTGAGTGCCGTCCCGTAGACGCCCTCGGACCACAGCCCGTACAACGCGGGCGCGAAGTTCCCCGTCGTCGTGGTGCAGCCGTCGTTCTTGTCGGCGATGATCCCGGCGATGAACGGTGCGGCGAGGCTGGTGCCGCCCACCGCCGTCCAGCTCCCGGCGTTGTCGATGACCATCCCGATGCCGGCGTTGGCCGAGATGTCGGGCACCTCGCGGCACACCGTGCCGCACGACTGGGACGTGCTCCAGTGCACGACCTCCGGTTGGTAGCTCGGCTTGGACTCGACCCGGGACAGGCCGCCGCCCCCGGCCCCTTCGCCCCCCGAACCGTTGGCGCACGACACGGACTCGCCCGACTGACAGACGTTCCAGACGACCTCGTCGCCGGTGCCGAAGAGCGTGGTGCCGCCCACGGCCGTCACCAGGGGGTCCGAAGCGGGGTAGTCGACCTCGGCCGCCGTCGACGAGTTCTGGCGGAAGCAGTCCTCGGTCCCCGAGTCGCCCGACGCGGCGAGGATCGTCTGGCCCTGGGAGGCGGCCTGCATGAACAACGTGCTGAACGTCTGGCCGGCGAGAGGCTCGCACACCCCCCAGCTGGTCGACACCACCTGGGCCACGTCGGCGTTCACGATCGAGCTCCACACATCGAGTTGGCCGGGGCCGGTGTTGGGCCCCTCGTAGGAGATGATCGACGCGCCCGGCGCCTGGGTCATCACCTGCTCGATGTCCGCGTCGGCTTCCTCGGTCGCACCGGCGCCCGCCGACGCGCCGCCGTCCACGGCGACGGTCGAGACCGGGTTGCTGAGCCCGAAGCACGTCTTGTACGACGAGACGCCACTGGTCGAGTGCTGGCCCAGCTCGTACAGGGCGACGGTCTGGCCGTTCCCGTTCAACCCGTCGGCCAGGAGCGACCCCACGCCGTACACCGAGCCCAGTTGGTCGAGGGTGTAGAAGCTCGATCCTGCCGCGGTGTTGGCCGCGCCGCACGGCGTCAGGCCGTCGGCGTTCGGCTGCGCGGCCGGGGCCGAGGCGTTCGGCGGCGCGGCCGGGGCCGAGGTGCGGCCCGTGACCGCACCCCCGGTCTCGGGGACGTACTGCGCCAGGGAGTCGAGTCCGAGAATGTCCTCGATCTCGCCCCCGCTCAGGGAGGAGGGCACGAGGGGTGCCCCGGGTGCGACGAACCCGCTCGCCCCGGCCCGGGTGCGGTAGCGCTTGAAGTGCACCCCGAGCGCCCTCGAGATGCGACCCGCGGTCGCCTCGACGTCGATCGAGAACCCCGACACGGTGGTGTCGCTGAGCCCGACACCATGGAGCCACTGCTCGACCGAGGACACCGCCGCCTTGGTCGGGCCGAAGCGGGCGAGGAACTGCCCGCGCCGCAGCCAGTGGTGGTACTGCGACGAGTGCACGTCGTAGAGGTCCGTGAGCAGCGACTGCAACCCGGCCGGGTCCGACGGCGCCAGGACGACGCGGAGGCTGAGGCGTCGTGACGTGCTGAGTAATCCCAGTGCCGTCGAGCCCGACGGTGCGGTGTGCGAGGCGAGGCGTCCGGCGCGTACCAGGGGAGGGCTCGACGCCCCGCTGGCGGCGGCCACCACCTGCACCATGCCGCCACACACGACGACGGCACCGACGATCCGGACGAGGATGCGCGGTGACGACCGCGGGCGCGGCCTCGTTGTCAGATCGATCGGTCGCATCGGGGGTCGGGTCATGGTGGCACGAATGCACATCTCCTGGGGACCGCGCCATCCGATCAGATCGGGGGCGGTGCGGGCCAGAGGTCAGAGTGACTGGTGGGCGGGGTGAGCCGGTTCAGATCCTGGCGAGTCGTTCAGATCGTGAGGTTCGACGCCAGGAAGCGGCCGCTGACCTCGAACTCCTCGGCGGGGACCTCGGCGTGCAGCCCGGGGCTTACGTGCATGCGCTTGTCGGTGGTGCCGAAGGCCTCGAACAGGGAGAAGGCCAGGTCGCGGGGGAAGAGCTCGTCATGCCACTGCACCAGGAACAACAACGGGCAGCGCACGGCGGGGGCGTCGGCGGTGAACCGGGCCTTGGTGGGCCCAGCGATTCCCATGAGGCCGAGGACGGCCACCGTCACGCGCGGCTCGGCCGCCACCACCGGAAGTCCGAAGATCGTCCCCATGGACAGCCCCCAGTAGCCGCACGGGCCCTCGGTGACCTCGGGCAGGGCCTGCACGGCGTCGAGGGTGGCGCGCCAGTCGCCGACCATGCCGTCGATGAGCCCGGTGTCCGCCGACCATCGCTGGGCGAACTCCGCGAAGGGCAGGCCGGCGACCGCTCCCTTGTCGGCGCGCCGGTCGCCGTGCACGGGACCGTCGATGGCGACGGCGCTCAGGCCGCGATGACGGACGAGGCCGCGCGCCAGGGCCACGATGTAGTCCTCGCGCTTGGACCCCGACGCGCCGTGCCCGAGCATGACCACGGGGCGGGGCCGCTCGTCCTCCGTCGCGCTCCACAACACGCCCGGGATGCAGCGCTCCCCGCGGGCGAGCTCGAAGCTGCGCTCGCGCACACCCTTCGCCGCGACGTCCTGGTGGAACAGCACGGGGCGAGCGTAGCGGTCGCCCCCGGATCAGCTGCGCGGTACCTCCGACCAGGCCATGTCCTTGTCCATGCGCGGCTCCCCGGGGAGCCCGAGCACGCGCTCACCGAGGATGTTGCGCATGATCTCCGAGGTCCCGCCCTCGATCGAGTTGGCACGGGAGCGCAAGAAGGTGTGGCGAGCATCGGCGCCGCCCGAGAAGATGGCGCGATCGGGCCGCCGCATCTCGTAGTGCGTCGGGAACAGGGTGCCGTCCATCCCCATCAGGTCGACGCACAGCTCGTAGACGTGCTGGTTGAGCTCGGCCCCGACGAGCTTGGCCACCGAGCCCTCGGGCCCCGGCGTCCCAGCCGTGCGCAGGGCGCGGGCCCGCATGTTCGTGAGGCGGGCCACTTCGGCCTGCACCCACAGCGCCATGAGCCGTTCGCGCTGGGCCGCGGTCTTGTCCTTCTTGTTCTTCCAGATGCGCAGTGCCTCGTGGATGGGGCCGGTGCTGCGCGCCGCCACGCCGCCGCCGATCGCCACCCGCTCGTTCATGAGGGTAGTCATGGCCACGCGCCATCCGGCCCCCACCGCGTCGAGGCGCTGCGAGTCGGGGATGTGGGCGTCGGTGAAGAACACCTCGTTGAATTCGGCGTCTCCCGTGATCTGGCGCAGGGGGCGGACCTCCACCCCCGGTGCGTGCATGTCGACGACGAAGTAGGTCATGCCGCGGTGCTTCGGCACGTCGGGGTCGGTGCGGGCCAGGAGCAGTCCCCACCGGGCCGTGTGGGCCAGGGTCGTCCACACCTTCTGGCCGTTGACGACCCACTCGTCCCCGTCGCGCACCGCCCGGGTGGCGAGGCCGGCCACGTCGGACCCGGCCCCGGGCTCGCTGAAGAGCTGGCACCACACCTCCTCGCACGTGAAGAGGGGGCGGAGGTAGCGGTCGCGCTGCTCGTCGGTGCCGTGGGTGAGGACGGTGGGGGCGGCCATGCCGTAACCGATGACGTTGCGGTCCACCTCGTTGGGCGCGTCGACGGCGCGCAGCTCCCGCTCGACCAGGCCCTGGAGATCAGGGCTCACACCGAGGCCACCGCGGCCCACCGGGAACGACACCCACGCCAGCCCGGCGTCGAATCGGGCCCCCAGGAATTCCACGGCCGGCGTGGACGACGGGTCGTGCTCGGCGATGAGCTCGTGGACTCGAGAGAGGACGAGGTCCTCGTCGGTGGTGACGGAGTCGGTGATGGGCATGCGTCAACGTTAACGACACCGACTGTGGTGCGCCGCACCGGAGGGCGGGAGCCAGGAAGCGGGAACGGCGCGAGCGGGTCGCGGGGGAGGGGCCCCGCTCGCGCCGGTCCCTGTGTCGCCTCAGGCGGGTCCCGGGTTGACTGTGCTCTGGGTATCGGCGCACGCCGGGGCGGTCTTGAATGGCACCGTCGAGGCGGCGCCGTCTTCAGTCTCCGGGCCCGACGTGCGTAGCATCTGGCCCGCGTCCGCTTTCGCCGGTCGCCAGGGGCTGAGCCGACGGGAGGGCGTCATGGAGCGGGTGGAGTTCGAGACGATCGTCTACGAGAAGGACGGGGGGGTGGCCCGCATCGTCCTCAACACGCCGGACAAGGCCAACATCCAGACTGCACAGCAGGTGTGGGACATGGACAAGGCCCTGGTCATGGCGGACGACGACGACGACGTCAAGGTGCTCGTGCTCAAGGCCAACGGGGAGGGCTTCTGCGCCGGACATGCCATTGTGGGCGCCGACGAGATGCCCGAGGTGTACCCGACGACGGGCCCCACTTCGGAGCGCACGTGGCGGCGCCATCACCAGGGGCTGTTCCTGTGGCCGCCGCTGCGGCTATGGGAGTTCCCCAAGGCGACCATCGCCCAGGTGCACGGCTACTGCGTCGGCGGCGGCACCGTGTACGGGTTGCTCACCGACCTCACCATCGTGTCGGAGGACGCCTACTTCCAGATGCCGCTGCCGCAGGGGTTCGGGCTCCCGGGCGCCCAGACCATGATCGAGCCGTGGGTGCTCATGAACTTCAAGCGCGCCGCTGAGTACCTGTTCCTGGCGCCCACCATCAGCGCCACCCAGGCGCTCGAGTGGGGCATGGTCAACCGCATCGTGCCGCGCGCCGACCTCGATGAGACAGTGGAGGAGATCGCCACCACCATCGCCCGGATGCCGCTTACGACGATCCTCGCCACCAAGCAGGGCCTCACCCGGGCGTGGGAGATGATGGGCATGCGCATGCACCTGCAGCAGTCCACCGACCTCGTGGCGCTGTGCACCGGTGCGAGCGATGTGCGCAGTTACATGGCGTCGCTGGGCGGCCGTCGCCCGCGCCAGAAGGCCGCCGAGGGCGCCGTCACAGACTGATCAGGGCCCGTCCTGATCAGGGCCCGTCCTGATCAGGACGTGGCTGTTCAGGGCGTGGCTGTTCAGGGCGCGTCGTCGGGCGGTTGGACCCGTCCTTCGGCCGAGGGCCATTCGAAGACGAGACGGTCCTCTCCATGAAGGGCCTGCCACCGCGCGAAGGCGCGATCCAGTGCCGTGGTGACCGGGCCCGGGTGACGCGCTTTCCTCAGGTGCAGATGGAGTCCGGCGAGCCGCTCGGACCCGACCGTTGTCGTCGAGCTTCACGAACTCCACCCGCATGCCCAAAGGCTAACGGCGCCGTGCGGCGCGTCCGTCAGTCGCGTTGCTCGACGAGGAGGCTCTGGAGCGAGTGCCCGATGGGGCCGCGGACGTCCCACAGCGCGGAGTGGGCCACGCCCACGCCGGGGATGCCGAGGCGGGTCGAGGCGTCGAGGCACACCCACTCG
Source organism: uncultured Acidimicrobiales bacterium (assembly GCA_963811775.1). GTDB lineage: Bacteria > Actinomycetota > Acidimicrobiia > Acidimicrobiales > UBA8190 > Chersky-840. Next base: position 180,026 of record CAWESO010000009.1, on the reverse strand, counting down.
CCGATGGCGGGCCGGTGCAGGTGCACAGACAGGTCGGGATTGATGAAGAGATGACGGAGGAAGTCGAGCTCGGAGCTCACCCCGTTGCCGAAGTCGGCCGCGCCGGCGACCCGCTGCAACGGCGTCGGCACCTCGCCGGGCACGACGGGCACGGCCAGGCGGACCCACACCGTGGCCGGTCCCCGCGTGTCGAAGTGGCCGACCACGTAGCGCATGTCGGCCCCGGCGTTGTGGAACGCCCGGTAGGCACCGATGGGCGGTGACTGCGACACGTAGCCGTCCTCGGGTCCCGGGGGGGCGCCGGGGTCGGTGCCCGGGACGGGACCGAGCGCCGTGGACGCCGGCACCGTGGTGTCGTGCTCCTGGTTGCCGAGCGGTCCGGGCGGGCCGAGCCGGATGCGCAGCGCCCGGGCCCAGGCCACGTCGCGCTCTCCGCTGGAGATGCGGGCGTCGACGAGCTGCACCTTGCGCCCGGGGCGCACGAGCGACGCCGAGACCGACAGCGGGGCCACGGGAACGGGCCGGAGGAGCTCGACGGTGAGTCGGCTCACGTGCATGGGCTCGTCGGGGACGAGCGACTCGACGGTACGGGCGAGCAGCGCCGCGACGGGCCCGCCGTGCAGCGCGTCGGGCGCCCATGGCCCCCGGGCCGCCTCGGTCGGCACCAGCCTGTCCCCGTCGGGCAGGAACAGCGCGTCCTCGGGCGGAGGCGCGGTCATGAGCGCAGGCTCACGGGAGCGGGGTCAAGGGAGCAGGGTCAAGGGAGCGGGGTCAAGGGAGCAGGGTCAAGGGAGCGGGGTCAAGGGAGCAGGGTCAAGGGAGCGGGGTCACGAGTCGGGCGGCTCGAGCCGGTCGAGCACCCAGGCCGGCGGTCGGGCCGTGAACCCGTCGTCGGGCCACGCCATCCAGCCCGACATGGCCAGGGCCCCGCCGTCGGGGTGCAACGTCGTGCCGGTGATGTACGACGACAGGTCCGAGGCGAGGAACAGCACGCAGTTGCCGACATCGGCGACCTCGCCCTTGCGGCGCAGGGGGATGGTGAGCCAATCGCCGGGGTCCGTGCCGTCGCCCGCCGCGGCGGCGCGCTGCCCGGCCGATCCGGCCCGCCCCGCGATGGCGGCGAGCCCGGCGGTGGGGACGAAGTCCGGCGCCACGCAGTTGATGCGGATGCCCGCCGCGCCGAGCTCGACGGCGAGAGTGCAGGTGAGATGGGTCACCGCCGCCTTCATCGCCGCGTACACGGCATAGCCGGGCGCGGCCCGGTGCGCCTCGATGGAGGTGATGGTGACGATGCTGCCGCCGCGCCCCGCTTCGGTCATGGCCAGGGCGGCGCGTTGGACGGCGTCGACGACCCAGGTGAAGTTGGTGCGCACCAGAGCGTCGCGGCCCTTGGCGCTCACGTCGGTGAAGGGCGAGCGGAAGGTGCCCCCCACCACGTTGACGAGGATGTCGAGTCGGCCGTAGGTGCCGGCGCAGGCGTCGAACAGCCCAGCCAGCGCGTCGGGGTCGCGCACGTCGAGGACGGCCTCGAGCACGTCGACGCCGTGCTCGCGCGCCTCGGCCGCAGTGGCGCGCAGCGCGTCGCCGTCGACGTCGGCCAGGGCCAGGGACACGCCCGCACTGGCCAGGTCGAGGGCGCTGGCCCGTCCGAGACCGCCCGCACCCCCGGCCACGATGGCGACCTTGCCGCCCAGCGCGGCCCGCTCGTCGAGGAACGACACCGGTCGGGGCGTGCTCAGTCGCGCTCGGTGCCGGCCGGCCCGGCGACCTCGGAGCGCTGCCGCCGGGCCCGTGGCACGGAGGCGCCGGCGCTCACGATCCCCCGTCCCCACCCACCTGACCCCGGCGCACCCGGCACGGCGGCGATGGTAGCCGATACGATCTGACGATCAGTCAGGAATCTTGGTAGGCAGGCACGGTGCAGGTAGGCATCCGGCCGACGCCATGGCCCCGGCCATGGCCGGCCCCCACCCCGGAAGGCAGTCGTCATGGACTTCGAGTTCTCGCCTGAGCAGCTCTCGTTCGTCGCCGAGGTCGAGCGGTTCCTCGACGAGCACGACGACCCCGACGTCTTCGACGTGACCCGGGAGAACATGGCCCAGATCGTCGACACCCCCGAGCGCCGTGCCTTCATGGCCGAGATGGGGGACCAGGGCTGGCTGGGGATCACGTGGCCCAAGGAGTACGGGGGCCAGAAGGGCGACGGCGTCTACGAGTACCTGCTCAACGAGTCGCTGGCCCGCCGGGGCGGCCCCCAGATCGGCAAGGGCGTCGGGATCGTGGGCAAGACGATCATCCGGCACGGCAGCGAGCGCCTCAAGCGTGAGTTCCTCCCCAAGATCCTGCGCAACGAGGTCGAGTTCGCCGTCGGCTACTCCGAGCCCAACGCCGGGTCCGACGCGGCCTCGATGCAGCTGAAGGCGACGCGCGACGGCGACGGGTGGCGGCTCAACGGGCAGAAGACGTGGACGACCTCGGCCCACTTCGCCGAGTGGTACTGGGTGGGGGCGCGCACCGACCCCTCCTCCAAGCACAGCGGCATCACCCTGTTCCTCGTGCCGCTCGACCAACCCGGGATCACCATCAACGCCATCTGGACCATGGGGGACGAGCGGACCAACGAGGTGCACCTCGACAACGTGTTCGTGCACGATGACTACGTCGTGGGCGAGCTCAACCACGGCTTCCAGTACATCTCCGAGGCGCTCGACCTCGAGCGCTTCACCATGTTCACCTTCTCGCCGATCAAGCAGCGTCTGGACCTGCTGTGCGAGTACGTGGCCGGGGCGACACGCGACGGGAAGCCGCTGAAGGACGACCCGGTGGTGCGGCACCGCGTCGCCGAGCTCGCCACCCAGGCCGAGGTGGCGCGTGTGCTCGGGCTGCGCTTCGTGAACGAGTCGCAGAAGGGTGGTGCGGCCCCCACCACGCACGCGTCGGAGTACAAGCTCTATGCCACCGAGCTGTCGCGGCGCTTGGCCGACGCGTCGATGGACGTCGCCGGGCCCGGGTCGCAGCTGCGGGTGAAGACGGCAGACGCGCCCATGGAGGGCCGGGCCGAGTCGACCTACCGCTACACGGTGATCGACACCATCGGCGGCGGGACGTCGGAGATCCAGAAGAACATCATCGCCCGGCGCCGGCTCGGGCTCCCGAAGAACTTCTGATGGCGGCTGCGTCACCAGGCCCGTTGGCCGGCGTCGTGGTGCTCGACCTGTCGAGCGTGGGCCCCGCGGCGCGCTGTACGCGCCTGCTCGCCGACTACGGGGCGACGGTGGTGAAGGTCGGACCCGTGCCGGGCCAGGGCCCGGCTCCGGTGACGCCCCCGTTCTTCGCCTACAGCGCGCAGCGCGGCATGCGGCGGGTGCAGATCGACGTGCGCGACGAGGAGGGACGCGACGTCTTCCTGGCCCTGGCGGCCGGTGCCGACGTGGTGGTCGAGAGCTTCCGGCCCGGCGTGGTCGACCGTCTCGGCATCGGCTACGAGGCCGTCCGCACGGTGAACGACGCCGTCATCTACTGCTCGACGAGCGGCTTCGGCCAGGACGGCCCGCGCGCCGGGTGGGCCGGCCACGACCTCAACTACCTCGCCGTGGGCGGATACCTCGCCACCTCACAACCGCGTGCCGACGGCGGCCCGCCCATCCCCGGCGCCACCATCGCCGACGGCGCCGGCGGCGGCATGCACGCCGCGCTGGCGGTGTGCGCGGCCCTGGCCGGTCGCGCCAACACCGGGGCGGGCGCCTTCCTCGACGTGTCGGTGGCCGACGGGGTGCTGTGGCTCATGTCGCTGACCGCCGACGAGCACCTGGCCACGGGGTCCGAGCCCGGGCCAGGACACGACGTGCTCACCGGCCGCTACGCCTGTTACGACACCTATCGCACCGGCGACGGCAGGTGGCTGGCGGTGGCGGCCATCGAGGCCAAATTCTTCGCCAACCTGTGTCGCGCCCTCGATTGCGGGCAGTGGACAGAGCACCAGTACGACGACGAGATCCAGGACGACGTGCGCCGTGACTTCGCCGCCGCCTTCGCCCGCCGCGACCGGGACGAGTGGGTCGCGACGCTCTCGGGTGCCGACACGTGCGTGGCCCCGGTGCAGGCCGTGGCCGAGATCGGCACCGACCCCCAGTACGCGTGGCGCGGTGCGGTGGTCGAGGCCAAGCACGCCGGGCGCGGTGCCTTTCGACAGGTGGGGGCGGTCCTGGCGGGCATGACGGCGCCGTCCGAGCCGGTGTGCGTGCCCGACGTGGCGGTCACCGACACCGACGAGCTGCTCGGCGCGGCGGGCATACCCGCGGCGCGCGTGGCCGAGCTCCGGGCCCGGAAGGTGGTGGCATGAGCGCGGCCGTCGAGGAGGCGCGCGCTCTCATCGGCGTGCCCCAGTACGAGGAGACCGGCGAGTTCCCCGTGGAGCGCAGCTACATCTGGACCATGTGCGCGGCGGTGGAGAACGGCAACCCGCTGTTCTGGGACGACACCGTGGCGGACGAGCTCACGGACGGCCCCATCGCCCCACCAACCATGATCTCGGTGTGGTTCCGCCCCCATCACTGGGCGCCGGGGCGCACCGAGGAGCACCTTCCCCTGAAGGTCCACTTCGACCTGAAGGCGCGCCTGGGGCTCCCCGAAGCGGTCATGACCGACAACACCATCGTGTTCCACGAGCCCGTGCGGCCCGGTGACATGCTCACCACGCGCCAGATCCTGCGTTCGGTGAGCGACGAGAAGACGACCAAGCTCGGCACGGGTCGCTTCTGGGTGATCGACGTCGAGTACACGAACCAGCGCGGCGACACGGTGGGGGTCGAGAGCTACACCGGCTTCGGCTACCGGCGCGCCCCGGCGGACGACGGGGCCGGGACCGCCGCGCCCGCGACGACGGCGGGGAGGGGGTCGTGAGTACTCCCGATCCCGTGCTCGTGTTCGGCGACGTGGCCGAGGGCGACATCATGCCGTCGCTGCACCACGAGGTGACGGCCACGACGGTGGTGCTCGGCGCCCTGGCCACGCGCGACTGGCGGCCCATGCACCACGACAAGGACTTTGCCGTCGAGCGCAACGGGACGCGCGACATCTTCCTCAACACCCCCAACCAGGCGGCGTGGTTCGAGCGCTACATCACGGACTGGACCGGGCCGCACGGGCGGATGGGACGGGTGACGTTCCGCATGCGCGACTCGGTGTTCCCCGGCGACACGATGGTGTTCGACGGGGTCGTGTCCGAGGTGAGCGTGGACGACGTGGGGTGCGGCTGGGTCGGCCTCGACATCACGTTGTCGGTCGACGGGGACGTGAAGAGCACGTGCACCGCCCGGGTGGCGGTGCCCGTGGACGACGGCGACAACCCGTGGCGCCGGCGCCAAGACCGTTGGAAGCCCTGAGAGGAGCTGGACGTGCTCGACCTCGAATTCACACCGGAGCAGGACATGCTGCGCGACACGGTGCGCAAGCTGTGTGCCAGCGATAGCCCGCTGTCGGTGGTGCGCGAGCTCGAGGACGACCCGGTGGGATACGCCACCGAGCTGTGGAAGGACATGGCCGAGCTCGATCTCATCGGCCTCCTGCTCCCCGAGGAGCACGGCGGGTCGGGGATGGGCGCGCTCGAAGGCGTGGTGCTCTACGAGGAGCTGGGCCGCGCCCTCGCGCCCACGCCGCACTTCCCGAGCGCCGTGTTGTGCGGGTCGGCCCTGGCCCGGGCGGGCTCGGCCGATCAACGGGCGCGCTGGCTCGCACCCATCGCCGCGGGGCAGGCCATCGTGATCCCGGCGTGGTTCGAGCCCGAGAACAGCTGCGGGCCGAGCGGCGTCCAGATGCGGGCCGAGAAGGACGGGGACGGCTACCGGCTCACGGGGACCAAGCGCCACGTCCCCTTCGCGTCCTCGGCGTCGGCTTTCGTGGTGCTGGCCCGCACCGGTGACGCCGGTCGCGACGTCGACCTCTTCCTCGTCGACCCCGCCGCGGCGGGTGTGACCATGGACCAGCAGATGACCGTGGCATCGGACGCCCAGTACCGGGTGACCTTCGACGGTGTGCACGTCGGCGCCGGGGACCGCATCGGCGCCCCGACTTCGGGGTGGGCGACATGGGACGCCGTGATGCACGACGGCTGCATCCTCCTCGCCGCCCAGGCCATGGGAGGGGCCCAGCAGGCTCTCGACATCACCGTGCAGTACGCCAAGGACCGCGAACAATTCGGGAAGCCTCTCGGTGCCTTCCAGGCCATCGCCCACTACCTGGCCGACGCCGTCACCGCCGTCGACGGGGGCACCACCCTCGTCCACGAAGCGGCGTGGGCGAGAGCCGGCGACCGGCCCGTCGACGCTCTGGCGCCGATGGCCAAGCTCTTCGCGTGCCGCACCTTTCGCGACGTGACGGCCATGGCCCAGCAGGTGTTCGGGGGCATCGGGTTCACGGTCGACTTCGACATCCAGCTCTACTTCCGGCGGGCCAAGGCGCTCCAGGTGTCGTGGTGGGACACGCGCTATCTGGAGGAGCTGGTGGCTTCGGCCGTCCTCGACCACCCGTCCTAGCGGCGGGGGGCCCGGGGCTCAGGCGGAGGCTTCGATGCCCAGGGTGTAGCCGGCGAGGAAGGTGTCGGCCTCGGCGGAACGGGGGTAGCGGTCGGCCAGGCGGCGGAAGCGCGCCGAGTGCGACGGCTCGATCAGGTGGGCGAGCTCGTGCACCAGGACGGCGTCGAGGACCCAGCCGGGCACGAAACGGAGGCGCTCGGAGATGCGGATCTCGGCCGTGCGGGACGTGCACGAGCCCCACCGGTGCTGCTGGTTCCCCACCCAGCGGATCGACTGGGGGCGCACGCCGTCGAGGTAGGTGTCGGCGAGCACGGTGGCCCGGCGCTCGAGGTCCCGGTCCGAGGTGGTGACGTTGGGGCGCTGGGCCAGGACCCGCTGGACGAGGCCCTCGACCAGCTCGACCCGATCGGCCTTGCTCAGCCGGGCCGGGACGAGGATCACGACGCGGCCGTCCTGCCAGAAGCCGCTGGCGGTCTTGCGCCGGCGGGTGCTCGTGCGCACCTCGACCGGAGGACGGAGGGGGCGCCGGTCGTTCACGGCCTGACCCGAACCGCTCGGGGAGCGCGGCCCGTGCCGCGGCGTGAGCGCCAAGATCTCCGTGTCCCGCCCCCCTCGAACTGCATGCCTCTAATACATGCCGACGCGGTCTCGCTGCGCAAGACCCTGCGTGTGAATTTTCTATGTTTTCGCCGCCGTGCTCACCATCGCTTCTGCCTCCCGCTGGCGTTGAGCTCGGCCAGGTACCGGTTGTAGGCCGCCAACTCCCCGTCGTCCTCGGGGTCGCCGGCGGCCTCGGCGGCTCCCCGCCGTGCGCTCCCCGGCTCCTGCGTGGCGCCCGCCGCGTCGGCGGGCCCGGCTGTGTCGGCGTGCTCCGACGGGCCGTCGGCGAGGGGCGGGACGGCGTCGTCGTGGACGAGCTTCCACCACATGTAGATGGCGTAGGCGCCGAAGAGCGGCCACTCGAAGGTGTAGACCCAGCTCAGTGTGTTGCCCCCCAGGGCCCGGGACACCTGCCACCAGGTGAGGGCCACACAACCGGGGACGAAGACGGCCAGCGCCACGTGCAGGGAGACGGCCCGCCCCGACGTCCACACACTGCGCACGCCTCAAGGCTACGGCTGGCCACCGACGCCCGGCAGCCGGCGGCTTCGGCCCCGCAGCCGCGTCGCTCCGAGGCCCCGGGGCCTGCTCATCCTGGACACCGGACCCGGCACGAACGAGACTCTTCGTTTCCAGTCGCGTTCCGTCGCCACGGGAGGGCGAGACCAGGGCGGGAGGTGGGTCGGTGGCCGCGAACGGATCGCTCCCCAATGCCGGCCGATCGACCGGTCCCGGTACCGAACGCCATTGGTGGACCCTGGTTGGCGTGTGCGGGGCCACGTTCATGCTCCTGGTGGACATCACGATCGTGCAGGTGGCCCTGCCTACCATGCAGCGGTCGTTGCACGCGAACTTCAGCGACCTGCAGTGGGTGATCTCGGCCTACGCCCTCAGCATGTCGGCGCTGATCCTCACCCAGGGGTCGCTGGCCGACCGCTTCGGGCGCAAGCGCATCTTCGTCATCGGCCTGGCGGTGTTCACCCTGGCCTCGCTGGCGTGCGGCCTGGCCCGCAGCCCGTCCGAGCTCATCGCGGCCCGAGCCGTGCAGGGGGTGGGGGGCGCGGCGATGTTCGCGACCTCCCTGGCGCTCATCGGCCAGGACTTCCAGGGCTCGGCCCGCTCGGCGGCCATCGCCGTGTGGGGGGCCACCGTGGGTGGGGCCGTGGCCATCGGACCCCTCGTGGGGGGTGCGCTCACGAGTGCCTTCGGGTGGCAGTGGATCTTCTACGTCAACGTCCCCATCGGGGTGCTGACCCTGCTCGTGAGCCGGCGCATGGTGAACACCACGGATCCCGGGGCCAAACGGTTGGACTACAACGGCCTCCTCACGTTCTCGGGGGGACTGTTCCTGCTCATCCTGGGCCTCACCCGGGGCAACGACGAAGGGTGGACGAGCCCCCGCATCGAGGCGTCGCTCGGGGCCTCGGTCGTCCTGCTCGTGTTGTTCGTCATCGTCGAGCTGCGCCAGCCCCGGCCTATGTTCGACCTGTCGCTGTTCCGCAAGCCCGCCTTCACCGGGGTGTCGGTCGCCACCTTCGGCATCGGCGCCGGGATGTTCGCCCTGCTGCCGTACCTGACCCTCTACCTCCAGAACGACCTGGGGCTGTCCCCGCTCCAAGGCGGCGAGCGCCTGCTCCCCCTGACGACGATGTCGTTCGTCGTGCCCCTGATCTCGCGGCCGCTCACCGAGCGGGTGCCGGCCGGGCTGTCTCTGTGCGCGGGGTTGGCGATCTCGGCCGTCGGCATCTGGCTCTTCACCGACCTCTCGGTGGGCTCGACGTGGATGGCACTGCTCCCCGGCCTCCTGGTCGGCGGCGTGGGGATAGGCCTCGCCAATCCGGCCATCGCCAAGATCGCCCTGGGTGTGGTCGCCCCCGAGCGCGCCGGCATGGCGTCGGGGATCAGCAACACCTTCCGCATCGGCGGCGTGGCCACCGGCGTCGCGGCACTGGGCGCCATCTTCCAGCAGAGGATCCAGACCACCATGCAACCGGTGGTGGGGCACCAGGCCTCGGCCTACGCCCAGGCCATCGCGGCGGGGGGGACGAAGGCGGCGGTCACGCTGTCTCGGAACCGTCCGGTCGTGGTGATGGGCGCGCACCGTGCCTTTGTGAACGGGATCAACGAGGTCGTGCTGGTGGGAGCGGTCACCGTGGCCGTCGGGGCCGGGTTCGCCGTGCTGGTGCGGCGCAAGGACTTCTATTCTCGCCGACGCCACGGCCACAGGCCCGCGGCCCCCGCACCGGCTCCGGCCCGCGACCTCGTCCCCGAGAAGGTCGGCTGACGTCGTGGCCGGATCACCTCCCCGTTCACCCGGCAGCGCCGCGGCCCCCGCCGGCGGGGGGGCGCCGTCGGCGGTGATGTTGTCGGCGGTGTACCGACGCCCCGGGGACATCGGCGTCGAGGAGCGGCCCGTGCCGTCGCCGGGCCCGGGGGAGGTCCTCGTCGAGGTGGCCTACTGCGGCATCTGCGGGTCCGACCTGCACGTCATGATCGAGGGCTGGGGCAAGCCCGGGGCAGTGGGGGGTCACGAGTACAGCGGGGTCGTCGCCGCCGTCGGAGACGGTGTCACGGACTGGGTGCCCGGAGACGCCGTGGTGTGCGGGCCCTCGCCGCGCTGTGGCGTGTGCCGGCGCTGCCGAGAGGGTCAGCCGTCGCAGTGCGAGGCCCGGTCGGCCCCGGTCGACAGCAACCTGGGCGGGGCGTTCGCCGGCTACGTCGTCAACGACGCCCGATCGCTGCTGCGGCTCCCCGACGGGATGTCGCCCCGGGTGGCGGCGCTGGCCGAGCCCTTGGCGGTGGCGCTGCACGGGATCACGCGCTCGGGCGTGGTCAGCGGTGACACGGCCATGGTGTTCGGCGCCGGCCCCATCGGGGCGCTCACCATCGCCGCGTTGGTGGCCATGGGCCTCGGGCCCGTCGTCGTCGTTGAGCCCGGCGAGCGGCGCCAGCGTCTGGCCGCCGATCTGGGCGCGGCCGAGGTGCTCCACCCCTCCGAGCTCGAGTCCTTCCCGCCCTGGGAGCCCGAGCGCCAGTCGGGGCGCGCCGTCGACGTCGTGCTCGAGTGCTCGGGCAAGAAGGCGGCCATGGAGGGCGGCTTCTACCAACTCCGGCGCGGTGGGCACCTCGTGCTCGTGGGTGCGGGGATCGAGGCACCGAGCTTCGACCCCAACCGCATGATCCTCAACGAGCTGACCGTGACGGGTTCCTTCGTCTACGACGCCGACGGGTTCGAGCGCGCCCTGGAGATGCTCGGGTCGGGCCGGCTGCCTGTCGACGTGCTCATCGATCCCGACGACGTCTCACTCGAAAGCCTCGGGGAGGCCATGCACGGGCTCGCCGAAGGCCGCATCGCCGGGAAGGTCATGGTCGTCCCCGGGCGCGGGGGCCGCCCGGGCCCCAACGTGGAGGGTGACTGATGCCGCATCCGTACTACCCCTCGGGTAACCCGCGCTTCAACCACGTGGCGCTCAGCGTGCCCGCCGACCTCCTCGACGAGTCGAACCGCGCCGACATCTGCCGCTTCTGGGGGACCGTCCTCGGCTTCGACGAGATGCCGATGATGACGCTCGACCGCAAGCGCCTGATCCTGTCGTGCGTGCACTGGGACCAGTTCATCTTCCTCATCAGCGAGGAGGATCCCATGCGCTGTCCGCGCATGGACCATTTCGGGTTCGCCGTCGGTGCACTCGACGAGCTGGTGGGCGTGCGCGATCGTGCCGTCGAATTCCACAAGCAGGACCCGCGTGTCGATCTCATCGACCTTGCCGTCGACGACCGGGGACCCATCAAGATCCACTCGATCTACGTCGGCTACGTGCTCCCGATGATGTGCGAGCTCCAGTGGTGGGAGTTCGAGCGCTCCTGAGCGCAGCGCTCGGTGACGGCGCTCAACTCGCCGCGGAGTCCTCGACCAGGGACAGGGCGCTGTGGGTCCCCTCGAAGGCGCGCCGCAACTCGATCCGGGTGGTCTCGTCCTCGTCGTCGACGAGGTAGATGGCCCGGGAGCCCTGGCACGGGTGGTTGGCCCGGGCGCGCGCCCGGCTGAGCTCGTTGGCACTGTGGCGACCGCGACGGGTGAACGACGCCGGCAGGAACCGGCGGTTCGCCCTGGTCCGGACGAAGATGTCAGGTCCGCGGATCCCGGGGATGGGAGCCACCGGCTCCACGGGCTCGTCGACCTCGGGCTCGACTTCGGGCGCGGACTCGAACAGCCAGGGCGGCTCTTCGAAGTCGTCTGGCTCAGAGCTGGTCTCCACTTGACTCCTCCGCCTCACCGCCGGCGCGACGTGCACCAGGGAGCCAGCGTGACGGTCGGGGATCAACGCCGATCCAAGTGAACCTCAATACTTGGGCAACCCGATGCGGAGTGGGGCTGCGCCGGTCGGGCTAGGAGCGGCGGGCCGACGTCAGCGTCGTGACCAGCGCCAGGACCCGAGCGTGGTCCTCGGGCGGGGACCGGTGGACGAGCCTCACCGGTTCCGGGGGATTCGAGCCCCGGGGTTGTGGTCCGATCCGGTCGCCGGCGGGCGCTTCGATCAGGTCACGGTCAAGACGAACGCCTGGGTCACGGTGTGTCGCGCTTTGCCCCTGCCGAACAGCGCCTCGATGGTCAGGTGGTAGGTACCGATGCCCTTCTTGACGTTGGGGATGCCCGAGATGGTCGCGGTGCCGTTGTGGTTGTTCACGAAATGCACGCCCTTGGGCAGCTTCCCCTTCCTCTTCAGCGCCGGAGTCGGGCTGCCCGAGGTCGTGACCAGGAAGGAGAACGAGAACCCGGCCCGGGCCGAGGCATTGGGGTCGCTCGTGATGGCGTCGCCGATGGGAGGGTTGACCAGGACGCACTCGTCCGAGTCCACCGTGGCCGAGCTGGTGTTGTCCGCCGAGGCGGCGTAAGTCGGGCTCCCGCCGTAGACAACCGAGAAGCACCACGTGCCCACCGACGTCGGGACGAAGACCTTCGAGGCCGCGGCCGAGGTGTCCCCGGCGCCGGTGAGGAGGCCCACACCGGCGTCCTCGGGGGTGCCGGTGGCGAGACAGGGGCCCGGGGTGAAGGTGGAGGTGATGCTCGTATGACAGACGTAGAAGGTCACGCTGCCGGTCGGCGGGCCACCCACCACGTTGCCGGTGACCGTCACCGTGTCGGAAGCCGAGTTCAGCGGTCCCAGGGTGAGCCGCGCCGACGAGATGAACGTGGCCGTGGTCGAAGGAGACGGCGTGACCAACACGCATTCGTTGGCGTCGAGGTTGGACGACGAGGTGTTGTCCGTCGACCCGGTGTAGATGGAGTCGCCGCCATAGACAGCCGAGAAGCACCACGTGCCGGCCGAGGTCGGGGTGAACGAGCCCGACGAGGCGGTGGCGGCATTGCCCGCTTTCGCCGTCAGGTGGGCCGTGGCCAGGTGGGAACTCGACGTCGGGGCGCACGCCCCCTTGACGATGGTCTTGGCCGTGCCGGTCTGACAGACGTAGAAGTTCACGTTCCCGGTGGGGCTCCCGTGTGTCGCCGTGCCCTGGACCGTCACGGTGTCGCTGACCGTGCCCGAGGCGCCGAGAACGACTGACCCCGTGCTCACCTGGGTGGCGGTGGACGTGCTCGTAGGCGAGGTCGTCGTCGTGGTCGTCGTGGCCCCGGTGGTCGTCGTGGTCGCACCGGTCGTCGTGGTCGCACCGGTCGTCGTGGTGGTTGCCCCCGTGGTGGTCGTCCCGGCCCCGGTGGTCGTGGTGGCGCCCGCCTTGGTGGTCGTGGTGGTCGTGGGCAGCGTCTCGGTCCCGAAGAGGACGGTGCCGATGGCGCGGTCACCGGCCTGGTCACCGATGGCGAGCACGCAGAAGTCGCCCGCGGCCTGCTGGGCCGTCGTCGGCGGGCACGGGAACTTCGCCGCGTCGGTGGCGCCGTTGCCCGAGGTGGAGCAGCCCTTGATGACCGACGTGCTCGGCACGGTCTGGGTGCACGTGGGCGTGCCGGTGGCCGGCGGCCCGACGGTGCCGGTCGTCATCGTATGGGTTCCTGACAGCTTCCCCGTCGACGAGATGCTCGTGAGAGCCAGTGGCGAGCAGCTCACCGGGATGTCGTTGCCGAGGAAGAGGATCTGTGGCTGTGTCGGGTCGGAGTTGCACTGCTCGATCGACGCCAGCGAGTTGGCGGTGAAGTTCGCGCCAGTCGCCGTCACGACGTCACCGCCGGCCAAGCCCGAACAGATCGGAGCGGTGGGGTTGGAGTTGTTGCACGTCGCCCCGGCGGCGGTCGTCGTGAGCGCCAGCGTCGGCGCCGGCTTGGAGGCCGCACTACTGATACCGGCGAAGCTCGTGGCGAGGAGCGTCCCACCGCTCAACACCGCCACCGCACCCACTGTCGAGAGAAGGGCGATCAGTCTGGAGCGCCCTAGGCGCCGGGGATCGAGTGCGGTCACGTCAGACCTCTTCCGCGCTGGGACCCGTTCACCGATGCCTGACGCGGGCCCGGGAGGATAGCTCTCCCGCCATTACTACCCCTCGATGCACCGAATTCAACACTTATTTTGTTCACCCCACGGAGTGTGGGTTCGGCATTACTGCTGGTGTGCGCGGGGCCGGGACGACGGGGCTCGAACAACCCAGCAAGACGCCATGGGGAGGAAGGCGACATCTGGTGCGTTGTGGGCCGACTCGCCGCCCGGGACCTGGCCGGGCGCGACGGTAGCCTCCCGTCGTGCACGAGAATCCAACGGGGGACGGAGCATGGCGCGACGTCGTCGCAGGTCCCGCCGCCGTTCCCGCCGTTCCGGTCACTCGCCGGGCCCTGGCACAAGAGATATGGGTGGTACTCGCGCTGTCGCTCGGCGCGTCAGCTGTCTACGCCGTGCTGGACCTCATCCGCTCGCTGTCGTCGGGCACGTCCCTGCGGGCCCAGACCGCCGTGCTCAACCCCTCGGCGGTGGCGAACAGCTCGGTGTTGAACCTGGCGTATCAGCTGGTCGGCATCGCCCTGACCGTCGTCCCGGTGGTGCTCGTCGCCTACCTGCTCACGCGGTCGAATGAGTCCCTGGGGACACTGGGGCTCGACACGACCCGACCGGGCCGGGAGGTGGCATGGGGAGCGGCCCTAGCCACTTGCATCGGCGGCGCCGGTTTGCTGCTCTACCTCGGTGCCTTTCATGCCGGCCTGAGCGTCCGCGTCGTGCCGACGACCCTGCCCGCCACCTGGTGGCGGATCCCGGTCCTGGTGCTGGCGGCGGGGCAGAACGGTGTGCTGGAGGAAGTCGTGGTGTGCGGTTACCTGCTGCACCGCCTCGGCCAACTTTCGTGGAGTGACAACCGGTCCCTGGCCACGAGCGCCGTGCTCCGGGGCGCGTACCACCTCTACCAGGGATTCGGTGGCTTCATCGGCAACATGGTCATGGGGCTCATCTTCGGAAGGCTCTACCAGCGCCAGGGTCGGCTCCCGCGCTTGGTCCTGGCCCACACCCTCATCGACGCCGGTGCGTTCGTGGGTTACGTGGCCCTCCACGGTCGGGTGTCATGGCTCCCCTGACGATCTCCGTCGAGAAGGGCTGTTCGGGCAAGATGTCACCGTGTCGTGCGAAGACCAGGCCGTCATGTATGAATGGCGCGGACAGATCGCAGATGCCGAGCTCGACCGCCTCCATGCACTGGCCTTCGATGGCGCGCCGACCGGCGCGCAGCGAACGGCATGGACCGCGGTTCTCTCCGAACACAGCCTCGGGTGGGTCGTCGCCCGCCAAGGCGGACGCCTGGTGGGTTTCGTGAACACGATCTGGGACGGGGGCCGCCATGCATGGCTCCAGGACACGATGGTGACGCCCGACTGCCGCGGCATTGGAATCGGGACCGCGTTGGTGGCCGCGGCGCGAGTCGGCGCCACGAAGGCGGGGTGCGAGTGGCTCCATGTCGACTTCGACGACGGCCTGCGAGCCTTCTACGTCGAGTCCTGCGGGTTCCGGCCCACGAGCGTGGGCTTGCTCCGACTCCGGTAGGCGTGCCACGAGCGGGTGACTGCCCATGAGGGCGAATCGCGGTCACAGCCCCGGGGGGACGGCATTATCTCCGACGCCGCTCCCTCCGGACCTTGAGAACAGCGAGGAGCTTGCGGAAGATAAAGATCACGACAACAGCGTACCGTCACCGGTCCCGTGCCGACGTCCGGACTCGGAACGCAGCAGTCCACGTCGATGGTCGATCCCGGACGGGAAACTAGTGTCTACGGAGCCACTGCCCCCGTAGCTCAGAGGATAGAGCGTCGGTTTCCTAAACCGTGCGTCGCAGGTTCGAGTCCTGCCGGGGGCGCATTTGGTGATAGGCCCAGGCACTCTGCACCTGAGTCAACGGTCCCGATCGGTCGCCTCACCTCGGCCATAGAATGACATTTGGCCCTACTGGCATCTCGGCGCGCAGGCCACGCCTGCAAGAGGGCGCTGGCCCCCCTGGAAGGCCGAGCCATAACGAAGGACAGGTCATGGCGCTCCTGGTACTGGCTCTGGTGCTTGCGATCGCGGCGATGCGCACGGGTCAGGCCGCTCGGGTACCGGTGAGCGTGGGAGGCGCCGCCCTCCTGACGGCGGCGTACGGTCCGGGTTGGGCACGGTCGATCTCCTTCGTGGCAGAACGATGAGTTTTCTGGAGTTCGCCTTTTGGAACCTGTGGTCCAAGAAGGCCAGGTCCCTGGGTCTGGTTCTGGCCATCGCCTTTGCCGTCATGACAGTCGTGACGTTGGCGGTCACGAGCAGCGGGCTCGAGCAGTCTGCCGCCGCCATCATCTCGATCGGTAAGGCCGACTTCACCGTGGCTCAGAAGAATTCCACCGACCTCCTGTCCAGCACGATCGACACGGGCGAGCTCAGCCGATTGGCGCATACCCCCGGAGTGCGGGGGACGGTCGGGGTGCTGGTGGAAACCGAGCATCTGAGTGCGGCGACGCCGGTCTTCATCGAAATCGGGATCGCCCCGTCTGACCTTGCTCCGTTCGGCGTCACGATCCTGTCCGGGCATGCCTACCGGGCCAACGCGACTAACCAGGTCCTGTTGGGCTGGCGCGCCGCCTCGAATTTCGGGCTCCGTGTCGGCTCACGGTTCCATGCCAACGGCACCTGGAATACCGTCACGGGCATCTATTCGACGGGGAACAGCTTCGGGGACTCGGGTGCCATGTTTCCCCTCCCCGCGGTCCAGGGCTACAACCGAGTGCCCGGCATTGTGACCATGGTGTTCGTGAAAGACGCCAAGGGAGTGTCCCCCAGTACTGTCGCCCATCGAATCGACACGAACATGCCTGAACTCACCACCATACGGACGGCGGCGCAATTCGGACGGGCCGACCGGAATCTCGTGTACCTGAGGGCTGCTGTCACCGGGAGCACGTTTCTGGCCGTGTTGATCGGCGCGGTCATCGTGGGCAACACGATGTTGCTGTCCCTCTTCGAACGGACCCGAGAGCTCGGGCTCCTCCGTGCGATCGGGTGGACCCGGCGAAGGATGGTGGGCCTGCTCCTGGGGGAGAACATGGCTCTGGCGCTGATCGGTGCGATCATCGGCGTGGCACTGGCGTTCGCGGTCACGGGGCTGCTCGAGCAACTGCCGGAACTCAAGGGAGTGCTCCACGCCAATTACACGCCCTCAGCATTCTGGCGGGCGCTCTACACCGCCTTGGCCATGACCCTGATCGGGGGGCTCTATCCAGCTACTCGCGCCGCCCTGCTGTCACCGTTGAAGGCTCTCAGCTATGAGTGAACCCACGCCAGACGGACATCTCGCCATCGAGCTCTGCGATGTGACGAAACATTACGAGGGTGGTGTCCACGCGCTCGACGGCGTGAATCTCGCCGTGAGCCACGGGGAGTTCGTCTCCATCACCGGGCCATCGGGCTGCGGAAAATCCACCCTGTTGCATCTGGTGGCCGCCCTCGACAGCCCGACGTCGGGCACGGTGTCCGTCGATGGTCAGGATCTGCGGTCGATCCGCGACATGAGCCGCTTCCGACGTGAGCAGGTCGGCCTCGTGTTCCAACTCCACAACCTGCTTCCGCAGGTGTCGGTCCTGGCCAACATCGAGGTGGCGATGTTCGGGACGCACCGCTCTCCCCGGAGCCGCCACGCACGCGCCCTGGAATTGGTCGACCAGATGGACCTGGGGGGTCGCCAGGACCGGCTTCCCACCAAACTGTCCGGCGGAGAACGCCAGCGGGTGGCCATCGCCCGGGCCCTTGCCAACGAACCACGGCTCCTTCTCGCGGACGAGCCCACCGGGAACCTCGATAGCGCTTCGGTCGAGCGCATGCTCGGCGTATTCCGACAGCTTCATTCGACCGGAGTGACCATCCTCCTCGTCACTCACGACCATACCGTTGCCCAAGCGGCAAGACGCACCGTCTATATGTCCGACGGCAGAATCGCCTCCGATATCCTCGCCGATGCCCCTTAACGCGTCTCGCATTACCGCCCGCCCTCGAGCTGAGGGTGGCGGCATATCTGGGGTGGCGGGACCTGGTGCAGTGCGATCCGAGGACGGGGCTGCTCGACGTGGAGGACCGATCCTCGCGGTGCTGTGCGTCAGCCTCCTCGTCGTCAGCCTCGACAACACGATCCTCAATGTGGCGCTGCCCACGATCGTGCGGAGCATGCACGCCTCATCGAGCGAGTTGCAGTGGATCGTCGACGCACCCGCTATCAGGATCGGATTGCCCCGGCGCTGACCCACTACCGGATCCCGGAATCGATCTCGAGTCTCATCACCGGGTCTCTCGGTGGCGCACTCGCCGTCGCGCAGCGCGTCAGCGGTCGTCTAGGGACCGAACTCGCGATCTATGCTCGCCAGGCCTTCGTGAGCGGGATGGACCTGGCGGTCACCGTGGGGGCGATCGTCGTGGGTGGCGCGGCGGTGGTCGTCCTCGTCCTGTTGCCCAACCGGGCGGCCTCTTCCGAACCAGCAGGCCCCCGAGACCGTGCGCAGCGGCCGGATGAGGAAGTGCCACAAGGAGCGTCGAGTACCCGTGAGCCAGGGTAGATCCGGCTTCCCTTCGGAGACCCACGCCATGGGACTCCGTGCCTGACCGCGTCAAGGGCTTGAGGTCGACAACGAGGAATCGATCGGATTCCGTGTCAGAAACGAACGGGATGCACCAGAACCGCCGCCCCGGTCACGCGGTCGAGGGCCAGGTCCTCCAGCGCTTGGTCGGCCTGGTCGAAGCGATAGGCGGTCGTTGACACCCGAAGGGGGACGCGAGCCGCGATTTCCAGGAACTCGTCGCCGTCTTGTCGGGTGTTCGCGGTCACGCTGCGCAAGGTGCGCTCTTGGAACAGGTGTTGCTGGTAGTTGAGGGTCGGAATATCGGTCAGATGGATCCCGGCGACGGCCAGAGTCCCCCCTCTGTCGAGGGCTGTCAGGGCGGGAAGGACCAGGGTGCCGACCGGCGCGAACAGGATGGCGGAGTCGAGCGCCTCGGGCGGGGCGTCGTCAGCATCGCCCACGCTGGCGACACCGAGCCGCAGGGCGAGCTCGCGTGCTTCTGGTGACCGGGTCAGCACGTGGACTCGAGCGCCCTCGGCGATGGCGATCTGGGCGGTGAGATGGGCGGACCCCCCGAACCCGTAGATGCCGAGCCGACCCCCAGGAGGTAGCTGGGACTGGCGCAGGGCCCGGTAGCCGATGATCCCAGCACAGAGAAGAGGGGCGGCTTCTTCGTCGCTGAATGCCGCAGGAATCTGATACGCGTACCGCTCGTCGACGACCACGTACTCTGCGTATCCACCATCGAGGTCCCAGCCCGTGAAGAGAGGCCTGACGCAGAGATTTTCGCGTCCATCCAAACAGAAACGGCATGCACCGCATGTGTGGGCCAGCCACGGGACACCCACTCGGACGCCTTCGCCAAAACGCACGCAATCCGGTCCGACGAGGTCGACAGTGCCGACGACCTCGTGGCCGGGAATGACAAGCCGGTGTTTCGGGGCAAGGTCCCCTTCGGCGAGGTGCAGGTCAGTGCGACAGACGCCGCAGACCTGCACCCTCACTCGGATCTGCCCCGATCCTGGGAGAGGCTTCGGACGTTCGATGCGAACGAGCGGGTGGCTCGCCATGGGTCCCGGGGAGTCGACGGCCCACGCCGCCATGCCTTCGGGTGTCATCGTGCGATTTCGGTTTGGGTGGAGACGTCAGGGAGAAGGGGTCCCGGCATGATCGGTCAGGTCCGGTCACGAAGAACGAGAACCGGACAGTGGGCATTTGCGACGCAATGCTCGCTCACCGACCCCAGCAACATGCCCGCGAACTCCCCGTGCCCACGACTGCCGACGACCAGGAGGTCCGCACCACGAGATGCCTCAACCAGCGCTGGCGCGGGGTGACTCTGGACGACGGTCGGCCGGATCACAAGGCCAGGGTGCGTTTGACGGACTGCCCTCAGTGCCTGCTCAAGGACAGCTCGAGCGTCTGCATCTGGGTCGTAACCGGCGGGAACGACCAGAGGCGCGCCAAAAGTGTTTGGCCATTGCCAAGATGTGACTACCTCGAGCACGGCCCCTGACGCCTCCGCATACCGAGCCGCCCAGTTCAAGGCAGCGAGTGAGCTCGGGGAGCCGTCGACCCCTACCACGATTCTACGAACGGACTCTGTGCCTGCGTCGGCCACGACCGTTTCTCCTCCAGAAATTGGTTTGGACGACCAAATCGTTGCACGTTTCAGTCAGGAAGAGGCTCCATCGTGCAAACGCGGTTCCTTCTGGTCTCCACGGGTGTCGGTCGCGTTCTCTGGAGTATCCTCGAGGGATCGTGGATCTTGGCATCGGAAGTAGCGCCTACCGGCGCACGCCGTGATGGGGCTAGGGGACACCGTATCGATTCGTGAGACGCACATCTCGGTCTTGTTGTTCTTAGGCGACCGAGTCCTGAAGCTGCGCAAGCCGCTTCATTTCGACTTCGCCGACTTCTCGACGCTGAGTGCTCGGGCACAAGACTGCCGGCGCGAGGTCGAGCTCAATCGCCGACTCGCACCTGACGTCTACTTGGGAGTCGCCGACCTCACAATGGAGGGTCAGACACTCGATCATGCCGTCGTGATGCGTCGCCTGCCCCCCGAGCGCTCATTGGCCCGGATCGTCAGTTCCTGTCCCGAGACGGTTTGGGCCGCCGAACTGGGGAACGTGGCTCGAGTCCTGGCTGATTTCCACGCTCGCGCCGATCGCTCGGAGGCGATATCAGCCGGCGCCTCAACGCCAGAGGTGGCTCGGCAATTCGAGGCGAACGTGGTCGCGATGACCCAATTTGTAGGTCGGATCGTGGATCGGCGGACCCACGATGCCGTGGTGTCCGGTGTCCGACGCTATTTGAAAGGTAGAGATCCGCTGTTCATGGGTCGCATTGCCGCCGGCCAGGTCTGCGATGGACACGGGGACCTCCAAGCCGACGACATCTACTGCCTCGAGGACGGGCCGAGGATCCTTGACTGCCTCGAGTTCGACGACCGCCTCCGCTTCGGTGACGTCTTGGCTGACGTTGCCTTCCTCGTCATGGATCTTGAGCGTCTCGGCCATCCTGAGGCGGCCATCCGATTCGTCGGCGACTATGAGACGGAGATCGGGGAATCTCTGCCCCGGACGCTGTTGCACACGTTCGTGGCCCTGCGGGCCTATGTCCGGACGAAAGTGGCATGCATCCGTCACGAGCAGGGTGACCCCGCCGGTGCCGATGAGGCAGGTCTGCTCTTGAAGCTCGCCCTGATGCATCTCGAGCGGGGTCGGGTTCGTCTGGTACTTGTTGGGGGTCTCCCCGGTTCGGGAAAGTCGACGCTGGCTGCGAAATTGGGAAGTGCGCTGGGGGGGATTGTGCTCAGTTCCGACGAAGTCCGCCGAGACCGATCGGAAAGAGCGGGGGACGTGCCCGCCGCGACGACGTTCCGTCAGGGCCGCTATTCACCGAGTGAAACGAACGCCGTTTACCATCAACTGATCGGCGGCGCCCGACAGCATTTGGGTCTCGGCTCGACGGTCGTTCTCGATGCATCCTGGATCGATGATTCCCAGAGGCAGTTCGCTCGGATTCTGGCCGAGGAGGTTTCGGCTGATCTGGTTGAATTGCGTTGCAACGCCCCATCCTCTGTTGCCGAAGAGCGGATCACGGCACGACACCAACATGGGACGGACCTCTCAGAGGCCACCGTCGAGATCGGGAGGGCCATGGCTCGCGTCGAAGACCCGTGGCCATCGGCCGCACTGATCGACACGGCGCAACCTCCAGACGGCTCATTGATGGATGCGCTCCGGCGCATCGGAGTCGCACCCGGCGACGGCCTACCGTGGTAACGCCGGCGCAGAAGAGTACCTGCGTCGAGTTATCCGGGAATCACGAACTCGGCCAGCAAAGCGTCGGCGAGCACCTACTGGGCGACCCCCCCCGCTGACTCTCTGACCTTCAACGCTCCGGCGCCGTGCCGGTGTTGTCGGCGAAGTGCTCGACGAAGGCATCGGACCCCGGAAAGACCACTCCGACTTGGCCGTCATCGGACCAGCGCACGACAAAGGGAGGTCCCCTGTCCTTTCCGTGGACCTCGAGGATCTCTCCATCACGGTCAGGCTCACCGTCGTGGAGCCTCTTCACTACCAGTCGATCTCCGACGCTGGCCCACATGTGTCACGCCTCCTGGTCGGGCATCCGCACTTTCCATCGTCGTATGGATCTCCGGGCACGCTCTAGGCCCAAAGGTCCCCGTCGGCACTGACATTGGTCAGGGTCCCACTGCATCGAGCGTGAGGACGAGTCAGGAGAACCAGTTCGTTCGGCTCTGGCGGTTCGACGCGCTCAGACACATGATCGAGCGTGGAGTCGGGAACTTTGAGGACCTTGGGCACTTCCGGCCCCCACGTCATGGGCGGGAAGATGGTCGAAACAGCACGAAGACCGAAAGGGAGGACATGAGGCCTGCATCGGCGTCCCGCTCGCCCGTCGAGGGCGCCGGTGGTCTGGAAGGCCCTGTCGGCAGCGGGAATCGGGATTCGGCCCCTTCCGAAGAAACGGACACGCGACGTGGGTCAGCTTTGACAAGGGAGATCGACCTGCAGGGACTCACTTCGGCAGACGCAACGAGGCGACTTGGCGATGAGGGCCCCAACCAAATCCCGCACACACGATCCATGCCTGTTTGGCGCCGGTTCCTCCGACAAATGGTGCACTTCTTCGCCTTGATGTTGTGGGTTGCCGGCGCCCTGTCATTTGTCGCCGGACTTCCCCAATTGGGAATCCGCCATCTTTGTGGTGATCTTCGTGAACGGTACGTTCGCTTTCGCTCAGGAGTTTCGTGCCGAACGTGCTGCCGAGCATCTGCGCGATCTCCTCCCACGACGCGCCGTCGTGATCCGCGACGGTGAGCGCCAGGAGATCGATGCCGGTGAGTTGGTTCTCGATGACGTTGTGGTACTGCGGTCGGGCGATCGAATTTCAGCTGACTTGGAGGTAGCACGCGCCGAAGGTCTTGCCGTCGATTCATCGATGCTCACCGGAGAGAGTGCCGCGGTCACGAGAGGCGCGGGCGATGCCTTGTTCGCCGGGTGCTTTGTCACCGGGGGAGAGGGCCTCGCGACGGTCACCGCCACGGGTTCTCGCACGAGATTAGCATCGATCGCCGAGCTGACTCAACGGGGCCGTCGTCCACGCAGTCCGCTCGAGCAAGAGTTGAACCATGTGGCGCGCGCCGTGGCAATCATCGCCGTCGGGGTCGGCATAGCGTTCTTCGGCATCTCGCTCCTGGTCGGTGGCACGCCTCGCGACGGGTTCTTGTTCGCGGTGGGCGTCACGGTCGCCTTGGTACCCGAGGGCCTGCTTCCTACCGTCACCCTTTCCCTGGCCGTCGGGGCCCAGGAGATGGCCCGTCGCCACGCCCTCGTGCGACACCTCGAATCTGTCGAGACGCTGGGCTCGACGACGTTCATCTGTTCGGACAAGACCGGCACGATTACTCGAAACCAGCTGTCGGTCGTCGAGGTCTGGACTCCGTCCGGAACAGCCCTCGTCTCCGGTGTCGGATACGAGCCGTTGTGGCGTCGATGTCGACGATGAGATCAAAGCATTTCCGGTTGTTCGTGAGTTCTCATTTGACCCCAACCGCCGGATGATGTCGGTTGTGGTCGATGGCAAGCTGCTGGTAAAGGGAGCTCCTGAAAGCGTGCTCGCCTGCTGTGCGACGGCAACCGGGGCGGAGGGTGCCGTCGAGGCTTTGACCCGTCGCGGTCTTCGGGTGATCGCCCTGGCGTCGCGACCGATCGGCGTTGTCCTAGAAAGCGCTACCCCGGCCCAGGTCGAGCGGAACCTCGACCTCCTGGGCCTGGTCGGGATGGAAGACCCACCCCGAGAGGGAATTCGAGACGCCCTTGCTGACTGCCGGGCTGCTGGTATTCGGGTGGCCATGCTGACCGGCGACAATCCGGAGACGGCGGCGGCCATTGCACGGGAGGTCGGCCTGATCGACGGAGCCGGGCGTGTCTTGTCCGGCGAGGATCTGCCCGCTGACCTGGCGGTCCTCGGTGCATTGATCGATCGGCCCGATGGCGTCGTGATCAGCAGGGTGACTCCCGAAGACAAGCTCCGGATTGCGACTGCCCTTCAGGGCCGAGGGCACGTGGTCGCCATGACCGGCGATGGGGTAAATGACGGGCCCGTCTTGCAAACCGCCGATATCGGCGTCGCCATGGGTGAATCAGGCACCGACGTGGCACGCGAGGCGGCGGACCTCGTCCTGCTCGACGACAATTTCGCCACGATCGTCAGGGCGGTGCAGCACGGCAGGATCACCTTTTCCAATATGCGACGCTTCCTCACCTACCACCTTGTCTGCAATGTGGCGGAGCTCACGCCCTTTGTGATTTGGGCCGTTTCCGGGGGGAGGTTCCCCTTGGCGCTGGGAGTGCTCCAAATCCTGTGCTTCGACGTCGGAGCCGACGTGTTGCCTGCACTCGCGCTCGGCGTCGAACACGGCTCCAGGAATGCCCTCAATCAGCTATTGCAGGGCCGGCACCTGATCGATCGGAAGGTTCTGACCCGGGTCTTCGCCGTGCTCGGCCCGGCCGAGTCAGCCATGGAGCTACTGGCGTTCTGCGTTGCACTCTTAGTACGTGTTTCATAACCGGCGCCGCTGCCCTTGTTCCCACGGTTTCGGCCCCGGTGGCCGCGCCAGGCGGTTGAGCATGAGTCCGACCATCGCCCACTTCACCATCGCCTCATGGGTCTCGGGGAAGCGTTCGTAGTCGCGCACCAGCCTGCGCCAGCGCATGAGCCAGGCGAAGGTTCGCTCGACGACCCACCTCCTCGGGAGGGGGGAGAACCCGCGTTGTCCCGGTGGCTTTCTCACGACCTCGACGGTGAGCTTCCAGTAGCGCTTGGCCTTGGCCACCAGTCGTCCCGCGTAGCCACCGTCGGCGAAGACGTGGCGGAGGGTGGGCACGAGCTTGTGGGCGAGCTTCAAGATGGCCGCCCCGCCGTCGCGGTCCTGCACCGATGCGCTCGTCACCATGACCACGAGGAGCAGGCCGAGCGTGTCGGTGACGATGTGGCGCTTGCGGCCGTTGACCTTCTTGCCGGCGTCGTATCCCCTGGTCGCCTGGGAGACCGTGTCGGCTCCCCGCAGCGACTGGGAGTCGACCACGCCCCCCGTGGGTGTCGGGTCCCGTCGCTTTCGACCCTTCGTGGCCGTGGAGACGCGCACCTCTTCGCGCAACGTGTCGTGGATGAGATCGAGGGTCCCGTCGTCGCGCCAGAGGGCGAAGTAGCGGTAGACGGTCTGCCACGGCGGGAGGTCCGTGGGCAGCATGCGCCAGGCACACCCCGCTCTCACCACATAGAGGATCGCATTGACGATCTCACGCTTGGCGTGGACCGGCGGACGCCCACCGGGACCGGCGGCTTCGATCTCGGGGATGAGGTTCTCGATGATCGACCACTGTCGGTCGGTCAGGTCTGTCGGGTAACGGCGCCTTGCCGCCATATACACAAGTCCAATGCATCGACACGCAAATCGCGAGCATCTCGACATGGCAAACACGCTGGTCGCGCGCATATTTGGAAAATCTCTCGAAGACTCACGCTCTGCGAGACCCGTTTGCTACCCGACCCGAGCGCTCCATCGGGGTAGCTGTTGCGAAGGAGTTATGAAACACGTACTTAGCGGTCGGTTGGGTCCCCGGGCACTCCTTCCCACATGGACACGATCTGCGCTCGGCTTCGGGCGCGGCGTTTGCCACCGTCATCTTCTGCCAGATCGGCGTGGCGTTCGCATGCCGGAGCGCGACCCGTTGGCCCGGGCACCTCGGCTGGTTCTCGAACCGCTTGCTGCTCATCGGCGTGGCGTTGGCGCTCGCGCTGCTGGCGTGCTTCTTGCTGATCCCGCCGGTTGCGGGTGTTCTCGGGCAAGCTCCGCCTCCGGCCCTGGGTTGGCTCATCCCACCGCTCGGGATCCCTGTCATGCTCGGTGTCGACACCCTCCACAAGGCCCTCCGCCGGGGCAAAGCGAAAGAGGCGCCACGGACGACGGCGCGCCGCGGCTTCACCGTATTGCCCGAGCTCCGACCTCCCCTGGGTTGAGGCGGGCGGCACCCGTCCCCCATCGGAGAGCTCGAGTCGAGCCAGACGAAGGGACCTTGTGCTCTGGCAAGAAGACCGTCCGACGCTCATGATCGCATCAGGACGTCAGGCACGAGGTAGATCGCAATGGCGCAGAATGCGAGGAAGAGGAGTTCGATTCGGATCGCCCGGGTCGGGAATATCGATATCCAGATGCATTGGACGTTCATCGTCCTGGTAGTCCTCGTCGTCTGGGCAAACATGGGAGCTGGGTTGGTCGCGGTTGGAGCCAGCCTCGTCTGGATTGTGGCGATCTTCTCCTCGGTGCTGGTCCATGAATACGCCCATTGCGTCGTCGCCCGCCGCCGAGGGGCGGAGGTCGAGGACATCCTGCTGTTGCCCATCGGCGGGGTCTCCCAATTGAAGAAGATGCCGGAGCGAGGTTCCGACGAGCTCGCCATCGCCATCGTCGGGCCTCTCGCCAGTCTTGGCGTCGCTGTTCTTGCCGTTGCCGGCGGTCTGTTCTTCCATGCACGTCTGTGGCCGCCAACGTTGTTTGCCGGCTCGTGGTTCGCGCGGATCGCTTGGCTCAACATCATGTTGGGTGGGTTCAATCTGCTCCCCGCCCTTCCCATGGACGGCGGGAGAGTATTACGTGGTGCGCTCGAGCGAAGCCATGACCGACTGGCGGCCACCCGAATGGCAGGAACGATCGCTCGGACTCTGGCCATGGTCATGATTGTTGGCGGCGCCTTGTACGACTTCTGGTTCGTCCTCATCGGCGTCTTCGTCTATCTGGGAGCCGGCGCTGAGGAGCAGGCGGCGGAGCAAGCGGCGCAGAGAGAGCAACGACACCGTTCCGTCACCTCGCATCCCTCAGCCCCGGACGCGGGGGGACCACACCGTTTGCACGGCTAGCTCCGCTCCACGGGCCTGTGGGTCATGGCTATGGTGGGTCGTCCCAGTGCCCCCGACCCGGAGGACCGCACACTGCTGACGGCTCGCGCTGTCGAGCGCGGGGCGTCAGCGGCTGTGGCCATCCTCCGGGCCGGGACCCCCGTGGCTTACTTGTAGGTGAACACTGCCTTCGGGTTGACGGCGCTGGTGCCGTTGGGCGAGGTCACGGTCACGTCGACGGTGCCACTCCCCGCCGGAGTCCTGGCCAGGACGACCTTGTTGGAAATAACCCGAACGTTCGTCCCCGCATTAGGGCCGAATTCCACCACCGTCGTCCCGGTGAGGTTCTTGCCGTTGATGGCGACGAGTGTCCCGCCTGCCACCGGGCCCTTGTGGGGAGCGACGTGATTCACGACCGGCCCGGTGTCCGCATAGGTGAATTGGTCACCCGTGTCGGTCCCGCTCGTGCCCAGCGGGGTCGTCACCGTGACATCGACGGTGCCTGACCCCTCGGGGGAGGTGGCCGTGATGAGGTGACTGGTGATCACCGAGAGGCCGGTGGCGGTGTTGGGTCCGAAGTCGACGACAGTCGCACCCCCGAAGTTGGACCCGTGGATGGTCACCGCCGTTCCCCCGGCGGGCGAACCGCGGTGGGGGGTCACGTGCGTCACGACCGGGAACTTGGTGCTGTAGCTGAATTGGTCCTTGCGGTTGGCCGGACTCGTCCCTGCCGGTGTGGTCACGGTCACATCGACTGTTCCCGTCCCGGCCGGAGACTTGGCCGTGACCAGGTGATGCGA
Organism: uncultured Acidimicrobiales bacterium; assembly: GCA_963811775.1. GTDB lineage: Bacteria > Actinomycetota > Acidimicrobiia > Acidimicrobiales > UBA8190 > Chersky-840. The sequence continues at coordinate 152,658 of CAWESO010000009.1, read as the reverse complement.
GTACACGGTGACCGACGTCGCGGCATTGGAGCCGAAGTGCACCGCGGTCGCCCCTTCGAGGTCATTACCGATGATGGTCACCAAGGTTCCGCCCGCCTGCCGGCCGTGGCGAGGATCGACGCTCGTGACGACCGGGTGCGGCTGTCCGGAGTACGTGAACTGGTCCGGCTTGCCGACCGCGCTGGTGCCGTTGGGCGTCGTCACCGTGATGTCCACAACTCCGGTCCCCGACGGAGAGTGGGCGATGATGATCTTTCGTGACTGCACCGAGAATGAGCGGGCGGGCTTGGCACCGAAGTCGACCGCTGATGCCCCGGTGAAGTTCGTGCCGACGATCGCGACCGCAGTTCCGCCGTTAGCCGTCCCGTGATGCGGAGCGACGTGCTTCACCGTCGGTGGGTTCCCCGCCGCGCTGGCCACACCGGGCGCGGCTCCCACGACGAGACCGACAGGCAAGAGAACGACTGCTACGCCAAGAGCAAACTTGCGCAACATGATGAAACCTCCCCCTTGGTGACGCCCTCATCTTCACGCTGTCAACGGGGCGTGTCCAGGGAATTCGGTGAACAAACGCGCTGGTTTCGTGACACTCTGCTCGCGGCGCGCCGAGCCGTTCCGACGCACGTCATGCGCGCGCGGGAACAAGCGACCGCCACGAGTGTTGTACGAGACGCCGTGCGCGCGCCGGCACCGCACCCGGATGCTCTTGTGTGCCTCACGACGTCGGTGGAACGTCACCGAACGACGTCACGGTGTATCGAAAGATCCCACTCCCGCGATCCGTCGACTCAGGTCTTTCCCAGGTTGGCTGCGACGAGCAGAGACCGGAATGCACGTCCCTGTAACGCTGCCCGCCGCAACCGGTCACCGACGTGGCCGCGCCCGTCTCAGCGATACCGGTCAGCCGAAATTGGCCCTGAAGGCGGCGAGCGCCTTCGGGAAGGTGCCGTCGAGAAGGTTGTTGCGGTACGTGGGGGAGGTGTCGTACGACCAGACGTTGGCGAACGCCACATCGTTGGTCACGAACCAGTCAGCCATATTCGCCACGAAGGAAGGGTCGTCGCCGAGGCCGTGCCCGTCCGTGCGGTACTCGTCGGACCATTCCGGGATGGCGATCGGCTTGCCGTGCTCGACGGCGAAGGCGGCCAGCCAGTCGAGGCCCCACTGCTGGACGAGCTGGTGGACCCAGGCGGCCCCTGGTGCGAAGGGCGTTCCCCAGAAGTTGTCGTAGACGTCGGTCCCCACGTAGTCCACGTAGGCGTTGCCGGGATAAGCCTCGGCCGGGCTGTACTTCGTCGGGCTCGACGAGTTCGGGTTCCAGAGGAACTTGAACTTCTGACCCGGCACGGCCCGCATGGTGGTGACGATCTGGCGCCAGTAGGCCACGAAGTTCGCGGCGTCGGCTGCCGTCGCCACGGACCACGGGAACCAGTTCCCGTTGAACTCCCATCCCAGGCGCAAGATGGCATTCCCCTCGTGGTCGGCCACCAGGTTCTGTCCGAGGACGGTGAAGTACTGGTCGTAGGCCCCCGTCGCCCCCTGCGCCAGGGTGCCGACGCCGGGAAGGATCGGGACACCGAGCGCCAGCCGGTAGTGCGTGGGGGTCCACGCCATGATGTTGGTGGCAGCCTCCAGCCCCGCCCAGCCGTCGCCCTTAGGGAGGTAGTCGGTGGCGTACGACGGGAGCGTGCCCGTCTGCAGCCCGAAGGTGGCCACGCCGAACGGGTTGGATTCCCCCGCGTAGTCACCGAGTTTCACATTGTGCGCCAGGCCCGGCGGGAGCGTCGGTGGCGGGGTCGCCCCTTGCTGGGAGTTCGGGGAGGACGACGCAGTGTGCGTGGTCGAGGGCCGGGGCGTCGAGACTCGCACCGTTTGGGGCACGACGGGGGCACTCTCGGACTTGGTCACGAAGGTGATCGACGCCAGGAGCACGACGGCCGATCCCAACACCACCCACGCCCACCACACCCGGTAGATGGGCCGAGCCGCCCGCGGCGTCGTGGGGGGAGGGGGCGGCCATTGCCGGATGACCCCCCCGACCCGGAACGTGCGGGGCGCGTACATCCAGCGGGGGATGCCGCGGCCCTCGATCAGAGGGCCAACGCGTGGTCGTTGTGCTCGCATCGTCCTGTCCACATCGGAGTCGTGGCCGCGAGGGCACCGGCTCGACCGCGCGCCTGTTCGAACCGGGGGTGCCCCACCCTGCCTAATCGGCATCCGGGGTGCCCGACATTAGGGCCGGGACCCTTTCCGCTTCCGACATGCCGGCCCCGTCATGCCAGGTGGGAAGGGGTATTTGGCCACGCCACAGGGTTCGGGCCGAGCGATCGGGCGTGGTACCCGGTCCACCGCCCCGCCGGCAGGGGGCTGTCGGTGCCACCCGACGGGCGCCGGGGCCAGGACGCCGTCTCACCGGGGCCGACGATGCCCGGCACATAGCCTGACGGCGTGACCAGGACGATCCCCTTCCATCCTCGAGTGGCACGGGGCGGGATGGTCGCGGCCGCGGACCAGCTGGCGGTCTCGTCCGGCGTGTCGATGCTCGAACGGGGAGGTTCCGCCGCCGATGCCATGGTGGCGGCCGCCGCGGCCATGGCCGTCGTCGGCCCGCATCTGTGCGGGCTCGGTGGTGACGTCCTGGCCATGGTCAAGGCACCGGTAGCCCCGCCCGTCGCGCTCCTCGCCGTGGGGAGGGCGGGATCAGGTGCCGATCCGAATCGCCTCCGGGCCGAGGGGCACGCCGACATGCCCCAGCGCGGTGACATTCGGAGCGTTCCCGTCCCCGGGGCGGCCGACGGTTGGTTGGCGCTGCACGAGCGCTTCGGGCGTTTGCGCTGGGACGCCGTGTTGCAGCCGGCCATCGCGCTCGCCGAAGGGGGCTTTGCCGCCTCGCTGCTCCTCGCCTTCGCGAGCACCCTCGTCGTCGATGTCCCGGGCGCGTCGCAGCTCTGCCCGGGGGGACCGCTGCAGCCGGGACAGCGCGTCCGCCTCCCAGGCATGGCGCGGACCCTTCGGAGTCTCGCATCGGGGGGCCGGGACGGGTTCTACGGTGCGGAATTCGGCCGGGCCCTCGTCGAGCTCGGGGCGGGCGAGTACGAGGCCGACGATCTGGCGCGACCGCTGGCGCAATGGTGCGAACCCCTGGCGTTGCATGCCTTCGGCCATGACCTGTGGACCGTGCCTCCTCCTTCGCAGGGCTACGTGACCTTGGCGGCAGCGTGGATCGCGGAGCGGATCGGGCTTCCCGCCGACTGTGACGATCCGCTGTGGGCCCACCTGATCGCGGAGGCGGGACGGGCCGCCGGGATCGATCGGCCGTCGGTGCTCTTCGACGGCGCCGACGCCGCCGAACTCCTGTCCGCCGACAGGCTCCTGTCCCGGGCCGAGTCGATCCACCCCGACCGTCCCGCGTCGCCCGTCCCGGTCCTCGGCGCCCGCCGACCCGGGACGTCGTTCTCCGACGGAGACACCACGCATCTGTGCGCCGTCGACCGTGACGGCCTCGGCATCTCGCTGACCCAGTCCAACGCCTTGGATTTCGGCGCACACCTCGTCGCCGGCGAGACGGGGGTCTTCCTCCACAATCGTGGCGTCGGCTTCTCACTCGAGCCCGGCCACCCGGCCGAGTACGGCCCTCGCCGGCGACCGACGCACACGCTGTCGCCGGCACTCGCGACACGCAGCGACGGCTCGTTGGCGCAGATCGTCGGCACGATGGGTGGCGACGTCCAACCGCAGATCATTCTGCAGCTGTTGGCGCGTCTGCTGCATGCGAAGGAGGACCCGGCCAGCGCCATTTCCGCGCCTCGCCTGGCCCACGAAGCACCCGGGGCCCCACCTTTCCGTCTCTGGCAGGCCCCGGCGCACTCCCTGCTCATGGAGGCGAACGCCCCGGTGGGCTGGCGGGAGGGTCTCGAGTCGCGTGGACATCGGGTCCGGGTCGTGGGTGCGCTCAACCCGGTCGACGTCGGTTGTTCACAGATCATCTCCGTCGAGACCGTGGGCGATTCGTTGCTCTTCACCGGGGCCTCCGACCCCCGGAGCCCGGACGGGATCGCGCTGGGCTGCTGAGCTCGGGCACAGCGCTCCTGACGGCGACCCAGCCGCCATCGAGCACAGCCGGTGCCCGGCGGCACCGGTGCGTCAGCCGAGGCCCTTCTCCTGCTGGAGCTCGATGGTGTTCCCGGCCGGATCGTTGATCCAGATCTGGACGTTGTCCGCGCCCTGAATGGCGCGCTGATAGGCGATGCCGCGCTCGTCGAGCTCGCCCACCGCCGCGTCGAGGTCGGCCACGGCGACGCAGTAGTGGTGCCCGGTGGCGTCGATGGGGGTGCCCCGGGGCGGGGCTCCCACGAGATGCAGCTCCTGATCGCCGACGACGTGCCAGTGCCCCGGCACGCCGGGGATGTCAGGTCGGTCCTTGCTGTCGAGGCCGAGAACGTCACGGTAGAAGGCGGTCAGCTCGTCGAGCGGTGCGCCGTTGGTGTTGACCGAGACGTGATGGAAGCGTGTGACCTTCATCCGATGCCTCCTGCAGGAGATGGCTTGCGTGCGGGCGGTGGCTCGACCTGTTCCATGAACTCGAGGCGAATGCCCCCGGGGGCGTTCACGAACGCGATACGGCGTTTCCCGAATGTTCCTTCGACGATGGCGGGTCCCCAGATCACGTCGTGCCCGGCGAGCTCAGCGTCGAGATCGTCGGTGAAGAGAGCGGGGTGCAGGAAGCCTTCGGTGGGGAGGGTGACGGCGTCCTCGTAGATGGCACGGGTGAAGAGCGTGATCATGATGGGGCCGAGCAAGACGTCGGCTCGTTCGCCGTTGCCCCAGTGCGTCCGATCGCGGACCTCTGCGCCCGCCTTCTCGTAGAACGTGACCGCGGCGTCCAGGTCGGCCACCTTGACCGCGAGGTTCGCCATCCCGGTGACCGCCACGGTGCCCCCTCCCACTCGTCGAGTCCTCGCAGCGTACCGAGCGCCCGGGTCGTTCCACTACCGTTTTCGCCATGCAGCCGCCCGGACCGTTGTTGGCGTCAGGCCGGGACGCCGACATCTTCGAGTACGGCCCCGGCCGGGTCCTGCGCCGGTCCCGGCGAGGCCGTTCGATGGCAGGTGAGGCTCGCATCATGGAGTACCTGCGCGGTCATGGCTATCCCGTCCCCGCCGTCGAGGAAGTGAGCGACGACGGGACCGACCTCGTCATGGAACGTATCGAGGGGTCGTCGATGGTCGACGTCATGACCAGGCGGCCGTGGTCGATCCGGCGGCAGGGAAGGGTGCTGGCCTCGTTGCACCGGCGCCTGCACGACGTGCCGCCCCCGGACTTCCTCCCCACTGCGCCGGTCGGCACCGGGGCCTGCTTCCTCCACATGGACCTCCACCCGCTCAACGTCATGATCAGTGCCAACGGACCCGTCGTCATCGACTGGCCCAACGCGGCGCGCGGCGACCCCGCCATCGACGTCGGCCTGGCGTGGGTGTTGATGGCGGCGGCGGACGCGCCAACCAGCAAATTTGTCGGCGCCGTTCTCGGGTGGGGCCGGTCGGTGCTGGTCAACGGCTTCCTGGCCGATGTGGTCCCGGGGCCCGACGTCGTGAAGGACAGGCTGCGGGAGGTGGTGGCCTTCAAGGTGAAGGACCCCAACATGAGCGCGGCCGAACAGCAGGCCATGTGGCGCGTGGTCGAGAAGTTCGAGTCTCCTCGCTAGCGGAGCGAAGCCAGCGGTGACCGACGAGCTCGTCACGGCCAACCTCCGGCTCCGTCGATGGAGCCCGCACGACCTCGGTCCGCTGGCCCGGATCTTCTCGCGGCCCGAGGTGTGGCAGTACCCGTTCGGCCGGGGGCTCACGACGGAGGAGACCGAGGGCTTTCTGGCCCTGCAGATCGCGGCGCAGTCGACCGGCGGATGGGCCGAATGGGCGGTGGAGCTTCTCTCGAGCGGTGAACTCGTCGGCTACATCGGTCTGGCCGAGCCCCACTTCCTGCCCGAGGTGATGCCCACCGTCGAGGTGGGCTGGCGCCTCGACCCGGCGGTGTGGGGCCGGGGCCTGGCCACCGAAGGCGCTCGAGCCGCTCTGGCCCACGGCTTTTCGAACCCGAGCCTCGACGAGGTCGTGAGCATCTACCAGCCGGAGAACGTCGCCTCGGGTCGCGTCATGGTCCGACTCGGCATGCGATTCGACCGGGAGACGACGCACCCCACCCGCGGTGTGGCGCTGCGGGTGTACCGGCTCTCGCGTCGCGAGTGGGAGAACCAGCCGCACCGTGGCGACGCCGGAGGCGAGGGCGGGGGCGGTGGTGTTGGCGAGGGCCGCCGTCCCACAGGGTGACCGGCGCGGCCTCAGCGAAAGTGGCGCTCGATCTCGTTGGCGTAACGACGGCCGAGCGTGTCGGCGTGATCGGTGAGCCACTGCGACACCGACAGCGAGCCGGTGGCGGGACCCTCGGTGTCGGCCAGCCCGGCGGCCATGGCCCGGTACTCCTCGCTGCTGAGCAACACGTCTCGGAGGAAGAAGCCGAGGCCTGAGGACAGCAGTGGCATGAGCGCCCCGGGGACGCGCACGATGCGGCTGTGGCTGCCGACGGCGTCGCGGATGCGTCGCACCAGTTCTCCGAACTCCAGGCGCTCGGGGCCCACGGCGTCGGTGACAGAGACGCCTCGCTGCGGGCCGGCCTCCACGCTCAGGCGGCCCAGGTCGTCGACGTGGATGGGCCGGATGCGGTAATGGCCTCCGCCCCCCACGGCGAACACCGGGAGCCGCCGCAGGAGCCAGGCGATGTTGTTGAGGAGCACGCCGTCCCCTCCGAAGAGGATGGCGGGTCGGAGGACCGCGTAGGAGACGCCCACCTCGGCCAGGATTCGTTCGACCTCGGCCTTGCCCCGAAAGTAGGGGTACGGCGAGGTGATGCTGGGGTGGGTGATCGACACGTGCACGATGCGCTGCACCCCGGCGTGGAGGGCGGCGTAGAGGAGGGTCCGGGAGTTCGCCACGGCGGCGGCGTGGTCGACGGGCCCGTGCGGAAAGCGCACCCAGTAGGTGTTGTAGAGCGTGGTGGCGCCGTGTAGCGCCTCGCGCAGGGCCACCGGGTCGTCGAAGTCGAGGGGTCGCACGTCGATGTGGTGGTCGCCCCGCACCCGGCCGGGGTGCCCGGTGAGGGTGCGGACGTGGCGACCACCGGCGTGCAGCTCCCTGGCGATGGCGGCACCGGAGTAGCTGAAGGCGCCGGTGACGACGTCGAAGCCCTCCTTGCTCGAGAACGGATCCGTGTGTGCGCGTGTCGAGACCGACTGGCTCATGCTTCTCCCTTCGCGCCGGAGACCGCACCCAGAGCGGAAAGCAGGCCGGCGATCTGCGCGGCCCGATCGAACAAGCCCGAGGCGGCCGAGCGGTCGCCGTCGAGGTGGGCGAGCATCTCCAGACCGAGATAGAGCGCCACGATCCCGTGCGCGACCTGATCGGGGTCGAGCAACGACGAGAGGGGGGAGCCCACAAGCGTGTCGCGCACCGCGTCGGCGGCGAAGCTGCGCCATGGCGCGATCCGGGCGGCGACCTCCGCACCCAGCCCGGGCGTCGAGGAGGCACCGGCGATCATCTCGGCCAGCACCGCCATGTATCCCGCGTCGAGGTCCTCTTCGAACACGGCCCGCGCCGCCTCGACGAGGTCGGGGAGGGTGTCGGCCTCGTCGACGACACCCTGGTAACGGGTCAGACGCAGCGCGCTCACCTCGTCGAGCGCGGCGAGGAGCAGGTTCGTGACCGATCCGAAGTGGTAGAAGACGAGCCCCTGGTTGCACCCGGCGCGCCGGGCGATCTCCCGGGCGCTGGCGCCCGAGAACCCTTCTTCGCGCAGCGCCTCGACCGCACCGCCCACGAGGGCCCGCCGGGTCGCTTCGGACGCGCTCGAGCTCGGGCTTCCGACTCCCCGTCTGGCTCCCGATTTGGCCACCGGCCTCCCTCATCGATCTTGAGCGATCACATTGAGCAATTGGTCAAATCTTAGGGCCACCGGCGGCCGGAGGCAAGAAGGAGGGGGGGGCGCATTTGAGGTGGGGGTCAGCCGGTGACGGTGAAGGTGGCCGTTGCCTTGTTGCTCAATCCGGTGGCCTCGCCGAGCCGGACCGCTCCCGTGACGTGGTGGGGCCCGACGGTGCCGTGGAACGAGATCGCGGTGGTGCTGGTCGGATTCGGGACCGACGACGAAACGCGCCGGTTGCGATCCGGACGTCCCGTCGACGTCGAAGGTCAGCGACTGGATGGGGGTGAGCGATCCGGTGCCCGCCGAGACCGTCAGCGAGAACTTCTTCCCCTCGAACGTCCCGGTCCATCGGGCCAGGGTCAGTGAGTATGGAACGGCCGGCTCGAGTCCGCATATACGTGGGTTGCCCGCCCACAGGCGGATCGAGCCACATACGGAAGGAGCCGGCCGTGTTGATCCATGTTCCCCAAGATGCCCCCGTTCTCGCAATGGACGTGCACAAGAACTCCATCTCCGCCGGGATCCTCGAGCCCGGCTCGACCTCGGCGGTGGTCGACCGTATCGGCACCGACGACGAGTCGGTGCGCCGCCTTCTGGCCCGCTTCCCCGACCCGGGGCGGGTGTGGGCCTGCTACGAGGCGGGGCCGACGGGCTACGAGCTGGCCCGGACGCTGCGCAGTGCCGGCATGCACTGCGAGGTGATCGCCCCCTCGCTCATCCCCGCCCGTCAGGACGACCGGGTGAAGACCGACAAGCGTGACGCCCGGCGCCTGGCGGCGCTCTATCGGGGGGGCCAGCTGACCGCGGTCCGGGTGCCGACGGTCGCCGAGGAGGCGGTGCGCGACCTGTGCCGGGCGCGTGCGGACATGGTGATTGACCGCACCCGGGCGCGGCATCGCCTCGGCAAGTTCCTGCTGCGCCACGGCCGGGTGTGGCGAGACGGCGACAACTGGACGCTCAAGCATGAGGCGTGGATCCGGGCGCAGCGTTTCGACGAGCGGGCCCTCGACGAGACCCTGGCGCATTACCAGGCGACGCTCAGCGCCCGGGATGCGGCCGTGGACGCCGTCGAACCCGACCTCCGGGCGTGGTGCAGGCGGCCACCCTTCGCAGATGCCGTGCAGCGCATGACGGCCTACCGCGGGATCACCGAGCTCGGTGCCCTGCCCCTTGCCTCGGAGGTCTGCGACTGGCGCCGGTTCCCCGTCGCCGGGATGTTCATGGGCTTCACCGGCCTCACCCCAGCGGAGTCCTCGAGCGGGGAGCGCACCCGCAGGGGGGGCATCACCCACGCCGGCAACGGGCACCTGCGCACCCAGCTCGTCGAGGCCGCCTGGGCCTACAAGTCCAAGCCCCAGGTCGGGGCCGTGCTGAAGCGGCGCCAAGAGGGCCTCGATCCCGCCGTGGTGGCGAGAGCCTGGACGGCACAGCTGCGCCTGTGCGGCAAGTTCCGCCGCTTGGATGCCCGCAAGACCAACCGCAAAGTCGTCGTCACCGCCGTGGCCCGCGAACTCGCTGGATTCGTGTGGGCCGAGATGACGACCAACTGAGATGCCCCCCACAGGCTCGTTCGTCCCGGGCTGGGCGCGAACGAGGACTTCGTCATGCGCCGGGCCACCGCCGCTGCAGCACCGATCCCCGACTCGACTATGACCACCGGCCACGGCACGGCCGCGATCAGTGGGGGGCAACTCGCTGCGCAACGCTCTCCTGCGATCCCGACCCGCGTACATCAGTCTGGCGGCCAGCCCACCAGCCACCGCCCGGCGCATGACCGAGCCCTCGATCGTGGCCCACCTCATGGGGCGGGCCCGCCGGCGGTTACGTAGCAGCCGCCACCCCGGCGTCAAGGTCGTTCGTCCTCGCTTCACTGTGGGCGCTCCACCTTGACACCAGGGCCCCGTCGCCTGCTCATTTCACATCCAGGCGCCGAACCTAAGTTCGGCGCGCTCGGAAACCCGTGAGAAGAAAAGCGGGGTAGGGCTTGACAAGCCGTTCCACATCAGTCGAGACGGGAGGGAGACCGCTCCTCCCTGCGCCTTGACCACGACGACGACGGCGGTACCGGTGACGGGATGCCCGCCACCGTGCCCCCGAACGGCTGGGGCCGGGTCAGCGTCCCGTGGTCATGGGGCGGCACGGAGTGCCACGTGATGGTGGCGGTTCCTCGGCCGGAGGGGAACGACGAAGACGCTCCACATGCGCTCAGTGCCACCAATGCGCACGCCGTCAGGCTGGATCGTCGGATCCACGTTGCCGCGGGCACAGCCGACTCTATCGTTCGCGATCGCTCGCGACGCAGAGCCTCGCGTGGGACGCTCGTCTGTGTTCGAGGGCGCGCGCGGGTGTTGCGATCGCCAGCCAGAAACTAGGCGGCGCGTGCGGCCCAGGTGTGAGGGGCCATCTCGTTCCAGATCAGAATGTCTCCGACGACGGTGTCGACAGCCTTGATCGCCTCACCGCGCGACGCCCATTCCTCGGGCTTGCTGTTGAAGGTGCGCCAGATGCCGGCCCACAGCACCGTGCACGTCCCGTCGGTGCGCTCGACGACGACGGCGGCGATCTCGCCTCGGTGCGACTCGGGCCCGGGGTGGTGCCGATCGGCGGGGTACTGGTAACCGGGCCGTGTCTTCAATTGCGTATTCGCCATGCGTAGGTTGTCGGCGTTTTTGCCTGTTTCCTTGACGAACGCGTGATATGTATGCGTGGCCTGAACACTGTGCGTGCGCGTTACGCACCAACATGAAACCACGCTGTGTGAACTATTCACCGACGCGGCGCACCCCGACGTATCGCCATCGGCCGGCCATGGGGCTCGGCACGGCATCGATGTCGAGGAGGCCGGCGCGCCGAAGCGCACTCTCGTACTGCGCTGCATCGAACAGCGTCATCTCGTGCACGTCCACGACATGCTCGATCCCGGCGCGGGACCCGATGAGATGGTGCATATCGAGGAACGTCTTGTCGCCGTCACGGCGACTTCGACCGATGCGGGCGACGCTCAGCACCTCGTTCGACGCCGTGAGCATGTGTACGCCTTGGTCATCGTTCCATGCCTCGGGCTCGATCCACCCGTCCATCACGAGGACGCCCCCCGGCCGGAGGTGCGCGGCCATCGTCGCCACCGCGCCGTCGAGGTCTGCCGCCGAGGGCATGTAGCCGATCGAGCTGAACAGGCAGGTCACGGCGTCGAAGGTCCGGTCTAGCCGGAAGCGCCGCATGTCGCCTTCGACGAGCTCGACATCGGGGAGGCGTCGGCGTCCTTCGATCAGCATCGCCGAGTCGAGATCCACCCCCACGACCTCGTACCACCGTCGCAGGTGGACGAGATGGCCACCGGTGCCGCAGGCCACGTCGAGCAGACAGGTGGCACCGGGTGTGCGCGCCTGGACGAGGTCGTGGATGGCGGCGGATTCGGCCGCGTAGTCCTTGCCGGCCGCCTCATAGAGAAGGTCATAGACGTGCGCGCTGCGGTGGAACACGCCCCAGATACTGGCGCAGAGTTCCCGAGATGTCCGGCCGCGGTGCGAGATGTCCCGGCCGTCACGATGCCGGTCGACCTGCTCAGGTCGCGGGGACGGCTCCGTGTGGCGCCGCGTCCGGTGCGGGATGTCGCAGAGCGCCGGCGACGCCGTTCGGCCCGGCCGGCGTCGAGTGCGTCTCGGCGTCGTCGAGGTCCGGCACGGCCCACAACGGGTTGACCGACGGGTCGGTGGCGTGGATCTCGGACTCGTCGATGAGTCGTTGGCACTTGGGACACCGTCTCGGGATCATGGTCTGTTTCCACGTCCGGTGCGGTTCACGCGTGTACCGGAAACCGCACAAGGCTGCGGCCGAGGTCCCGTAGGCGGGAACCGCGTGCCATGCCCTCGGGAGCGGATAGCCCCGTCTCAGTGTTCCTTGCAGCTTTCTCGACCACCTGCGTGGCATCTGCGCGACCGCCAAGTACTCCACCGCCCCGCATATTGCCATCGGCGGCCGCTTCCCGCACGCCCGTTTTCCTGACATCAGTGCGGTGGACGACGCGTCCAGCGCGAGCAGCGCGTGCCGTCGTCGGATGCCCGCCCCGCCGATGACCCGCGCTGCACAAGAAGTGAGGAGGCGCCGCTGGCACCCGGCACCCCGGGGCGGGGGCCCGGGAATCCCGTGTCTCACGATCCGGGAAAACGACGTCACTATCCGTGAGCGACAGGGCCGGAATCGAGGTCGGACAGGCACGATCGGGGGAACGGTCTTCAGGTACCGGTGGCGGCCGTCGATAGCTACTTCGATGGCGGCGATGAATTTGAGGCGGATCGCCTCGGGACCCCAAGGGCAAAGTCGGATCAGCCGGCCACTGCTCTACGCGGGCGCGATCCTTTCTGTCTTCGTCGTGGCGGTGACCATGATGGGGCTGGAGGACGGCCCGAGCGGTGCGGCCGTGACGGCATTGGTCGCCCTCGCCCTGGCCGGCACCGTCGTGGGCGTGTGGGGCACGGCCATGGCGGTCCGAGAGACCGAAGACTTCACGACGCAGCCTGAGGACTGACTCGGCTCAGCCGCGTGCCGCACTGCGCACGCCACGGGCGGCACCCCCGGGGTGGGCGCGCACTTCGGACTCGAAGTCGAGCAGGAACCGTTTGGCGTCGAGGCCCCCGCCGTACCCGGTGAGATCACCGGTGGATCCGATGACGCGGTGGCACGGCACGACGAGCGGGACCGGGTTTCGGCCGTTGGTATGACCGACGGCGCGTGCCGCGCCCGGCCGACCGATGCGGGCGGCCAGTTGGCCGTAGGTCACGGTCGTGCCGAAGGGGATGTCCTGGAGCGCACGCCACACGCGCCGCTGGAATGCGGTGCCCGGCATCACCACGTCGAGGTCGAACGCGCGCCGCTCACCTCCGAAGTATTCGCCGATCTGCGCCGCGGCATCGTCCAACTCCCGTTGCCCGGTCTCCCCCACGTCGAGGTCGGGAGCGTCGTCGCGGACGCGGTGAAAGGAATCTCCCGGCTCCACCGTGTCGGTGAAGCGCACGGCGCTCAACCGGCCGGCCCGATCCGCCTCCAGCATGATCGGGCCCAGCGGGCTGGCGATCACGCGGCGCGTCGCGGTCATGATGCCCGGGCCTCCTCGTCGGGGCGCCACGCCCAGAGATGGAAGGTGGCGTAGGAGCGCCACGGCCGCCACCGGCGTGCCACCTCGTCCACGGCGACAGGTGTCGAGGGCAGGCCGAGGCCGGCGATGGCGTGCTGGACGCCGAGGTCGCCCGACAGGATCACGTCGGGGTGTCGGAGGCCCCGGACGGCGATGTAGTCGGCGGTCCATGGGCCGATCCCCGGGATGGCGCGCAGCGCCTGCCTGGCGGCCTCGGCGTCCGCACCGGCGTCGAGCGCGAGGTCTCCGCCCGCCAATGCCTGGGCCAGCGTCACCACCGTGCGGGCCCGGCGTCGGGGCATGGGAAGGTGCTCGGGGTCGATCGCCGCGATCGTCGCCGCGTCGGGAAAGCGATGCGTGAGGACACCTCCTCCGAGCGGTTCCTGACCGGGGTCGGCCACCGAGACGCCGTGCGTGGCGACCACCCGGCCGAGCAGGGCGCGCGCACTTGCCACCGACACCTGCTGGCCGACGACGGCCCGGACGGCCAACTCCTGGGGGTCGACGGTGCCGGGGACGCGCAGGCCCGGCGTGAGTCGAGCCATGGGCCCGAGCACGGGGTCGGCCCCCAAGTGCTCCGCTACCGCGACGGGGTCGGCATCCAGATCGAGCAGGTGGCGGCAGCGCTGCACCGCCGGGGTCAGGTCGCGCAGGTCGTCGAGGCGGAGCCGGGCGCGTACGTGGTCGCCGTCGGCGGTGAGCTCGACGACCCCGGCGCCGTGCGGGAGGGTGAGCGTCCGGGCGAACGTGCCCGGCGTCGCCGATTCCACCCCGGGTATGGCCCGTCGGGCCAGGAAGGCCAAGGCGCCGGGGGCGTCGTAGGGGAGGCGCAGGGCGAGGCGCAGGCTCAGGGTGTCAGCGGACGGCCCCGAGCCCAGCCGCCGTCGACGGCGCAGTTCGGTCGGGGTGCAGGCGAAGATCTGACGGATGGTGTCGTTGAACTGCCGAACGCTGGCGAAGCCGGCGGCGAACGCCACCGATGAGACGGGCAGCTCCGTCGTCTCCACCAAGATGCGCGCCGTCTGGGCCCGCTGGGCCCGGGCCAGTGACAACGGTCCCGCGCCCACCTCGTCCACGAGCAACCGGTTGAGGTGCCGGGGGCTGTAGGCCAGGCGCGCGGCGAGGCCGGACACGCCGTCGCGGTCGACGACGCCCTCGCCGATCATGCGCATGGCGCGGGCCACGACGTCCTGGCGCACGTTCCATTGGGGGGATCCGGGCGAGGCGTCGGGGCGGCATCGCTTGCAGGCGCGGAAACCGGCTCGTTGCGCGGCGGCGGCGCTCGGGTAGAAGCGGACGTTGCGCGCCGCCGGCGTCCGGGCGGGACAGCTCGGCCGGCAGTAGATGTGGGTCGAGGTCACGGCGGTCACGAACCAGCCGTCGAAGCGGGCGTCGCGCGCCAGCACGGCCCCGTAGCAGCGCTCGAAGTCCTCGACCATGCGGTCATCCTGCCCGAGGCCGACGGTGGTAGCTAGCGGGTTTCGGACAAGGCGGTATTCGACGCGCCGGCCCCCCACAGAAAGGCGGCGAACGGGCTCGTCACCGGGCTGTCGCACCAGTCGACCCGCCGCAGGGGCGAACTCCGGCCCCACAGCGCGAGCAACCGCGTGGCGGCATCGGCGCGCGCCGCCCATCGGGGTCGAGGCTCGTCGAGCTCGAGGCGTGCCCGCCCGTGGTGGACAACGAGCACCACGTCCGGGTGCCCGGGAGCGGCGAAGGCGGCCCGAAGGTCGGTGAGACCGGCTGCAACGACGCGTGCCTGGACGGCTTCGGGCGACGCGTCGAGCATGGTGTTGAGGACGTCGACGGCGTGCGCGGTGAGCTCGGGCTGCCCGAGGAGCTCCGCGCTCACGTCGTCGTCGCCGGCCAAGTCCCAACGATGGATGGCGGCCTCGCTGCGCCCGTGCATGGCCAGCGCCGACGCGCCGACCCGTCGCCCCGCGAAGGCAACGGTCGCGGCGGGGCCCGCGGCGCTCAGCGCCTCGACGGCCGAGCTGAGCCGAATGGCCTCGAGTACCAACCGGGTGCGCAGGTCGTCGTCGGCCATGGCCACGAATGGGGCTTCGCGCTCGGCGAACACCTTGGTGGCCCGTTCCTCTTCCCCGGCGATCACGGCTTCGGTCAGGTCGGCCATCTCGGCCGCTCCGGCGGTCAGGTGGGCGACGAGGTCGTGCGTCGTCCAGCCCGCGCAGGCGGTTGGTGCCGTCGGTGCGGTGACCTCGAGTGTCGAGAGAAAGGCCATGGCTTCGTCCATGTGGCTATGGTGTCCGAGCCCGGGTCCCGGGTCTGGCGGGAATCGGACAACGCGGTCGACCGTGGCGGGTCGGACTACAGCTCCAGCGTGGTTGCCTCCGGTCGATACCCGGCTCGTCGCAGCGCTTTGCCTTTCGTCCGCATGAGCGCGTCGCGGGGCCCGCTCGCCACCAGGGCGGCCGTTCGAGCCGCCTCGTCGGCGAGCTCGTCGACGGTGACCACACTCGACACGAGGCCGATGCGCAGCGCCGTGGTCGCATCGATGGTCCGTCCCGTGAGGCAGAGGTCGCGGGCCGCGGCGGAGCCGACGAGGTCGGCAAGGGGCGTGAAGACGACGTCGGACCACCGTTGCTCGGGGTGGCCGAAGCGAGCGTCGGTGGCTGCGATCCGGATGTCGCACATCACGGCGAGATCAAAGCCTCCCGCTAATGCGGGCCCTTGGACCGCAGCCACGACGGGAAGTGGAAACGACAAGACGGTGCGGTGGAAGCGGTCGGCGGAGCTCCACAAGCGCTCCTGGAACCCGGGCTCCTGCACCGAGAATTCGGCGAGGTCGAACCCGGCGCAGAAGGTGTCACCCGCCGCGGCGAGGACCACGACCCGGACGCGCTCGTTGAGGGCGAGTCGGTCCAGCTCATCGCTGAGCTCGTCGCGCAGCGCGATCGAGAGCGCGTTCTTCTTCCCGGGCCGGTCGAGCACGACGGTGACGACGCCGTCGTCGACCTCTGACACCCGCACGAGCTCGCCCATTGCTCCTCCCGACGCCACTGTGCATGAGGACGGTCGCTATCGGCAAGAATCACACCGTGACCCCCTCGACCGAATGCGCCCGTCCTGACATGGGAAGGGCCCGATGAGCCAGACTCCCGGGCCTCCCTCCCTCATCCACCTGGCGGCACGGGCCGCGGAGACGCCCGACGCGCCGGCCGTGGTGATGGGCTCGGGCGCCCCGGTCTTGTCGTATCGCGAGCTCGACGAACGCTCCAACCGCCTCGCCCACTTCTTGCGTGACCAGGGGCTCGGCCCCGGCGACCATCTCGCCATCTTGATGGAGAACTGCGCCACCTACCTCGAAGTGGCGTGGGCGGCGCAGCGATCGGGCCTCTACTACACCGCGCTCAACAGTCACCTTCGCCGCGCCGAGGTGCAGTACATCCTCGACGACTGTGGCGCCACCGCCCTCGTGACCTCTCCCGCCATGGCAGACGTGGTCACCACCCTCGACCTCACCCGGGTGCCGGTCCGACTATCGGTCACCGATGAGCTCCCGGGATTCGCCGAATACGAGGC
This sequence comes from uncultured Acidimicrobiales bacterium, assembly GCA_963811775.1. Classification (GTDB taxonomy): domain Bacteria; phylum Actinomycetota; class Acidimicrobiia; order Acidimicrobiales; family UBA8190; genus Chersky-840. The sequence goes on along the minus strand of CAWESO010000009.1, from coordinate 136,007 downwards.
CTCGGTGTCGGCGTTCCCGGTGACGCCCATCGACGATGAGTGCGAGGGCCGGGAGATGCTCTATTCGTCGGGGACCACGGGTCGACCCAAGGGGGTCCGCAAGGCGCTCCCCCTCACCCCGATGGGCGACACGTCCGCCGCGCCGGTGCAGATCGCACTGGGGTTGGCCGCACGTGGGGCCGGGCCGGCGTCGGTGTACCTGTCACCCGCACCGCTGTACCACTCGGCTCCGCTCGTCTACTCCATGTCGATGCTCCGCCTCGGGGCCACGGTCGTGGTCATGGAGCACTTCGACGCCGCACAGTGCCTCGCGTTGATCGAGCGCCACGGCGTGACCCACGCCCAGTTCGTCCCCACCATGTTCGTCCGGATGCTGCACCTGCCCGAGGCGCAGCGACTCGGGTTCGACCTGTCGAGTCTGCAATCGGTGGTGCACGCCGCGGCCCCGTGCCCGGTCGCCGTGAAACAGCAGATGCTCGAGTGGTGGGGACCGATCATCGACGAGTACTACGCCGGCACCGAGGACATCGGATCAACGTGGATCACGGCCGCGGAGTGGCTGGCCCATCCCGGGTCGGTGGGCCGACCCCTGTCGCCCGCGCACATCGTGGGGCCCGACGGGGAAGAGCTCGGTCCGGGCCAGGAGGGCGTGGTCTATTTCGAGGGGGGCCGACCCTTCGAGTACCACAACGACCCGTCGGCCACGGCGTCGATGGTCGACACCCGGGGGTGGCGGACCCTCGGCGACATCGGGCTGCTCGACGAGGACGGCTATCTCTATCTCACCGACCGCCAAGCGCACATGATCATCGCCGGAGGGGTGAACATCTATCCCCAGGAGGCCGAGAACGTCCTGGCCGCCCATCCCCTCGTGGCCGACGTCGCGGTCATCGGGGTCCCCGACCCCGAGATGGGCGAGGCCGTCAAGGCCGTGGTCGAGCTGGTCGAACCGTCTCGCGCCGGGCCCGACCTCGAGGCCGAGCTCATCGCCGCCTGCCGGGAACAGCTCGCCGCCTACAAGTGCCCCCGCACCGTGGATTTCGTCACCGAGCTCCCACGCGACCCCAACGGAAAGCTCTACAAGCGCCTCTTGAAGGAGCGGTACTGGGAGGGCCACGCCACCCGGGTGCTGTGACCGGATGGCGCTGTGGGGCCCTAGTGCCCGACCGTCGTCGACGTCGTGGTGGACGTCGACGTGGTCGTCGACGCTGGATCGGTCGACGTGGTCGTCGTCGTCGATGTGCCCGGTGGCGGACCGGTCGGAGCGGCGAACTCCCAGGTGCCCGCGGCGCAGTCCGCCGGCGGCATCGCGTCGACGACGTAGATGCCCGGTGAGCCGTCGAGGGCCGCCACCGAGAACCCCGACTCAGACGACAGACAGGTTCGCTGCGGGTCGTTGGTGGTGAACCCGGTGAGCAGAGCAGACGACGGCGTCGAGCGCGGCGCCGGCTAGTGACGCCGCGTTGACGGTGCTGAGCGTCACCTGGGCTCCGTCCCATGTGCCGCTGTAGCTGTAGCTGGGCGGGGCGCTGGTCGTCGTCGTGGTCGTCACCGCGCTCGCCTTCGGCCCGGGCTTCAGCCCCTTCACGATGGGGGCGCTGCCCATCAGTGCGCTCTGCATGGCGGGGGCGGCGCCCTCCATCCCGAGCGCCCAGATGCCGACGCCGGCGAGGTGGTAGGTGTTGGCCAGCTGTGCCTTGAGCGCCAACGAGGTGGGGTTGTCGAAGAACGTCTCGTGCCACTGGGTGCCGACCTGGTACGACGTCCACGGTGTCTGGGTCGTCGGGTCCCAGTACACGTGGCCCCCTATCGCCAGCACCTGGGCGTAGCTGAGGGGCGTGGCCGGGCCGGTGGCGGGGTCGCCCAGACCGGGCCCGGCGGTGGGCCAGTCGTAGCCGTAGTACGGGACGCCCAGGATCACCTTGGAAGGCGAGACCACCGCCGCGTACTGCTGCGCGGCGTCGAGGTCGGTGAACCCGGCACCGGTGAGCGGTGCTGTCGGCGACGGCGTCTTGGGGTCGTTCATGTCGTAGGCCATCACGAAGAACCCGTCGACGCTCGCTTCGAGGCCCGGGATGTCGTAGAAGCCCGACGGGTCGCCGGCGGACGAGGCGTAGGTGTCCATGGTCACCTGCCAGTGCGGATCGGCGCCGTGCATCGCGGCGGACACCGCGGCGATGAGCGTGTCCAGGCCGGCCTGGTCCTTGCTGCCCTTTCCCTCGAAGTCGATGTTCACGCCGTCGAGGTTCTTCGCCGAGACGAGCTGCACCAGAGACGCCCCCAGGCGCGCGCCGGTGGTGGGGTCAGCCGCCATCTTGTCCAGGGCGGACTGGTCGAAGCACGACACCGTGAGCACCACGCGGTCGCCCGCGCCGTGGGCCCGGGTCACGAGATCAGCCAGCGCCTCGCTCTGGTAGCCGACCCACCCCGGGCCGCTCTGCTCGACCGAGCCGTCGCCCCCCACGTCCACGCTGAAGTACGCCAGCGTGGTCAGGCCGGCGAGGTTGAACCCCGATGCGCTCGGCAGGGTCCAGTAGGGCGCGAACCCGAAGATCTCGTGGGGCCGAAGGGCCGGGGCGCCGGCCAGCGACGGCGGCGCGGGTGCCGGGGGCGCGGTGGCGGGGGGGAGGGCGGCCGCGGCCGGTGAGTCGGCGAAGGCCCGCGCCATCGAATTCATGATCGACACGTGGCCACCCCCGTTCCCGGGGTCGGCCACGGTTGCCGCCGACGCGCCTCCGGTGCTGAGCGAGCCCAGGGCGGCTCCCGCCACGACGAGGGAGAGCGCTCCCAGGCAGGCGAACAACGGGCTGATCCGCAGGTGGGTGGGAGTGGCGTGTCGAGGCCGGTGCCGGCGATCGCCGTTGCGGCGCGGGCTGTCGATCGCAGCCCATGCGTCGCCCGCCCTGCGATGCGTCCACGGGGACGCCGTCGCGTGTGCGGGTCGGCGACGGATGCCCGAGCCGCCGCCGCCGGCCCCGTCCCCGCGGCGAAGCCCGTGCACGGTCTCGCCGATGTCGGTCTCGAGCTGGGGTCGGGCGCGCTGTTCGCGCTCGTCGGGTCATGGGGTCTCGATCAGCTCGGGTCGCTCGGGTGGCACGGGCCGGGACCCAGCGGGCTCCGGGGGGCAGGGTCGACCCAGTGTTGTAGATGAGGCATCCGTTGACAAGGCGCGCCGCTCCCCCTGGTCCCGTTGCGTTGTCGGCACGGACGGCCGAGAACTTCACCCTGCGGCGGCGCGGGCCGAGCCCGAGAGCTCAGCCCGACCCCGAGGGAGGACGGTGGCGCCGGACCTCTGATCCCGACGGTGGCGGCCCGACCACGGCGTGGGCCATGGCGGCCTGCCGCCGCCAACGCCTGCCCAAGATTGGCCGCCCACCGTCAATGCCGGGGGGCGACGTGCCGATGGTGGCGGGATGCGGGGCAGGCGGGGCAGGCGCCGGTGGACTCCCTCGGCCGGTCCCGGCGTTCTCGTCCTGTCGGCCGTGGTCGTGCTGTCGAGCGCCGTCGCCCTCGACGGGGGGACGGCCCGAGCGGGGACCCCGGTCCCGGGCGCGTCGGGCCGCCCGATGTTCCCATCCGACACTTGGTGGGCTGGCTGTGACCAACGTCCCGGTGTCGCCCTACCCTGGAATGAGGATTGTGGCGGTTGGGTGACGATTGCCTCACTCCATGTGGTGTTTCCGTTGTGATGGGCGCATACTGGAGTCCCAGACCATGCCTCCAACGACGGACCGCAGGACGCAAAGGGAGCGGCGTAGCCCACCCCTCCATGATGCTGACGAGACGGTCGAGTGCGAGGGGTGCGGCGCTCGGCCTTTGGCGAGCACGGCCCTCGGCCTAGTCATCATCCGGCCCGGCGGGTACTCGCACCCGCCGACGACCTGGTGGTGCCCTCGATGCGCTCGCCGGTTCGCTCTGTGCTTCTACGGACTGGCGTGACTTGGTGGGAGGGTGCCCCTTCGCTCTCTGAGAACGACCACGGGCGACCCGAACCGATGGACCCTGGTGAGGGGACGATGGGCAGGAAGCACCTGGGTTCGGCGGCCTCGCTTACGACTGGCACCCACCTCCGAGGGTAGGCGGCACGTTACCGAAGCAATCTTTTCATCAGGCAACGTTTGCCCCGTATCGGGCGGACTCCCCACAGCCCGGCGGGAACCAAATCAGGCTCTCAACAGTCATACTTCTTCATGGGACATAGTTCTAGGGCTCTAGGCATAACGGGGTTCCTGATCGTGACGGTTCTGGCAGGCTGCAGCACTCAGGCATCGACCGGAACCATCATGGGCCGTCTCAATATCCTCGAAGGAGGCTCCGCATACCGAACGGTTCCTGGCAACGGGAAGCTGGTCATTCATCAAGGAAGTCGGCTTGTGGCGACAGAAGACGTGTTGTCGGGGCATCCATTCGACATCTCATTGCCAATCGGAACGTACAAAGTCAGTGCGAGCGCACCCAATGCTTCGTGTCAGCCAGGTGCGGTTCCAGCCGCAGTGCCACGGCAGGGGCCGGAGACGGTGACCGTGACCGCCGACAAGGCGAGCAGGGTGGAGTGGTCGTGCCCGATCCCCTCTGCGATTGGGTAACCCCGCCAGCGAGGTCACGTTACCGAAGCAATCTTCCCGTCCCCCGTGACAATCCCGTTGTGGGGGCGCAGTGTTAAGGGTTCTTGGATCTTGAGCCGATGCAACCAGCATGGGTCACCAGTTCATGCGAGCACTAGACGACATCCTCCTAACCGACGACATTGACGAGGTCGTGGAGGAGCTACTGCACGACGACAAGCGGCACTCCCTCGCCTTTCTGGCGGACGTGAAACGCCAGATCGAGCGCATCGAGGAGAAGCTGGCAGCGGCGTAATGCGCCGAGCGGGGATCCTGCTCACCGCCCTGCTGGTCGTGTGCTGCGGGGCCTTGACACCCGTGGGGGGTGTATCGCCCGCCCTCGCCAGCCCTCCCCCCGGTGTTCCATGTGAAATGTTCCCATCAGACAACATCTGGAACACCGACATCGCGTCGCTGCCCGTCGACATCCACAGCGCGCAGTGGCTCGCCAGCATGGACTCGTCGTCGACGTTCCTGCATCCGGACTTCGGGCCGTCGGGCGATCCCACCAACCCCTACGGCATGCCGTACACGGTGGTGAGCCCGGGACAGCCCTTCGTGAACGTGTCGTTCCAGTACGCGAGCGAGAGCGACCCCGGTCCGTACCCCTTCGGGGCCAACACGCCGATCGAGGGCGGCCAGAGCTCGACCGGTGACCGGCACGCCATCATGATGGACCCCACCACCTGCACGCTCTACGAGCTCTACGACGCCCACTACAGCGCGGGGGGATCCACGGCGGGGTCGGGGGCGATCTGGAACCTGCGCTCCAACGCCCTGCGACCGGCCGGCTGGACGTCGGCCGACGCGGCGGGCCTGCCCATCATGCCGGGGCTGCTGCGCTACGACGAGGTCCAATCGGGGCAGATCACGCACGCCATCCGCATGACGGCCGAGACGACGGACACGAGCTATCTCTGGCCGGCTCGACACGAGGCCGGCGCCCGCAGCGACCTCTCGCTCCCCCCCATGGGGGCCCGGTTCCGGCTCAAGGCGAGCTTCAACATCTCCGGGTGCTCGGCCCAGGCCCAGGTCGTGCTGCGCGCTATGCAGCAGTACGGGCTCATCCTGGCCGACAACGGGAGCAACTGGTACTTCGGTGGCACCGCCGACCCGGCGTGGCCCCAGGCGCTCGTCGACGAGCTGAAGACCATCCCGGCCAGCGCCTTTGAGGCGGTCGACGAGTCTTCGCTCATGGTGAGCCCCAACTCCGGGCAGGCCGGTGTGCTCGACGCGGCCGGGCCCGGGTATCGGCTGGTGGCCTCGGACGGCGGGGTGTTCGCCTTCGGCGACGGCTTCTACGGCTCGACTGGGGCGCTGCGGCTCGTGGCGCCGGTCGTCGGGACCGCCGACACGGCGTCGGACGACGGGCACTGGCTGGTGGCCTCGGACGGCGGGGTCTTCGCCTTCGGCGACGCCCGCTTCGCCGGGTCGATGGGCGGTAAACGGCTCGCCGCCCCCATCGTGGGCATGGCGCCCACACCCGACGGCAACGGGTACTGGCTCGTCGCCTCCGACGGCGGGGTCTTCGCCTTCGGCGACGCCCGGTTCGCCGGGTCGATGGGAGCGGTCCGACTGCGCAAGCCGGTGGTCGGCATGGCGGCCGCCCCCGGCGGGGGGTACTGGCTCGTCGCGTCGGACGGCGGCATCTTCGCCTTCGGCGCCCCCTTCTACGGGTCGACCGGGGCCCTGGCGCTGGCCAAGCCGGTGGTGGCCATGCGGCCCGTCCCCGGGGGTGGCGGCTACTGGCTCGTCGGCGCCGACGGCGGCGTGTTCACGTTCGGTTCGGCCAACTTCCACGGATCGACGGCCAACGATCTCCTCACCGCCCCGGTGGTCGCCGTGGGTTGAGCGCCCCGGGTTGAGCGCCCCGGGTCGAGGCGGTCATGAATCCGCGGTCGCCCCCGTCGCCGCGGTTAGCGTGAGGCCAGTGATTCGCAAGCTCATCGCTGGGGCGGTCGTGGCGGGTGGGGTGACGATCGGATTGTCACTCCCGGCCTTCGCCACGCCCTGCTACGTCGGATGCACTCCGGGACCCGTCGAGATCGTGGGATCGGGTCCTTCGGTGCCGCCCGGCTTCCTGAGCTCGCAGTCACCCCACGTCCCGGTGCCCGCCCAGACCCAGGCGGCGCCGGCCCCGGGCCTGCCCTTCACCGGGGCCGACATCGAGCAGAGCGTCGCCGTCGCGTCGGTGCTGCTCGTGGCGGGAGGGGTGCTGGTGCGCAGGCAGCGCCGCCGGGCCCCCCGCGCGTCCTGAGCGACGCCGCCACCGTTTCCACTCGGGAGCTCGATCGCGTCCCGAGAGCATGCTCCCGGGGACCCCGCTGCAGCGAGGCGTGTCACTGTATGGACCGGCGCGTCACCGTTGACGCGACCGTCGCCCCGAGCGGAGGGCGACCAGTGCCAGGGGAGGTATGCCATGGACGGTCCGGCCTCAGCCTCGGGCTCGGTCCTCGGGCCGATCGGCCAGTTGGGGTACGTCGTCGACGACATCTCGGCCGCTATGGCGCACTGGCTCGAGGCACTCGACGTAGGCCCGTTCTTCTACCTGCCGTCGCCGCCCCTCCACGACCTCGTCTACCGCGGTGAGCCCACCGCGGCCCGCATCGCCGTGGCCATCACCTACTCCGGCGATCTCCAAGTCGAGCTGATCCAGCCGCTCGACGACCAGCCCTCTCCCTACCGCGACTTCCAGTCCGACTACGGGAACGGGCTCCATCACGTGGCCCATTTCACCGACGAGTACGACGCCGCCCTGGCGTCGTACCGGGCCAAGGGTCGGGTCCCCTACTACCAGGGCACGCGGGCTCACTCCCGATCAGCGGTTCTCGTACTTCGACTCGCCGTCACACGGCGGAACCGTGAACGAGGTCGTCGAGACGAGCGGGTTCGGGGGCTTCTTCGCATTCATGCGGGCCCAGAGCGCATCCTGGGACGGCACCGAGCCGATCCGCACCATCGAGTTCTGACGGCGGCTTCACAGGGTGCCTGACGGATGGTCGTCGCGGTGGACCGCGTCGGGGGCGAAGGCCGGGACACAGACCGCCACGTAGCGCGCCCCGCCCGCCGTCGGGGTGGAGTAGCGAACCCACTGTCCCGCGGGCGACACCGAGGCCTGGCCGGCGGCCACGGAGAACGAGGTGTCTTCGGTCTCGACGAGGACCTCACCCTCGATCACCACGGTGTACTCGTCGAACTCGGGCCGTTGCCCCGGCTCCGACCACCCCGCCGGGCTGTGCATGACGGCGATCGACACCCCGGATGTTCCGGTGGCCAGACGTCCGACGAATTCCGCGATCGTCTTGGGCGGAGTCCCCGCCGCCTGGAGGATGGTGGGATCCGAGAGCAATTGCGCCATGGGGCACAGTCTGCCTGCCCGGCGCGGGTGCTTCCCCGGGGACCGCACCGCGGCGTGGGCACGTCGATCGGTGGTGGCGCTCGCCCGGGTGGTCGGGCAGGGTGGACCGGTGCCCTCGTGCAACATCGGTCCTGCCGTCGCCGGCGATATCGAGGTCTTGCGGGACCTGTTCCGCCGATCGTCGCTCTCCAACGACGGTGATCGTGAGAATCTCCTGGCGAATCCCGACGTCCTCGCGTTCTCCGGCGTGTCGGTCCGTGAGGGGCGAACTCGCGTGGCCACTGACGACACCGGGCGGATCGTCGGATTCGTCACCGTGGCGCCGGCCGCGGGCTGCATCGAGCTCGAAGACCTCTTCGTCGAGCCCGACGCCATGCGGCGTGGTGTGGGGACGGCGTTGGTCCTCGACGCGGTGGCCCACGCCCGGGACCGGGGCGTGCCGCGGGTCGAGGTGACCGCCAACCACCACGCCCTGTCCTTCTACCAGCGCGTCGGGTTCACCTTCGATCGAGACGTCGAGACCCGCTTCGGCTCAGCGCCGAGGATGGTCCTGCGCGTGACGGACTGAGCCGGTCACCATCGGTCCGGGAGGTCGGTGGAGGCGCGCGCCAGACGCGGCCGCACTCCCACCAGGTACACGAGGGCGACGACCACGCCGACGATCTCGAAGAGCAGTGTGCTGAGCACGAGCCCGGCGATCCACGCGGTCTTGGCACCTCGGGAGAGCACCTCGGTCGGTCGGCGCGCCACATCGACGATGGCCCAGATCACCAAGGCCAGGATGGCCAGGGGGATGAGGATGGCTACCGCCAGGTCGGGCCCTGCGATCAACGCCGTCATCAACCGTCGTCCTTTCGCTTCGAGACCAGGTTACCGGTGTCCGGCCTCGGTCCGGCCTCGGTCCGGCTTCGGTCCGGCCCCGGGTGCCGGGTCGTCAATCCGCGGCGATGGCGGCGAGGACGTCGAGCTTGGCGGCGCGTCGGGCCGGCCAGCTGGCCGCGCCGAGGCCCAACAGGGCGGCGATGACCAGGAACAGGACGAGTTTGCTGTAGGGGATGACGATGTCGGTGATCCCCTGCTGTTTCAACGACGCCGCGAACGCGGTGCCGAGCGCGGTTCCCACGATCACGCCGATGATCGCACCGAAGAGCGACAAGATCACGGCCTCGGAACGGATCATGGCCCGGATCTGGCGCCGTTTCATCCCGACGGCACGGAGGAGGCCGATCTCGTGGGTCCGTTCGAACACCGAGAGCATCAGCGTGTTGACGATGCCGATGAGGGCGATGACGACCGCCAGTGCCAGCAGCGCGTAGACCAGGCCCAGCAACTGGTTCACCTGTGCCTGCTGCGACTTCTCAAACTGGGCCCGGGTCTGGATCTGGATGTCCGGGTAGGCGTTCAACACGCCGTTGAGGGCGTGCGTGACGTCGGGAGTCCCGGTGGTGGTGCTGAGCAGGACGGCGACGGGAAGCGGGTCGTGGAAGTGGGACAGGAAGAACCCGTCCCCGACGAGGAAGCTCCCGAGCAGGGCGTTTGGTTTGAAGATCCCGCCGATCCGCATCGTCGAGCTCCCGGTCTGCGCGAACTTGACCGGAACCGTCGACCCGACCACGAGGTTGTCGGAGTTGGCCGTCGTCGTGTCGATGAGCAATTCGCCGGCCGACAGCGCACCGGCCCCGGACCCCGATGACATGCGCAGGATGATGGTGTTCGAGAGCTTCTTGGCCGAGACCGCGGTCACTCCCGACACGGATCCCCGGAACTCGAAGTCCCCGCTGTAGACGGTCGATGTTGTCGCCACCCCGGGCACCTGGGAGGCGGCGTTCGCCACCGAGTTGCTGAACCCGCCGGGACCGTTGCCCGTGCTCGTCACGATGTAGTCGGCACTGACGGCATTGTCCACGCTGCTCGTCGCCGATTTGGATAGCGACGCGCCGAACACGGTGATGGTGGACACGAGCGCCAGGCCCACCATCAAGGCCGCGGCGGTCTGGGCCGTCCGGCGGGGGCTGCGCATCGAGTTCTCGCGCCCCAGCCGGCCCGAGATCTTGAATGTGCGGGCCAAGGGGCGCCCGATGGCGCTCGCCATGGGCCGGGCGACGATCGGAGCGAGCATGCCGATCCCGATGAAGACGGCGACGGCACCGAGACCGACGAACTGGATGGCAGGCTTCGTGAGACCGAGCGCGAGCGCGGCGATGCCGAGCACGGCGATGACCGTGCCGATGACGATCCGTCGTCGTGACGACTCTGTCTGCTCTTCCTGGTGGTCGGTGATGGCGGCCACCGGCGGAATGCGCACGGCGCGCCGGGCCGGGCTGATGGCCGACACCACGGTCACGCCCAGACCGACCGCGAGGGCCACGATCACGGTTCGGGCCTCGAAGACGAGGGACCCCGACGGCAGGGTGATGCCGAAGCCCTTCAACAGCGCCTCGAGCCCCGCCGCGGCCAAGACGCCGAGCCCCAGGCCGATCAACGAGGAGACCAACCCCAATATGGCGGCCTCGATCAGCACGGAGCGGAAGACCTGTCGTCGGCTCGCCCCCACGATCCGCAGCAGGGCCAGCTCGCGGGTCCGTTGACCCACGATGATCGAGAACGTGTTGAAGATCGTGAAGCCACCCACGAACAAGGAGATGAAGGCGAAGACCAAGAGCGCGGTCGAGAAGAACCCGAGGGCCTGGTTGATGCTGTTCGTCTGCTCGTTGGCCACGGTCTGGCCCGTCACGACCTCGACCCTGGGAGGAAGGACCCGGGCGATGGCGTGTTGGACTGTCGTCTTGTCGGCACCCGGCGCGGCCAGGATGTCGATGGCGTTGAAACTCCAGGTCGAGTTGAACAACTGCTGCGCCGTCGGCAGGTCGAAGGCGGCAATGGTCGCGCCCGCCAGGTTGTTAGCGGTGCCGAACTTGACGAAACCCGAGATGGTGAAGGTCTGCGGGGGCCCGGAGAGGAGCACGCGCACGTGGTCGCCCACATGGAAGTGGTACTTGAGCGCGGTTCCCTCGTCCATCACGACGTCGTGCGGCGTGGTCGGTGCCGTGCCCTGGACGAGATGGAGCGACGAGAGCTGCGGGTTGGGGTCGAAGGACAGACCGATGGTGGGGGCACCGCCGGAGCTGACGGCCTTGCCGCTCGGCGCGATGAACTGGGCATAGCCGGAGACGGTGCCGTCGGCATAGGAGACTCCCGACACCTTGCGGATGGCGGTGATGAGCGACTCCGGGATCTGCTTGCGGCCCTCACCCCCACCCGGAGTGTTGTTGTTGAAAGCGGCCTTGCCCCGCACCTCGAAGTCGATGTTCTGGTAGATGTGCCCGAAGAGCGACGTGAAGGTGTTGTGGAGCGTGTCGGTGAGGACGAAGGTCCCCGAGATGAAGGTCACGCCCAGCACGATGGCGATGGCCGTGAGCACCAGCCGAAGCTTGTGCGCCAGCAGGCCTTTGATGGTCACGGCCCACATGTCAGTTGCCCAGCAGCTTCATGTGCTCGAGAACCGAGTCGGCGGTGGGTGACATGAGCTCGCCCACGACCAGGCCGTCGGCGAGGAACACGACGCGATCGGCGAAGGCGGCGCCGCGCGGGTCGTGGGTGACCATGACGATGGACTGGTGGAATTCCGTCACCGATCGGCGCAGGAAGCCGAGCATCTCTGCCGACGAATTCGAGTCGAGGTTGCCCGTGGGCTCGTCGGCGAAGATCAGGTCCGGTCGCCCGATCAGGGCCCGGGCGCAGGCGGCGCGCTGTTGCTGGCCGCCCGACAGCTCGTTGGGCCGATGGCTGAGGCGGTCCCCGATGCCCAACTGCTGGATCAGGTAGTCGAACCACGCCTGGTCCACCTTCTTCCCGGCCAGATCGGAAGGCAGCGTGATGTTCTCCCGGGCGCTGAGCGTGGGCACGAGGTTGAAGGACTGGAAGACGAATCCGATCCGGTCGCGCCGCATCTGCGTCAGCCCGGAGTCATCGAGCAGCCCGATCTCCTGGTCCCCGACGAAAGTCTGTCCCGACGTGGGGGTGTCGAGCCCGGCCATGCAATGCATCAGGGTCGACTTGCCCGAGCCCGACGGCCCCATGACGGCGGTGAACTCGCCGCGGTTGAACTCGACGTTGACACCGGCCAGCGCGTGCACGATGGCCTCACCCTTGCCGTAGGTCTTGACGAGGTTGATGGAGCGCGCCGCGGGTGGCCCTGTAGGTGTCGGGGCGCCCGTCGATGCATGGTCTGTGATCGTCATGGGTCCTTGTCTCTCCTGCCGATGTGGCCCGGCGCGGTGCCTTGCGCCATGACCAAGGTGAGCGGTTCGAAGAATCGACTGTGCCGTTCAGTCTTCCGCACCGGGGCCCGGGGGTTGCACACGCCCGGGCTGGCTACTGAATCGGGTACAGCACGGTGCTGGTCTCCACCTCCGAGTGGGAGTCTGATCGGTGTTGGCGTGACAGGTAATCCGGTATCACCCTGATCAGACCCTGACGCCGACCACGTGGTACCACTGAGAAGGATCTGTGAGTTCGACGCGGCAGGTACGATGGCGCACCGTGCGCGGCCCGGCACGCTGGCCGGCGTGGACACACCACCTTGCGACCTCGAGCCCAGCCCGACATCGCACCTTATCCCGCGACCAGAGGGGCACCGGACAAGGGAGACATCCTCCGCGTCCCTCTCAGATCTATTGGTGACCGTTGTGCTGCGTCGCGTCGTGCCCACCCGCGCGGAATCCCGACCGCGGTTGGTGCGACCGGATTGGGCACTGGCGGTGTGGGCCAGCGGCGCTACATGAAGCTGTCGTCGGCCGACAGCCCGAGGCGTTCGTCGCCTCCGGTGATGATCGGTTGGCAGTTGCCCCACCCCTCGCCGCCGCCGACGGGATCGACGACGTGGACCACCGTGTCGCGTATCTGGTGCAAGCGTCGCGCCACCGACGCCTCGGCGCAGTCAGGGATGTGCTCGCCGTCGACGTGCAGGTCGCCACGCCACTCGCCGTGATGATGGCCGTCGAGGCCGAAGTAGAGCCCGGCCCCGAGGTGGAAGCCGGTGTCCGACACCGCCTTGACTTCCAGGGTTCGCACCCCGCCGCCGGCGCTGCGCGCCTCGATGGTCCCACCCCGCAGCCGCCGGTTCACGGGATCGAAGGTGAGGTGGGGATCGAGGTCGACGAAGCGCTCGACCGTGCCGTCGGGTTGTTCGACCCCACCCATCACCACCTGCTTGTGGGTGAAACCCGGTCCCTCGATGATCTGGTAGTGGAGGAACAGCCCGTACCGGCTGCCGTCGGGGCGCGCCATGGCGAGCGGGCTCCAGATCATGCGGAACGACAAGCCGGCCACGGGGTCGCGCGGCTCGAGGTCCCGAGGCGGAAGCCCGACGTCGTAGCGCACGCCCCAGGAGTGGTCGCGCGTCGACACCCACGTGTCCGGGGAGATCTCGGTGCGGACGCCCTCCACCTCGACCCAGCCCGAGGCCGCGCCGATGTGGTGGTACCGCACCAGGTCGGATCCCACCCGGAACCCCTGGCGCATGTGGGTGCGGTCCTCCAGGGCGGGCGGCACGATGCCCTCGAAGAGCCAGTCGAAGGCGATCGGCTGCACGTCGTTGGCGTCGAGGACGAAGCGCACCGAATGCAGGGGATCGACCACCTCGTAGTGGATCGGTCCCGTGACACACAGAGCGGGCGCGGCGTCGAGTCGCCGGCTGGCCCGCACGGTGCGCTGCTCCACGCCCGGCGAGATCCCCGCGTACGCGTCCATGACGTTGCGGTTGGGGTACTTGCCGAGCCCGAACCCGAGCTGCAGGCTCCCGTCTTTGGCCGCGGCCATGGCGCAGATCTTCTCGGTCCACGTCAGGTCGCTGGTCCCCACCACGGCGAAGGTGTCGGTGATCTGGTGGAACAGGCCCTCGTCGGCGGGGACGAGAGGCCCGATGGGGTTGCTCACCGGCCCGGCACCTCCGTCGGGGGGGCGACGCGGGTCACAGCTTCTCCCAGTACGTCCCGGCCAGCATCTGCTCCAGGGTGGGCCGGTGCATGATCATGTCGTCGGGGTCCTCGGGCATGTCGATCTCGCCGAAGAGCACCTGCCGGCGCGCCACCCTGCTCATCACGATGGCGTGGCGGAGCGCGGCGTACATGGTGAAGAAGTCGAGGTCGTGGGGCTCGTGGCCCGAGTGGCGCGCGTAGGCGGCGGCGACGTCGTCGAGGCGCATGAAGTGCGGCATGCCGGGCAGCCCGGCCTGGAGGGCGATGTCGTCGAGGAAACGGTGCAGGTACACCATCCAGCCGATGTCGATCTCGCGCGGCCCGACCGCCACCATCTCCCAGTCGAGCACCGCCACCGGCTCGAAGTCGCGGAACATCATGTTCCCGATGCGGGCGTCACCCCAACTGATCACGGGCGCCCCTTCGGACGCGGGCCAATGGTCCTCGAGCCAGGAGAAGGTGCGTTCGATGAGCGGGAGCGCGCCCCGTCGGCCACGACCCACTCGTAGTAGGCGCGTTGTTCGGCCAGGTGTCGCCGCAGGGCGGTGTCTCCGGGCCGGTCGAGCTCGAGGAAGGCGATGTCCTCCGCGGCGACGTCGGCACCGTGCAGCTCGGCCAGCACCCGCACCGACGCATCCTGGAGACGGTCCTGGTCGGCGCGGGGCGCCTCGGAGAGCCACGACCCGAACGGGTACGGCATGATGTCGGGCGGGACCACGCCGTCGACGCGCTCCATGACGAAGAACGGCGAACCGATGGCGTCGGGGTCGAGCTCCAACCACAGCGTGCGAGGCACGGGAACGCGGGTGCGCTCGCCCACGAGCCGCAGGACGCGGAATTGGCGCTCGAGGTCGTACACGGGGAAGACGGGGACCGCGTCGGGATCGGGGACCAGGCGTGCCGCGCAGGCCTGGGTCACCCGGTTGCCGGGCGCGCCGCCGGGGTCACCCCAGGTGCACTCGAACAGCAGCGTCTCGCTCGACATGCCGTTGGACTCCGGCACCACGAGCTCGGACACCTCGGGGTCGGCGACGCGCCCCGCCAACCAGCTCACCAGCCGCCGGTGCAGCTCGTCGCGGTCGCGTGTCGAGGTCTGCGGCCGGGTGGTCGCCTCGACCTCGGCCCCACTCCCGTCGGCGGGGTCGGTCACCGCGACACCCCCGGGGCCACCGACTCCCAACCGGTGAAGCCCGACGGCTCGTGGCGACCGAAGGTGCCGTGCTCGAACATCCCCCATCCCTCGGCCCCGTCGCACGTGGCCCGGGCCACGTGGTCGACCACCCCGAAGGGGATGCGTCCCGTGATGGCGGGGTCCCGCATGTCGACGACCACACCCTCGGTCCAGTCCCGTCCCCGCCACTGCCCGTGTGACCAGTCGGGGTCGCCGCCGTATCCCGGCCCGCAGTTGAGGCCCACGAACCCCAGGGTCTCGATCTCGAGGTCGAGCGACGTGCCCGAGCGGCTGCGCATGTGCAGCACGGCCGTCTCGGGGTGGCGCGTGCCGGCGCGGTACCGCACCTCCACCTCGGGCCATCCCAGTTGCTCGGGCGGGCGCCCCGAGGCGGCGGGGTAGACCCGGACCGCCTCGTTCAACGTGCGGGTGCCGGCGCCGTCCTCCTGGGCGATCACGACGATGGCGTAGTCGTCGAAGCGCAAGGGCACGTAGGTCCACCAGAACCCGAACCCGTCGTCTGGCTCCGAGGCGGCGCGCCCGGGTGACTCGGGCTCTCCGACGGGGCGGATGCCCCACGACCGGTCGCGGGTGCCGACCCAGCGGTCGTCGCTCACGACCAGCTCGTCACCGCCCACCGCCAGGACACCGGACCACGTTCCCACCTGCGCGAAGCGCGAGGCGTCGAGGATGACGCGCCCGGCCTGGCGCATCACGTGCGCGGGCTCCTCGACGACGGGGAAGGACCCGGTCCAGGTGAGGTCGAAGGCGACGCCGTGGGCGCCGCCCTCGCACACCACCCGCACCCGCTCGAGCGGCTCGAGCACCTCGATCCGGTAGAGGCCGACGCGCTGCGCCATGCGGTCGTCGCCGAGGGCGTCGGAGGTGCGCACCGTGTACTGCTCGTCCCCGCGCCGCACCGTGGCGTAGGCGTCGATGACCCCGAGGTTGGGGTAGACGCCCATGCCGGTGACCAGGAACACCTCGCCCGTCCGGTCGTGCGCGTTGAAGTAGCAGCGGTCATAGGCGTTGCGGTCGCTCGTCGCCACGTGCCGCATCGAGAGCGGGACCTGGTGCACGGGATACTCGTCGAGCGGCACGGGCATGTGGTCGGCTTCCCCCTGGTCGAGTCGCCCCCGATGCGTCGACGCCGCCGCGCCGGGCCGGGCGAGGCCAATCAACGTAGCCCGCCGGTCGGGGACGTCACCCGACCGCGGCGCCGACCCGGCGGGGTCGCGGGTGCCGGTCGGTCACAATCGGGGGATGCCGAGCCGTGGGAGGACACCGACGGCGCCGGGCGAGCCCGACCCGCCGTCGGGCCCGACCACCGGCGGCACTCCCACCGGTACGCCCGCGGTGCCCGCCTCCGGCACCACGGCCGGGACGATCCCGCCTCCATTTCCGGACACTGCGGCTCCGGACACCTCGGCTCCGGACACCTCGGACCGGGGCGGCCGGGCGGTGCGCCGGGGTGGGCGCGGCGTCGGGGGGTCGTGGGCGGCGTGGGGCCTGGCCGTGAGCGCGTACTTCGTCGCCGTCTTCCACCGCACCAGCCTGGGGGTGGCCTCGCTCGAGGCCGAGCGGCGCTTCCACACCGGCCCGTCGGTGCTGGCGACCTTTGTGGCCGTGCAGCTGGCGGTGTACGCGGGCCTGCAGATCCCCACCGGCGCCATGGCCGACCGCTTCGGTCCCCGGCGCATGCTCACCGCGGCCCTCGTGTTCCTGGCCGCGGGGGAGGCGTTGTTCGGGTGGGGCACCAACGTCGCCACCGCGCTCACCGGGCGTGCCCTGGTCGGCATCGGCGACGGCCTCACGTTCCTGAACGTGCTGCGCCTGGTGCAGAACTGGTTCCCGGCCTCGCGCTACGGGCTGCTCACCGCCCTCACCTCGCTCACCGGTGGCGTGGGCCAGCTGGTGTCGACCGAGCCGTTGCGCCTCAGCCTCTCGCACCTGGGGTGGGTGGCCACCTTCACGGGCTCCGCGGCCGTCACCGCCGGCGTGGCGGTGGTCATCGCCGCGTTCGTGCGGGACAGGCCCGACACCTCGGCCCGCCTGCCGCTACGCGAGCGGCCCAGCATGACCCGCGCCGTCCGTCACGCCATGCGCAGCCCGGGCACGTGGCAGGGGATGTGGGCCCACTTCGCCCTCACGGGGCCCTTCGTCGTGTTCACGGCGCTGTGGGGCTACCCCTTCCTCGTGCGCGCCCAGCACTACTCGGGGCAGAGCGCGAGCTTCACGCTGGGACTGGTGGTGCTGAGCTCGGTGGTGAGCGCCCCGTTCGTGGGGATGTTGATCGTGCGGGCGCCGCGGGCGCGCTCCGGGGCGGTCAAGGCCAGTGCGCTGGTGCTGCTGACGGTGTGGATGGCCGTGCTGAGCTGGGGAGGGGGGCGGGTCCCCGTCGCCGTCGTGGTCGTGCTGGCCATTGTCACGGGCGCGGGCGGGGCCACGTCGGTCATCGCCTTCGACCTGGCGCGCGAGGCCAACCCGCCCGAGCGCGGCGGCGCCGCCACCGGTGTCGTGAACATCGGCGGGTTCGCCTGCGCCGTGGCCAGCGACCTCATCATCGGATGGGTGCTCACGGCCGTGGGCCACGGAGGCCGTGACGCCGTCGGCTACCGCCCCGCCCTGGCCGTGGTGCCGGTCATGATCACCCTCGGCCTGGTGCAGTTCTGGCGCCTGGGACGCCGGCGGGCCGCGTCGGGCGCGGCCGATCGGGCCGTCGCCTGACGTTCCGGCGGGTCAGAACGCGGGGGTCACGATGACGCCGTCGGCCCCCAGGCGGCTTGGAGCACCTGTGGCGTGAGGCGGACGGCGTGGCGTTCTCCCACGCTCCACCGGTACGCATCGGCCGCCCCCGAGGTAGTCGGGACACCGTCGACGATCGGGATCACGCCGGACAGAAGGACGTCGCGGCCCGACGTGTCACCGATCACGGGGTTGACGAAATCCGCCACGCACTCCCTCGAACCGGGCGTCGACGCCGTGGGTGGGACGCAGATCGCCCCCGGCGCACCGAACAAGGTGGCGAGGATGCGACCGGTCACGGGGTTCAGCATGACGACGTCGACGCGCCCGTCCGCGTGGCGGCGCACGCCCAGGCCTACGGCCTGGCCGTGCTGGAGGTGGCCCAGGTAGCCGTTCCACGTGACGCCCGGTTGGACCATGGGGATCTCGTGTGCCGACGCCAGCGTGACCGGAGCGGGGTCGAGCGCCACGGTCCAGAAGGTGGTGAGGTCGCTCGTCCCGTCGAGGAGCGAGAACGACAGCGCGTGCCCGTCGGGGGACCACGACAGGTCGCTGAGCCCCTCGTCGAGCTGGCGGGGACCGGGCTCGAGGGTGTGGACGTCGGTGACGGTGCTGCCCCGCAGGTCGGCGACGGACAGGCCCACGCCGGCGACCAGATAGGGAGCCTCGCCGACGGGGTCGGTCGAGACGAAGGCGAGCCGGTCGCCATCGGGGCTCACCTAGGGGTCGAAGCCCGCCGCCACGTGGGTGACGGGCCCGCCGGTGATCGGCACCGCGAAGATCTGGTCACCACCACCCCAGGCTCCGGTGTCGAAGCTCGAGAGTCCCGCGCTGTCGAAGAACACCGTGCCATCGGGGGTCACCGACACGTCGGGAAGCCCGGGAGCTTGCAGCGTGACGTCGGACGCCAGCATGCGGATGACGTGGCCCGTCCGCGTCGAGGCCACGACGAGCGCGTCGGACGACGTCACTCCCACGAGCGTGTCGGGGAGACCGGCGGGGACGGCGGCGGCCGAGGACCGGGCCCGGGCCGGCGAGGTCGGATGTCCCGTGGCCAGCCGGTCGGTGACCAGGCCGATGGCCACGAGCGCCACCACGATCGCGGCGATCATCGTCATCGCCCGCCGGCGGCGGCGCCGTGGTTGCGGCGCGCCTCTTCGATGAGGGCCTGGGCCTGGCGTCGATCCGATGGCGCCAGGTCGTCGGTCGTGATCATCGGGGCCATCCCCCATTGAATCGAATAGTGCTATTATTAGTAGCACCTAATGCCTCTACATGTCGACCCCCTGGACCCGATGCCCCTGCACGAGCAGGTGGCGGCCGAGATCCGCCGTGCCATCGCGGACGGCGAGTGCGGTTCGGGCGAGCGGATGCCCCCGGCCAAGGACCTGGCGGCGGTGCTCGAGGTCAACTCCAACACGGTGCTGCGGGCCTTGCGGATCCTGCGCGACGAGGGGCTGCTCGAATTCCGACGCGGGCGGGGGGTGACCGTGACCCAACGGGCACCCGAGCACGGGGCGGTGGTCATCCGGTCGCGCGACCTCCTGCGGTTCGCGGCGAGGAACGGCTACCGGCGTGACGAGCTCGTGCGCATCATCGAGTCGCTGCCCTGATCGTCCCCACACGCGGCCGGCCACACACGCCCCGGCCACGCGGCGGCCACTGGATCAGACCCGGAGGTCAGACGACAAGGCCCCGTCCGGTGACAAGAGGCAGGTCGAGGGCGGTGAGCAGCCCGGCCGGTGCGTCGACGACGGCCGGCACGGCGTTCACGAGGCGCATGGCCGTGGCCTTGAGGCCGCCGGTGTTGTGGTCCCCGTCGGTGCCCATGAGCTGGAGGTCGACGGTGTAGGTGGGCTCGCCCTTCACCACCACGCGGTAGCCGCCCTGGCCGGCGGGCTGGGGCCAGTCGGGCCCGAGGTCGTCGGCGAGGCGCGTGACGTGCTCGAGCACGATGACCGGGCGCCCGGCGCGCATGCCCCGCACCTCGAAGCGCAGCGCGGCGGCGGTGCCCTTCTCGATCGTCCCCGACGAGATGGCGATCTGGCGCGGGGCGGGGAGTCGTTCGTAGGTCTCCTCGACCGCGTCGAGCTCGACGTCGAGCCCCGCCGCGATCTGGCGCACCACGCTGCCCCACGCCATGGTGAGCACGCCGGGGAGCAGCAGCATGGGGATGTCGTCGAGCTGGCGGCCGAATCCCATGATGTCGAACATGACCATGGGCTGGTCGTAGGTGGCGTAGTTGAGGATCTCGAGGCACCGGACCTCTTCGATGCGTTCGCTGATGCCGGTGATGACCAGGGGGAGCCAGTCGTTGGCGAAGCCGGGGTCGATGCCGTTGACCCACAGCGACACGCCCGCACCGGCCGCGGCGTCGCGCAGCGGCCGGGTCATGGCGTCGGGGACGACGCCCTCGGGGTACTGCAGGAACACCGGGCCGCTCGACACCACGTTGATCCCCGCCCGCAGGATCTTCTCGAGGTCGGCGAGGGCCTCGGGGAGGCGGTGGTCGGCCATGGCCGTGTGCACGACGCAGTCGGGGCGCAGGGCGAACAGGGCCTCGGCGTCGTCGGTGGCGGCCACGCCCAGGGTGCGGCCCAGCCCGGCCAGGTCCCCGGCGTCGCGCCCGACCTTGTCGGGGTTCGAGACCCACACCCCCACGAGCTCGAGGTCGGGACGGGCGTCGATGCCCGCCAGCGCGTGACGGCCGACGTTGCCCGTCCCCCACAGCACGACCCGGTACGTCATCAGAACCCCTTCTCGACAGCCGCGGCGCGCGCCGGCGGCCCCGGTTCAGCCGAGGTCGACCTGGGGGCGCTCGGCGCCGCCGTCGATCTCGAAGACCTTGCCCGTGACGAAGTCTCCCGCCGGCGAGGCCAGGTAGACCACGCAGGCCGCGATGTCCTCGGGTTGCCCGATGCGGTGCACGAGGGAGGTCTCCTCGATCACCGCCAGCATGGCCGCGTCCTGCACCACCATGTCGACGGCCGAGGTGGCGATGGTGCCCACCGCGATGGCGTTGACGCGGATGCGGGGGGCGAGCTCCGCCGCGGCCAGGCGGGTGTAGTGCGACAGCGCCGCCTTGGCCGTGCCGTAGGCCGAGAACCCGCGGCGGGGCGACCCGTCCCGCCATGGACGAGATGTTGACCACCGCGCCGCCGTCCCCTCGCAGCATGGCGGGCACCGCGGCGCGCACCAGCGCGTGCGCGCTGCTCACGTTGTAGCGGAAGGCGCGCTCGAGATGCCCGGGCGACACGTCGAGCAGCGGCCGCGGCATCCACCCGCCGTGGTTGTTGACGATGATGTCGAGGCGTCCGAAGGCCTCGGTGGCCTTGTCCACGAGCTGGGCCATCACGTCGAGGTCGTTGAGGTCGGCCGGGACCACGAGGGCCTTGCGCCCGGCGGCCTCGACCTTCGTGGCCACCTCGTTGAGCTGCTCTTCGGTGCGGGCCGCGATCACCACGTCCGCGCCGGCTTCGGCCAGGGCGATGGCGGTGCCGGCGCCGATGCCCCGCCCGGCTCCGGTGACGATGGCGACCCGGTCGGTGAGACGGAAACGGTCGAGGATCATCGGCGCCGACCCTAGCCGAGGCCTCTGCAGAAGTGAAACGTGTTCCAGTGAGAATGGGGGTGGGCCGAGCGGCCCGCCGGGGCCCGGGCGGAGCGGGACCGAGCCGACGGGCCGGGCCGCGTCAGGCCGGGCGCGTCGAGGGGAGCCCGAGCTTGCGGTGGTCCCACGACACGGTGCGCTCCACGCGTAGGGCGATGACCACGCGCTTGTGGAGCATGGTCTCGACGAAGGGGCGCAGCTCCTCGGTGTAGGTGCCGTAGTAGCGCTCGAAGAGGTTGACGCCGAGCTCGAACATGCGCTCGGGGTCGTCGATGAACTCGGCCGTGCCGACGAGCTCGACGCCGCGCAGCTCCTCGTAGTACTCGCCGTCCTCGGCCATGCACGTCATGCGGGGGCTGCGCCCCAGGTTCTGGGCCTTCTGGGACTTGGCTTTGGTCTCGAAGGCGAGCATCCCGTCGAGGAACCCGTACCACATGGCCACGGCGTGGATGGAGCCGTCGTGGTTCATCGAGCACAACGTGACCGGGCGCCGCTCGGCCAGGAAGCCGTCGATCTCCTCCGGCGTCATCTTGATCTGGGCCCGCTGGTTGATCCCGTGGCCCATCTGTGCCGGTGCGTCGCTCATGGGGTGAGCGTACCGGGCAGGCGCCGGGCAGGTCGTGGCCTCCGCGCTCGCCCTCCCGGGGCGTCGGGTCGGCGCGGGCCCCGATGCCGTCAGCGCCCCCAAGGGCTCAGAAGGCGCAGGGGAGGTGCTTGATGCCGTTGATGAAGTTCGACCGCAACCGGTCGGGCTCGGCCGTGGCCCGGATGTCGGGAAGGTGGCGGAAGAGCTCGCGGAACATGACGGTGATCTCGCGCCGGGCCAGGTGCGCGCCCAGGCAGAAGTGCGGCCCTGGGGCCCCGAAGCCGAGGTGGGGGTTGGGGTGGCGCAGGACGTCGAAGCGCCCGGGGTCCTCGAAGACGTCCTCGTCGCGGTTGGCCGAGTTGTAGAACATGATGACCTTCTCGCCTGCTCCGAACTCGTGCCCCGACAGGGTCGTGGGCGCGGTGGTGGTGCGGCGCATGAAGATGACCGGTGAGGCCCACCGGACGATCTCGTCGACGGCGGTCGGGGCCACGGTCTCGAAGTCCGCCGCCCACGCCGCGCGCTGGTCGGGGTGCTCGGTGAAGGCCCACAGGCCGTGGCTGATGGCGTTGCGCGTGGTCTCGTTGCCCGCCACCACCAACAAGATGAAGAACGAGGCCAGCTCGGCGTCGGTGAGCGACTCCCCGTCGACGTTGCCGTTCACGAGCGCGGAGGTGAGGTCGTCGGTGGGGTGCTCGAGGCGGTGCGCGGCCAGCCCCCGCATGAGCTCGGCCAGGTCGTTGCCGGCGTTCATGAAGGCCAGGACGGGGTCCTCGCCCTCGGGGACGTACTCGGTGTCGCCGAAGGACAAAATGATGTTGGAGCGGCTGAAGACGGTGTCGTAGTCGCTTTCGGCCACGCCCATCATGTCGCAGATGATCTTGAGCGGGAGCCGGGCGGCCACCTCCGTGACGAAGTCGCACTCGCCCTTGGCCCGCACCGTGGCGATGAGGTCGTCGGCGACCTGCTCGATGTTGTCCTCGATGGCACGCACCATGCGGGGGTTGAACGCGACCGACACGATGCGCCGCAGGCGGGCGTGGCGGGGGTCGTCCATGTTGATCATGGACCCGAAGAACTCGAGGAGCTCGGGGGGCATGTCGAGGATGGTGCTGCCCGACTGCCCCGAGCAGAAGAGCTCGGGGTGGCGGCTGATCTCGACCACATCGGCGTGGCGCGTGATGGCGTAGTAGCCCGGGCCCGGCGGGATGGGGACGATCGTCTCCACCTCGAGCACCGGGTCCTCGAAGAAGGCGATGGGCCGCTTCGCCCGCAGCGTGGCGAACGCCTCCTCGCGCACCGACCACGGCTTCTCCCAGAAGTCGAAGTTCGACAGATCGATGTCGTCGACCCCAAGCGTGTTCGGGATGATCACGTCGTGCCCCTTCGTCTCGTCGCCGCGTCACGGTGCGGCGTCGCCCGTCGACTCATCCTCGCGCCCCGTCGGCGCGCCGCCCACCGTCGGTCTGGCCGGCCCGGGCGAGGCCGGGCTCGGTCTCACGACGAGACGAGCACGCCCCGGCTGTTGCCGGGCCGGGCCAGGCCCGAGCGCACCGTCGCCCCGAGGCGAGCCGCCGCGGCGGCGTCTTCGTCGCTGCACGGGCCCGAGCCGTAGCTGGCCCGGCCGGCCAGGGCGGTCAGCCGGGCGTAGGCGTCGACGGTGGCCTCGATCGTGACCGCGGTCCCCGGCTCCCCGCCGACCGACGCCGGCCCGGTCGCCACCGGGGGGACGGGGGGTACGGCGGTGACGGGGCGGTAGGCCGAGAGCCAGTGGGCGCCGGCCAAAGAGCGCAGCCGAGCGGCGTGCTCCTCCAGGGTCTCGGCCGGGCGGCGCCCCAATCGGGCCCGCTCGAGCCCCGCCGCGGCCTCGTGCCACTGGGCCAGCACCTCGGCGGTGGGGTCGGGGTGGGCGTGGCGCCGACGGCGACGGCGCAGGGCGGCGAGGGGGCTCCACCCGCCCCGGCGCAGGCGGCCCAGCCACAATCCGGCCCCCGTGGCCAGGGCGAGGAGGACCGCCACCACGGCGGCGACGGCCAGCCCGGTCCTCGAAGACCGGTGGGAGCCGGGGACCGCCCCCCTCCTCGTTCCCTGGGCCAGGGGTGAGGTGGCGGGGACCGACACGTTGGGCGGGAGGGGTCGGCGGGCGGGGGGGAGCGTGGTCTGGGTGGCCGAGGTGGACCGCGCCCCCGGGCCCTGGGTGGTCGACTTCGACCCCGAGTTGACCCCGACCCCGGTGGCCTCGCCCGAGGATGCCGGGGTCGGCTCGTAGGAGGTCCAACCCGTGGACGGGCCCAGATAGACCTCGGGCCACACGTGCGCGTCGGCCCCGGTGACGCGGTAGCGGCCCCGGCCCGTGGTCTGGCCGGTGGTGAACCCGACGGCGACGCGCGTGGGCAGGCCGTCGATGCGGGCCAGGACGCCGTAGGCAGCCGCGAACTGCTGGCAGAACCCGGCCTTGGTGGTGAAGAGGAACGACTGCAGCGCGTCGGGGCCCTGGGACGCGGGGGGAGACAGCGTGTAGCGGTAGCGCCCGCTGTTGAACCACCGGGCCAGATCCGCGGCCCGGGCCGCCGGGCTCTTGGCCCCGGCCACGATCTGGTGGGCGAGGGCGACGACGCGGGCCGGCTCGCCCGGGAGCTTCAGGTAGGAGGCGAGAGAGGTGGCGGGCAGCGGGGCCGAGGTCGCGGTGGCGCCCGGCGGTCGCGCCTTGCCCGACGCCGTCGGGTTGACCGGGACCCGGGCCACGGCGGTGTAGGTCTTCCCCGGTGGGGCTTCGACGGGTTGGACGACGCCGAAGCCCGGCACGACGTCGGCGGCGGTGTCCACCGACACCGTGGTCGGGGGCAGGGGCAGCAACGTGCTCTCGAGGTCACCGATGGTGATGGTGGCGCTGAAGGTCTTGGTCGGTGGGGGCTCGGGCAGGGCGGGGAGGTAGGACACCTCCTTGCTCTGCGGCGACAGGGCGAAGCTCTGGGCCGCGGCCTCGGTCGTCGGGTCGGGCAGCCACGCGGTGCCGTCGAAGTCGGTGAGCACGGCGACCTGCCAGTACGTCGGGACGGCGCTCTGGGCGCTGAACATGACCTCGCCGGTGCGGTTGACGAGGACCGCCTTCAGGTTGTCCACGAGGTCGATGGCCCGCACGCCCTGGACCGCGGGGCCGCCCGGCCCACCGTTGCCCCCAAGTCCGTCGGTCCCGTTGCCGGTGTTCCCCGTGGCCAGGCCGAGGCCCGCGGTGGCCGACGCCGGGGGCTCGGGGAACGGCAGGGCGTCCACCTTCAGCGTGGCCAGGGCCGGGGAGGCGGCCAGGGGGACGACGACGGCCAGGGCGGCAACGCCCACGGCCGGGAGCGTGGACACCAGCGCGCCCGCCACGCGCCGCCCCGCGGCGCGCATCGCGTCGCGTCGCTCCCACCGTGCCCCCGCGCCGGTGGCGCCATCGGCGGCGACCACGAAGCCGAGCGCGCCCAGCACGTAGGACACGACGCCCTGGAGCCGGTCGACCTGCGAGCTCAACAGCGCGGTGTAGCAGAACAGCCCGAAGCTCGGCACGAGCGCCACCAGCGCGCCGGCGCGCCGCGTCTCGTACCAGGCCCACAGCGACCCGCCCAGCACGGCGACGAGCCCCGCGCCGGTGGCGATGCACAGCACCACCGGGTGGGTGGCCGGGACCGGGGTGGGATGCGTGCGGATGACGGTCCCGGCGGCGTCGAACGTCGACACCAGCGTGCGCCAGGTGGCGGGGGTGGGCAGTCCGTGCCAGGTGGCCGACAGGAGCTGGCCCCACACGGTGGCGAGCGCCACCGAGACCATGCCCGCGGCCATGACCACACCCACGGGGAAGCGGAGCCGGCGGGCCACGGTGGCCCCGACGTGCCCGGCCACGACCGTCACGGCGATGGGGACGACGACGTGGGCCGCGCCCGGCGAGCGCGTCAGCCGGGCCGTGCCCAGCCCCGCCGCCAACGACACGGCCAGGAGCCAGATGTCGGGGCCGACCGCCGCCGAGGCGTCGCGTCGGGGGGTCACGGCACGAGGACGGTGTCGGCGAGCGGGCCGATGGTGTCGGGCAACGAGCGCTGCGCCGCGCCCGAGGCCGTGGTCACGAGGACGACGTCGGCCCCGGGCACGCCGCCCGTGGCCCACACCGCCCCCCCGGTGGGGCGGTCCCCCCACCGGCGCACCACCGCCGGTGGCGCGCTGGCCGGGCCGAGCAGCGCCAAGGCGCGCAGCATCGACTGGCGGCCCGCGGCGTCGGGGGCGATCACCACGCGGTCGCCGGTGCTGGTGCACAGCTCGACGGTGAGGCCGCGACCCAGGGCGTGCAGCCCCACACCCGAGGCGCGGGCGATGGTCTTCTCGATCGAGTCGCCGGTGTGCACCGACGGTCGCACGTCGACGAGCAGCGACACCGACCCGGCCCGGGGCTCCACGAAGTCGCGCACCACCAGCTCGCCCGAGCGCGCCAGCGACGGCCAGTGCAGGCGGGTCAGCCGGTCCCCCGGTTCGTAGGGCCGCAACCCGCTGAGCTCGTCCCCCGACAGCGCGGCGGTCAACCCCAGCGCGGCCGAGCGCAGGGGCGCGCCGCGGCGGGAGGCATCGGCGCGCCCGGCGTTGGCGTCGGCGGGCTCGGGGTACACGATGACGTGGGCGGGAGGGGCCACCGTGATGCGCCGGGCCACCAGGCCGAAGGGGTCCACGCACCACAGGCCGACGTCGGAGAGGGTGAGCAGGCCGCGGCGCGACGTCGGCACCCCGACCGACATCGTGGCCTCGCCACCGGGCCCGAGGGCGGGGACGGGCCGGGCCCGGCCCACCCGACGCCGGTCGCGGGTGCGATCGTGGCGCGATCGTGGCCCCGGTCCGCCGAGCCATCCCCTCGACGACGACCGCTCGCCGAAGGCCGGGAAGCCCTGGGTCGTGCCGGAGCCACCGGCCGACGGGGCGCGACGGGCACCGGCCACCGAGCTCTCGGCCAGGCCGGGGTACGACACCGACCAATGGTCGTCGGGGTCCTCGACGAGGACCGAGAGGCGTCGCCGGCCCCCGCCGGTGACGGTCAACGCCACGGTGGCGGCCTGGTGCGCGGTGACCTCGGCCACCGGGACGGTGACGGCGACGCGGAGCCCCGTGCGGGTCCGCCGTGCCCCGACCCACACCGAGGCGGCCCCGAGGACGAGCACGACGCCCACAGAGATGCCCAGGAACACGAACTCCTCGACGCCGTAGGCGAGGCCGGCCACCGCCGCGCACGCGGCGCCGGCGGCGAGGACCGCGCCCCGGGTCGTCAGCACCGCCGGGCCCGGGCGTGGCGGCGACGACCGGTGCCGGGGCCGGGTGCCACCGTCGTTACCGGGCGCCGCCGACGGGGACGAGCAGGCGCGACATGATCTCCTCGATCGTCGACGAGGCCGTGACGCCGGCCAGCTCGGCGGCGGGATGCACCACCACGCGGTGCCCGAGGGCGGGCTCGGCCACGGCCTTCACGTCGTCGGGGGTCACGTAGTCGCGGCCGTTCGAGACGGCGACGGCCCCCGCGGCACGCAGCACGGCCAGGGTGGCCCGGGGCGACGCCCCCACGGTGAGGTCGGGGTGGGACCGGGTCTCGCCGATGAGGTCGAGGACATAGCCGCGCACCTCGGGCGCCACGTGGGCGCGCACCACGGCGTCGGCGAAGGCGCGCAGGAACTCCGCGCCTCCCACGCTCGACAGCGAGTCAGGGGCGGGACGGGTCCGCGTGGAGGCGAGGAGCTCGTCCTCGTCGGCGCGATCGGGGTAGCCGAGGCTGAGCCGGAGCAGGAACCGGTCGCGCTGGCTGTGGGGGAGCGGGAAGGTCCCGGCCGCGTCGTAGGGGTTCTGTGTGGCGATGACCATGAAGGGCCGGGGGAGGGCGTGGCTGATGCCGTCCGCACTGACCTGGTTCTCCTCCATCGACTCCAGCAGCGCCGACTGCGCCTTGGGTGAAGCCCGGTTGAGCTCGTCGGCCAGGAGGATGTTGGTGAACACCGGCCCGGGCCGGAAGGTGACACGCCCCGTGTCGCGGTCGAAGACCATGGCCCCGGTGACGTCGGAGGGAAGCAGGTCGGCGGTGAACTGCACCCGCCCGAAGGCGAGGTCGAGCGAGCGCGCCAGCGCCTTGGCCAGGGTCGTCTTGCCCACGCCGGGGTGGTCCTCCACCAGGAGATGCCCCTCGGCCATGAGGCAGCACAGCGCCAGGCGCACCGTGCTCGGCTTGCCCACGTACGCAGTCCGCACGTTGGCCACCACGTCGTCGAAGGTGCGCGCCAGCTCGGCCGGCGACACCGCGACAGATTGGGCGTTGGAGGCCAGAGGCACGACCGGGCTGCCGGGGAGCGTGGAGATACCTGGAACAACGGCTGGGCCGGCCGGATCGTTCACGTGCGCCGAGGATTGCCCCACCCCGTCACCGTCAGCGGCCATGGTGTCGCTCACACGCGCCACGATCCCCGCGTCCTCTGCGGACGTTGCCATGGTTCGGAGCCTAGGTGCCCGGCCTCAGACCGGCACCGCGGACTCAATGGACGGGCTGGGCGACGGCATAGACCCCAACGCCGTTGTAGTGCGACGAGTCGGCGGGGAGGAACGGTCCGTTGATGATGACGGCCAGCTGTCCCGACGGTGCCGGCCCCGCGTCCCCTTCGACGGTGACCACGGCGCTGTCGGGCCACACCTGGACCACGAGCCCGGTGTGGACCGAGGTGGCGGTGCTCTGGGGCCCGGTGCCGTAGAGCACCGCGTCCCCGGGGGCGGGCAGCACGTTGGGCGGGACGATCCGTCCGTGGGCCACGGCCCAGGCGTAGATGTTGCCCGTGAACGGTATGGGCGGCACCGGCACCCCGGCGTGGGCCCACACCCAGGTGGCGAAGAGCGCGCACCACGCCTCGCACGGCCCGTAGGGATTGCAGTACGGGCCCTGGGCGGTGTCGGGGTCGGGGCCGACCTGGCTCGTCGCCAGCGCCGAGATGGCGGCGGAGTCCACGAGCGCGTACGGGGACGAGCTCGTGAACGAATAGGCCCAGTCATCGGGCTCGAGCAGCCAGTACCCCTGGCCGTCGTGGGTCGGCACGATGGCGGAGACCGGTGCCATCGGTTTGACCGTCGCCGTCGAGCCGAAGCTATGGGCGTCACCGAACGGGTAGACGCTGCCGTCGTTCCCCACCATCCAGTACCCGTCGCCGTCGGGCGTGGGTGCCATGCCGGCGATCGAGGCGGGTAGCGACTTCTGCTTCCCCAGGGACCCGTAGAAGGCGGCGTCGCCGAAGGCGAACACCCCGCCGTCGCCGGCGACGAGCCAGTACCCCTTGCCGTCGGGGGTGGCGGCGATGCCCGTGACCCCGGCCACGAGATGGGTCGCGCCCATCGACCCGTAGAACGTGGCGTCGCCGAAGGAGAACACCCCGCCGTCGCCGGCGACGAGCCAGTAGCCCTGGCCGTCGGGGGTGGTGGCGATGCCCACGATCGGTTGGGTGAGACCGATAGCCCCCATGGACCCGTAGAAGGCGGCGTCGCCGAAGGCGAACACCCCGCCGTCGAGGCCGGCGAGCCAGTACCCCTTGCCGTCGGGCGTGGCGGTGATGGCCACGATGGGCCCGGTGAGCTTGACCGCGCCGAGGGACCCGTAGAAAGCGGCGTCGCCGAAGGCGAACACCCCGCCGTCGGCGCCCACCAACCAGTACCCCTTGCCGTCGGGTGTGGCCGCCATGCCGGTGATCACCGAGGACAAGGTGCTGTCGAGGGTGCCGTAGGTGGCGGCGTCACCGAAGGGGACGACCCCGCTCCCGGGATACGGATGGGTCACCGTCGCGGCCGCGGCGGCGCGAGCGGGGAGCACGATAACGGTCGCCAAGGCGCCGAGCGAGATCACGGCGGTGACGGCGACGACGACGAGGGAGCCCAGAACGTCGAGCGTTCGGGAGCGCCGGCCGCGAAACAGCGTCCGCGGCATGAGCCTGTGGGAGCGGTTCGACAAGACGTGCGCGCCAGCATGGTGCTGCGCGGTTCGCGTCACCGTCAAATTGTCGGTCGTGGTGCGCTCGATCTGAAGAGCTCGTTACGAAATCGACACATCCAAACTGGGATTCGGCTGAGTCGGTTCCACGCTGACCGGCCGACGCGCCGTCAGGATGCGCCGTCCGGATGCGGCGTCATATCGCCGGATGCGCCGTCATATCGCGTACCCAGATCGCGCTCTCAGGCCGCACCGCCATGACGGACGGGCCGTGCCGTCAGGTCGCGCCGGCACCGGGGTCACCGGTCTCACCGGCGGCAGCCGCGAGCACGACCGGCCACCCTTCGCGCACGCTGCGGTGCACGGGCTTCCAGCCCGTCGCCTCGACGAAGGCACGGTTCGAGACGCGCTGCGAGCGCAGGATCACCGCCGCCCTGGCCCCGCCGAGCTTGGCCAGCGCGGCGGGGGCGATGAACGGTGGCCGGATGCCGAGGCCGCCGGCCAGGGCGGCGAAGAACTCTCGACGGGTCACGGGCTCGTCGTCACCGACGTTGTAGAGCCCCGCCGGGGCGACCAGCGCCGCCACCACCGCGGCTGCGGCGTCGTCGGTCGTGATGGACGAGACGTACCGGTCCGGCCCGGCCCCGAGGGCGACGCGCCGGCGGGCCAGCCTGATCATGTCGAGAGTGGAGTCGCTGTCGGGGCCGTAGAAGGTGGCGAAGCGCAGCACGACGCCGGTGGCGCCGGCCGCGCTGACCAGGGCGGCGTTGGCCTCGGCCGTCACCGCCGAGCGCAGGTTGGCGACCGGGTCGACGGGGGCGGACTCGTCCAGCCAGGCCTGGCCCCCGTCCCGGTAGAGCAGGGCGATCGACTCCTGCACGTAGCGTCCCACGCCCTCGGCCAGCACGGCGTCGACGAGATGGCGCGAGCCCTCGTTGCGGATGCGGTCGTTCTCCGCCCAGGCGCTGGGCCTGGCCATGCGGGCCGTGGAAGGGATGTGGGTGGCCAGGTTGCACACCACCTCGTGGCCGGCGACGGCGCGGCGCAGCGGGCCCGGGTCGAACAGCCCGGTTCGCACCGGGTGGGTACCGATGCTCCGGAGCAGGTCGGCGCGGGCGTCGGATCGCGCCAGCGCGCTCACGTCGTGACCGGCCCCCACGAGCAGGGACAGCGCTCGCCGGCCGAGCACGCCGGTGGCCCCGGCGACGAAGACCCTCACCGTCGTGTGGCGCCGCGTCGGGACACGGATTCGATGCTAGGTCGCGACGCGACGGTGCCAACGAGGCGCGGCGCGGCGAGGACCCCAGAGAAATGTGCGTCCGTTGGGTTACCGGCATGATCACCTCGGGGTCTCGCGCTGAGTGGTCGAACTGGCCTCGCACCGCACTCGTCACCCGAGTGTTTCCACCCGAGGACCGCCGGAATCCTCGACTTCTCCCGGAGAAGGGTGTGTTCGGGACGGCAGGTGGTCACTGAAGAGCGATCGACGTTGAGTAGCCTGGAACTGCTTTTGCAAGGTGTGAGAGTGAGGCAACAGAGCGTGATCTTCGTCGAAGTCTTCAGACTTCTTCTCGTCATCGCCGGGACCATCGGCGGGCTGACGGTCGGGAACGACATCGGCCGCAACACGACCGCGCCGGTCGTGGGGATCACGCTGGGCGCGTTGGCGTCGTACATCATCGGCGGGGTCATCGGCCGCCTCGTCGACCGGGGTCTGCGTGGTGCGGTGTTCCAACTGCGCACCATGCCCGCCAGCTCGGTGTTCGCGGGATCGGTGGTGGGGACGACGGGCCTGCTTCTCGGGCTCGTGGCCGGCCTGCCCGTGGTCGCCCTCGTGCACTCGAGCATCGACTACCCCCTCGTGTCCGCCTTCGCCTGGGTGCTGTGCGCGGCCGGTGTGCGCATCGGAGTGGCCAAGGGCCAGGAGATCGTGCGCGCCGCGGGGATGTCGCACCTGCTCGACCGTCCGGCCGAGCCGCCGCCGGGGACGGCGCTGCTCGTGGACAGCTCCGCGGTCATGGACCGCTACCTCCTGGTGCTCGGCAAGTCCGGGCTGCTGGCCGGTGGCGTCGTCGTACCCCGTTTCGTGGTCGACGAGGTCCGGGCGCTGAGCCACAGCCCCGACCCGGTCTCGTCCCGGCGCGCCCATCGCGGTCTCGAGGCGATCGAGGTCCTCCAGGGTGGCGGCGTCCACGTCTGGATGAGCGAGGAGGAAGTGCCCGAGTTCGACGACACCGGGGACCGCGCCCTGGCGCTCGCCCGCCGCCTGCACGTGCGCCTGGGGACGTGCTCGGTCGAACTGGCCGAACGGGCCGAGGCCCAGGGCGTCGACGTCGTGGACCTCCGGCACCTCGCCGCCGAGCTCTCACCCGACCACCCGCCCGGTGAGCATCTTGTCGTCGACCTCGTCAAGGAGGGACGCCAACCGCGCCAGGCCGTGGGGTACCTGCCCGAGGGCGACATGGTCGTCGTCAACGACGCGTCGCATCTCGTGGGCCGGCGCGACGTCGAGATCGTCGTCTCCTCGGCCCGCCAGACGAGCCAGGGCCTGCTCGTGTTCGCCCAGCTCTTCGAAGGCGGACCGGCGTTGGCGGATCACGCCAAGACCGGCTGAACCCCGGCGTCAGGCGGCTTTGACCGCGGCGACCAACTTGGACAGCGAGTCCTTGGCGTCACCGAAGAGCATGGTCGTCTTCGGGTCGTAGAGCAGCTCGTTGTCGATGCCGGCGAACCCCGGGCGCATCGACCGCTTGAGGAAGACGATGTTGGTGGCCTGATCGGCGTTGATGATCGGCATCCCGTAGATGGGGCTGCCCGCCGTGTTCTTGGCGGCCGGGTTCACGGTGTCGTTGGCCCCCACCACCAGGGCTACGTCGGTGGTGGACATGTCCTGGTTGGCGTCGTCCATCTCCTCGAGCTGGTCGTAGGGGACGTTCGCCTCGGCCAGGAGCACGTTCATGTGCCCCGGCATCCGGCCCGCCACGGGATGGATGGCGTAGTAGACCTCCACGCCCCGCGCCATCAGGGCGTCGGCCAGCTCACGCGCCGTGTGCTGGGCCTGGGCCACGGCCAGGCCGTAGCCGGGGATGATGGCCACCTTGCGGGCGTAGGCGAGGAGCACACCGATGTCATCCGCGGTCCCGGACCGTACCGACCGACCCTCGGCGTCGGGGCCCTCGCCCGAGGCGGTCACGACCGAGCCGAAGGCACTGAAGAGAATGTTGGTGAGCGAGCGGCCCATGGCCTGGCTCATCATGCGCGTGAGCAGCGTCCCCGACGCGCCCACCAGCGTCCCGGCCACGATGAGGAGCGTGCTGTCGAGGGTGAAGCCCGACGCGGCGACGGCCAGGCCGGTGAAGGCGTTCAGCAGGGAGATGAGCACCGGGGTGTCGGCCCCCCCGATGGGCAGCACGAAGATCGCTCCCAGGGCCAGGGAGAGGACGAGGACGACCACGAGCACGGGCACGCTGGCCGTGACGACGGTGACCACGAGCAGGGCCACGATGGCGAGACCGATGGCGGCGTTGATGGGCTGCTGGGCCGGGTAGGTGATGGGCCGGCCCGTCATGATCTCCTGCAGCTTGGCGAAGGCGACCGCGCTCCCGGCCAACGACACCGAGCCCACGAGCACCCCGAACAGGATCTCGATGATGCGGTAGATGGCGAGCGACTTGTGGGGCGCGGAGATGAACTCCGTCACCGACACCAGGGCGGCGGCCCCGCCGCCCACGCCGTTGAAGATGGCGACCATCTGAGGCATGGCGGTCATCTTCACGAGCCGCGCCGCGGGGACGCCGATGACGGCGCCGATGGCGATGGCCAGGATGATGAGCACGAGATTGCGGGTGTGGGAGTACACGACGGGCAGCGAGAAGGTCCACGCCACCGCCACGACCATGCCCGCCGCTCCCACCAGGTTCCCGAGCCGGGCCCGCTTGGGGGAGCTCAGGCCCTTCAAGGCCAGGATGAACCCGACGATGGCGACGAGGTAGACGAGGTCGGTGGCCGTTCCCCTGCTCACGAGGGCGTCTCCGTGGTGCCGCCGGCCTTCGAGGCGGGATCGGGCGAGGTGGCGGCATCAGCCTTGCGGTCGGTGGGCTTGGCCCTGAACATGTGCAGCATCCGGTCGGTCACGACGAAGCCGCCGACGACGTTGAGCGTGGCCAGGACGACGGCGAGGAAACCGAGGGTGAGCTGCGCGGGCCCGTGCGCGTTGCCGAGCACGAGCATGGTGCCGACGAGGATGATGCCGTGGATGGCGTTGCTCCCCGACATGAGCGGGGTGTGCAGGATGCTCGGCACCTTGGACACGACCTCGTAGCCCACGAAGGCGGCGAGGACGAACACCGTGATGAAGGTCATGAGCCCGGGTTCGGCGGCGATCACGGTGCTGCCTCCTTGAGTGACTCGGCGGTCGGCCCGTGGACGACCTCACCGGCCCGCACCACGCAGCTGCCCGCCACGATCTCGTCGTCGAAGTCGGGGCGCAGCTCCCCGTCGTGCACCATGAGGGCCAGGAAGTTGGCCACGTTGCGCGAATACAGGAAGCTGGCGTGGGTGGGCATGGCCGAGGGCGGGTTGGAGAGCCCGCACACCACCACGCCGTGATGCTCGAGGTCGCGTCCGGGCTCCGTGAGCTCGCAGTTCCCCCCGCCATCGGCGGCCATGTCGACGATGACCGACCCTTCGGCCATGCGCTCGACCATGGGCGTGGTCACGAGGACCGGGGCCTGGCGGCCGGGGACGGCCGCCGTGGTGATCACGACGTCGGCCGCGGCCACCTCGTTGCTGATCAGCTCACGCTGCTGGGCCAGGAATTCCTCGGACTGGACCCGGGCGTAGCCACCCGCACCTTCCTGGGACTCGAGCGCGAGCTCGACGAAGCTGGCGCCGAGCGACTGCACCTCTTCCTTGGCCGCAGCGCGCACGTCGTAGGCGCGCACCTGGGCGCCGAGCCGCCGGGCAGTGGCGATGGCCTGGAGGCCGGCCACGCCCGCCCCGAGCACGAGGACCTTGGCGGGCGGAATGGTGCCCGCCGCAGTCATGAACATAGGGAAGAACTTCGGGAGCCGTACCGCGGCGGCCAACGTGGAGAGATATCCCGACACCGTCGCCTGCGACGACAGCGCGTCCATCGACTGGGCCCGGCTGATGCGCGGCACGAGATCGAGGCTGAACGCCGTCGCCTTGCGGGCCATCAGGGCGCGCACGGTGTCGAGTTGCGAGCCGGGTTGGAAGAAGCTCACCACGGTGATGCCCTCGGCCAACAGCTCGACCTCTTGCGGGGTCGGTGCCTGGACCCTGGCCACCAGGTCGGCTCCTGACACCGTCTCGCCGGCCCCGGGCCGCAGGGTGGCGCCCTTGTCGGCGTAGGCGGCGTCGGGGAAGTGCGCACGGACGCCCGCACCTTGTTGCACGACGACCTCGACACCCGTGCCCGCCAGCCGCCCGGCCACGTCGGGAATGACCGCGACCCGGTTCTCGCCGGTGCGCGTTTCGGTAGGGACGGCGAGTTTCACGGGGGGCTATCAGAGCACGTGGGGTGCGAGAGGCTCCACTCCAGACCGGCTTTCGCCCCGCGTCGGGTCGTCATGGTCGACTCCGGGTGCCTGTCAGGCATCGTCGAGGGCGGTGAGGAAGGCGGGGGTCTCACCGCCGCCGTGCACTTCGAGCGTCGCGCCCGACACGTACGACGCCAGGGGAGAGGCCAGGAACAGGCACGCTCCGGCCACGTCCGCCGGCGTCCCCATGCGGCCCAGGGGCACCGTGGCCGCCACGGCCGCGGTGCCGGCCGCCCCGCCGTAGTGCTCGTCGGCGGCGGCGGTGGCGATCATCCCCGCCACCACGCAGTTGACGCGGATCTCGGGCGCCCATTCGACCGCCAGCGTCCGGGTCAGGTTGATGAGGCCCGCCTTGGCCGCGCCGTAGGCGGCGGTGCCCGGCGACGGACGCAGTCCCGACACGCTGCCGATGTTGACGATCGAGCCGCCCCGCCCGGCCGCCCGCATCACGCCGTGGGCGGCTTGTGCGCAGTACATGGGGGCGAGGAGGTTGAGGGCGACGACCTGAGCCACAAAGCGCGGCGACGCGTCGGCGGCGGGCACGGAGGGGGACCCCCCGCGTTGTTGACGAGCACGTCGACGCGTCCGAAGCGCTGCGCCGTGGTCGTGAGCACCGAGGCGGCCTGTTGGGCGTCACGCACATCCGCGGTGAGGAAGGTGGCGCGCCGCCCACCCGCGTCCGGGAGCTCCTGCGGAGCCGGTTCGGTGCGGCCGCAGATGGTGACGTCGGCCCCGGCGGCGAGGAACGCCTCGGTGATGCCTCGGCCTATGCCCCGCGCCCCGCCGGTGACGACCACCACCTGGCCGGTGAAGTCGAGGGTGGTGTCGATGCGGTCGACGTCGGGGGTCACGGGCGAGAAACCTAGCCAAGGACCTGGCCCCGGGCGTGGGTGGCCCCGGCCAACGGGGCGGGTCCTTGACGCTTTCGCGGGACACCAACGAGACTCGCTGGAGGGAAAGGGCGTCGGGGCGCTCTTCGGGGGGATGGCGGAGGTGCCATGAGAGCGAAGACGCGCCACGCGTCGCCGGTCTCGTTGCAGTACCTGCCCGGCCTCGACGGCATCCGTGGGGTCGCGGTCGTGGCCGTGATCGCCACGCACACGGTGGCGTCCATTCCCGGCGGCTTCCTGAGCGTCGACGTGTTCTTCGCGCTGTCGGGATATCTCATCACCTCCCTTCTGGTCGCCGAGTGGCGCCGCGCCGACACCATCTCGCTGGGGTGGTTCTGGGCGCGCCGGGCCCGTCGCCTGCTCCCGGCTCTGTTCCTGATGCTCACCGCCGTGGGCGCCGGCGCGGCACTGTGGCCGCAGATCTTCGGGAGCCCGTCCCTGCGGGGCGACACCCTGGCGACGGTGTTCTACGTCGCCAACTGGCATTTCATCGCCGATCACACCAATTACTTCCTGGCCAACGGCGGTGCGTCCCCGTTGCTTCACACGTGGTCGCTGGCCATCGAGGAGCAGTTCTATCTGGTGTGGCCCATCGTGGTCCTCGCCGTCCTGGGACTTCGTCGTCCGCGCCGCCGTCGCGCCATCGACCTCGGCCTCGGCCTCGACCTCGACAGGGACAGCCACAACGGCCCGGACACGAACGGGGGCGCTGGACGGCGTCGTCTGGGCGTGCTCTTCGCCGTGGCCGCCACCGGTGCGGTCGCCTCGGCCCTGTGGATGGCGATGTTGACCCACGGCGGCGGCGACACGACGCGTGCCTTCTACGCCAGTGACACGCGCGCTCAGGCGATCCTGGTCGGCGCCGCCCTTGCGCTCGGGAGCGTGTTGTGGGGCCCGGCCCGCTCGCTGCGGGCCCGGTGTGCGGTGCTGGCGTGGGGTGTCGCCGGCGTCACCGGGACCGCCCTGCTGTGGATTTTCGTCCCCGCCAGCTCGTTGTGGGTGTTCCGGGGTGGCTTCCTGGTGGCGGCGCTGTGCACGGCCGGGGTCATCGCCTGTGTCGCCAATCTGCCGTCGAGCCCACTGGTCAGGATGCTGTCGTGGCGCCCGTTGGGGTACGTGGGCCGCATCTCCTACGGCATGTACCTGTGGTACTGGCCCATGATTCTCGTGCTGTCGGCCCCCCGCACCGGGCTGCAGGGCTACCCGCTGCTGCTGGTGCGCCTGGTGGTGATCATCGCCGTGGCGTCGGCATCGGCGTACCTCGTCGAGTTGCCCATCCGGCGGGGCCGGCTCCCGACGTGGTGGACGCCGGTGGCCATGCCCATCGCCGCCAGCCTGGCCGTGCTCACCACGTTCCTCGCCACGGTGGGGGTGAGCGAGGTCACGGGCGCGTCGGTGCGCGTCGACCAGGCGGCGCTCAGCACCGCCACGCCCGGGACGATGGCCGTCGGCGCCCTGCGCGCCGTGGGGGCCTCCAGCACCTCGGGCCGGTCCCGGTCCCCGGGGACCGCCGCGTCGGCTCCGGCGCGAGCGGTGCCGTCGACCTCGGCCGCGACCTCGTCGGCCGACGCCGATCCGGTCAAGGTGCTGATCGTCGGCGACTCGGTGGCCGGCACGCTCGGCGTGGGCCTGGGGCGGGTGATGTCGCAGTACGACGTGGTGGCGGTGAACGAGGGCAGTCCGGGATGTTCGGTGTCGATGGACCAGCTGGTGCAGGTGCTGTGGTTCACCGACCCTCCCGGGAAGCCGTGCGTGGAAGGGGACCCCACCGCGCTTCTGGACCAGTGGCGCGCCTGGGTCGACGAGTTCAACCCCGACGTCGTCATCTACTTGGCCAGGAGCGAGGTGCTCAACCAGGAGGTCGATTCCACCTGGATGCACCTGGGGGAGCCGGCGTTCGACTCCTACGTGGCCAACCGGTTCCATCAGGCCGTCAAGGTCCTCGGTTCACGTGGCGCGCACGTCGTCCTGTTGACGTCCCCCTACTACGACACGGGTGTGCAGCCGAGCGGTCTGCCCTGGCCCGAAGACGATCCGAGCCGAGTGGTGACCGACAACCAGATCATCGAGTCGGTGGCCGGGTCCCCGGCCGGGCCTGACACCGGCGCCCACGCCGGTCCGGGCTCGAAGGCGACGTCGAGGTCGAAAACGGCGTCCACCTCGCCGTCGAGCCAGCGTCTCTTCGCGGGCAGTGACGACGTCACGGTGATTGACACCGGCGCGTGGTTGTCGCCGGGCGGGGCCTATGCCGCCACGGTCGACGGCGTCGCGGCCCGCTGTGGCGACGGCGTGCACCTCACCGTGGCCGGCGGTGAGTGGCTGGCGAAGCGCATCCTCCCGGTGGTCTCGCTGCTGGGCCGCGCCCATCAGGCCACCTCACCGTCGGGATCGTGGTCCGGCAACGTGGCCCTCACGCCGCCGTCGTGGTACTCCGAGCTGCCGTGCGGGGCCTCCTGAGCCCCGGTCGGCCGAGCTTCGAACCGGCCCCGCCCCGTCGCGGGCCGGTCGCGACAGGCCCGTTCGCACCCGGCGCGGATCACCGAATACCCTGCTCGAACCGGTGCCGCTGATCCAGCGTGACCGGCTCGACGACCGCTCGCGATCGTCGCCAACCGATCTGGAGCCGTCCATGGGTATCGAGACACACGAGCGCTCGCCGGGCACCGCCGAGGTGGTCATCGACCTTCCCCCCGTGAACGCCCTCGACGTGGCGTCGTGGTTCGCCTTCGCCGACGCCGTCCTGGCCGCGGGGCGCATCCCCTCGGTACGGGTCGTCGTGGTGCGGGCCGAGGGACGCGGTTTCTGTGCCGGCGTGGACATCAAGGAGATCCAGGCCAAAGGGGACGAAGCGCTGGTGGGGGTGAA
This sequence comes from uncultured Acidimicrobiales bacterium, assembly GCA_963811775.1. Taxonomy (GTDB): domain Bacteria; phylum Actinomycetota; class Acidimicrobiia; order Acidimicrobiales; family UBA8190; genus Chersky-840. Next base: position 96,673 of record CAWESO010000009.1, on the reverse strand, counting down.
CCGGGGCTGCGCGGCCGCCTTCGCCGCGGTCTACGACTGCGAGGTCCCGGTCATCGCCGCGGTGCAGGGCTTCTGCCTCGGCGGCGGCGTGGGGATCGCCGGGAACGCCGACATCGTCGTCGCCTCCGACGACGCCACCTTCGGGCTGCCCGAGGTGGACCGGGGCGCCCTCGGTGCCGCCACGCACCTGGCCCGGCTCGTGCCCCAGCACCGCATGCGGTCGATGGTCTACACGGCCCAGCCCGCCACCGCCGCCGAGCTGTACCACTACGGAACGGTGCTGCGGGTGGTGCCCAAGGACCAATTGGTCGACACCGCCTACGAGGTCGCCGGTGCCATCGCCTCGAAGAGCCCCACCATCATCCGCCGGGCCAAGGAGTCGCTCAACGGCATCGACCCCGTCGACGTGAAGCGCAGCTACCGGTTCGAGCAAGGCTTCACCTACGAGCTCCATGTGCGCGGCGTGGCCGACGAGCAGCGTCAAGCCTTCGTGGACAAGCGCGACGCGGACACCTCGACATGAGACGCGGGCACATGAGACGCGGGCACATGAGCGGCGGGCGCAGCAGCAGATGAGCGACAAGCGAAGCACCGTCGACGACATGGTGTCCGAGCTCCACGACGGGATGACCATCGGCATCGGGGGATGGGGATCTCGCCGCAAGCCCATGGCGGTCGTCCGGGCCATCGTGCGGGCGGGCATCCGCGACCTGACCGTGGTGTCCTACGGCGGGCCCGATGTGGGGATGCTGTGCGCGTCGGGACGTATCCGCAAGGCCGTGTACGCCTTCGTCACCCTCGACTCCATCGCCCTCGACCCCCATTTCCGCAAGGCCCGGCAGGAGGGGACGATCGAGGCCATGGAGATCGACGAAGGCATGTTCTATCTCGGGCTGCTCGCCGCCTCGCAGCGCGTGCCCTTCCTGCCCACGCGCGCCGGGCTGGGTTCCGACGTCTTGCGCGTGAACCCCGGATTGCGGACGGTGCGCTCGCCCTACGACGACGGCGAGGAGCTCGTGGCCATGCCGGCGCTCCGGCTCGACGCCGCCTTCGTGCACGTGAACCGGGCCGACACCCACGGCAACGGCCAGATACTCGGGCCCGACCCGTTCTTCGACGAGCTCTTCCTCGGGGCCGCGGAGCGCCGGTACGTCACCGCCGAGAAGGTGGTCGAGCCCGGCCGCCTCACCGACGAGGGCCCCATCCAGACCGTCACCGTCAACCGGCTCATGACCGACGCCGTGGCCGAGGCCCCCGGCGGGGCCCATTTCACCTCGTGCCCACCCGACTACGACCGCGACGAGTCGTTCCAGAAGGCCTATGCGTCGGCGGCCGCCGACCCCGAGGCCTGGGCCGCGTTCGACGCCCGGTTCCTACAGACCGACGAGGCCGGGTACCGGGCCGCGGTGCACGAGGCCTCGTGATGGCTGAGCTCGAGGTCACCCGGGCCGAGGTGTGTGTGGCGGCGTGCGCCCAGGCATGGCGCGGCGACGGCGAGGTGATGGCGAGCCCGTTCGGCACCGTGCCCCAGATCGGGGCGCGCTTGGCCCGGCTGACCTTCTCGCCTGACCTCGTGCTCACCGACGGCGAGGCCGCGCTCATGGCGAACACGCCGTCGGTGTCGTCACGACGCGACGAGCTCGTGCTCGAGGCGTGGATGCCGTACCGGCGGGTGTTCGACGTGGTGTGGTCGGGCCGACGCCACATCATGATGATGGCGTCGCAGGTCGACAGGTTCGGCAACCAGAACCTCAGTGCCATCGGGGACTGGGCCCGTCCCAAGGCGCAGCTCATCGGGGTGCGCGGCGCCCCGGGCAACAGCCTGAACCACGCCACGAGCTACTGGGTCCCGGCCCATACGGCGCGCAGCTTCGTGGAGCACGTCGACATGGTGTGCGGCGTCGGCTACGACCGTGCCGCCGCGGCGGGGCCGGCCGCCACCGCCTTCCACGACATCCGCATGGTGGTGTCGAACCTCGGGGTGTTCGACTTCGACACCCCCGACCACGCCATGCGGATCCGCTCCGTGCACCCCGGGGTGGCGCTGGGGGACGTCCTCGCCGCCACCGGCTTCGCGCTGGTGGTGCCCGACCCGGTCCCCACCACCGCGCTGCCCACGGCCGAGGAGCTCGAGTTGATCCGCGAGGTGCTCGACCCCACGGGGCTGCGGGACAAGGAGGTCCCGTCCTGACCCCGCCCCCGGCCTCGCCGGGCGGCGACGGCGCTGGGCCGGACCCCGGGCCAGACGTCGGGCCCGACGTCGTGCTGCCCGAGCCCCACCGGGCGCTGCGCACCCGCCTGTGCGAGCTCGTCGGCGTGCGCTATCCCATCGTGCAGACCGGCATGGGATGGGTGGCCGGTCCCCGCCTGGTGGCGGCGACGGCCAACGCCGGGGCGCTCGGGATCCTGGCCTCGGCCACGATGACGCTGGAGGAGCTGCGCGTGGCGGTGGGCGAGGTGAGGGCGCGCACCGACGCGCCCTTCGGTGTCAACCTGCGCAGCGACGCCCCGGACTCCGCGGCGCGCATCGCGCTCCTGGTCGAGACCGGGGTGAAGGTGGCGAGCTTCGCCCAGGCGCCGAGGCCCGACATGGTCGCCACGTTGCGCGACGCCGGGATCGTGGTCATCCCGACCGTCGGCGCCCGGCGTCACGCCGAGAAGGTGGCCGAGTGGGGTGTCCACGGCGTCATCGCGCAGGGGGCCGAAGGCGGTGGGCACACCGGACCCGTGCCGACATCGCTGTTGCTGCCCCAGGTGTGCGAGGCCGTGGGGGACCGCGTCGCGGTCATCGGGGCGGGAGGCTTCTCGAGTGGCCGCGGGCTCGTGGCCGCGCTGGCCTACGGCGCGGTGGGCATCGCCATGGGGACGCGCTTCCTGCTCAGCCGGGAGAGCACGGTCCCCGACGAGGTGAAGGCGGTGTACCTGGGCACCGCGGTGACCGGCACCGTGGTCACCACCCGGGTCGACGGCGCGCCGCAGCGCGTGATCCGCACCGCGGTCGTCGACCATCTCGAGGGAGCGGGTCGCGCCGCGGCACTGCCTCGCGCCCTGCGCAACGCCCTCGCCTTCCGGCGCCAGACCCGGACGTCGCTGCGGGCGCTGCTGCGCGAGGGCCGCGCCATGAAAGAAGGCAACGAGCTGTCGTGGGCCCAGGTGGTCATGGCCGCCAACGCCCCCATGATGACGAAGGCCGCGCTGGTCGAGGGGCGCACCGACGTGGGCGTGCTCCCGACGGGTCAGGTGGTGGGTGTCATCGAGGCGCTTCCCACCGTGGCCGAGATCGTGTCCGGAATCATCACCGAGGCCAACGCCACGCTGGAGCGGCTCACCGGCCGCTGACACCCGGCGCACGACTGCCGATCGGGCGGCGCGCCCGGCGCCGGTCTCGTGGTGCGGTTCGCGCCATCGGGCCATTACCGTTGCCGTCGCAGCCGCGGCTGGCGCACGTACGAAGGAGACGGCGAGCATGGACGTCCGGTCGATCGAGGACATGGCCCCGACCATCGAGCACAACGGCACCACCCCGGTGTGGTGGTTGGTCCCGCCACAGGAGATGCGGGCCGCGACCGACGGGGGATTCCTCGAGCTCGTGAGCGAGTGGGAGATCGCCGGGGGCGGCGCCGTCGACGCCCACTCCCATCCGACCCACGAGTTCTATTACATCCTGGCTGGCCACGGGATCATGAAGATCGGGGACGAGGAGCGCGAGGTGCACGTCGGGGACCTCGTGTACACGCCGCCCGACACCACCCACAGCATCTGGCCGGCCAGCGAGCACGCACCGCTGCGCGGCCTGGCCTTCGCCATCGGTGTCCCCGGGGCTGGCAAGGTCGACTACAGCTGATCGGATGTCACAGGCCGCCGACGGCGTGGCCGGGGTGAGCCTGGCGGGGTCGATGGGATCGCGCGTGCCCTCGACGGTGTGACCGCCGGCTAGCCCAGGCGTTCGATGATGGTGGCGTTGGCCTGGCCGCCGCCCTCGCACATGGTCTGGAGCCCGTAGCGGCCGCCGGTGCGCTCGAGCTCCCCCAGCATCGTGGCCATGAGGCGCGCTCCCGAGCATCCCGTGGGGTGGCCGATGGCGATGGCACCACCGTTGGGGTTGACGCGGTCCATGTCGGGGTGCAGCTCGCGCTGCCAGGCCAGCACCACCGACGCGAAGGCCTCGTTGATCTCGACCACGTCCATGTCCTCGAGGCGCAACTTGGCCTTCTCGAGCACGAGGCGGGTGGCGGGGATGGGCGCGGTGAGCATGATCACCGGGTCGTTGGCCGCCACGGCAAAGGTGTGGAAGCGGGCGCGCGCCCGCAGGCCCAGGGACTCGGCGCGCTCCTCGCTCATGACGAGGACAGCGGCGGCGCCGTCCGAGATCTGCGACGACGAGCCCGCCGTCACGGTACCGTCCTCGGCGAAGGCGGGGTTGAGGCCGGCGAGCTTCTCGATGCTCGTATCGCGGCGCACCCCCTCGTCGGCCTCGATGCTGCTGTCGCCGTCGGGCCCGGGGGAGGACATGGTGACGAGCTCACCGGCGAAGCGGCCCTCGTCCTGGGCACGTGCCGCGCGTCGGTGCGACTGCAGGGCGAAGGCGTCCATCTCGTCGCGCCCGATGTCCCACCGTCGGGCGATCTCCTCCGCGGACAGGCCCTGGTGGATGAACTCGAAGCGGGCGTGCACCGTGGGCCCGTAGGCCTCACCGGGACCGGGCTCGGTCGTCGACCCGATGGGGACGCGGCTCATCGACTCGACCCCGGCGCCGATCACGATGTCCATGGCGCCCGACATGACGGCCTGGGCCGCGAAATGGATGGCCTGTTGCGCCGAGCCGCACTGGCGGTCGACGGTGGTCCCGGGCACGGTGTCGGGGAAGCCCGCCGCCAGCGCGGCATTGCGCCCGATGTTCATGGCCTGCTCGCCCACCGTCATGGTGCATCCCATGACCACGTCCTCGACGAGCGCGGGGTCGAGGTCGTTGCGTTGCACGAGCGCCTTGAGGGGTGCGGCGGCGAGGTCCACGGCGTGCCAGCCCGACAGCTTGCCGTTGCGCCGCCCCACCGGGGTGCGCACCGCGTCGACGATCACGGCATGGGGCATTCCACGTCCTCCTGGCCCCACGGGGGCCGTTTGGGCCGGGGTATTCGTCCCGGCCCCTTCGATTGTGGCCCACTCTCTGGCGGTGTGTCAGATCTCCGACGTCGTGCCGATCCGGTGCCCGGGCCGGGGCGCGCCCGTCGGCGGGCCGGGGCCGTCAACCGCTCTTTGCCAGTCTCCGGACGAGGGTCGAGGACAACAGCGTGTCCTTGAGCCCGTCCATGGCCTTCACGGTCGGAGACGAGGCGGCGGTGATCTTCACCGTGTCGTAGGTCCCGGTGCTCCACTGGAGCTTGTAGGGGAAGTACCCCGGGCCGGTGTCGAACAGGGTGGCGCCGGAGCCGAACGTGTACTCGAAGCGGGCGCGGACCACCACGTGGCCAGGCGAGAACCGACCGAACTCGGGGTCGAAGCGGAGCCCGCCCCCGTACATCGTGGTCCCGCACCGCATCGCGAACGCCGTGGCGATCGGTCGCTCATCGAGGTAGACGACGAAGAGCGCGAAGCGCGAGCGCTCGGTGGCGTGCTTGAACATCTCCAGGGTGAACTCCCGGGCCGCTCCGGCGAAGAAGTGCATCTTCGTCTTGGTCCGCTCGGCCGCGTCGAACACCGCCGTCACGGCCGGGAGCAGTCTCTCGATGTCGCCCCAGGCCGTGGCGTGCTCGACGCGCAGCGAGGCGTGCTCCTGCTCGGCCCGCCGGTCGGCGCGCCGCAGCTCGTACCGGAGCTGCTTGCCCCGGCTCTGGAAGTAGTCGTCCCACGAGCCCGTCACCGCGACGGTGGGGCACGAGGGCCCGATCTCCGCTGTCCACCCGTCGTTGCCCATGCGCCGCAACGCCTCGACCGCGTTGCCGCCGAGGCGGTGGTTCCGCAGCTCCAGGACGCTGCGGGGCTCGTGGAACAACGAGCGCCACAGCTCCTCTCCGGCACCGAGGTGGTCCGGCGCCACGAGGACCTCGCCGACCCCGATGATGTCCGAGCCGATCAGTCGCAAGGTGTCGACGCCCAGACGACGTCGGCGGAAGAGCGGCGCCAGGGCCACAATCTGGCCGTCGGCCTCGACGTAGGCGACGTGGAGCTCGCCGTTGCCGAGGTTTCGCCACCAGGCCGTGCACCAGAACGGCTCGGAGAAGTGGAGCGCGCCACACTCCCGGGCGAGATCGGTCCAGGCCCCGGTGATGTCGCTGAGCGCCGGCAGCGAGCGCAGAACCTGGACCGTCATCGCCGCATGGTACCCAACCCCGTTCCGGCGAAGGGCCTGGTCCGACCGAGTTTTCGCTCGGGTGCGGCACCCAGGGCGCCACGATCGCGCCGCGGCCATACGACGACGGCTGGCAGGGCAGGAAGGAATCGAACCCCCGTACGCCGGTTAAACAGACCGGTGCTCTTCCATTGAGCTACTGCCCTTCGGCGCCCGAGGACGCTCCCGACAAGGCTAGGGCCAACTGCCGTTTTACAGCCGCCTCAGAGAGCGAAAAATCTGCTCGCGGCGGCGGCCGTCGCTCGTGGTCGGTGCCGGCGGGGGCGGCGGACGATCGCTGTCTGACCAGGTCAAACCGCATGTGCCGGCCCGGCCATCTGGAAGCGGTCGTGGCGGTGTGTCAGATTCCCGTCCATGGAGCAGGCCATGGACCTCCGGTTCACGCCCGAGCAGGAGGAGTTCCGTGCCGAGGTGCGGTCGTGGCTCGAGGCCCACGCCCCCGCCGTGGCGCGGGGGACGGGTCCGCTCCCCTCCCTCGACACCGCGCCGGGCTTCGAAGCCCACCGCGCCTGGGAGCGGGTCATGTACGACGCCCGGTGGTCGGTGGTGTCGTGGCCCGAGGAGTACGGAGGCCGCGGTGTGGGGCTCCTCGAGTGGCTGATCTTCGAGGAGGAGTACTACCGGGCCGCGGCCCCCACACGCGTGGGTCAGAACGGCATCTTCCTCCTCGCCCCCACGCTGTTCGAGTTCGGGACGCCCGAGCAGAAGGCCCGCTATCTCCCCGCCATGGCCTCGGGCGAGGAGATCTGGTGCCAGGGCTGGTCCGAGCCCGACGCCGGCAGCGACCTCGCCGCCATCCGCAGCCGCGCCACGCGCACCGGCGGCGGGGACGGCGGCTCGTGGGTGCTCAACGGGCAGAAGACGTGGTGCTCGCGCGGCGCGTTCGCCGACTGGATCTTCGGCCTGTTCCGTTCCGACCCCGAGGCCGAGCGGCACCGGGGCCTCACGTACTTCCTGGTGAAGATGGACACCCCGGGGGTGACGGTGCGGCCCATCGCCCAGCTCGACGGCGAGACCGGGTTCGCCGAGGTCTTCTTCGAGGACGTGGAGGTGCCCGCCGACCAGGTGCTCGGGGGCGTGGGCGAGGGCTGGAAGGTGGCCATGGCGACGGCCGGCTCCGAACGCGGCCTGTCCCTGCGCAGCCCGGCGCGCTACACCGAAGCCGCGTCCCGCCTCGTCGAGCTCTACCGCCGCCGGGCCGGGGCCGACCCCCGGCGCGCGGCGCGTCACGCCGACGACGTGGCGCGGGCCGTGATCGACGCCGAGGCCTACCGGCTGCAGACGTACTGGACGGTCACGAAGGTGCTCGACGGCGGCGGGGTCGGGCCCGAGGCGTCGATGAACAAGCTGTTCTGGTCCCAGACCGATCTCGCCATCCACGGCACCGCCCTGGCCCTGCTCGGTGCGGAGGCGGAGCTGCTCGGCGACGACGGCCGGCCCCCGCCCTGGCTCGACGGCTTTCTCTTCGCCCTGGCCGGGCCGATCTACGCCGGCACCAACGAGATCCAGCGCAACGTGGTGGCCGAGCGCGTGCTCGGGCTGCCGCGGGCCTGAGCGCGCCGCGCCGACGCCGTGCACTTCGCCTTCGACGAGCACCAGCTCGAGTTCCGCGCCCAGCTGCGGGCTTTCGCCGAGAAGGAGTGCACCCCGGCCGCGCTGCGCGAGGCGTGGGCGTCCGCGCTCGGGTGGTCCCGTCCGCGCTGGGCGGGACTGGCCGATATGGGGGTGGCGGGGATCACCGTTCCCGAGGAGGACGGTGGGATGGGCCTCGGCCTCGTCGACGCCGTCCTGCTGCTCGAGGAGGCGGGCCGGGCCGGGCTGCCCGAACCGCTCCTCGAGACCGTCGCGCTCGGGGTGCCCACCTTGCTCGACGCGCCCGGGCCCCAGGGCACGGTGCTGCGACGGCGCTGGCTGGGGGCGGTGGCCGAGGGTGCGGCCACCATGGCGGTGGGGACGTCGGCCATGCCGGCCGTGCCCGGGGCGGTGGGCGCGGACCTGTTGCTGCTCGAGCGCGACGGCGAGCTGCACGCCGTGCCCGCCGCCGCGGTGAGGCTCACACCCCGGCCCGCGCTCGACGGGACGCGCGCCACGGCCGTGGTCGGGTGGGAGCCGTCGGCGACGACGTTGGTGGTGTCGGGGTTCGAGGCCGAGGGGTTTCTGGCCACCCTCGGGGACCGGGCCGCCATGAGCACCGCCGCGGTGTTGGTGGGGGTGGCCGACCGCCTGGTGGCCATGGCGGCGCACTACGCCCAGGAGCGGTCGCAATTCGGCAAGCCCATCGGCTCGTTCCAGGCCGTGAAGCACCTTCTCGCCGACGCCCTGGTCCGGGTGGAGTTCGCCCGGCCTCTCGTGTACCGGGCCGCGTGGTCACTGACCGAGGACGATCCCGACGCCGGGTTGCACTCCTCGATGGCCAAGGCCATGGCCTCGGACGCCGCCACCCTGGCGGCGCGCACCGCCCTGCAGGTCCACGGGGCCATCGGCTACACGTGGGAGCACGACGTGCACCTGTGGATGAAACGGGCCTGGGCGCTGGCCGCGGCGTGGGGCGACGCCGCCACCCATCGGGCCCGCGTGCTCGAGATCCTGCTCGCCCGCGAGGCCTGAGCCGGGTTCGCCGGGCAGTCCGGGCGGCGAGCGGGCCGGCGACGGAGGTCAGTCGGCGGCGCGGAGCTGGCCGTAGATGGTCTCGGCGTCGAAGTAGACCCGCTCGCACACGATGCCCTCGCCTGCCTCCTCGAAGACGAACAGGGCCACCATGGCGCAGCGGAACGCCTTTCCCGTGGGTTCCTCCCCGGTGAGCGAGCCCAGGTGGGTGCCGAGGAGGTCGAATTCGACCACCACGGTGTCCTGCGCGCTCAGGATGCTCCGGACCTCGTTGCGCTGGTCGGGGAACACGGCCCGGGACCGGGCGTAGTACTGCTTCACCTCGTCGGCGCCGTCGTAGACCTGGCCCGTGCCGATGAGCTCGTAGCGGGGATGGGCGAAGGTGGCCAGGGTGTCGTCGAAGCGGTTCTCGTTCTCCGAGGCCATGTGCTCGCGCACCACCGCCTCCCGGCGGGCGCGCAGGTCCGGTGTCGGCGACGAGGGCATCGCCCGCAAGGTAGCGCCATCGGGGCCGGTGACGCGGCCCGGACGCCCCGGGCCGTAGGCTGACGACATGGCAGAGAAGTCACGACCGAGCGCAGAGTCGAAGAAGCCGGGCCGCAGCGTCAAGGAGAAGCGGGCGGCCAAGCATCAGAAGCAGGCCGAGCAGAAGCAGGCCCGGAAGGGCTGGGACGGCAAGTAGCGAGCACGTCGCGCCGCTCGCCGCACGTGCGGAGAGGGGCTCAGGGCTCGAACAGGCCCGTGACGTCCACGAAGGCCGACGAGCACGGGTGTCCGTCGGCCAGCAGCACCTGGGGTCGGCCCGGCCCGGCGGCCACGCGCACGAGCGTCGACGACCGCGTGCCGTAGTTGTCGGTGTGCACGCAGGCCGCCAACGTCCCCACCTTCCGGACGGTGCCGGCTCCACCGCCACTGTCCCCGCCGGCATCGCCTCCACCGCCACTGTCTCCGCCGGCATCGCCTCCGCCGGCATCGCCTCGGCTGGCATCGCCGGCCTCGGAGCCGGCCGGCACGCTGTGGTCGACGAGCACGGCGCGCACCCGGTGCACGAGGTCCTCGCCCCCGAGCGCGGCGACGTCGCCCAGAAGCCCCCGCACGTGGCGGGCCTTGGACGAATCGGCATGAAGCGGGTTGTTCTCGAGGATGTGGACGCCGGGGCCCAGCGTTTCGACGCCGGGAGGGTCGTCGCCCGAGCCCGTCATGTCCAGCGAGTACAGCGAGTCCCTGTCCCCGACCAGGAGCCAGGCCGGGTTGTAGTCGGCGGGCCGGCGCGTCGCCACGAATTCCTCCACCGCCGACGCGGCGTCGCGGTGCTGGGCGAGGGCCAGGGGCAACTCGCCGCGCGAGCGCTTCGCCGGGTCGCGTCCCTCGGGCGAGGGCCGATTGGTGAGACCGGCCACGACCCCGTGCTCGTTCACCGCCAGCCACGTGCCCCCGGCCTCCTCGTCACGTCCGCCGAGGATGCGTGGGTCGGCCGTGCGCAGCACGGTCATGGCCTGCGCCGGGCGATCGAGCCGTTCGTCGCGGTTGGCGCCGATCACCAACGGGGCCGCGGGATCGAGGCGCGACACCACCACGAGCAGGCACATCAGGGCCAGGGTAGTGGTCCGCGCGCAAACTGACACGCCGTCAGATCGCTGGCTATGCTCGCTCGCGTGGCCGAGCTGCCGAGGATCGTTTCCGTCGACGACCACGTCGTGGAGCCCGCCAACGTGTGGGTCGACCGGTTGCCGGCCAAGTACCGCGACGTCGGCCCGCGCATCGTGCGCGCTCCCATGGGCGAGATCACCTTCGTGGGCGGAAAGCTCACGGTGCAACCCGGTGCCGAAGGCGTTCCCACCGACTGGTGGTACTACGAGGAGCTGCGTCGCCCCCTTCTCCGCCTCGACGCGGCCGTGGGCGTGCCGCGCGAGGACGTGACCATCACCGGGGTCACCTACGACGACATGCGGCCGGGCGCGTACTCGGTGAAGCCCCGCCTCGAGGACATGGACCTCAACCATATTGAGGCCTCGCTGTGCTTCCCGACCTTCCCCCGCTTTTGCGGGCAGACCTTCACCGAGGCGGCCGACAAGGACCTGGCGCTGTTGTGCGTCAAGGCTTACAACGACTGGATGGTCGACGAGTGGTGTGCCGACTCCGGCGGTCGGCTCATCCCGCTGTGCCTCATCCCGCTGTGGGACGCGAAGCTGGCCGCGGCCGAGGTGCGACGCAACGCGGCGCGCGGGGTCAGGGCGGTGTGCTTCAGCGAGATCCCGCCTTTCCTCGGGCTGCCGTCGGTGCACGACCCCGACAACTACTGGGACCCGTTCTTCTCGGCCTGTGCCGAGACGAGCACGGTCGTCAACATGCATATCGGCTCGTCCTCGAAGATGCCCTCCACCTCCGCCGACGCACCCCCGGCGGTGGGGTCGACGCTCACGCACACCAACGCCACCTTCTCGCTGGTCGACTTCTTGTTCTCGGGGGTCCTGGTGCGCTTTCCGACCCTCATGCTCGCCTACTCCGAGGGCCAGATCGGCTGGATCCCCTACATCCTCGAGCGCGCCGACAAGGTGTGGGAGGAGAACCGCGGCTGGGGCGGGGTGGCCGACAAGGTGCCGGAACCGCCGTCCACGTACTTCCGCCGCCAGGTCTACGGCTGCTTCTTCGACGATGCGCACGGCCTGCGCTCGGTGGAGGAGATCGGCGTCGACAACATCACCTACGAGTCCGACTACCCGCACTCGGACTCCACGTGGCCCCACACCAAGGAGATCGCCGAGGCGCAGATGGTGCATCTCGACGACGACACGCGCCGCAAGATCGTCAGGGGCAACGCCATCCGGCTCTTCGGGCTCGATCACCTGGCGCCGTAGGCCGGCCCCGGGCTCGTCGTCGACGTCGGATCACCGCATGGACCTCCGCTACTCCGAGAGCGAAGAAGCCTTCCGCGCCCAGTTGCGCACGTGGCTGGCCGAGGTCCTCCCGACCCTCCCATCCAAGCCGTCGTCGTTGGACTGGCCCGGACGACGCGTGTACGACACCACGTGGCAGCGCATGCTCTTCGACGCCGGCTACGCCGGCATCGACTGGCCCGTCGAGGGCGGAGGCCGGGGGGCGAGCCCCGTCGAGCAGCTCATCTACCTCGAGGAGCTGGAGCGGGCACACGCCCCCTACGTGGGGGTGAACTTCGTCGGCCTCCTCCACGCCGGGCCGACGGTGATCGTCGAGGGCACGCCCGAGCAGCGGGCCCGGTTCCTTCCACCCATCCTGCGAGGCGACGAGGTGTGGTGCCAGGGATTCTCCGAGCCCGGCGCCGGCAGCGACCTGGCGTCGCTGCGCACCCGGGCCGAGCGCGACGGCGACGAGTACATCGTGACGGGGCAGAAGATCTGGACCTCGCACGCCGAGGTGGCCGACTACTGCGAGTTGCTGGTGCGTACCGGGCCCGAGGACAGCCGCCACCGCGGCATCACGTGGCTGGCGCTGCCCATGGACCGACCCGGCATCGACTTCCGGCCCCTGAAGACCATCGCGGGATCGACGGAGTTCGGCGAGCTCTTCCTCGACAACGTCCGGGTGCCGGTGACCAACCGGATCGGTGACGAGAACGACGGCTGGCGCGTCACCATGACGACCCTGAGCTTCGAGCGCGGCACGGCCTTCGTCGGCGAGGTGCTCCAGTCCATGGAGTTCCTGCGGGGGCTGCGCGCCATCGCGCGCCGCACCGGGGCGTGGGACGAGGCCGAGGTGCGCCGCAAGGTCGGGCACCTCGGGGCCGAGCTCGACGCACTGTGGGCGTTGGCACGGCGCAACGTGTCGCAGGCGGCGCGCACCGGTGTGCCCGGCATCGGCGGCAGCGTCTACAAGCTCGCACTGTCGGAGCTGCGGCAGCGCATCGGCGAGCTGGGCATGGACCTCGTGGGCCCGGCGGGGATGGTGTTCGGGGAGTTCCCCGGCGACCGGGGCCCCGACGGGGTGGGCTCGGTCGGCAACGCCGAGATCGTGAACACGTGGGTGCACGGCTTCTCGCGCACCATTGCGGCGGGGACGTCGCAGATCCAGCGCAACATCATCGCCGAGCGCATCCTCGGCCTGCCCAAGGGCTGAGGCGGAGGCGGCGACAGCGATGGACTTCGAGCTCTCCGAGGACGAGGTGGCGCTGGCCGACGGCATGCGCCGGCTGTGCGCCGGGCGATTCCCGCTCGACAAGGTGCGCGGCGCCGAGGGCGAGCACGTCACCATCGACCAGGCGGGCTGGTCCGAGCTCGCCGAGGCCGGGGTGTTCTCCTTGCGCCTGGCCGAGGACCGCGGCGGCCTCGGGTTGCCCTGCGCCGCGGCCGCCGTGGTGTTCGAGGAGCTCGGCCGGGCCCTCGTGCCCGGGCCCATCCTCGCCTCGCACCTCGCCGCCGGCGTGATCCCCGGCGCCGCCGACGGCACGGTGATGGTCGGTGCCGTGCACCGTCGCCCCCGAGGCCGGACGCCGGGCGCGCCGGATGGGCCGGGCCCGATCGTGGTGGCCCACCTGGGCTCGCTCGGCGCGCTGGTGGTGGTGGGAGAGGACTCGTTGGCCGTGGTGGACCCCGCCTCCCTCGACGCCGTGGCCGTCGCTCGGTCGCTCGACCCGCTGACCCCGGTGTGGCGGGTCGACGAGCTGCCTGAGGGGGAGCGGGTGGGCGGTCCCCACGACGTGGCGCGCTGGCGACGTGACGCGGCGGTCCTCGGCGGTGCGATGCTCGTGGGGTTGGCCGGAGCGACGGTGGACCTGGCCGTGGCCTATGCCAAAGAGCGCGAGCAGTTCGGCAAGCCCATCGGGTCGTTCCAGGCCGTGAAGCACCTGTGCGCCGACATGCTGGTGCGGTCCGAAGTGGCGCGTGCCGCCGTGCACGCCGCGGCGGTGACCATCGACCAGCCCGATGTCGGTGACGCCGAGCGGGCCGCGGCCGGGGCCGGGCTGCTGGCCATGGAAGCGGCGCTCGCCAACGCCAAGACGTGCATCCAGGTGCACGGGGGCATGGGCTTCACGTGGGAGGTGCCGGCGCACCTCTACCTCATGCGCGCCCGGGTGCTGGCCGAGGAGCTCGACGGGGCGAACGCTCTGGCCGAGCTCGTGGCCGAGCGCTACTGACCGACAGCGAGAGGACGGATCGTGGCAACAGGTGAGCCCGCCACGCGGGCCGGTGCCGAGGGGACGGTCCAGGTCGTCCCCGAGGGCCAGGTCGCCTTCGGCATCCAGTTGCCGATCCAGTCCCAGTCCACGATCTACGTGGCGGACTGGGAGCTGCAGTCGGGTCCGGCCGAGCTGGCTCGGGTGGCGCGCCAGGCCGAGGACAGCGGGTTCTTCTACGTGGCCGTGTGCGACCACACCGCCATCCCGCGCCGCCTGGCCGGAGCCATGAGCACGACGTGGTACGACACCATCGCCACCCTGGGCTGGTTGGCGGGCATCACCACCCGCATCCGGCTCATGTCCCACATCTACGTCGCCGCCCACCGCCATCCGCTGCGCGCCGCCAAGGAGTTCTCCACCCTGGACGTGCTGTCGGGTGGCCGCGTCATCATGGGTGTGGGGGCGGGGCACGTGAACGAGGAGTTCGACCTCTTCGGCCCGCCCTTCGACGAGCGTGGCGGCGCGCTGGACGAGGCCATCGACGCCATCACCGCGGCGTTCACCGACGAGTTCCCGACGCTGGCGGGCCCGCGCTGGCCTGCCACGGAGATGGGGCTCAGCCCCCGTCCCCGTCAGCAGCCGCGCCCCCCGGTCTGGGTGGGAGGGTCGTCGCGGGCCGCGTTGCGCCGCGCCGCCCAGCGCGGCGACGGGTGGCTTCCCCAGACCGTGCGCCGCAGCGACATGCGCGACCAGGTGACGCAGCTCCTCGAGCTGCGCCAGGAGCTCCGTGCCGGCGCACCCATCGAGATCGGCGCCCTGGCCGGCGTGTTCCACGTGGGTGAGCCCGACCGCGAGCTCCCCCGGGGCACGATCGCGGGCAGCCCGGACCGGATCGCCGAGAACCTGGCCGAGCTCATCGACATGGGCGTGTCGCACCTCCAGATGCGCTTCGTCAACCGCTCCCTCGACGAGCTGTGCGACCAGATCGCGGCCTTCGGGGAGCAGGTGGGCCCGCTCCTGGCGCGCTCGAGCTCGACACCTTTTCCCGGAGCGGGAACGAACGCGCCCCGGCGTGCGTCTGAACCGGTGGTGAAGCGCCGGGCCCGTCGGGTCGGGTCCGTGGCGCCCACCGGGGAGGGACGCTCGACATGGAGCACACCACAGCGCGCGTGGCCGGGACGGTCGGCATCGTCGCCGCCCTCGCTCTCGGGGGGAGCGCCCTCGGGTTGGCGGTGACCTCGGGGGCCGCGGCCGCATCGGGGGCGCGCCCGCCCTCGGCATCGTGCGTCGGCTCGGCGCCGAGGCTCACGGTGCAGGGGGCCGGCAACGCCACCGCCACACCGGATCTCCTGACCGTGTCGCTCGACATCGACGTCACCGATCCGAGCGCCCGGGCCTCGCTCGTCGACGACGACACCAGGGCGTCGGCCGTGACGGCGGTGCTCAGGCAGGGCGGCGTCGCCGCCAAGGACATCCAGACCTCGAACGTGTCGATCCAACCCCAGTACGGACCGACGGGGGCGGTCACCGGCTACGAGATGGCGAACACCATCACGGCCACCGTGCACGACCTCTCCACGGCGGGGTCGCTGCTCGACTCGGTGACGGCGGCGGGGGGCGACGCGACCCGCATCGACTCGTTGACCTTCTCGATCGCCGACCCGCGCACGATCGAGGACTCGGCCCGGGCCGACGCCGTGCACCAGGCCGTGAGCCACGCCCGGTCGATGGCGCGCGCCGCGGGCGAAACGCTGGGCCCGGTGTGCTCGCTCACGGACCAGTCCACACCCGACTTCGGCTTCGAGCCGCCGCTGGCGGCCGGCACCGCCGAGGCCCCGAGTGCCCGCAGCTCGGTGCCGCTCGAGGCCGGCACCCAGCAGGTGTCGGCACAGGTCACGCTGGTGTACGCCTTGGACCAGGGCCGGACCCGGGCCTGACGCGACCGGCGTGCGGGGCACGACGGGTCGCGACCCGAGTGCCGCACCCCCGTGGCCCGACCCCGACGATCAGGACGGGGGAGTGTGCAGCAGCTCGAGCAGTCCTTCGATGCGGGCGTGTTGCTGGCGGTAGAGGGACCCGGTGGTGAGCCCGCCGTCGACGGCGATGGCCTGGCCGTTCACGAAACTCGAGGCGTCGCTGGCCAGCCACAGGGCGGCCTCGGCGATGTCGAGAGGCCGGCCGGCGCGCCGGATCGGCGCCATGTCGCCGAGCGCCACGGACATGAGCTCCACCGTGCGCTGGGCGTCGCCGCCCTCGAGCCCGGCGGCCCGGGCGAAGATGGAGGTGGCGATGCCGCCCGGACAGATGGCGTTCACGCGGACCCCGTGCTCGCCGAGCTCGTTGGCCGTCGTCCGCGTCAGGTGGGCGATGGCCGCCTTGCACGCGCTGTAGTCGTGGCCGGCGTAGTTGGCCGCCAGCCCGGCCACGCTGGCGGTGTTGATGATGCTGCCCTGTCCCTGGGGTCGCATGACGCGGGCCGCGGCCCGGATGCCGAGGAAGACCCCGCGCAGATGGATGGCGACGGTGCGGTCGAACATCGCCATGTCGACGTCCTCGATCCCACCCGTCGACCCGGGGTTGCCGGCGTTGTTGAACATGCAGTCGAGGCCGCCGAAGGCGTCGACTGCCGTCGCCACCGCGGCTTCGACGTCGCGTTCGGAGGTGACGTCGGTGTGCACGAACCGAGCTTGGACCCCGCACTCGTCGGCGACCGACCGGCCGCGGTCGTCGTCGATGTCGGCCACGACGACGGACGCCCCCTCACTGACGAAGAGCCGGACCGTGGCCTCGCCGATGCCCGACGCACCCCCGGTGACCACCGCCCGCCGTCCCTCGAGGCGACCCATCGCGTCTCAGGCGCTCTGGGCGCTGTTCGTGACCTCGACGACGGCGGCGCGGATGGATGCGATCGTCTGGAACGTGGACTTGCGCATCAGCGTGTCGGGGATCTCGATCTCGAACTCGTCTTCGATGGCGAGCATGACGTTGACCGTTCCGTGTGACGTGAGCCCGAGCCGGTAGAGGTCGTCATCCTCCCCCAGCTGGGACGCGTCGACCGACAGACGTCCGTGCTCGGCCAGGATCGACCGGATTGCCTCGTCCATGGCCGGAGATTAGCCCGGGCTCGGGGGCGGCGACCGAGGCAGCCTGGAGGGCGCCCAAGCGGCGAAGGCCGTACAGTGACCGCCCATGCTCTTCCTGCACGAGACACATCAGGTCAAGGGGGCGGCCGAAGAGGAATTCGAGGCGGCGTTCCGAGACGAGTGGATGCCGATCCTGGCCAAGAGCGACGACGCCCGGTTGTTGTGGTTCTGCCACCACGCCCACGGGAGCGGCCCCGCCTACAACGTGGTGACCATCACCGCCCTGCGCGATGGGGCGGCGTGGGAGGACCTGGCCCGGCGGGTCCAGCGCGGTGACCTGAAGGCCTGGGCCCGCAAGGTCGACGAGCTGCGCCACAGCGTCACGGGCAAGGTGCTCTTCCCCGTTCACTGGTCGCCCATGGGGGAGATCGACCTCACCACCGTGCCGACCGACGGC
Source organism: uncultured Acidimicrobiales bacterium (assembly GCA_963811775.1). Classification (GTDB taxonomy): domain Bacteria; phylum Actinomycetota; class Acidimicrobiia; order Acidimicrobiales; family UBA8190; genus Chersky-840. Next base: position 79,085 of record CAWESO010000009.1, on the reverse strand, counting down.
GCCACCCACGAACTGTCGCTGTACATGGAGGACACCGGTCACCCGCACGCGCCCATCGACGACTACGTCGAGTTCTGGGGGACGGGGTACTACGGGCCCATGAAGGAGCGGGCGGCCAACCTCCTCGACATCCAGGCCGTCTTCCAGGTGGCCTTCGGCACGGGCCTGCGTAAAGAGGCGATCCTGATGCAGAAGATCGTGAACCACCAGGTCCTCATGCACCTGCTCACCCACGACACCGATCCGGCGCACCGCCAGCCCGGCCAGTTCATGCACGACGCCCTCGCCTACCGCGACAACTGGGACAGCCGGCTGCTGCGCACGAGCCCCTGGTCGCCGCTGTACTGAGCCGCGGTACCGGGCCGTTGTCCTGAGCCGCGGTACTGAGCCGCTCTACTGGGCAGCCCGGGCCGATCGTGGCCCGGCGACGCGGGAGCCTGCTCGGTTACGCTCGCGCCGTGAACGCGACGGTGCGGTGGCGCTCCCCACGGAGCCTCCTCGTCCTGGGCGCGCTGGCTGTTGCGCTCGGTGTGTTCGGCGTCCCCACCGCGGCAAGCGCCCAGGGCACCAACGTGAAGGCGTTCATGACGCTCTACGGCTGGGCCGACAACTCCCCGCCCGGTCCTGCCATCGCCCATCCGTGCCTGCACAACAGCGCCGGAGGGGTGGGGACGTACGCCAACCCCGTCACCTTCGCCACCGACGTGAGCGAGCTGGGGTGGTGCGAGGTCATCTACGTCCCGTACATGAAGCGCTACTTCATCCACGAGGACGAGTGCTCGGAGTGCGACGCCGACTGGGCCCGGTACCACCTCTACCGCTTCGACATGTGGGCCGGCGGGGACGCCAACTCGCGCAAGGCCCCCGAGAAGAAGGCGCTGCGCTCCTGTGAGAGCACGTGGACGCGCGCCGACTCGGTCACCGACCCCGCCAACCCGACGGTCGTCGTCGACCCGCCCCCGGGCCTGCCGGTGACGACGACCCCCATCTTCACGGGGCCGGCCCGGTGCTGGACGCCCATCGCGCTGACCGACCCCGGCAAGCAGACCACGGTGCTCGACAGCCCCGTCAGCCTCCACATCAGAGGCGTGGACGCCTCGCCCAGCGAGCCCCTGCGCTACGGGGCGGGCGGGCTCCCCGCCGGCCTGGCCATCAACGCCGCGTCGGGGGTCATCTCGGGCCGGCCCGTGACCACGGGGAAGAGGCACGTGACGGTGAGCGCGGCGGACGCCGTCGATGCCACCACCGTCACCTTCGTGTGGACCGTGAAGCGCTGAGTGGCTGTCAGGCGTTGCGTGGCGGCGACGCCCTGAGCTGAGCGGGGCCCGAACGGGAGGTGCCCCCGCCCCCGACCTGCGTCGGCGACGGGGGCACCCGGCCCCGGTCGTTGCTGTGCATCAGGACTCGGCCCGCCTCAGATCGAGACGGCCGCGTCCTGCGGTCTCAGGTGCTGGCCCCGGACACGATGTTGTGGACGTGGGCACCGACCCCGGGCACCGAGCCCTGGAACTTGGCGTCCCCGAAGGAGAACACGCCGCCGTCGGAGGCGAACAGCCAGTAGCCGTTGCCGTCGGCCGTGGCCGTGAGTCCCACGATGTTGTTGATGTGGACGCCGACGCCGGGCACCGAGCCCGAGTAGACGGCGTCGCCGAAGGCGAACACGCCGCCGTCCGACGCCACGACCCAGTAGCCGCCGCCGTCGGGCGTGGCCACGATGCCCACGATGTTGTTGACGTGGATGCCCTTGCCCGGGAGCGAGCCGTGGTAAGTGGCGTCGCCGAAGGAGAAGACGCCCCCGTCGGACCCGACCATCCAGTACCCGAGGCCGGTCGAGGTCGGGGTGATGCCCACGATGTTCTTGACGTGGACGCCCACACCGGGCACCGACCCGTGGAACTTGGCGTCGCCGAAGGAGAACACGCCACCGTCGGACCCGGCCATCCAGTACCCGAGGCCGCCGGTCGCGCCCTGGTCCGTGGCCGGCGTCGGGGTGAAGCCGACGACGTTGCTCACGTGGACCTTCAGGCCCGGCAGTGACCCGTAGTAGTACGCGTCACCGAAGCCGAGCACCCCACCGTCGGCGCCGACCTCCCAGTACCCGCCACGGTCGCGGCTCGGGGCCATGGCCACGATGGGCTGCTGCAGCTTGAGGCCCAGGCCCGGGGCCGAGCCGTAGTACTTGGCGTCGCCGAAGGAGAAGACACCGCCGTCCGAGCCGGCCAGCCAGTACCCGGCTCCCGCCACCGGCTGCGTGTAGAGCGCGGTGCCTCCGGCCGGCAGGGTGATGGTGTTGGCCCCGACCGTGGTGGTGGTGGCGCCCTTGATCCAGATGGCCACGACCTGCTGGGTGATGGTGTTGCCCGAGATCGACGTGCCGCTGATCGACGCCGCCAGCGAGCCCGGATAGGTCTCCACAATCAAGGCGATGGCGTCGGTCGACGGCGCGGCGTTGGCGTCGCCCCAGTTGTTGTCGGTCAACACGTTGTTGGTGATCGTCGTGTTGGAGATGACGTCCTGGGGGGCGTTGGCATGCAGCGTGATACCCGTCACGAAGGACTGCGTCACGGTGTTACCGGTGATGGTGGTGTTGTTGATCGTCGCACCCGCGGCGTCGTCGGCGAGGACGATCTGGCCGATGTCAGGCCCGTTGGGCCCGAACTGCCCGGCCGTCCCGGTGACCGTGTTGTTCTGGATCATGGTGCCCGTGACGCCGCCACCGGGGTTCCAGGCTTCGGCGATGATGGCGCACCCACCGGTGTTGCCGCTCAGGTGGTTGCCGGTGACCACGTCGTTGTTGGACGGCACCGCGGTGCCGGGCCCGGCGTTGGGCGTGCCCGGGTCGACCGGCCCGTTGTCGGCGATGCCGATCCCGCCGCTGTTGTTGTTCGTGATCGTATTGCCCGTGATCGTGGCGCCCGACACTCCGTCGAGCATCACGGCGTGGGGGTCAGGGATGGTGGCGTTCAGGTTCACGCTGTTGCCCGAGATCGTGCTGTTGCTGATGGTCAGCCCCGCTGTTCCTTCCGCCAGAATGCCCTCGTCGTTGGCGCCGGTAACGGTGGCGGCGTTGATGGTGACGTTGCTGACGGCCGCCCCGACGTAGATCCCGACGTCGCAGCCGGTGGCCGTGACGGTCCCGGTGATCGACTGCCCGTTGGTGGCGACGACGTCGGCGGTGAGGCCGGTGGTGCCGACGGTCGTGCAGGTGGCGGCGCCGGCGGGGCTCGCCGCACCGATGGCGGCCACGGTGAACGCACCGCCGGCGAGAGCGGCGACGCAGATTGCGCGACCGGCCACATGTCGGGCCGTGCGCGCATGGCGAAGGATTGACATTGAGTTGTCTCCTTTTGAGCGGGTTCAGCGGGTGTGCACAGCGAGCGAAGGAGCAGCTCACCTCTGCACCACCCGGCACAATAGGCGTCTGGGTGGATCCTCGCGCCAGGGGTCGTGCCCGCCGACGGGACACCTCGTCGTTGTCACGCGGAGCGTGGAGTTGTGCACGGAGAAAGGTTGCTGGGCCAGCTTGGGTTCCGGTGACGAGTTGGCAGGTGGGCGCCGTGTCCCGAGCCGACCTCGGGTGATGGCACGCTGGGTCGGTGACGCACGGGGAGTCGCGCCAGGAGCCGTACGAGGAATTGCTCCACGGAGGCGTGGCCAATGCCGGGGCCGTGCGACGCGTCGGCGACGAGGTGCGTCGACCGTCGAACGAGCAATCGACGACCATCCACGCCCTGCTCCGCCATGTGCGCCGGCGCGGGTTCGGCGGCGCGCCCGAGCCCCTGGGCCTCGTGGCGGGGGGCGAGGAGCGTCTGCGCTTCATCCCCGGGGACGTGCCGTTCCCACCGTTCCCAGCGTGGTCGCAGTCCGACGCGGTGCTCGGGTCCATGGCGCAGCTCCTGCGCAGGTTCCACGACGCCACGGTCGGCTTCGTCGCTCCCGACGCGGCGACGTGGAGCCCGGAGATGGCCGATCCTGATCCCGGTCTTCGCGCAGACGGCGGGGGCCACGCCCAACAGAGCGGTGTGGGGGACGACGCCCCGGTGATCTGCCACAACGACGTCTGTCCCGAGAACGTGGTGTTCAGATCGGGAGTGGCGGTGGCGCTGCTCGACTTCGACTTCGCCGCGCCGGGGCGCAGGCTCTACGACCTGGCGCGCTTGGCGCTCATGACCGTGCCCATCGACACGCCCGAGGACGCGGCCCGCACCGGACGCGGTGGGCTCGATCCGTTCGCGCGACTCCGCGTCGCCGCCGACGGCTACGGACTGCCCCCGGGTCGCAGCGCCCTCGTCGACGCCGTCGAGGGCAACGTGCTCCGCGGCGTCGCCTTCCTCCAGCGCCGCATCGATCGAGGCGAGAAGGCCTTCATCGCCATGGTCGAGCAGATGGGGGGCCTGGCTCGCTACGACCGGAGGCGGGCGTGGTTCGTCGAGAACCGGGGCCGGTTCCTCGACGCCGTGGGCTGAGCGGCGCTCGGGACGGGGGTGTTGCCCATGAGCGGGGGCGTGCCGAGGGTCGTGGTCCGGGGGCTGACCGTCGGGGGGGGTGGTGCGTGGGCGATGATGGGCGTGTGACGACCGGTATCGACCCCGCCCCGATCACCGGTGACCGCCCGCCGGCCCGCAGGACGCGGATGCACCCCCGGACCCGGTCCGTGCTCGGCTGGGTGGTCTTCATCGTCATCGTCGTGCTCGTCTCAGCCGGGACGCGCGCCTACGCCGTGCAGACGTATTTCGTGCCCACGCCGTCGATGACGCCGACCCTGGCCCCGGGGGACCGCATCATCGTCGACAAGCTCTACCGCACCGTGCACCGAGGGGACATCCTGGTGTTCCACGATCCTCCCGCCGACTCCGGCGGGCCTCCCGTCCTCGTCAAGCGGGTGATCGGTCTCCCCGGGGAACGAATCTCGTCGGTGGGCAACACCGTGTACATCGACGGCTCACCCGTGCCCGAGCCGTGGTTGCCGGCGCTCAAAGGCATCTGCGCCCAGTCGAGCGCGAGCATCAAGGCCCAGACGATCCCCAAGGGGCGGTACTTCATGATGGGCGACTGCCGGGGGGACTCGGGCGACAGCCGGTACTGGGGCACGCTGCCGGCGTCTGACATCATCGGCAAAGTGGACGCGATCATCTGGCGCCACGGGCACCCCTGGATGCACTGGTTTTAGAACACGCCGGTTCAGGTCCGGTTCGGCACCGGAGCCGTCGGCGTCGCCCCGGCCGGGCAGGCCCGGGGGTCCCAGGGCTGGAGCTTCGACGTCGGCGGTGACGGGGTGGCGACGGCGCTCGCCGTCGGAGCCGTCGTCGAGGTGGTCGAGGACGACGACCCCGATGCCGTGGTGCTCTGGGTCGACGAGCCCGAGGGGGCGTTCACGGCGAACTGGGTCCCTGTGACGACCGTGACCATGGCGCCGTCGGTCACCTGGCCGGGGTCATAGGCCATGACCACCGCGCCGCTCATCGAGCGTGTCACGGCCTCGGCCGCCGCTTCTACGGCGGCGGCGTGCGATCCGTAGGTGACGACGGTCTCCGACACGTCGCCGACCGGCCTGGCGTCGCCGACACCCACGGCGTGGAACCCCAGTGCGGTCAGGGCCGAGGCGGTGTCGGCGGCCTGGTCGAACGCACCGGTGCCGTTCAGCACCGACACCGTCACCGACCCCGGGGAGGGGAGCGGGGTGCCGGTCATGGAGTCGGTGGTCGGGCCGACGCCGAGCAGCTGGTCGATGGCGGTCTCGTCGGGAGCCTGGGCCGGGAACTCGACGTCCCCGTAGCCACCGCCCTGGTAGACGTAGCTCCCCTGCAGCCCGTCGGGATCGGTCACGACGGCCACGGGCAGGGTCAGCTGGGGGACGGCGTCGACCTTCACCGAGTGGAAGTCGAGGACGAGGTGCACCATGTCACTCACGGGCCACGTCTGGTCGAAGGTGAGGTCGCCTTTCAGGGAGTTGATGAGGTCGAGGTCGCCGACGGGGTTCCCGAGACCGTGCTTGGAGGCGGCGGTGGCGAGCACCCTGAGGAACTCGTGGTCGCGCCGGATGCGGGCCAGGTCGCTCAGGCCCTCCTGGGGCCAGTCCATGGCGTCGGTGCTCGTGGTGCCGCTCGTCTTGTACTGCAGCTTCCGGGCCCGCACTACTTCGAGGGCCTGGGTCCCGTTGAGGTGGACGCAGGTGGCGGCGCGCACGTTGAGTCCCGACGACGCATCGAACACCGACATCGGGAACGACATGTTGATCCCGCCCAGGGCGTTCACCACCGCGGCGAACTGGTCGAAGTTGAGAGAGACGGCGCGTTGGATGGGGATCCCGAAGTCCTCTTGAATCGACGCCACCAGTTGGGTCATGCCCTGGTAGAGGCCGGCGTCGACCTTGTTGGCGCCGGTGGTGCGGGCGTTGGGGATGAACAGGTCGCGCGGGATCGAGAGGATCGCCAGGCGGTGCTTGGCCAGGTTCACGTGCAGGATCATGATGACGTCACTGTTGACGCCGTTCACGGGAGCCGAGTCCGCACTTCCCTGGCACAGGCCGTAGGCGAGGTTCTGGACCTGCAGGGCGCAGCGCGACGTCGACCCCACCATGAGGATGTTCTCGGTGCCGGCCTCGAGCCCGGTGGTGAGTGCCCCCGACAGTCCGCCGACGTGGACGCGGTTGAGGTCGTGGGCGAGGTAGTAGGCGTAGCCCATCCCGCCCGCGACCACGACGAGCAGCGCGGCGAGCGCCACCACGATGCCGCGTCGGTACGCGACGCCGGCGTCGCAGGGAGGTGGGACGGACCGTGGGTACCGGCCCGGGATCGGGGTGGTCGTCCGCGTCACCAACTGACCCCGTGCCCGGCGGGCCGCCTCCCGATGACCCGCCTGCTGGTGGGTCCCCGCTCTGTGGGCCGGGCCCGGACGCGGTGGACGCCGGCCCCGACGCGCTCACGTCGGACGGCGTGGGGCCCCCTTGCATCATCTCGCCGAGGGCGCGCAGCCTGTCTTCGTTGGGCACCGGGTCGCGCCGACGCGCCCCTGGCGTCGTCGGGGCGCGCCGACGGATGCGGCGTCCAGTCATGAAGGCCGGAGCGTACCAACGACCCTTGACGGGCCGGCTTCGGCCCCGGCGTCGGTCCGGGGGCGCCCGACGCCACCTGCGACGGGCAGCAGGGGCGCGCATCGGGGGCACTCGACGGGCTCCGGTACCTTCTCGGCGTGGGCGACAGGGCGACGTGGGAAGCCGAAGCGGAGAACTGGGTCCGCTGGGCCCGGACGCCGGGACACGACGCCTACTGGTACTACCGCGACGCGTTCTTCGACGCCGTCGTGCCCCGTCCGAAGCGCATCACCCTCGAGGTCGGCTGTGGCGAGGGCCGGGTCACTCGCGACCTGACCGCACGCGGCCACCGGGTCGTGGCCGTCGACGGCTCAGCCACCCTTCTCCGTCACGCCGTCGAGGCCGACCCCGACGGGCGTTACGTGCTGAGCGACGCCTCGTCGCTGCCGGTGGCCGACGCCAGTGTCGACATCGTCGTCGCCTACAACACGCTGATGGACTTCGACGACATGCCCCGGGCGGTGGCCGAGATCGCCCGTGTGCTCGAGCCCGGCGCCGTGCTCTGTATCTGCGTGACGCACCCCTTGTTCGACACCGGGTCCTTCGACGACGGTGCGGATGCCGCCACCTTCGTGGTGCGAGAGCCCTACTTCTGGCGCCGGCGCTTCGACCAGACCGTGACCCGGGGCGGCCTCGCCATGCGTTTCAGGGGCTGGAGCCACCCCCTGGAGGACTACTTCTCGGCTCTGTCCGGGGCGGGGTTCGTGATCGAGGCTCTGCGTGAGCCCGTGCCCTTGCCCGGCATCGATGACTCGGACCACTGGCGGCGCGTGCCGATGTTCCTCCATCTGCGCGCCGTGAAGCACTGAAGAGCCGGCCCGAACCGACGCGGCTCGGGGCCCACGCGGGTAGGGTCCTGCCACGCCTTTTTCGCTTCTGATCTGGGCGCCGGCGGATCACGGAGCATGGTGACGGGGGGTGACGTCGATTGGATCCCTACATCGTCTTGGGCAGTGCGATCATCGGGTTCCTGGTCGGGGTGACCGGGGCCGGCGGTGGTGCGCTCATGACCCCGATGCTGATCCTGCTGTTCGGGGTGAAACCTTCCACCGCCATCTCCAGCGACCTGGTGGCCGCCGTGGTCATGCGCCCCATCGGCGCCGCCGTGCACCTGCGTCAGGGCACCGTGAACCTGCGACTCGTGGGATGGATGGCGCTGGGCTCGGTGCCGATGGCGTTCTTCGGCGCCTATCTGCTCCACCTCATCGGCAGCGCCAAGGCGGCCGAGAAGAACGTCCAGATCGCCCTCGGGGCCGCCCTGCTCGTCGGCGCCGCCGCCATGATCCTGCGCTACGCGCTCGACCGGCGCGCCGGACACGCCCGGGTCGGACTGGTCCGGAACGTGACGGCGCGACCGCTGCCCACCGTGGCGGTCGGCATGGTGGGCGGGCTCATCGTCGGGATCACGTCGGTGGGATCGGGGTCGCTGATCATCGTGTTCCTGCTCTTTCTCTATCCCGCCATCGGCGCCAACCAGTTGGTGGGGACCGACCTCTCCCAGGCTGTGCCCCTGACCGGCGCCGCCGCCCTCGGCGCCTTGGCGTTCGGGCACGTGGAGCTGACGGTCACCACCTCGCTCATCGTGGGCAGCGTCCCCGCCGTGCTGGTGGGATCGCTCCTGTCGTCTCGGGCGCCGGACCGCTACATCCGACCCGCCATCACGTTCGTGATCCTCGCGTCAGGCCTCAAGTACGTCGGCGTGGGGACCACGGCGCTCGGTTGGGTGTTGTGCGCGGTCCTGCTGGTGGCGGCCACGGTCTGGCTCGTCAGCGCGCAGCCGTGGCGCAGGGTCGATCCGTCGGCGTTGCCCACCGACAGCGACGAAGGGCTCGCTCGCACCACGACGGGCCCCGACTAACTGCCTTCGAGAGGCGGGGACGCCGGCAGTCGAGCAGTCGAGCGTCAGCGAAAGGCCGGCACCAGGAGGAGGCCGAAGGCGACGGCGTTGAACGTCGAGTGGGCGATCATCCCCGGTGCGAGCTTCCCGGACCGGTGCCGCAGGTATCCCAGGATGAGCGCGGTGGGGAAGAGGATCAAGGGCGCGAAGGGGCCTTCGTTCAGGATGTGGGCGAACGAGAAGATCAGGGCCGTCACGTAGATGGCGGGGGTGACCCCGAGACGCCGCGTGAAGGCGCCCTGGATCAGCCCCCGGAAGAGCAGTTCCTCGACGAACGGCGCGCCGACCACGAGGAAGAGCCCGAGGATGGTCCACCCCGCCGTGCCCTCGGGGGTGGTGCCGTCGATCTGGCGCCCCGCGCTGCTGGGCTTGTCGAACCCGTTGGTGGCGAGCACGATGAGCACGAGGATGAGTGTCGACGGCAGGCGGCCGAGGACGCCTCCGGCGACACCGGTCGTCAGGTCGTGCCAGCGGGGCCACGAGAGCCCATAGTCGCGAGGCAGACTGCGTGTCCCGTTGCGCGCCGAGGCCACGACCACCGCACCGAGGAATCCGGCCCACAACGCCAGTTGGCTGGCGAGCATGTACCACGGGTTGCGGGCGTCGAGGTGCCCGGAGTTGGCGGCGAAGAACACGATGGCCACCGCGATCGATCCGACGAGGCCGGCTCCGGCCCCGATCGCGGCGATGCCGCCCCCTTTGATGCCCGGTCCCTTGGCCACGAACTCCCACGCTGGCGCGACCTGAGGGATCGGGTGGCCGTAGCCCGCGAGGTAGGGAGTCCACCGGTAGCCGTCCCACCATCGCCACGGCGCCGCGCCCCACGGGTCCGCGTACCAGCCCGGCATCGGCCCCATCGCGGGCCAGCCTCGTGACGGCGGTGAGGTGGGAGAGATCATGGCCCGCCGCGAACGGTCTTTCCCGGGCGCGACCGGGTCAGGGTTTCAGGTCGATGACGACCGAGTGGGCGACCTTGTCGTGCCACGCCTGGCGCCGGCCGTCCCACAAGGGGGCGAGTGAGTCGAGGATGTAGGGGACATACAGCGCCACGGCGAAGACGCGGGTGATGAGGTAGCGGCCCAGGGCGCGCCAGAAGCCGATGGGCTCACCAGTGCGCGCGTCTCGCACCGCGATGCCGAGCGCCATCTTCCCGACCGTCTGGCCCCGACGAGAGCCGTTCATGATGGCGAAGTAGATGGCCGAGGGCACCGACAACACCAGCCATGCCCCGAACAGCGCGCCGAAACGTGATGCGCCCGACGTCGTTTGCCCGTTGGCCGTGTTGGCGTTGTTCCGGAACACCGCGGCGAGGATGAGGGCGATGACGAGGATGGCGAAGAACACCACCACGCCGTCGAGGATGATGGCGATGAGGCGCTTCCACCACGGCGCCAGCGGTTGGTGGATGACGGCGTCGACGAGGACCTGTGGCCCGGTGGGAGGCCCATACGCGGGCGGTGGCCCGTATCCCGGCGGCGGCCCGTACCCGGGCGGCGCGGCGTAACCGGGTGGGGGCCCGTACCCGGGCGGGGGCGCGTATCCGGGCGGGGGCGCGTATCCGGGCGGCGGCCCGTATCCGGGCGGGGTGGGGTAACCGGCGGGCGACCCGTAACCCGGTGGTGACTCGTAACCCGCCGGCGGCGCGTATCCCGGGGTCGCCGGTTGGCTCGGCGGAGGATACGCAGTCGCGGCGTCAGGGCCCGGTGGCGGATCGCTCGGACCGATGGGGTACCCCGATGGATCGTCGTACGAGGGTGTCGGGGGCGCGCTCGGCGCCGGATACCGAGGTGGCGGCGGAACCTGTGTCACCGACGGGTGGGTGTGCGGTGGATACCACTTCCCGTCGGATGCCAACCACCAACCCTCGCCTTGCGAGGTGTCGCTCACACCGAGCGAGCGTAGTCCTGGCCGCCCTGGCCCGAACTGATATCGGAGTCGTTGTGCCGGTGTTGGCCGACACGGAGGGGACGATCGGTCACGCTCACGGCGCCACGCGCGGTCGAACTAGTGGTTGGTGTAGCGGGCGGGCCGGCCCTCCCGGTATGCCTGGAGCTGTTCGCGCGCGTCGTCGGTCCCGAGGGTGAGGATCTGGGTGCGCGCCTCGAGGTCGATGGCCGCTTCCAGGCTCGAGATCTCGAGGTTCGACCACAAGGTGGCCTTGCCCATCCACGTTCCCATGGGCGTGTTGACGACGATCTGTTCGGCGAGGGCGAGCGCGGCATCGACCACCGCGCCGTCGGGGACCGTCTCGAGGACGAGCCCGATCCGGGCCGCTTCGTCGGCGTCCACCCGTCGGCCCGTCAACACGAGCTCGGCCGCACGCGTGGCTCCCACGATCCGCTGGAGGAGCCAGCTCAGGCCCATCTCGGCGCCCGACGCACCGATCTTGACGAACGCGTCGACGAACACGGCCGATGCCGAAGCCAGGCGCAGATCCGCACCCAACGCGAGCGCGTACCCGGCTCCCGCAGCCGGCCCGTTGACGGCCGCGATGACGGGCTGGGGGAGGGCGCGCGTACGCGGGACCAGTTCCGCCACGTACTTCTGCTGGTACATGTGGGAGTGGAACAGGCCGACGTCCTGCGGCACCCAGTGCGGCGGGTGGTAGTCGCGAAGGTCGTCGCCGGCGCAGAATCCCCGTCCGGCACCGGTGACGATGATGACCCGGCACGTCGCGTCGCGGCCCAGCGTCTCGAAGGTGTCGTAGATCTGCGCCAGCATCTCGGAGGTGAGGGCGTTCAACCGATCCGGGCGGTTGAGCGTGACGAGTGCCACGTCGCGCCGCGGCCGGTCCACCACCACGTCCTCGGTCCCGCCCGGCGCGTTCGATGTCCCGGTCATGGCCGTCGCACTCTCCCCATGCGAGGTGTCCCCCGCCACCTCGTGTGCCCGCCTCGGTCGCCACCCATGTGGGTGCTGGCTCGGCGCCCTAGCTTAGGCAGTCGACCACCGTGTCCAGGAGGGTGAGAGGTGAGTGAGTCGACGCCGGGATATGCAGTGTCGGTCGAGGACCACGACAACGTGCGTGTCCTCGTGCTCGATCGACCGACCAAGCTCAACGCCTTCACCGCCGAGGGGTATCGCGCCCTGAAGGCACAGCTCGACGCCATCGCCGAGGACCCTGCCATCGCCGTGTGCGTGGTGACAGGGAGAGGGCGGGCGTTCTCCGCCGGCGTCGATCTCAACGAGATGAGCCGGCCCGGGGGGAGCGCGGAGCTCGGCGTCGACTTCGATCCCCTCCTCGACTGCCTGGCCCGCTTTCCGAAGCCGCTCGTGGCCGCGGTCAACGGGCTGGCCGTGGGGTTCGGTGCCACCTTGCTCTTGCACTGCGATCTCGTCATCGTGGACCAAGAAGCCCAGATCCGCATGCCCTTCGTGACCCTGGGCACGTGTGCCGAGGCAGGCAGCAGCTGGCTGCTTCCGCGGCGTGTGGGTCCGCAGCAGGCGTCGTGGTTGATGCTGTCGGGCTCGGCCTTGAGCGCCGAGAGTGCCGTCGACATCGGGTTCGCCCTGGCGAGCTCGCCCGCGGGCGAGGCCCTGGCACAGGCCTTGACCGTGGCCCGGTCGCTGGCGACACACAACGTGGAGGCGTTGGTGGCGAACAAGGCCCTGTTGCGCGACGGGTTCCCGGCACGGATCGCCGAGGTGTGGCAGCGCGAGAAGGCGGCCATGGCGTCGATGGCCCAGAAGCTCGGTCCCATCGGGTGGTCGGCGTCAGCGTGACCGGTGCAGGGGCTGGTCGGTGACGGGAGCCGCGCTGGCCTTCCTGGTCGTCGCCGGGCTCTTCGCCGTCGGTGACTGGACGGCGCGGGCGCGCAAGAGCATCGGGCTCGAGTACCTGTGCAAGCCGGCGACGCTCGTCGCCCTCATCGCCACGACCGCCGCGCTGACGCCGGCCCACGACGCGGGCACGAGACGCGGCTGGTTCCTGGCCGCGCTGGCGTGCTCGCTGGTCGGCGACGTCTTGCTCATGCTCCGCACCGACCGGTTCGTCGCCGGGCTGGGCGCCTTCCTGGTCGGCCACCTCTGCTACGTCGCCGGTTTCTGGACCCACGGACCAGGGGGCGTCGCCTTCGCCGTGGCCGGCGTCGTCGTGGTGGTGCTCGTCGCCCCCCTGGGGCGCCGCATCCTGGGCGCGCTGGGCCAGAGTCGTGAGCTCATCGTCCCGGTGGCGCTGTACATGGTGGTGATCTCGGTGATGCTCGCCACCGCCTGGGCGACGGGCAACGTCCTCGCCGGGGTCGGCGCCGCGCTGTTCGTCACGTCGGACGCCATGATCGCGTGGAACCGGTTCGTCCGGCCCTTTCCCGCCGCCGATCTCGGCATCATGGTCACCTACCACCTGGGGCAGGCCGGGCTGGTCCTGTCGCTCCTGCACTGAGGAGGGGGGACGGCGCTCAGGTGCGGCGACCGTCGGTGGGGCAGGCTGTGGCCATGACTCCGACGCCGAGATCCGCCCCGACCGCAGCCACCGCCTTCATCTGTGCCATGCCCCTGGAGCTCGAGCCCCTGACGAGGAAGCTCGGGTTGGAAGAGACGACCCTCGGCGATCTCGTCGGTGATGGTGATGGCGCCATGGCGGTTCACACCGGGACGCTCGGCGGCAGCCCGGTCGTCGCCATCGTCACGGGCATGGGCACCGAATTCGCCACGGCCGGCACCACCGCCCTCCTCGACGCCGTGCCGGTGGGGCGGGTGGTGGTGGTGGGCATCACCGGCGCGGTGGAGAACGAGACGCCGATCGGCACGCTCGTCCTTCCCGAGGTGGTCATGAACGGCGACACCGGGGCCGAGTTCCGGCCCACGCCGCTGGGCGGTGGCACGCCGAGCGGGATCATGTGGACCTCGGACAACTTCAACACCGATCTGGACTTCATCGCCGGCCTGCGGGCCCGGGGGGTGGTGTCGCTCGACATGGAGACCGCGGCGATCGCGGCGCTGTGCGAGGCCCGGGGCATTCCCTGGTCGGTGTTCCGGGTCATTAGCGACCGAGCCACGGACGGGAGTGTCGACGAAGAGGTGTTCCACCTCTCCAACATGGACGGGTCGCCCAACAACGAGGCCATCGAGCGCTTCTTTGCCGAACACCCCGAACGGGTCGAAGCCATGGCCAAACTGGCCGAGGGTGCGTTGCTCGCCACCGAGGCCGCGGCCGACGCCGCCATCCGGGCCTGCGCCACGGCGTAGGCCCGGATGGCGTGACCCCGCCGGCGCGCCGTGGTGCTAGGCGCGCACCCAGAAGGGGAGCGCCTCTTCACTGCCGTCGGCGCGACGGAAGCGCTTGAAGACGACCTCGACCGGCTCGCCGATGCGGATCGAGTCGGGGTCGATCTCGTTCAGCTCGCCCTCGGGGCCGCTCACCAGGTTCCCCACGAACCGGATGGTGGGATGTTCGTCGAGGGCGACGACGATCACGTTGTAGGGGGCGAGGCTCGAGTACGGCTGGAGCAGCGGCGGATGGGGCACCACGAAGGACCAGATGGTGCCTTTGCCTTCGACGCGCTGCCACCCTCGGGCCGTCGACCGGCACCAGGGGCACATGGGGCGGGGCGGATGGCGGAGCTTGCCGCAGGACTCGCAGACCTGGATGCGCAATTCGCCTGCCAGCGTTCCTTCCCAGAAGAAGGAACCCTCCTCGTCCACGGCCGGCATGAGAAAGCCGTCCTCCGACGGGCCGCGGTTGGCCACGTATCCTCCGGAGAACGCCGCTGCGTTGCTCATGTTCTCGCCTTCCTATTCGATGAACACGTCTCGCTCAGCGCCGCAGGAGCAGGGCGCTGGTGGGCACGCCTTCGCCCGAGGTCACGAGGCAGGTCTCGGCCCCGTCCACCTGGGCGGTGGAGGTGCCGCGCATCTGCTTGACCCCTTCGTTGATGAGGTTGAAGCCGTGGACATAGGCCTCGGACAGGCCGCCGCCGGCGGTGTTGACCGGGAGCGAGCCCTTCTCCCACTCGAGGTTGTCGTTCTCGGTCATGGGGCCGGCCTCGCCGCGCTTGCAGAACCCGTATCCCTCAAGCGACAACAAGATGAGCGGCGAAAAGGCGTCGTAGATCTGGGCGACGTTGACGTCCTCGGGGCCGAAGGCGGCGTTCGCCCACAGGCGCCGCGCACAGGCCCAGGCCGGGCCGGTGAGCGGGTCGTCGTTGAAGAAATTGACCATGGTCTGGTGCTGGGGCGGGAGGCCCTGGGCGAAGGCGTGGATGTAGGCCGGCGGGTGGCGCAGGTCGCGGGCCCGCTCCGCCGACACGATGACGCACGCCAGGGCGCCGTCGGTCTCGAGGCAGTTGTCGAACAGGCACAGGGGCTCGGACACCCACCGCGACGCCATGTAGTCCTCGCGGCTCATCGGCTTCTCGTACATGATGGCGGCGGGGTTCATGTTGGCGTGCTTGCGCACCGCCGTGGCGACGTTGGCGAGGTGCTCGCGGGTCGCGCCGTACTCGTGCATGTAGCGGCGCGTCAGCATGGCGATCTCGTCGACGGGCCGCAGCATCCCGAAGGGCCGAGTCCACGCCCCGGGCACGCGCAACTGGACCGACGTGCTCGTCCAGGGCCGCGGCCCGGAGCCGCGCTTGCGGGACCGCCAGGCCACGGCCACCTCGGCCTGCCCGCTGGCGACGGCCAGCGCCGCCTGTCCCACGACGCCGCAGCCCGCCCCGCCGCCGTAGCCCACCTGGCTGAAGAAGGTGATCTCCCCGCAGCCGATGTTGCGGACGATGTCGACCTCCTCGGTGGCCTCCATCGTGTAGGAGCACAGCGCGTCGATCTCCGAGGGGTCGATGCCGGCGTCCGCACAGGCGTCGACGATCACCGTGCACGCCAGCTCCGCTTCGGTGGGCTCGAGGTGCTTGGAGAACGCCGTCTGCGCGATGCCGGCGATGGCGGTGGCGTCTTGGAAGGCGACTGCCGGGCTCATCGCACGATCCTCCTTTGGTCCGGGCCCGAAGAGCGGCTGCGCGGCGCTCCCGGGCGTCGTTGCGCACGGTAGCAGCGACCTGACGGTAGGTCAGATCCGTCCGGCGGAGCCGACGTCGGCGATACATCCTGCTCAGACGTACCGGGTCCCCGCCGACGGCGACGACCGTCGGTGCCCTCGGAGCAAACGGCGGTGAGCGAGACTGTGCCGGTGAGTTTGGCGATCTCCGCGAGCCCGACCCCGACGGGCCCCGGCACAGCGGAGCGCGCCGGGGCGTGGTGGGTGCCGTTGTCGCTCTTGACGGCGGTGGGCCTGGGCATGCGGATTGGTTATCTGTACCTCTACCGGCACCACGTCCAGGTGTCCGGTGACGCCCTCTACTACCACCTCCAAGCCAATGACCTGGCCTCGGGGAAGGGGTTCATCGACCCGTACTCGCTGTACTACGCCGCCCATATCACCCCCGGGGCGAGCCATCCGCCGCTGTGGACACTGGTCTTGTCGCCGGCCGCCGCGCTGGGCGTGACGTCGTTCTTCGGGCAGTTGCTGTACAGCGCTGTGCTCGGGTCGGCGTCGGTGGCGCTGGTGGGGATGGCGGGGCGCGAGATCGGCGGACGGCGCGTGGGGCTCATCGCGGCGGGCATCACCGCGCTGTACCCCGTGTTCCTCATCGACGACGGGTCGCTGTTGGCCGAGACGGTGCTGGTCCCGCTCGTGGCCCTGGTGGTGTGGGCCTTCTACCGGCTGTGGCACCGCCCCTCGATCCTGAGAGCGGCCCTGCTCGGTGCCCTATGCGTCCTGTGCGCGCTGACCCGGTCGGAGCTCGTGCTGCTCGTGGTGTTCCTCGCTGCGCCCGCTGGGTTGCTGTGCCGGGGCCTGGCGTGGCGCAAGCGGCTGGGCCTGTGCGCGGCCTCGGTGATCGCGGCGCTGTGCGTGTTCGCGCCGTGGTGGGCGTACACCCTGCCGCGCTTCTCGCACACCGAGCTGTTGTCCGACCAGCTGGGCATCACGCTGGCCTCGGCCAACTGCAACCAGACCTATCACGGGCGCCTGCTCGGCTACTGGTCCTTCGCCTGCACCAAAGGACCGACCAAGCCGGGGCAGGACGCGTCGGCGGCCGACCAGGCCTTGCGGAGCAAGGCCATCCACTACGTCGAGCACCACCTCGGCCAGGTCCCGGAGGTGATGGCGGCGCGCTTCGGGCGTGCCTTCGGCCTCTATGTCCCGTGGCAGGAGATCGACCTGGAGTGGGCCCGGATCGGCCGGCCCCGGCTGCCCGCCACCATCGGCCTCTACAGCTACTACGTGCTCGCGGCCCTGTCGGTGGGGGGCGCGGTCGTGCTGCGGCGGCGTCGGGTGACCTTGTTCCCCGCGGCGATCATCCTGGCCGAGGTGATCCTCGTGGCCGTGGCCATCTTCGGGCAGACCCGGTACCGCACGCCGCTCGACGTGGTCCTGATCATCCTGGCCGCGGTGGCCGTGGACCACTGGCTGGACCAGCGGGCCCGGGGGCCGGCCCGGCACGCCATCACCGCGCCGACCTCGGCGGCGCGTCCCGCCGGCCCCGAGCCGGCCGCGCCGGGCTGAACCCCGCACCGCCGGCCGCCACGCGCGGACCTGACGGCATGTCAGATACCCGGTACGATCCGCACCCATGGCCCGGACGCCTGTGACTGGCTTCAGAGACGAGAGCCAGCTCTACATCGGCGGAAAATGGGTCGACGTGTCGGGTGGCACCTACGACGTCGTGAACCCCGCCACCGAAGAGGTCGTGGCCAAGGCCCCCAACGCGAGCGTCGACGAGGCGCGCGCCGCGGCCGAGGCGGCCCGCCAGGCCCTGCCGGGCTGGTCGGCGACCCCTCCGGCCGAGCGCGCCGCCCTCATGGCGCGAGCCGCAGCGGCAATCTCGGCGCGCGCCGAGGAATTGCTGCCCCTGGTGATCGCGGAGACGGGCGCCACCGCCGCGGTGGGCTCGACGCTGCAGGTGCCGATTGCGGTCAGCCGTTTCGAGCGCTACTCCCTCGACCTGCGCCCCGTGGCCCAGCGTTCCCTGCCGCCCCAGGTCGCGGTGCCCACCCCGCTCGCGCCGGGTGGGCTCATCAGCGCGGTGGCGCTGCGCCAACCGGTCGGCGTGGTGGCCTGCATCACCTCCTACAACTTCCCGCTCGTCAACATGGCCGGCAAGATCGCACCGGCGCTGGCCATGGGCAACACCGTCGTCGTGAAGCCCGCCGCCCAGGACCCCCTGACCGTGGTGGAGCTGGTGCGCATCCTCGAAGAGGTGGGGTTCCCGCCCGGCGTGGTCAACCTGGTCAACTCCGTCGACGCCGCTCCCGCCGCGGCGCTGGTCGAGTCGACCGACGTGGACATGATCAGCTTCACGGGGTCGACGGAGATCGGCACGCGCATCGCGGCGGCCGGGGGTCACACCATGAAGCGCCTCCTGCTCGAGCTCGGCGGCAAGGGGGCGTGCATTGTCTTCGACGACGCCCAGCTCGACAAGGCGGTGGGGTGCATCGGCTCCACCTGGAGCTTCCACTCCGGGCAGATCTGCACCGCCCCCACGCGCGCCCTCGTGCACCGCAGCGTGTTCGACCAGGTCGTGGAGATGCTGCGCGGCTACGCCGGCGCCCTCAAGGTGGGTGACCCCACCGACCTCGACACGATCGTGGGCCCGCTCATCTCCGCCGTGCAGCGTGACCGGGTCGAGCACCACATCGCCGCCGCCCGCGACGAGGGGGCCCGGCTGGTGATGGGGGTGGCCGTCCCGCCCACATGGATCGCGGCTTCTACGTCGAGCCTACGTTGTTCGTCACCGACAACGACATGGCGGTCGCCCGCCAGGAGATCTTCGGGCCCGTCCTCGTCGTGATCCCCTTCGACGACGACGCCGAGGCCATCGCCATCGCCAACGACAGCGACTTCGGGCTCTACGACTACGTGTTCTCCGGTGACACGGCCCGGGCCTTCGACGTGGCCCAGCAGCTGCGGGCCGGGCACGTGGGCATCAACACCGCCCAACGCAACCACGAGGCGCCCTTCGGGGGATTCAAGATGTCCGGCGTGGGGCGCGACGGAGGGGATTACGGCTTGGAGGCGTACTCGGAGCTGCAGTCGATCGTCTGGACCGGCTGAGCGACAACTCGACAGGGCCGCAACGGGCTGGGCAGGCCGACCAGCCGGTGTGACGGCCCGATGAGGACCGGCCGAAGGGCCGGTGCAAGGAGCGGCATGTGAGCACCTACGACCTCGCCATCATGGGCGGCATCGTCGTCGACGGCACGGGACTGGCCCGCCGGCGCGGCGACATCGCGGTGAAAGACGGGCGCGTCGTGAAGGTCGGCTTCGTGGACGCGTCGGCGGCCGACGAGGTCATCGACGCCGACGGCCTGCACGTCGCCCCGGGGATCGTCGACGCCCACACCCACTACGACCCGCAGCTGACGTTCGAGCCGCATGCCACCTCGTCGTGCTACCACGGCGTGACCACCGTGCTGGCCGGGAACTGCGGGTTCTCGGTGGCCCCCAACCGTCCCGACCAACGCGACTACCTGGCCCGGATGTTCGCCAAGGTGGAGGGCATGTCGCCGGTGGCCCTCTCCGCCGTGCGGTGGGAGTTCGAGACGTTCCCCGAGTTCCTGGCCTCGAGGACCGGGAAGCTCGGGGTGAACATGGCCTGCTACGTCGGCCACTCGGCCGTGCGCCGCACCGTGATGGGCGAAGCGGGGTCCGAGCGCGAGGCCAGCGCGGAAGAGATCCAGGAGATGCGCACAGTGGTGGCCGAGGCCATGGAGGCGGGGGCGGCGGGCTTCTCCTCCTCGCACGGGCCCACGCAACTCGACGGGGACGACCGCCCCGTCCCGAGCCGCTTCGCGTCGATGGACGAGCTCGAGGTGTTGTGCGCCGAGGCCGGTCGCCACCACGGGGGGTCGATCAGCTACCTCCACCGCAGCGCCATCGGCGGGCTCGACCAGCAGGACAAGGACCTGCTCGTGCGCCTCGGCACCGCCAGCCGGCTGCCCATCATCCTGCAGGGGCTCGGCGGGCGCTCCAAGGTCGACGTCCCCGGGGCGGAGTGGGAACAGGTCTCGCAGTGGATCGAGGAGGTGGGGCGCCAGGGCGTGGGCATCTTCTCGCTGCTGCGCAACCACCCCTTCGACCGTGACTTCCGCATCGAGACCGGCACCAACCTCTACGAGGGGGTGCCGTCGTGGCACAAGGTCGTGGGCCCGGGCATCGCGCACGCCGATCGCGTGGCGCGCCTGGCCGACCCGGCGGCACGAGACGAGCTGCGCCACGCCGTCGAGCACCCCAACACCGACGGCGCCAAGGGCTCGACCCTGCCGCCGCCGCGCTGGAGCGTGGTCGAGGTCGACGAGGTGACCAAGGCCCACAACGAGAAGTTCGTGCGGCGCACGATCGCGGACATCGCCACCGAGCTCGGCAAGGAGCCTGCGGACGTGCTGCTCGACCTGGCGCTCGACGAGGACCTGCAGACCGTGTTCCGCTACGTCAACAAGAGCGCGGCGTGGGAGAAGGCCGTGGCCGACGGCCAGAGCCACCCCGCCATGATCATCGGCGTGTCCGACGGCGGCGCGCACCTCGACCGCGACGACGGGTCCGATTGGTCCACGGCGTTCCTCGCCTTCTGGGTGCGCGACCGCAAGCTGTGGAGCCTCGAGGAGGGCATCCGCCAGCTGACGCAGGTGCCCGCCGCGCTGCTCGGCTTCCAGGGCCGGGGCATGCTCCTGCCCGGGTACTGGGCCGACGCCTTCATCTTCGACCCCGACACCGTCGAGCTCGAGTCCAAGAAGCAAGTAAAGGACTTCCCCGGCGGCGAGGCGCGCTACTCGGCCCGCCCCCGGGGCATCTACGCCACGATCGTCAACGGCGTCCCCATCGTGCGCAACGGCGAGGTGCTCACCGACAGGCTGCCCGGGCTCGTCGTGCGCCCGGGCGTGGCCTGAACTCCCCAGCGCCACCCGCCCTCAGCGGGAACGGACGTAGACGTAGCTCGGCCCGGCGTCGCTCGGGTCGTCGGACTCGATCATGCCGGCGAAGACGCGCTCGTAGGCCGCCTTCTCGAGGGCGCGCCACGACCGGTGGTTGGCCTGTTGCACCGCCACCGCCATGGTGTCGACGTCCAGATAGCGCGTAAAGGTCATGGTGGTGATCGATTCCACGATGATCGGCCCGAGCCCCACACCGGTGAGCTCGGGCACGCCGATCATGTAGTCGATCCCCGCGGCGCGCTCGATCCCGAGACTGGCGGCCCACTGGGGATAGTCGTCGAGCCGGTAGCGCTGCACGAACCCGACCGGTCGACCGTCGAGCTCCACGATGAACGCATCGGTCGGATCGGTGCCGTCCACCACCGGCCCGTAACTCTCCTCCACCGCGGTGACGGTGGGCTCGTCGGGCCACCATGGCGCGACGTGGGGCATGGCCAACCACTGCGCCAACAGCGGGAAGTCGGCGCGCTCGAGCATTCGGAAGGTGACGGCCAAGGGGTCAGGACGCGGGCGGGCGCGACGGCGGAATGATCGAGTGCGACGGCGCGAAGAGCGAGGCGCGCGTCAGCGGCCGTTGATGTACTCGACGAGCTCCTTGCGGTCCTTCTCGAGCTCGTCGATGCGGCTCTTGACGACGTCGCCGATGCTGATGATGCCGCACAGGATCCCGTCGCGTACGACCGGGACGTGGCGGATCCGGCGCTCGGTCATCACGGCCATGAGCGACTCGACGTCGTCGTCGGGCGAGCACGTGAAGACCTTCGACGTCATGATCGACCGGACCGGCTCGGCCAGCAACGCGGCCATCTGGCCGCTCAGCCCGCGCACGATGTCGCGCTCGGAGACGATGCCGTCGATGTGCTCGCCGTCGGACGAGACGACCAGCGCCCCCACGCCGTGCGCCCGCAGCTCGTCCACCGCACCGGTCACCGTCATCTCGGCGGTGACCGTGGCGACCGCATCTCCCTTCCCGGCAAGGAGCGCTGAGATCTGCACCGGCACACCTCCTGGTGAGTCGTGTGACTGGCCTCGTGGACGTGACCAATTCCAGTGTACGACCGGCCCGGCCCGGCAACCAGGAATTTTCCGGCTCCCGACCAGGACTGCTCGCGGCATTCCCCCAGGTCGGGCACCCCCGCTAGCCTGCGGCGGCGATGGGTGCATCCAAGCAGTTCTCGACGATCGCGGCCACGGTGCGCAACTGGGGTCGCTGGGGGGACGACGACCAGCTCGGCACGCTCAACCTCGTCACCGACGAGGTGCGCCGGCGGGCGGCGGGGTGCGTCCGCTCCGGTCGCGCCTTTCCCATGGGGCTGGCCCTGTCCGAGGCCGAGGGGATCCAAAAGGGCGTGGTCCCGGGCCGGTTCAACCCGGTGCGGACCATGTCGTACGTGAACGTGCCGCTGTCGGACGACCCCGACTGGATCTGCGCCAACGAGGACGTCGTCGTGATGCCGCTGCAGTGCGCCACGCACTGGGACGGCCTGGCCCATGTCAGCTACCGCGGCACCCTGTACAACGGGTACCCGGCCACGGCGGTCAACTCGGCGGGTGCGAGCCGCCTCGGCATCCACCTCGTCGACTCGCTCGTGAGCCGCGGGGTGCTGCTCGACGTGGCCCGGGCCAAGGGCCTCGACGTCCTCGACGGCGGGTACGCCATCACCCCGGCCGACCTCGACGCGGCCTGCGCCCTTGCCGCGGTGACGGTCGAGCCCGGCGACGTCGTGTTGGTCCGCACCGGGCAGATGACGCACCTCCGCATGCCGCAGCGCTTCCCCGCCGGCGGGTCGACGGTGCCGCTTCCGAACATGCTGCGCTTCGGCGACGTCATTCATTACATGGGCATGTCGTCCGGGCTGTCCATGGCGACGGCTCAGTGGTTCCACGCCCGTGACGTCGCGGCGGTCGCCACCGACACCATGGCGCTCGAGGTCGTCCCGTGCGAGGACGCCGAGGTCTACCTGCCTGTGCACCTCCTGCACATCGTGGAGATGGGCATGACCCAGGGCCAGAACTGGATGCTCGACGAGCTCGCCGCCGACTGCGCCGCGGACGGGCAGTACACGTTCATGCTCGACGCCACCCCGCTCCCGTTCACCAACGGGTGCGGGTCCCCGCTCAACCCCGTCGCCGTCAAGTAGCGCGTCGGGGAGGGACCTCGGGCCCCGGTCGCCGGCGAGCCTGGCCGGCCCGGGTCTGCGCCGCACCGCCGCCGACGACAGGGCCGGTGCGCGGCGCGGGGGCGGTCTCGGTGCTCGGCGAGCCGGGCCGGCCGGTGACGGCCCAGTGCAGCACGCGCGCCTGGGTGTCGACCATGGCCGTCGTGCGGATGCCCCAGAACTCGAACCCGTAGCGGTGCGCGGCGACATGGGCCAGCATCGAGATGAGCGTGGCTGCCACGGCCATGGCGTCGGCACCGGCCGGGCTGCGGTTCGGCACGTCCGACGCGATGACGCGGGCCAGAGTCACGGTCACGGCGTTGAGGGCGCGCACGCGCAGGCCCTGGAAGCGCAGGTCGCCTTCCTCGGTGGCCAGCTCCACCACCCGGAAGACGGCCCGGTTGGCGTCCCAGTAGGCCATGAACCCCTCGACCACGCGCCGGGCCGTCTCCCAACTGGCCTCGTCGGACCAGTCGCCGTCGACGAGCTCGGCGAGCGTGCCCGCCCCCTGCATGAGCTCCTCGGCCATGACCAGGATGGCCTGCTCCACGTTCTCGAAGTACTGGTAGAAGGTGGCCGGGGAGGTGCCGGCCTGGCGGGCGATGTCGATGACCTTGATCGAGCGCCACGGGGTGGAGGCGAGGAGCTCGGCGGTGCACTCGAGCAGGCGGGTGCGCGTAGCCAGACCTCGCCGGCCCGGGACCCGGCCATCGGTGGCGGCGATCGCGCCCGGGTCGTCGCTGTCGTCGACGATCGTCTCCAGGGCCGCGTCGGCCGAGTCAGGGGCCATCCGGGCGAAGGCTAGCTGCCATTGGCTGACGCCGTGTCAGATTTGTGGGGTGCGCCGCCGTGCGCGCAAGAGTAGAACGGGTTCCTTTCCCGCCAGGGCCAGGAGTAACGTGGACTCCCGTGCAGCAGAGGGTGCTTCCGCGTTCCCTGACACGTGCTCAGGAAGCGCGCCGGCAGCGGGTCATCGACGCGGCGATGGAGCTCGGCCTCGAAGGGGGCTACGACGCGGTGCAGATGCGCGACGTGGCGGCGCGGGCGCACGTGGCCATGGGAACGGTCTACCGCTACTTCTCCTCCAAGGACCACCTGCTCGCCGCGGCGCTCGTCTTCTGGGTGGAGCAGCTCGACGCCCGCCTGGCGCAGGTGCCCCCCCGGGGGTCGGTGGCGTCCGAGCGCGTCGTCGACGTCCTGGAGCGGGCCTTGCGCGCCATGGGTCGCCAGCCCCAGTTGGTGGCGGCGGTCTTCGCCTCGCTCGCCTCCCCCGACATGGCCGCCATCGAGTGCCAGCAGCAGATGGGCGCGGTCATGGACGGCATCATCACCCGGGCCATCGGCGAGCCCCAGCCCCCCGACCACGCCGAGCGCACCCGGATCATCGGCCACGTCTGGTACTCGTCCCTGGTCGGCTGGGTGAACGGCTGGAGCGACATGGACCGCGTCCGCGACGAGCTCGCCGTGGCCGTGCGCCTCCTGCTCCCCACCGGCCTGGTCCCCAACGGCTCCGCCGCGTCGGTCCCCGGCGACGCATAGCTCCCGGCGCAACCGCCGGACCCGTCGCCCCCGACCCGTCGCACCCGACGCGCTCCGGCACGGGGCCGCACCGCCCGCCGGAGGGCGGGGGATGTTGCGGCTCGCCGCGACGCATGGTCGAATGCGCAGGCAGGGTCGGCGCCAGGGAGGCACGGTCGGCCACCAGGGAGGGAGCTTCGATGCGTGCAGCGATTTTCAACGAGGTCGGCAAAGAGGTCATCGACATCTACGACGACGTCGAGGTGGTCGACCCGGGCCCGGGCGAGGTGCGCGTGAAGCTCCACGCGGCGGGCGTGTGCCACTCGGACCTCTCGGCTATGAACGGGACGCTCCCGCAACCTGCTCCCGCCGTGCTCGGCCACGAAGGCGCGGGGGAGATCGTCGAGGTCGGCCCGGGTGTGGACCAGGTGGCCGTGGGCGACCACGTCATCGTGGCCTGGACCCCGCCGTGCGGGAAGTGCGCGGCGTGCCTGCGTGGTCAGGCCAACCTGTGCGTCGACATCTTCTTCAACATCGCCGGCGCGGCCAAGTTCTCGCGCGGCGGCGACCCCATCTTCGGCTTCGCCGGCACCGGCACGTTCGCCGAGGAGATGGTGCTTCCCCAGCAAGGTGTGGTGAAGATCCCCGACGACGTGCCCTACGAGATCGGCGCCCTGATCGGCTGCGGCGTGACCACGGGTGTGGGCGCCGCGCTCAACACAGCCAAGGTGCAGCCCGGGTCGAGCGTGGTCGTGTTCGGCGCCGGCGGTGTTGGCATCGCCGCGATCCAAGGGGCCCGCATCGCGGGCGCGGCGGAGATCGTGGCCGTCGACATGGTCGACTCCAAGCTGAAGACGGCCCAGCGCTTCGGGGCCACCCACGGCGTGAAGCCCGACGACCTCAGCGCCGCCAACGCCGAGATCAATGGATCGGCGGGCGGGTTCGACTACGCCATCGAGTGCATCGGCCTCCCGAAGACCATCCGCGACGCCTATGACGCCGTGCGACGGGGAGGCACCGCCGTGATCGTGGGCGCGGGCAGTGCCGAGAAGAACGTCGAGTTCAACTGCTTCGAGCTGTTCTTCATGGAGAAGAAGCTGCTCGGCTCGTACTACGGCTCGGCCGACGTGCGCACCGAGTTCGGGCGCCTCATCCGGCTGTGGAAGGCCGGTCGCCTCGACCTCGACGGCATGATCTCGTCTCGCATGGACCTGTCCAAGGCCCAGGACGCCTTCGACGCCATGAAGAAGGGCGAGATCATCCGCCAGATCCTGACCTTCTAGCGGCGCCCTTCTCGGCGGCCGCTGCCGCCGGCCGGGCCGTACCAGGAGCGTCGTCAGGGACCTCACCACGCGCTTCGGGCGCGACGCCGGGTGTCGCCGCGCCCGAGCCCGGGTCGGCATCGGGGACTCCGTCAATCCCGCCCGTCCCATTGACATGTGACCATATAGTCACGTATTCTGCCCCGGTGGACGACGTGTTCAAAGCCCTCGCCGATCCCACCCGGCGGAGCCTGCTCGACGAGCTGTTCCGGGAAGACGGCCAGACGCTGAGCGCGCTCGAGGCGCGCTTCGACATCACCCGCTTCGGCGTGATGAAGCACCTGAAGCAGCTGGAGGAGGCGGGCCTCGTCGTCACCCGGCGCCGAGGTCGCGAGAAGCTCCACTTCTTGAACCCGGTCCCGATCCGGCTCGTCCACGACCGGTGGGTGAGCAAGTACGCCGAGCCCTGGGTGGCGACGCTCAGCGGCCTCAAACAGAGACTGGAGAGCCCGATGGAGAAGGTATTCGAGATCTACATCCGCACCACCCCCGAGCGCCTGTGGGAGGCGATCATCGACCCCGACATCCGGAGCAAGTACAACTTCGGCGCGGCGATGGTCGTCCCCGAGCTGAAGCCGGGTGCGCACTTCGAGATGACCGCGCCCAAGGCCGGGGCCATCCTGGGCGAGGGCGAGATCCTCGAGGTCGACCCGCCCCGCCGGCTGGTGCACACCATGGCGGCGTACTTCAGCGACGAGGCGAGGGCCGAGGGGACGTCGCGCGTCACGTGGGAGATCGAGCCCGTGGGCGACTCGTGCCACCTCACGCTCACCCACGACCAGCTGCGAGAGGGCGCCAACGCCCAGCTCTACGGCGGTTGGCCCATGGTCCTGTCGGGCCTCAAGACGTGGCTCGAGTCGGGCGAGCTGCTCACCACGCCCGGCTCGCTCATGTGGGCCTGAGCGCGACCCGCCGCAGCCCGCCCCCGGTCGGCTCCCGCTGACCTGGGGGTAGGCCCCCGGGCTGGCAGCGAACTGCAATGTGTTCTAGTTTGCGCCTCGTACGCCAACCGAGGGGAGGGTGGGATGGCCGACAGCGAGGTCCTGCGGGCGCCGCACGTTCTCGAGTACCCCTATGTCCGCTCGGTCGGCCCTGTCATCGGCGCGTTCCTCACGGGGTTGCGCGCCGGGCGCATCCTGGGGGCGACGTCGCACGACGCGGCGGGGACGGCCACGGTGATCGTGCCCCCCACCGAGTACGACCCCGTCACGAGCGCCGATGTGGGCGAGCTCGTGGAGGTGGGCCAGTCCGGCGTGGTGACGACCTGGTCGTGGGCATCCAAGCCCCTGAAGGACCAGCCCCTCGACCGCCCTTTCGCCTGGGCCCTCGTACTGCTCGACGGGGCCAGCACGGGCATGCTCCACGTCGTCGACGCCGGCTCGCCGCAGGCCATGTCGAGCGGCATGCGGGTCACGGCGCGCTGGCGCCCCGCGGCCGAGCGGGTGGGGAGCATGCACGACATCGAGTGCTTCGTGCCCGAGGGGAGCGCGCCATGACCGACTCGAGCACCCTCACCGACGGTGCCTCGTCGGGCGAGGCCCCCGTCACGACCCTGGCCACCCCGATGCGCCTCGACTACCAGTACACCGCGGGCCTGTCGCAGTCGCGCTTTCTCCAGGGCGTGGCCCAGGGGAAGTTCATCGGGCAGCGCTGCCCGGCGTGCCACAAGGTCTACGTCCCGCCCCGCGGCTCGTGCCCGACCGACGGCGTCGCCACTACCGACCCCGTGGAGCTCGGCAACTCGGGCACGGTCACGACTTACTGCGTGGTGAACGTCCCCTTCCAGGGCCAGTCGATCGAGATCCCCTACATCTGCGCCCAGATCCTCCTCGACGGGGCCAACATCACCTTCATGGGCCTGATCCAGGAGCTGCCCGCCTCCGAGGTGCGCATGGGCATGCGGGTCGAGGCGGTGTGGGTCGACAAGGACCAGCTGGGGCTCACGATGGCGTCGGTCAAGTACTTCCGGCCCAATGGCGAGCCCGACGCCGACTACGAGTCGTACAAGGAGTACTCGTGAGCCCGGCGGCGGCACGCGCCGCCATCCGGCCCGTCGGGGTGGTGTCGGTGGCCCAGTCGAAATCGGTGCGGCGCGAGGACCACCGCAACGAGGTCGAGATCCTCATGCCGGTGGTGACCGAGGCCTTCGCCAACATCGGCGTGACCAAGAGCGACATGGGCTTCGTGTGCTCGGGCAGCACCGACTACCTGGTGGGCGCGCCCTTCAGCTTCGTCATGGCCCTCGACGCCGTGGGCGTGTGGCCGCCCATGCGCGAGAGCCACGTGGAGATGGACGGCGCCTGGGCCCTGTACGAGGCGTGGACGCTGCTGCAGGAGGGCGAGATCGACACCGCCCTCGTCTACAGCTTCGGCCGCTCCTCGCCCAGCCAGCTCGACCGCATCCTGGCCCTGCAGCTCGACCCGTACTACATGGCGCCGATGTGGCCCGACCCCGTGGCCCTGGCCGCGCTCCAGGCCCGGGCGCTCATCGACGCCGGCAAGGCGACAGAGAAGGACTTCGCGGCGGTGGCGGCCCGCAGCCGCCGCGACGCGCTCGGCAACCCCAACGCCCAGGTGGCCAAGGACCAGTCGGCCGACGAGCTGCTGCGCGACGACTACGTCGTGGCCCCGCTGCGGCGCCACGCCCTGCCGCCGATCACCGACGCCGTCGTGGCGGTGGTGCTGGCGGCCGAGGACCGGGCCAGTTCCCTGTGCGAGCGCCCGGCGTGGATCACCGGCATCGACCACCGCATCGAGGCGCACGCGCTGGGGGCCCGCGACCTGGTGCAGTCGCCGTCGACGCGCCTCGCCGCGCAGGGCGCGGGGGTGTTCGACGCCGGCGGCGGCGCCCCGGGCAGCGTGCACGTGGACGTGGCCGAGCTCCACGCCCCGTTCGCGTCCCAGGAGCTGATCCTGCGCGAGGCGCTCGGCCTGGCCGACACCGTGTCGGTGAACCCCTCGGGCGGGGCGCTGGCGGCCAACGCGCTGATGGTGGCCGGGCTCCTGCGCATCGGTGAGGCCGCGGCGCGCATCATGGACGGCAGCGCCCACAGTGCGATCGCCCACGCCACCTCGGGCCCGTGCCTGCAGCAGAACCTGGTGTGCGCCCTGGCCGCCGAGCCCTCGGGCCCGGCACGAAAGGGGGCATGATGGCCGAGCGCTGTGCGGTGATCGGGGTCGGGCAGACCAAGCACGCGGCCAAGCGCGAGGACGTCTCCATCGCCGGGCTGGTGCGCGAGGCGGCGGCGCGCGCCCTCGAGGACGCCGGCATGGACTGGGGCGACATCGACGCCGTGGTCATCGGCAAGGCGCCGGACATGTTCGAGGGCGTCATGATGCCCGAGCTCTACCTGGCGTCGGCGCTCGGGGCGGTGGGCAAGCCCATGCTGCGGGTGCACACGGCGGGATCGGTGGGCGGGTCGACGGCCATCGTGGCCGCCCACCTGGTGGCCTCGGGCCGCCACGAGCGGGTCCTGACGGTGGCCTTCGAGAAGCAGTCGGACTCCGACGCCATGTGGGCCCTGTCGGTGCCCCAGCCCTTCTCGGCCCCGCTGCTGGCCGGGGCGGGCGGGTTCTTCGCCCCCATCATCCGCGCCTACATGCGGCGCTCGGGCGCGCCCGACCACATCGGGATCCTGGTGGCGGTGAAGGACCGCCTCCAGGCCCTGAAGAACCCCTACGCCCACCTCCACATCGAGGACATCTCCTTCGACATGGTGAAGGACTCGATCATGCTGTGGGACCCGGTGCGCTACCTCGAGACGTGCCCCTCCTCGGACGGCGCGGCGGCCATGGTGCTGGCGTCGGAGCGCGTGGCGGAGTCGTCGAGCTCGAGCCGGCCGCCGGCGTGGATCCACGGCATGGCCATGCGCTCGGAGCCCACCATGTTCGCCGGGCGCGACCAGGTGAACCCCCAGGCCGGCATGGACTGCGCCGCCGACGTCTACCGCCAGGCGGGCATCACCGACCCCCGGCGCCAGATCGACGTGGCCGAGGTGTACGTGCCCTTCTCGTGGTTCGAGCCGATGTGGCTCGAGAACCTCGGCTTCGCCGAGCTGGGCGGGGGGTGGAAGCTCACCGACGCCGGGGCCACGGCCCTCGACGGCGGCGACATCCCCTGGAACTGCTCGGGCGGCGTGCTGTCGTCGAACCCCATCGGGGCCTCGGGCATGCTGCGCTTCTTGGAGGTGGCCATGCAGGTGCGGGGCCAGGCCGGGGAGCACCAGGTCGAGAACGTCCGCACCGCCCTGGGCCACGCCTACGGCGGGGGCTCGCAGTTCTTCGCCATGTGGGTGCTGAGCACGGCCAAGCCCTGAGGCCGGGGTCGGGGCCCCTCGGGTGCCCACCACTACACTGCGGGGTCGGGTCGAGACGGAGGTACGTCCCATGAAGGTCGTCGTGGACTACGACGTGTGCGCGTCCAACGGCGTGTGCATGGGCATCGCGCCCGAGGTGTTCGAGGTGCGCGACGACGGGTACCTGTACGTGCTCGACGAGAACCCCCCGGCCGAGCTCATGGACAAGGTGCGCATGGCGGCCAACAACTGCCCGACGGGGGCGATCACGCTCGTCGAGGACGAGTAGCACCGGTGACAGCCGGCGCCGGCACGACCGGGGGAGCCGCCCCGGACGACGCCGTGGCCGACCGGACCCGAGTCCGCTTCGCCCCGTCCCCCACGGGGTTCCTCCACGTCGGCAGCGCCCGGGCCGCCCTCTACAACTGGCTCTTCGCCCGCCACACGGGGGGCGTCTTCGTCCTGCGCATCGAGGACACCGACACCGAGCGCAACCGCGAGGAATGGGTGGACGGCATCGTGTCGTCGCTGGCGTGGCTGGGCATGGAGCCCGACGAGGGCCCGTTCCGCCAGTCGGCCCGCGCCGACGCCTACCGGGCCGCCGTCGACAAACTGTGGGAGTCCGGGGCGGTGTACGCGTGCGACTGCACGCGCGAGGAGATCGACACCCGCACCAAGGCGAACGCCACCCCCGGCTACGACGGCTTCTGCCGCCACCGGGGCCTGGGGCGCGAGGGCCACGCGCTGCGCTTCCGCGTCCCCGACAGCGGGACCACGGTGGTGCACGACCTCATCCGCGGCGACGTGGTTTTCCCGCACGACGCCATCGACGACTTCGTGGTGGTGAAGTCCAGCGGCGCACCGCTGTTCGTGCTGGCCAACGTGGTCGACGACCTGGACATGGCCATCACCCACGTCATCCGGGGCGAGGACCTGCTGCCGTCGACGCCCAAGGGCCTTCTCGTGTGGGCCGCGCTCGAGCCCGAGGACGCGGCGCGGCCCGCCTTCGCCCATCTGCCCCTGCTCGTGAACGAGCGGCGCCAGAAGCTGTCCAAGCGTCGTGACGACGTGGCGGTCGAGTCGTACCAGGAGCGCGGCTACCTGGCCGACGCCATGCGCAACTACCTGGCCCTGCTGGGGTGGAGCGACCCCCAGGGCCGCGAGATCCTGTCGGTGCCGGACATGGTGGCGGGGTTCGAGCTGGCCGAGGTGAACCACGCCCCGGCGTTCTTCGACCTGAAGAAGCTCGAGTGGATGAACAAGGAGTACCTCCGGGCCATGCCCGTCGACACCTTCGTCGAGGCCGTCCAGCCGTGGCTGGCCCCCGACCGGGTGCCGTGGCCACCCGAGCGCTTCGACCCGGCCGTGTTGCGCGCCATGGCGCCGTTGGTCCAGGAGCGCATCGGCGTCCTGGGCGAGGTGGCCGACATGGTGGACTTCCTCTTCCTGGACAAACCCCTGGTGGAGGAGGATTCCTGGGAGGCGGTGGTAAGAGACGAGACGGCCCCGGCCGTGCTCGACGGGGCCATGGCCCTGTACCGCGAATGCGAGTGGACGGCAGAAGTCCTGCACAGCGCCACCCAGGGGCTCGCCGATGCCATGGGCCGCAAGCTCAACAAGGTGCAGGTCCCGGTGCGGGTGGCGGTCACCGGCCGCCGGGTGGGACCGCCCCTATTCCAGTCTCTGGAGGTGCTCGGGCGCGAGGCTGTACTGGAACGTCTGCGTGGCGCCCGGCAACGTCTCGAGGGTGCCACCGGCTGAGACGCGGCCCGGCCCACGCCGGACCGGAGGGAACGGGGGTCGGGACCGGTGGCAGTGTTGGGAGACGCCATGGTGCGAGGAGCGCGCGCCATGCGGTGGGTCCTCCAACGGCTCGTGATGCTGGCGCTCATCATCGGCGGGTACTTCGCCGTCACCGGCGTCCAGGTGTGGCTGACGTCGCGCCACCACGACGCCCGACCGGCGCAGGCCATCGTGGTCATGGGCGCGGCCCAGTACGACGGGACCCCGTCGCCCGACCTGGTGTCGAGGTTGCAGGACGCCGACGGCCTGTGGGGGCGCCACCTGGCCACGACCGTGATCGTGACCGGGTCGAAGGAGAAGGGCGACAAGTACACCGAAGCGGAGGCCTCGGCCGACTGGCTCGAACAGCACGGCGTGCCTCCCGCCGATGTCGTCGAGGTGGGCGGGGACGACTCGTGGACCAACCTGTCCGACGCGGCCGCGGCCCTGCATCAGCGGGGCATGACCAAGGTCCTGATCGTGACCGACGGCTTTCACGAGGACCGCAGCCTGGCCATCGCCTCCAACGTCGGCCTGCAGGCGTGGCCGGCCCCCGACACCGACTCCCCGATCAAGGGATGGGCCACGGTGCCGTACTACGCCAAGGAGACGGTGGGGGTGGCGCTGGGCCGGATCATCGGGTACTCGCGCCTCCACCGGCTGGGCTAGCCTGCGAAGTCACCCATTCGGGGGTGGTGTAATCGGCAACACGGCAGGTTCTGGCCCTGTTATTGGGGGTTCGAGTCCTCCCCCCCGAGCCATTTTGCCTCTCGGGCCCCACTTCGGTGGGGCCCGGGCGCGTCAGGCGTTTGTGCGCGACGAGCCGGGTGTCGACGGCGGCGGGGCCGGATGGGGATGTCGCCGGATCGGATAGTCTGGCTCGGCCCGAATGGGCACCCGGCCCCATCGTCTAGTGGCCAAGGACACCACCCTCTCAAGGTGGAGACACGGGTTCGAATCCCGTTGGGGCTGCTCGTGAAAGAGCAGCTAGGTAGCCTCGTTTGAAGATTTGCCCGCTGCCGATTTGGAACTTCGTCCGTCGCTTGTCCGTCTCAACGGGACGACCTTCGCGCTCTTTGCCAGTTGGCCCAGAGCATCGGCCAGCGCACGATCACGATCCTCGGTGGCGTGCTGATAACGAAGAGCGGCGGTCGCGCTCTTCTGGCCCGCACGCCTCATCAGCTCTGCGGTACTGGCTCCGGTTGCCGCCGCCCACGTGAGGCCGCTGTGTCTCAAGTCGTGAAAACGGAGGTCAGCGCGGTCGGCGGCAAGCCGTCCCTTGTTCCACACCCTGTCTATGGTCCTGGGTGACGCGGGGTGATCGCCATCACCAGGAAACAACCACACTGGTCCGGCGAATCGGTTGAGGTGATTCCTCAACGCGGGTCGGATGTTCGGCGGAATGGCGAGTGTGCGACGACCGCAATCAGTTTTGGGGGGTCCTTCGACGTGCTTGCCATCTGACTGAAGGACCCAGGTTCTCTCGATCTTGATCGTCCAGCGCGACAAATCCACGTCCTGCCTCTGCAGGCCCAGAACCTCTCCGCGTCGGAGTTGGCACCACGCGGCGAGCAGGGGGGCTAGCCGGTACCGAGCGGGAACAGCCGCAACTGCCACGGCAAGCTCGGCCACGGTTGCTACGGGGCGCTCAACAGCGTATTCCGTTGCCCCATTCTTCACCCTGCACGGAGAGTGTCCGATTCTCTCGTCCTCCACTGCAGTCCGATAAATCGCTGCGAGTAGTCGGTAAGCGCCTGCGGCAGTGGCGGGGTGTATTCGGTTGAGTTTGTTGTGCCATGTGCGGATCGACTCGGGGGTGACTGAGCCCAGCGCGACGTCACCGAGGGCTGGAAAAATGTGGCGGTCCAAGAGGTAGTCGTATTTCGAACGGGTAGTTGGACGAACGTTACGGTCCTTAAGCCATTCTTCTGCGTAGTGCCGCAATGTAATCCTTCCTGCGGCTGGGTCAATCCATTCGTTCTTCGCTAGGGCCGCGCCGTTCGTGGCGAGCCACCGTTCCGCATCGACCTTCTTCTCGAATCTTTTGCTGCGCTCACGGCCATCAGGGCCCGTGTATCTCGCCTGCCAAGCAATCGTCCTCTTCCCCGTGCGCCTCGATGTGTATGCGCGTTTTTGAACGTGAGCCACTACTTTCCTTTCTTCTTGGTGCGTGTTCTTGATCCGTTTGGTGTCGCACCCTCATCTGGATGCTTCTCGGGAGAAAGGGATGAGCTGTGTTCGTCGATTCCGAGGAGACTCAGTGCCTTGGCTGTCAATGCCCCACCCGCCTTCCCCTTTTCAGAAGCCGTCAGGAGTTTCCGCTGCCGCGCTTGGTGTAGTAGGTCACGTCCCTGTGACGGTCTCAGGTCCATCTCATGAGCTAGGTCCGTTGTCGGTGATGAGCTGGTTTTCAAGAGTTCGACATACCGCGCCGCAGCGCTGGCGTAAAAGAGGTCGGCGCGCCTCGACCGTCCTGGACGCCGTCGAAGGTGAAAGTCCGAGACATCGACGTCGATGCCGACCTCGTTGCGGACTGATAGCCAGGTGCGGGTAGTCCGGTACAAACGGTCGACGTGGACGTTTCTGATCACAGCGGTCGTCAAGATCGGAGAAGGCGGCCAGGGTAGAAAGCTGGCGGGCTCGATGGTCAGGCGGACCAGATAGAGCCCGCTGCCGCCCAAGAGGAACCGGGCTCGGACGATCCAGCCCGGGTAGTCCTCCAGGCGGTCAACGGTCTCGATCTGGTCGTCCTCCACGGCCCAGCAGAAGGGTCCGCCTGTCTCCTCCAGCAGCTCAAAGTCGGTGAATCCGAGCGGGTGGTCGTCCACGCCCGTGGATCGTAATGCCAGCGAGATTCAAGAGTCAATAGCCTTGCCAAAGCCATTGACTCTTGACATCATCGGGGAACCATGCCGAATGACTGCGATTACTACATGACGCCCACCGAGGTTGCGGGACTCCTAAAGCTTCCCGTCGGCACGCTCTACTCCTGGCGTCACAAAGGGATAGGACCTCCTGCAGCGCGTGCCGGGCGCCATATCCGTTTTCGCCGTGATGCCGTCATGGCATGGATGAGCGAACGCGAGAGCGAAGGCAGTCACCAGTAGCCACCAACAACAGGGTCACGGTCCCCGTCAGCGAATGAAGGGGCCAGCCTGGCAGGGCCGACCCCTTCTGAAAGGACAAGTACATGACTACACCAGTGACCTCCGCATGGTCAACAGCGGGCGAAGACGACGACGGTGACAATGTCGACGTCGTTGTCGACGCCATCGAGCCTCACAAGTCGCCATCTTGCATCCGTTATTACGGACGTCCTCCCTGGATTAATGCGGCTCGGAACCTGCTCACTCCCCTCGCGGCAGGGCCTATTCCACACTCGCTCTCCGAGTTCTTCGAGCCTCTCCCGACTTGGCAGATCGACTGGTCACCGCCTTACCTGTCCTATATCACTGCATATGGCGGCATTCTCACCAATACCGACGTGTGGGAGTCCTGGTTCACCCGGTGGTTCGTGCATCTCCCGTCCGGGATCGCCGTCGACGCCAGTCCGCTAGTCGAGGAGCTTGGAGCCTGGGATCATCCCGGCATCCGAGAGCGCGTGGAGAGGTTTGTGGAAAATCTCTCTGCGGCGTATGTCAGTACAGATGAGCGTCTTACTGTGGGGGAGTTCCTTCCCGCGCCAAGCGTTTGGTCTATCTGAGCGAACAGTTCAGTCACGGGGTTGCTCAGCTCCGCTGGACCGCATGAACACCGGCTCGTGTCCCGTTAGCCGTACCCCCCACCCCCGGACGCTGGCGGGGGTGAGGGCTCGTCCCACATTTCTGAACGGAGAATGCAGTGACGAGGGTGACGTGGAGGACACCACCTGAGCAACCCCCTGCAGAAGGCGCAAGTCCCCAGGCGGCGGCGGCTTACATCGAGGACGACCTCTACGCCGAGTTCATGTGGAGGTTGTCCGACGGGCATAAGAAAGCGTTCGTGCTGACGCTGTGCAAGCAGAAGGGATGGGACTTGACCGAGGTCGCTCGGTGCCTTGGCGAGGGCCCGTTGGCAGGGACAGCAGCGGCTGTCTCACCTAGCGAAGGCGCCGCCGACGAATCTGACCCTGTGGGCGCCGGGATGGTCGCGAGTCCGTTCCACCACGCCGGGAAGTTGCTCACCGCCGGGGCAGACCTCGTCGAGGCCACGCTCTATCTGGAGTCAGCGGACTGCCATCCGTTCGACATCGGCCGCTACTTCCGTTCTCGGGGCGTCACCACCGAAGCCCTACACCACGCGGTGCTCGGGGTCATGCAGAGAGACCTGCCTGATGTCCTGAGGGGCATGATCGCGGAACGGCCTCCGGTGCCGTTCCCCGAGGTTCTTCCCACCTTTGACGGCTGGGACCGCCAGAAGTTAGAGGTTGCGGAGCCCGCCACCCACCTTTTGGCGCGTCGGGCCTGGGAGGTTGTGGAGGAGAAGAACGACCCCACCCAAATGGTCACCTTCGGGAACGACCCCGTTCAGATCAAAGCTAACCACGACGGCCCTCCCCGGCTCGACCCGATCACCAAGAACACGATGGTCCACCTCCACCACCGTCTGATCTCATGGGGGAGATGGAAGCAGGACCAGGCGACTGGGGCCAAACACTGGGAGGAGTGCGAGCCGCCGTCGCGTGTTGTCGACGACATGATGGCTGAACCGCAGACACCGTTCCCCCCACTTGTCGGTGTTCGCTCTGCACCTGTGTTCGGTCCTGACGGAACTTTGGCCGTCGGGCCTGGATATGACCCGGGGAGCAAGACGTTCATCTGGACTCCGAACCTGAGAGTCCCCTTCGTCCCCACACACCCATCATCGAGTGACATCGCCATGGCTCGGCACCTGCTAGAGGTGGAGGTGTTAGGTGGGTTTCCCTTTGATGACGAAGGGAGTCGGGCTCACACCATGGCGGCGGTGTTTCATCCCTTTGTCCGACCAATGATCAGCGGTCCGACCCCGATTCACGCCTTCGACAAGCCCCAGTCGGGTACCGGAGCGACGTTGCTTGCTGACGCCATCTCCTTTATCGCTTTGGGTCATGGGCCCGAGTTGATGACAGAGGGCAAGCTGGAGGATGAGTGGCGGTGGCGCATGCTGGCAGCGCTGCAAACCGGAACGCCCATCATCCTCTTCGACAACCTCAAAGAGAAGCTCGATTCCGGCACGGTCTCGGCTATCGTGACGCGCCCCGATACCTACAGCGGTCGGATGGTGGGGTCTGGAAAGAGCGTTACCGTCCCGGTACGGGCCCTGTGGTTGTTGACCGCGAACAACATGAAGTTCTCCCGCGACAATGCGCGCCGCAGTGTCCTGATCCGCCTCGACGCCAACCTGGAGCATCCTGAGGTCGGCCGCACGTACCTACACGACCCCCTCCTGCCATGGATAGCCGAGAACCGTGGGCACCTGGTCTGGGCGGCGTTGGTCCTGATTCAAGCCTGGATAGACGCCGGTCAGCCCAAGGGGACGGTAACCAAGGGCTCTTACGAGTCCTGGGCAGCAGTCGTGGGCGGCATCATGGACGTCGTCGGCATCCCTGGCTTTCTCACGAACGAGGACAAACTCAACGACTATGCCGATGACGATGACCCCCGGTGGGTTGCCCTCGTGGGGGCGTGGCTTGATGGCTTCGGGACCTCGGAGGTCAAGTCGAGCGCCCTGTTGAGCCTGGCGCAGGAGCACCTGGACCTGTCAGCGGAACCGGGGAAGCCCCAGAGCACCCAATGGGGACTGGCGCTGAAGGCCAAGCGCGACGCTGTCTTCGTAGGCCACAAGATTCGGTTCTGTAAGGCCACGCAGGGAGCGGCAGTGTGGCGGCTGGAGCCCGTAAACCGTCGGTGAACCTCAGGTGAGCACGTCGAACGAAACATGCCTGGTAGTGGCCTTGCCCGTGAACCTTGTGAACCTCGTGAACCTTCTTTAGGGGTCAATGAGTCGAGTCCACCTAACCAGGCCCAGGCTTCAATGGCTCTAAGAGAGGTTCACATGTTCACGACGTTCACCGTTGGTCAAGAATCGCCTGATTGACCGATGGGTCACGTCCGTGAACCTCGGTGGTGTCTGCCTCTCGGTGATCGGCTTCGCCGCGTCACGTGGTCCTGCGCTGTCGGCCCTTCGGGCCAACGACTTCGGCCCCGAGACACCCCCTCGGCCGTCTGACCCCATGTCCTATGGTGCTTTTTGCTCGTCACCAAGAACGACGCCGACCATTCCCACAACAAGGGTCAGCGCTCATCCAGACTTGGAGGGAGATGGCCTTAACCTTCCGATAAGCGCACAACAAGAAACCTCCCATAAGTGTGAGCACGATTCCCAACTGGTCAGCACGGGTAAGTGACAGCGAGGCTGCTCGTCGCGCCGGAGGACGGTTGCGGTACAACACTCTGCGGCGAGACAAGGCCCATTGGCGGCGCGGTCTAATCATCAAAGAATGGACCGAGGGTGAACTGTGGGGTTGGAACAAACTTTACGAGCCGGGTGGCCGGGCGCGCCTTGCTGAGAGGCTGGGGGTGTCGCGGAGCACGTTGACCCGTGACCTCGCCGCCGTCCGCAAGGAGTTGGGATACGAGGCGTGTCCTATGTGCGGAGGGCGCGTTGCAACGGACCGCTGGGAGAGATGGATTCTTCAGGGCAAGGTGAAGGCGCGGAAACCAGCGAAGGTGGCCAAGACCCCCGTTAAGGCCGAGCCCCCACCGGTCTCACGAATGGGAGAGACGCGCCTACCCCGGTTCCATTGGAGCCCACCCCCAGCATCTGAGACCAATAATCTTCACGCGGAATGTCCTGTTCCCGAAGTGGAGGTGGAGGAATACGCCGAGCGTCCTCTGCAGGCCGCGTGGAGCTTCGCCAAA
This sequence comes from uncultured Acidimicrobiales bacterium, assembly GCA_963811775.1. Lineage (GTDB taxonomy): Bacteria > Actinomycetota > Acidimicrobiia > Acidimicrobiales > UBA8190 > Chersky-840. The sequence goes on along the minus strand of CAWESO010000009.1, from coordinate 40,213 downwards.
GGTGCCTGGGATGTCTGATCGTCAGCTGGTACCACATATGGCTACTGCACCCGGTGTGCGTACTTGGGATGCCACACACAACTGTCACCCTGCCAGCCACCTCTGCCACCTCCTTTGTCCTGCCGTAACGAGCACCGCTCACCCAAATACGACGATGTGACCGAATCGCAACCCGGGCGTAACGTGCATCACAGGACTCGGGCCTCGGAGTGCTCTGCACACCCAGTCCCCCTACGGAAGGGTGAGCAGATGCGAACCAAGAGTCGAGGCGGGCGGCTAACCGTCGTCGGGCTGGTTGTCGGGGCCGTGGCGCTGGCACTCGTGGCGATCCTGGGCACTCCAGCATGGGCCAACCCCGTGAGGGCCCCCGGTACCGTGACCTGCAGCGTCCAGCCACAAGGCCAACAACAGGCGACGTTCTCACCGCCGATCACCAAGAACGGCAACTCCCGCCACGAGGAAATCAAGATGGAGCTGCGCGTGCACAACTGCGTTGCCTCAGTTCGCGCCGATAACCCCGTTTCCGGAATAGTCAACGTCACGATGAAGAGTGCTGCTAAGTCTCAGACAGCCAACTCCTGTTCGGCGCTGATAGCCGGGAACATGGGGGGCCGAACGAAAGGCCAATGGAAGGGACCCAACGGGGTCCATTTGCGCCCGAGCAAACTCGGCACCACCGGTGAGACCTGGAACATTGGTCTTCAGGTATCAGTGAACTTGCCGGGCGCCGGGACGGCGAGTAACAACAACCCGGTGACTTCCTTTGCCGGAAATAACCTCGGTGCCACCTCCACCATCGCCGCCACCCTGGCCCTGACCGGAGCACAGTTCGCTGCCGTCTGTGGCGTCGGCGGCACGGGCAGCATTTCGGAGTCCTCTGTCACAGGGGGATCGGTGACATTCGGCTGATCGCAGGCTCAGTCCACCAAGGAGGCGAGTTTGGGTTATTGCGCGGGGACGTTTGGACCGGGTATGGGATATGACAGCGCCCGTCAAGAACGAGCAGGCCGCTACGTTCCTCGCCGAGCTGGCGGCGTGGGCGCGTCGGACCAATGCCATCAACGCGAGGGGATTCAACCCAGTGCTCCCCCCGGGGATGACCGACCGGGTGAGACCGACCGGCGTCCCCGACGGCATGAGCATGTGGTCGAGGTTTGTGGACTTCCCCGACCCCGACCCTGAGCCGCACTTTTATTGAAACCGCCGTCAGAGGGGCCTCTGGCTCTTTCCGTCCTTGCTGAAATCCGGCACTTGATTGGTGGGATGGCTCCGTAGGTCCACGTTGGGAGGGCCGGTGATCGGCAGGGTGGTCGCGGACCTGCAGGAGAGTCCGAGGGTCCGGTGCAAGGCCCGTGGAGCTTCGCCAAAGGTGCCTGGGATGTCTGATTGCGTCGGTGGAGCGCCATGGCTACTGCTCTCGGATAATCGAGGGACTACCACGTCGTGTGTTGTCAGGTGATTTCTCGGGTAAGGGTTGCTCAAGGAGGGTTCGTTGGCGATTTAGATGATCGCAACGTTCAAGGGCGTGTGATACCTGGAGGCAGACACTGAGACAGGCGATTCGACTGGCTTCCAAGGTTGGGGCGGAGCCCCGAAGTGCTCTGCCTCACAGAGGGTGGTTGCCTGCGTCACTGGTCGCATTCATGACCGTGATGGTCGTGATGGTGGCCAGTCCTGCTGCGGCCGAAGGGCACTGCGTCCCAGCCCCGAACTCGGTCTTGGTTGGGTGCACATTTAGCCATAGGAATCTCACAGGGGCACACCTGGCGAACTCCGACCTCGCGGGCGACTCCTTCGTGGACACGAACCTCACCGGCGCTCATCTCACGAGTGCCCAGCTCCCCGGTGCCAACCTGACGGGAGCCAACCTGACCCATGCGGTCTTAGCGCATGCCCATCTCGAAGACAGTGACATCGCGAGAGCGGTCCTGGTCGGAGACCTCTATCGCGTGTACTCGGGTGGCCTCAAGGGACGGCCAGCCCGACTGTCGCCGAGGTGGAGGGTCATTGACGGCTATCTCATCGGTCCCACGGCGAAGCTCCCGGACGCCAAACTCGCAGGTGCCAATCTGTCTGGCGCCAACCTCGGAGATGCATACCTTTTTGGGGCCGACCTCCGCAGCGCGAACCTGTCTCATGTGAGCCTGACCAACGTGCACCTGGGCCGAGCCGATCTACAGCATGCCGATCTCATTGGTGTCATCGTCCGCGCCGTTGAGTTCCGGTATGCTGACCTCAACGACGCAAATCTCACTGATGCGGTGATTCAAGGCTCCGACCTACACAGCGCACATCTCAAGGGAGCCCGGCTGGGCGGCGTCCTTTGGCAGAACGACGTATGTCCGGATGGAACGCAAAGTTCTGTCGTAGGGAACACCTGCATCCACCACCTCGTCCTCAGGTCCTGAGGAGAGCCAGAAGATATGAGGCTCCCTCCCGGGGTAGCGGGGTGACATCGACCGGTTTGGCGGATGTCTGATGGCCTCGGTGGGTCGACCATTGGCCACTGCCTCCGGGGATGACCAAGCGGGTGAGACCGACCAGCGTCCTGGACGGCGCGCGCAGGTGGTCGGTAGCGCATATTCGGTGCGGTCTCAACCGGTCGCCACAACAGTCTCGACGAGGCTGGGTGCCGGGATACCGAGCACCACGCTGACAAGAAGCACAACACGCGGTCTGTCGACTCGAACGTCTGGTCATTAGCAAGCCGACGACGTTCGGTTATGGAGAGTGCTGAGATGCCTATTGACAGGCGCCCGTTCGGGCGGAAGTATGTGGCTGCTGTTGTATCTGAGGTATGTGTGATTTTCCGTAGTCGAACGCTCCGTTCGGGTGCAGGGGCTGCGGTGCGGCACCGTGGCGCCGCAGCGTCGCGTCATTGAAAGACACAGCGAAGGGATGCCGTATGGAACAACGTCATTCGTTCCGCAAGCGCCAGAGGCCCTTGTCGAGGTGGGTACAGCACAACTTGATCGAGGCTGGACCCGAGTGGGGAAAGCTGCTTCGCGATGCCATTGCCAACGTGCGAATCCACTGAAGCAGGGTGACTAGACCCGACCGCGCCTTCCACCTCAGGCCTCGCACGGCCCGCGGAAATGCTACTGGCCGACGTTGTCAGCAGGCCTGTTCGCCGTCTTTCGCCCGCGAGTCCAAGCCCGGAGGTTTGTGGCCTCGACCCGGATAGCAAGGACCACGGCACCGAAGGCGACCAAGCCCACGAAGGCCCACGCCAGCAACCCGGACCAGCTGTCGAGGAAGTGCAAGAGGCGCACGGTTGGCAAGCCTACGCCCCCGGAAGGGATTCGGGTCCGGGGCAGGAGAAGGGCCACCCTCGGCCACGCTACGTGGCTCATTTTTTGCACGCACATATCCGACCCATGGCACACGCAGCGGGGAGGATGGGTTCAGTCGGCCAAGGGACTCACCGTCGTCGGCCTCGCCACAACGATGCCGAACGATGGTGGGTCAGCTTGACTCAGGCGGCTGATTTCGAGCTTGCCGCCAGCGAACGAGGACCAGGATTCCCGACCCCACCACTGCCCACGTGAGAGTTCGGAGAATGCCGAGGTCCCAACTCGGCGCCTTGCCGTTCTTGTTCAACGCCACTGCTATGCCGAACAGAACAACCCAGAGACCGACCAGAAGCAACCATGCCCGGGCTAGGAGCGCCAGTTGCTGCCTCGGCGTGCCCCGGTTGCGTCGCATTCGCCCCTAGGAGGGATCGGCGATTCGATCGGCGAAACCCTAAAGATTCATGACCCATGGCCGATAGTTAATGCCTGAGTTCCCTCTCAGAGCCTCGTGACGACCCCTGCCTTTCACGGTGCGGGGTCGTTGCGCGTCAAAGCCCCAGGGGTCCCCGGATTCGGGATCAGGAGGGCCTAAGCGGCAAGCGGAACGGCCGATGCCCTGGCCTTCGCCAGCGCCGTGGCCAGTTGGGCGAGGATCGTCAGGTCGACGTGGAGCCGAACCTTGGCGATCCTGCGAACCCGGAGCGGGAGCATGGCCCACTCGTTCTTGAGGCGACCGAACCCCCGCTCCAGGGTCAGAAAAGTGGCGTAAGGGGAGGGCGAGGCGCAGGACTCCCCGCACAAGAGAGCGTGGTGAACGATGCCCCACGCCCCGCCGTATCCCCCCTGGGCCTGGTGAGCGTAGGGATATTGCCGCCACCAAATGCCCGCGAAAACAGTAGGCACGGCCCCGCGAGGACGACAAGCCGTTTTGGGGCGGCCTACTCAGTCAGCCTGAGTAGGGACTGCTCCAAGGCGCAAAGTTCCTCGTAGCGGAGAAGCTCCCAGACGTTCAGTTCGGCCTGGACACGCGCTGACGCCAGCGTGTCCAGCTGGTGCCGAACCCAGAAGATGTCTGGCTCGTTTGACGGTGCACCGGTCATTCCCACAGCAAAGCGGAAGCGGTGCCAGGGTGGCAGGGCCAAAAGACCGCGATGTAGTGGGGTAAGAATCCCCCAAATGTGGGGTAGCCCGCCAGGAGGACCCGTGACCCCGACCCGTCTACCTGGACCGGCGAGTTTCGCCGATCCCTCCTAGTAGTCAAGCAGCCCGGCGATTGTCCAGCATCTGTCGTCTCTGCGGGACGAAGGGGACATAACACACCACCTCGTCCTATGCCGTTTCTCCTGGGACGCTCGTGCCTCCGTCGTGGGACACCGGCGCCTGACACCCCACTCCCGACCTTTCATCTGACCACGGTCCACAATGGGTCCGTGACGAAGACCATGGCACCTGGCAGGGAGATGGAGTTGGCCAAGCGTCAGCACCCGGTCATCGCGCTGCGGAATGAGGGGTATTCCTACCGGAAGATCGCCCAACTCACCGGGGTCTCGAAGTCGAGCTGCCAGCGGCATTACCAAAGCGTGTTGGCGGACGCACGTGGGGTCAAGGACATCGAGCGGCACAGGGATGAGACGTTCGCCGACATTGAAATGACCCTGGAAGCGCTGAGACCAGTAGTTCTTTATGGCGAATCTCCGGCCGACGTGGCCCTTCCCGAGTGCAGGGACCTCCTCGGGACCTGGCTGAAGACCTTGAAGGCCAAGCGAGAGTTCCTGGGACTCGATGCTCCGAAGCAAACACTCGCGGATACTGGCAGCCGCGCAGGTGTGGGGGAGCCCGTCGAGAACAAGCAGGCCGCTAAGTTCCTGGCCGATCTGGCGGCGTGGGCGCGTCGGACCAATGCCATCAACGCAGATGGGTTCAACCCTGCGCTACCCCCGGGGATGGCCGAGCGTGTGGGACCGACCACCGTCCCCGACCGCGCGAGCAGTTGGTCGAGATTCGTGGACTTCCCGGACCTCGACCCAGAGCCACATTTCTACTGAGCGAGTCAGGAGTAGGGCGTTGGGTTCGGTCCAGCGGTCGGCCCCAAAGGTGGGTTCATCAGTCCCCTGGACACCTTGGCAGTCCCGGCGACCGGACCCTCAGCCGACGTCACCAATCCTCCGACTGGAGACAGCCAGGGTGACGACGCGTAACCACGGACTCGTCGGTAATGCGTCGAGTCACATCAACCAAAAGCGCTACCGCAGAGAACGTGCGGGTCAGCCAACGGTAGCTGAGACGTTCAGGACAAATGAGTTGTTGGGCATCGGGAACGATTTTGTCTCTCCGAGACTGGGAGACGGCGAAGAAGGGTTCGCGAGGACCGTATTGCCGGTCGGCCAAGGCTGCAAACAATCGCCACCCCCTTCTCCATAAGGATTGTGGGTGTCGATGAACCGAATGCCCAACACATCACCGCCCTGGACTGGAATGGGCGGGTGCAAAGCAAAACTGTTTTGCTCGTTTCTCAGTGGCGTCTCGACATTGCTCAAGCCAATCAGCACAAAGTCCCCTGCGACCGCTGTCGGCCTCCACACTTCAAGTTCGGCTGGACCGGCGTCGAGACCCCCCTGTGTGCTCCACCGCGTCAGAGTGTGGGCACCGGTAGGAATGGCGTAACTGGGTGCGCTTGGTCCCGTTGTCGCCTGAACCCAGTCAACATTGGTGTCACACGTGATGTTGGTGTCAGCCACTGCCGCACCGATTTCGCCGTTCCCAAGTGTCAAGGTTCCCGAAAGAGCCAGGTCCTTCATCCCACCCCTGCGGGCACACTTGGCTGTAGCTGAAGTCGGGTACGGGACGGTAAGCGAAGGAGTGCCGAGAAATGAACCATCGGCGATGCCATCCTTGACGACGGTTGATGGGAGTGTCGTCCGGCGGCCAAATACTTTTCCTTTCCATTTCACCCGGAGGTTGATAGAGGTTGGTACAGAAGAGCGACTCACGCAGCTGATAGGGCTTCTGGAAAAGGAGCCCCCTAAGAACTTGGCGCTCATTATTGTGACGACACTGTCGCTCGTGACGCACTTAGAAAGCTTTCCACCGAACACTGAAGGGTTGGTCCCGCCCCCTGAGGTAGTAAGAGGAGGAGAGAATGAGAGCTTGCCGGAGATTGAACATGCGATTTGTCCCGGCGCTGCCCAAATGGATGGGTTCGTACGAGCCTGCGCTGTCGCCGAGGTGAGGAACACTGAGGAGGCAAGAGCCGCTCCAACAAGCGTCGACGTCCAGACAGCAAGTCCTAAGGCCTTAGTCCTCTTCGCGTAACACCGTCCAGCCACCAGGCCCCCCCAATGCTTACCCTGATTGCGGCCAATCTTCTTAAGGGAATGCTACGCAGGACGCCCCCGGTCGACAACCCATTTGGAAATGTCTTCTTGACGTCTGAGTTCCTTGCTCGGCTGGCGGTATGGGCGCGCAAGACCAACGCCATCAATGTCGGGTATGACCCCGCTCCGCCGCCGGATATGAACGAGCGGGCGACCCCGAGCAGCAGCGGGCGGGGTCTTGGGAGTCCGCACGGCAGCAGTATGTCGTCCATGATGTTGGACTTCCCCGACCCCGACCCTGAGCCGCACTTTTATTGAAACGACCGTCAGAGGGCCTCTCGCTCTTCCCGTCCTTGCTGGAAGTCAGGCACTTGTGGTTACGATGGCTCGGTAGGGTCCACGTTCAACCTCTTCGATGGGAGGTAAACCGATGAGTTCCGCTGCCAGCATCATTACCGTTCTCGCTTCCGTGGCATTCGGCCTACTCGTTATCGGAGTCGGAACACGGCTCTTCGGGTCACGACCGCAGTAGTCCCAGGGTCCGGCGATACCGGACATTTCTGTCCCTCCGCCACGGCAAGTCCCACCTTTAGCCGGGCAGTGACGACCGTCGGCCTCTTCGTATCCCTCGCCGGTTGAACGGAACCGGGGAGGCGGTCAAGCTGGTGATATGGGCCGAGTCCAACATCTCCTCTCTAGACGTTGGACGGCGCTGGTGGCCATCGTGTTCGTCGTATCTGTCGGCGTGGCTTTGTCCATCGTGTTTGTTTCTGGGAGTACCCCGCCCGAATCCGTTGAGGTCCACGACATCCAGGTCGGCCCAGCCAGCCCCGGAGCATCCGCTTTCTTCTGTACTCCAGGACCATGCAGTGCAAGCGCTATCGCTAGTCTGCGAGCTGGACTAGACAAGCAAGTAACCTTCGTGGTCGCTGCCTCGGGACCGACTCCTGAGCCGACGTGCACGGTCGCGATAGCGGGCCACGGCAGGTCCGTCGGACCGATTAGGGCGTACCTCGTCTCGTTTGGGAATGACACCTTTGCTTGGAGTGGTACTGCGTCGTTCTCTCACAGGCTCCGGGGGGTCGCGGGATCGGATGTGAGGGTCGCGTGCTCGACGTAACGACCCCGTGCGCCATACCGGCTCGAACCGGCGCAGAAGCCCAGGTGATCCCGCCCGACCGTGGGCCTTGCTGTTGGGCGAGAATGGCCTAATGCATGACGACGTACCGCAGGCGTTGGCCGAGTTAGCCGAGTTGCCACCCTGATATATAACCCTGACAGGATGTCCTACGGGCTCCCGGTTACCCTGCCTCCATGAGGGACCTAGGCGCGCTCCGCATTCCGTCGGTCCCGCTTCGGCAAAGGCTTGTACGAATCGCTCTATCTCACCGCCACCGATGCTGACGGCCAACGCGCCCTATGGCTGCGCCACACGTGGCTGAAACACCCTGGGAAAGCGCCCGAGCCCACCCTGTGGGTCACCTGGTGGGGACCAGAGTTGACGCAGACCCGAGGGCCAGGGACTGCTCAGCTCGCCGCATCTGGCTCCCGAGGGTCCATTGAGAACCACACCTGGGACCTGAGATGGCACGCAAGTGCGCCGCAAGTGCCCTATCTCCCAGGAGTTCTTTACGACCGCTGGTTTCCCCGGTCCAATGGAGTGGTCCTGGTGCCGCATGGCACTGTGGAAGGAGTCTTCGACGGTCGCGACCTCACCGGATGGTCGGCTGTTGTGGGGCACAACTGGGGCGCCGAGCACGCCCATCAATGGGAGTGGCTCCACGGAGCGTCGGGCGACGATTGGTTTGACCAGTTGCGGGTGAAGCCGATTCCGCACCTCCCGTGGTTGACCGTCGCGACGACCAGCATCCAAGGCAAGATAAGAAGGACCCGCACGCGCCTTCCCGTCCAGGTGTCATCTGGCGTGGAGGTGAGGTGGGATTACCCCAGTCCCTCGGGAACCAGCAAAAGGGTGCGAAACTGCTCAGTGGCAACCGCTTTGATGGACGGCCAGACGTATAACGCGACGATTGAGAGCGGCGCGTGATGGCCTTCAGCGACATTCCTCAGATTTGACCTGACTGGGCCAACACCAGGACCCGTCGGGAACGGTCGGTGAATCGCTCAAACACGGGATATGGGTTCCCATTCTGACGCCACGGCCGCCATGGGCGGGCATTGGCGGACGGTGGCATGCTTGCTTCATGGGCAGGCTCAACCGTGGTCAGCGGATTGTCTTGGTCGTCGCCCTGGGAGCAGCCTTGTATGTCCTGGGCGTGTACATCACAACTCTCGATACCCCTGGTTCTGGTTGGGTGGCGTACGCGCCGCTCAGTCAGGTTGCACACTCATCGTTCACAGGCACGCCCTTTGCGGGTTTGCACCCGTGGGTCCGGCTCGTCGTGTGGCTCGGTCTGACCGTCATCTGGGCGGGGTGTTCTGTGGCATTGCTCCGGTCTCGCCCTCGGGCCGAGTAGAAGCGAATCACACCCTCTCTGGCCGAGCTGTTGGCAGGTCGAGCAGCAGCGAGTTCGTAATCACGACCGCGGCCCGTTCATGGTGAACGGTACGTGTTGGTTACAGCCACAGCGCGTGATGAGGTTCAAGGTCGGTGATTTCCCTGCCGACGATGTCTGGATGGGACCTCATCCGGTCGCCACCATTGAAGCCACGGGACGGCGAGACACCCGCATCGCTGCGAAACCAGGTGCGGTGCGCTACGGGGTCGTTGGCATAATCATCGAGTGTGTCGACAAGACCTGCACCGTGGTTGGCGGCGACTTCTCGCTTAGCTGTCGGTCGATTGATGACGCCATGGGCACCATCGAGAAAATGGCATCCCCGGTGGTATGGAGGGAGACGACACCCGGCTTCTGGGTGGCTCGCGCGGCCTAATGATCGCGCGACGCCACCGCCTACGACGACGCCGAGAACCTATCGAGCAGCACCATCATCGTCTGCTCGACCTCGGTGATGTTCAAGGGCTTTGTCAGCCACGCTGCCGCTCCGCCCCGAATGAATCGCATTCGGGCGCTCTCGGTTCCTGACAAAATGGCTACTGGCATCGTGGCAGGAACAGCAACGCGTGCGAGGTAGACTAAAAGATCGCGGGCATCGCAGTCAGATAGATGAGCATCGAGCAGGATCAGGCTGGGCGTGAGCGAGAAAGCCAAGAGCCGACCTTCTCGACCGGTGTCGGTCACGACCAGGTGGACGTTGTCCAATCGTCGCACGATGCGCGCAATCACGATGCGACATGCAGGATCGCCGCCGATGTAGAGGACGGTTCGTCGCGTATTTGTCGATGTCGGAATCCTTCGAACCGGATTCCGTGACGAGTGGACGCGCGAGTCTGTCCTGCTGACCACCCGTAACCGGGCTGACTCTTGTTCATCGACCACGTCGCCGAAGGTAGGCGGGACAGTTGAACTCAATGCAACGAATAGGAAACTCCTAGATGAAACATGCATGGCCCCTTCCGGCTGAGGTCCTAGTCGGGACCTGACAGTCCCATTGGTCCTGGAGGGGAGCGAGGCCACCGTCGATGCGGTCGTCCGCTCTCGTCGAGACCTCGGGTGGGAACTCGTCCGCGTCAGCGCGCGCACCGACGCCGAATTCCTCGTCTTCAGGCGCCCAGCGTAGGGTCGGATTCTCACTCCCGCTGGTCTTTGTCGCGAGCGGTCCCGGCGTACTCCCTCGTCGTGAGCTTGCTCATAATCCCCAGGTCGTCCTCTTGTTTTCCCCAGGCGAAAACCCCCAGAGTGAACGCCATTGGACGTGAGCACCACGGCCAATGGCGGGAGTCCGAGTGCCGTAGTTCGACCACCCTTCGCGGAAAGGGCAAGGGAGGAGTTCTACCAACGCCGTCATGCGGCTTTGGAGCGGGCGAGGGAGTGGGTGTCGCTGTAAGCCGCAACACCCACCTGAGGGGCTTGCCGTGTGAGGGTGTTGTCACCGTGTGACCTGCTGGCCCCCCGGCAGGTCGCCGGGACAACCCCCCGTAGCGAGAATGGGTGACGATGGCAGGCAGGCTCCGTGTGACCCGGATGAGCGCGGTACTCGACCGCTACCGGAAATGGGACATCGTCCTCGACGGCAAGGTCAAGAGTTCTGTGGCGAATGCCCAGGCCGCCGAAGCGCTGATCGAGTGTGGCGTCCACACCTTGCGCGTTGGGCATCGGTGGTGGGCAAGTCCAACACAATCGTTCACCATCGTTGATGCGAAGACGGTCGAGTTTGTGTGCCGCCCACGGCCCCATCCGATGATTTGGATACCGTATGGAATGGCGTCACTCTATCGTCACGATCTTTTCATTGTTTTGGAACGCATGCCGACGCGGGCGGTTGTCGACGGGCCACTGTCAAGATCGGTCCGGGCCTGAATCAGTCTCGGCTGTTCAAGATGTCAGTTTCAGACGTCGTTGCCTGCGTCTCGTTCCAAGAAGACCGTAAAGGCTTCTTGCCAAAGTGCGGCCACGCGGGTCTGGAAGAGAAGAACCGGACGAGCGGCAATAACCGAGACCATCGTCCAGTCGTCCGCCAAGAGCTTCGTCAGGTTGGCCTCTGTCTCGGACCTAAACGAATCGGCTCTGGCATTCTCGCGTCGTCGATCATTGGGAAAGGAGGTTCCTTCCCACCAATATCCCCCGCGCAAATGAAGGCGCTGCCACTCGCGTTGTGTCACCTGATACCTGGCTTTGGTCGCGAGGCACCAAGATAGGCCCGCCAACTGGCAATCACAACTGCCCGCGCCCTGGACATGTACCCGCCAACGCAAACAGCGCCCAGCAGCCTGGGCGCTGTTTCCAGTCACCGTCTCTTGTGGAGCGGTGGCACTGTCGCGCCTGGCCGAGGCGAGGCGTCTCGCATGTCACGGTACGCTTATGTCTCGGCAAACGCAATGGCCGCATCGCATGTTGACGCCCTTTTGTCGTCGGTGAAGGCTGAAATGGTGGGAGACGAACTGAGCCAGGCCATCGCCCCGGCAACGGCGTGGGCCTCTGGTGAGGTTGACACGTGGTCCGAGCTTGCACCGCCGAGGTCATGAACGATGCCATAGGACCACTAAATGTTCCTTCCTTGACGCAAAGATCGCGTGGTCGCGCGCGCGAAACTCAGAGGAGCAGCCCAAACGACGGTGGGTCTATCCAGAGGTCTATCTATTGGGAAAGTTCAGCGAGAGTCAGGTTCTTCGGCGTCGAGGGGTTCAACCGCTTCTCCGTTGCCCTCTTCAGCGTCCAGTATGTGCCGTGACATCTGCTCAACCCCCTGATTGAGAGAAGAGTCCAGCTCCGCATCGAGACGTTCGGCCATGTCCACGTTCTGTCGTATGTCCGCCAACGCGACATGGCCACATTGGGGACACTCCGATCCCTCGGCGAACTGGAGGCCGCCGGGACCGTCGGTAGCGCCGGGACGCCGCTCCCCGCAGTTCGGACACGTCCCTACGTCGTCCCGACCTTCAGCCGCATTGGCGAAAGACTCGACGGCCCCGTGCCCGTAGTTCGTCGGCACTGACCCAACGACCGCCGATGTAGGCACCGCCCTGTTCGCCCGTCCTGCGCTCAGTCTCGTTCATTCGCCCCTCAACCAGTAAGGCGGTAAGGGGCGCAGCACTCCGACAGGTGTCGGTGACCACCTGCTCACCTCACCGCCTATGACAATGATCCGCCTCGGAGGCTGGAGGCGACAGGGTCAAAGGTCCCCTCTGAGCCATTACCGGCAGAGGGCGTGAGGACCGAAGCGGGGGAGCAGGGCAGGAGTGGATCGACCCTGATCCTGAAACGTGAAGAGAAGCGACGCCAAGAAGGTGACGCCCCTCTCTCCACTTGACCGGTGGTGGGCCGTTCCTAGCTGATCGCTCTCCCAAAGGCGTCAGCGTCAATGGTGGCTGGCTCTTCGTCCTTCGTGCGCTTCATCACGACCAGCACGTTGCCGACGTTCTGGGTCGTAAGGGAATCGACCCACTTCCACTTCGCTTGGGCAGCCTCGTTCAGTTCCTGTTCCAGCGTCTCTCGATTGGAGACGTGAATCACCTTGTACTCATCGGTCATGACTAGTTGTCCTCTTGTTGAATGTCGAATGTGAAGAACAAAAGGCGGCGAGGGCGCAGGACTCCGAGGGCAGGAGTGGATCGACCCCTGATCCTGAAACGTGAAGAGAGGCGACCTGTCAGGACGCCCTCTCACTAGGTCGGGATTGCCAACTCGTCAATGCGCTTGGCGAGGTGCTCGAAAATGCCCTGGAGGTTCCCCAGGGCCGCTGCCAATAGGGCTTCGGTACTCTCGCCCTTGCCGATCATCTCGTGAACCTGACCGTCCAACTTGGCGAAGGACTCAGTCACGAACTGCTGGTACGTGTAGGGGGTCATGCCTCAAACCCTAGGGCCAAAAGGGGGAGGCCCTCGGCGGCTATGGCCGGGGGCCTGTTCGACGTTCGCACGCCACGGCCTGAGGGAGCGCAGATCACCCGGTCCCGGTTGCCCCGTTTGGGGGCGCAGACTCCGCCACATGCCGATTCCTGCTGGCCGTCGCCGTGGTCTTCACAACGGGCCAACCCACCCGAAGCTCCTATGGTTGTCAAGAGGTTCTTGGGCTCGGTGGCATGGACAGCGGGCGGACCAATCAGGAGCCACTCGTCGGACGAGGGCAAGCTCTTACCAAGCCATGCGTCGATGCTCTCCGAGCAGGGTTCCGAGTGACGGGCCGGCAAATCGGACGAAGGCCAGTCCGAAGACGGCAGGTAACGTTGGAGCCAGACCCGCCGCTCGGAGATCTAGGCGCGAGGAAGGTGCTTGAAGACCTCGCGGGCGACATAGCGCTTGAGGACTCGGATCACCTCCCGCTTGGAGCGGCCCTCTTTCGTCCGGCGCTCGAGATAGGCGCGGGTGCGAGGGTCCTTCGCGATGCGCGTCATGACGATGCGCCACAGGGCGGCGTTGGCGCTGCGGTCGCCACCTCGGTTGAGACGGTGTCGGGTGACCTTCCCTGAGGATGCCTCAATGGGCGCCACGCCGCAGAGATGCGCCCAGGCGGCTTCGGAGCGCAGGCGCTCGGGGTTGTCGCCGGCGGCGACGAGCAAGACGGCGGCGGTGTCGATCCCCACGCCGAAGAGCTCGAGCAGGTTCGGCGCCGTCGCCTCCACGAGCTCGGCGAGTCGCTCGTCGAGGTGCGCGGCCTCCTCTTCGAGGGCGTGGACCCGGCGCCCCAAGCTGGCGAGGGCCATCTTCGTGGCCGAGACCACCGGGTCGCCCCCGACCCGGACCCGCAAGGCGGCGGCCTCGGCGACGAAGTCGCTCGTCGCCAGGCCTTTGAGGCGGCATCGAAGCTGGTCGGGGGCCGTGTAACTCAGCTGGCGCATCTGGTGGACGGCGCGGAGGCGACCCTCTCGAGCCGAACGCTTGGCGACGACCAGCGCCCGGATGGCCTCGACGTTGCCGTCCCTGGACTTCGGGGCCCCGGTGCAGCGGCCGCTCAGCACAGCCCGGGCCGCCTCGACAGCATCGGCGGGATCGGATTTGCCTTTGGCCCGGCGCACCTGGCGGTTGGGCCGGTCGACCTCGACCACCTCGATGCCGGCGCGAGCGAGGAACCGTCCGAGCCCGGCTCCATAGGCGCCGGTGCCCTCCACGCCCACCTTGGAGATCGTCCCGAAAGCGCTCATCCACTCGAGCATGGCCGTGTAGCCCTTGGGCGTGGTCACGAACGACTCCACTCCGAGCACGCCGCCGATGGCGTCCAAGGCCGCGGCCACATGGACATCGAGGTGGGTGTCGACACCACCGACAATGGTGCGGCCAGCTTCTACGATGGTCACTGCCATCCCTGTTCTCCTTTAGTCAAGGGGTGGCGCGGCCGTCCCGTGAAGGAGGTGACGGTGATCTCCGCCCTGCACGAACAGGGCGGTCCATCACCCCTCTGGAACGGGGCGCGCCGTTCATGGTCCGAGATGTCGGCCGACAGGACAACGTGATCCCGCTATCAGAAAGTCAGGCCAAGATCTCGGTGCCCTCGCACGGTAATGAGGTTCAACCGCTCAGCGGTGGATCTCCATCAGAGAGAGGGCTCTTTTATTCTGATTGGTAACTCTCCAGGGAGCCATGGAAGAAGGCGGGGAAGCGCGTCTTTGACTTTGCTGTTGCCGTTGACTTGGGTGTTGCCTTCCTGTGCTTCCTTTGGGCTCCACGCAGGGCTTCCGAGAGGTGACACGACAGAGCCCCGAGACAAGCCAGGGGCCCTGTCGCCTGTGCTTCCTTCGGGTCCAGTTGGGACCTTCGGGTGCACGGTCAGGGTAACGGCGTTCGCTCTCGGTCCGTCGCGTCGGACTGTCACACAAGGGACGCATTTCTCTCGTCAGCTGGTGAGAAGTTCTTCGCAGCTCGTGAGAATCGGACGCCCTGGGAGTACACGCGCTAAGTGAAAGGCGAATCGCACTGAGTCACAGGAAACGCGTCATGAACTTGTAACGAGGCCGTACTTGATGACCAACGTCACCTTGACGTGGCTCGGGATGTTCGTACCATGACCAACACAAGAAATGGCAAGCGCCGGACTCGGCGTGTGAGCTGCGAAAGGTCATAAGAGGAATGAACTCAGAGGAAGCCCGCTCGACCCTTATTGCTTAAAGACTTTTCGCTAATACCTTGACGTAACTACGCCATTGTGACATACTGGTCGTGTGTCCGGTTCGCGCGGCGCGCCGAAGCAGAGTGTCGGAAACGGGCGGGTCCGCCCCCGGCGTGACTTCGAGGCGCTCAAGAAGCGGCGCCTACGGGCGGCCGACATGTTCCGTCGAGGCAAGAGCCAAGCAGAAGTGGCCCAGGCTCTCGACGTCTCGGCCCAGAGTGCATCGCAGTGGTACCAGTTGTGGTCCAACGGGGGCCGAGACGCTCTTGTCGGCGCCGGACGAGCCGGTCGTCTTCCCCGTCTGTCGGATGATCAGCTGGCGGAGGTGGTGGCCGAGTTACAGCGAGGACCGCGCGCCAATGGGTTCGCCACCGATCTGTGGACTCTGTCTCGCGTCTCCGATGTCATCGAGCGCGTGACCGGCGTGCGCTACGGACCGACCCAGACCTGGACCATCTTGCGTCAGCGTCTGGGCTGGACCCGCCAGCGCCCGGCCCGCAGAGCGCTCGAGCGCAACGAGGACGCCGTCGCCACCTGGGTGTCACAGGAGTGGCCGCGCATAAAAAAAGCGCCAGGCGCCGGGGCGCCTGGATCGTCTTCCAGGACGAATCGGGGTTCAGCCTCCTCCCCGCGGTGAGGTCCACGTGGGCACCGCGAGGCCAGACGCCAGTGTTGCACCACCACTTCAACTGGACCCGGCTGTCGATGTCGGCGGCTCTCGCCTACCGGGCCGACGGCAGCGAGGCCGCTCTCGTCTTCCAGATGCATGCCGGCTCCTACAACACCGAGTCCCTCATCGAGTTCCTCGAGGAGTTCCACACGCACTTCAGCGGTGAGAAGGTGACGCTCATCTGGGACGGGCTCCCCTCTCACACCTCCAAAGCCATGAAGACCTGGCTGCAAACCCAGAGGCGCTGGCTCGTCGTCGAGCAGCTCCCTGGCTACTCACCCGACCTCAATCCGGTCGAGTTGCTGTGGGGAAACGTCAAAGGCCGGGAGCTGGCCAATCTTTGTCCTGACACCATGGACGAAGCGGAAGCGGCCGCCGACACCGCCCTCCTACGGGTGGGCAACAACACCCAGCTCTGTTTCAACTTCCTTGCACACACCGGCCTCTCTTTGTGACCGAGTAGTCACTCTATTAACGAAAGGTCTTTAGTACGTGTTTCAGAACTCTTCGGTGGAAACCCACGTAGGCCGAGCTGCATCAGAGGCACTTCGGCGGGCGTCGACGTGCTCAGCCTCGCCGTTGTCGATGAGAAGTTTCCAAAAACGCGCGCTACCAGCGCGTTTACCCGATGCAGGTGCTCGCGATTTGGTAGCAGAGATGTTGGGCTGGTGTGCATGTCGCCCAAACGTCGTTATCCGACCGATCTGACCGACCGGCAGTGGTCGATCATCGAGGATCTCATCCCCGAGGTAGAGCCTCTTGGCCCCGGCGGACGACCACTGGTCCACTCCAAGCGGGAGATCGTCAACGCCATCCTCTACGTGGTGAGAGCCGGATGTGCCTGGCGCATGCTGCCGAAAGACTTTCCACCGTGGCAGACCGTCTATCGCTACTTCGCCCAATGGCGCGACGACGGGACCGTCGATGTGATCCACGACACGCTGCGCGAGGAGGTGCGAGTCACCAAGGAGAAAAAGGGGCGAAAGCCCCGCAACCCGACTCCTTCCGCTGGCGTCATCGACTCCCAGTCGCTGCGGGGTGCCGACACCGTTTCTGCGGCAACCCGTGGATACGACGCTGGGAAGAAGGTGAACGGGCGCAAGCGCCACATCGTCACCGATACCCTCGGGCTACTCCTCGTCGTCATGGTGACGACCGCATCCGTACAAGATCGCGACGGAGGAGCCGACATCTTGAAGCTGCTGCGCAAGCTCGTGCCTACCGTGCGCCATGTCTTTGCCGACGGCGGCTACGCGGGACGTCTGGTCGAGAAGGCCAAGCGCTACTGGAAGATGACTGTCGAGGTGGTGAAGAAGCCTCCCGAGCAATGCGGGTTCTCGGTGCTGCCGAGGAGGTGGGTCGTCGAGCGGACCTTTGCCTGGCTTATGCGATGGCGCCGTCTGGTTCGCGATTACGAGCGGTATCCCGAGACGCACGAGGCAATGGTGAAGTGGGCAATGATCGGACTAATGGTGAACCGCCTGGCGCGGCCTCCCGGCCCAAAACCCTGGGCGTCGGCGCGTTGATGCGGTTATGAAACACGTACTTAGAGGCTCAGCGGATAGGGATCGAACACGGTGACCAGCGATTCCTCCAGTCGATGAGCTTGGCCGTGAGCAGCAATACGACTGCCAGCGACAACTGCGTGAGGCGGTGAATGGACTTGCGATCAGTGTTCCGGCGGAGCTGCCCGAAGTTCGAAAGCCACGAATTGGTGCGTTCGACCGGCCAGCGCATTCCCATCGGTTGGGGGTTCTTGCCCTTCGCCGCTCCCTTCCTGCGCTTCTTAGCAATGACGGCGTCGTCGATGGCGCGCTCGGAAAGTCGGGTGCGGGTCGCTTCTGAGTCGTAGCCCCGGTCGAGGTGGATCGTCTCGATGTCCAAGAGCAGGCCGCGCTTTGCCACGTCGTCGAGCGTCGGAGCCAACATGACCGAGTCGTTGCGATTGGCGCCGTCGACGGTCACTCCGATCGGGATGCCGTTTCTGTCGGTGAGGATCGACCACTTCCATCCGAGCTTCGCCCTGTCGGTGGGATTCTTCCCCGTTCCCTCACCCCCACAAGGGCTTTTGTGCAAGGAGCCGTCGACCGAGGTGTCGGAGAGATCGAGACCGATGATCTTGTCGTAGGCGCGCTGCGCCTCTTCTTCCAACGCGTCGAAGACCCCCGCGTCGATCCACTCGTCTCGCCGCGACCGCATCGTGGTGTCCGACACCTTGTTGCCCATGAGGCGCTCGGCGTCCTCCCACGAACAGCCCGTCGCTAGGCGGACAAGCATGCCGTCGAAGCAGATCCGATCGGCGATCCTCGGTCGGTGGCAGCCGAGTGGGTGAACCGAATCGGCGGGCGGGATCAAAGGCCCCGCAGCAGCCCAGACGGCATCTTGGACTTCAGGGTCGAGCGCGCGCATCATGGTGGGAACCTCCACTTGGTCGTTGGTGGTTGGGTGAGAACCCCAAGTCTCTTGGGGCCACCACCACGACCGGTGGATGTTTCTTGCTCAGGTCCGCGCCATCAATGTCCTGGTCACTGGACTACCCGCCTATCCGCGCGGCCTCTTAGCTTGGGATTAAACCCTGACGACCGTGTCAAGCGCTCTTCTTGATGACCGGATAGCGCTTGAATGGTCCCGTTCGTGTGCCCTTCGGACGGCCAGGACCGGGCGTGTCGGATTTCGGTGGACTGGCCGGAGTGCCGAGCGTTGCACGAAGTCGACGAAACCCTCGGCGCACTCGCGCCGGCGTGAGCCGTGACGGATCCAGGCGGCGTTCCCACGGGAGCCGAAGGTCTTCGACGAGCGGCCGGGCTAATCGGAGTTGCGTGTAGGCGGCGATGACGACCCATGTCCAGCGATCGGCTTGCTCGGGCGTCTGCAGCGACGGTGACGTCCATCCCAGGGTGTTCTTCACGAAGCGGTAGGCGTGCTCAATGTCGAAGCGTCGCAGGTAGGCGCGGAAGCACAGCTCTAGATCGGGCGCACCGGGCCCCGACCACCACAGCCACAACGTCTTCTTGGTGCGCCCGATGGGGTTCGGGAGATGTTCGACGTCGACACGGATCACGCTGCCCCGCACGATGGGAATCTCGGCGCACGCCCATCGTCCCCGGCGGTGGAGTTTGGGGTGCCGGTGGTGCCAGGCCCGCACTCGGACCGTCCCGTAGCGACGGTCCTCCAGATCGATCTGGGCGTCGGGCCTGGGCGCACTTCTCGAGTCCGAGAGCTTGAAGCGACGCCCGTGGCGAGGAGGTCGGCCTGTGGACGGTCCCCGCCGGGGTCCAGGATCGTCGTAGAAGACACGGTCGGACTTGATGCGCACGAGCACCTGGGCCCGCATATCGGTGAGCCCGTCCCCGAGGGCGATGGGGTCGTAGCCGGCATCGAAGACGAACAGCGGTGGCACCTTCCTCTTGGATCCGAGAGCATCCACCAGACGGCGGACCTGATCGATGGTGGCGTCGGTGACGTCGGTGGTGGGGGCGATGCGCAGCGCGTCGACGGGCGCCGTCCAGCTGTCGGGCGTGAAGGAGAGCTGGGAGATCCACTGGTAGCTCCATCCGGCCACGATCGGTTGGCCCGCCGAGTGCTTGGACGCCGAGTAGTAGAAACCCCGCTCGGGGCTGCATTCGGCGTCACAGCGGTCCCACACACTGGCGTCCACGGCGAACACGTCCGGCCAGACTTTCGGCCGGTTGGCCACCAGGAGACGCCGCAGCCTCTCGTCGTCGATCTGGCCCCGGGCCAAGGCCTTGTAGAGCGAGCCGTGGGACCGGCGAAAGGTCGGCTCCAGGCTGAGCGAGGGCACCGAGTGCAGCGCCCCCGGGGCGCACAGCGCGGCGTCACAGAGCTCGAAGAGGGCGTCGCCCCACCTCGTCAGACATCCATACAGCTCGGTCCGCACGTCTCGGAGCTGGTCTCGGTCCTGGTCATGGGCAGTATGGTCCATGGCCAGACAGTATTACTACTGTCTGGCCATCAATCGGGGATACTTGACGACATGGCCAAGGCAACGACCACAGGGCGACTGGCGGACTACGAGCGTCGCTATCGCCAGCTGGCGGCACAGCTGGCGGAGGTCGGGTTCATCTCCTCGGGCACAGTGACCCGCCGCTACACACGCTGCGGGACGGCCGGCTGCAAGTGTCACGATGATCCGCCCCAGCCGCACGGCCCCTATTACCAGTGGACCACCAAAGTCGACGGCAAGACGGTCACCCGTCGACTGACGGCGCAGGAGGCGACCTTGTACAAGGAGTGGATCGCCAACGATCGCCGGATGCGCAAACTCATCCAGCAGATGCGTCAGGTGGCGAGCAAGGTGGGCGAGTTGAAGATCAAAGAGGTCGTTGGAACGTAGGGCCGAGGTTTAATCCCAAGCTTAGCTCATTCACCTCGCTGCGCTTCACTCCCCGCGGCTGGGCGTCCCGTCACGCTCGGCATACGCTGACCAGCCGGACATCGAGTCCGGCTCGGCCAGCGATTCGAGAACACCCGTCGGCTTCGCCAGCCCTGTACAAATACTCCACACACGTGCACCATCGATGCGAACGTCACCCTGACGGTCGTGGCGCCGCGCCAGGTGGCGGTCGTGACGGCCCGCGAAACGACCGTCGCAGCACCGCCTTTAGGCAGGGCATCACATGGTGCACAGGTGTGGATTCGATGACCAGGTCTGGCAGAACGGCGAGGGTGATGTTCAACGGGCGATCAAGGCGGGCTCGATGCCCGCTTGGGCGCCGTTTTGTCGGGAGCATCGGCGGGAGTGTTCGAATGGCGGGTGCTCGGCTGGGGCCCGGAAGCGCCGCCATTGGGCGCTACGAGGTCCGCAGAGGCGAGAACGGACGGCCTGTCGACGATCCGTGCCGCAGGTCGACCGTTGTGATCCTGAGTGGACAACGGGATGCCCGTTGCAATCGTCTTCCGGTCGGTGGGTGTGGCACGCCGCCGGCGAAGGACCGGCGGATACGCGGGCAGAGGCCCAACGCGACTCATGGTGACCAGCCGGCGGAGATCTGGTCCAGCGTGACTCTGATTCCACCGGCGTTGAGCGTGGCCCGGAACGGCTTCGGGCCACGCAATTGCCCGAAGCCGTCCCCGCTGGGCGCGGTCTACGTGAGCAGTGCGGCTTCAGGCCGGCCGACCGGGAACGAAAGCCCGGGAATTTCGACCAGGGTGACGGGCTGGGTGACGTTCAGGGTGACATCCGTGCGGAACATGGGAGGGACCGAGGGCAGGTCGTCCTGGCGCTGCAAAGGTGGGACTCGATGAGCACACGCCCAATCTCCGAGGCCGAGGTCGATCGGCTTGTCCTGACGGTGGCGGAGGCGGCAGACCGGCTGGGGATCTCGTCGGACCTCGCCTACGACCTGGTGGCCAGAGGCGAGCTCCCGTCGCTCCGACTCGGCCGGCGGATCGTCATTCCCCGAATCGCCCTGCTGGAGTTCGTCGAATCGACCGCCGGCTCAGGGCAGATCGACAGGGGGTTGGGCGCGGTCGGCCGCTGAAGACTCAAAGGTCCTGGTCAGATGGCCGTGCCGGAGAGAGCCTCAGTGCCGTGTCCCTGGAGAGGATGCTATATGGCAAATAACACGAGCTATAGGCACGTGAGTTGTGTTTGTTGTGTTTACTGCTACAATCGTAGACATGCGGAATGCGATCTATGAAGCGGCCACCGCCGCCGACGAGGACGAGCTGCTGACCACAGGTGAAGCCGCGCACCTGCTCAATGCGTCGCGCCAGCACATCGTCGACCTCTGCAACATCGGGGACCTGCCCTTCGTGACTACGGGGCGCCACCGCCGGATTGCCCGCAAGGACGTCGAGGCGCTGCGTACCCGCACCCAGCGGCTTACCCGGGACCAGAAGCGCAGCCTGTGGCTGGGCTATGCCATTGCCGGAAAGCTGGCGCTCGACCCCGACCCCGTCATGGCGAAGGCCCGCGAGAACCTGGATCACCTCAAGTCCGTCCACTCTCGGGGCCAGGCGGCGAGGTGGCTCTCGGAATGGGGCCGGCTCCTCGAGGGCCCGGTCGACGAGGTGCTGGCCGTGCTGACCTCGCCGACGCCTCGGGCCCGGGAGTTGCGACAGAACTCACCGTTCGCTGGCGTGCTCACCGACGAGGAACGTCTCGCCGCGCTCGAAGCCCAGCGCGGTTCGTCACGCACGTGAAGCAGGAGGACTTCGCCCACGTGCTGCGCGCCGCGGCCGACGCTGCTGAGGACAACAACATCATCGTGATCGGAAGCCAGGCGATCCTCGGAACCTACAGCGAGGACGAGCTTCCAGCCGAGGCATGTCTGTCCATCGAGGTCGACATCGCCTTTCTCGACGACCCGGACGAGTTGAAGGCCACCAAGGTTGATGGCGCCATCGGCGAGGATTCGCCCTTCCACGAGACGTACGGCATCTACGGCCAGGGCGTGGGACTGGCGGTCGCCGATCTCCCGAGTGGGTGGCTCGAGCGCTGTGTCTCGGTCACGCTCCAAGCGGCATATCCCAGCACCGCCGTCTGTCTCGAGGTGCACGACATCGTCGTTGCCAAGTTGTCCGCCGGTCGTGAGAAGGACTACGACTACGCGCGGGCGCTGATCAGAGCCGGCACGGTGTCGTGTGCCACCCTGCGAGAGCGCGCGGCGCTCCTCGACACCATCGAGGCCAAGCGCCGCCAGGTCGTCGAGGCGATCAACCGGTTCGAGTCGAGCTGATCGGTCCACCGTCGCCGAGTCACGGTGACCCGCGACGCTCCCCATTGCCCGGGGGCTGTCCAAATGGTCCCGACTTCGGAGCAAGTCCTGGGGAGTGTCTCCACCTTGTCTCCACCTTCATTGTCTTGCTACTGAAATTGCTACTGAACTCCGGCCAATTCGGGCCGATTCGGTCGGTCGCGGTCGGACGCCGCCCCCACTGAACAGGACTGCAGCGGTTCCAGCCGACCCGAGAGAAGGGCCCGAACGCGCTCTCAAGGTGGAGACACGGGTTCGAATCCCGTTGGGGCTGCTCGTTAAATCGCAGGTGAACGGGCTAGTTCGGAACTCCGTTTGGCCGCCATCTTGGAACTTCGTCCGTCCCTTGTCCGTCGCAGCGGGACGACCTTCGCACGCTTCGCCAGTTTTCCCAGAGCTTCAGCAAGTGCACGATCACGATCCTCGGTTGCATGCTGATAACGGAGAGCGGCGGTCGCGCTCTTATGACCCGCACGCCGCATCAGCTCTGCCGTGCTGGCTCCCGTTGCCGCCGCCCAGGTCAGGCCACTGTGTCTCAAGTCGTGAAATCGGAGGTCAACACGGTTGGCGGCAATACGTCCCTTGTCCCACACCCGGTCGATGGTCCTTGGTGACACCGGATGACCGCCATCACCAGGAAATAGCCTCATCACTGCGTTTGAGGCGCTTCCTGGCCCAACTAAGGCCTCATATGCCGTCCCCGCGCTGCCGATACCTAAAGACTTTTCGCTAATACCTTGACGTAACTACGCCATTGTGACATACTGGTCGTGTGTCCGGTTCGCGCGGCGCGCCGAAGCAGAGTGTCGGAAACGGGCGGGTCCGCCCCCGGCGTGACTTCGAGGCGCTCAAGAAGCGGCGCCTACGGGCGGCCGACATGTTCCGTCGAGGCAAGAGCCAAGCAGAAGTGGCCCAGGCTCTCGACGTCTCGGCCCAGAGTGCATCGCAGTGGTACCAGTTGTGGTCCAACGGGGGCCGAGACGCTCTTGTCGGCGCCGGACGAGCCGGTCGTCTTCCCCGTCTGTCGGATGATCAGCTGGCGGAGGTGGTGGCCGAGTTACAGCGAGGACCGCGCGCCAATGGGTTCGCCACCGATCTGTGGACTCTGTCTCGCGTCTCCGATGTCATCGAGCGCGTGACCGGCGTGCGCTACGGACCGACCCAGACCTGGACCATCTTGCGTCAGCGTCTGGGCTGGACCCGCCAGCGCCCGGCCCGCAGAGCGCTCGAGCGCAACGAGGACGCCGTCGCCACCTGGGTGTCACAGGAGTGGCCGCGCATAAAAAAAGCGCCAGGCGCCGGGGCGCCTGGATCGTCTTCCAGGACGAATCGGGGTTCAGCCTCCTCCCCGCGGTGAGGTCCACGTGGGCACCGCGAGGCCAGACGCCAGTGTTGCACCACCACTTCAACTGGACCCGGCTGTCGATGTCGGCGGCTCTCGCCTACCGGGCCGACGGCAGCGAGGCCGCTCTCGTCTTCCAGATGCATGCCGGCTCCTACAACACCGAGTCCCTCATCGAGTTCCTCGAGGAGTTCCACACGCACTTCAGCGGTGAGAAGGTGACGCTCATCTGGGACGGGCTCCCCTCTCACACCTCCAAAGCCATGAAGACCTGGCTGCAAACCCAGAGGCGCTGGCTCGTCGTCGAGCAGCTCCCTGGCTACTCACCCGACCTCAATCCGGTCGAGTTGCTGTGGGGAAACGTCAAAGGCCGGGAGCTGGCCAATCTTTGTCCTGACACCATGGACGAAGCGGAAGCGGCCGCCGACACCGCCCTCCTACGGGTGGGCAACAACACCCAGCTCTGTTTCAACTTCCTTGCACACACCGGCCTCTCTTTGTGACCGAGTAGTCACTCTATTAACGAAAGGTCTTTAAAGGCAGACTGAGACGAGGTAGGGGGCATCGTGACAGAACGACAACCGGCACCGTCGTCGTTAGAGCACCAATATCCCCTCCAGGATGTCGGTTCAGCCACACCAAGACTCTCGTCTGTGCCGGTGTCAGGTATACAGAACCCTCAGCCAATCCGAAACGTCCTCAGCCGCAGGAGCGATCTGTCGACGTTCGTTGCCCATTTTACGCGAGAGTCTGCCGGGCAGACGGCAGCAGATAACCTGCGGTCGATTATTCGCGACCGGCGAATCATTGCGCGGTCTCCGTTTGGTTGGGCACGAGACCAAGTCGCGAATCGTGAGAATGCTCGTCATTCGCAAATGTGCGTCTGCTTCAGTGAGGCTCCCGTTGAGCACCTGTACTCACTTGTCGCGGACATCGTCGGCCGCTCTGTCCGCCTGCGCCCATACGGCCTTGCGATGACAAAAATGATGGCCAGGCACAATGGCTCAAATCCTGTGTGGTATGTCGATATGACTCCCGGGCACGACTGGCTCCAGGCAAACGCTCTCGACAAGCTACGCGATGAGGCGATCAGAGGTGATTTCGTCAGTCATCCGAGTTCGAGTCTCCTTCCCTTTTTTGAGGCGATGGGTACGTGGCGGTCAGGACAGAAGGAGTTCTGGTGGGAACGGGAATGGCGGAAGGTCGGCGACTACCCCCTTGAGGAGCGGGAGATCGCCTTCTGGCTGTGTCCCGAGGATGAAATCGACGAGTTCGAGTCATTCATCATCAAGGAGTGGAACCTCGAAAGTATCCCAGACGAGGATCGTCTCTCGTATGGTCAACGGTTCCTGGACCCGCGCTGGGGCGTCGAGGAAATCATCGCAAGGCTCGTGGGAAAACAGGGAACGACGCCCTTCAACGCACGTTAACCCTCTTGGCTCTCGTCGTCCATGTCATCCGTAACCGCCACTTGGAATGTAGGGGGCAGGCGGACCAGGCAAGCCGCGTACCATCATTGGACCGGAAGGGACAAGCTCGACCCCCGAGTCGACGAGCGCTCGGATGGCCCACTGTTGGTTGGCGGTAAGCCAGTTGACTTCGACCTGGACACCCTCGCTCATCTCAGCCAGCGCCGCCTTGAGCAGAATCGTGGCCGCCTCTTCGTCGCGAGCGCCAAGGGTCACCACTCGGTCGCTTTTCGCAACTGCATATCCACGGTCGTCGAAAAGCAGGAGGCGACATCCCGGCTCGTTCACCATGGCGACGACGTCCACCGAGCGAGCCGAGCCCCGAACGAGACGGTCGATTGTTTCGACTACCTCGATGTCTAGACCGTCTGAACGGCGAACTCGGGGATCGACGCTCACCGAACGCGGCCCCACGGTACCGAAGCCCCTCACCACTGGGTGCAGAGCGAAACCGGCAGAGGTGTACAAGGCCATCGCGGCAGGGTCTCGGGAAGACTGGATGGCGCCCGGGCCGGAGGGGTCGGCGTTGTTCATGGCGAACTGAAGCAACTCACGCCCCAGACCATGCCCCTGGGATTCTGGCGAGGTGGCAAGGAGGGACAACACCCAATAGCCCTCGCGCACAAATGACTGAGACAGTCCGACGATGGCCCCGCCTTCCTCGGCCACCCAGGACCCTTCGGGGTCGGTGCTCAAGAAGTGACGCATCCGCCTCTGCAATCGGACGTTGTCCGAATCGGTCATTGTCGAGACAGGAAGCCCGTACCTGGCGCGCATCGTTTTAAAGGCGTGGTCCCAGGCCCTTACGGCTGCTGGGACATCCGATTCGACCATGGCACGCAGCTGTCCCACCCCTTGATATTGCCAGAGGGCTAGGCGGCGATCATGGACGCGTCGCCTTTGACTTTGGTGTTCGCCTTTGACGTTGTTGTTGACGTCCCCTTTTCCCTTTGGTTCTCCGGCGGGGGTTGGATGGACACGTCAACGCGACGCACCCCGAGCACTGGGCCCGGGGTGCGCCACCCTTTTCCCTTCGGTCCCCATTGGGGCCTTCAGGAGTTGGTCATCGTATAGGTGTGCGTACGGCGTTCACGCGAAGAAGTGTCACGAAAACGACGTCTCAGAAAAGATGAGCTGGCATTACGGAATCAACAGTTTATGAAAACTCGCGCCCTGGCCTTGGTCGACGCGGCGTGACGGATGCGGCTCCATTGTGGCCAAGAACGCATCATGAACTTGTAACAAGGACTGCTGGGCGGCGCGATTCGCGAACTGCGTCATCCGATGGCCTTCGTAAGGTGACCGCGCCCGAGAAAGGAGAACGAATGCACGCCAACGAATCGAATCCGAACGGCCATGGACTGAGTGACTCATCTACGACGTTGCCGTCCTTGATCTTGCATGGTGCCTTTCGCGGCGCCTGCATCGTGTGTTATAGGAAAACGGGACGCTGCCGTTGTGATGGAAGGTCCGGCGGAGGTGGCAATCGCCGGGCTCATGATCCACGGCATTTCGGATAGGGACGCTCAGTCAATAGTCGAGCACGCGTGTGCTGCGCGTTTCGGATGCGAGGACGGAAAGCTCCCAGCCGGGGAGATCAAGGTTGTGTTCCGGGTGTGCAAGGACTGTATCGCGAGATCAGGTTTCGAGCACCAGTAGCACCTAGGCATCTCTGAACTTGGAAGGGGGTTTGGGCCCGATCAACTACCCGATTACCCCCGCCAGTGCGTAGGTCGGGTACCGGTCAAGGTTGTGCCGCGCCCGGTCGTACCGCCGCGCCACCCTTTGCGAGCACGTACGTCCCCTGGTGGCTGCATCTTGGACTTGGGCTCCGGGCAGCTCTCAGTTCCCGAAGTCCCAGCTGCCCCCGATTTCGTAGCGATGTACGACGTTCTTGGCGATGAGGATCTTGTGGACCTCGTCGGGACCATCGGCGAGTCTTAGTGTGCGCGCCCCCAGGTACATCGCGGCCAGCGGCAGGTCGTTGGATACACCGGCCGCGCCCCACACCTGGATGGCACGGTCGACCACCCGGCTGTAGGCGGCGGGCACGAACACCTTGATGGCCGAGATATCGGTTCGGGCTGACCCGTCGTCCTGGTCCATCTTCTCGGCAGCGTGGATCGTCATCAGGCGAGCGGCCTGGATGTCGATGTAGCTGTCTGCGATGAACCCCTGGATGAACTGCTTCTCCTTCAGCAGGCCGCCGTGGACCTTGCGCTCACAGGCACGCTCGACCATGAGGTCGAAGGCCCGCAACATCTGACCGACGGAGTTCATGCAGTGGAAGATTCGGCCCGCTCCGAGGCGGTCCTGGGCAGCCTGGTGGCCCTGTCCGACGTGACCCAGGGCGTTGTCGGCGGGGACACGAACGTTGTCGTAGATCACCTCGCAATGGTCTGAATGTTCACGTCCCCAGATCCCAATGCCCCTAACGATGTTGACGCCCTTGGCGTTCGACGGGACGATGATCTGAACCATCTGGCCGATCTCATGCTTCGCCCCTGGCTGGCTGACACGACACATCACGATGAAGAAGTCGGCGGCGATGCCGTTGGATGTGAACCACTTGTGGCCGTTGATGACCCACTTGCCGTCTTCGAGCACGGCGCTCGTGTCGAGTGATCGCGGGTCGGAACCCGGGTTATGGGGTTCTGTCATCGAGAAGCCCGACTCCATCGACCCGTCGATCAGGGGGAGGAGCCACTTCTGTTTCTGCTCCTCGGTGCCGTACTTGACGAGGATCGTTTGGTTCCCGGAGTTTGGTGCGACCACTCCAAAGAGTGCCGCCGCCCCGATGGCGTAAGCGAGCACTTCGTTCATGTAGGCGTGGGCGAGGAAGTCGAGGCCCATCCCTCCGTACTCCTTCGGGAGGTGCGGTGCCCACAGTCCCGCTTCCCACACCCGCTGTTTGATCTCTTCGCGGAGTTGATGTGCCTCGCGGCGTTGGTGTTCGGGAACGTCGCCGTCACGGCTCAGGTTCCAAAGCTTTGCCTCGTTGGGGAGGATGTAGTTGTTGACGATCTCCGCCGTCCTCATACGGATGTCGTTGATGCGCTCGTCGAGCGTGGGAATGACCTTCACGTTCATTGGCATGGTAGGAGACCTCTCATCGTGTCCGAACGGGTCAGGCCGGTGGATGTGCCACTGCGACCTCGACCTCATACGCCCACAGCTCGCTATGCACCGCCACGGGGGGATGCTTCTCACCCTTCGCTGACACGCCCCGATGCCCGTGGGCGAAGGCCGGTGACGCCACCCACGCCTCGAAGGACTCCTTGTCGCGCCAGCGTGTCACCACCAGCCAAGTGAGCCGCTCATCAGTCGGCCGCAGCAGCTCGAAGCCCTCGAACCCGTCGGCGTTGTCCACGGCCCCAGCGCGCTCGGCGAACCTGCGGGCAAGCTCCTCGCTGCCGCTCTCGGGGACGGTGATGGCGTTGATGCGGATGACGGTCATGGCCCCATCATCGCCTTGATCGAGGAGGTCCGAGGCCCAGGTAAACTGCTTATGAGAATGGAGCTTCTGACAAGACGTTGTCGATGACCGAAACCCTCCCCGCTGCCTCCGACAACTCAGCCGTCCCCCACGACCCGGGTGACCCGGACGACTTCTTGCCGATACCCGTCGACGACCCTGACAGGCACCCGGTCAAGGTGTACCTCGCTCGGTTGGCCCCCGGGTCGCGCCGGTCACAGAAGGCCGCCCTGGAGGCCATGGCCACCCTCCTCACCAGCGGCCGCTTGAAGGCCGACCACCTGCCTTGGTACCACCTGGGCTATCAGCACACGCAGGCTCTGCGAACCGCCCTCGCCGACCGCTACAGCCCCGCCACAGCCAACCGCCACCTTGCCGCTCTTCGGGGAGTCCTACGCGAGGCGTGGCGGCTTGGGCTCATGTCAGCGGAGGACCTTCAGCGAGCCATCGACCTCCCCGCCGTCCGAGGCGAACGACTGCCCCGAGGCCGAGTCCTGTCGCGCGGCGAGCTGCGTGCCCTGTTCGAGTCCTGTCGTGCGGGCAGCCCCGCCGATGCCCGTGATGCGGCTCTGATGGGCGTCCTCTACGCCGCCGGTCTCCGTCGTGCCGAGGTCGTGGCCTTACAGGTCTCCGATTACGATCCCGAGACGGGCGCCCTCACCGTCCGGGGCAAGGGGAATAAGGAACGCGTCGCGTACATCGACAACGGTGCGGCCGACGCCGTCCGTGAGTGGGTCAGGGTACGCGGGGATGAGCCGGGCCCATTGTTCTGCCCCATCACCCAGAGGGGTGTGGTGGTCATCCGGCCCATGACCGACCAGGCGGTGTACGCCATCCTTCAGTCCCGGGCCGAGAAAGCCAAGGTGACGGCGTTCTCACCCCATGACCTGCGGCGCTCCTGCGTGTCAGACCTCCTCGACGCCGGAGTCGATATTTCCGTGGTCCAGCGCTTCGTCGGGCACGCCAATGTCACCACCACTGCTAGGTACGATCGATGGGGAGAGCAGGCGAAGAAGAAGGCGGCCAAGCCGCTGCACGTCCCGTTCACGAGTACCAGAGCGGGCCCTGGAGAGGCCTCATGAAGCTCAAGCTCGACCTCCACGACGTCTACAACCGAGGTGACGACATTGATCGAGCCCTCCGCGCCATCATCGACGAGGCCGTAGACAAAAGGGCTCAACTGGTCGAGATCATTCCCGGGAAGGGCAGCGGCCAGCTCAAGAAGCGAGTGCTGCGGTTCCTCGACCAGAAGGAGATCAAGGCACTCTACGACCGCGTCGAGAAGGACTCACGCAACTTCGGGAGAGTGTTCGTGCATTTCCGATGGAGGTGATCGCAGTGGAGGGCGCGGTTGCTTGAAACCTTGGTGATGGAGTTGATTTGTTATAGACCAGAAACCATACCGACAACGGGTGCCGTGAGCTGACTCCGCCCCATTGATCCCTCGAACTGGGCATCGCCGAAGGAGAACAGCCCTCCGTCTCTGGCGACGAGCCAGTAACCCAGTCCGAACGGTGCTTTTGCCATACCAACGATGGGTGCGTTGAGAGCGGTGCCTCCCATGGAGCCGTAGAACCGGGCGTCGCCAAAGGCGAACACGCCGCCGTCCGACGCCGCCAACCAATAGCCATTTCCAAAGAGGTTGGGTGCCATGCCAACGATGGGCCGGGTTAGGCGCGTTCCACCCATTGAGCCGAAGAAGGGGGCATTGAACGCAAAGACCCCCCCGTCGGATGCCACCATCCAGTAGCCGCCAGTCAGATTGTCGCTCACCATCCCGACGATGGGTGCATTAAGCGGAGTGCCCCCCATCGAGCCATAGAAGGGGGCATTGAATGCGAATACTCCGCCGTCAGAAGCCACCTCCCAGTAACCGGCAGTGCGAATGCTGTTGGCCATACCCACTACTCGTTGCTGGAGATAGCGTCTGAATCGCCCTGGGTTTCATGGAGGCTCTGAACCTTTGGAAAGGTTGGAGCCGTGCCAGACAAGAGACCACCCTCCCCGAAGTACCCACCCGAGTTGCGTGAGCGGGCCGTGCGGATGGTCGATGAGACCATCGCCGAGACCGGGGAGCGATGGGGTGTCGTGGCCCGCATCGCCCGCCAGCTCGGGATCGGCGAGCAGACACTTCGAAACTGGGTCCGACAGGCCGAGATCGACGTCGGTTCCCGCCTAGGGGTGACGACTGAGGACAAGGGCCGGATCGCCGAGTTGGAGAAGGAGCTGCGGGAGCTCCGACGGGCGAACGCCATGGCAGTCTCAACCGGTGGACGCAACGAGCTCTGTGTACTTCTCCAATGGTGTCAGATAGCCAAGTGTCTTGCGCGGTCGACCGTTGAGGCTTCGTTGGATGCGGCGTAGGTCGGTAGCGGACTGCTTTGAGAGGTCGGTGCCCTTGGGTAAGTACTGGCGCAGGAGCCCGTTGGTGTTTTCGTTCGATCCGCGCTGCCAAGGAGCATGGGGATCGCAGAAGTAGATCGGGATGCCGGTCGACGTCGTGAAGCGGACATGGTTCGACATCTCTGCACCCTGGTCCCAAGTGATGGAGCGCCACAGCTCCTCGGGCAGCGTCGTGATGGCCTTGCGCATGGCCCTCTCGACGCTGTCTGCAGACCGGCCCTCTGTGAGGTGCAAAAGCAGCACGAGCCTGGTGGAGCGTTCGACCAGGGTCCCCACGGCGCTGCGCCCACCTTCGCCCAAGATGAGGTCGCCTTCCCAGTGGCCGGGGACGGCTCGGTCGACGGCTTCGGCCGGTCGCTCGGAGATCATGACCATGCCCGGAATCCGTCCCCGCTTCTCGACCCGGCCTCTGGGCTTGCGTGCCGTCCGTCCCGAGCGCAGGCATCGGGCCAGCTCACGGCGGAGTTCGCCTCGGCCTTGGACGAACAGGGACTGGTAGATCGTCTCGTGGCTCACCCGCATCTCCGGGTCGTCCGGGAAGTCCAACGCTAAGCGCCAGGCGATCTCCTGGGGCGACCAGAGCTGCTCGAGTCGGCGAGCGACCTCGGTCAGGAGCCGGCCTCGGCGGAGCTTGCAGGGCTTGGGACGCCGGGACTGCTCCCGGGCTCGTTCGTGGGCGTGCCAGGCCGAATAGTGCTCCCGACCACCGTTGGCGTTGATCTCTCTGGTGATCGTCGACGGCGATCGCCCCAGCGCTCTGGCGATAGCGCTCAGGGTATCGCCCCGTCCGATACCAAAGAGGATCCGCTCACGCTCACGGATCGTGAGGCAACCTGGACGCGGCTGCCAGTCGAAATGTTTTGCCTGCCGGTGCCTTCCGTCGCGCACCATCTTCCCGACCATGGGCGCGGTGCACCCGATCTCCCGCGCAATATCGACCAGTCGCCAGCCTCGTGCTCGTAAGCGGAAGGCGAGCTGCTTCTGCTCGGTACTCAGGTGTCCATGTTGGCCCTGCATCAACGTCCTCCTGTGAATGGCTCTCGCTCATCTCACAGGGCCCGTTGCGCTGACCGGTGGATTCCGCCCATCTTGAAATCGGCGTCAGCTTTTTTCGCGGCGGAGCTCGACCGCCCAGCCAAGTAGTCCGCTACATCGCGACACACCGCCAGGAGTTCGGGGTCGAGCCGATCTGCAGGGTCCTGCAGTTCGCCCCCTCTACCTATTACGCAGCGATCACCCGTCCTCTGTCTGAGCGCGCCGTCCGGGATGCCGAGCTCGAACCGGAGATCGTCCGGGTGCATCAGGAGAACTTTGACGTCTATGGCGTCGACAAGGTGTGGACCCAGCTGCAGCGTGAAGGTGTCGATGTCGGCCGGGACCGTGTCGGGAGGCTGATGGGCAACCTGGGGCTGGTCGGAGTGCGCCGGGGCAAGTTCAAGCGAACCACCATCACCGATGGCGACGCCGGGACTCGGCCCGCCGATCTCGTCGAGCGGCAGTTCACCGCCGTGGCTCCGAACCGGTTGTGGCTGGCGGACATCACCTACGTGTCGACGTGGTCCGGGTTCTGCTACGTGGCGTTCATCACCGACGCCTTCAGCCGGGCCATCGTCGGCTGGCGAGTTTCGAAGAGTCTCCGAGCCGACCTCGCTCTCGACGCCCTCGAGATGGCCATCTGGGCCCGCTCCGCAGGCGACCTCGGTGACTTGGTCCACCACAGCGATCGCGGCGTGCAATATCTGGCTATCCGCTACACCGAGCGCCTAGCCGAGGAGGGTGCGGTCACCTCGGTCGGTTCGAAAGGTGACTCCTACGATAACGCCCTGGCTGAGACCGTCAACGGCCTCTACAAGGCCGAGCTCATCTACCGCCGGGGTCCGTGGAAGACCATCGAACAGGTCGAGCTTGCGACGGCCGCCTGGGTCCACTGGTGGAACCAGCGCCGCCTCCACGGCGCCTGCGGGAAGATCCCGCCGGCCGAGTACGAAGCGAACCACTACTGTGCCAAGAGCGAGGACCCTCGGGTCGCGTAATCCCTAACAGAAAAGCCTCTACCGAACCCAGGGCGATTCATTATCCAGACCGACGCTGCGTCTTGGCACTGACCATTCCACCAAATCTCCAGATTGACCTTCGTGGGAACCGTCTTTGCTGAGGACTCTTTCAGAGCCGCGATCGGGGCTCCCGTTATTGCCCAGTTGCGACGGTCATTAGGCCAAGCGAAAATGCATAGGATTGCGTGCTCGTTCCCACCCGCGAGAATGCGTTGCTTTTAAGTGTCGTTTTGGGGTCGCCGGTCCCTGCCCAGGTTAGATCGAAGGGTAGGTCTTCCGCCGCACCAGGCGGTTCGACAGACATGACGCGAAAGCGTACATCTTCTGCATCAACTGACGCGTCGTTGTCAATGCCTAGCCGATATACACGTAGCTCCGATGGAGCGCCCCCAGTAGAAAGCATACTCATGGGCAATATGAGGATTAACCGGCACCCATCCAGGTTCGCCCATGTCTCCGAAATGCACATCTAAAGACCTTTCGTTAATAGAGTGACTACTCGGTCACAAAGAGAGGCCGGTGTGTGCAAGGAAGTTGAAACAGAGCTGGGTGTTGTTGCCCACCCGTAGGAGGGCGGTGTCGGCGGCCGCTTCCGCTTCGTCCATGGTGTCAGGACAAAGATTGGCCAGCTCCCGGCCTTTGACGTTTCCCCACAGCAACTCGACCGGATTGAGGTCGGGTGAGTAGCCAGGGAGCTGCTCGACGACGAGCCAGCGCCTCTGGGTTTGCAGCCAGGTCTTCATGGCTTTGGAGGTGTGAGAGGGGAGCCCGTCCCAGATGAGCGTCACCTTCTCACCGCTGAAGTGCGTGTGGAACTCCTCGAGGAACTCGATGAGGGACTCGGTGTTGTAGGAGCCGGCATGCATCTGGAAGACGAGAGCGGCCTCGCTGCCGTCGGCCCGGTAGGCGAGAGCCGCCGACATCGACAGCCGGGTCCAGTTGAAGTGGTGGTGCAACACTGGCGTCTGGCCTCGCGGTGCCCACGTGGACCTCACCGCGGGGAGGAGGCTGAACCCCGATTCGTCCTGGAAGACGATCCAGGCGCCCCGGCGCCTGGCGCTTTTTTTATGCGCGGCCACTCCTGTGACACCCAGGTGGCGACGGCGTCCTCGTTGCGCTCGAGCGCTCTGCGGGCCGGGCGCTGGCGGGTCCAGCCCAGACGCTGACGCAAGATGGTCCAGGTCTGGGTCGGTCCGTAGCGCACGCCGGTCACGCGCTCGATGACATCGGAGACGCGAGACAGAGTCCACAGATCGGTGGCGAACCCATTGGCGCGTGGTCCTCGCTGTAACTCGGCCACCACCTCCGCCAGCTGATCATCCGACAGACGGGGAAGACGACCGGCTCGTCCGGCGCCGACAAGAGCGTCTCGGCCCCCGTTGGACCACAACTGGTACCACTGCGATGCACTCTGGGCCGAGACGTCGAGAGCCTGGGCCACTTCTGCTTGGCTCTTGCCTCGACGGAACATGTCGGCCGCCCGTAGGCGCCGCTTCTTGAGCGCCTCGAAGTCACGCCGGGGGCGGACCCGCCCGTTTCCGACACTCTGCTTCGGCGCGCCGCGTGAACCGGACACACGACCAGTATGTCACAATGGCGTAGTTACGTCAAGGTATTAGCGAAAAGTCTTTAGACCAACGAAGTGGAGATCAGGTTCAGCAATCGCCTTAAGTTTCTCTAGTTCATTCCTTGCATCAATCAAGGCGCCGTTACGGTCGTCAGGCTGCTGACGCATATCGCGGAATGCTCGGTACTGAGCGAGCGCCAGGAGGCCAATCGCCACAACCCAAAAGACAGCAGCAGGGACATGAAGGCGGCGGTCCAAATCGGCGGCTAATCCAAGGGCACCCAAAACTGCACAGCCGCCCAGCAGACCCTCCCGTGGTCAATGACGGCCGCGATGTAGGAGCCGACCGGCCCTTGTGGCAGGTGAAGCTTCGCCATATCCGGGGACCTTGAAATGAGTCGCCCTGTCCATTGCGTTGAAGGAAATAGACCGGTACCACGGGCAGCGCGCCTGACCGGTTCCCCACCCATGACGTCATCGCACTTCTTCGTCGAGGAGCCCTCGACGAGGGGAGCGCGGTTCGGATTGAAGTCGATTGGGACTGCTCGTTGAGGTTGACCCCGTTTGGCGGTCTTCTCTGGCTCAGAATCCGATGTCAGGACCGATTTCGCGCTCGGTGTCTCTTCCCCGCTTCCGGTGATTACGGAGGCGCTGACTGGTCTGCAGCAGTATCGGAAGGTGAAGGATGTCCTTTGGTCTTCCGGCTGCTTCCTTGGACCTGATGACATCGTCGAGATCTGCAACGGGAACGAGCTGGCCGTACGACTCAAGCAGGTGCGCGTGACGAGCTAGATAGCAGGTGCGCGTGACGAGCTAGATCGTTGTAACCCTCTGTTCCGCTCGGGACAAATGAGAGATCGAACTCACCGAAGGGTGTGGTCAGATTCCAGATTCGAGCACGTGACAGGGACGCCCCGTCATGATCGAAGGGCAAACCCTCCGGGACGTCTGCGGTCCTGATCCGGGCGTTCAGTTCGTGCAGAGCCGCTGACAATCGCTGCAGATTGTCATCATCGGATGCCGGGGTGATGTCGATATCCCGTGTGCGCGGAATCGGTGCACCCTGCAGCTGAGCAGCGAGGGCGCCAATCACGACGTAGTGAACTCCGTGCCGATTGAGAGTGCCGATGATCGTTGCGGCGTCAAGATCCTCCGGATCCTCTGGATTGGTCACGATTCATCGAGGCGCTGCCTAGCGGCGTGCACGATGTCACGCTGAGAGGCGTGCCAGCGCTCTTGCTCTTCGCGTGGTCGTTGCCTCTCAAGGGACTCGAGAACCTCGTC
This sequence comes from uncultured Acidimicrobiales bacterium, assembly GCA_963811775.1. Lineage (GTDB taxonomy): Bacteria > Actinomycetota > Acidimicrobiia > Acidimicrobiales > UBA8190 > Chersky-840. Next base: position 3,999 of record CAWESO010000009.1, on the reverse strand, counting down.
ATGGTCCTCGTGAGGGGCGAGGCTCAGGCGGAGATCGAAGCCGGCACCCGACACGATTCGCATCAAACTTGGAATGGTCGGCTGCCGGCGACCCGATTCGTAGGCAGCCACGACGGGCTGGGTGACACCGAGTCTGTCGGCCAGTTGCCGCTGCGTGAGTCCCGCCTTGAGTCGAGCCGCGAGTATGAGGCTGCCGGCGACGGTCGGGCTCTGCAGGAGATGTGGTGCCATGTTGCAGAGTATAACCGATTGTCTATCAGATAAACGATCGACTATACTCTGAGGAGTACCGGCGTGGATGGCGGAGCCCCGTTTGGCTCGCATCAGCGGTGGCCCGTTGGGGAGCTCACACTGATCACCGGCCCATCGACCAGGGGCGCGCGGTTCGGATTGAAGTCGGTTGGGACTGCTCGCGCTCGCATTCGTCCGTTTCTGACGCGTCCTTCAGCCCTGTCCTGAGTCGACTGTGCCGGGGGCTGAGGCTCCGAATCTGGTTGCTGACCAGCGGATTTACGCCTGTGGTGTCGATGGCGGCTGGTGCGGTCTGTCGAGCGTGCATGCTCCGGTGAGACCCCGCCCGACGCGGCATCTATGGCCGTCGTGCCCCCGCGTGTCCCTTCGTTGGCGAGACAGGTTCGAAGCGACCCTCAGACATGGCGGTGAGCGCTTCAGTAATGGCGGTCCTCCGGTCATGCGAAGTGTGCTGGTACCTCAGAGCTGCTGCCGAACTTCCGTGTCCGCCGGCGGCCATGATCTCAGCCAGCGTGACTCCGGTCATAGCCACCATCGTCAGCCCGCGATGCCTGATGTCATGAAAGCGAAGGTCCGGTCTCGCCGATGGCTTCCCTGGCTCGCGCTCGCACCCACTGTCGGTCGAGTGTTCGTGGAGTGATCACGGAGCCGCTATGTCCGGGAAAGAGCCATCCATCGGGTCCGCGACCGCCGAATCGCGTCAGATGATCGTCCAATGGGGTGATACGTTGGCTGGAATCTGGACGGTTCTCCGCCCCTTCTCAGTCTTCGGGGGGCCCAAGGTGCATTCTGCTCCAAGGAACTCACCCTCGTTGGCCGAGTGCAGCGATGCGGAACCGGCGGACGGTGTCCTGGGCTTATTGGGATGTGTGCGCGCAAGAACAAGCCCAGGCTGGGTAGTTGCCGTCGTAGACTTGCTCTGTGGCGCAGACCCATCCGGGAGTGCAGCACATTGACCTATTCGATGGGCCTTCCTGGGAGGCTCGGGGGTTCTGGGACGACCAGCCGAAGCCCCGCTCCCGGTTGGCCGTCGCCGTGCAACTGTTGACTGGCCTTTTGATGGGCCTGGCGATTCCGGTGTGCTTCGTGGCCTTCCCCGCTGCCCTCGCATGGGGCTTTGAGAGGATGATCGGCTTTCTGACGGTCGCCACGTCCAAAATCTCGTGTCGAGCAGCCTTGACCGTGGCAGGCTTGAGGTTTAGACGAGGCGAGGAGGTTCGGGATGGAAATGGACCCGACCATCGTGGCGTTGCGCCGATTCGAGGAGGCCGAGATGGCCTTCACGGCGTTCGCGGGGGACCTCTTTGAGAGCGGAGCCACAATCACTCCTGACCTTCGGGCACAAGCGAAGGCACTGAGGATGGCGCTGGACACTGCCCGAGCTGACTACCACGAAGCCCTTCGGGAGTCGGGCCGGATGGTCCCCTTCACGCATTAGGCATCGACGAGGTTACGGCGACGGGCCGGACGAGGCTGCCCGACATCAGAGTTCATCCGACCCCTAGGGATTCGCCGCTCCCTTGGGCCAGCTTCTGTCCTTCACTGAGGCGAGACATAGGACACTCCCCTCGTCCGATGTCAGTTTCCCTGGGACATCTGTGCTCTGTCATGGGACACCTGGTGCCAACTCATCAAACCATTCCTTACCTTTCGTCTCCGCGCCCTTCACCACGGGTTCATGGCAAAGACCTTGGCGCCGGGTGCGGAAATGGAGTCGGCACACAGCGTCAGCGCCTGTAGCTTGCTGCGGCACGAAGGGTTCAGCTACAGACCCATCGCCCCTATCACCGGAGTCTCGAAGTCATCGGCCCAGCGGTATGACCCTGCACTCCCTCCGGCGATGATCGAGCGACCTTCGGCTCCTTCAGGGATGAACGGCTAGGGCAAGGTCAGCGGCAAGGGGATGTGGTCCTTGGTGTTGGAGCACCCGAGCGAGGACTGAGGCCAGTGCAATCCAGAATCAGGCCCTGACCCATTGAGAGCTGCGCATTGCCGGATGCCCCGTCCGAATCCAACCTAGCTGGGTGTAGTCGACGACAGAGGAGGAATACCCAGGGCTGAGGCCATACTGGTCAGCTGGATGGCCACTGCCGACGTGGCCGTGGTTATCGTCTGACTATCGGTGGAGAAGGATTTGCCGCTGGCAAGGTCAGCCGCAACCTGCACATACGTACTCCTCTCGTCGCCCAAAGCTTGCGTCACGTCTGACTCCACGGGTGGGACGGAGGACGGCCAAGTGATGCCGTCGAGCTGTTGCATGAAAGTTGTGATCGCAGTTTCGATCTGCCGGACGCTCCTGATTTGCTTGGTCACGTCTGCCTTCACCGTCCGCTTTGCAGCGTTCTCATCACCGAGAACACTCTGGGCAGTCTGTTGCTCGGCGGCCAAGCAGGAATCGAAGTCGCTTGGGTTTCCCGAACCGGAACCTGTCATGAATCGGCCCGGGTTTCCTAGAGACTCAGTTGTCTGTGAAGGCACTGCTTCTCATGCGGCGTTCTGACGGTAGTAGATGGCCTCGAACTCTGCCGGCGGGATCTTGCCGATCTCGTTGTGGATGCGGCGGTGGTTGAACCAGTCGACGTAGGCGAGCGTCGCCCACTCGACGTCCTCGACCCCCTTCCACGGGCCTTCGTGGAAGATCAGCTCGGCCTTGTAGAGCCCGTTGAAGGATTCGGCCATCGCATTGTCGTAGGAGTCACCGCGGCTGCCCACGCTGTTGACCACTCCGACCTCGCCGAGGCGCTCGGTGTAGCGGATGCTGAGATATTGAACGCCCCTGTCCGAGTGATGAACGAGGCCGTCGAGACCCGCTGCTCGGCGTGCGTGGATGGCCATTTCCAGGGCGTCGAGAGCGAGGTCGGATCGCAGCGACGTCGAGACCTGCCAGCCGACGACGAAGCGGCTGAAGACGTCGAGCACGAAGGCCACGTAGACGAAGCCGACATGCGTCTTCACGTAGGTCAGGTCCGCCACCCAGAGTCGGTTCGGGCCATCGGCGACGAACTTTCGCTCCACGAGGTCGGCCGGACGATCTTGTGTCTCGTCGCCGATGGTGGTGCGTCTCCATTGCCTTCCACGACGCACGCCGACGAGCCCCAGATCGCCCATGAGGCGCTCAACGGTGCAGCGGGCCACCGGGGTGCCCTCCCGATTGAGCTGGGTCCAGACCTTGTCCGCCCCGTACACGCGGCGGTTCTCGGCGTGCACCCTGTCGATCTCGGGCTTCAGGGCCTCGTCGCGCCGGCGCCGGGCGCAGATGGGGCGGGCCTTGGCCGCGTAGTAGGTGGCGGGAGCGAACTGCAACACCTTGCAGATCGGCTCGACTCCCCACAGCAGCCCGTCGGAGCTGATGCGGTCCCGATGGGTGTCGATGAAGCGCACTACCTCTTCGGTTGACCGTCGAGCTCGGTCGCGAAGAAAACCGACGCCGCCTTGAGAATTTCGTTGGCTCGGCGGAGCTCTTTAACCTCCCGCTCGAGCTCCTTCATCTTCTGGCGCTCATCGGTCGTGAGCCCGGGCCGTCGACCGTCGTCGACCTGCGCCCGGCGGACCCAGGACCGAAGCGTCTCGGCCGTCATGCCGAGCTTGGTGGCCACCGACGTCATGGCGGCCCACTCCGAGGGGTATTCGTGGCGGTGCTCGACGAACATCTTGACGGCCCGCTCACGCACCTCTGGGGGGTAGGGGGATCTCCTTGGCATTGCTCCATCCTCTCAAGGGAAGGAGCCTCCAGGATTCCCGGGCCGA